>NZ_WHNZ01000010.1 GCF_013141725.1 Paenibacillus planticolens | reverse complement strand
GCGGGAACGAGCGGTAATTCCAACCAGGCGAGCGCGACGCCAGCGGCATCGACCGGCACGGTCACGATCGATTCGTTCGCGAACGCAACGAACTTCAACAATAAAGTAAACGACTTGGGTCAAAGCATCAGCTGGGTCATCGACAGCGCTTACTATGGTTCCGACAGTGTCGGCAATATCGTCCTTAACTCCAGCGGAGCAGGGCAATACTTCCAGGAAAACATTAATCGGAGTTTGGCAGGCCATACGAACCTGGTGCTGCGGATCAGGGACTGGAATCCTTCCGATACGTCACAGCATTGGGACGTCGTGTTGAATGACGGAACGGATCATACGGTCGGGCCGATCAGCAGCTACGGAACGGTCGGAGGAAGCTACAGCGACATCTCAATACCGCTCAGCGCCTTTGGGGCAAATCTGACGAATGCCAAATACATCAAGCTCGTGCACAAAGACAGCACGTATGCGGTATTGCTCATTGACGCGATCAGCGTGAATTAATCTGTCATAAGTTATGAAGAGGGTCGATCTGCGGTTTTTTAACCGTAGGATCGGCCCTTTTTGCACATTTTTTCACGTTTGATATAAAGAAAAGTTAGTTTTATAATAATGAGGAATGAATATTCATTCCGAAAATGAGGTGAAAAGTTTGTCCAGCAATAAACAAGAGGAAATTTATGATGCGGCTTTAAAGCTGTTTGCAGAAAGAGGCTACGACGGAACAACGGTACCTATGATTGCGGAGACGGCAGCCGTAGGAGCGGGTACGATTTATCGATATTTCGAAAATAAAGAGGCGCTGGTCAACTCGTTGTTTCAAAAAGTAGTTACACAGTTTGCAGAGACTATAAAAAATGATTTTCCGTTCTCCAGTACGATCCGGGAGCAGTTCCG
Source organism: Paenibacillus planticolens (assembly GCF_013141725.1). Classification (GTDB taxonomy): domain Bacteria; phylum Bacillota; class Bacilli; order Paenibacillales; family NBRC-103111; genus Paenibacillus_E; species Paenibacillus_E planticolens. Next base: position 94,838 of record NZ_WHNZ01000010.1, on the reverse strand, counting down.
ACACGTATTTTATCAAATGGTTGCATTTGTAAAAAACAATGCTTATACGCTTCTTTTTATTGATTCACATGCTGATGCCTACTATTTGAATGAAAAGAGCCAGAAGGAGTTCCAAGACTTTTTGAGTTTTTTGACAGCTATTGTAGAAGAGGGAAAAGAGCAGGGGGTAGTTAGCCCACTGCCTGCAAATGCATTGATATGTGTGGTTTATGGCGCATTTGTCAGCTTCTTCAAGGAAATTCAGCACGGGAAATTAGAGGAGAGTCCGGAGCTTATTGCCGGTATTGAAAAAAGCTGCTGGAATGCTATTCGAGCCGACTGACTCACTTCAGTCTATAACAGGAATGAGTAGGAGGATGATTATATGGAAAATTACGTTTTGAATAATGGGGTTTTGATGCCTAAGGTTGGTTTGGGCGTGTATCAAATGAAAAATCAGCATGAGGATGCAATCGTTTGGGCATTGAGAAATGGTTACAGACACATAGATACTGCAGCCTTTTATCACAATGAGGAACTTGTCGCCAGTGCGATTCAGAAGTCGGGGGTAGATCGTAAGGATATATTCATTACAACCAAACTATGGAATTCAGATCATGGCAAAAAAACAAAGCAAGCGTTTGAAACCAGCTTAAAGAAGCTGAAAACGGATTATCTCGATCTTTATTTGATTCATTGGCCATCCCCTAAGTATATAGAGAGCTGGGAAGTGATGGAGCAATTATATAAAGAGGGTAAGGTCAGAGCGATTGGTGTATCTAACTTTGAACGTAATCATCTGGAGGATGTCTTGAAGCATGGAACCATTGTCCCTGCGGTCGATCAGATTCATACGAACGTTTTTCTGCAGCAGGAAGAACTGCATCAGTATTTGGTGAAGAACCAGATCCAGCACGTGGCTTGGGGCCCTTTTGGACATGGAAATCAGCAATTATTTAATCATCCTGTACTGAAGGAAATTGCGGAGAAGTACGGTAAAACGACGGCGCAAGTCATGCTAAGGTGGAATCTGGAGCGGGGTATTTCCGTCATTCCAAAATCAATTAATCCTGAACGGCTAAAAGCGAACCTGGACATCGTTGATTTCCGTTTATCACAGGAGGAAATGAGAAGAATATCATCCCTGGATACAAACAAAAGGGGATTTGTTAATCCAAACAACAAGTTGATGTTATGGGTAACTCAGTTTATCCGATAATTTTTGTAAAGCGGAAGCATCGAGCTGCAGGCGGGCGATAGAAATTCCAGAAGACTTATTCACGTAACTTATTCCGTACAGGCACTTCTAGGCACAAACCCACATAGACTAATACTAGTCTTGAAAGCGGAGGCTTCCGAAACAGCTAAGATCCGCAATCATATGAGGGGGTGGCTGGAATGCCTGGGATTTTCAGTGCAATTGCTGTATTAATCAAACAGTTAACCTTACTTGTATCCTATGTCAAAAATAATGCGTTTCCACAGCCTTTAACCGAGGAAGAAGAAGAAAAGCATCTTAGACTGATGGCCGAAGGTAATGATTATTCAAGGAATAAACTGATTGAACACAATTTAAGACTTGTGGCACATATAGTAAAAAAATTCGACAATACTGGGGAAGATCTCGAGGATTTGATCTCGATCGGGACGATCGGATTGATAAAGGCGATCGAATCGTTCTCCCCGAATAAGGGCACTAAGCTGGCGACATTTGCGGCACGCTGTATCGAGAACGAGATCCTAATGCATCTACGTTCGTTAAAAAAAACGCGCAAGGATGTGTCCTTGCATGATCCCATCGGAACGGACAAAGAGGGGAATGAAATTACGTTGATCGACATCCTCGGCACGGAAGCCGACGATGTCGTGGATAAGGTGCAGCTCAAGATAGAGAAGAGCAAAATTTACCGGAACTTAGAGATTTTGGACGATCGAGAGAAGGAAGTTGTGGTAGGGCGGTTTGGGCTGGAACTTGGAGGAGAAGAGCGGACGCAGAGGGAGATTGCGAAGGAGTTGGGGATTTCACGTTCGTATGTATCACGGATTGAGAAGCGGGCGCTCATGAAGCTGTATCATGAATTTTATAAGGCGAAGCGGTAAGGTAGATTAGGTTGATAAGTCGCACACTTCATTTATTTGGGCTCAAGTAATGGAGGCGAAGGGAATGACCTTAATCCAGATCGAACATGTGAGTAAGAACTATGTGATGGGCGGGGAAATGATTCGGGCGTTGGATGATATTTCCCTGAAAATTGATCATGGTGAGTTTGTGGCGATTATGGGGCCGTCGGGATCGGGGAAGTCGACGCTGATGAATATCATTGGGTGTTTAGATATTGCGGATCATGGAGATTATGTGCTGGATGGGAAGGTCATTAATCGTCTCAAGGATGCTCAGTTGGCTGAAATACGAAATCGGAAGATTGGGTTTGTTTTTCAGAGCTTTAATTTGCTGTCACGGCTCAATGCATACGAGAATGTGGAACTGCCGTTAATATATCGGGGCATGAGCAAGAAAGAGCGGGAGCCGCTTGTTATGCAGGCGTTGGATGCGGTTGACTTAGTGGATCGCAGACGACACCTGCCTTCGGAGCTGTCCGGCGGGCAGCAGCAGCGGGTTGCGATTGCCCGGACTTTGGCTGGCGATCCTTCGATTATTCTAGCAGATGAGCCGACAGGAGCGCTGGATTCGAAGACGGGTGTGGAGATTTTGGAGATTTTTAAGAGTTTGAATGAGCAGGGCAGGACGATCGTTTTGATTACGCATGATCTGGCGATTGCGCAGCAGGCGAAGCGGGTTGTGCATTTTCATGATGGGCGGTTGAGTGAGCTTTGATAGGTGGATGCAAGCACCGGGACTCCGATGGAGTGCCGGTTTGATTGTGCGCCTCACAGTCGCACAATCTAAGTGGTTCAAATCCACTCGGTAACTTTACCCTTTAAAGTGCCGTAGCCGAAGTAGAGGTCCTAATCCAGCAGGGTTAGGACTGGCAGGGTGTCTTTCGTGAGAGGGAATCCGAAGGGCCTGCAGGCAAAATCCAGCCCGGAATGCGGTGAACCAGAGGTGGCGGCGATGTTGGGTGACCCGCCAAACAAACGGGGAAACTTATGCAAATATGTATATCTTGCAGGAAAACAAACAAAGGGATATGACCTGCAAGGCTCATCGACGTGATTAGGGTCAGGATGGATGGAATAGAATGTGCAGATGACTGAGGGAAGTCTCGTAGCTTCCTTGACGCAAATGCGGACAAGGTAGGGGAGGTATAACCTTAAAGGGAAAGCTGAATCGATGGGCTGCGAGATGGCGGATCGTTCCGTAGTAGCGAGTAAGTCCGAGCCGATGAAAGCTGGTAACCGTCTGGAGGGGGAAACTCAGATGAGTATGCGCGCGAGAAAGAAAACTCAGTCGCATAACCTGCTTCCGCTTCAAAAGAGGGAAGGCAGAGGCAAAGGGGACGTGCTTCGTCAAAGTCTGTGAGTTTGCGTGAGTGGAGATCGTAAGCGCCTTAAACTAACGAGAGTAGCTCCAAGTGGGTGCGTCCCGCCAATGGCGAAGAACGCCAACGGATAAGGACTACTGGCGACCTGAGTACACGGCGGACCAACAGAGTGATTGACAATGAGTCTAAGACGCATTTGTTACGCCCGTGGAACAAGCACAAGGAATCGATCATCTGTAGCGGAAACAAGACCAGTTTGGTGAGTAGCGGTAAAGGTGGTGAAACACCAATGAAACCGAAACGACGATATTACTCCCTGATCGATAAAGTATACCAAATAGAAAATCTGTACGAAGCATGGCTATCCGTGAGGAAGAATCAAGGAAGCGGCGGAATCGATGGCGTAAGCATTGCCATGTTCGAGAAGAATGTGAACATGAACCTGAGGGAGCTCCAAAGGTTATTGCAACAAGGGCGGTACAAGCCTGCCCCTGTGCGAAGGCACTACATTGAGAAGGAGAATGGGAAGTTAAGACCGTTAGGTATTCCGGTTGTGGTGCAAAAATTAGAAAAGATAGCAACTACCCGACAAATTGTACGTTAACTATGCCGCTAGACCAAATACTTTATTGAGCCATTCAACAGCTGAGAGGGCAGATTAATTATCAACAGCCTGCCCTTTCCTAATCATATGCATAGCCTCGATTCCCTTCAACGTCCGTTCTGCAGTTAGAAACGTTTTAAAACCAAGCATCGGTTTTGTAATTTTCTTTATGAATCGATGATCTTGCTCCACAATGTTGTTTAGATACTTTGTCCGTCTAATCAAGATTTCCTTTGGTAGAAATTTCTCATTTAATAATTCTTGTATTGCTGGTGGATAAGCTGGATTTTTATCTAAAGTGATTACACGTGGGATTTGATTATGAGGAGAGGACAAAGCCTTTGTAAAGAAGCGTTTGGCTGCTTGCATATCCCGATTTCCAGATAACATAAAATCAATGGTTTTACCCCTAGCATCAACTGCCCGATATAAATACTTCCATTGACCTTTGACTTTGACGTAGGTTTCGTATGTCCGCCATGAGTCGTTTGTAGGTTTCAAAAAGGGACGGATTCGTTTGTCGATTTCAGGTCCAAATTCATGGACCCATCTCATGATCGTCGTATGGGAAATCTTTAATCCTCGCTCACTCATCATTTCAACTATATCTCGATAGCTTAAACTATATTTCAAATACCATCTCACCGTTTGTAAAATGATTGCCGATTCATATTGCTTCCATTTAAATACATTCAATATCGCTTCCAAAGTAAGTTGCTCCATCCCATGACTTCATTTCAATGATGTTATCATGAACCAGAGCTTTGCACCGCAACCCAGTACCTGGACGATGAGTATTGTATAGCGACTTTTTTAACAATACGACTTCTGTGATGACCATTCAACTCCAATGGTCGGCGTACATTTTTAAATAGGGAGATTCGAACCGATAGGTGGATTTCCCCTTTTTGGTAAATTTGGAATAACCGCTCGGATGATCTACGAGAAGGCTACTATATATGACAATTACCCATTTGTTCAGAGGTTCTTTTATTTAATTTTTAGAGAAAACTTAATTTTTTGTTGTTCCTTTTGTTAGGACGGGAAACTAAGATTAGGATACATCGATTTTGTGTAAAAAGAGAGAAAAGTATGAACGTTTTCGTCGAACCGTGGAGCTTCTTGCATCTGGCAACAAAATGAATGCGAGGTAAGCATAATGACTTATTCGGAATGCCGGGCGGTAATTATAGACGACGAAGCCTGGATTCGGTAAGGGTTAAGCGAACATACTGAAGAGCTTGGACTAACCCTCTCTTCATCTTTAGGCAGATCTGTAAAATTCGCACAGGTCTGCTTATATATAATTTTAGTCCGTCGGCAATGGAGCTCGAGAGTGTTTAGATGGGAAAAGTCTTAGGTGTTAAACATTCAATTGGTTGGTTTATTTGAACGCAGAAAGGTCATCTGTTACGGCAAAGTTGAGATTATAGATCTTGCCATTGTAACTAAAGCGATCTTGCAATAAACCAACTTTAATTGAAGGTAAGTAGAATCTCATAGTCGCTATACAGTACCTGGAAGATAAGTACTGTATAGCGACTAATTTGTTTCTTTAGTTTCATCCTAATGGGATATTTATTTCTTTGTGTATTTGTTACAGATTCTTGTGATCTTCGCACATCAGTCGATTGCTATTTTTATAAAAAATCCAGTAGTCTTTGCTCAGACGTATAGATGTCCCTAACAGAAGGAGGAATGGAGCGATGTTCTCCAAATTTTGGCCCTACAATACGCTGCGCAACCAAATCTTAATAGGATTTATGTTAGTTATGACCATCGTCTTGTTCGTCTTTGGCATCAATACTTACAGCAGTGTCTCAGAACTTCTAACAAAGAGTGCAGCCAAACATATCCAGGAGACAGCTGTGCAAGCCAACGGAAGACTTGATGCGCTAATCGGGCAGATGGATACTTTGACGGCTCAAATCATGACCGATACTTATGTGCAGGAGCTGCTACAGAACAATTTGAACGGCAATACTCCGGATTTTTCCCAAAGACAGAAACTTGCCCGTACAGTTGGGCACTACCAGACATATTCGAAAGGAGTTAACCGGATTGAATTATATACCATGGACTACCTCAAACTCTTTCCTCTGGATGAACAACGTTTGGATAACAGAGTAAAAAAAGAATGGATTTGGAGAGCGGATGACCTAAAGGGGAGACCGCTATGGATTGGTCTGGATCCCGATGAGCCGGACCATGTACTGTCTCTTCGAAGAATAAGCCTTGTTGATCGCTGGTTCTCATCAGGGGGTTACCTGCTCGTCAGCATGGATCGAAGCGTCTTCGTGCCTCGCGAACCCTCTACGGGGGGCAATCAGACGGAGGCTTTGGTGCTGATGGATCCTCAAGGGCTCCCGATCATTTCAAACCTTACGATAACACCCGATCAGTCCGAGCTACTTCGTGGATCTAGCCCATATGTGACTATGAATGGCATTGAATACATGATGATCAGTCAAAAATCCTCTGAAACCGGCTGGAGTCTTATTATCCTTACACCTATGCAGGAAGTAACCAAAGGCATCTCGGTGCTGCGCAACGTTTTGCTGATATCGGGTCTCATTGGTTTTCTCTTGTTTCTTCTTCTTTCCTATCTGGTATCAAGTCTTATTACCAGACCAATTCTCCGATTAATCAAGACGATGAGGGGGGCAAGAGACGGGATTTTAAAGCGGATTTCCCACGGCTCTCGGACCATGGAGCTACAGGAGCTGAATTATACGTATAACCAGATGGCGGATAACATTAACGAACTGATCAGGCTGGTTTACGAAAAGGAGCTGCTACAGAGCCAAACTGAGCTGAAAGCACTTCAGGCGCAGATTAATCCCCATTTTTTATATAACACATTAGAAGCGCTTTACTGGTCATTATCGGATAAAGGTGAGGATGAACTGGCGGATTTGGTCATCGCCCTATCTCATATTTTCCGTTATGTCATTTCGGCTACGGGCCGTCAAGAATGGGTTACCATACGCGATGAGCTGGAGCATATCGAACGGTATTTGCAAATTATGAAGTCGCGGTTGGGCTCCCGTCTAGACTGGTCAATTGATAGTGTGAAGGAATACGGAAATGTCCCCGTGCCCAAGCTAATCATACAGCCTTTAGTGGAAAATGCCATAGTCCACGGAATTGAGAAGCGGGTGAGAGGAGGCACTCTCCGAGTTCGGATCGAACCTTCCCCTGAGCGTTCTCATCTGAAAGTTACTATAGAAGATGACGGAACCGGAATTGAGGAGACTGTATTAAAGGAGCTTTTGCTCTCCATCACTACTGGAACATCCATCGGTTCTAAGCGGACCGGGCTAGGTATCCGTAATGTGAAAAGAAGACTGGAGCTCTATTATGGAGTGACTGCAGGTGAGCTGACCATAGAGAGTTTACCGGGGGTTGGAACAACCGTGCGTTTTGAAATTCCGATAGAAAGAGAGACATATGATGAGAACAATACGAACCGTACTGATCGTGGATGATGAACCGAGAACTCGCGAAGGGGTAAGGAAGACGTTGGAAGCCGAATGGTCGGGCGAGATTCGGGTAATGACGGCGGGAAGCGCTATAGAAGCGGCGACCATCATGAAAGAGAATCCCATCCATCTGCTCATCACAGATATCCGAATGCCAGAAATCAGTGGGCTTGAATTGGTGGAAAACCTGCGGGAAGGAGGCTTTAAGGTGGTTGTGATTCTCATTTCCGGCCATGCCGTCTTCGATTATGCGCAGCAAGCCATCGAACTGGGGGTGGTGCAATACCTCTTGAAGCCGCTTGAGAAACGGGTGCTGGTAGAAGCCGTGAAACAGGCGATGGAACTGGAGAAAACAAGGGAACTGCAGTCGACTTTGGAGAAAGTGGTGGATACTAGGTTGCTCGAGTTAAACGGCGGGCAAGCGTCCGTCTGTGAGCCGATTGAGAAGGCAATACGATATGTAGAGGAACACCTCGGCGAGGGACTAAGTCTTAAAGAGGTTGCCGATCATGTTCATCTGAATGCCAGCTATTTCAGCCATCTGTTCAAGGAACGAATCGGATTCACCTTCAGTGAGTATACATCCAGACGGATGCTCCAGAAAGGAAAGAAACTGCTGCTTATGACCAATCTTCCCGTCCATGAAATTGCTGAGCAGGTAGGATACCAGAACAGTAAGTCTTTTATTAAGGTGTTTAAAAAATATACCGGATTTAGTCCAGGCCAATTCCGAAAGCAGATGACGGAGGGAACTGCGGATATTGGGCGGGATGAAATCTAAGAATCGGAGAACTTTACCTAATGGCACCTACCTTATTCGTGCTGAAAGACTATGGTACGATATGAAAGAAGCAAGGGATTGTCCGCTTCCGCTCTTCACTTACTGAATATTAAGGGGGAAATACTAGTGGTAAAAAAAGCGTTTACAGGACTTATGGCTCTAAGCGTACTGGGTGCAGTTGCCTTAACTGGCTGTGGGTCTGTCAAGAATTCGGGCAGCACTTCCGACCCCGCCAAATCTCCGGTGGCATCAACAGCGGCAACTCCGGCAGGAAGCAAAGCAGACAAAGTAACGATCAATTTTATGCATTCCTGGCCGGCTGGCAGCTTTAAACAACAGAATGCCGTCTTAACCCGCATAATCGACGATTATCAAAAAGCTAATCCGAACGTGACCGTAAAGACAGAAGTCCTTGAAAATGAACAGTACAAGAGCAAGCTGAAGGTTCTTTCGGCGTCGAACCAACTGCCGGATGTGGGCTTTACTTTTGCGGCTGGCTTTCTGGAGCCTTATGTAAAGGGCGGTCTATTCGAGCCTCTAGACGATGTATTGAATAACAAACTAAAGGATAAATTCGTTTCTGGCACCACCGAGGCTTATTCTGTTGATGGCAAAACCTATGGTTTACCTGTCGAGCTTAACATCGTTCCCGTATATTACAATAAAGCGATTTTCGCCAAAAACAATCTACAGGTTCCAAAAACCTACGATGAATTCCTGGATGCTGTGAAAACGCTCACAAAGAATAATGTCGTCCCCATTGCTTTGGGCAACAAAGACCGTTGGACAGGTTCCTTGTGGTACATGTACATGGCGAACCGGATCGGCGGCAACGATCCACTGAAGAAGGCCATCGCAAGGACCGGTTCATTTGAAGAGCCAAGTCTGATTCAAGCGGCGAAAGATGTTCAGGGTCTCGTTGATCTGAACGCGTTCAATAAAGGCTTCAACGGTCTCTCCTACGATGAAGGCAAGTCCGAGTTTATGAACGGAAAAGCCGCTATGTACTTGATGGGCACCTGGGAGTTGCCCAGTTTCACAACCAATCCGGATGTGCCTAAGGAATTCAAGGATAATGTTGGCTTCTTCAAGTTTCCGGCATTAAACGGTGGTAAAGGCGATGTAAACAGTTGGGTTGGTGGTCCTGGCGCTGGACTCTATGTTGCCAAAAACTCTACAGTTAAGGCTGAGGCGAAGAAATTTGTGGAATATTTCGTGGAGCAGTGGGGCAAGGTCGCTGTCACCGAAGCCGGCGTCATTCCCGCAACCAAAGTGGACACCGTCGCTGTCAAGCTTCCTCAATTGTACATTGACCTTCTGAATGAGCTGAACAATGCCAGCAACATCACACTGTTTGCCGATGTCCAGATGAAACCTTCCGCTGCGGAGGCTCATCTGAATATGATTCAGGCGCTCTTTGGTAAGGCTGTTTCTCCTGAGGAATTCGCCAAGAAGCATGAGGAAGCGCTAGACAAAGCGGCGAAGGAATAATCGGCCGTCGAAGATGAAAGCCCCCGTGTAAAAAAACTACAGCGGAATAACCAACATACTATGCTTGTTTTCAAGGTTTTGGAGGTAAGCTAGGGGATCTTTTCTAAATCTTCTCCGCAGCACACTTTCGTTCAGTCTGTTGTTCCAGCGTTCTTTTTGTTGTTTGTAATTTTCATAAGAAACAAGACTTAACCTGTTCGTCAAGTCTTCCTGTTGTAATGCATCATCAACAAGCACTACGTACTCTCCATTGCGAAGTATGTATTCATTCCAGCTCCGACGGCCTGTCATCCGTCGATGACGGGTCTTCGTCTGCCTGAAAAACCGTTCATGATCATTGTTCGTTCGAGGTAAGTGGCCATGATCGTAACAAGAAAATAAACCTTTCCAGAAACCCTTTGTGTAGCTCGTCACATTCTTTACCATGGAAACATCTGTATCCCGGTCGTAAGTTCTCCACAACCACTCTAGAATGGCTTCCATTTTCTTGCGCACCGTGCTGCTGGATTTATCTTCAGCCGGTTCTAACGCAGAGACGATGCGCCGAATTGGATCCATCCATCGGCATACTTCCTGAAATTGATTCTCGAATGTGTTGAGTTTACTAAATATTCTGACGATGGATTGGAGTATGGAGGGCCCCTTTTTTACTCAGGCACTGTTCAAGTGAGGCCTGAATGGCTTTGGCATTTTGGTAAATTCGCATTCCTGGCAGATCCAGCGGCGGATTTCCGTCTTCTAGCAGCAAAGACCGTACTGAGGCAATGTACCCCTTAGCTACCTCGGTCTCTACGGAGTTCTGAGATTCTATTTTTCGTTCAATTTCTCGAATCCCACGAAGGCTCTTCTTGATCTCTGTTTTAAGTTTACGATCTAGATCTACAACAGGTTTTGCAATGTCTTTTAGGTAATGGTATTGACAGTATTGGTAAGGAACATGGGGCAGCAAGGTTTCAAATGCTAGACGAATAGACTGTTGTCCATCACTCACAATGCCAATAATAGGATAGCCAAGCTCGACGATGGGACGAATAAGATTTTGTAGTTCTTCAGAGGAGCTGCTTTTTAAATTTTTCGCACTCAGTACAGTGCCACTGAACACTTCACGAATCACATAAAGTGTTTCATTCCCCTTCTCAGGTTGAACACCGTCCATGGATAGCAGTAAGCCTCCGTTTTGTTCAGAAACGCTTTTTAATACTTCACGGACATGTTGATCAACACTTGCGCCAAGTAGTGCAAGATACCGCTCATACAGCATCTGCGCGTTTCGATCTGTCGTTTTGACACCGAGGCGGTTTAGTTCGTCAGCAATTTCTTGACGTGTCATATGATGTTTAAAGCGAAGTTCTCCAACAAGACACAATACATCGAAACCGTATGTTGTGAATTTCATGCAGAGTTTTTCTGCTTCTGCGGATCGGAAAAGCGTACCGAAATGAAGGCATTGCTCGTTTGGACAGCGGTAGGACATGCTCCATGCGAAAATTACGCCATGTAAAGTAGCAATTTTCTTTTTCCATGCTGCATGTGCTCGTGTAAGTTTTGCCTCGCAGTGAGGGCAGTTCGTAATTTCAGGACGAAAATATATTGTTTTTTCAGGTACAATTCGATTTTTTGGACGCATTAGAAACCCCTGTTTTTAAAGTAATGGTTACCTTATTACTTCGATAAACAGGGGGTGAAAACCTTCAGTTGTATAATTATTCCGCTGTAGAAAAAAAACAGGAAGGGACAGATCATAGGGATGATGTCCCTTCCCTTGTTAACAAGCGAAAGGAGAAACGGCTTATGGACAAAGTAATGTCCAATAAAAAGATTATCGCGTTATTTGTTCTCCCGTCTCTGCTGTTGATTCTCGGTCTTATTTATACGCCAATAGTGCTTACGGGTTATTATGGGCTTACAAAATGGAACGGTATTGGCGCACCAACCTTTATTGGATTAGCACATTACCGAACGTTGCTTGGGGACGTCCAATTCTGGGACAGCGCCAAACATTCCTTACTGCTCGCCTTATTTTCGGCCTTGAGTCTGGTCGTTTATCTGGCTGTGGCTTTGGTGCTGACCAGTCGAATACGAGGCACCAATCTTTTTCGTAAAATATACTTGATTCCTATGCTGTTGTCATCGGTGGCTATTGCCCAGCTTTGGCTCAAAATTTACCATCCGACAAACGGGATCCTTAATGCTTTTCTGGAATCTGTCGGCGTGCATAATCCGCCTTCTTGGCTGGCGGATACAAAGCTTGTACTGTTTGCGATATTCATACCAATTCTTTGGCAGTATGCCGGATTTTACATTCTTATCTATTATGCAGCTTTTAAAAATATTCCATCCTCGCTGCTTGAGGCCGCCACGCTTGACGGTGCGGGACCTCTCCAGACCGCTTGGTCTGTCAAGCTGCCTCTGGTCGCCGAGGTATTCAAAGTTACGATTGTCCTGGCCGTTGTCGGGTCCCTCAAATATTTTGATCTTATTTATGTTATGACCAATGGAGGTCCGAATGGAGCCAGCGAGGTAATGGCCTCCTATATGTACCGTCTTGCATTCAAAGGCTTTGACTTTGGTTATGGGAGTGCCGTCGGTTTCTTCCTGCTGCTCATTTGCTTGGCGGTTACATGGCTGATTCGAATATTTACGGCTTCTAAAGAAACCATCCAATACTAATATCCAGGCATAATTTGAAACTCAATCGAAGAAGAGATGGTGTAAGAAAGGAGTCGCAATGAACACACACATAGCCGTCACCCCATTGCGGAAGGAATTCATGAAGGTACGAGTTGGCATTCCGGCATTATACATCGTTTTATCAGGGTTGGCTCTCGTGCAGCTTCTTCCTCTGATTTGGCTGTTATTTTTTTCGCTCAAAAGCAATCAGGAAGTATTTAATCTTCCTCCATTTTCTCTGCCTACGCACCCGCATTGGGAAAACTACGCGAAGGCTTGGACGGATGCCAATATCGGCCGTTATTTTCTGAATAGCGTCTGGATTACTGCGGTGTCTGTCATGTTCACGGTCCTATTGGCCAGCTTTTCAGCCTATGCCATCACACGGATGAAATGGCGGCTTAACTCCTTGGTCCTTGGATTGTTTATGGTCGGTATGATGATACCTGTGCATTCCACCCTGATTCCTTTGTTCAACTTGTTTAGCAATATTGGCTTGAAGGATCATCCGCTTTCCGTTGTACTGTCCTATATTGCTTTTAATCTCCCCATCACCTTGATGATTCTGCTGGGCGCCTATCAAGTGTTGCCACGTGAAGTGGAGGAAGCGGCAGTCATGGATGGATGCACGGTTCCAAGAATGTTCTTCCAAATCATTTTGCCTATGACGTCATCCGCCATTTCCACAACAATGATTATTAATATGATTTACAACTGGAATGAATTTATATTTGTCAATACATTTATCAGTTCGGACAATTTGAAGACGCTGACTGTAGGTGTCCAGAATTTCGTCGGTCAGTACACGACCGATTGGGGAGCTATAGGTGCCACGCTGATGATCAGCATTTTGCCGATTTTGCTCATTTTCTTTATCCTGAGCAACAGAATTATGGAAGGTATGACGGCGGGTGCGGTCAAAGGTTAGAAAAATGAATAAGTCTGGGGAGATAGCAGACATGTCAAGAAATACGACAGATCATAACACGGAGGTTAAAGAACGGGCCAAAACGCTCGTTTCTCAAATGACACTTGACGAGAAAATTTCTCAGATGCTTTACAACGCAGCGGAGATACCGAGACTGGGCCTTCCGCGGTATAACTGGTGGAATGAAGCGCTTCACGGAGTAGCAAGAGCCGGGGTCGCCACTGTGTTTCCGCAAGCCATCGGTCTCGCAGCGTCCTTTGATGTAGCGCTTGTTGAGCGAATTGCCGATATCATCGCGAGCGAAGGAAGAGCGAAGCATCATGAATTCCAGCGACAAGGGGATTGTGGCATATACAAGGGGCTGACCTTCTGGTCCCCTAATGTGAATATTTTCCGCGATCCGCGTTGGGGAAGAGGGCATGAGACGTATGGCGAAGATCCTTATTTAACTGGCAGATTGGGTGTAGCCTACATTAAAGGGCTGCAAGGAGATCATCCGCTATATTTGAAAGCGGCGGCCTGCGCCAAGCATTTTGCCGTACACAGCGGCCCGGAGGAGGTGAGACATTCCTTTAATGCAATTGTATCCAAAAAGGATTTGTACGAGACGTATTTACCTGCTTTTCGGGATTGTGTAATTGATGGGCATGTTGAAGCCGTCATGGGTGCTTACAATCGAGTCAATGGGGAGCCTAGTTGCGGAAGCGAAACGCTGCTCAAGCAAATTTTGCGCGGAGAATGGGGTTTTCGTGGTCATGTGGTCTCTGATTGCTGGGCAATCAAGGATTTCCATGAGCATCATCATGTAACTCGTACGGTAGAGGAATCGGCGGCGCTGGCGCTGAACAATGGTTGCGACTTGAACTGCGGTAATGTGTATTTGAATCTGAAATCCGCCTATGAGCAAGGGCTTATTACCGAACAAACCATCGACATTTCCGTCACGCGCTTAATGGAGACGAGAATTCGCTTAGGGCTTCTGGATGACGAGAAGCATGTGCCGTACACGTCGATTCCCTATGAGGTAGTGGAGTGTGAGGAGCACTTGGCATGCACTCGTCTGGCTGCCGAGAAATCGATGGTGCTTCTCAAAAATCAAGACGGCATTCTTCCTCTCAAGCGCGATGCGGTTCGCTCCATAGCTGTCATCGGCCCGAATGCAGACAGCCGCCAGGCGTTGGTCGGCAACTACTGCGGCACAGCTTCCCAGTATTATACGGTGCTGGACGGGATACGCGAAGCTGTCCAGCCTGGAACGCGAATCTATTACGCGGAGGGCTGTCATCTTTACAAGGATCGCGTCGAGGTGCTGGCCGAACCCAAGGATCGCTTTGCAGAAGCGCTTTCGGCTGCAGAGCGAGCAGATGTTGTCGTGATTTGCTTGGGACTTGATGCTTCCTTGGAAGGGGAGGAGGGCGACGTATCAAATGAATATGCAAGCGGCGACCGCAAGCACCTTCAGCTGCCAGGTCTCCAGCAAGATCTGCTAGAGACGATTCATGAGGTGGGCAAGCCCGTTATCCTTGTCTTGTTATCAGGAAGCGCAATAGCTGTTAATTGGGCTGACGAGCATGTCGAGGCCATCGTGCAAGCTTGGTATCCAGGGGCAGAGGGGGGAAGAGCAGTAGCGTCTTTGTTGTTCGGAGATTGTAATCCTTCCGGGCGTTTGCCAGTTACTTTCTACCGAAGCGTTGAAGAGCTCCCCGATTTTTGCGATTACAGCATGGAAAATCGAACCTATCGGTATATGATGCAGGAAGCCTTGTATCCGTTCGGATACGGGCTTAGTTATACTACCTTCCAATACGAACGCGTGGACTTGGAGAAAATGATTTATGCGCAAGGGCAATCCGCATACCTGAACATTTTGGTGAAGAACGCAGGGAATTATGCGGGAGAAGAAACGGTTCAGCTATATTTGAAGGCTCTGGATGCATCATTCCGTACACCCAATTGGCAACTAAAAGGATTCAGGAAGGTATTCCTGGAACCTGGTGAGGAATGTCTGGTGATCTTCTGCCTGACAGATAAAGAACTGGCTCTGGTTGATGAGGAAGGCGCAGCCGTTGTCGAGCCGGTTATTTTTGAAGCATATATCGGAGGGAGCCAGCCCGATAGTCGGAGTATAGCACTGACAGGCAGATCACCTGTCCGTTACCGATTTGAAATTCAATAGGCAATCAAAGTAATTTGAGCATAGTGGTAAGCTTCTTGTGTATGGCCGGATGGAATCCGGTCAGACCTTTAGAGAATCCAGAAAGCGCTTACCGAAATCGTTTACACGAAAACTTTTATATGGGTTCTTCTTTATTCACTTTCAGTAGTGAAACGACAATGGCGGCAATCGGAACGAATAGTCCAAAATTAAACAATAACTCAATGGGAGGAAACGAAATGTTAAACAAGAGATTCATGTCACTCGTTTCAGTATTTTCGATTTGTACATCTATGTTGATCTCTGTCTCGCCGACTACACAGGCAGCAGAGCAGGCGGTAACGCAACCAGCAACTTATGATACAATTTTACCGAAAGTTTCTACGGCTCCAAAGAAAGTAATTGTACTGGATGTAAACATAGACAAA
The DNA here is from genome assembly GCF_013141725.1 of Paenibacillus planticolens. Classification (GTDB taxonomy): domain Bacteria; phylum Bacillota; class Bacilli; order Paenibacillales; family NBRC-103111; genus Paenibacillus_E; species Paenibacillus_E planticolens. Next base: position 78,877 of record NZ_WHNZ01000010.1, on the reverse strand, counting down.
TCAGCTCATGACTGGGCGGCAAACGACGCATTATTGGCAATTTCCGTCATTCAAGGACTTGTTAACAGGAGCAGCGATACAAAGATTTATGTTGTGGGATATCAATTTGAGCATTTGTGGGATCCGCCAAGTGTCGACAGGACGGTTCTGAATATTCCATCTTACTTCGATGTGCCGAAAGAATATGCACAGTTGGATAGAACCAAAAAGTATCCTGCCTTGTCATACTTATTGGAAAATTATAGCTCATATATCAAAGGCAAAATTATGATACCTAATCTTTCTGGCGATAGTAGCTATCAGCAGGGGGCTTTGTGTGCAGGCATTACTGCAAGCGGAATAGAGGATACCATTACGGTAACGCCTAGATTGGATGCGTACCTTCAAAGCGAAGGATATAACTTCACTCAGAAGGCAGATTTGACGGCTATGACCAGCGATCAGGCATTTGACTGGTCGTATAGCAATTATTTCAGACCCGAAACAAACAGGAAGGTTGTTGGAACAACCACAACAGGCTCTGTTTTCGGAAGAGGAGCTAATGACATGGCATCCGGCATTTTCGATTACTGGGTTGCAAACAAGGTATTTGTTTTTAATGCCAGTCAGTCTAAGTTTCCAACCATTCTGAATAAAACGAATTATCCGCAAGGCACGCCGGTAATTGGAATGACCGGTGATGAGGAAACGATGATCAAGCCAATCCAGACATTGGGTTATCCGTATATCATGGCATATGACTGGAACTATTCAGTGAAGTCTTCGTTTGCTTCCGATTTTAATAATATAAGAAAACCATCAACTCCATATGCATATCCTGCGGGTCCAAATGATGTTTATATAACAAATCTGGTTACGGATGGCGATAATGTAGGAGCTCCCTTCAATTACCATATCGCAGACAAAGTTTTCAGCGAGCATCAAGGAGAGGTTTCGATCGGATGGACTTATAATCCGTTGCTACTGGACATAGATCCTAAAATGACTGAATTTATGTCGAAATATTACCCTGACATGTATGAAAATGTAGTGGGTACGCAGGACGATTTGGGAGGCGGCTTCCATTTAAGCAACGTGCCGGAAGGATATAGAAACTTTTTTGCAAACGTAAAGCGCCTTACCGATGGTATGGGATTTTATTCATTCAACGAAATATCCCGAAGTGATGTTCTTACTTATGCAGCGCAGCTAAACCCATACCACCTTTTTGGAGGTTACGGGGACGATGCATACGATTATACTTACAATGCCTCAACACAGTCATTCATTCATGGGACGGATATTAAATATGACAGAAACCCTAGCGTACAGGTTGATAGTATCAGATCCAAAGTAGCTGCATCGGCAGCGGGGCCGATCTTCCTGTCCGTCAATGCAAATTCCGGAAGAATTGGGACGCTTACAGGGCGAGATGAGTACAACTGGGGAGATCAACCTAATAGGATTTACCAGATGCAACAAAATCTATTGAATAATCCACAAGGCAAAACCTATCACTTTGTCACACCTAAGGAATTTGCTGCAACATGGAAGGCTTGGAAAGGATATATCCCTGCTTCCCAAGGTGCTGCACCTGCTCCTGAGCAGACTCCTTCTGACTGGATGCCGCCAATGCCTCTGCCCAGAAGCGGTTGGACAATTACGGCTTCGAATAACGGAGCTAATGTTAATAAGATGAAGGATTTAGCCCTTGATTCAAAGTGGTCAACAAATGCTGTACAAACACCGGGACAATATGTACAAATAGACCTTGGTTCAGCCCAAACATTCAATAAACTTACAATGGAAGTAACGAATTCGATTGGCGACTATCCAAGTGCATATAGTGTGTATGTATCAAATGACGGTATAAATTGGGGAGCGCCAGTTGCCAGTGGTACCGGAAATAATGAATACACGCTCATAACATTTGAGAAGACCACAAGCCGTTATGTAAAGATTGTTCAGACCGGCACAAATAGTGCTCATTATTGGTCCATTCATGAACTTAATCTGTACAATTTTGACGGTGAAATGCTTACACCCAAGCCAAACGCTTCAATAAATTTAAACACAAACACATTTAGCAAAATAGAAGCAGAAGACTTCATTTCGAAGTCGGAAAGTATTGTAGTCCAAAACGCCCCTGATGGTGGCTCCAGTCTTGGTGGTCTTACTAATAACAGCTATACAGTATATAAAAACGTGGACTTTGGCATGACCGCTTCGGGATTTAGTGCCAGAGTATCCGCAGATGCCAATTCAGGGGGTACGATTGAAGTAAGGCTGGATAGTCCGACAGGTACATTAGCCGGAACATTAAATGTCAATCCGACCGGAGGATCGTCAACTTACCAGACGTTATCATCCGCTGTGACAAATATAACAGGCATTCATGATGTTTACCTGGTGTTCAAGACGGCAAAGTCTAATGTAGGCAATTTGGACTGGTTTAAATTTATTTTCAGAAGCGCGCTCGGACAGATTGAAGCAGAAGATTACGATTCTAAGTCAGGGAGCTTTAGCACAGAAAGTAACACCCCGGATACAGGTGGCGGACAAAATATAGGGAATGTTAAAAACGGTTATTATTTAGCATATAATAGTATTAACTTTGACAGTGGCGTTTCGGAATTTAATGTAAGAGTGTCTGCAGATCAATTTGCAGGCGGTACAATTGAAGTAAGGCTGGACAGCCCGACAGGTACATTAGCGGGAGCACTTGATGTTAGTGATACTGGCGGATGGTCGAAATATCAAACACTATCAACTCCAATCATCAATGTGACAGGTGTTCATGATGTATATCTTGTGTTTAAAACTTCAAAACAATATGTATGCAACGTAAACTGGTTTAAGTTTAATGTATTACCATCAAGCATTAAGACCATTACAAACATCACAGCGCCTGCACCCGTTACTGGAGTGGTCAACGGGACAGCAAAAACAGCTGAAGCACTTGGATTACCATCAACCGTACAACTGATTACCGATACAGGAAACGTAACTGCCACTGTGGCATGGGATGTAGAGGCATCTTCCTATGATCCTTCGCAGAAGACACAGCAGATCTTCACTGTAAGTGGAACTGTAACCCTGCCGTCAGGAGTTGCGAATCCGAATAATGTAGCATTGACAACGAGTATCAGCGTGACAGTGTTACCGGTACGAAGTGCATTCAATCAGATCGAAGCAGAAAACTATGATTCCAAATCAGGGAACTTTATCACTGAGAATAACACCCCGGATACTGGCGGCGGACAGGATATGGGAAATGTTAAAGACGGTTATTATCTAGTTTATAAAAATCTTTACTTTGCCAATGGCGCTTTGGAATTTAACGCAAGAGTATCTGCAGATCAATTTGCAGGGGGTACGATTGAAGTAAGGCTTGACAGTCCGACTGGCACATTAGCGGGATCGCTTACTGTGAGCGATACTGGCGGATGGTCGAACTATAAGACTTTATCAACCCCGATCACTAATGCGACAGGTTTTCATGATTTATACCTAGTGTTTAAGACTACAAAACAATATGTATGCAACTTAAACTGGTTTAAGTTTAGTCGTGCAGCATTGTCAAGCAATGCTGACTTGAGAGCACTAAGCTTATCGTCCGGTGAACTGAGTCCTGCGTTTAATACGGGCATTACGTCATACACAGCGAATGTGCCGAACTCCGTGAGCAGTATTGTCATGACCGCTTCTGTTGATGATATGAATTCGACAGTTAGTGTAAACGGACAGAACGTAACGACTGGCCAAGCAAGCGCTCCGATTAATCTGAACGAAGGCAGTAACGTGATTGGTGTGGTCGTCACGGCGCCTGACTTGACAACCAAGACGTATACGGTGACTGTAAACCGCCAAAACGCAGTTCCCGTGACCGTATTGAGCGGAGCGAGTACTGTTGTGGCTGGTCAACCGCTTGTGATGTCGGTAGGATTAAGCAATATTTCGCAAAGTGTGTACCCGTCGGTATATGGGCAAGATTTGACGCTTCACTATGATCCGTTGAATTTGCAGTTCAATTCGGTTACATCATTAAAAGAAGGATTTCAAGTCATCGATCAAAAGGAGACGGCTCCAGGACAACTCAGAATTGTGGCTGCCAGCATGGGCGCGAACGTGCCTGCCCAGGGCGATTTACTTGCAATCCAATTTACGGCAAAATCTGTAACCCAGGCAACCAATACAACAATTTCTGTTGATCATGTTGTGATTGCCAATGGACAGGGGAATGAGCTGCAGGTCGGCAGAGCTTCCCGTGATATACAAATCACAGTACCTACTGTACCTGTAGATAAGTCGCTCTTGAACATGGCGATCGCAAGCGCTCAGGCGATGTACGATGCAGGAGTGGAAGGCGATGGAGATGGACAGTATGCGATTGGCTCCAAAGCGCAATTGCAGTCGGCCATCGATGCAGCCAAAGCAGCAGTAAACGATTCGAATGCCACGCAGCAGCAGGTGGATATTGCAAAAGCTGCATTGGAAGCGGCAATGCAAGTATTCACAAGCAAGAAAATAATCGCAGATGTTAATGGAGGCGGTGTCTCCATTGGTGACTTGGCTGTGGTTGCAGCTGCTTACGGCAAACAACAAGGTCAAGTAGGTTGGAATGAGAAAGCGGATGTGAACCATGACGGCAAAGTAGACATTGAAGACCTTGCCATTGTAGCTAAAGCGATTTTGCAATAAGACAACAATAATTGAAGGTAAGAAGAATCTCATAGTTGCTATACAGTACCTGGATGATAAGTGCTGTATAGCGACTGTTTTTGTTTCTCTCGTTTCACCTTAATGAGATATTTATTTTTTTGTGTATTTGTTACAGATTCTTGTGAACTTCGCGGGGTTTGGTGCAACAATTAAAATTGATTATGGATATCCGCGGTTTTTTTGTTTGATTATGCGGTCAAACCAAATAATTTGTTGATAAATTTAACTGAAGAAAGGACAGACGAATGAAGGCATTCGACCTGCCCTTTCCTTAGCATATGCATGTCTTCGATTCCCGCGATTGTGTATTCTGCAGTTTCAAATGACTTGAATCCCAGCATTGGTTGTATGATTTTCTTTATAAATCGATGATCTTGTTCAATAATATTGTTAAGATATTTCTTTTGTCGTAGTAATGTTTCTTGTTTCATACTCTTCTCGTCCTTTATGCTGAACTGTTATAGGGTAAGCTGGGTTTTTATCGACGGTGATCACACGTGGCGATTGATTCAATGCTTTCTTAAAAAATCGCTTGGCCTCGGAAGCGTCTCGATTTTCAGATAACATGAAATCAATCGTGTTTCCTTTTGAATCTACTGCTCTATAAAGATACTTCCATTGTGCTTTGACTTTCATATAGGTTTCATCAGTCCGTAAGGAATCGTTTGTCTGCTTTAAATAGGGACGAATTCGCTTTTCTAATTCCGGCCCAAACTCATGAACCGGTTGTGGTGCAAAGCTCTAATTCATGATAACGTAATTGATAATGAAGTCATGGGATGGAGCAACTTGCTTTGGAAACGATATAGTTGAAATGATGAGTGATCGAGGATTAAGGATTTCCCATACGACGATCATGAGATGGGTGCATGAATTTGGACCGGAATCCGCCACTTTTTGAAACCTACAAACGACTCGTGGAGGACTGACGAAACCTACATCAAAGTTAAAGGTCAGTGGAAGTATTTATATCGGGCAGTTGATTCTGAGGGAAAATCGATAGATTTCATGTTGTCTGAAAATCGTGATATTCATGCGGCGAAACGCTTTTTCAAGAAGGCATTGTCATCGCCACACAATCAATCAACACGTGTGATCACGGTAGATAAGAACCCTGCACATCCACCCTCAATAGATCAGTTAAAGGATGAGAAAGATCTGCCGAAAGAAACCATAATCAGACAAACAAAGTACCTCAACAACATTATCGAACAAGACCATCGGTTCATAAAGAAAATAACAAATCCTATTGGTTTGGCTACATAGTTTATCCAATAAAGTAGGTATACTAGGCATTTTTATAATTTGCAACACAACCCAAAAGGAAATACAAGCACTCAGATAGATACCAACCAACTTTAAGAGGTGGTTTTATTTTAAATAAAACCACAATCCGTCGCTAACGCAGAGTGATAGCGCAATATACTCAAAGAAATGGCAGCTGGTATAAAGGCTGTCGTTTTCTCAACTTTGGAATTTGGGTAACGGTATGTGTCATTTTCTTATTGCTCACAGGATAACATTATACAAAAAAATTTTTTAAGTAGGAGACTTGTAATGTTTTCCTATATTTATTTTTAAAGATATTGTAAATGGCGAAAAAGTTCATTTTTTGCGATAATTGTACATATTTTTAGGATATTCAATGTTTAACTGAAAATATAGTATTGAACCATTAGCATTGCTAAAACTGGATGTATGCTAGATAAGGCGAAATACTATTTTTGGAGGGAATACAACTTGAAAAAAAGTCTAAAACAGATTATGGGTTCCGGTTTATGCATTTCTTTATTGGCGGTAGGTGTAGCGGGAGCGGCATCAGCTGCTGAAACGACAACTACAACGCCTACGACAACGGCGCAATCCAAGAACTTGATTGTCCTTATCGGCGACGGCATGGGGCCGGCAGAAGTAACAGCAGCAAGGTATTATTCCAAAATGTTTTTAAATAAAGACCGTTTAGAGCTGGATGGCGGTTATTATGTGGGAAAAGCAACTACATACTCACAAGCAGGCCCGTACACAACGGAGTCCGGAGCGGTAACAGACTCATCAGCAGCAGCAACAGCCTTCTCGACTGGACATAAAACGTACAATAACGCTGTCAGCGTATCAAACGGTGACGTTGCAAAGCCGTATGGTTCAGTGGTTGAAGCGGCTATTAAACAAGGTAAAGCAACGGGTCTCGTAACAACAGATACTATTGTTGGGGCAACACCATCTGTGTGGGCTTCGCACGTTCGTCAACGCGGCAATCAAAATGCCATTGCTTCTCAATATCTGAATAGCGGTGTAAACGTTTTCTTTGGCGGCGGTAAAATAAACTTCATTACGAAGGATGAGAAAGGTAAGCGTACGGACAAAAACATCATTCCTGATTTTGAAGCGAAAGGCTATAAAACAGCTTATGATAAAGCTGGATTAGATGCCATCCCTGCAACAGCAGGAAAGGTACTTGGACTCTTTGCAGATGATGCAATACCATATGTGCTTGATCGTGATGATAAAACGCCTTCCTTACCACAATTGACCCAAAAAGCGCTCGATATTTTATCGCAAAATAAAAATGGTTTCGTCCTGATGGTTGAAGCCGGTCGTATCGACCATGCTGGACATGGGAATGACCTTCCTACAAACATTCAGGAGACGCTGGAATTGGATGCTACGTTCAAAACATTAGTTGATTTCGCGAAAAAAGACGGCAATACATCCCTTGTTGTAACGGCTGACCATGAAACAGGCGGTTTGTCGCTCGGTAGAGACAACGTGTATGAATTGAATGTTGATCTTTTTAACAAAGCGAAGCACTCTACTGATTATTTGGACGTGAGTTTGAAAGCAGCACAAACGGCGGATGATGTTCGTAAAATTGTTGCGGATAACGTGGGGTTCACGGATTTGTCCGATGAGGAGGTTGCTCTGATTCTGAAAGGCGACGGTACATCTAGCGGTCGCGCCGGCGGTTACAACGCAGTCGTTTCCAAACGTCTGGGTGTTGGCTGGACAGGACATGGTCATTCAGGTGTTGACGTGGGCGTATGGGCTTACGGTCCGATCGCTTCCCTTTTAAAAGGCGATATCGATAACACGGATATTGCCAAAAGTGGCGCTAAAGTGATCGGCGCTGATCTGACTGCAGTGACGAAAGAACTGCAAGATAAATATTTGTACCCTCTTTTCAAAGTAACTCGTGATAGCAAAACATTGTTAGCAGCAAGATCCCTTGCTGAAGCATTAGACATTAAAGTAACATGGGACGAAACAACGAAAACGGTTGTCTTTGCTAAAGATAGCCAGCAATTATCGGTTAATGTTGAAACTGGCGCCATTACGGAAAATGGTGCAGCAAGCGCATTGGTAGGTAATGTGGACAATGGCAAGTTGTATCTGCCTTTAGACGCATTCAATAAGTTGACAGGTAAAAGCTTCACATGGGATTCCGTTAGCGAGCGTATTTTAATAAACTAGCCGATCACGTAAAAGAATGGACAGGGGATAATGCTACCCTTGTCCTCTTTTCCTATCTATGACTAATGGACTTGGGGGCAGTTATGATTGAGATTAAGGGGATTACTAAGTCTTTTACAATTCACGGAAAAAGCTTGCCTATTTTGAACGTTTCTCAGTGGCAGGTCCAGCAAGGAGATAGATTGGCTCTACTAGGGCCGAGTGGAAGTGGGAAAAGCACACTGCTGCATTTGCTCAGCGGTGTGATGCAGCCTGATCAAGGTGAAATTTGGGTAAATGGTTTGCCGCTCCATACGTATTCGGAAAGCAAACGGGATCGTTATAGAGCGGAGCATGTAGGCTACATTTTTCAAGATTTCCACTTGATTTCATCTTTGACCGTCAAACAAAACGTGGAACTTATTGTTCCACAAGACTGGACGAAGAAGATGACCAAAGATCAGGTAGACTATTGGTTTGAAAGAGTCGGACTGAAGGATCGTCAGCATCATCTGCCTTCCGAACTTTCACGAGGTCAGCAGCAAAGGGCTGCGATTATACGTGCGATCATAGCGAAGCCGCAGCTTATATTAGCTGATGAGCCGACAGGCAGTCTTGATTGGGAAACTGCGGGGGATATCATGTCATTGCTGCTGGACATATGTGAAGTGGAGAAGATGACATTGTTAACCGTCACGCATGATTTGCATTTAGCTGATATGTATCCTGCACGAGTTCATATTCAAGATATCAATGAATTACCGAGGAGAGAAGCGGTATGAAATTATTCACCCTATTATGGCGTAATGTTATTCACCGCAAAATGCTTTCTCTTCTCACGATTTTCTCCGTTGCTGTGACGGTCGCTCTTGTTGTCTTCCTTCTGCTCTGTAGTAATGGGGTCGAACAAGGGGCAGAGAAGGGATATGGTCCCTTTGAAGTGACGATTGGCGCAAAGGGAAGCGCCTCTCAGTTGGCTCTTAACACGTATTATCATATCGGTGCTCCGACAGGCAATGTGCCATATAAACTGCTGGAGGACATACGCAAAGATGAGTACGTTGATCGTGCTTATGCAATGACGACTGGAGATAACTATAACGGTTTTCCGATTGTCGGGATGGAACCCGAATATTTCGCCACTCGCTATGGGGCTGATAAGCAAATGGCTCAGGGGAAATTATACGATAAGCTTGGCGATACCATTGTCGGTGCACATATAGCTAATTCGCTAGGGCTTCATGTTGGGGATAAGTTTCAAGGCGCACATGGACTGGTTCAAGGTACTGATGACGATGACGATGGAGATGCAGCGGGCGAACATGATCAGCATCATAGTTTCACCTACACCGTTGTGGGTATTTTGCCTCCTCTGATGACTTCAGACGATCGAGCTGTCTTCACAACACTTGATTATGCATGGGCGGTTCATGAGAGTCAGCAAGGGGATAAGAAGGAAGTTACAACGATTTTGGTCAAACCCAAGTCACTGTTGGGTGCGCAGTCGATTAAAACGAAGTTCGGACAAATAAGCAATGTCCAGGCGATCTATACAAGTAAAGCAGTTGCTGATGTCGTGAATGTCGTAGATAAAGGAACACAAGCGTTGAGTGTTGTAACTGTGATCTGTATTTTGCTTGCTGCAGGCTCCATTGTGCTCTCTCTGATTGCCGCTGTAAATGAGCGCAAAAAAGATGTTGGTTTACTTCGACTCATTGGAAAATCAAAGAGATTCATTTGGGTGTCTCTAATCGGTGAAGGAGTTTTGTTGACCTTCATTGGATTGATATGCGGTTTATTGGTAGGTCATGCCGGAGGGTATTTAAGCCGCGAAGCTGTTTTCGAATACTCGGGCTTACAAATTCAATCATGGCATTTCATGCCGGGGGAAGGTATGCTCGTCGTAGGAACCTTATTGATCGGTGTTCTTGCGTCCGTAGGCCCCGCACTTCAAGCTTATCGCGTGGACCCATTGCAATTATTTAAGTCTTGAGGTGGTCAGTATGAAAATAAGGCAATTTATCATAGGACTCAGCTTATTTACTTTCGTCTTAACTGGCTGTGGTCAAAAGAAAACGGAGCCATCAGGTCAGTCATTCGGCAATGCGACCCAAGCAACGATCTCAACTGCCAGCCCATCTAACAGTCCGAATCCCAAGGAAACTCCAGCCGTCATTATTTCAGAGACACCTGAAGCAGTAGTTCCATCCGTGACGCTGAAGCCGGAAAAGGAAGCAGCAGCCTCCACTGCTGTTAAAGATAATAAGCCAATCTCGCTTCCTTCTCCCAAAGTGCCGGAGCATCCTGCTTCTGTTGAGGAAGGGGGAGCTGCTATGGCTGCGAATACGGCAGCAACACCTAAGGTTGAACCGAAGCAGTTAGAAGAGCAGAGCAGTGCCAAGAAGAAGCCTGCGAGTTTATCGAATGAAATCAACTGGACACAGTTTTTTGATGATGACAAGCAGGATAAACCCTCTGAAAAATTTTGGGACATGAGCGGAAAAACGGTGCAAATAAAAGGCTTTATGGGTGAGGTGCTTTCCTTTGATAAGCACTGGTTTCTATTAATTCCCAAGCCTGGCGCAGAATGTCCATTTGATAATGGCGATGAAACGTATTGGAATAAAATTATGATCGTCTTTGTTCCAGACAATGTGAAACTGCGCTACACCCCTGGTCCGCTGCTCATCACAGGTAAGTTGGATGTAGGAGTTAAACTCGATGAATCGGGCTACAAAACAATGTTCCGACTCGACGATGCTTCATTTGAGAAAATAAAGGAATAATTCAATAATGATGCTCTAAGGCGATCTTGATTGCGATAGACCCGGCGGCAAGCGGCTTAATCGATGGTGGAACATATAACTTTAAAAAAGCATCTGATCAAAAGGCACAAGCCTGAGTGATTAGATGTTTTTATTATACAAAGAGTTTATTAGTCGCTACTTTTTTGTAGAAGGGCAATGCCTGAGAGGCTAAGTTTTGAGTTCAGATTCTGCATATTGGTGTGGAATCCGCAGAAATATGTAGCTCTTGCACTCGAGGGTAAAAACGGAACTAGTCAGATATCTCATTGTTGTCTTATTCTGAATTCACAGCACATAGAGAGGAGCTCGGAGAAATGGCTTTCGCAAAAGAAATCATTAAAAACAAACAGTTGTACACCCTCGCTCTACCCGGCATCGTGTTTTTACTACTTTTCTCTTTTATTCCGATGTTCGGACATTTGATTGCGTTCGAGAAATTCCAACCTACCAAAGGAATTTTCGGGAGTCCTTGGGTCGGGTTCGAGAATTTTAAATTTTTTTTTGGAGGTCATGATTGGATAAAGATAACGCTGAACACAGTGTTTTTGAATGGTTTGTTCATCTTTTTCGGCTTAGGGTTCGCCGTATTGCTAGCCGTAATTTTAAATGAAATTCAAAATGTACTGATTAAACGACTAAGTCAATCCTTTATTTTTCTTCCTTACTTTATATCTTGGCTTGTCGTCAGTTTAATGGCCCTATCGTTTATGGGGTCGGACGGAATAATGAATGGGATGCTTCAGAAGTGGGGATTTCCTTCTGTAAGTTGGTATCAGAATCCGGGAATTTGGCCATGGATCTTGACGCTTGTTTACGTTTGGAAGTTTTCTGGATACTATTCGATTATTTTTCTCGCTGCGATCGTCGGAATTTCTTCCGAACAATTTGAAACCGCTAAGATCGATGGCGCGACCCGTTTTCAACAGATCGTTCATATAACGCTTCCTTCTATCCGTCCGGTTGTCATCGTTATGGTGCTTCTGGGTATTGGTCGGATTTTCTTCGGAGACTTTGGCATGATATACGGCATGGTCGGCGATAACTCTCTTTTATACCCGACGACCGACGTTATCGACACGTATTCATTTCGCGCTTTGCGACAACTCGGGAATTTCAGTATGTCGGCTGCAGTTGTTCTTTATCAATCGGCAATGGGGCTCATAACGATCCTTATTTTCAATCGGATCGCCAAGAGTGTCGAACCGGAATCCCGTCTATTTTAGGAGGCTCGCGTATGAAAATTTCGGAAAAAGGGTTTCAATATTTCTTATATGCCATCATAGTCGTGTTTACGGCCTTGTGTGTGCTCCCTTTTTGGCTTGTTCTCGTTAACTCTTTTGCTTCGGAAGGGGAGTTCCTTAAATTCGGTTATCGGCTATGGCCCGCTCATTTTAGTTTTAGCGGTTACGAATATTTGCTCAGGGGAGCTCAAATTTATAAAAGCTATCGAAACACGGTAACCGTCACGATCGTTGGTACCGTGCTCGCCGTGGCAATAACGGCAATGTTCGCATACGTCATTGCGAACCCAAAAGTGAAGTATCGGCATTTTCTTTCGCTTATGGCTTATGTCTCAATGGTATTGGGATCCGGTCTCGTAGGCTTTTACATCATGATCGCCAATTGGCTTGATTTGAAAGATTCTTTATGGGCCATGATCGTCCCCTATTTATTAAATCCTTTTTACGCCTTTATATTGGTATCTTTTTACAGATCACTGCCATACGAAATTAATGAAGCGGCTACGATCGACGGGGCGGGAGATATCCATATCTTCTTTCGAATCATCTGGCCAATCTCTAAGCCAGCTATTGCGACGATTTCTTTGTTCTATGCTTTGCAATATTGGAATGATTGGTTCCTAGCTTTGCTTTTTATTGATAACGATAAACTTCATCCTCTACAATTGATGATTCGTCAGCTTATTTCCAATATTAACGTCGCTTCCTATGTTGGAGGAGGGGCAAGTTATCAAGTCAGCGTGCCGGCGGGAGTCATCCAACTCGCGACGGTGTGCTTGACGATTGGGCCAATCATTTTAGTTTACCCGTTCATTCAAAGATATTTTGTGAAAGGCATAACGATAGGCGCAGTGAAAGGCTAAACCCGAGTCAGGCTTTCCCCGACTTGATCGGACAAGCATAGAAGTATATCATATAGGGAGGAAAAACAATGAAAAAAAGCAAATCGATAATCCTAATCACATTAATGGCAACAATGCTTTTGAGCGCATGCAGCGGAAAAAACAACGAAACAGAAAGCGCTGCACCAAGCGGCAGCTCTAGTCCAGCCACATCAAAAACGAATCAAAAGCTGGAAAAAGTTACATTGAAAATCATGATTCCAGGCGACCGTCCTGCACGAATGGATGCCGTTATCGCAGAAGCAGAAAAAAGAATGGCGGATACCCTAAACGTCAAATTGGACATCACGTTCGTGCCATGGGCGGATTTGGCTCAAAAAACGCAGCTCACGCTGGCATCGGGCGAAAGCATTGATCTTATTTTTGATGCGCCGTGGTTGCACCTTTCGCAACAGATCGCTGCCGGCAGCTATGAGCCATTGGAAGGCTTGCTTGATCAATACGGCCAGAACATCGTAAAGGCGCGTCCGCAGCAGATGTGGGATGCCAATAAGTTTAGTGGGAAAATATATGGCATCCCTCTAGGAGCCGCCCATTTCCAGGGACGAGGCTATTATGTCCGCAAAGATATTCGAGAGAAACTGGGGATCGCGCCGATTAAATCGTACGACGATTTGATCAAATTCGCATATGCCGTAAAAGAGAAAGTCCCCGGTATTATACCATTACTACCAGCCGGCCAGGATGGGCTCAAAGACATGTCAGAAGCGGTGTTCCGTCGGTTTTTCGATACAAAAAACCATTTGTCGCCAAGCCCGGTCCTCACGCAAAGTCTGGTGCTCTACACTAAAAACAACGACGGCAAAGTGTATAACCTGTTTGATGAAATGGATCCAACAATTTGGTCTTGGATCAAAAACGCTCGTAAACTTTATCAGGATGGCATTATCGGTAAAGACGTGCTTGCAATCAAAGATTTGAGCCAACCGGCCAAAGAAGGGAAAGTCGCGATTTTCGATCAAAACAACTTTGGTATCTCGCCAGATATTCAAAGTGCTGTCAAACAGAACGATCCGAATGCCGAATTCGAAGCAGTTACCTTTTTCGATGCGACTCCGAAAGCAAACATCTCGAACTTTCAACAATGGAATTTTATTGCGGTTCCGGCGGTGAGCAAAAACAAGGAACGGGCGATTCAGTTCCTGGACTGGGCGAACCAAAGAGACAATTACGACTTGTTGACTTATGGAATAAAAGGCGAGGATTGGGAGCCAGTCGGTGACGATCAATACAAATCGATATCGAATGGATATGCTTGGTTCCCTTTTGCTTGGATTTTGAACCCATTATTCGACCGACTGGATGCCAACCAAGATCCCGAAACGCAAAATTACAATAAGTATACAAAAGTAGCCAATAACTTCACAACCGATATTTTGACAGGTTTCACTTTTGACAATACACCAGTTGCCAATGAAATCGCTCAATATAATACAATTGAAGCTAAGTACTATACGGCAATTATGAACGGGGTAGTAGATCCAGATTCCAGCTGGTTACAATTCAAGACAGCGGCATCGGGTTTAGCTAAAAAAATTCAAACTGAAGAACAAAAACAAATTGATGCTTTCCTTTCTAAAAAGTAATTTCGTGGCATTCCGAAAGAGCGGTGATACTCCGCTCTTTTTGGCCTTTAAAAGGATTGTGTTGATAATCAACTTTACAGAGGAAGAGAATTGCATTAAGATTTGGACATTAATATCAAGCGATGGAGGAACCTATGCGCAACATAATCGGCAAATCCTACCTCCGTATTTTTTTCTATTTGGCAGCCTTTTTTACCGTAATTATTATTCCATTTTCCTATTTTTTGACGAATCAATATTCCAAGCAAGCGTTGACGGAAATCAATGATTTCATTTCAGAGAAGACGGATAGTCTGAGCCAAAGCTTCGACTACATGTTGGATAACTTGCAATCTTACGGGTTGACTATGAGTCAGGATCCCTATATTTCTTCTTGGCTAAAAGAAGATTCGGAAACGGAAGATCCGTTAATCGCAAAGGAAGCTTTGAGCTCGCTAATGAATTTCATGTCCTTGCAACCGTTTATCTCCGCTACTTATTTGGTCAATATGGAGACCGGCAATGTGCTCGATTCGGTTGAAGGAATTCATTCTCTGGCCGAGTTCAAAGATCGTGAGCTTATTAATAACGCAATAAGGCATCGGCCTGCATTCCTGGCATTTCATAGGTTCGAATACGACGGACGGTCATTGCTAGCCTTAGTCATTCCTTCTGCCCAGTTGAAGGAAAACCGCGGATATCTTGTAATGGTGCTGGATCGATCGCTACTGCAAAAATACTTGCTGCAGAACAGGAACAACGGTAACACGGAGTTCTCAATTTTGGACGAGCAACATAGCATCGTGGTGGGAGACGTGCCGTCGGAGTTCGATCACGCCGCTATGAACAGGATTGCCGAAGAATCTGCGGAACAGTTCACGGTAAAAATCAAAGGAAATGTCTACCTGATTCATCACAAAAAAATTCAAACAGAGAACTGGCAGCTGTACTCCATTGTGAAGTTGAAAGACGTTAGCGGCAGGGTAGACCGGTTCCAGAGCAAAATCCTCTTATCTTGCCTGATTCTCTTGATCCTTCTTTTTATCGGCGCATTTTGGAATTCCAAACGCAGCATGGGGCGTTTCAGTGTGTTAGCCAAACAGCTGCAAAATTTGTTCGGAACGCGTCTTCAGTATGCCAACCGAGCGCCATTCGAAGAGTTTACGATCATAAAAAGCGGTCTTGACTACATGATGAACAACTTGGAGGAAATGAATAGTTCAAGAAGAAATTATCAAGGTCTTATAAAAGCCGAATATTTGAGGCACTGGATCCTTCATGGCTCCATCTCCGATGCAATGCGGACAGAATTATCATATATGACAGAAATCGCTAACAACACAGACTTGAATTTGGCTGTGTTCCGATTAACAGGCTATTCCTTATTTTGTGAAAAGTATGATTATGGATCTCGAAAGCTTTTGAAGTATTCGATCGGGAACATCACGCAAGAAATTTTCATGAATGGCGGATATTTGTGCGAACCCGTCGATCTGGGAAGCGATCATCTGGTATTGCTTTTTGGTTGTGATACTGCCAAAGATTCAATACTCGGCTTGTTGCATGAAGCAGCAAAGCAAATCGGTAACTGGCTGGGCATTCAAGTCGTCATGGCGATCGGTGAACAAGGAGCAATCCGTGAGAATCTGAGAACTGTATATGACAGAATTTACGATTTGACATTTATGAATTTTCTGTCAGGAGAATCGAAAATTTACATGCAGGAGGACTACGACCAGCTCGTCAAAGGCCATATCGTAACGTTGGACGAATCCCTGATCCAAGAGGTGATCGGTTTGGTTAAATCGGGCGATAGAGATCGAACGCATAAAGTGGTTGAGCGATTGTTCGGACAGCTTCAAACACTTCCCTATGCGGAATGCAAAGTGTACTTAAATATTATGCTATTTCGAATCGTAAAAGCGTTCAGTAAAGTCATGGACGAAAATGATATTAAAGAAGGAAATCAATTTCTTGAGAAATTCGATTCTTTGACGGAAATCAAGCAGTGGATGCTGACGGAAATGGACCAGATCATAGACCTTGCACAGGCTCAAACGACCGGCGGCCGGAAAAATGAGCTTGCTCCCGAAATCGCTGATTATGTTGACTTGCACTTGCATGACTCGATGTTAACTGTTGAAGAGATAGCCGAGCATTTAGGATATTCAGGCGGTTATATTCGCCAAATCTTCAAAGATACGTATCAAATCACCTTGTCGGATTTCATCTTGCAAAAAAGGGTGGATCGGGTAAAAGAATTGCTGGTTACGTCGGACATGCCTATTATCGACATTGCGGAACGATCGGGCTTTCAATCGAGAACGACTTTTTTCACCGCGTTCAAACGGGTTACCCAAATGACGCCGAGCCAGTATCGGGAACAAACGACCTCTACCAATGACAAAGAAATAACGAATGGTCAAGCTTAACAAGGCTTGGCTGTTTTTATTGAGTACCGTTTTTGTAACTTTAAATCAATATTCAATAATCGGACTATTCATATGATGGGAGATTCGCAAAAATAATGGTATCGGAATGTTTGAATAAATCTCAGGATGGTTTGGGGCATTTTCATCTGGATGATAAACTCATTTCATTTCTGGATGGTGATGCAATACTATTTGCGCTGACATTTAATGCGATACAAACGTAAGGGTCACTTTGCCGGTTGGCAGGGGGAGGTAGTGAGCATGCTTAGGGTGATTATCGTTGAAGATGAGGAGATTATAAGAAAAGGGCTTGTTCATGGCATTGATTGGCAGTCCATGCATTGTACGGTTGTAGGTGATACGGATGACGGACAGAAAGGACTCCAATTGATCCAGCAGCACCGGCCCGATTTAGTGATTACAGATATTAGGATGCCTATTATGAATGGGATAGATATGTTGGAGAAGGCTGTGAGAATATACGCGTTTCATAGCATCATCCTGACCAGTTATACGGAATTTGAATATGCAAAGCAGGCTATTTCATTGAAAGTGTTTGAATATTTGGTAAAGCCTGTGGATGAAATAAAACTTGCGGAAATTATTGGAAATATTAAGAACATTAGGCAAGGTAGGGTTTATCACGACATTAACAATATAACGAAAACGATAGGCGATACACAACAAATGGATGTGGACGGCTTTCTTATTGGTGAATATAATCAGAATTATTATGTCAGTGAGACAATAAAGAAAATCAAAAGTGAATACCATAAAAAGCTGACCATTGAAGCTATTGCCGATGGATTGGGAGTAAGTCCAAGCTACTTGAGCCGTAAGTTGAAAGAGGTTACCTCCAAGACTTTTTTGGACATTCTTAACAAATACAGGCTTCAAATAGCTGTAGAACTGCTCGCCACAGGTAAATGCCGGATATATGAAATAGCAAGTATGACGGGCTTCAATGATTATAAGTATTTTTGTATTGTGTTCAAAAAATATACTGGAACTAGTCCGACAAATTTTATGAAGCCCAGTAAACTGGAAGTTGCTAGGAATCCGCGAGAAGAAAAGAATGAAAGTGGTTAATTATTGAAATTCATTGAAGTCAGAAATAAGTTCTGTAAATAGTTGAGACTAAAAAAAAGGTATATTTCCTTATGTTTCGAGGAGAATATACCTTTTTTATATATTGTTTACTTGAGGCCAGCACGCGTTTGGAGGAATTCCGTAAAGATTGAATATCCATTTTAGGACAAGCTCCTGTTTTGATTCTCGATATCAGTGCCGGTGGATTGCGGTTTTTATTGCATTTAAAATTGTTTAGGCCGTTTTTAGTTTGGTGTGTATTTCAATAGAAAGAAATCAGGATTTTGCATTTGTTTCTTTAGTCGCATGCCGTATATTTAGAAATGCAAATGAACAAAACAACCTTTTAGGGAGGGGGCTTACCGATAAAGCGAAAACAGCTAACGTGGGCCGGTTGTCTTCTTGTACCGTGTGCCGCTTGCTGATGACATGAAGAAATGGGATAAAGTTTACTGCGTAGGCGCGAGAGCTGAGCAATCCGGAACAGCTGTTCTTGCGAAAAACGACGATATGGCTCTTGGCGCTATCGAAGCTTTGAAAGCAAAAGGTTACTTCAAAGACAAGTAATCCGAATAGAAGCGGGCAAGAGCAGTTATCCGCTCTTGCCTTCCTTATTTGGAAACCCGTGCAAAGATATAGAGAAATAGGCTTAGAACAATGGCTTCACTCTGTGGGGATTATCGTGAGCTGGTAGGGGGAGTTACCATGACATTACATGAGTATTTACTGGAAATGAATCAAATCTCCAAAGAGTTCCCCGGCGTTAAGGCGCTGGATAACGTTACCCTGAAGGTTCGCCCAGGAAGCGTGCATGCTTTGATGGGAGAAAATGGGGCTGGGAAATCAACATTGATGAAATGCTTATTCGGCATTTATAAGCCGGATGGCGGAGAGATCAAGCTGAACGGCGAGACCGTGTCCATCCTTAATTCCAAGGATGCGTTAGTAAACGGCATTTCCATGATTCATCAGGAGCTGCACCCGGTTCCACATCGTAACGTGATGGAGAACATTTGGTTGGGCCGCTTCCCGCAAAGAGGCATCGGACCTTTGAAGCTAGTGGATCACAAGAAAATGCGTAGAGATACAGAAAAATTGTTTGAGCAGCTCCAGATGGATATTAAACCGGACACACTCGTTGGTACCTTGTCGGTATCGAAAGTGCAGTCCATTGAAATTGCCAAAGCCGTTTCTTTCAATTCTAAAGTCATTGTTATGGATGAACCGACTTCGTCATTAACAGGGAATGAAGTTGAACAGCTATTTCGCATCATTCGCGATCTGAAGAGTCGTGGCGTCTCGATCATCTATATTTCACATAAAATGGAAGAAATTCTTGAAATCTCGGATGAAGTAACGATTATGCGTGATGGAATAAAAATTGGGACGTGGCCATCGTCAGAGCTGACAACGGATATGATCATCTCGAAGATGGTTGGACGTGATCTCAAAGAGCGTTTCCCTGAACGAAGCAATGTACCGAACGGTGTATTAATGAGTGTTGAGGGACTAACTTCGGTAGTTCCAAGATCCTTTAAAAATGTTTCTTTCGACCTTCGCAAGGGAGAAATTCTTGGTGTAGGCGGTCTGGTTGGAGCTCAGCGTACGGAACTAATGGAAGCTTTGTTCGGACTACGTGGAGTAGTATCCGGTCAAATTTCGATCCATGGCAAGCAGGTAAAGCTTAAATCGCCGATTGACGCTATCAAGCATAAAATCGCGCTGCTCACGGAAGAGCGCCGCGTGACAGGGATTTTCCCGGTATTATCAGTGCTTGAGAATACGGTCATCGCAAACTTGGGTCGATACATGAACCCGCTTGGGTTCATCAATGAAGCGAAACGAAGAGTTGAGGTAGAGAAAAGCATTGAGATGCTGCGCGTGAAAACACCGAACATGCATGCGTTGATCAAAAACCTTTCTGGCGGTAACCAACAGAAGGTGCTCTTGGCCAGATGGCTGCTTACAGAGCCGGACGTGCTCCTGCTTGATGAGCCAACGCGCGGAATTGATGTAGGAGCGAAGTTTGAGATTTATTCCATCATTGCTGGCCTTGCGAAGCAGGGAAAAAGTATTATCATGATCTCTTCTGAAATGCCCGAGCTTATTGGGATGTCAGATCGAATCATGGTCATGTGTGAAGGACGCCTTACGGGGATCGTAGAAGGAAATAAAGCAACAGAAGAAGAGATCATGCGCCTTGCTGCACAGCATATGGCATAAATGGGGGGCCAAGAAACCATGAGTACAAAAACAGAAACATTAAAATCTAGAGACATTAGTGGGTTCGTGACCAAATACGCAATCTACATCGTATTGGTCGTGCTCGTTATTGGGATCGCAATTTATGATCCGCGTTTTTTATCCGTTAGTATCCTACGTGATATTTTGCTGCAGTCATCCACACGTGTCATTATTGCTTTGGGCGCTGCATTCATCTTGATCACGGAAGGTACCGACCTTTCGACCGGACGGATTGTCGGTTTGACAGCTGTTATCTCGGCATCCATGCTGCAAACGCAGGATTACGGCCGCAGATTCTTCCCGGATCTACTTCATTTACCGCTGCTTGTTCCAATTATCATTGCAATTCTAGCAGGCCTTTTGGTAGGTTTTATTAATGGGATTATCGTTGCTAAATTGAAAGTTCCACCATTCATCGCAACACTAGGAACGATGGTTGCAGTATACGGTGCCAACTCCTTATACTTCGACATGAAGCCGAATCAGTCTCAGCCTATCGGTGGCTTGAGACCTGACTTTAGTAAACTAGGAACAGGTTCTATCGGATCTGATGCCACGTATTC
This sequence comes from Paenibacillus planticolens, assembly GCF_013141725.1. Classification (GTDB taxonomy): domain Bacteria; phylum Bacillota; class Bacilli; order Paenibacillales; family NBRC-103111; genus Paenibacillus_E; species Paenibacillus_E planticolens. The sequence goes on along the minus strand of NZ_WHNZ01000010.1, from coordinate 57,886 downwards.
ATTACCTTACATCGTTATTATTGCTGTTGCTGTAGCGATTATCGTCTGGATAGTGTTCAACAAAACTAAGCTTGGTAAATACATGTACGCGATCGGCGGCAACATTCACGCAGCAGTCGTTTCAGGGATTAACGTTAACCGTTACCTGATTTACATTTACTCCATCGCGGGTGCTATGTACGGATTGGCTGGGGTGCTGGAAGCGGCAAGAACCGGCGGTGCGACGAATAACTACGGAAACATGTACGAGCTTGATGCGATCGCAGCTTGCGTAGTCGGCGGCGTATCTACATCAGGCGGTATCGGGACGGTTCCAGGCGTTCTTGCTGGGGTATTAATTTTCAGCGTAATCAACTACGGTTTGACGTTTATCGGAATTAGCCCTTACTGGCAGTTGATCATCAAAGGTATCATTATCGTTGCGGCAGTAGCGTTTGATATGCGTAAATACATGAACTCTAAATAAGTTGATTAAATACCAGCTATCGTGTGGATTTTTTTGGAATTTTGGTTATCGTTTCACAAGGTGACAATTTGGGCTATGGGGAGCACATAACTTTTATGGTTTTGAAGTGACCCCTTTCCTAAGCCAATTTCCTTTATTCCCCATTTGTCGATAAAACGACTTGCAGCGAATTAAATCCAAGATGAGGTTGGTCAGTACTCTGAATGCATTGCTCCTTGCCCCCCTCAGTTGAAAACACTCTTGGACAGCTTGGACTAATCCTATATGAGGTTCCGAGTGTCTTGGAGCCAAGTTATGATCAAGTTATTGTTCGGGATAAGACATTGCATCCAGTCTCAGGATCGAAATGTAGTTAGAGTAGATATAAACATGTAAATCACATACTGCTACGAACTTCAACTCTAACCTCGACATAAAAGCAATCATACCTGGGGTTAAGGAGTGTTTTGAGCAATTTCAACATTGAAATTCATGCGGTCAATTTGCCAATCAGCTTAATACACGAATCTTTTTTCTGCAATCTAACGACATGAAAATACCTACAACGAAACCTTGTTAATCAAGGTTTTTTGCGCTCTGTGGTGGTAATTTCAACTCCAGTGGACGGCGTATTGTTTATATTGGGATTTACGATCCTTACACGTGAACGGTTCGAATGATTTCCAAATCGATTGACTGATCCTCCTTTTGGTAAATTTGGAATGCCTGCTCAGGAGACGAACGAGAAAGATATAATTTATGGCTCTCAGAGGTTTTTTTTCTTATTTTTTAGAGAAAATCTAATTTTTTGTTGTTCCTTTTGTGAGGACTTGAAACTAAGATTGGGCTACATCGATGTGTAGAAAGGGAGAAAAGTATGAACGTTTTCGTCGAACCGCGGGGTTTCTTGCAGCTGACTACAAGATGAATGTGAGGCAAGCATAATGGCTAAGACGGTAATTAAAGACGACGAAGCCTGGATTCGGGAAGTGCATAGAGAACATTTAAATGTAAATTTATGGATAATTCTTGATGAGGTCTTCCATGATGGGGCAGAGGCATTTAGGCTGGTTGAGATAGTCGATTTAGTTTGGTGTAAGCCGGTTGTGTATTCCAAAAGTAGTTAATTTCTAATTGTTTACAAATAAACTATATATGTAAATGTTTTGGGGGACGATTATGTACAAGCTGATTTTAGTGGATGACGAAGAAGATGTGCGGGAAGGGGCCGTCCGCGAAGTGAACTGGGAAGCAATCGGCTTCGAGGTTCTTGAGAAAGCGGAGAACGGTAGAGAAGCACTGGAAATGGTAGAAAGACTGCTGCCTGACGTTGTGGTAACGGACATTCAGATGCCGTTCATGAATGGACTTCAGCTTGCTGAAGCGATTCGGGAGCGCTTTCCTACTATTAAGCTCATCATCCTCACGGGGCATGATGAGTTCGACTATGCCCAAAGAGCGATAAAGCTTCATATTGACGAGTATGTGCTGAAGCCTTTTTCCGCGCAAGAGCTCATCAATATTTTACTGAAGGTGAAGGGGCAGATTCAGGAGGAAGAGGCACACCGGGAAAATGTACAGCTCCTCATGGAGCATTACCGGAAAAGCATGCCTGTGCTCAAAGAGAAATTTCTAGCGACACTCATGAACCGGAAACTCCCGCGTGAAGAAGTGTATGAGAAAGCGGCCAACTACGGAATTGAGCTAAATGGTAAAAGCTTCGTCGCTGCTGTCATATGTATAGACGGGGTGCTAATTCCTGAAGAGGACCTGGAAAATCGAGAAGAGCTATCCAAGTCGGTTTCATTGAAATATTCGAAGGATCAAGCGCTAAAATACTTCGCCCTATTAAATATTACAGAGGAAATTATCGATAAACGCCGTCTGGGCCTTGTTTTCATGCATAACGATCAAGTGGTTGTATTGGCTGCGAGAGAAAGCGAGGACAGAGGAGCCGCACTGCAACAGACAATGAAGGTGCTGGAAGAAGTGCGGCAGAATGTGGAGAAATATTTGAAGCTCACTTTAACGGTTGGTATTGGCACTGTCCTGAAGGATGTGACGAAGATCAGCTATTCGTATGAAGATGCGGTGCTGGCGCTGGATTATAGACTTATTCTTGGCAATAACCGGATCATTTCCATCAATGACGTGGAGATGCGTAGCGTGGAGAAGGTCCGCTTTGACGATGTGAAGGAGCACGCTTTGACGCGCTGTATTAAGTTCGGGACGAATCAGGAGATCCGGGTGACGATGGAGGAGCTTTTTCATGGGATTGAAGGGGCTGTCTCCGTTAAGGACTACCAGATTTATTTGCTCGAAATTTTGACTTCCATTCTGAAGGCGGCCAAGGATTCGAATTTGAATGTGGATGAGGTATTCGGCGACAACTTCATTCCTTTTACAGAGATCAATAAGTTCACATCCTTAGAAGAAGCCAAGCACTGGCTTGCCGAGCTGTGCGCCTCGATAATGAATCATATCGCTACGGACCGCCAATATACCTATAAGAATCTGGTGGAAATGGCCAAAGATTATACGAAAAATCATTATCATGAAGGCGATATTACGATTAATAAAGTGTGCGGCTATTTGCATATTAGCGCGGGATATTTCAGTAGAATTTTCAAAATAGAAACAAAAATGACCTTCGTTAACTATTTGAACCATATCCGCATGGAGACGGCGAAGGAGCTGCTACGCACCACAGATATGAAAGCGTTGGAGATCGCTGAAAAGGTAGGCTATGCCGATGCGAACTATTTCAGTTTTTCGTTCCGCAAAAATGTCGGCGTTTCCCCCAAGGAATATCGCAATAACAGTACTAAAGGGCAGTAGGTGATAAGGAGCGGGGGGTTAGTTTTGATACGAAGAGTAAGAGCTTTATCAGTCTTTGTATGAGGTGCTGCTGGACACAACAATGGGACAACTATGCGTTAAATCGTTAATTTCTTAATTTTTACTTGGAGTCTGTGGCAGATCTGAGGAAAAAATTCCCCTGCTTTTACTGTATAAAACATGGTTCATTATCGATAATTTGCTTATCTTGGCCAAGTACCATATAACTAAGTCGACTTTTCAAAAGCTGATCGTGGGTATCAATATCCTTTTGAATATCAGCAATATTTTTCTGTAATGACTCCTCGCGGCTCTTCGGATCGGCATGGTTGAACGTTGGGAACTGCTCGTCCCGACACATGCTCGTAACGTTTCCACATTGTATTATGATCGGTTCGATCAATATTTTTCTTATCAATTGTGTTAATGTAAAAGGTATACTTCCTCATACTGTGAGGAGAGTATACCTTTTGTTATTTTTGTTTCTTGGAGCGGGGCAATTCACGTTTTATTTTTCTCAATCTTGTATTGAGACAACGAAACGCCGAAGCGTTTTTTGAAAATAGTATAAAAATAGTTTGTCTCTTCCAAACCGCATTGATCTAAAATTTGCTTGGTTGAAAGATTGCTGTTGTCCAGCAATTGTTTGACATGATTCATTCGCACGTCAGTAATATACTCTGAAACGGATTTACCTGTAGCTTCTTTGAATATTTTCCCCAAGTAAACGTTTGACATTTGAAACTCGTCTGAGATGAGACGTAGATTTAAGTTATTATCACGGTATTGTTCCTCGATCACTTTTATGATTCTTGAAATTATTGAATTGTGTTTATTATGTTTATTTTGTTCCATGACGCGGATGATTTCGGAAAATATGGACAAGAAGGTTTCATGAATTTCTTCAATGGTTTCGAACTGCTCTATATTTCTGGAAACAATCTGGAATAGCTCAGGCTTTTGAAATTCATGATTTTCTAAAATGACATTAAAGGTTGTTCTTAACATGAAGCTTAGCTGCATAATGGACGAAAGCAAGTTTTCATAAGTCGTTCCGGAAAGTTGGCTAATAAAATCGTAGTACGCTTCGTTGGCTTTATCCAGATGGCCCAACTTCAAGGAATCAAGTAACATTTTGGCCTTACTCTCGGGAAAGGAAATTAGTGTTTCCTTGATCGAACTTCGGAAAGTTGGAGTCAGGAAGCTGCTATGCCCTGCTATGATCCGATAAGAAGATAGTGCCAATGTATTGGAATAACACTCATTGAGTTGGAAATAGGAATAGACAGGGCTGCTTAGAGTTGCGGAAAACGAGAGTTTCAAGTACTGGTTTACAGCGTGTTGCGCTAGTTCGATTAGGCCTCTTAAGGTACCTTCTGTAGTTTCAATATTCTCTGAGGAGTCGATTTCCAAAAGCAGCAGGAGTTGATTGTTTTCAAGATAAATATTTTCCAATTTATATCCTTCTGATATGATTTCATTAACGATGTTAGCAATGCCGAATTTTAAGAGCCAACGGTCTTTTTCATCATATCGGTCGAGGAAATCGCGATAGTTGTCCAGGCGAAGAAGTAACAACCTGAGCGGGCCATTTAGATTCAAATGGATGCCAAGCTCTTTTTGAGAAACCTGCAACGCTTCTTGATCAATATATCGGATACCAAGCAGCATATCTTGAAGCCACTTGTTTTTTAAGGGAGCGAGCTGTTCTCTTTGCTTGTTTTCCCATTCATTATTTTTTGTAATCATTTCTTTAAAAACGTTTTGCAGAAAATAGATGTCATTTGTCGAATGATCCTTATGATGAGGGTTTGTGAGATGTCCTCTAACTGTCTCTACAAGTCTGCCGACAGGAATATAAAGCGATCTTGACAAGATGAATGAGAAGAATAAACCGAGACCTAGGATCGTTAGACATATCCAAAGTGTAGAAGTTTTGGTTGCATCAGCTGCGCCGATAAATGTTTTATATGAAGTCAAACTAATAAATTTCCATTTTGGTTTATCGGAAGAAACAAAGGTAACATGATAATCTTGACCGTTCAGGTTCGTCTTAAAGCTCCCCGACTCTTGATCGGCCGCAAGAATAGTTTGGATATACGATTCTTGGTTCGCATTATGCAGAAACATGCTTTCTGAGGTATGGTTCACAATCGTTCCATTGGAATCAATCACGATAATTTCGTTTCCAGATCCTGCTATTTTGGCATTCAACGAAGCGATAAGATCGCGAAGAACACTTGCTTTGATATTGATGACAGTTGCAATGCGTGATTTTTGATTCGTATCCAGACTATCGAGCATGATATAGGTGTACACATTAGCAAGTTCAGAATCTGTTGCGGCTTGGGGTTTTGGAATTTTTCTGGCAATAGGCATTTCAGCAAGAGAATTTTTGTTCACCGTCTGCAACAATGATATAATGCCTTGATCATAGAAATTTTCTTTTGTATAAAAACTGCCCGTCTCTGTGGATATGATACGGTCCAAGGTTAGATTGATCGTATATACCGAGTGTACATAATCGTGTGGAAGTGAAAGGTTATCAAGGTTGCGCAAGGCATTTCCGAGCATAACCATATCATTTTCCTGATTATGCAGTAGTACGGATGTATATGGGCTCATCATAACAGTATTTATAAATTTGCTAACCAAAGTATCCATGTACTTCATGCTGTAACTGGTTTGGGACAGGATAGAAGTATTCATTCGATTGATATTATCCAAAGAAGCGGTAAAGAAATTTCGATAGAGAAGTGACGACAGTCCTATAATCAATAAAGTAACCGTTACCGTAAGAGCAAACAACATTTTTGCAAATAAGGTCTTGCGAGGAGATTTAAGCGGGAACGGCATGCGGGAGTTAACCTCCTTAAGATAGTTTGTTGTACATGTCACTTCTCCAACTCTGTGGTGTAATCCTTCAAAGAGTTTTCTCGATATGTGAAAAACAATACAATTTGTAGAAAAATGCATTTATTGGAGAACGTCATTAACGGTTCCATGTATTGCGTAATTGGATTGGAAAATGTAGAATACTGGCACGTAGGTTATTATTATCTCCATTGGAGGTTAAAATATGTTAAGAAAAAGGGAATCCAAGTGTCCTGTATTGATTTTGGCAATCCTATTTGCTGCGGTATCTTTGATTTCAGGATGTGACTCCAATAAACCGACCAAAGATATATCTGGAACTGATCAAGTCTTGGTAACTGATCGTCCAAGTCAGAAAGATCTGCCGCAAGTAGAATTGGTTTATTACTTCCCTTCCCCGCCGCAAAAGGATCTGCAAGCTATTAATGAAGAGTTGAACAGATTAATTAAACCCAAAATAAATGCCACAGTTAAGTTAAACATGATTGACCTTGGGAATTATGATCAGAAGATGGACCTGATGATCGCTTCGGGCGAACCATTCGATCTGGCATTTACATCAACATGGATCAATAACTACTTTCAAAATGCTTCCAAAGGAGCCTATGTAGCGATTGACGAATTACTTGATAAGTATGGCACCAAAACAAAAGCCGGTGTACCGGCTAATATATGGAACGCTGCCAAAGTGAATGGCAAGTTGTATGGTGTGATCAACTACCAGGTTATGGCTACTAGCTATGGATTCGATGTACAGAAAGAACTTGCTGATAAATATCACTTTGATTGGAAGAATGTAAAAACATTTGAAGATTTGGAGCCTTTTCTGAATGCTGTGAAAAAAGGGGAGACTAACAAGATTCCGCTGGAATACTCGACGACTGGAGACATTTTTGTAGGCGCCGCACCCTTGTATGGTTTCGATATTATCGGCGACCAAAAATTGCCCGGCTGGGTTCGGTTGAACGATAAAGACTTGAAAGTAATTGACCAATACGACTCTCCGGAGTTCAAGAAACTTATTGTACAAACCAGAAAGTGGTATGAAAAAGGTTATTTTCGAAAAGATGCTGCCACAACGAAAGAGATAGCAGCTGACCGAAAAGCAGCCAGATATGCAATGGCGATGCCAGCATACCAAACGTTGGATTCGACTGAAGATCCCTTTAGTAGCGGGGGGTTGAAGGCGATAACGGGGGTGGAATGGTACAGAAAACGTTTTACCAAGCCAATCATAACGACTGACCGTGCTGCGGCAACAATCACGGCTATCTCAAGTACGTCCAATAATCCAGAGCGGGCTATGATGTTTCTCGAACTGATGAACAGCGATCCACAAATTGCCAATTTATTAAACTTCGGTATCGAAGGCAAACAATATAAGAAGATATCCGATACACGTATAGAGCGGATCAAAGATAGCGGATATGATCCGAATTTTCCATGGGTATTCGGGAATAATTTAATCTTATGGAAAACTGAGAACGATACTTCTAATAAGGATGAAATGTGGAATCAATTGAATAAAAATTCCGATTTATCACCAATCCTCGGTTTTACTTTTGATACGGAAGCTGTCAAATCTGAAGTCGCGCAGTGCCAGGTCGTGATCGACCAATATTTATCTGCACTGACGACAGGAACAGCCGATCCTGACAAATTTCAGCCGGAATTTATTGGCAAGCTGAAGAAATCCGGTGTCGATAAGATTATCGCCGAGAAACAGAAACAGCTGGACGAATGGCGTAAAGTTAATGGGAAATAGTAAAAAGTCTTCAAACCCACTCGGGTTTTGGAGACTTTTTCATTTTCTGATGGTGCAGAATTTAGAGAAAACTTTAAAAAAAGTAGACGCATATTCTTTGTATTTTGAAGAATTCATGTATTTTTGATGTTCAGGATATACGTTCACATTGCTTATGATAGCGATATGACGGAAATTATGGGGGCAACTAATAGAAATTATCGATTTTTCGGATAGTTGTACCGAATTTTCGGATATTTTCACTGATGACGTTTCATTTAAGATGATTATGAGAATAGAGGTGTAAGAATGAAAAGTTTTTTTAAAAGGCACGATCGCTTTTCCTGAACCGTCCAAATCTAGTGAGAAATTTCATGTGAAATGTCATTATTCTTAAGAGAAAGTTATGATATAATATGTTACTTTTGAATAGAAGGCCGCTTTTTGAAGGTTTTCTAAATCAGTAATACTTCTCAAGGGGCGAGAATGTGTTAGGAGGGATGTAAGCGCATTCAAAAAAAGTTGTAGCAAGTAAAACGGTTTGTGATAGTCGAGTATGTTTAAATTAAAGAAAGAGGTGCTAACATTGAAGAAAATAACTCCTATGCTTCTACTTTTTACTCTTATGTTAGGAATGTTCCTCCCAAATTCAGAGGCTTCCGCAAGCGCTGGTCAGGAAACAAATGGGGCGAATCAAAGAACAATATTAAATTTCAACAATAATTGGGGATTTTACCAAGGTGACTTAACTGGCGCAGAGGCCCCAGTCTTCGACGATAGCAAATTTGCCAATATTACAATTCCTCATACGATGAGACTTGAAAAAAAACATGCAAATGGCGCACAGTCCGTTTACCAAGGGATTGGTTGGTACAGAAATTATTTCACAGTTGATGAGCAATATAGAGGGAAAACAATAAATATTGATTTTGAAGGTGTAATGATAGATAGTGATGTTTACTTGAACGGTGAAAAAGTTTTCACTCGCAATGGCGGATATGTTGGTTTTTCAGTGGACATTACTAATAAGGTAAAATATGGCCAAACCAATGTTCTGGCGGTAAGGGTATCCAGTTTGGACAATCCGGATACGCCGCCTGGGAAACCTGATGCGGGTCTTGACTTCCATTACTTCGGTGGCATTTATCGAGATGTAAAAATGAGAATTACGAACAATTTGCACATTTCCGATGCTTTACAGGCAGATAAAACAGCTAGTGGCGGTGTTTTTGTTACTTACCCTCAGGTAACAAGCTCAAGCGCAACGGTTAATGTGAAAACGCATGTCGTTAATGCAGATACTGTTTCCGCCGAGGCCAAAGTAATCAGCAAGCTTGTAGATAAGAACGGAAACGTTGTTGCACAAGGTGAAACCGATCCAACAAGTATAGCTGCGAGCGGAGATTATCAATTCAATCAAAATATAACTGTAACCAATCCAAGTTTGTGGAGTCCGGATTCTCCTTATTTATATTCTCTCGTAAGCGAAGTCTATAATGCTTCGAGCTTAGTAGATTCTACGACTACTAAAATAGGTGTCCGAACGATAGAGTATAAGCCAGATGGTTTATATATCAATGGTCAGAAGATATTCATACGTGGAGCTAATCGTCATCAACAGTATCAAAATATAGGGGATGCAGCGTCTGATTCCATGCAATATCGCGATGCATTGCTAATGAAAGAAGATGGATTTAATGCGGTGCGGGCTGCCCATTATCCGAATGATCCTGCATTTCTAGATGCAGCCGATGAAATTGGCTTGTTGGTCGTAGAGTGTCAGCCTGGTTGGCAGAACTGGACAAACACCACTAAATTTTATGATTTAACATTAAGAGATACACGTGAAATGATAAGGCGCGATCGGAACAGACCCTCAGTCATTTTATGGGAAGCAGCGTTGAATGAAACACCAACTGCTCCGGCAACATGGAACCAAGCAGTAACTCAAATTGCTCATTCGGAATATCCGGGTAACCAGATGTATACGGCGAACGACTATGGGCTTCATGGTGAATACTATGACGTTAATTACAAGGCAGTTGATACGAATTGGCAAGCAGATCCAAGTAAATGGACGGATTTTGCTCCCAATAAAGCGTTCTTAACACGTGAATGGGGTGACTGGGGAGATGGCAGCAGGGCTTTGAGAGCACAAGGCGAAGCTGCTGTTACATCCGCACTTCTTAACCGTCAGAGAATGCTGAATGGTGATGGTTATTCTGACTGGGGCGGGGTTGATGCCAATCCGAGAATAGGCGGTTATTTCATGTGGGTTTGGAATGACCATACTCGTGGGTCAAACTCTGTGACAGCAGGAGCCGGATCAGTAGATATAGACAGATATGAAAAATACGGTTTCTATTGGCTGAAGTCCATGCAATCAGCGAGAAACCCTGTATATGGACCAATGGTGTTTATAGGAAGCTCATATTCCCCAACATCAAGTCTTAATGTCAATGTTTTCAGCAATGCTGATTCTGTTAGACTATATCAAAACAATGTACTGGTGAAAGAAATTACAAGAGTACAGGCTGCAACGGATGTTCCTAATACAGTAGCAAAAGGTGGCAGCCCGATATTCAAATTTACATTGTCACAGTTTGTAGCGGGAGAACTTAGAGCCGATGCTATTTTAGATGGACAAGTTGTAAAAACGCACACGGTTAAGACACCTGGTCAGGCAAACAAACTTGAAATTGAGGTTCGCGATAAAGGTATTAAACCTGTTGCAGACGGTTCTGACTTAATACCTGTATATTTCAAGATTGTGGATGCAAACGGTACAGTAATTCCAAATGCGTTAAATTCCATTCATATCGATGTAACAGGAAATGGTCAGCTTGTAGGAAAAGGTATGCCAAGAATTGGCGTTGAAGATCAGAATGTTGAAGCAGGAATAGGCTTTGCTTTTGTAAGAGCTTCTGACATAAGTGGGGATATACAAATAACTGCTACTTCAGAAGGTCTCACCTCAGCAACGACAACGGTAAGCACGTTACCCTACCAAGGAGAGTTTGTGTCAGTCGCACAACATACTCCATGGGTTGGCGGAGTCGAGAAGTTCGAACCTAAAGATTCATTCTTTAAAAATATTGCTGTTGGAAAACCCACTACAGCATCTTCGGAGCAACCAGGAAACCCTGCTACGAATGCAGTAGACAATAGTGAATCTACAAGATGGGTTGCAAATGGAAGTTCTTTACCCCAATGGTTGCAGGTTGATCTAGGGAAAAATTACAATTTGCAAGGCTTCCAGATGCTATGGGAGAAATCAGATGCTGTATATAAATATTACATTGAAGTTTCAAAAGATGGCGTGAATTGGACTAAGGTTATCGATAAATCAACCAATACTTCTAAAAACGGTAAAGAGACAGCTATGGCTGACACCAGAGGCAGATACGTAAGGTTATCCGTTGTAGGCAGCATTACTAACAATTACTGGGCATCCCTGAATGAGTTTAAGGTTGTACCATCAGATGAACAAATCCCGGATGATATTATTACGGATAATGCCATCGACACAATAACAGCAACATCGGAAAGTGAAGATGGTCGAGGTACGGATAAGTTAAGAGATGGAGATACAAACATAGGAACAGGCTGGTTGGCAAAATCAAATGAACTACCGCAGTCCGTTACTGTTAAGTTTAAGACACCCCAAACTGTAGCGGGGAGCCGCATTTTCTGGGAAAAAGATAGTAACTGGTATACCTATGATTTAGAAGTATCAACGGATGGCGTTGTATGGCGTAAAGCTCTTGATAACTACACTGTAGGGGGGCAACACTTTACACCGGAGGCTTTTGCTAATCCATTTAAGAATGTCAATTATGTTCGCGTAACTATTAAGGATATACTTGCCGGTGGTGGATTTAGAGTAGGTATGGCTGAACTGATATTGTATGGCCAAGATTATAAGATTCCTAAAGACTTGAGCATCACAGCGCCGGCAGCCATCACAGGAGTGAACATCGGAACGGCAAAGACAGCAGACGCTCTAGGATTGCCAAAGACAGTAGTTATGGTTACCGATCCAAAGAGTGTGGATGCCAATGTGACATGGCATGTAGATGCAACAAACTATGATCCCACTGTAAAGACAGCACAGGCCTTCACTGTTAATGGAACTGTAGCTTTGCCAACAGGGGTAGAAAATCCCAACAACGTACCTTTGACAACAAGCATTAGCGTAACTGTAAATAAGATCCCTTCATCACAGATGACGGCAACGGCGACAAGCCAGGAAACGGCTGGGGCTAACAACGCAGCTTCCATGGCGATTGACGGAAATCCAGGAACGATCTGGCATACAAAGTGGAGTGGATCCGACGTTCTCCCACAATCGATTACCTTAAACCTTGGAGGAACCTATAATATCAATCGAGTCGCGTATCTACCAAGACAATCAGGAGGTACCAATGGAATTATTACAGGCTATAACGTGTATGTAAGTACGGATGGTGTATCCTTTACTAAGGTTGCAAATGGAAATTGGGCAAACGACAATGTGTTGAAATATGCAACGTTTGCTTCGACCAATGCATCCTATGTCAAGCTCGAAGCAACAGCGGGCAATAGTGGGTTTGCAAGCGCCGCTGAGATCGGTGTACTTGCGGAACCAGCGGTAGCGCCGCTAGTGCCGAAAACGGTTATAACTGGTACGGAGAATGTAAATTCTGGCCAAACCTTCACTCTGACGATGGGACTGACCGACGTTACACAAAGCGTATACCAGCAAGTGTATGCTCAAGACTTGACGCTTCACTTTGATCCGACAAAATTGGAGTTTAATTCAGTAACGTCAGTGAAAGACGGATTTCAAGTCATTGATAAAGATGTTTCAGTGCCAGGAACTGTTCGAATTTTGGCTGCCAGCGTAGGTGCGAGCGTACCTGCCCAAGGCGATTTTCTCTCAATCCAATTTACGGCCAAATCTATCACCCAGGCAGCCTATACGACGATTTCTGTCGACCATGTAATGATTGCCAATGCACAGGGGAATGAACTGCAGGTCGGCGAAGTTTCTCACGAGATACAAATAGCGGTAACTAGTATACCTGTAGATAAGTCGCTCTTGAACGAGGCGATCGCAAGCGCTCAGGCGAAATACGATGCAGCTTTGGAAGGCAATGAGAACGGACTGTATGCGATTGGTTCCAAGGCGCAATTGCAGTCAGCTATCGATGCAGCCAAAGCGGCAGCAAACGATTCGAATGCCACCCAGCAGCAGGTAGATAGCGCGAAAGCAGCATTGGAAGCGGCAATTCAAGTGTTCGAAAGCAAGAAAATAACGACAGATATCAATGGAGGAGGTACAGGAGGTACCACAATCGGAGATTTGGCTATGGTTGCAGCTGCTTACGGTAAACAACCGGGTCAAGCAGGCTGGAATGAGAAGGCGGATGTCAACCATGACGGCAAAGTTGACATTGTAGACCTTGCCATTGTAGCCAAGGCGATTTTGAACTAAAAGCTCTAAAATGATTGACAGACTGTATGCTCATTGTCATGGGAGTGTAAATGAATAAGATGGAGTTGCGGGCATGGTTACCATGCCCGCAAATTTTTTAATGAAATACAGGATTAAATGATGACCCACATCCTAGCGATTTAATCAAAGATTAGAAAGGATAATCTCAAATGAAAAGAAAACTTCTTCTTACGGCTAGCCTGACCCTAATGCTGCTCAGCTTTCTGATTCCATTTGCGGCGTTTGCTGCAGACAGTGCCTCATTTACTTTAACGATTTCAAACGAAAAGCCGGAAGCCGGCCAAGAGGTCATCGTTAGCGTAAAAGGGCATGATCTTAAGGACTTATATGCGTATGAAGTCAACTTGGGCTATGATCCCGAACTATTACGTTTCAAGCAAGCCAAGAGCGATATCACCGGCATGTCCATTACCCCAATCGTGAAGAACGGCAGTATTCAATTTGCGAGCACCATGATCGGAGATAAAGCCGGGAAGAATGGAGATGCACTCCTATGTACACTAGTATTTGATGCAATTGGCAATGGCAAAACTAAAGTAGAATTGAACGAGGTGAAGCTGGTAAGCAGTCAACTGGCTTCAGTTACACAAAATGCCGACGCCCGAATTACAACCGAGATCCAGGGCGGCAAGCTTGTAACATTCACGGATATTGCCGATCATTGGGCGAAAGAAGCGATTGAGCAAGCGGTAAAAATAGGTTTCGTGAACGGATTTGAAGACCATACGTTCCGCCCGCAAGGACTCGTTACCCGCGCGGAATTTACGGCTATGCTCACTCGAGCGCTTCAACTCCCTGGCCTTGAGGATGCAGTGACGGACTTCGCAGATGACGATAGCATTCCGCAATGGGCAAGGCCGGGTATATCTGCAGCCGTGACGGCAGGCATTGTGAATGGGTATGATGACAATACGTTCCGCGCTGATAACCGCATTAACCGTGCCGAGATGACGACTTTGGTTGCGCGAGCATTGAAGTTAGACCTGGATTCAACTGCTGTATCTACATTCTCCGATGCCTCTCAAATTCCTGACTGGGCTGCCACCTACGTTGCGTCGGCGCATAAGGCGGGCTTTATTCAGGGAAGAGACGGCAATCAATTCGCTCCGCTAGAGCAATCCACGAGAGCGGAAGCTGTTAAATTAATTCTCTCAGCCATCAAAAAATAGATCGTTGATATGCCGATGTAAACCTGTGCATTAGTAAGGGGATTGTCCTATATCCATAAAGTATGGTTAAGGGACAGTCCCTTATTTTATTTTGCAGAAAATGAAGGCAACCTATTTAGTTGATAGTAGAGGGAATAAAATGAACTTTGGTTTTTACAAAAATTTTATATTTCTTCATTTTAATAGACTGTTCATTTTCTCGGATAGTTGTACCGTTTTTTTGGATAGTATCACGGACGACGGTTCAATTAAGATGATTATGTAACACAAACATTAGATATGGAGGAGTAAGAATGAAAAAGTTTTTCACAGTTGCATTAACAGCATGCATGTTACTAGTGAGCGCAGCTTGCTCAAGCTCGCCGACTACACAAACTGGCGCTGCTTCAAGTCCCACAAGCCAAGAAGGAGGCAAAAGCGAGCCATCCAAGTCCCTTGTCGTTTATACATCGGCGGCGTCGGATGTCATGAATGTGGTAATTCCCGAATTTGAAAATAAAACGGGGATTAAAGTTGAAGTTATTACGGCAGGAACAGGAGAACTCCTAAAAAGGATCGAAGCCGAGAAGGAAAAACCGTTGGGCGATGTTGAATGGGGAGGCACGGTATCGGTTATATCTCCCAAACAACAGTTGTTTGAAACGTATAAATCAGAAAATGAGACCGCAATTATAGACTCGGCCAAAAATGCAGAGGGATCGATTACTCGAAACAACGTAATTCCTATGGTGCTTTTGGTGAACAAGAAGCTGGTTGGCGATATTAAAATTGAAGGCTATGAGGACCTCCTCAGTCCGAAGCTGAAAGGCAAGATCGCTTTTCCTGATCCATCCAAATCGTCAACAGGATTAACTCATATCGCTAACATATTACAGACCGTTGGTGCGGGAGATGAGAATAAGGGCTGGGATTATATCAAGAGCCTGACAAAGAATCTCGACGGTAAGCTGATTTCAAGCTCAGCAGCAGTGCCTAAGGGTGTTGCCGACGGTGAGTATGTGGTCGGAATTACTCATGAAGAATTAGCTTCTGCTGCAGTTAGACAAGGATCTCCTGTGGAAGTTGTTTATATGAAAGAGGGCGTTATTGTATCTCCGGCTACCGTGCAAATCATTAAAGGCGCGAAAAATATGGATAATGCCAAAAAGTTTGTCGATTTCCTGACGTCCAAAGATTTACAAGCCCTTACAGCAACCAAGCTTAATATGCGCGCCTCCAGGGGTGATGTTCAAGCGCCGACGGGTTTAAAACCGGTTACAGATTTCAAGATCATTAAGGAAGATCTGAACTATGAACTGATCAACAATCAGAAATGGCTCGATAAGTTTAAAGATGTCTACACAAGCAATTAAGAGTATACAGGGATAACAACTAGATCACACATATAGAATTGCTGTACTAGTCTGTAGCACATGTGTTGCAGGCTTGCACAGCAAAGGAGGAATTATAGTGAGAGTAGCCTTACATGGGCGTGAGAAGTATGACAAAATTTAAGCTTAAATTTGATTTTTGGACAGTAATAACCTTGTGCATAGCCATATTATTTGCCATTTTTCTGCTCTATCCTATGTTATCTTTGTTGGCGAGTGGGTTCAAAAGCCCGGTCGAAGGTACATTTACCTTTCATAATTTCACAAAGTTTTTCCAAAAAAAATATTATTATCAAGGACTGCTTAATAGTTTTTTGGTTAGCTGTTGCGTCACGTTACTTGCAGTTTTGATCGGAGCCCCATTGGCCTATCTAACGACTGCTTATAAAGTCAAAGGAAAGAAATTGATTGAGATCCTGATCATCATTTCAATGTTGTCACCGCCATTTATCGGTGCGTATTCCTGGGTGCTTTTATGTGGTCGCAGCGGTATCATTACGAAATTCTTTCAATTATTTGGGATTCAGATGCCAAGCATTTACGGCTTTGGGGGCATTCTGATCGTGTTAACTTTAAAATTATTTCCTTTTATTTATCTCTATGTATCTGGAGCTTTGAAGAAGCTTGACGTATCACTGAGCGAAGCTGCCGAAAGCCTGGGGTGTAATTCGGTTAAAAAGGTATTTACCATTATACTTCCATTGATAACCCCAACCTTGCTGGCAGGTTCCCTGATGGTGTTTATGAATGCCATAGCGGATTTTGGCACTCCCATGCTGATTGGGGAAGGTTTTAATGTCATGCCGGTCATGATTTATTCCGAATTTATCAGCGAAGTAGGCGGTCAAGCAAATTTTTCGGCGGCTATGGCTACGATTATGGTGCTCATAACAGCCCTGCTATTTATTGGTCAGAAATATATGATCAATAAAAAATCTTTTACAATGAGTTCCTTAAAGCCGATACAGCCAGTAGCATTTGATGGCCTTAAAGGGGTGTTGGGTCATATCGCTATTTATCTCGTTGTGTTCCTGGCTATGATCCCTCAATTGACCGTCGTGGTGACATCGTTCATGGAGACGAAAGGCTCCAGATTTCTGGCAGGCTTATCGCTGGAGAGCTACCGAACGGTATTTAGAGGACTGTGGCATTCTGTTGCCAACACATATTTGTACGGTCTGGTAGCAATAGCCATTATTGTGCTTCTGGGAATGTTCATAGCTTATATGTCAACCAGGAAGAAAAATCTGCTTACCTCCACGATCGACACGATTACAATGTTCCCATATATTTTACCGGGTTCTGTACTGGGCATAACGCTTCTTCTGGCTTTTAACAAAAAGCCGATGCTGATGAGCGGAACGATTACGATCTTGGTCATAGCCTATATTGTAAGAAAGCTTCCTTACACACTTCGATCCAGTGCGGCGATCCTGTACCAGATCAGTCCAAGCTTGATAGAGGCATCCGTCAGCTTGGGTTGCTCCCCGATGAAAACTTTCTTTAAAGTTACAGCCGTCATGATGCTGCCTGGTGTGTTTGCCGGTGCGATCATGAGTTGGATCACCGTCATTAATGAGTTATGCGCATCCGTAATCCTGTATACCGGAAGCACAAAGACAATGTCCGTTGCTATATATGCGGAAGTAGTCAAGCAAAGTTATGGAACAGCGGCAGCGCTATCAAGCATTCTTATTGCCACTACCATTATCTCTTTATTGATCTTCTTCAAATTGACAGGCAACAGGTCCATCAGTATGTAACGCGATTAGCGAAATTGAGGATGGCCTGATATCTTGTTGAATACTACTTTTTTAATATATTGTAAATATCGAAAAAGTTCAGTTATTTACGGTGGTTGTCTATGTTTTTAGGATATTCAATATTTAACTGAAAATTTATTATTGAATCATTAGCGTTGCTTAAAATTGCGAACTTTGGTCATCTTTTTTAAAGTTCTGCATGATCCGCTAAAAGAATATTTCACATGCAATCATCGGTAAACGTTTACAATGCGTTTACAAAACTCTTTTCGGATTTGCTTCGAGAAACTTGAATTATCGGAGGGGGGATTACAAGGGAAAAGTTAGCTCAATACTGATGGATTCAATGGTAACTGAGGTATTATTTAAATAATCAATGGAGGTACAAAAATGTCTTTCATAAAGAGGTTCCAAAAGTCATTTCTATCACTACTTCTGCTAATCACAGCTTTGGTAGGCGGTACTGGCCTTAGCACTGTTCTTTTTCAGTCAGAAGGCTCAGCAGCAGGGGCTAATGCCTCTTCGACAGGTCCGATTTTCAGCTTTATGTCCATGTCGGACACGCATAGTAGTACGGGGAATACGATTAATGCTGTAAAGGATGCTGTTGCTAATAATATCAGTTCCATGGTTTTAGTCGGGGATATAACCAATCAGGGGGATCCCGGTGAATATGACTCCATATTCAATGCGATCAATTCGGTAAATTATCATCCGCAAGTGTATTATACAATTGGAAATCATGAATATGATTGGGATGATGGTGCTAATTTTACAATAATGACGAACAGATTTAAACAAAAGATAGGAATACCAGAAAGTACGTTGTATTACAGCCGGAAAGTACAAGGCTATGACTTCATATTTTTAGCGTATGATCGTAAACTGTCCAATAACGCGTATATGTCCGACGATGAGTTAGCTTGGTTGGATAGCACGCTTGCTGCAGATGCTGTTTCGGGCAAGCCGATTTTTTTGTTCAATCATCAGCCTATTTACCAGACCGTATCCAGGACATTTTCGGCTGTTGGTAGTCAACAAAATACTGTTCAGGAACAGAAGTTCAAGAATATTCTTGAAAAATATCCACAGGCTATTTTAACAACAGGACATCTTCACGACGATATTAAGCTACAAGGCAACTTGTACGCTGGGAAATTCTCGGCAGTAAGAGACGGTGCCGTTGTAGAAAATCAAGCTATGATTTTTGATGTATATCAAGACAAGGTGCATTTAAAGGGAAGGGATGTAAGTACACAACAAACCATTTGGGAAGGTACGATAAGCCTGAAACCGAATACAACCGGTACGTATGAAGCCGAGGATAGTGTATTTACATATGCTACCCAAAGTGAAGATGTTAATGCTTCTGGCGGTAAGGTTGTGAATATGAACGATGGAAGAGCATATATTGAGTCGCTCAAGGTTGACGGAGGAGCTGTTGGCGGCAATAAAATATTGAAAATAAGCTATGCTACCGATGCTGCCAATGTCAATGAGGGAATATATGTAAATGGATCCAAAGTACAGGCGATCAACTTCCCGACTACCGGAAGCATGAGTTCGTATAGCGATCTGGCAGTAGCAATTGAGCTGAAGCCGGGTACAAATAACAAAATTGTCATCCAAAGCGATGGTAGTGCAGCGGGCGTGAACATGGATAAACTCCAAGTAATGGATAGCGCCAATTACAGCACGATGTGGGGATTTAACGGCAATGGCAACGACAGTATCGCGAACGGAATCAATGCAGTCTTGAAAGGAAGCGCTGCTTATGATACGACCGATAAAATGGAAGGTTCAGCTTCGCTCAGCCTGAACGGTGTTGACGGCAATTATGCGAGTGCAGGCCTTGCATCATCCAAAACAGACGATGTAACGCTAACAGCTTGGGTGAAATGGAATGGCGCCAATTCGGGATCGCAGCAGATCTTGACCAATGGCGACGGCCTCACCAATGGTTATTCCATCGTACTCGACCATAGCCAGGGCGATAAAGTATCCATTGCAATCGACGGACAGACGATGCTGGGATCGCAGACCGCATTGACGTCGGGTCAATGGACTAATGTTACCGCGACAAGAAGAAGCGGCACTTGGGAGCTTTATTTGAATGGCAAGAATACACCAATAACCAATAATATGGCAGCTCCATCTACGCCAACAACGGGAACGTATATAGGCGCAGACAGCAGCGGCAAACAAAGCTTCAACGGACGTATCGATGCTGTAAGAGTTTACAATCAAGCATTGTCAACCGATCAGATCATGGCCATTGCCAAAGAGACTTCTGGCGCTAAGCTGCAAAGCATCGCAATAACGACACTGCCAACAAAGTTGAATTACCTGCTAGGTGAAAAGCTTATGCTTGAAGGGCTGGTTGTGACAGGAACTTACAGTGATGGAACAACCAAAGTGGAGAATGTAACGGTTGATAATATTACCGGCTATGATAATTCCACTCTTAAAGCAGAACAGCAACTGACTGTGGCTATAGGTTCAAAGACAACTAGCTTTAATGTAAATACGCTTAATGAGGTGCCTGGTTCAGCAATCGTGCCTGGAAGGATATTAGCTGCAAACTACAATTCGAAACATGGTGAAACACTTGGAAATGAACCCGTTGATGATGGCGGACCCACATGGCGAATTAATTCGATAGATCCTGGCAACTGGCTGGAATATAACCTAGATGTGGCAAAAACGGGACTCTATCAAGTCACTTACAGGGCAGTAACAAAAGGACAGTCGTTTACGGGAGAAATTGAACTGCTGGTAGATGGCGTACCTCAAAAGAAGACATCATTCAAAACCGACCATTGGAACGACTATCGCAATATATCCGATCCGGTGGTCGCACTGAGTGCAGGCCCACATAAAATAAGGCTGAATTTAAATACAGGTTATTGGGCTTTGCGCTGGTTTGAATTGACAGAGATTCCACAAAAGGAATTGAACAGCATAACAGAGCCTGCACCACTAGCAGCGGCCATCGGAACGGCGAAGACAGCGGCAGCTCTGGGATTGCCTGGTAAAGTATCGCTTGTAACCGATATAGCTAATGTGGATGCTGGTGTAACTTGGGATTTAAGCAGCATTAACTACGATCCAACGATCAAGACGGTGCAAACCTTCACGGTACCAGGAACCGTAACCCTGCCTATTGAAGTCGTAAACACGAACAACGTGCCATTGACAACAAGCATTAGGGTAACTGTAAATAAGATTCCTTCATCTCAAATGACGGCAACGGCGACAAGTCAGGAAACGGCTAATGCTAACAATGCAGCCTCTATGGCGATTGACGGAAACCCGGCAACGTTCTGGCATACAAAGTGGAGTGGTTCTGTTCTCCCCCAATCGATTACCTTAAACCTTGGAGGAACCTACAATATCAATAAAGTTGTATATTTACCAAGGCCAGGAGGCGGCAATGGAACTATTACAAGCTATAACGTATATGTGAGTACGGACGGTGTATCCTTTATAAATGTAGCAAATGGAAATTGGGCAAACGACGCTACAGAGAAAATAGCAACGATTGCTTCGACAAATGCATCCTATGTCAAGCTCGAAGCAACAGCGGGCGTCGGTGGGTTTGCAAGCGCTGCGGAGATCGGTGTAACTGTGGCACCATCGGTACTGCCGAATCTCGTGAGCATCAAAGCGCCGGCAGCGATCACGGGACTAGACATCGGAACGGCCAGGACAGCAGCAGCTCTTGGCTTGCCCGCAAATGCCGTGCTTGTTACTGAATCCGAAAATGTGGATGCGAATGTAACTTGGGATTTAAGCGGCATTAACTACGATCCAGCTACCAAGGCGGGACAGACCTTCACGGTACCAGGAACCGTAGCCCTGCCTAGTGGAGTCGCAAACGCGAATAACGTGCCATTGACAACAAGCGTTAGCGTAACTGTTAATAAGATCCCTTCATCCCAAATGACGGCAACAGCGGACAGTGCTTGCTCAGCCTCAGAATCAGCGGCTAAAGCCATTGACGGTATCGTCACTGGGAACAGCAAATGGTGCTCCAAATCCAGCAACCGTTGGCTGCAAATTGATCTCGGTTCTATGCAGAGCGTGAACGGGTTTATCATCAAGCATGCTTCGGAAGGCGGGGAGCCTGCCAACTGGAACACGAGGGGGTACAATATTCAGGTCAGCAGTGACGGCACAAACTGGAGTACGGTAGTTAACGTAACCAATAATACGAACGGCATAACGATAGATCGCATAGCCGCGATTTCGGCTCGATACATCAAATTGAACGTTCCCGTTCCAACACAAGATACGAATCAAACGGCAAGAATCTATGAGTTTCAAGTATTAGTAGCTCCTTCTTTGGATAAAACGCTTATGGGGGTTACAACACCTGCGGCAATAACAGGGGTGGTGAACGGTACGGCGAAGACAGCAGCTGCCCTTGGTTTACCCACCGTAGAATTGGTTACCGATACGGGAAGCATGAACACTGATGTTACATGGAATGTTGATGGTTCAAGCTATGATCCGGCTGTACGGACTCAGCAGGTATTCACCGTAAGTGGAACTGTAACTTTACCTGCAGGAGTGGTAAACCCGAATAACGTAGCATTGACAACAAGCGTCAGCGTAACCGTATTGCCAGCGCCAGCAACACCAATGTCTACATTGACAGGTGTACAGCAGGTACTTTCTGGCCAAACCTTCACGCTAACGATGGGACTGGCCGGCGTTACGCAAAGCGTATACCAGCAAGTGTACGCCCAGGATTTCACACTACAGTATGACCCTGCAAGTGTGCAATTCGATTCGGTGACATCCCTGAAAGACGGGTTCCGAATCATCGATACAAAGGAAACGGCGCCTGGTCAACTCCGGATTGTGGCTGCCAGTGTAGGCGTGACCGTGCCAGCCCAAGGCGATTTGCTCGCAATCCAATTTATGGCCAAATCTGTAACGCAGTCAACCAATACGACAATTTCTGTTGATCATGTTGTGATTGCTAATGGACAGGGAAATGAGCTGCAACTCGGCGGAGCTTCCCGTGAGATCCAAATAACTGTACCTAGTACACCTGTAGATAAATCGCTATTGAACGCAGCTATTGCGATCGCTCAGGCGAAGTACGATGCAGCAGTGGAAGGCAATGAGGACGGACTGTATGTGACTGGCTCCAAAGCTCAATTACAGTCGGCTATCGATGCAGCCAAAGCGGTAGTAAACGATTCGAATGCGACTCAACAGCAGGTGGATAGCGCGAAAGCTGCATTGGAAGATGCAATCCTAGTGTTCGAAAGCAAGAAAATAACTACAGATATCAATGGAGGAGGTACAGGAAGTACCACAATCGGAGACTTGGCTATGGTTGCAGCTGCTTACGGTAAACAACAAGGTCAAGCAGGCTGGAATGAGAAAGCGGATATCAACCATGACGGCAAAGTAGACATTGTAGACCTTGCCATTGTAGCTAAAGCGATTTTGCAATAGAAATGCTTAATTAGTTAAGAATCATAAAGGTTGAGCGTTAAAGAAATGCGGGGAGATCCAGGATCTCCCCGCATTTCTCATTAGGGCGTGGAACTTGAACTATTGCCTTGCACTACGATTTATATACTTCATTTTTTAAACGTGCATAATCCACTAAAGAATTCGGCATCGAATTGAAAAGCGCTTAATAAGGCTTTTAAATTATCATATGCATTTTTTAGAGAAAACTTTATTTTTTGTAGTTCCTATTGTTAGGGCGGGAAAATAAAATTGGATATAAGAAAGAAAAGTATGAACGATTTCATCGAATCACGGAGTTTCTTGCAAATGACTACAAGATGAATGTGAGGTAAGCACAATGACTAATGTGGAATGCAGAGCGGTAATTATAGACGACGAAGCTTGGATTCGTGAAGGGTTAAGTGAACATATCGATTGGAAAAAGCTCGGTATCGTTCTCGTTAAAGTATTTCATGATGGGGCCGATGCGTTTGCCTATCTGAAAGAAGAACCGGTGGATATTATTCTTTCCGATATACGCATGCCCAATATGACAGGACTTGAAATGTTGGCCAAGCTTCGCGACAGCGCAAGCGAGAGTGCGGCGAACGATTTCTCCCGTATTAAAACAATATTTTTAAGCGGTTACAACGATTTCAAATTCGCGCAGGAAGCCCTCCGCTTAGGGGCAGTCGACTTTCTGCTCAAGCCCTCGGATTTGGTTGATATTGAGAATGCTCTATTAAAGGCTAAGCATCTCTGGACTTCGAACGGAGCCATTCAATTTAAACAATTATGTAGCACAGAGCCAACTGAAGAGCCGGGCTCTTATCTAATTAAAAGGGCGCTGAATTATATTCACGCACATTTTGCCGAAGAGATCCATTTGACTGATATTGCTAAAGAATTATCTGTAACGCCAAACCATCTGAGTAGATTATTCCGTCAGGATATTGACCAGTCCTTCAGCGATTACTTATCACAGATGCGTATGAATAAAGCTTGCAGCTTGCTTGTGGAAAGCAACATGAAAATTTATCAAATTGGAGATATGCTTGCTTATACTAACCCTCGTTGTTTCAGAGAGTGGTTTCAGAAAAATACAGGTATGTCTCCGGTTGAATATCGCAAAAAACATACTTAAATCGTTTTCGATTTTGGATGTAAATCGGAATAAATGATAGATTTGCTACGTTTTATCCATCGTCTTAAACCCTTATGATGAAAATGTAAAGCGCTTTCAAGACTTCAACAGGGGGGATTCAATGGGGAATAAAAAGAGCACTGGTATTTCGGCGTCAGCAAGTTTAATGTGCCGCTAAGAACCGCAGTTGAAGTTTGCTGTGCTAGATCATGATTCATTTACTCGCTTTTATATTCGTCATCGCAAATGTTGTGGGAGGATGGTTGGATTAAACAGTGTTTAAGTCGATCTAAAATGGGCGACAGCAAACACGTTATCGAGCAACAGTAAGAAATAGGTACAGAAAAACCGAGGAGGATTCATTAGATGAAGAAAAGGACCATACGAAAGTGGTTTCATTTCATGTTTTGTTTTGTTCTATTGTCAGGAGTTCTAAACTTGCCGTTTGCCCCCGTTCCAAAAGCCGAGGCGAAAGCCGCAAATTTCCATTCCGGACTCGAAGATCAAGATATTCAACCGACGTGGAGGAATGAATCGGAAAGTAGTCAGAATGTTGAGGGAATATGTTGTCAACTAAACGGGATGGAGACGGACATTTCCGGTGAGATACACCAAGCCGGTCAGAAGGCACTCGTATATTCCGGTAAAAGCACAGGTACAGGCAAGTCTTTCGCCTACAATAAAGTGTTCGATGTCAATATTCCTGTAGAGTCTGACACTTCCTTATCGTATTGGATATATCCGCAAGGAAAATCAAGTATGAATGGGAATGTAGTAGACAATGGGAAGAACAGCACCTATGTCACTGTGGATCTTGCGTTCGATGATGGCTCTTACTTGCACGACGACAGATCTGTAGATCAGTATGGCATTAAGCTGGACCCGCAATATCAAGGGACAGGCGGGAAGCTGGCGCTGGATTCGTGGAACTTTGTCATGTCCGACATCGGTTCCGTTGCTGCCGGCAAAACGATCAAGCGTATTCTGATTTCATACAAACAATCGGATTCTCCAGGCACATTTCGGGGGTTCCTGGATAATATCCAAATCAGAGGCGCTGATCGCAGTTTAACGGAATATGTCAATCCTCTTGTCGGTACGAAAGAAGTTGATACTGGTTTCGAGAACGGATTTGGCGGAAACATCGGGAATACGTTCCCGGGTGCTACCCTACCATTCGGAATGGTTGAATGGAGCCCGGATAATGGTTATAGCGGTAATTCACCTTCTGGCGGCGGGTACGATTATAATAAAAATGTGATACAAGGATTTAGTATGACTCATGTTGATGGACCTGGATGCAGGATCGGGCAAGCCTTGCCGATCATGCCTGTTGTAGGACAAATTGGCAGGTCGCCAGGGACAAATTTCGGAGATTACGCTTCCACTTTCAATCATGCCAACGAAGAGGCAACCCCGGGATACTACAGTGTGCTTCTGAATGGTTCCGCTGTTAAAGCCGAACTGACGTCCACATTACGAACGGGCTTTGGCAGACTCACTTACCCGGCAACGAATAACGCAATGGTATTGATTAATACCGGAGTAGCCGGTGCCGACGTCTATGGCGGAGAAGTCAATATTGAAGGCAATAACGTTGTGACCGGGTGGACCAGAACAGGCGGATTTTGCGAAATTGGTTACGGCCCAAACTTGTCGGAAAATAAAAAGTATAATGTTTATTTTGCTGCGGAATTTAGCCAGCCGTTTGCAAATTCAGGCACTTGGGCAGGATCGGACGTTTCAACTTCCATAAAGCAACGTAAAAATACAACGAATGCCGGGGCATTTGTGCAATTCGATACAACTAACAAAAAAGAAGTGCTTGTCAAGATTGGTATGTCCTATACCAGTGTGGAAAACGCAAAATTAAACTTAAAAACCGAAAACTCAGGATGGAATTTTGACAACATCAAGAATGAAGCAAAATCCAAATGGGAGCAAAAATTAAACACCATTCAAGTACAAGGAGGCACGGAGGAACAGAAAAAAATCTTTTATTCTGCTTTGTATCACTCCATGATGCATCCAAGTACGTTCAGTGACGTGAACGGAGACTATATGGGCACCGACCAACAGCTACACCGGGCGGAAGGCTATACGCACTATTCATTGTTTTCAGCATGGGATACCTATCGATCTCAGATGCAGCTTCTTGCCATGCTAGCTCCAACTGAAACGGGGGATATGGCGCAATCGCTCGTGAATGACGCGATTCAACGCGATGGTTATGTGCCACAGTGGCAAATAGCCAATACTGAAACCTATGTCATGTCCGGAGACCCGGTTTCGGCCATGATACCGAGCATGTACGCTTTCGGAGCGAAGAATTTCAATACGAAGGATGCATTAGCGGTTTTGGATAAGACAGGAACGGTTCCATCGCCTATGAATCCACGTGATCGTCTGGCGGATTACCTGTCTTATGGATATATTCCTATCGAAAGTATCGGACAAGCCGCGAGCATTACGATGGAATTTAATTCATCAGACTTTGCGATTTCCCAGTTTGCCAAATCCCTGGGCGACATGGAAAAATACAATACCTACTTGAACCGTTCACAAAGCTGGACTCGTCTTTTTAACCCGCAAACCGGATATATTCAACCGAAATTAAGCAACGGAAATTTTGAGACCTCATTCAATCCTGCTAGCAGCAGAGGCTTTCATGAAGGTAACGCGGCTCAATACACATGGATGATTCCTCATAACATCAAAGCGCTTATTGAAAAAATGGGAGGAAATACTGAAGCCATAAAGCGACTCGATTTCTTTTTCCAAGAACTCAACGCAGGCTCGGATTCGCCGCATGCCTTTATGGGAAATGAACCGGGCTTCGGAGGCCCTTGGACTTATAATTTTGCCGGTGCTCCTTATAAGACACAGGATGTTGTGCGTAGAGTGATGCACGAGCTTTTCTATAACGGTCCTGGTGGAATTGTCGGAAACGATGATGCCGGCGCCACTTCATCATGGTATGTTTTTGCCGCAATGGGAATTTATCCATTTATCCCGGGCGTAGGGGGCTTTACAGTGAATGCTCCGTTGTTCCCGGAAATTACGATCAACTTGCCTAACTGCAATACGATCAAAATTATAGGACATGGTGCATCTGACGCTGCCAAGTACATTCAAAGAATGAAATTGAACGGTGTGGAAACGACAAACACATGGGTGCCTTATGAGCAGGTGGCCGATGGCGGAACGTTGGAATTTTGGTTGGGTGAGCAGCCTAATGTAAATTGGGGAACATCACCTGATGATGCACCGCCGTCTTACCAAGAGTTGGGTACGCAATTGACTTCTGGCGTGACATATCAATTAACCAATAAGGCAACTAATCAAGTGTTGGAAGCTCCCGGTTCGGCCTCGGAGAATGGAACCAAAACACAAGTCGGTACGAATATGGGAAGTTCAAGTCAAAAATGGATGCTGAAAGGACCGTCCTGCCAGGCGGTTGCTATCGTTCAAGAAGGCAGCAATAAGGCACTGGATATTGATGCTTCAAGTGACGATTCGATTATCAATTCGATTGACGGTAGCCTCAAACAAATGTGGGATATTCTTCCTACAGAATACGGCTACTATAAAATAAAGAATAAAAAGAACGGTAAAGTATTGGCTGCTGTTACAGGCAATAAAACCATCATGCAGACGGACGACGGTGGAGATTCACAGAAATGGAAGTTCACCAAATCTGTTAAAGCGAACGTCACTTACAAGCTGATTAATATAAACAGCAATAAGGCGCTGCAAGTAGATGCTGCTAGCGGAAATGTGCAAATCGGGACTGACCGAGGTACGGATAATCAAAAATGGACAATAACCACGAATAACGATGGGACGTACAAGCTGATTAATCCGGCCACGGGCAAGGCGCTTGATACATTAAACGGAGGAGTGAATGATTCTACAGGCTTAGTCATCGCGACAAACAGCACTTCAGCCTCTCAGAAATGGAAGGTGTCCAATCTCGGCAACGGCGATATTTATCAATTGATAAATCCTAATAGCAATAAAGCGATGGATGTAGCCAGTTCTGGAACTGCGGATGGGACCAAGGTTCAAATATACACCTGGAATGGTACTAATGCTCAATTATGGAGGTTAGTCGAAATCACGAATTGATCTTCAATGTAACGATTATGTCATATGGAGTCTGTATTATAAGGAATCTTATGGAGGTTCATAAAAATGAAAAAAAATGATTTCAAGAAATCATCCACTTCAGTTGTTAGCATGATGCTGTTGCTAATGGGGCTAATGTTGTACTTTGCCCCATTAGGTTTACAAACGGCTCATGCAGCGGGGAATATGCCGCCTAGGCCATGGCCGGATATGACCGATAACGGTATCATCGCGACTGCAAGCGGGAATAACCCGCCAAACGAGACCGTTGATCAATTATTCGATAACGCTACGAGTACGAAATGGCTTACAAAGCAGCCAACCGGCTGGGTGAGCATGCAATTTAAGAATCATGCTAAGTACGCAGTAAGGGCATATACCCTGACATCGGCAAATGACGCTGCGTCAAGAGATCCGAAGAATTGGGAATTGCTAGGTTCCAACGACGGAACCTCGTGGACTCGGGTGGATGCCAGAACGAATGAGATATTCCCTTCACGCTTTCAAACAAAGTTGTATGAGTTTAATAACAATACCGAATACGAATTTTACAAATGGAATGTTACCGTTAATAACGGGGCAACTGACGCGATACAGCTTGCTGAAATCGAACTGTTTACTGCTCTCGATGACCAAGCCGTAGTAACTCAAACGATCAATGCACTTAGTCTTGGGGATGTCAGCTCGGTAGTAAGCGATTTGAACTTACCGACAACTGGGGTTGAAACTACTAAAATTGAATGGGAGAGTTCGAACAAAGCCATTGTTGATACGAGCGGACACGTAACGCGCCCGGATCCGGGGCAGGGGGACGCAAATGTAATTCTGACGGCGAAAGGTTCCAGAGGCACATTCAGTATGACGAAGCAATTTACCGCAACGGTTAAAGTATTAACTGAAGCCGAGGCTTTGGCGGAGGCTAAAGCGGCCCTTAAACTGGGGGACACAAGCGCGGTAACTCGGGATTTGATCTTGCCTATTACGTCCATAAGGGATACTGAAATAACTTGGATAAGTTCCAATCCCGAAATCATGGACAATAAGGGGCATATCATCAATAAACCCGGAATCGGACAGCCTGACGCTACTTTGACTTTGACTGCTGAGCTCAGCAGGGGAGCCCTTAACGACGAGAAGGCTTTTACAGTGACGGTGAAGGCGATTACTGCGGATGAGATTGCGGTTCAAGCGGCTGTCGCAGCGATTGATCTCGGTAACACAAGCGCGGTGACAGGGGATTTGACATTGCCAACACTCGGCTCGCAAGGTACGTCCATTTCGTGGAATAGTTCGGATCCGCAGATTCTCAATCATATGGGTCAAGTATTTCGTCCATGTGTTGGAGACTGGGATGTAACCGTAGTGTTGACTGCAGAAGTAAGAAAAGGCAACGCATCGGACATTAAAATGTTTTACGTAACGGTGAAAGCTGAGACCACAGAATCTACCGATCAGAAGCTGGTGAACGAAGCGATAGAGATGCTTCAACTAAGTGTGGACCTCGAAGCTGTAAAAAGAGATCTGGCGCTGCCCAAAGCAGGTTTGCATGGCATAACGATTGCTTGGAATAGTTCGCATCCAAACGTCGTTGACGAGAACGGGAAAGTGATTCGGCCGGCTGCAAATCAACCTGATACTGCGGTAATTTTGACTGCAACCGTAAGCAAAGGTACGTCAAGCCGCACTAAAACGTTCGATATAGTTGTGAAAGCGCGCAGCTTGGATGACCCGTCCGCAATTTTAAGTAGCGATGCTACGCTAAGCGGTATTGGGATCGGCGCCACATCGCTGGCCGGTTTCAGTAAGGATAAGCTCGTTTACGATGTCCAACTACCTGAGGATACCAAGGACGTACCGATGGTAACCGCAGCAACGACAGACTCGAACGCAACCGTTAAAATAAGCGCTGCGGATCGTCTGCCGGGTACGACAACGATTGAGGTTACGGCGGAAGACGGCATCGCAAAACAAACCTACAAGATCAATTTCCTTCTGACATCGGTTCCGAAAAACCTGGAAGCCGCCTTATCCGGTTCAAGCCGTGTCGTCGCCGGTCAGCCGTTCGACTTGACCTTTGGCCTACGTAATGTTATTCAGGCCGTTTATGCTCAGGATTTGACTGTGACCTACAATCCGGCGCAGTTTGAATTTGTTTCGGCGGAATCGCTTAAGACCGGGGTTATTATCGTGCAAACGAAGGAAAAAACGCCGGGCGAGCTTCGAATCCTTATTGCAAGCTTAGGGTCCGGCCAAGAAGTTAAGGCGGATGAAGATTTGTTGAAGCTGTTCTTTGAGGCTAAAGCTACCATACAGCCGACTACCGGAACGATAACGCTGTTCAACCTCGTTGTTGCAGGAGCTGATGGCCCGGAGACGAACGTGGAAGGAACTTCGCACAATGTACAAATCATCGCTGTCGATAAAGCAGCCTTGCATGCATTGATTACCGATGCTCAATCCAGGCATGACGCAACAGTAGAAGGAACGAAAGTAGGACAGTACCCGATTGGGTCGAAAGCTGCCCTTCAGGCAGCGATTGATAAAGCCAAAGTGGTAGCGGACAATGCGGCAGCTGACCTGCAACAGGTAGAGCAAGCGACGGTCGAATTGAATGCAGCCATGCAAGCCTTTATATCTTCGATCATCAGCCGGGCTTCAGGTGATCTGAACGGAGACGGCAGAGTCAGCATAGGCGACCTGGCCATCGTTGCTTCCTGGTACGGTAAAAAGTTAGGCGACCTGGACTGGGAAAAGTATAAACTCGCGGACATCAATAACGATGGAAAGATTGACATTGCCGACCTTGCGGCAACAGCTAGTATGATTCTGAATTAACCCTTTGTGGAGGATGGCATAATAGCCATCCTCTTCTAACAAGACGCCTTCAACGGGAAGCTACTATTTATGACCTTCAGTGGGGCTTCTTTTATTTTTTAGGGAAAACTATTAAAAAGGCGCTGAATTATATGGCGCGCATTTTGCCGAAGAGATCAATTTGGCTGATATTGCTAATGAACTATTTGTAACGCCTAACTATCTGAGTAGATTATTTCGTCAGGAGACTGGCCAATCCTTCAGCGATTACTTATCACGGATGCGTATAAAGGATGTTGAAACAAGGGGGATTTCGATGAATCTGGATTTTTGTCGAGCAGTAGTCGTTGACGATGAAGTTTGGGTTCGCGAAGGCATTCAAAATTACTTGGATTGGTCATCTTTGAATGCGCTGCTGAACATTACGCAAACCAACATGCTCACTGGCGTGATCGGCATTTAATAATTGCTTGACATGTTCCAGATCCAATCGCCCCCCTGTATTCGCAATAGAGATGCACACCTTGTCGCCGATTTTACACGCCACGATCGAAATCGTCCCCGTCTCACTCGGCTTCGAAATTCCGTGTTCAATGGCGTTTTCAACCAACGGCTGCAAAATTAGCGGCATAATCCTATTATTACGAATCGTTTCCTCTATCGATAGTTGATAGCTGAATAATTTATGCTGGTATCGATACGATTGAATGATCAAATAGTTTTGAATATGTTCCATTTCCTGTTGAAGCGATATCCATTCTCTGCCTGAGTTCAAGGTGAATCTGAAGAACCTTCCAAGTGCCGTAACCAGCTTACTGACAGTATGGGACTGTGTTCTTATACCAAATTGTGCATTGAAGCCGAGGACAAAGGGCCAGCTGTATATATCGTAAATATCGAAAAAGTTCACTATAAGTGATAATTATATATATTTTTAGGATACTCAATGTACACCAGAAAATTTAAAATTAGATTAATAGCAGTGTTTACACTGCGATTTATAAACTTCATTTTCGATGTATTTCAAGTGGCAATTAATTAATTCGGTATCTTCAAGGATTAGAAAGCGTTCTCCGCGTGTGTAACTGGTCCAGCCTTGGTTCTTTCCATCTCGGAAGGCTATCGGAAGGCGATATTTTCAAGTAACAGTGAGTGGAAAGCAAGTAAGCGACTTATACGCATATGAAGTGCACGTAATCGATGGGTATGAGGATGGATCGTTCCACCCGGACCAAACAGTAAACCAAATCAAAGATGCGGCTGAAGCTGGCCTCATCAGCGGCAAGGATGATGGCATATTTGATCCGCATGGCAACTCCACACGTGCGGAGGCTCTTACGGTCATTCTGATTTCAAGCGGAAAAGGGAGGGTGAATCCTTTGAAATTTTGCTTATATGATAACAAATATGAACAGGTTATTCTAATAAAAAACAATATACGATCAGTTATTCGTTATAAGATGGATCGAAAAATGTCCAGCGAGGTTACTGTACTTCCAATCCTGTCCAAAGATGAGTATTTGTCTTATCCCGCTTCGTTTCGAGGAGAAATTAACGGTGTATCTTATTTATTATATGAGGTTCCAGGTGTTTTAGAGGCAAGGTTTGATCAAGTTATTGTTCATGATCGATTTCGCCTCCAGTCTCCAGATCGAATTGTTAGAAGAGTAAATAAGAACATGTAAATCGCAAACTTCTACAATCGTTAACCTTAACCCCAACATAGAAGCAACCATTATGCTTGCTTTTGAAATATGATATTTATTTTTTAGAGAAAACTTAATATTTTGTTGTTCCTTTTGTTAGGGCGGGAAACTAAAATTGGACTATATCGATGTGTAGAAATGAAGAGAAACATGAATGATTTTGTCGAACTGTAGAGCCTCTTGCAACTGACTACAAGATGGATGTGAGGTAAGCTGGATTGATCGATTCGAGAAATTGCGGTTTGATCGGCCTTGAAATGGGGGGAGAATATCTCCCCATTTCTTTGCTGATATGGCCAGTTATACTAACAAATAGTCATAATTATTAGAAGGAGACTGTGAATATGCCATCTACTTATACTCGAGTCAGTATTCACTTCGCTACGGTAATCTGCTTCCTCCTTATCGTCTTCGTTATTATTAATAAAGGAGCGCCGTTGCTTTCCTTTGTGACTACCGAACAAATACAATCATTCAAAACCATTTTCATCAGTATTATATTGGAAGCTATCCCTTTCGTTTTGCTCGGTGTATTACTGTCTGCATTGCTGCAAAGTTTTGTTTCGGAGCAAACGATCCGTCGCTGGATTCCTTCCAATCCATTTCTTGCCATTATCTTCGCCTGTTTATTGGGTATTCTTTTTCCGGTATGCGAGTGCGGCATGATTCCTGTCGTCAGAAGACTGATTTTGAAAGGTATGCCCGTATATGTCGCCGTCGTATTTATCCTTACGGGTCCCATCATTAATCCGATTGTGTTCTCCGCCACGTATTTGGCTTTTCGCAATCACCCTGCCATGGCTTATTCGCGCATGGGGCTTGCTTTTGCTGCGGCTGCTGTCATCGGAATGCTAATATACAAGTTCCTGAAAAACAACCCTCTGCGCAACAGCCGCGGACACTTATCAGAGCATGCATCAGGGGAAGGACATCAGCATCAAAGCAATAAATTAACAACTCTTTTTGTGCATGCCTCGGACGAGTTTTTTGAAATGGGCAAGTTCCTTGTCTTCGGATCACTGCTTACTGCGGTCATCCAAATCTTTATGCATCGTGATAGTTTGGTCGCCGTCGGGCAAGGTCCGATAAGCTCACATTTATTTATGATGGGTTTCGCCTATATACTGTCAGTATGCTCAACTTCAGACGCTTTTGTCGCTTCATCCTTTCAGTCAACTTTCACCTCGTCGTCCTTGCTGACATTTCTGGTGATAGGACCAATGCTGGATTTCAAAAGCACTTTAATGCTGCTCTCCGTTTTTAAAGCAAGATTCGTACTCGTCTTGTCTATGCTGATTGCGATTACCGTGCTGGCGGGATCGCTGCTTTGGGAGGTTCTTTCATGAAGGGGAATTTCTTGCTGAGCTTGCATTCTTTGTTGCGTACGATTATTTTGCTTGGATTTTCGTCCTATATCGTATTTTTGACCAAAACGAACGCACTCCAGTATTACTTAGCACCACGCATGATGATTTATGTCAAAGTAGCTGCTGTTGCCTTATATGTTATTGCCTGTTTTCAAGGTTATTCGGCCATACGTATCTACCGTGGCAAACAAGTGGCCTGCGACTGTGAACATCCTGTCCCTAAGTCTGCTATTCGGAGTATGTTGTCGTACGGGTTGCTGATTCTACCTTTGCTAGTCGGCTTTTGTCTCCCGAATGCCGCATTAGGCAGCGCTATTGCTTCGGCCAAAGGGATGAATCTCTCAACAGTGAAGCAGGAGAGACCCAAGAGCAGTGTCGGTACAGTCTCTAGCCCTGTGGTGATTCCAGCAGCAGCAGGTACAGCCAGAACCAATGCGGAGATTGAGCAAATGTTCCACGATGATTGGGAGAAGGTATCATCTCAGATCGGGATGAATCTTTACAAAAAAGATCTGATCGTTGTTAAACCGTCACTTTATAAAGAAATTCTCTCCTCGATTGATTTGTTCAAAAATAATTTCATAGATAAAAAGATCGAGATCAGTGGTTTTGTTTACCGTGAAGAGAACATGAAAAGCAGTGAGTTTGTCGTTGGACGATTTGTCATAAACTGCTGCTCCGCGGATGCCATGCCATATGGGGCCATGATCGATTTCCCGGAAGCTCAGAATTACCCCAAAGATGCTTGGGTCAAGGTCACAGGCACTGTCGAAAGCGGCAGTTACAATGGTAAAGATATCTTCATGATAAAGGCTGACCAGATTGAGAAAATTGCTGCTCCGGACGCGCCGTATCTTCACGCAAATTATGATCCACTTAAGGAACTTGACTAAACAAAAAGGGGTACCGCTATGAAGCTGCGTTCATCACTCTTGTCCTTGATCATTATCTTTTTATGTTTAGGCTTTGCCACAACAGCGCTTGCCCACACTTCAAGCACGGGCTTATCGTCGTTAAATGTTGAAGGGAACGAGATACTCTATGCACTTTATTTGGATCAAAGTGATTTGATACCAAATTTCGATTCAACCGGTGATAATAAGCTGGAGAACGAGGAAGTGATCTCGCAAAAAGAGAGTCTCGAATCGTATATACAGAAGGGTCTTCATATAGATGTGGATTCGAAGCCGTTAAAGATGGAGATTCTTTCGATGAGGGTGGCACAAAGGGATACCACTAATACTGTGCTGTTTCAACTGAGGTTTACCGCCGATGAAGTGATCGAACAATTTAATCTTCATTACAATCTAGTGTTTGATGACGCGCCTGCTCATACGAGTACACTCATAGTCCGTTCAGGGGAAAATTTACAGAATGATGTAATTGATAGTGCTAATCGAGATATTATGATTAACCTTCCCCAACCTAAGATTGGCGCTGTTTTGTGGAAATACTTTAAACTTGGAATCGAACACATTTTGACAGGTTACGATCATTTGATATTTTTGTTATCTTTGGTATTAATCGCATCTCGCTTCAAGGAAGCTTTAAAAATTGTTACTGCTTTTACACTCGCCCATAGCCTCACACTATTCTTGGTAGCGTCAGGCCGCGTTCATGTCATCCCGTCTTGGGTCGAAGCGTTGATTGCGGCGACGATCTGTTATGTGGCTGTGGAAAATATGTTTGTTCATAAGGCGAAATGGCGGTGGGCATTGACAGCTATATTTGGCCTGATCCACGGCATGGGCTTTGCCGGGGCTTTGGCTGAAACCGGTCTTCCAAAGGACAATCTGATTAGCGCGCTACTTACTTTCAATTTAGGTGTAGAAACAGGGCAAATAATGATCTTATGTCTATTATTGCCTCTCTTGATTTGGCTGCGAAAGTTCCCTTGGTATCGTAAGATGATGATTTCGACGTCTTGCCTTATTTTTGTTATAGCTTTTTATTGGTTGATTCAACGATTGCAATAAAGCTATTATTTGAATGGGGAAAGATATTTAAGTTGCGAGGTTTCAATATCACAGTGGATGGATGTGATAAAATGTGAATAATCCGGAAGTGACAAAAAAGTTCAGGCACTATAGGGAAGTTATTAGAAAAACTTTCATCATCTATGCGATTATTCCGGTAATTATCATTACGCTGACAAGTTATATTCTGTCATTTTCCATCCTATACAAGACAATTGTTACAAGGAATCACGACTACAATGTACAAATATCACGAATAATAGGGAAAATTATTGGTTCCTACCAGGAACAAGCGGATCATTTTTCAAAAGATGAACGCACGTTGTCCTACATGGAGTTGAATTTATCCAACAGTCAACTATATGAAAATTTGTATAATTTCATAAATCAAAGAGAAACGAAAGCGAACTTCTTCCTATTTGATGATAAGCTTAAGCCCTTAGTACAAAGCTCGAACAATATCCCAGAATATGCGCAAGACGAAAACGCTTTACAATGGGGACCGCTCCGAAGAATGCTAGACATGCCTGAAAAGGTCGTTATAGCTAGGCAGTTAGCTTTTACTGCCGACAGTCCAAGCTTGACAGTAGGTAAAGCGATTGTCATAGGGGGGCAGGTTGCCGGATTTATCACCTTTGACTTTAACAAGAGAGACCTGGTCAAGTTGATCAGCAAAAATTTCTCGACGAGCGTCGTGATCACCGATAATTTCGGGTATGTGATTGCTAGCACGAATGATTTGTTAGTTAGCGACTTAGGGAAAATTGACATGAATTTCAGAGATAAATCTGGTGTTGTCCAATCGAATGACGACAGTCAATATGTGATGAAAACGGAAATACTTGATGGAGGAATCTGTATTTATACACTTACCTCTATCGGTTACTTCAGATCCATTCTAATTTTGGCAGGTGTGTTGTTAAGTCTGCTTTTTGGTATGTTGACTTTAACAACCTACTTATCGGCAAGAAAAATTGCGGACAGTAAAACCAAGGTCATTGACGACATCGTGAGGGCGATCGAAATTGTTCAAAACGGTAATCTGGAAACCCAACTCAAGGTCAATACCAATGATGAGTTTCAGGTTTTTGCTGAAGCTTACAATCAGATGCTGGACGATATTAAAAACTTGATTGAAGCGAACAAGGAAAAGGCTCGACAAAACGTTTTGTCTGAAATTAAACAGCTTGAGTCCCAATTTAATCCACACTTCTTGTTCAATACGCTGGAAACGATTCGTTATATGGTAAAAATGAACCCTTCTTCTGCAAACTCGATGATAGTCGTACTATCTAAACTCTTAAGATACAGTATCAATAGTACGATAACGGATGTGAGTCTTGAGGAGGATATCGAGTATACCAAGAACTATCTTTTCATTCAAAAGTATCGCTTTGGAAATAAATTCGATTACGAGATTCATGTTGATGAAGCTACCTTAGACTGTATTGTTCCCAAGCTCATCGTTCAGCCGATCATCGAGAATGCAATTATGCATGGCTTTGCTAACCGTTCATCCATGAGGGTACAGATCAAAGCTAGTATTGCTGAGGATACACTGATCGTCAGCATTGCTGATGATGGTGAGGGGATGGAACCGCGGATTCTGCAGAAAGTAAGGAATATCCTGGATCAAAATAATAACAATTCTTCCCATGTTGGATTGTACAATGTCCATAGAAGAGTACAGCTCATTTACGGCGAAAAGTATGGATTAGACATATCAAGCGAGCACCAGGGCGGAGCAAATGTAAGGATCACTATGCCGGTTGATAGGGGAGGTAGCGAGCATGCTGAGGGTAATCATCGTTGAAGACGAGGAGATTATTAGAAAAGGTCTTGTTCATACCGTTGATTGGCTGTCCATGCATTGTACAGTTGTAGGTGATACGGATGATGGACAGAAAGGACTCCAATTGATCCAGCAGCACCGGCCCGATTTAGTGATTACAGATATTAGGATGCCTGTTATGAATGGGATAGAGATGTTGGGGCAGGCTTTGAAAATATATCCGTTTCATAGCATCATCCTGACCAGTTATACGGAATTTGAATATGCGAAGCAGGCAATTTCATTGAAGGTGTTTGAATAATATTAAGCGAAACATTAGTCAAGGCAAGGCTAACGATGATAACAACCATATAACTAAATCGATAGGCGATACACATCATATCGATTTGGATGGTTTTCTAAAAGACGAACAAAGTCAAAACTATTATGTCAGTGAGACGATCAAAAAAATCAAAAGTGAATACGATAAAAAGCTGACCATTGAAGCTATTGCTGATGGATTGGGAGTAAGCCCAAGTTATTTGAGTCGTAAGTTGAAAGAGGTTACCTCCCAAACTTTTTTGGATATTCTTAATAAGTACAGGATTCAAAAAGCAGTAGAACTACTCGTCACGGGCAAATGCCGGGTATATGAAATAGCCAGTATGACAGGCTTCAGTGAATACAAGTACTTTTGTAATGTGTTCAAAAAATATACAGGCACAAGTCCGACAAATTTTATGAAGCCCGGTAAACGGGGAGTCGTTAACAAAGAATCAGTGAATAAATATTAGAGTAATGAAGTAGTTTAAGCTCATGAGGGTGTTGGCGCCTTTCATGAGCTTTTTTATTTAGATAGATTGTTGAGCAGGGTGTTCATTTATACGGATAGTTGTACCTTTTTTCGGATTGTCCGTAAGATGCACCTGCACTACAATAAATATGTAGCAAGCACATTATTATAGGAGGAGTCGTAATGAAAATGTTGATTTCCTGACATCCAAAGATTTGCAAACCATGACAACCGATAAACTCAATATGCGTGCTTCAAGAAACGATGTTCCACCGCCGCCAGGATTAAAGCAAGTATCGGAATTCAAGATTGTTAAAGAAGATCTCAACTCCGGACTTGCGAACACGCAGGATTTGTTAGACAAATTTAAAGAAATTTACACGAGCAACTAAATACTTTGGCGAAATATGGATTTTAATGAATGGTTAAGCCTATGACTTATTGGTTTGCAGGTTTATACAGCAATGGAGGAGAACGTTATGAGCGTAGCAATTAGTGTTAAAAATGTCATCAAGAAATACGATAATGGTAAAATCACAATTATTCCAGGGCTTTCCGTTGATATAAAAAATGGAGAATTTTTTACGCTGCTTGGACCGTCCGGTTGTGGTAAAACGACATTACTGAGAATGATTGCGGGATTTAACTCGATTGAGGAAGGAAATATCCTTTTTGAGGATCAAGTAATTAATGATATTCCGGCTCACAAAAGAAATATTGGTATGGTATTTCAGAACTATGCCATCTTCCCGCACTTGACGGTGCAGCAAAATGTAGAATATGGCTTGAAGTTAAGAAAGCTTCCAAAAGATGAAATACAGAAGAAAACAGCCGCCATTATGAAAGTTGTAAAAATAGACAATTACAAGGAAAGACTTCCTGAGAAGCTTTCCGGCGGTCAGCAGCAGCGAGTAGCGCTGGCCAGGGCTATTGTCATTCGCCCCAGTGTTCTTCTGATGGACGAGCCACTCTCGAATCTAGATGCCAAGCTTAGAGTTGACATGAGAACAGCGATCAGGGATATACAAAGGGACGTAGGCATTACGACTGTTTATGTAACCCACGATCAAGAGGAGGCTTTGGCCATATCCGATCGAATTGCCGTCATGAAAGAAGGCGTGATTCAGCAAGTGGGGAAGCCAAGAGATATCTACACTCGTCCGGCCAATGGATTTGTATCGAGCTTCATTGGTCATTCCAACTTTTTCAAGGGAACAATCCAGCTAAAATCAACTGAAAAATGCATCATGTTCAAGAATGGCTATAGCATACCTATGGATAATTTGGTTGATGATGTGTTCGATGGACAGAACGTTATTATATCGGTTAGACCCGAAGAATTTTCAATTGCGGAGAGCGGCTTGGAAGCTAGAATTAGCAAAAGCACCTTTTTGGGACAATATATCAATTATGAGGTGACATTCCAACGAGATATCACAATGGATGAGAGTCTGACTTGTGAATTTGTTCAGGATTTGGGGCATACAAGCAAATTTTACGATATTCAAGAAAAGGTTTATCTGGCTCCGAAAAGAGATAAGATCAATGTGTTTACCGACGATGGAGAACAGAGCTTAATCAAAGGCGTGATTAAATTTGGCTAAATTCAAGTTTAAATTTGATTAGAAAAAAGCTCCTGATGAGGGGATTGGTCAGAGACTGCCTAACCTCTCATATCAGGGAGCTTTTTCAATTGTCTTAACGATCGCATCGTGCAGGCCTATGTGGTTCCTTCTATGATTTTACCGCTCCAAGAGTCAGCCCTTTAACAAAATACTTTTGTAAGAGAGGGTACGCTAAAATGATCGGTCCAATAGATAATACACAGGTAGCCATTCTGGCGCTTTCTCCCGGAAGCATACCTATCGCTTGTTCAATAGATCTTGAGGCGCTTTCGTTGCTTTGCAAATTCTGAATGTTCGTCATTAAGGACTGTAGTAAATATTGAAGACTATAAAGCTTGTTGTTTTCTATAAACAACGCGCTGGTGAACCAGTCGTTCCAATAGGCGACAGAAATAAATAACCCGATCGTCGCAAGAACAGGCGTAGACAGAGGGAGTACAATCCGGAAATAAGTCATGAATTCCCCCGAGCCGTCAATCCTCGCCGATTCAATGATTGCGTCTGGCAGCGTTTTGAAAAAGTTGCGCATGATCATCACATGTACCGGCGATACAAGCATCACGACAATTAGAACAAACAATGTATCCTTCAAGTGGAGGTATCTGGTTATCAGAATGTAGGTTGGAGCCAATCCTCCGTTGAACAGAATCGTAAAGAACACAAGGAACGCTATCTGATTCCTGTATTTGACTTCATTTCTGGAAATAGCATAGGACATCAGTGAGGTCACAAATAAGTGAAGTAATGTGCCAACAACTGTGACGAGGATTGTAACCTTGTAAGCATTCAAAATGGTTGAAGTCCCGGAGAATACATACTCGTAACCTACAAGACTAAATAATTTCGGTATCAGGTGAAATCCGTCGGTCACGAGTGATTTTTCATCTGTTAAGGAAATGGACAGCACTAGTAATATAGGTATAAGGCACATCGCACTATACACGACAAACATTAAATTGATCAGAATCTTCGGTACTATATTCCATCCTGTGAAGGATACCATTTTCACTTTTACACGCTCCTCATATTAGTGCGCTAAAATAGCGAACTATCGGAATCATATTTTTTGACCAGAAAGTTGGTAATCAGCACCAACACAAATCCAACAACGGATTGATACAGTCCAACTGCAGATGACATACCGATATCGTTTACAGTACGCAATGACCTGAAAACGTAGGTATCGATAACATCGGTCGTCGAAAATAACATCCCCGATTCCCGTGGTAGATTGTAAAATGCCCCCCAGTCGCCAAGCCCGCCGTTGAAAATCTTTCCGAGCGAAAGGAGTAAGAGGATAATGACAACGGGCATCAACAATGGAATCGTAATATGTCTTGCCTTCTGCCACTTGTTCGCCCCATCGATTTCTGCGGCTTCATAATAATCCGACGATATTCCCAGTAAAGCCGCAACATAAACCACCGAAGTATAGCCTACTGACTTTAAAATAAATGCCAATGGCATTATAAAACGCCAATACAGCGGTTCACCATACCATTGTATATCTTCTAATCCTAGTGATCTTCGAATCGCGTTCAGTACCCCCTGATCAGGGCTTAGCAAGGCGTACACAATATACTCTCCTACTACCCAAGATAGGAAAAACGGAAGCAACATCACGCTTTTATAAAGCGCTGTCCGTAACCGGCTGCCGGTTTCCTGCAATAAGATGGCGAAAACAACGGATATAACGGTTACCATCAGAATAATGATCAGGTTGTAAAAAATCGTATTAAACGTAACCCTCCAAAGCGCATCGGACTTGAAAAAAAACTCGAAATTTTTAAACCCAATCCATTTGCTGCCCCATACTCCCTTTACCGGATTATAGTCCTTGAAAGCGATCACCGCCCCGAACATTGGCAAGTAACTGAATATGATGAAATAAAGCAATCCTGGCAGAGCCATGACGTAGAACGGCCAGCGTTTGAAAATTTCCGATAAAAAGCTTTGCCGATGCACGGAGCCGGCCTTTTTGAAACCATTCTTTACAGTAATTGCGGCTTGTACATTGTTATTCATTTACCCACTCCTCATTAATGAAAATCATCTATGCTTGGTCACAATTCCACAATAGCTGAACAATGAAAATCATAAAACAGTAAAAAAAATATTTTCCTTTAATAATTCGTTATGACAGCTCTATAAAAAATGATGTTTTCTTTAATTTGTATTTTTGATATAAGGTAGAACAAACTTCACGAGCCTACCCGTGGCTGGCTGAGATTCAAAAATGATTTGAATCGGAAAATTTACAAATTTATGAAATCTATATTTTTTGAAGAAATACAATAGCAAATTATTAAAGGAAGTTATATTTTTTTCTGTTTTAAAGATCTTCGTATTCTATTATTGTGAAACAGCAGTCCAAAATACGGATCATAAAAAAGGAGGACAAAATGCTTAAACAGAAAAAGAAAATTGCATCAATAATAGCTTTATCCCTTATTGTGCCCATTGCGCTTGCCGGATGCGGAACAGATACGAATCAGGGTAAACAACCTGACGTGTCACCGAGCCAGACAGCCCAGGTTAAAGGACAACAGAATGAACAGCCGGTAGAATTGACCTTTTATATTGGTAATTCACCTATTAAAGACATGGATAGAATTATGGAAGCGGCAAATAAAATCATTAAAGAAAAAATTAACGCAACTTTAAAGCTTGTCGTTACCGACTGGAGCACGTATCCGCAAAAAGTTAATCTGATGATA
Source organism: Paenibacillus planticolens (assembly GCF_013141725.1). GTDB lineage: Bacteria > Bacillota > Bacilli > Paenibacillales > NBRC-103111 > Paenibacillus_E > Paenibacillus_E planticolens. Next base: position 14,673 of record NZ_WHNZ01000010.1, on the reverse strand, counting down.
TCCTCAGGTGAACCATTTGATCTCGCCTTTACTGCAAGTTCTGGAGAACTGAACTATTTCCAGAATGCTTCTAAAGGAGCTTTCAAGGATATCACCGAGCTCCTGGATAAGTATGCTCCAACAACTAAGTCGAGAGTGCCCGAGAAAATATGGCAGGGCGTTAAAGTAAATGGTAAAATCTATGGCTCCATTAATTACCAGGTTTGGGGGATGGCCGGAGCCAGAGGAGTGCAGCTTAGAAAAGATTTGGTCGACAAGTACCAGTTTGATTGGAAATCGGCAAAGAAATGGGAGGATCTTACACCATTTCTGGATGCTGTGAAAAAAGGCGAGCCTGATATGATTCCTTGGGAATACAGCAATCAGGCAGATAATTTTGCGGACATGTCTGTCGTTTATGGCATGGATTCTGTGGGAGATAATAAAATTCCCGGCTGGGTTCGGTATAACGATAAAGACATCAAGGTAATCAATCAATACGAAACTCAGGAGTATAAGGACTATCTCAAATTGTTCAGAAGCTGGTATCAAAAAGGCTACATTAAGAAAGATGCCGCGACGATGAAGGATTATGTACCGGACAGAAGAGCCAAACGAATTGCAGCATTATACTCCAGCCCGTATCCTGACCTGATTGACTTGCCTGAGCTTGCCTCCTCTACTTTCATGTCTATGGCTCCACCGGATGACAAGGTTTACAGCTACACCAAGAGGTTTACCGAGCCCTTTATCTCTGCCAATACACCTTCAGGTGCGTTAATTGCTGTAGGCGCCAACTCGAAGCATCCCGAAAAGGCGGTTCAACTGATCGAATTGCTGAATACGAATGACGAGCTATACCATCTCCTGGCTTTTGGCGAGGAAGGGAAAGACTACAAGAAGCTTAGCGAAAAGAAAATAGATATGATCAAGGATCAATACAATTTTAACTGGTCTGAATGGGAGATCGGGCAGTCTTATAACAGGATCCTATGGGATCAGAACACCGATGTTGAATCGCGTGAAAAGTCTCTCAACATCATTTATCAAGCTGATAAGACAGCAATGATATCGCCTGTGATGGGATTTGTATTTAATACGGAGCCGGTTAAAACCCAAATGGCCAACGTTGACGCGACTTTGAAAGAACTTCTTTATGCGCTCGATTCGGGCTCGGCAGATCCTGACAAATATTATGATGAATTTATTAAAAAATTGAAGAATGCCGGAGCCGACACTATTATCGCCGAGAAGCAGAAACAGATCAACGAATGGAAAAAGTTGAATGGCAAGTAAGCATGAAGCAAAGAATGATAAGCGCTAGCTTTTAGCGGGATTTATCAAGGGAGGGGAAGCAGGTTAAGCTCAGTTATGTGATTGACCTGGCTTCCTCTTCTGCTTTGCGTAATGGTTCATCTGAGTGTTTGTGAAAACGGTATCATCCCAGGCCAAACGACTAGTAAGGAGTCTTTTACAAAGAAGCTTAAATGGAGGAATAATCTGATGAGAAACAAATTAAAGCGATTTTTTTCTGTATTAATAGCAACCGCTATAATGGCTCCGTCGTTTTCGTATATGAATACTAATAAAGTAGAAGCGGCTCAAACGAACGGCACCGCGCCCTACATGAACCAATGGGCGGTATCCGGTCCTTTTACCAACGAGCAATCTCTTGGAAACATCGTTCCTGTCATTGGCAATTCTTTTACCGATCCGAACAGCACGGAAACATCCACCTGGCAATATTTCGACGACCGTATCTTCAACCGCAATTATGACGATTACAATGACCTGATGGGTTATTTTGATGTCAAACAGGGGCAGAATACACTCAATAAGTGGGTAGTGGCCGGTACCTATGTTTACAGCCCCACAGCACAAACGGTTCAGTGGCAGGTAGGCGGTTCGGGTGTGTATAAACTTTTTGCCAACGATATTCTCAGTGGACAACAAACTCAGATACCAGATCGTCTGAACAAGAATGGTACAGGATATACAGTCAATTTAAAACAAGGTTGGAACAAGCTTCTCATCGAAATTCAGCATCAAAACCCAGGCGCTAATAAGAATTTCCTAGGATTTTATACAAGACTTTGCGACAGCAAAGGAAACGCAATTCCCGGTCTCACCTACTCCGTATGGGGACCAAACGTAACAAACAACCAATTGAACATTGTTACACAGGGCCTTGCTATTGATAAACAGGCATTTGATGCCCGCAATGCAAATGTCCCGGCAAACGACTATCCTTCAAACACACTTCCATACGCTTACGATGAAAATCCGTATGTATGGATGGTTCCCAAAATCGACAACCAACTGAATACAGATTCTAGTGCCGCGCAGGCGTCTCCTTTTACATTCCAGGCTGCGGGCGGAGATCCCAGCTACATTTGGGAAATTGCCGCTGGTCAGTTGCCGCCCGGTCTGACATTGGCATCCGACGGTCACATTGACGGCATTGTTGCAGACGGCGCTCAAGGCACATCACAAAAAGATTATGCCTTCACAGTGAAGGTAACGGACGCTCAAGGTGCTACTGCAACACATCCATATACGATAACGGTCAAGGAAAACCCGGTTGATTGGTTTATTGAGGGCAAGATGTCGGCGCTGTCACACACGACAGGCACCTATCCGAATCTTTATGACCCGAACTACAACTATGACGCGTGGGCACAGGCAGCTAAAGAATTGGGAATGACCATGCTTTCGACAGAAACCTTGCAAAACACCATTTACTACTGGCCGTCACCCAACGCAAACTTAACCCCGAGCGACAGTAACGTACAGTACAAGTACAACTCATTATACAAGTCTGAAGATGGCAAATGGCATGTACAAGACAGAGTTATGCAGGCAAAGCAGGCTGTAGAGCGTTATGGCATGAAGTTCGGTTTGTACGTTGCGGGATTGTATGAAGGTCGTTATGTTTTTGATACCGATATTCAAGCTTTGGTAGCAAGATACAATCCATGGTATATCTTTGTCGATGGTAACCCCCAGAACGATACCAATCTTGACGTGTCGTGGAGTTCTGCCCGTAACTATAACGACCGTATTTTATTTGATGCAAACCCCAATGCTCAAACGGGTGACCAAGATATTACACTTATGGAGCGTGGATTCTGGTACGATGAACCTTATAACAACGGCTGGAAAAAAAATATTTTACCACAAACAAGAAAAGTTGCCCATGAGGAATGGAACGATCCATTTACAACTGCATTCGATGTCTGGGCACAATACGCAGGTGGCAACGAACGCGACAATTGGATTCAGTTAACAAAGGAAATCATTGACCAATACGGACACGGTTATGTCATGAATTATGACCAGTCCATTGGTAGAACCCGCGGTATGGATAACCTGTTTAGTAATTTGGATAACACAAATATCTTCTCAATGATTCCTATTGAGTCACAGAATTTGCTAGGTATGCGTAGCAACATTGCAAAATGGATGGCAAATGCCAGTGGTCCGGACCTGCGTGAGTCCATGTACGGCACCCTGCCATACACCATGGATTACACCATTAAATCAGGCTGGCAAACTGATCCGCAGAAGGCTATCGCCAATGGTCAGGGTCCAGATTGGGGTTACGCCATGTCTCGTGACCAGTATGTTTATATGCACATGATCAAAAACTTGATTCCCAATACGAGCAAGGCAGGATTTACCGGCCAAGCCTCGATGAGCGGAATTGGTCCCTTCGATTACCCGGTTGACAAGGTCGAGTGGCTGAACAAGGGTGGTTCCCTGCCATTCACAACACAACAAAGCAATGGCAAAACCTATATTACAATTGACACCTCAAGTGTTGTTGCCGACCCTATTGATACAATCATTAAAATTACAACACAAAACCCTGCAAGAAAATACAAAATGACAAGTGTTAAATTGTTCAGCAGCCAAACTGAACCAAACAAACTGAAACTTAGAGCAGAGAGCTATATGAATAACTACACCAATGTTTTCGCACCTGCTACACTTAGCTACATAAGCGACAAAACAAGCGTAGCAACTGTAGACTCTGCAACAGGTTTGGTAACAGCTGTCGGTAACGGTACAGCTACAATCACAGTTACGGCAACCTATGATGATGGTGTGAACGCTCCTCAGGTTAAGACCGACACATATCCTGTAAAGGTTTCGGGCGGTGCGATTTCAGCAGCACTTCCGCTTGTTGGTGTTAATATGTTCACGAATGGGGCTTTGTTCTGGGGACAATTCTCCACAAACAAAGACATTGCTGTGACATTCCAGGGATTCACAGAAAAGGGCGGCACGGTTGATATTCTGGGCGGCACTAATATCAAGTACCACTATGCAACCGTTGACGGTAACCGTAACAACCCTGCAAGTAAAATCATTGTAACTGAAGTGCCAGCAAATCAAGTACCGTTCGTTGTAAATGGCAACACCATGCAATTTACAAGTAAAGTTTCCACTCCTACGATGTACAGCTATTGGGCTGACATCACTGTAGACGGAAAGACATATACATCGACACGTAACTACATTACACTTGTCCCGGATGTAAACGTTGCAGTTGGAATTACGCCAACAGTTACAAGCGACAGCAGTAACGCAGCCAAATTATCTGACGGCATAATCAACGATTCGACCGGCGGCAATCTCTCAAAATGGGTAGCGCCGGCAAGCGACGCAAATCCGAGCATCACGTATGATTTGGGCAAACTGCAAAAGCTTAACCGCGTTAATATCTTCTTTAATCACCATATGCCGAATGCCAACAACGTTACTTACTACAACGTGCCGAATAAGGTAAAGATTGAGTATAGCGTTGACGGAACAAATTGGATAGCAGGCAACGAAACAAACACATTGTCCGGCGGTGGATTGCCGACATCGAGAAATACACTGGCAGTTCCGAAAAGCGATACAACCTTGTATGCTTGGGAGCAAGAGGGCTTGTATTACAACTATCCCATTGATCCGAGCAAACCCGACGTGCAGGCGCGTTATGTAAGAGTATCCTTCCCTGGCGGCGGTCAAGGCGGCAGCCCGATTGATGTGCTGGATGTTCAAGTATTCTCATCAGCAGATTTAACAGCGCTTGGCAGCATTAAGCTTGATCCGAAAATCGCAACGGATAACAAAACGGTAACGGTTGGAGTAAAAGGTTCTTCCTATCTAGGCGATCCTATTGACCTAACCGATGCGAACATTACGATCACAAGCGACAAATCATCCGTTGCAGCAGTTAGCGCAGATGGGGTTATTACAGCCGGGGCAGAAGGCAAGGCCAAGATCAATGTATCTGTTAAGAAGGGCGGCTACATCGCAAGCGATTATTTCTATGTTACTGTAGATGCTGAGGGAAAAATAGTTCTAAACCCTTTTCTGAAAGAAGTAAAGCTTTCTCTAAATAAAACTACAATTCAATCCGATAAACCAATCATTGCTTCCATTGATGGCCTATTAAATACAGGAGAAACAACTGATTTATCAAGGGCTACTGTAAAATATCAATTTAGTGATGCAAGGTTATCCGTTGTTGAGGGTAGCAATACAATCATTGTTAAAGGCGATATAGGTAGTGGGTTTAATGCGACTGTTGTTGTGAAGGTTACTTTAGACGGGGAAACCGTTGAAAGTCGTCCTATGACAATTGCTTCAGTTAGGAATAATATCCCTCAGTCACAAATGACGGCAACGGCGACAAGTCAGGAAACTGCTGGGGCTAACAACGTAGCCTCGATGGCGATTGACGGAAACTCAGGAACTTTTTGGCATACAAAATGGACATCCGACGTACTCCCCCAATCGATTAAGTTAAACCTTGGAGGAACCTACAATATCGATACAATCGACTATTTACCAAGACAAGATGGAGGCAGCAATGGAAATATTACAAGCTATAACGTATATGTAAGTACGAATGGAGTGGACTTTGCCAAGGTTGCAAGCGGAACTTGGGCAAACGACAATAAAGAGAAATTCGCGACATTTACACCGACAAATGCATCATATGTCAAGCTCGAAGCAACGGCGGGTACTGGCGGCTTTGCATCGGCTGCGGAGATCAATATCTTTGAAGTAAAAGCAGTGGCAAAGACTATTGTAGATTACAAGTCGGTTGCTATGGATACGGGCTTAGGTAAAATACCATCACTACCTGCACAGATCGAGGCTGTATACAACGATGGAACAACTGGATTGGTTGACGTTGCATGGGCCCCCATTACTGTAGATATGGTATCACATGCAGGAGTATTTACAGTAAACGGCACAGTAGCAGGAACCTCAGTCCAAGCAAAAGTGATCTGCAGAGTAGTACCTGGTTTAAAACCCGTTCTAAAAGATGTTAAGCTTTCTTTTAATAACAAAGTCATCAAGAAGAACGAACCGATTGTCGGGACTTTAGTGGGAACATTAAATACTGGCGAACAGGCAGATTTATCAAGAGCTGCTGTACATTATGTGTTCAGTGATTCAAGATTAGAGGCTGTTCCGGGCAGTAACACAATTGTGATCAAAGGAGATTTGAATAGAGCTTTCCTCTCGACTGTTAAAGCAAATGTAACTCTGGATGGAGTAACCCTGGAGACCAATCAGGAGACGATTTCAGCTCTAGTAGATGGAAACATAGCGAATATAGCAAGTGTATCCGTAATATCTGTCAGGTATGATGATTCCAGATATGTTGGTATAAAAGCGATAGATGGTGACAAGGATACAAGTTGGGCATCATCTCCCAATGATAATACCAAGGCTCCATGGATTAAATTGGATTTCGCTGCTCCATTAACAATTGGTAAGGTGAACCTGGTAGACCGTGGCCACAAGATCAATGAGATTGGAGAGGGGATTTTGGAATGGGAAGGAGGAAGCAAGAAGGTAGAGAATATCAAGTGGGAAGGTAAACCTGACAACTTTGTTATTTTTGATACGCCGATTGTGACTAGCTGGATTAAATTCACGATTGACCCTGATAATAAGTTCCCGAATTCTTCTCCAGTTGAACAGGGTGAACTTGGTCTTTCAGAATTTGAGGTATATGCAGCGAATAAAGATTTTGTAAAGACGATTGTAGATTACAAGTCGGTTGCTATGGATACGAACTTAGGTGAAATACCATCGCTGCCTGCACAGATCGAGGCTGTATACAACGATGGAACAACTGGATTAGTTGACGTTGCATGGGCCCCCATTACTGTAGATATGGTATCACATGCAGGAGTATTTACAGTAAACGGCACGGTAGCTGGAACCTCAGTCAAAGCAAAAGCGATCTACAGAGTAGTTGGAGATGAGCCGGTGGCAAGTCAAGCTACTTTGAAGAGTGCGCAGCAGGTGACCTCTGGCCAGACATTTGATGTAACGATGGGATTGAACGTTACGCAAAGTGTGTACCAGCAACTATACGCTCAGGATTTTACATTAAAGTATGACCCTTCAAGTGTGCAATTCGATTCGGTGACATCCCTGAAAGACGGGTTCCAAGTCATCGATAAAAAAGAGACGGCGCCGGGTCAACTCCGGATTGTGACTGCCAGCGTGGGCGCGAATGTGCCTGCCCAAGGCGATTTGCTCGCAATCAAATTTACGGCCAAATCTGTAACCCAGGCAACCAATACGACAATTTCTGTAGGCAATGTTGTTATTGCTAACGGGGAGGGGAATGAGCTGAAAGTCGGCGGAGCCTCCCGTGATATACAAATAACTATATCTAGTATACCTGTAGACAAGTCGCTCTTGAACATGGCGATCGCAAACGCCCAGGCGAAGTACGATGCAGCAGTGGAAGGCAATGAAGATGGACTGTATGCGATTGGCTCCAAAGCACAATTGCAGTCAGCTATCGATGCAGCCAAAGTGGCAGTAAACGATTCGAATGCCACCCAGCAGCAGGTGGATAGCGCGAAAGATGCATTGGAAGCGGCAGTCCAAGTGTTTGACTCCAAGCGGATATCCACAAATATTAATGGAGTAGGCGGTGTCACGATTGGAGATTTGGCAATCGTAGCTGCGGCTTACGGTACACAACAAGGTCAAGCGGGCTGGAATGAGAAAGCGGATGTAAACCATGACGGCAAAGTTGACGTTCTAGACCTTGCCATTGTAGCCAAAGCGATCTTGCAATGAGGATTGATCGGCAGTGAAATGGGGGGAGATTATTTCCCCCTTCACATATTAATGAATTGTTTACTTTTTGAAGGATCACAATAGCGAATTATCAATGGAAATTATTTTTTTCTGCATTCATGATCTTCGTAATCTACTATTATGAAATTGCAGTCAATGCGGATCAAAAAAAAGGAGGACAAAATGCTTAAACAGAAAAAGAAAATTGCATCAGCAATAGCTTTATCCCTCATTGTGCCCCTTGCGCTCGCCGGATGCGGAACAGATACGACTTCGGGTAAAAAAGAGGAAGTGTCACCAAGCCAGACAGCCCAGGTTAAAGGACAACAGAATGAACAGCCGGTAGAATTGACATTTTATATTGCTAATTCACCTGTTAAAGACATGGATAGAATTATGGAAGCGGCAAATAAGATCATTAAAGAAAAAATTAACGCAACTTTAAAGCTTGTCGTTACCGACTGGAGCACGTATCCGCAAAAAGTTAATCTGATGATTTCCTCGGGTGAACCGTTTGATCTCGCCTTTACCGGAAGTTTTGGAGAATTGAACTATTTCCAGAATGCTTCCAAAGGAGCTTTCAAAGATATCACCGAGCTTCTGGATAAGTATGCTCCAACGACCAAGTCGAGAGTGCCCGAGAATATATGGCAAGGCATTAAAGTGAATGGTAAAATATTCGGATCTATTAATTACCAGGTATGGGGGATGGCCGGAGCCAGAGGGGTGCAACTTAGAAAAGACTTCGTCGACAAATACCAGTTCGATTGGAAATCAGCAAAGAAATGGGAGGACCTGACGCCATTTCTGGATGCCGTGAAAAAGGGCGAACCTGATATGATTCCTTGGGAATACAGCATTCAGCAAGACAATTTTGCAGATATGTCGGTCGTTTATGGCATGGATTCTGTGGGAGATAATAAAATTCCCGGCTGGGTTCGGTATAACGATAAAGATATCAAGGTAATCAATCAATACGAAACTCAGGAATATAAGGATTATCTTAAATTGTTCAGAAGCTGGTATCAAAAAGGCTACATTAAGAAAGATGCCGCTACGATGAAGGATTATGTACCGGACAGAAAAGCCAAACGAATTGCCGCGTTATATGCCAACCCGTATCCTGACCTGGTTGACATGCCTGAGCTTAGCACCTCTTCTTTCATGGCTATGGCGCCGCCCGATGACAAGGTATACAGTTACACCAAGAGGTTTACCGAGCCCTTTATCTCTGCCAATACTCCTTCAACTGCACTAGTTGCTGTAGGCGCCAACTCGAAGCATCCCGAAAAGGCGGTTCAACTGATCGAATTGCTGAATACGAATGACGAGCTATTCCATCTCCTGGCTTTCGGTCAAGATGGGAAAGACTACAAGAAGATTGGCGAAAAGAAAATTGACATGATCAAAGACCAATACAATTTTAACTGGTCTGAATGGGAAATCGGACAGTCTTATGGCAGGATGCTGTGGGATCAGAACACCGATGTCGAATCGCGTGAAAAGTCTCTAAACATCATTTATCAAGCTGATAAGACAGCCATGATATCGCCTGTAATGGGATTTGTATTTAATACGGAACCGGTTAAAACCCAAATGGCAAACGTTGACGCGACTTTGAAAGAACTTCTCTATGCGCTCGATTCGGGCACAGCAGATCCTGATAAATATTATGAGGAATTTATTAAAAAATTGAAGAATGCCGGAGCAGACGATATTATCGCCGAAAAGCAGAAACAGATCAACGAGTGGAGAAAGCAGAATGGCAAGTAAGCATGGAAGCAAAGAATGACAAGCGCTAGCATTTAGCTGGATTTATCAAGGGAGGGGAAGCAGACTTAGCACAGTTATGTGATTGAACTCGCTTCCTCTTCTGCTTGCGTAATGGTTTGAAAGCGTGTTCACCTAGCGCCTGACATCTGTGGGCGATTCGCTATTTTGAAGGCAAAATGTTGAGAAGAGGGATTGAGAATCGAGTGGGAATTTACAAAAGGAGGAAAGAAAAGAATGATAAAAAAATTAAAAAAAATAACTTCAGTGGTGTTGGCAACAGCGATGATCGCTACATCCATGTTTGCCTTCTCCAGCACGAAAGTAAACGCACAGCAAGTGACAGGCAATGCACCGTTTATTAACTCGTGGTTGGTATCAGGTCCATTTGATTCGCCAGTAGTGGACCAAATTTATGGAACTGAAGTGGGGGGAAACGTAAATTACGCGCCTTTGGCATCCGAAATAACAGCATCATCTTCAACACTTGCAGTAAACCCTGTTTCATATCTAGTTGATGGAAGTACAAAAAATCAGTGGGTGACAGAAAACGATGCTAATCCATGGGTAAAGCTGAAATGGAAGGAGCCTATCGCTATTAATGAAGTCAAAATAGCGCAATGGGGCGATGGGCGTCACGTTAACAATTGGTATCATCTTACTTTCACGCTGAATGATGGCAGCATCGTAGAATCCGGAAAGGTGGATAGTACATCTTCCAACCCATCCGCACCAACCGTGTATGCTATACAATCCGGGTTGAAGAATGTAGTTGAAATGAAAGTTGAAATCGATAAAGGACGAACACCATACCCTAACATAACCGGCATTTCAGAAATAGAGGTAAATAATAAGCCGTCAACCGGATCTGGTTCTGGCGCTGCTACGATCACTCCCAAAATCGGCGATCCGTTAAGCTTGAATAGCGAAAGTCATAAATGGGAATATTTCGATGATCGCATTTATAACAGAAACTACGATGATTATCAAGATTTATATGGTTATTATGCTGTGAAAAAAGGTATCGATACTAGAAACAAATATGTATACGCTCACACATACGTATACAGCCCAGTAGAACAGCAAGCATATTTTAATGTAGGCGCCAGCGGTTCATATCGACTTTATGTAAACGATAAGGCTGTAACCACACCGACCACACCTGTGGAGGTGCAAAAGGATTTGACAAAACAAGCGATTCTGTTAAAACAGGGTTGGAATAAACTGATGATTCAAATCAAGCATACGTTTACAGAAGATGTTAATTCAAACAATGTACCGACACCATTAGATCAAAATGTAGCTTACATTGGGTTCTATGGAAGAGTCGCAGATCAAAATGGCAATAAAATAAATGGACTTGTTCCTTCGGTTAAAGGCGAGGCTGCAGCTCTAGAAATTGTAACACAAGGACTATCAACCGAGGATGCTATTAAGACTCCACTTCCAACCCAAAATATGCCGATTGGCTACAAAGAATGGCCTTATGTATGGAATAAATCGAAGGCCAATAATAAATACGGTGTTGCGGCATCGGCATTTCAATTTATGGCGGGCGGGGGAGCACCAGGTTATACTTGGAGTATCGTTGAGGGCAAACTGCCTGATGGCTTGGAATTAAATGCGGATGGCACAATCGCAGATGGATTAGTGAATGGAAATGTCGATTTAAATAGCAGCAAAGGTATAATCAGTATTAACTCCAAACCTGGAGACTATAACTTTACTGTGCAAGTAACTGACCATAATGGAAATACGGCTAGAAAGAATATGACAATTACAGTAAAGGATCGCCCCAATAAATGGTTCGAAGAAGGGCGAGTGGGCGCTTTAAGTCATGCGATCCCAATTTACAGTTACTTTGTAGACCCCAATTTCTCTGCTGATTTATGGGCTGAAAGAGCAAAACGTCAGGGACATTCATTGGTATCGATTGAATCGGTACAACAAGCTTATTTCTGGCCGTCTAAATTTGCGGATCCAAAAAATGAAAGGCATGTTTATCTTCCGAAGAATGAAAACGGTAAGGTAGTAGATGGGTTGAAACAGTTTGAACTGGCAGTAAAGCGTCATGGAATGAAGTTTGGGCTATATTATGGCGGCGGGGTACAAGTTTACACAACCGATCTTTATGTTCAGAATGTGTCTGATTTGATTGAACGCTATGCGCCTGCGTATCTTTATTTTGATGGACCGCAAGGTATTCCAGACCAAAACTTTGATGTGATATACAGCGTTGTACGCAATTATAGCGATGACATTATCGTAAACTCCAATGCATGGGGGGCGGAGTATGGAGACCCTGATTTAAGAACCGAAGAAGCATCTGGTATTTACTCTAATGGCGCTGCAAATCATCTTTTAAAACGTACTACGATGGAACCATGGAAAATGATACACACAAAAGACGCCTTATCTCCCTATTACGGTAAACGAGATGACTACAGGCAAGTTGCCAAGGAAATGGTCATGAATGCCGGCAGAGGCTATGTGGATAATAATGATCAGACACCTGTAGATAGTCGCGGGCCCAATTGGAACTCCCCTGAGGAAATTGCGACAAGGTATCCTAAAGCAGAACAGGAATACATTGATGTGAGAGAAAGCTTGGCAGCATGGTTTGCACCTGTAGGAAAACCGGAAAGACATGAGTCAACAACAGGTACAATGCCATATTTCCTCTCGGGCTATGGTTACGAAGATGATGGAAAAGGCAATTATGAAAAATTTGCTTTAGCTAACAGTACTACAGGCCCACAATGGGGATACGCAACGTACAGAGACAACAATGTTTATCTTCATATTATGAAAGGACCTGACAGCAAAAAAGGGTTTGATGCCATTGCCGGAAAGTCTTTAACCATTCGTCCGGTTCCAGACCATGTGACATCCGTAAGCTGGTTGAACGAGGATATTCCTGTCACTTCTTTTGTACAAAATGGAGATAATCTGACTGTCAATCTTGCCAATGTCCAGGAGGATCCGATTGATACCATCATCAAGATTGTAACGGATAATTCTGCACGCAAATATTCGCTTACTAATGTCAAAGCAACTGGCGAGCAGTTGACACCCTCATCGCTCAAAATCAACACTGAGGGATACATGACATATACGGCGCTCAAAGCAAATCTTTCAGGTTTAACATACAATAGCGCGAATCCTGCAATAGCGGCAGTTAATGCTAACGGAATCGTAACACCGGTATCAAACGGAACAACGACGATCACAGTTAGCGGTACTTATGAAGGTGTAACGAAACAGGATACATTAAAAGTAACAGCAAGAGACGGCAAAATTTATGTTGGGGAAAATATGATTGGCGCAACTTTACTCGTGGATGGAAAGGAAGCTTACGGCGAGGTTGGTACACTAGAAAAACTCAGATATCAAATCGAAGGCAGATCATCGAAAGGCGGAGCAATAGGGCTTGATGCGGCACAAATTCAATGGCACTGCGGTGTCGTTGATTTAAAAGCGGGTGACAATTATAAGCCTGTATCGATCAGAGAAACAAATGGATTTACTTTCAACAAAAATGAAATTATTGCGCCGTTCGTAGAACAACCTACGCGTGGAGTCGTTTGGGCTGATGTAACGTTAGACGGCCAAACATATACAACAAATAAAATATTCATGGACCTGTTGCCATACCAAAATCTTGCAGGAAGCACTGAAATTACAGCTAGTCATAATCAAGATGCAGTAAGTCATTTAGTTGATGGAAAAACAATTGAAGGCATTCATTTTGATCAATCCAAATGGTCGGCACCTGCAAATGAAAAGGCGTGGATTCAATTTAATCTGCCGACAAAGTCTCAGATTTCCAATATCAATCTTAACTTCAATTCTTTGGAACAAAAATATATCAATACGCCTAAAACAATAAAAATTCAAACTAGCGCTGATGGCGTGGCATGGACTGATGTCAAAACCGTTAACGGTCCGACGGGTACTGCTAATTTTGGATTCTATGACCAATACGCTTTAAACACGGATGCTCAATACGTTAAATTACTATTTGACGGCGGTTCAAACGGTTCAACGATTGATTTGCTTGAAGTGGCAATAAATGGAGTGGATATGTCCAATTTATTTGATCGCTTCCAATATGAGTTTAAGCCGGCTAATGCTGCTACAGGTAAGTATGACATTAAGGCTTTTACGGGTGCTGGTGCACCGATTGATATGAAAGATGCGGTGATCACAGTAACAAGTGAAAACCAGGGTGTGATTACGGTGGGCGATTCAAACCTGCTGACCGCTGTTTCAAAAGGTATGGCAAAGATTCACATAAGAGCAACAATAGGCGGACGTTCTATTGAAGAGGTTACTTATCTTTTTGTTGATGAGTCAGGAAAAATAGTTATAGCTCCCTATTTGAGTAAAATTGACTTAACTTTGAACAAAAATACAATTAAACTCAACAATCCAATCGTTGCCACAATTAATGGCTTATTAAGTACAGGAGACAGCGCTGATTTATCAAGGGCTGCTGTAGAATATCAATTTAGCGATGCAAGGTTATCCGTTGTTGAAGGCAGCAATACGATCATTGCGAAAGGTGAACTTGGCACTGGGTTTAATGCAACCGTTGCTGTAAAAGTTACTTTAGACGGGGTGACCGTTATAAGTCGTTCTATGACCATAAATGCAGTTGTTGATACTGTCCCTCAGTCAAAAATGACGGCGACGGCGACAAGTGAGGAAACGGCTGGCGAAAACAACGCAGCCTCAATGGCTGTGGACGGAAACCCAGATACGATCTGGCATACAAAGTGGAATAAATCCGACGTTCTTCCCCAATCGATT
>NZ_WHNZ01000086.1 GCF_013141725.1 Paenibacillus planticolens | reverse complement strand
AGTATTGTTTTTACTAAACCAGGTGTGATAATGCAATCCTCCCAGGCGGTTACTTTTACCCTTGTCCAACCCTGCCGATTATACCCTTCAAGTCCTTTAAACTCCATTCCCTTAATCACAACAAGAGGCGTTTGAGGTTTATCAAACTGGCCAACTTCATATGAAATGTTAAATCTTTTATCCTCTGACACGACAATAAGATCTTTTTGTCCATAATCATTTATTTCTTTTTCAACATACCAATAAAAAGTTCTTCCACTATGAATTAACTTCCTTCTACCTTTCCGATTCATTCCCATAAGTTATAGACACCTCTTTTTTGGATAACAATTAAAAGCCTCTCCACCCGTTTCACTTCCTGTTTCAAATTTGAAGTGATAATACACTTAGTTTACCATTTGCCACAAGATACTGGATGTAGAAAATGCTTATAGTTAAGCTATCCTGGCCGATACTTGAATGAACAAAAAGAGGAGCTGCCGCGAGGTAAGCTCCTTCACTATCGTGTCCCGTTAGCTTAACATCAGTTTGTTCCGATAAAATAAAGATCCGCAATATTTTGCTTATGCTTATCGGTCTATATTCTTGTTACTCAACAGGTAGTATAAATAAACTATAAATAACGCCAACGAAATTATTCCGTCTCACTGGCGCAATTTGAGTTCTAATAGTTAATATTCGTTTTGTTTACTTCATTGAAATGATCCACGAGAGAACGATACTTTTCAGTTTCATTCACACGCCAATCAATTAGTCCCTTTACGTCTTCAAATATGTACGGCTTTACCCAGAAAGGAATCTGTTCATAGGTTATCTCATTATCTGGTAGATGTTCGTAAAATGAAACGCCAGCGGAATTCCACAAGTCTTTGGCGCGTTGATTGTAGCACCACTCTACGTAACCGTATATGTCCGCTAATTTTTCAGTATTATTTTGTTTATGTAGATCAGGCAACCTATGAATTAACTCGTACATTACTTCGTAAATCGAGAAGTCGCGATGTTCGAATTTGATACCGAATAACTCGATCGCTTTCCTGCGCCAAACTGCCACTTAAAACACCTCATTACGATCGAGATTTCACTCTTACTGACTTCCTACTTTATATTGACCCTGTAATTCTACTAATGCGTAATCTCCAACAGCATGAGGAACATCCACACTTACAACTAAAGAGTTCGATGTTACATAGAAAGTATTATAGGCCCATTGTTCCCTTAATCCCTTGATTAGTGTTTGATCATCCGTATTTTTGATTACCAAAATTAGATCATTTTTGTCCATTCCGTCTTTGACCGCTTCGTTTATAACTGCTGTTGATTGCTTAATCTTTTGTGCAAGTTTTGTGTCTATAGTTGTGAAATCAGAAAGTTTTAATTTAGTCATATTCTTTAGATCTATGGTTACAGAATAAATTACGTCATTGGGATGAGCAGCACCCGCAATATTTGAATATCCTGTGTAAACGACGCTTAGCAAATCAGTACTACTCACTGTAACCTGATATTTCAAATCTAGAGTAAGTACATCCTGATGCGTGTCATCTTGGTAAAACTTAATAGGCGCTTCAACCTCACTTTTCAAAACATCATTTTTAATCAAATCGTTAATAGTTTTTTCCTTGGAATTATCCCCCAATCCCTGGATTTGAGGGTATTGAACCTTAATATTGTCTTGAGAGTAGGTTGTAGTTGTGATCGTATATGTTTGGTTTTTTGTACCTTCTGTCACACTTGTTGTTTGTTTTTGATCTACCGAGCTTATTGTCTGTGATGTTGTTGTCGGAGTGGGTGTCATTGATCCGGAGGATGCAATTGGTGTATCTGTTACATCACGAGTCGCAGTGGCAACTGCAGTAGGAGTACTTAACTGTTGAGTAGTTGGTAGCTCTACTGTGTTATCCTTATTACAACCAATTAGTAAAATCGTTATTGAGAAAATGAACATAATGGTAATCGTTTTTCTCAAAATTAGACCTCCAAATATTTTTCATGTAGTGGTTCGTTCTACTCTCAGGTTCAATTGCCACTTCAAAGGTAACTACCCCAATAGTACCATATATTGTAACTAAACTCCCTTTACTTTAATGAAAAGAGGGAGCAGCTGCCGCGTGAACTGCTCCCTCTTTATTTAGCTATCGTTCCACACCAAAATTGACAAGCTACATTTACCCCAAAATACGGTTCTCCCATGAACAGATATTGATGTGATCGGTATTCAAAACATCTAATACATCCTGACAAAAGAGTCTAAGTTCGTCGATCTCTTGATCTTTTCTTTTCAAGATTATCTTTGCTTCTATCTCATTTTCCTTAGAAAAATCAATGCTCACCAGTTTAAACGGCTTGATATATTTGCCTTTTGAGGGGAATGTCCATCCATCAAAAAAACTTCCCAGTAATTTTTTGTTAATTTGATCGATAGCCTTATTACACTTAATGCAAACTAATATTTGGGTACCTTTGCTTATACTAACAGTAAAAGGGCTGTATAATTTATCGATGTCATCCCAAACGACTGCCATTTCAAAATACCTCCATTAGTATTTACACATAGCTACTGCAGAAACAGCTACCTATTGGTTGAGAAATGGCAGCAGATCACTGAACGGCTGCCTGACTTCATCCTGAATTGATTAAGGTCTCGTTCGCCGTTTAGCGGAAACGCGTTAAGATGGGTATAGTTTTTTACATACTTCACAATATCCCTCTTCGTTTAGATAAAGCGGTTTGAAATACTTCCGTATGTATTTATCATTCCATCGAAGGTGCGGAACCGCATACTCGGGATGTATATGTTCAGGTAAATCAGGTTTGTATCCAACCTGCTCACAAGCTTTACACTTATTCATCCATTTCCACAAAGCTGGGTACCTTCTTAAGTAATCCATTCCCTCGTCATTTTTATATTTCAACGATATTTTATCCCCCCTTTTAGATCGTTGCTGGCCTCAACATTCCTATTGTGTTAAAGTTCCCGTTAGCGGAATCTCCTTTGTACTATCGGTACTGGTTCGGATCATATGGCTTAAAAATCGGTTGCTGATTTTTAAAATACCATTCAACAACTCTATCTGTTAACTCATCATAAACGTCGTCCTCTAAATAAGGATTATTGTATTTCCTAAGCCTCTTGATGTTACTTCTAATTTTAGTTTTCTGAAGCATATTAAACACTCCCGAATCGCACAGAGTTATTTCCAAGTAATCACAAAACATATCAAAGCACTTATCCCAATTGCCATTTCCGTTTCTTTGAGCCTCATCCCTTAATTTCTCTATTGCTCTTATTAGTTCGCCCTGTACCGTCTCTGATTGACCTTGCTTTGGCACATAGGTTTTCCATAAATGCTTAGCCTCTTCGAAATATTTCACAAGAAGTTACCTCATTTTTTTTGTTTTATTGTGGTAATGGAAATATTTTACCACAAATTATGTTAATGTATTGCGTTAAACTCCCTCTATGGAGAAACACTTTGCTCTTAAATACTCTCGTTTTCTCAGTTTTTGACCTTCTATACTTTTTAGCAGATAACAATCCAATGGTATGAAGTTGTAGAGGAAGAAATTTATGGATATGCTGAGGGGCAAAAGACTCTCTACTTAAACCACCCGCTGTAAAAAACGGATGTTATGGTAATGTATGGTTGCACCTTTGGATCTCCACATGACTCATGGTGGTCAACCCTCCCACATCTCACAGAGTCTACGCTCCCACATTCCTTCATTCAACCTGTCCATGAGGTGGAGGTCAGATATGCTGCCCGACAGGATCTTTGTCCGTAAGTTTAGTGCCTTTCCGACTCATCCGTGCTTCTTGTTGTTATCTTTTCTGCCTAGGTCATCATCATATAAAAGCGAAAATTAAGCTGCTTGTGGTATCTCCGTAAATCGAGGGATATCCTGGATCATTTTTTCTTCACTAAACTCATGGCCCTTCTGCAAGATACCAAAAAGGATGCGTATGAGCTTGTTACATAACGCGATGAGAGACTGCATCTTTTTTAATGGATTCACAGGTCGTTTGGTGTAATACTCGTGCAGGGCTCGAAAGGCTGTATTTTTAGCGACAAGTGGCATCATTACTCTAAATAGCAAAGCACGAAGCCGTTTCCTGCCCCTCTTTGTGATCCTTGTTTGTCCTGTGTGTGTGCCGGGTGAATTTGTTTTCAAGTTCAGTCCAGCGAGCTTCGTGATCTGCTTTGGATGTCGGTATTGGTCAATGTCTCCTACTTCGGCTAGAAAGCCAGCGATGGTATCCCGGCCAATTCCTTGCATGGCCAACACTTGCTTTACATGAGGGATCTGCGCTAGCAGTTCATCTAACTTTACTTCCAATTCCTTAAGTTGGTTCTGAAGCCATTCGTACTGTGTCAGCAACAACTTTAGTTCCATTTTAGCCAACTCAGAACCTTGCCTGATGCCAACAGAACAGCCGGCTGCTGCCTTCAGATTCTGTATTCGACCTAGACCAAGCCCACGCTTTGCAGCTTCTCTTAAATGCTGCAGCAATGTCTCGTCTGGCACAGAAACAAGCTCATGCGGCAGTAGATTAAGGCTTAGCATTTGGATAGCAGATTTGCACTCCCAGTCCTTAAATACCGTCAGAAACTCTGGGAAATACCGATCTAACCAATTATGGACACGTGCTTGTACAACACAAAGGTCAGTTGTTAGGTGCTCGCGAATTTTCATGGCTTCCCTCAGTTCGGCATAAACACCTTGAGGAAGGCTCGGTACAGCGTATCTCCCGTCTTTGACCAACTGTGCGATCACTTTTGCGTCCTTTATGTCATTCTTTGTTGGGGAATTGTCATCTAATTCTTTACTTTTCTTTACGTGTAGTGGATTCACTACGCCGTATTTTACCTGCTCTTCTTTAAGAAAATGGGCGAGGTTGAGCCAGTAGTGACCCGTTGGTTCCATACCAACTATGACGTCATTGAATCCTTGTTCCGCCGTAATCTTCCTAAACCAGCTCACAAATAGTTCAAAGCCTTCTCGATTGTTTTCAAACGTAAGTGGCTTCCCGAACTCGACCCCGCGGAAGTCTTGAGCTCTCGCCACGTGTCTAAATTTTGCGATGTCTACTCCGATAATTAAAGTAGAAAAAGTAATTTGATTAATTCGTTCATTTTGAGTAGAATGCATGTTGTAGTCTCCTTGGTTTTGTTTTTGGATCCGACGCTGGCCAGCATCAGGGACCCATAAACATCATACCAAGGAGTCTTTTTATTTCTCAAACCTCGTATTTCCTCATAATAGGAATGCTGCCCGTTAGCGGGGAAAAGGCAGCCGTTTAATGTCGGCTGCCTTCATTAGTAATTTATTAAGCTATAGTGTCCCGTTAGCGTAATCAAGTATGGGCACGAGTTCCATTAATGAGAACCAATCAAGTCCTAATAATTTCTTCTGAGTTCATTTGCTCAAACTTTTTCATCTTATTTACTACCTCTAACCCTGATCCGAACACAATATCATCATGATTAATGCATAATAACCACTCGTACTTTTTTGAAATTAAATAATATTCCCTTAGATGCATAAGTTCAGGAATAACATTCTTTATTATAAAATTTGTATCTCCTTCATATAGCCACATTTTATCTTTGTAATCCTCTACAATAAACCAAACCCTATCATCATTAACAAAGTACTTTAAATATCTATTAGAAGTGTCAACCATTCTCAACACATATTGTGGATCTTTAAGACGCTGCCAACCCCAATGTAAACTATTTGTATAATGTTGTTTTTGAATGAAACTCTCCTCGATTTTTTGGACTACTGGTTTCCACAAATTCTTATCTACTTCAGTAAAGAATTCATGACTTTTTTTTGATTTTATTAGTTCTTCAATCTCATCTCGTATTGATAAGTGATCCATTGCGAAACCATCTCCGTTTGACATCTTTTACTATACAATACCACATTGAATCTTTATTTTTTAGGATCAATTATTACGCTAAACTGCCTCCGTTACTTCAATAGAACCAGGGAGCAGCTGCCGCGGCAATCTGCTCCCTGATTTGTTTAACTAACGTTATCCGTTAAATGGTATAATGGGGGCAACAATCGTACAGGAGGAAAACCGAACTATGTACAAGACCATTATTTTTGATGTTGACGGAACACTGATTAATACGGAAGAAGCCGTTTTGGGTTCACTTCAAAAAATGTTGAGAACAGATTACAACAAAGAAGTTGAACTCTCCGAACTGTCATTTGTACTAGGAATTCCAGGTTCTGTTTCTTTACCCCAACTAGGCATTGAAAATATTGATAAGGCTAATGAAAGATGGAACTACTTTATGAAGGATTTCTATCCTTCCATTCATGTTTTTGATGAGATTAACAATCTGTTGGATACGTTAAACAATAAAGGTTTAATCCAAGGTATTGTCACTTCTAAGACGACAGAAGAACTAAACGATGATTTCGTTCCATTTGGCCTAATGAAATTTCTATCATACATAGTTTGTGCAGATGATACTAAGAAACATAAACCTAATCCAGAACCCATTCTAAAATTTTTGGAGATTTCAAAAACGGAACCTGCATCTTCCATTTATATTGGAGATACGATCTATGATTTTGAATGTGCGCGCGATGCCGGTGTGGATTTTGGTTTGGCTTTATGGGGATGTAAGGACCATGAACAAATACCTGCAAAATATAAGTTTGAAAAACCATCGGATTTACTCCATATTTTAAGCCTTCCATTTCCCTCTTGAATTTATATGAGCCATATACTCAAACGCTGTTGTTCCGTATACGCTTTTAAAGTGTTTATTTAAATGGGTTAAATCAACAAAACCGCATGCAGCTACTGCCGTATAAATATCTCTATTTTGTTCAATTAATTGTTTGGCACGTTCGATTTTGCAGTTCAGAAAGTATTGGTAAGGTGAGATTCCGGTATGAGCCTTGAATAATCGGATAAACTGAAATTTCGATAAATGAAGCTCTTTACAGATTTCATCAAGCTTAAGTACATGTTCTAAGTTGGCTTGAAGCATCTCCTTAGCTTTTCTAATTAACGCGTTATCTTTTTTGTCATGTGCAGAAAGGTTGGTTTGAATAAGGCTGTCTGTGAGGGATAAAAGCAATTCACTGCACAACGTCTCATCTTTTTCGTTTAATATAGCATGAGAAAGACTTAATATTCGTTGTTCAAGTTTTCGATTATAAACAATAGGATCAGAAAAACGTATGAGATCATTTTTCTCTACAGCCTCTAAAAGCATTTGCGGCTCAATATACAGCATGACATAATCAAGACCTTCCTTATCATGTGCCATTCCGTCATGAGCCTGTTCCGGATTAAAAAGCATAATGCCATTTTGATAAGATAATTGTAAAACTGCCGTCCAGGTTATAATGTTGAATACCACGTAATGTTACACCTATGGCATACTCCTTGTGGGAGTGCTTTTTATACTTAAATTCAGTCATGCTTGCTGACAATGCCGTAATCCCTGCCGACTTTTTATAGACAAATTTCTCCATTTCAATCACCTCTACATAAGCTGACTATATCCAGATCATGATCGCAGCATAAACTAAAAATAAGGTCATCAGTACATTAACAATCTTATCATGCTTACGTAAAAAATCCTTGAAGATTGTACCGAAGAGAACCCAGGTCGTAAAAGCTGCAAGTCCAATCAGAGTTATAGCTATAATACTTGTCGCCACCGCAGGGACCGCATTATAGTTGGGCAAAATAAAACTTGGAATTACCGTCATTGAAAAGAGGATAACTTTTGGATTTAAAAACTGCATCAGGAAGCCTGACATTAAGGTAGCCGGTTGGTTTACGGTTGGTTTTGACATGTCTTTCTTGTATATTTGATAAGCTAGATAGAACATGTACATGCTCCCGATGATCTGCATGACAACTAATATCTTCGGTATAATCGTGACAAGTATTGTATTTAACGCAGCAGAAATAACAAGTAATAAACCAAATCCAATCGTTGCTCCATACGAATATTTCATTGCTTTTTTTGCCCCAAAATTGTGCACGGTAGACAATATGACGATATTCGTAGGACCCGGAGTAAAAGTGGCAATCATACAGTAAATCAAAAAAGATGTAATATTCATGAGAACGCTCCTTTCAAGCTATTCTCATATCCTACATCTTAAAATGAAATGCCATATAGTACATTATTGCAGATGTAGACCTTCATCCACTATAAATGCTTTTTACTTGTTACTTTTACAGTAAAGATGCTCAATAATATGGTAAGAATTACATATGTCCAAAATCCATGAATTTCAAATCCCGGTAAATACTTATCAAGAAGCCATAACTTTATTGGTGTCAAGACAAGTGAAGCTGCCACTAACAATGGAGTTGTTAAACAACCAATCCCGATTACTATGGACAGCATTGAAATTGTTAATAAAAGACCATAAATGAAACTGATAACAAACATAAGCACTGTTGCAAATATCAATGTTTTTGTATCCGAGATGGATATGTACGGATTGAAGTATTGACTCCCACACCAAAAAACAAGAAATGTGACCAGTAAGTTAAGTATGTTTCTCAAATACAGTCCTCCTTGCTATCTATTGATATTAAATACTATATGAAAATTTCTTTCGTCACATGATTATTTCTCCTTCCCTTCAATCCAACATGTAGACTCGCCACTCGCTGCTGTTTGGCTGCTTTCGAACACAGACCGCCATCGTTCCAATGGCTGAATCGTCTTTTGCATCCGTTTGATATTTAAGCCCCACGCATAACTGATCCTGGTTAGCATCATTTGATGGTTGAAATGCTCTGACAAAAGTATAACGGTGCTTTTTCATTTGCTCTATCCACAAGATTGGCGCCCCCTCCTCCATCAGCTCATCGACTTTCTGCTCATCTTGAGCTAACCAGTTGTCGGCAAAGCGTTTTATTGTATCAAGAGCCGCTTGATTAGAATGGAATCGTAGGATGGATGCCGTTTCGAAAAGATGCCAGTTTGCACCGTTGTCGTTTGTTTCGTAACAAACCGTTTCCGAGCCCTGTTCCTTGATATAATCCACCCTTACCGTTCCAATCCCATCCGCACCAAGTTCTGCTGGATATGCTATTCCAACTTGAAAGTCTCTCTTATGAGGAAACTCTTGCACTTTCCAAGACTCCCCACCGTCCGTTGTACGATAAAAGGGAACCACACCCTTCTCCTTGTAGGAGGAAGTTATAAATCCAGATCCATCCTCCAGCATCATGATTGAAGTGACATCCCCATTGATATCGGAAGTTAAGTCGCCAATGTAGGTCCATGTTGCCCCGCTGTCTTGTGATCGGTACAGTGTTTTGTAGCTAATATTCCCTGTTGGCTCCGATTGCAGCATAACCCAAGAGGCTCCGTCTTGATGAAACGATGCAAAGACATGATCTTGATCCACAGTAGCCTCCCATGCCTGCTCTGTTGGAAGGTGAGTGAAGCTCCAATTTACTCCACGTGTATCAGTTCGATAGACTTGGAGCGTCTCCCTGTTGTTGGAAGTCATCGAACGGTCAATCGTCCAACCGGTTAGATCGCCTTCATGATAAAAATAAATTCTATTTCCGCTTGTTATAGGCATGGGAAATCCCTCCAAAACGACGACTGGAGCAGGCACAGAATCAACCATTTCTTCAGGTGCCATGGATGCGAGAGTTTGCTGCTTAGTTGAAGTATTTTCTGCCATTGAATTATCACACGCTGCAACAAGTATGGTAACGAGTATTATGGTTAGGATAATTAACTGTTTTTTCGATTCCTTTTTGTTCCCCATGCCCATCAAGATTTTTCACCTCGTTTTATCATACTAATCTGTCCGTTTACTTCCATAAACAATGGTGAACATAAAGTTAACGGAAATCAGTGTCATCTTCGATTACTCCAATTGATAGACCTAGCTTTTCAAATGGAAGTTCAAATAGGTCTAGTTCGTAATAAAGGATTTCTTCACTTGTTGCTTCATCGAGCATAATTTCATCTAAAAAACGAGGTAATTCAATGTATGTAATATCAAAAAACATGATATCTATATTTTTGGGGTTTTCCTTGCTTTTTGGGCTACGAATAAGAAGTTCTCCATGACTCACCCTGTAAAACCAAAATTGAAATTTTCTGTCTTTAATCTCTTGCAAATTTTCACTCTCCGCTCCCAGATATCTATTTCAATATGTTTATTCAATCACATCCAAACGAACTGTACTATCTAGTCCCCAGCATAATACCATTATCGCTAAAGCTTTCACTGGGGTAAATACGCACTAAATCGGAAATAAAGTATTAGAATTGCCATTAGCCATACCAGCAATTCCCCCCACCAACTCTTAGGTCGGTGAGACACTACAGCTTCTGTATCCCGGTCCCAAGTTGTCGTTCCAAGATTGTGTTTCAGTTGTTGGTAGCCGCTCAAATTAAAAATCATTGAAATAATCGGAAGACCTGCGCCTTGCCCTCGCCACCATACGAGTAAACTTCGCCTAAGAGCTTTACTAAAACTCAGTCTTTGGCCCTCCAAATTACGTATCTTTATACCAAAAATCCACTTGCCTACTGTGGTTCCCCACAATTTTAGTAAGACTGCCTCATAAGGGATGGAGACAATAAGAACAGCAATCCCCAGAATAATACTTCCAAAGCCGGTACTCATGAAATCCATCGGGATAAAGAACATGAGAATACCGAATAGGAAGCCTAAAATTAACATATCAAAACTTCTTGCCCAATATCTGGCCCATGGCCGTACGCCTACTTTAGCTGTGTTCTCGAATTGTAGCTCTGCAAAGGTTTCGGCTGCATTCCATACCGAATCATTCCGCTTGACATTTGTAATGCGTTTCAGTTCTCCACTTTGAATCAAATTATTCATTTCTTTCGTTGTGAAAGGGCCATTTTCATGATCTCCCTTTTTATATAACCATCTTTCTTTTTCTTCTACCATTTAGAACCCCCATATAAAATCGCATCTCGCACATACAAAGGCCATCGATCCACCGATAGCCTTGTTTTGGTCGGTTATTGTGTGGCATTTAGGGTTGTGTATTAACCTACGACTTCTAGTTTATCGCCTAAGAGGCCTATCAGTCGTGGAAGTACTGTGTCCTTAAAATGCATTTTTTTACTGGCCGTAATGTAGAGAACCATACCGTCATGTTCCTCTCCATGTTCTTCGGTATAATCTAGAAAGTAGTTAAAATTTTCAACGGTCGTGTTCCTGGTCACGATCGCACAGGTAAACCACCAATCAGTTAGATCAAAAGACCTCAGAATTTCTTCTTTCGTGTTAGCTCGATACCACAATATGTTTTTTAAATTAACGGGTCTGTCATTAGAGAGAGGCCAGGTAGAGGTGGTATCGACTAAACGGTGATTCACAAACGATTGAGTTTTCTCGTCGCGATCCTCAAGGGCGTAGATAGTTTGCATTTCGTGCACGGTTGTGCCGATTTTTCTTATTAACTCCTCATTCAACTCAGTGAAAGGGGTTTCCTTAAACTGAGTCATCAGTTCATCCAGTAAAGCCATATTGGATTTCGGCTCGCACTTAGGCTCATAATGATGCCAGAGTACTTCCTTCACCTTTTGGGCTATTGCTTGATCGGGGTCATGGATTATTCCAAAGTGGAAAGAGCACGCTGATTCTTGAATAAAGTAGTCTTTATGTGGATCCAATTCTGTATCCCAATTTGCATACGAAAAAAGAATATCCTCATTCGGGTTTTGAAATGCCAGAATTACCTCCGCCATTGTGTCATAAACACTTGGACCATACCCCAAATCATAACCTTGCTCCAAGCGAAATGGAGAAGTGTTCACAATGAGCTTCAAGACCTTTCCTCCCTTAAATCAAATGAAAGCATTAATATCTTAACACACCATGTTGAAGAAAACTGCCTATTAACGTAATAAAGGCCACCGATATACGGCAGCCTCGTCCTGAGTGTTCATTCAACTATCGTTCTGCGTTTAGCTTAATTTAGTAACGTGCAATCACTTTCTTTAATGAACATTTTAACTGTTCCCCGATGGTTAAAACATCATATTCAGAAATATCTATCGACAGGTTCAATATTTCTATTGAAAATCGAGCAAAGCCAGCCTCCCAGTTATAATTTAGTTCATTTAGTGTTGTCTTCTGATTACAACATGGAGTTATGGATGTGAGTTCATGAAATGAACTTTCTGAAGCTTTCTCCATTCTGTCTTGCCACCATTTAATCTCAATCTCACTAGAACAAAAAGGACATTTAATATCTTCAAAATTTTCTCCCTGATCTATGAATCGCACTTCATCGGTAATAATAATTTGTGCATTATACTGTTGTATCCATTCATGGATCATTTCAATGCATTTCGCAGTTGGGACATATTCTGGATTAGTTGGAATTAAACTAATAACTGTGGCAGACATCTTATCTCCACACCTTTCTTCCTGTATTCTGATTTGAAATACAGGATATATTCAAGACAATCACCTCGTAATCCTTCCCGTTAGGTGAGCGAAAGGCTGCCTATCGTGCCGGCAGCCTCCCATTACTGTGTATTGAACAAACGTTCCCCCGCTAAATTAACCTTCTTCCCAGTGAAATCCATGCGTTATTTAGCCTCAAAATTGGAATAATTGCCACCTGGCAAAGAAACAAGTAAAAAATCATTATATCCTTGCAATTGCCACCCTTCAAAGTAGGAGCTGTCATGGAATAATTCAAGATATATATCCTTATCAAATTCAACAATTAAATCCGAAATAAATTCAAAATGATAAACATTAGTGATTTTTTTACCTTCTAAAAATTGTCTTACTGTAGAGTATGAATACTTATTGGGTGCAGAAACACAATCACTTCTCCCTACAGCCACTTCTAACTGCCTAATTCGCCAAGGACATTCAATCATTAGCCAACCACTCTCAAATATTATTCTGAATGATAAATCTGGCTCTATGGGTACATCAGTTACTTTCTGACCAACAAAATATGAAAAATTTATATTGCTTTGTTGTCTGAACATTTTGTTCCCCATTCTTATAAAATTTCTCTTTTGTAAATCTTATATTTGCATTTTCTCCACTTCTTCGCATAATAGCGACAGCCTACTTTGCAATTTCAAAGCCCTCAAGTTTAAACGAAGGATTACACCAGGACGTAGCTTGACTAAATCATCAATGAATGTTTTATAAAGTTCTAGTGCTTCCCTGTCCAATCGCTTATCCCCCATCGATGTTCAACGCTAGTCAAACAAGTCACCAATTAATTTTCTTTTTCATTAAATAACCACCAATAAACACTAACAGAGCCGCGCAAACATATGGCAAAATGTCTATCCAACTATACCTGTTCCCTGCATATTCACCGCCATAAGTTGCTTTAATATACAACCCCTTATCGTCTTTTATAGCAATTGCTTTATTTATTTCAACCCCAATAATTTCGTAATATCCAGTTCCTACTGGATAGCGATTGGAAAAGTTTCCAGAGTAAGTACCTTCTTGATCGGAATATCTTGTAACCCTGCCTATTTTCGAACCAATTTCCTTCGGGTCTAAATGTTCTTCTGATATAACGTATATTTTTCCGTCATTAACAACAAACATATGTGCCCAATCTGCTGAAACATTACCGGTAAATAAAGCAGAAGAAATTAATAAAGCAAAAAACAAGCTTATGGCAAGTCGCATTTTCGCCTCCAACAAATTCAATATCTTTATACATGTTGGACGATTTTATTCAGAAATGGTTGCGTTCTTTATGACGGCTTCATTATCCTTCACGAGGGCTCTGGGCTTTGCTTTAAATAAAATCAAACCGCAGATTAACACAGCCACCCCTATTGCTTTTTGAAACGTAAAAGGAACCTTATCTAGCCCGAACCAGCCTGCGGAATCCCACCATAATGCACATAGTAGCTGAGAGGCCATGACGATCGAAATCGCATAGCTTGGCCCCAGCAGTCTCACTCCGTTGACAACG
Organism: Paenibacillus planticolens; assembly: GCF_013141725.1. Lineage (GTDB taxonomy): Bacteria > Bacillota > Bacilli > Paenibacillales > NBRC-103111 > Paenibacillus_E > Paenibacillus_E planticolens. The sequence continues at coordinate 253,205 of NZ_WHNZ01000086.1, read as the reverse complement.
CATGTTACGACGCCAATCCCCAGCAAACCGCTAAACCAAAACCAGGGTTGCATAGGTTTCATCGTAAAAAAACCAACGCCGTCAAATATTAATCCCATACTGAGAGAAGCAAGGAAGCCCATACCGAGCACAAGAGCCGTCGTAGAATGAGATCTCGCGGCTACATTTACTTTACTGTTGAACATATTTTGAACACTTATTAAGGAGCCTGCCGCCAAAGCCATTAAAATGCCCCATATCATAACTTCCTCTCCCCATTCTCGTAAATATTTCTGCCGGCTACATCTGTTAGCCCTTTCCGATCTTTCACAATCAGTGTTTTTTTGCTCCGCTCAACCAGTCCTGACTGACTGAATCCCTGAAGAACCCGGTTCAAATGTCTGTAACTCGTCCCTATTAGGTTCGCTGTATCTTTCAAACTCGTCATGCTTACACCTGAAAAGGCCCCATTCTCGTCCTCCGTTGAAATAGACAAGAGATAACTGGCGATCCTGACTTCTACTGGATAGAGAAGGTTATAACTAAGGGATATCGATTTCAGATAAAATTTGTCGGTCACCATGTCAAGCAAAAACCGTAGAAACGATACTTCACCTTCATATTGGCTTAACCAACGTTTATGAAAGCCTATCGTCTCTACAGGGGACACCGCGGTCACTGTATTAAGGTTTTCCTTCCGTCTCAAACATTCTATTTCCCCAATTACTCCCAACGGGGTAGTAAAATTAATTAGTAAAGTTTTACCTTCCGTTGAGGTTGTATACACTTTAACCTTTCCTTGCACAATAAAATGGATATATTGGGGCTCTTCACCTTGGAGGCACAAGGCCTCATCCGATTCAAAACGGTATAGGGCCAGATGCTGCCGCAATCCCTCAGGCAAAACATGTTCCAAGCCATATTGACTGAGATATTGTTTGATCCGATCCGTGTCCTTAATCTCTTTCATAGCAATCCCCCTCCCTTACCAGGCATTCTATTCTTTATTGTGTTAAAAATAAAATACCAATAACCATTAACCCGACTCCGACCCATTGTGAGGTTCGCAAGCGAAGTGGGACGGAGCCGAACCAACCGATCTTCTCCAATATTAAGGTTACTGTGATTTGAGAAATCAGAACTGCCGATACGGTTAACGCTGCACCATTTAAGTGAAACGCCGTTATATTGCTAAACAGGATAAAAGCTGCAAAAGCCCCGCCGAACAGGTATGCCGGCTTCACCCGCCTAAAATTCTTCCATGACTTATCCCTGACCAGCCAAACGAGTAGTAGTGCTGCAACAAATCCGGTACCCTGAGTAAGAGCAGCTGCCTGCCAGGTTCCGATACTTTCTCCGATGGTCGCATTAGCCGCCCCTTGTAAAGTCAGGAACGCGCCGCCCAAACAAGCGTAAATGACCCCTTTCATCTCCTATGTTCCTCCCTTCGTCTTCAACGCTCACTTTAATTTAACGATAAGTCCAAGCAGTGGTAAAGGACATATGTCCCATTTTCAAATTCGTTGTCATTTCATCGGTTTGTTCCAGGAAATTAGATAACGGTAATAGAAGCGGCGTCGGATAATTGCTCCTGGAAGCACCTCATGTACCGCTTGGCGGATCTCGGTGAATGACTCTTTCGGATCTGCAATCCGAACACCCGGATCTTGCATCCCGCCATGTAGCCGGTCCATGACACGGATTGGGAGTACAAGAAGACCGGAGATGACGTAATCCATAAAAGATTTGTCGGCTGCTAAACCGACTATGAGGAGTCGCCCGCCATGTGCGAGAACTTGGCTCATTTTTAACAATGCGCTTCTCAATTCCATATGATGCAAAGTCGCTACACAGACGATCGTAGAATAACATTCCTCTTGAGAAGGAACAGGCATGGTGAGGAAGTCGCCGGTTACAAGCGATACATTGGGTGTTGCAGCAAGTCGCGTTTGCGCGTGCTCAATAGCTTTAGGATCAGGATCGATACCGATAACCTCCTGGACGAAAGGCGCGAGACGTTGAATCAGTAATCCGTCGCCACACCCGATGTCGAGCACTCGTCCGCCGCGCACCTTTGCATTTTCCACTAACTCTTCGTGAAATACCGTATTGTGATTCCAATATTCCTTCATGGCTGTTCACTCCCCTATTTTTTCGATCGTCGTGCCTCTTCGTATAGACACTTTCATCCTGAATAAGGTTTCGTCCGAATAAAAATATATGTGTTGACTTAAACCATGGTTTAAGTCGTATCATAGTCCTGTCGACAGGAAAAGATACAATTTGGAGGACTCCAGATGAAATATTGCTCCATTAGCGAAGCTTCAGCCAAAGACAATTGGAATTATTTCAATAAAGAAATCACAACGAACATTGAAGCACCTATTCATCTATCTCTGCGGCGCTTCATTCCTTTACAATGAGTCTAAGACTCCAACTTTCCGATACGTCTGTAGAAGTAATCGAAGTTGCTCCCCCGGCCGTGAACACAAATTTAGGCGGTACGGGGCTGCATACCCTTGGAGAACCATTAGACGCCTTCACACATGGAATTTTCATAGGATTAGAAGAGGGGAAAACGGAAATTGGATATGGCACTTCTGTGAATCGCTTGCGAATGTCACGAGATGACATCGACGAATACGCAGCAAATATGTATAAGGCAACGAAAAGCACCATAGAATAACTAGGCTTACGGGAAGGTGCTGCTTGGCATCTTCCCTTCCATATTGCTCTCACTCCCCATGGAACGCAAAAAAATTGCCGCATCTCCAGCTTTTAGGCCAAGATAACGGCAATTTTATTTCCTCCTTTTTCAGTTTTCCAAAGTTGTTCAAGCAGGATCACGATCATCGTGCCTACAAGCAGTCCATTGCTGAATACATATTGCATAATAGACGGAAGTCCCTGGAAGATGGTCGAGGGCAGAAACATAAGTCCAATACTAATCAGCAGTGTGATACCCAAAATAGTCAGTCGGCGTTGATCCAGTGTTTCCCTCAGAATAGACTGAAAAGCGATTCCGATCATTTGGACAAAGGATGCCAGCAAAGCTGCCGTGGCGATTGGTCCTGGCAGCAATGCCAGAAAGTTCACAAGAACCGGAACTAATGAAATACCCGATAAAGCCAAACAAGCTACAAGGAACGGACGAACCCGGGTCTGTTCGGTCAATCGAATAAAGCCCGCGGAAACCGGTAACGGAACGAGTCCGATCGTTGAAAACAAAGCACATAGCATATGAGAAATTCCGCCCGCTATCCCGCCCCGGTTCAGCGTTTCTTTCAATGTTCTCGGAGTTTCCGGCACGACTTGGCTGACAGCCGAAACTGCAGCAATCGTATTGGAGACTAAAATAAACGTAAACAGAATCGCTGTGATCACAATGCCCGCATTAAATTGCGGAATACCCCAAGCAAAAATTTCCGGCAGCTTAACCCAAGACCCGTTCGCGCTGCTCACACCCGAGCTTTTACCAAACAAAGCATACAACAGCCACCCGGATAAAATCCCGATCAACACCGCATAATTTTTGATCCATCCTTTGCCTCTGACAGATAGCAAGATGACGAGAATAAAGACTCCAAACGATATCGCTGCGGTTCCATAATCGGGCAGGGAGGCTTCCCCGTGTAAAGCCATCATTCCTTTCATGAAAACACCGCTAAGTTGAAGCGCTAAGATCAAAAGAAAGGAACCGGTAACCAGAGGGGTGAACAGGAAGAGCAGCCGATGGAAATAACCGCTCAAGCCGAGAATGAGGAGCAGCAGACCTGCAATAATGAATCCACCCTCCAAAATTTGCAGCGTTCCCTTCAGGCTTTGCCCCTGTCTGACAGCTACGTCAGCTAAAATTACAAACACACTGACCCATGAACCTGCGGGGCCATCCGCAATCGGATACCGGTGCCCCAGCCATCCTTGGATGAAGGAACTCAAGCCAACGACCAAGAATGTTCGCTGCATCAACGCCGATATTTCCTCGATCGACAAGTGAAAAATGCCGCCGATCACGATCGGTAGTGCGAGAGAATTGGCCAGCAGGAAAATAAACCATTGAAATGTGCTTAAGCTGCCGTAGAACCGGCGATTTTGTGTTTCCATTTACCCCACCAAAGTCTCTCCGCTTTTATTTTACAGTAACATCGTTTAGCATCAGATAACCAATCGGATTCAACGAGAATCCTTTTACATTTTTAGACGTTGCTGCCACATGATCAATCGTACGAATCGGAATCAACGGACTATCTTTCATTTCGATTTCTTGCGCTTTAGCATAGATGGCTTTACGTTTCTCTACGTCTTTTTCGCGGCGGCCATCCTCGATCAGCTTATCCACTTCCGGATTGGTATAGAAAGCCAGGTTGCCTTTGCTGCCGTGGGAAGAGCTGTGGAACACATTGTACTGATTATAATCCGCATCGCCCGTCGCGTTCCCCCAACCGCCGATAAACATGCTGTGTTCGCCTTTGCCGGTTACATCCAGATACGCACCGTACTCCATCACCTTAATTTCGAGATCAATGCCAATCCCTTTCAACTGAGATTGAATCACTTCCGCCAGATTGATGCGTTCTTTTCTGTCATCTGTAACAATCGACGTTTTAAAGCCATTCGGGAAGCCAGCCTCGGCAAGCAATTCCTTCGCTTTATTGATGTTGTAATCGTACTCGCCCAATTTAGGATTAAAGCCTATCATCTTAGGGGAAAGAGCTGAGATCGCTTTGCTGCCCACGCCGTTATAGACACCTTTGATAATAGAATCCTTTTCAATGGCATAGGAGAATGCCTGACGAACGCGAGCATCATCGAACGGTTTCTTCTTTACATTAAACCCAATGTATTCGACCCCAAGCCCTTCGGTGCGAGCCAGCGTCATGGACGTTGAATTTTGCACACGGTTCAATTCGGTTACAGGCAATTGATCACTGATCTGAACCTCTCCCGATTCCACCATAGCGACCCGCGTAGTATCTTCCGGTACTACTTTGTAAACTACCTTATCTACCTTCGGAATCTCTCCCCAGTAGCTGTCATTTTTCACAAAGACCATCTCTTGTCCTGGCGTCCAGGACTGGAATTTGAACGGACCCGTTCCAATCGGATTTTTTGACAGCTTGTCACCTTTTTCCGCAATCGCTTTCGGGCTAAGGATACTGCCTTCATTGCTGGCAAGTATGGACAGAATCGGGGCATACGGATAGGACAGAATGAATTGTACGGTATAGTCATCCACAGCCTTCACTTCTTTGACCATGGAGAAATTGCTTGCTCTTGGCGAATTTACTTTTGGATCGAGAGCACGCTCCATCGTCTTCTGGACCGCTTCGGCCGTGAACGGCGTTCCATCGTGGAAGGTCACGCCCTTGCGCAGCTTGAACTCCCAAGTTAAGTCATCTACCTGTTTCCATGCTTCTGCTAGAGCAGGCTTGTACTCCATATTCTTATCCGTCATGAGCAAACCTTCGTAAACCTTACCAAAAATGTAATTGGCTGAAGGAATGTTGGTTATAAATTGAGGATCCAGGTTGTTCGCATCCGCCTTTCTTGCGATGGTGAGCGTTCCGCCTGCTTTTGAAGCCTCCGCAGCTTTCCCATTATCTGCTGTCGAATCCGGTGAAGAAGAGCATCCGGCCAACACGGTCATACCTACAAGAGACATTGCGAGAACTCCGCCGAGAATAAAATTCCTTTTCATAGTAAACCCTCCTGTTTCGATCATGTTGATGTAGCAGTTTATGTGCTTTATAAAGCATTATAGAAAATAATAGCCAAAGCACCTTCCACATTCTTTACGTTTCTTTACAATATCTTTACTACTTTCGTTATGCAAACAAAGCTATAACGAAGAAAGCGTTAACATTTTATATTCATGCAAAATCCCCTTTACAAGTGAATGATCTTCTTATTTAGATAATAAATAATTTTCAGATTATTTAATTTCATAATCTTTACTTGTATTTATATAATCTTTACTTCTTTTCATGGAATAAATAAAAAATGGCGGTGCTCAGGATGATCTCCCTGCATCGCCATTTCCTGTATTCGGTCCATTATTCGTTATGGTACTAAATACCAGTGCTGATTGTGGCCGCCATTATCATACCATTGAATGGCTTGCCCCCCATCGGATGTCGATTGTCCCGACATATCCAACAACTTGCCGCTGCCTCGGTTTTTAATTTTCACGAGGTCTTTTTCGCCTGTCTGGATAATTTCCCATTCTTGATTCCACCCGTAATTGTTTGGCCATTGAATAACATTGGCCCCATCGGATGAAGATGCTCCACTGACATCCAATAAATCTCCGCTGCCTACGTTTCTGATACGACAATATCCGTTCCCTAAATAATCGAGATACCATTTTTGATAATCTGCTTCTACATTCGTGAATTGTTGAATAAGCGCACCGTCCGCTTGTTTATTTCCTCCGCTGACTGACAGCGCCTTTAAGCTGTTTTCATTAATAAGTCTCAGAGCAACCGGCATTCCAAATGCGTACGACGTCGAAGTTGCTGCGAATGACGATGTAGATACAACTAACACAAATACCAACACCGCTATCATTCCGTACCTAATTAGAGATTGTTTCATGAAAACACACTCCTTTTTTAATTAACTTGCGGCCTATGGGATTTAAAAACGAGTTTTATGTATTACATTTTAATCACCTCCTAATAATTATCCAGGAAGCCTATATTTGGAAATGATTTATCCTTATCCTACACTAGAGAGATCACTCATTTCATTGATATTTTCAGGGTATTTCTTACTAGCATGACAAATATGATCATGGATTGACTGCCTCAAGGGTCCTTTAACGCAGAGCCATATCAAAAAAAAGGCACAGCCCCCTCCCGAATGAGAGGTAAGCTATGCCTTTGGTTACTACAACGAACCGGAAACGATGTTCCCGCGATACAGCACCGCTTGACGCTCGGCTCTTCGCGCTACCGCTTCCGCTGAACAGCCCGCATGAACGAGCACCGCACTTGCTTCATCGCCAACGGCCGGCCAGACGCGGACGCCCTCGGCGGAAAGCGGAAGCTTGCCGCCTGTAATAAAGCCGAGCGCCTCCGCAAGCGAGCGCTCGTCACTCCAGCGGAACCGCTCCGCCAGACGTCCGACTCTTTCCAAGCTGTCCCCTTGGCCGAATGGGGACCAGTGATCGGTGATGCTATCGTCGCCCAGCGACACGGAGACGCCCTTTTGCTTCAGGAGCGGAATCGGGATCGTCGCTCTGTTAATTGGCACCGTAGAGGTGATCGCGATACCGAGCTGAGCAAACATGTCAGCCACCTCGCTTTGCAGCTCTACGGGTACGTCGGCCAGACCGAGGGCATGACTAACGGTTACGCGCCCCTGCCAACCCGCTTCCTCGGTTAGTGCGGCAAGCCTTTTGAAGGTGAATATGCCTAAATGACCGGGGTCGTGAATGTGGACATCAACGTCAGCATCAGCCTCTACAGCCAGCTCCATAATCGTATGGAGCGATTTCTCGATGTTGAGATCGACCGTGGCCGGATCTACGCCGCCCATGGAAGTCGCTCCCATGCGCAGCGCCTCACGGGCCATTTCTACAACGTTGCTGCGCAGCAGACCGTGCTGCGGGAAGGCTACGATTTCGCCGGACAGCTTGCCTGCATAAGTTTCAAAAGCTTGCAGGGTCGCTTCAAGATTTTTCAAGCCGATATAGGGATCAATGTTGCAATGGCTTCGGACATGGGTCGTGCCGTTTTTCTGCAACAGCCCAAGCATCGCTTCCGCCCGCTCCCTCGCTGTCGGCAGCAGCTGAGTAAGCAGCGTCTCTTCTTCCTTTAAGCGAGTAAAAATATTCACCGGTGGTGAACAAGCTTTCCACGGCCCTCCGTAATACGTTTTGTCGATGTGAATATGCATATCGCGGAAAGCCGGAAGCAGAAGCAGGTTCTTAGCATCTTGCTGAGACAGATCGCTGTCTAAAGTTGTGTCTGCAGAAACAATTTGTGTAATCTTCCCCTCCTCAATGAGGAGATGACAGATTTCCGTCTCCGTTCCAGCGATTCTTCCATTCTCGTAGCGATAGCCACTCTCCAAACAGACGTTAGTTAGCCAATATGTCGATGTCATGCTCATGTTGGTTACACCCTTTCCCCCTGCCAAATTTGCAATCTTTTACAGCAACTCAGGATCAAAACGTTTCTCATCCACATAAGCTCTGGCATGCCCCCAGAAATATTTGGTCGGTTCCATATACTTCTGCAGCCCAGCGCGCTCAATCGTCCGCTTTGCTTCTTCATTCGCTTCATCAAGCGCCGTCAGCTCGTCGACTGTGAGTACTTTGCGGTCTTCCATCACGATTTTCCCATTTACAATAACGTTGTCTACATCGCTCGCCACCGCTTGATGGACCAAACGATGCACATACATATATTCAGGCGTCAAATGTGGCTGGCGCATGTTGACCGTAATCACATCCGCTTTTTTGCCTGCTTCCAACGAGCCTAGTTCATCATCCCAACCTACACAGCGCGCCGCATCGATCGTGACCATCTCAAGCAGCTTCCCGGCCGGCAAATAGTAGTAATCTTTCAGTGCCGCCTGATGGATCATCTGCGTTTTGCGCATCGCTTGAAACATGTCAAAGCTGGCTGCCGGAGAGGTACCGTCCGTGGAAATAGCTACAGTTGCGCCCATCTCCATCAATTCGGTAATTGGCGTCCGCGCATTTACTTGTCCGAATCCTGGAGCAGAGCTAACATTGGTGCCTGTTTCCGCCAAAATTCTGGCTTCGTCAAATGAAATGCCACGGCAATGCTGCAGGTGCACATCTGGACCAAGCAGCGCGTTTTCTTTATCTTGAATCGCCAGATGAATCATGCCTCCGAAAGCATCCGAGTGAATCCGCGTCTTGTATTTTCGGGCGATCTCGCGAATTTTTTTCGCTTGATAACGATCATGATCGGTTAAGCCGTACAATTGGTCCGGCGGAGTCGGGGCTGAAGGATTTACGGAAGTCACGATAACAAAAGGCGTAATAAAAGCACGAATGTGATCGTCATGCGCATGATGGAGCGCTTCAATTACCGACTCGGCACCCTGCAGCACCTCTTCGTAAGTCACTTCTCTCGTTACCCGTTTCCCATCCACCCAGCGGCTGAACGAATGCGGCCATGGCGGGTTGCAAGGACCCGTGCAGACAATTTCCCGTATGCCGACTTCGGAGTAAGCTTTGGCATGATTTAGTGCAAAGATTGGATCATCGGAACGAGGCATGGAGCCAAGCACACAGGCACCTGTCGTGATCCCTGCTTTTAAGCGTTCAAGCGCATTCAGCTTACCTTCGTAATACCAAAACTCATCCGTTACAAAGTGCTTATACGTATGCGTCATGATCGGCATCCAGAAGCTGATGTTGTCCATAGCGATCGTCTTGAACATGGAGTGACCGCCATGACCATGGACGTCAATCAGCCCGGGCAATACACAGTGATGATTGCAATCTATCGTTTTCTTCGCCTCATATTTCGCAAGCAATTGCTCAGTGTCAGCAACCTCCAGAATTCTTCCCTCGTGGATCGCGACAGCTCCGTTCTCGAGAATGCGCCGTTCTTGATCCATAGTAATCACGACTCCATGGACGAGTAATAAATCGATCATAGCTGAAGTCCTCCTGCCACCAATGTTCCCCGGTAGAAGACAGCCTTGCGTTCAGCTCTCCTCGCGACAGCCTCCGCCGAGGAAGTAGCATCCACTAGGACCACGCTCGCTTCATCTCCAACCTTTGGCCATACGCGGTTGCCATCTCTATCCAGCGGTGTCTTGCCTCCCGTAATGAAACCAAGCGATTGTGACAAGGAATACTCGTCAATCCAGCGGAAGCGTTCCGCTAAACGACCAGCTCGTTCCAGGATGTCCCCGTTGCCGAAAGGCTGCCAAGTATCGAAGATATTATCGCAGCCCGCAGCAACAGCCACCCCTTTCTCATGCAAAAGCGGAACCGGCGGCAGCGTTCTGCTGTGGGGTGCGCTTGTAATGATCGTAATGCCTGCCTCGGCTAAAATGGCTGACAACTCTGCCGCCTCACCGGCAGGCACTTCGCCCAGCCCGAACGCGTGGCTGATCGCCACTCTTCCTTGCAAGCCCGCTTCCATCGTAAGCGCTGCCAAGCGTCTCATTGTAAAAGTGCCCAAATAATCCGGGTCATGCAGATGTAAATCGACGCCCGCATTAGCTTCAACCGCCAGCTCCATCATCTGCTGCAAAGAGGCTTCGATATCCCCGTCCACCGTTGCGGGATCGACGCCGCCGATCAGCGTAGCGCCTTCGCGAAGGGCTGCTCGAACCAACTCCTTGGACTTGGATCGCAGCAATCCATGCTGCGGGAAAGCTACAATTTCGTAAGAGAGTTTCCCCTCATACTGGTCTAACGCCATTTGCACAGCTTCCAAGTTATGCAGCCCTGCGTCCGGATAAATATCCACATGTGTCCGCACTTCCGTCGAACCTGCACTTAATAGCGTAGCCAGCAAGTTTTCGGCTCTCTCCTTGGTCGAAGTCGGCAGTGTAGGGAGTATCCGTTTTTCCAGTTCGCAGCGTTCCACAAGATTGGCTACGGGTGTGACTGCACGCCACGTTTCCCCGATCAACGTCTTATCCAAATGAACATGTTTCTCAATAAATGATGGCAGCAAAAGCAGGTTCTTTCCGTCTTGCTTCGGAAGATCCGTTTCTAACGGACTATCAGCAGCAACGATTTCACGGATGATACCGCCCTCTATACGTAGATGGCAGATTTCAGTCTCTGTCCCGGAGATCACGCCATTGTCATACAAATAGCCGCTCTCCTGACGAACATTGGTTAACCAATAAGATGAACTCACGAATTGCTCACCCTTCCTCTTCCAAAAATTTGGTGTAATTTGCTTGTACTCCCTCAATTATAAAGAATATTCTGTGTTTTATTTTCACAATCTTTACTTCTATTTAAGGTATCTTTACAAGTTGCCCAAAGCTTATTTACTTCGCCCTTTTTTCTGATAACTTTAACTTAACAAAGGAGGTTTGCTAGATGAATGTTGATTATGCTGAACAAAAGCAAGCGCTACCAAGACAGGCTGTCTCCGCTCGTCCAGGCAAGTGGAGAACATTTTATTTAAAACTGCGAAGAAATAAATTAGCGATGCTGGGCGGGTACGTTATTCTTTTCTACATCCTTGTCGCAATCTTTGCTCCGCTTCTGGCACCATACGATCCCTATCATATTGAATTAGCGAACAAACTCAAGCCTCCCTCAGCCGAACATTGGATGGGGACGGACGATAAGGGTCGCGACATGTTAAGCCGGTTGATCATCGGGACGCGTCTCTCGCTCTCAGTAGGATTTGTCGCCGTGTTTATCGGAGCTTTCTTCGGAGTCGTTCTCGGGTTGTTTGCCGGCTATTACGGAAAATGGGTGGATACCGTCATCATGCGTGTGATCGACGTTTTGCTTGCTTTTCCGGGCATATTGCTCGCACTCGCCATCGTAAGCGCCCTCGGTCCCAGTTTGATCAACGTAATGATTGCCATTGGCGTATTTTCGGTCCCCATGTTCGCTCGGATCGTCCGAGGTTCGACCTTATCGATTAAAAAGCTGGAATACATCGACGCGATTCGCTCTTTGGGAGCCAGCGATCTGCGAATTATATTCGTGCACATTTTTCCGAACATCCTGTCCCCGATTATCGTGCAAGCCACACTAAGGCTCGCAACGGCCATCCTCTCTGCCGCAGGTTTGTCCTTCTTAGGACTCGGCGCTCAACCGCCTTTGCCTGAGTGGGGGGCCATGCTGAGCAACGGACGCGACTTTTTATTCACCGTACCTTATCTGGCTTTATTTCCGGGACTTGCCATCTCGACATTAGTTATCGGATTTAACGTATTTGGAGACGGGCTCAGAGACGCATTGGATCCAAGAATGAAACATTAAGGGGGATATCCATGTTCGTATACATCATTCGCCGGTTGCTTCAGATGATCCCGGTACTGCTAGGCGTCATTCTCGTCGTATTCCTGATTATGCAGCTCGTGCCGGGCGATCCGGCCGTACTGCTCGCAGGAGAAGGTGCTTCCGTAGAGACGGTTGAACGCATCCGACATCAATTGGGGCTAGACCAGCCCTTGCTTGTTCAATATTTCCAGTACGTCATCGACGTGGTCCGGGGAGACTTTGGGATATCGCTTCGCTCCAATCTGCCTGTTTTTAATGAAATCATGATTCGCTTGCCAATCACGATCGAGCTTGCTGTGGCCAGCATATTCATCACGATTGTTTTCGGAATGCTCGCCGGCATCATATCCGCTACGAAGCAATATACGCTATCTGATATCACCATCATGATCATCGCTCTGCTCGGTGTCTCCTTGCCCAGCTTCTGTCTCGGGCTCTCGCTCATTTACTTTTTCTCCGTGAAGATGCACCTCTTTCCTGTCGCGGGCTGGGGAACATGGAAACATGTTGTGCTCCCGGCAATCACTTTAGGAGCTTCAGGTGCTGCCATTGTCGCTAGGATGACGCGCTCCACGATGCTGGATGTCATTCGCCAAGATTACATTCGAACAGCCAAAGCGAAAGGCTTGAAATTACGCGTTATTATTTATAAGCATGCCCTCAAGAATGCACTGATTCCTGTCATTACTGTGGTGGGCTTACAGTTCGGCGTACTGCTCGGCGGTACGGTATTAGTAGAATCCGTATTTGCCATTAACGGACTCGGACGGCTGATTGTAGATGCCATTCGCATGCGTGACTTGCCTATGGTACAGGGTGGCGTACTGGTCGCCTCCATCATTTTCGTCATGGTTAACCTTGCGGTTGATGTCCTGTATCGCAACTTCAACAAACGGATCGAGCTGGATTAAAAGGAGGGAACGAGATGCTTAAACAACAAGAAAAGGTTTTGGAAGTAAGCAATCTTCAAACACACTTCTTCACCGACGAAGGCGTAAGCAGAGCCGTTGACGGCATAGATTTTACGCTCCATAAAGGGGAAACGCTCGGACTTGTAGGCGAGTCGGGCTGCGGCAAAAGCATTACTTCGCTTTCCATCCTCAGGCTGATCGCAAGTCCTCCCGGGCGAATCCTTAACGGGGAAATCCTGTTCAAAGGACAAGACTTATTGAAGAAAACGGATAAAGAAATGGGTGCCATCCGGGGTAACGAAATCTCGATGATTTTCCAAGAACCGATGACTTCTTTAAATCCCGTCTACTCGGTTGGGGAACAAATCGCGGAAGTGTTTCGCCATCACCAGAAGCTCGGGAGAAAGGAAGCCTGGGAGAAAGCAGTCGATATGCTGCGTCTGGTCGGTATCCCCTCCCCGGAGAAACGCGCCAAACAAGAGCCTTACGAACTTAGCGGAGGCATGCGGCAGCGGGTGATGATTGCCATGGCGATGGCTTGCAACCCGGAGATTCTGATTGCCGACGAGCCGACAACCGCTCTTGATGTAACGATTCAAGCGCAAATTCTGGATTTGATGAAGCTGCTCCAGAAGCAAATGGGCATGAGCATCATTATGATCACCCACGATCTCGGGGTCGTTTCTGAAACGTGCGATCGCGTAGCCGTGATGTATGCCGGCAAGATCGTGGAATATACCGATGCCGGCGAGCTATTTGCCAATCCGAAACATCCCTACACGATAGGATTGCTTAACTCTCTTCCTCGCACAGACCAAGACCAAGAAGAACTGCAAGCGATCAAAGGAAGTGTCCCAAGTCCATATAACATGCCTGCGGGATGCCGTTTTGCCCCCCGTTGTCCTCATGCGAGAGAACTTTGCCAGACAACTGTACCGGAGCTGACCGACGTCGGAAACGGCAGTCAGGTTCGCTGCTGGATATATACACCGGAGTGGAACGCAGAACTTGATGCGCATATGAAAACGGGGGGTTCAATCCAATGACAATACCTGTGGAGCGTGGCAAGGATAAGAACGTTTTAGTTGAAATCAACCATTTGAAACAATACTTTCCGATTAAAGGCGGCATCTTAGGGCGAACCGTGAACCATGTAAAAGCCGTAGACGACATCAGCTTTAGCATCTATGAGGGAGAAACGCTTAGCATTGTAGGTGAATCAGGCTGTGGCAAATCAACCACAGGGCGAGCCCTATTGCGTCTGGATGAACCGACCGGAGGAGATATCCGCTTTCAGGATAAGGATGTCCTTGGCCTGAATAAGAGTGAGCTCAGAAAGCTGCGCAAGGACATGCAGGTCATTTTCCAGGATCCTTTTGCATCGCTGAATCCGAGGCAAACCGTTCGCCAAATTCTCGGCGAAGCATTGACCATTCAAGATGTCATTCCGAAGGAAAAGCGGACAGAACGCATCAAAGAACTGCTTGACAATGTCGGGTTACGGTCCGATCATATCGACCGGTACCCGCATGAATTCAGCGGCGGTCAGCGCCAACGTATCGGCATCGCACGCGCATTAGCTGTGGAGCCGAAGCTTATCGTCTGCGATGAAGCCGTTTCCGCACTGGATGTGTCCATCCAAGCGCAGGTGCTGAATCTGCTGAAGAAACTGCAGCACCAATATCAGCTCACTTATTTATTTATCTCCCATGATCTAGGCGTGGTACGGCACATCTCCGATCGGGTGATGGTCATGTACCTAGGTAAAATCGTAGAAATCGCGGACAAAAAATCGCTTTTCGATAACCCGCAGCACCCTTATACCAAAGCGCTCCTTTCCGCTATTCCTGTACCCAATGCCAAGGAAAAGAAAGAACGCATCCTGTTGACCGGCGATGTTCCCTCTCCGATTAATCCGCCTCAGGGATGCCGCTTTAATACGCGCTGCCCGTTTGTCGTCGAAGCGTGTAAATCCAAAGAGCCTGAGCTGCGTTTTACCGGTGAAGGACATCAAGTGGCTTGCCACCTGGTAAATTCTTGAAATCCCTTGATTTCATTCGCATTATCAAGACGAATAATTTAAAATAGTAAAGATACCAACTATTAAAACCGTATGCAGAAGGGATCTCATGCTTAGCTTTGAGGGTTTTACCTTACTCATTTTATTTTTTATTCTAGCTCCAATTATTGGAGCTATTACTTTATTATTTTTATTTGTTTTTGAGAAGCGCATTGATCTCCTGGAAAACAAAACGAAGAAGATCGAGCTGGAGAAAGAGCTCCAGCAATCGCTTTACAACCAATTAAACCAGCAAATCCAGCCCCACTTTTTATTCAATTCACTGAACGTCATTCTAACCTTAGCGCGATTGGAGCGTACGGAGGAATTGGTCAGAGCCCTTGAGGTCTTCTCCCAATTCCTTAAGTTTAAGTACAAAACCACAGAACCTGTGATTCCTCTTCGGGAGGAAATTCGTTATACAGAGTACTACATCGAGATTCAAAAGCTTCGTTTCGGCACTCGCCTTACGGTCACACTAACGTGCGAGGAAGAAGTCCAGGAAGCCTATATCCCGCCTTTTGTTTTGCAAACCATTGTTGAGAATGCGTTTAAGCACGGGTTGGAACGGAAAATCGGCGCCGTGAACCTGGATATCCGTTTCTTCCTCGAACATGAGACGGCAAACCTTCTGGTCTTCGATAATGGCACGATGGAGCAAGCGGAAGAAGCGATGGAGGTGAAGAGCGGGCATGGCTTGGACAACATTAGACGCCGTCTGCATCTTTATTTCGCCGATCAGGCTAGCTTACAGATTCAATCAATCCCTGAGACAGGTACGAAGGTGCAAGTCAAATGGCCTTTCATCGTAGAACCTAACTAAAAGAGGTGCCCTAATGAATGTATTGCTCGTGGATGATGAGCCCCTTGAGCTGGAACAGCTTGAATATTTGATTCACCCGCTTTTTCCTTTTTGGAACTTGTACAAAGCATCCGATAGCTGCCAAGCTACGGCCATTAGCCAAAAGGTAAAGATTCATCTTGCCTTTCTTGATATTAATTTACCGGGCAAATCAGGACTGGAGCTTGGCGAAGAGCTGCGTCAGCATAATCAAGATATTGAGCTTATTATCGTCACCGCCTACCAAAACTTCCATTATGCCAAACAGTCCATCCGTCTGGGCGTGGTAGACTACATGACGAAGCCGGTCATTCAAAGCGAACTGGTTGATATTTTGAGTAAATACCGCAACAAGATGCCTCAGTCCAAGTACTCTCATGTGATTCATGACGCGCTGACTATCATCCATGAGAAATTTGCCGAAAAGCTCGCGCTCGCCGACCTTGCCGCAGAGGTGCATATTAACCCAACTTATTTAAGCCGCCGCTTTCATGACGAGGTGGGGGTGTCATTTTCCGAATACTTGATGCAATACCGCATTCAGATTTCCAAAAAATATCTCGTTTCCCATCCCGATTGGAGTATCTCTACAGTATCGGAGAAAAGCGGCTTTAACAGCCAGCATTACTTTTGCACCATTTTCCGTAAAAGTACAAGCCAAACACCTAAAGAATATCGCGAGAAGGAGAAATAACTTTGCTTTACCAATCATTTCGTGAATATGCGCAGGGAGCAGCCAAGATTGGCATCGGCCTGGGAGTGATATCGATCTTAGCCAGATGGGTCACGGGCATTACCATCTTCGCCTCCCCCGAAGCGCTGGTCAAATATGGCATCTTTGGCGGAATTGGCTATGCGTTGATGGGAGCTATTGCGCTCATGGCTTTTGGCTGGTTTGGGAAAAGGGTGCGTAAACAGTATGGCGACGGCTTGACCATCGGGGATTTTTTTCAATTTAAGCTGCACCGCCTCGGCTATTGGATGATGATTGCTATCCTACTGATCACCAGTATCGAGGGCTTATTTATGCAGGGAATGGCTGCCGGTGTGCTTGTCAACATTTTATTCGGTATCCCGATTTCTATCGGCATGCTTTGTTTCTTCTTGTTTTGCGTCGGCTATGTCGGCTTTGGCGGGATTGTCCTCATTCAGCGCCTGGCCTTCGTTCAAGTCATCCTGATGTTTGCCGCAGCCATCCTCATCCCCCTTTATTTTTTCATCGCTAAAGGGGTTGAGAACGTTTATCAAGGCATTCGCCTGTATCATCCCTATCTGCTCGTGTTGAACAATCATGAAGGATTGTTTTTTATGTGCACAGGCCTATTAATTGGCTTCGGGCAGATTTTCGTCGACCAAGCGACGTGGCAGCGTCTGTACATGCTCGAAGGCAAAAAAATCGTGCCCACCTTCCTGCTTTCCGGGCTCATCTGGGCAACCGTTCCGCTAGCTTTTTCTTCGCTGATCATGGTCGTTATATTTACAGGCAGTTTTAATAACATTTATTCGCTCTTATTTGATCTGATCCGCAAGATTGACACGATTTTCCTGCTGGTGTTGTTCGTCCTCTGTTCATTCGGTGCCGTTACCTCCTCCTTTGGTGCAGGGCTGCACTCCATGATCAGTCTCATCGCGGGCAACGTGTATCCGATCTTGAAGCCGGACGCGAGTGAAAAGCAGAAAATGCGCATGGGATACATGCTGGCGGTGGCGATCGGCGTTCTGTCGTTTGCGCTTACCTTTTTTTTCACACCTACGCTTCTGGAGCTGCTGTTTTTCTTTGGTATTATTTATGCAGCACTCATTGTCCCTCTCCTGTTCATCGTTTTTAGCAAAGGAAAAGTGGACAATTTCATACCTCTCTGCGCTCTGATCGGATTGATCGCGGGCTATACGAGTCGATACAAGTTAGGGAACTTGGATGCCGTCTGGGTAAGTATGATGGTGTCAAGCCTGCTGGTCATTGTATATTGGGGCAGTAAGTTTATTAAGAAACACCTGGGTAATCATTGAAAGGAATCCATTTATATGCTTCGGTCCTACTTATTATTAATCTTTTGCGTTACGGTTTGGGGGAGCAACTTTGTTTTTGGCAATATACTGGCCAAACAATTCTCCCCCTTGTTTCTTGCCATGGCGCGCTTGTTGTTCATATCCTTGTTTCTGCTCGGCTATACACGGGTTCGACATCGCTTCGTTTCCGTTCGCAAACAAGAGTGGAAGCTGCTCATCCTGCTTGGCATCATCGGCGTATTTATTAACCAGTGGTCATTTTATCAAGGCTTACAAACGGCCGACCCGACCACCTCGGCGCTTATTCTCGCGCTGACTCCTATTACGACAGCCCTTTTAGCGGCCCTATTTTTAAAAGAAGCTCTAACGGTAACCATGCTGGCTGGCTCGCTTGTGGCCATCACAGGGGTGTTTCTCGTCGTTTTTAACGGTGCCCGACTTGAATTTCATATAGGTCACCTCTGGATCTTTGTCACGATGATTACGTTTGCCATCTCCATCGTATTAGTGCGTCTACTGGCTCGCAGACTGCCCCCCATCATTACCACGCTGTATTCGACCTTGGTCGGGTTCGGCACGATGGTGCCGGTCGTACTAGCGGGTGGGACGGGCTGGAGCATCAGTCATGAAGCCTGGGCATGGGTCTTGTTAATTGTCACGGCAATTCTGATGCACGGCATCGTCACCCTCATTTGGAACAGCCAACTGCAAAAGGTTGGCGCCGCGAAGGCCGCGATGTTCTCGAACCTGGAACCGTTTGTCGCGATGATTGTCGGATATGTGATACTTGGCCAGCTCGTTACCTCGCAGCAGTTGTTCGGTTCCCTGTTCATCGTGGGTGGCGTTACCTTGGCATCTTTAACAGGAAAATTTCCCTCTAAATGGCTCCAAAGAGGACCTCGCAGGGAATATTGAAGAAAAAACTCCCGTTAATTCGACCGAATTCCGAGAATTCTCATGAAATCGGCGCAATTAACGGGAGTTTTTCCTGTTAAATGGATCTGACAAGCTTCTGCAGTCAAATTAGAGGGAGCTTTTCCCTTTATTTTGACCACCCCAGCCTCAGAGCCTTCATTTATTTAACTGATGCACATAAAGTTCTTCTTCGTTTACTTCAATTTCTTGTTGAGTCTTCGAATCGAACCACCAATGATGTCCGTTCTCCGCCAATAACGCATCGGACTCGGCTGGTCCGTTAGTGCCCGCCGCATACAAATGAAGCGGAACCAGATTCTCTTGGAATGCTTCCAAGATGGGGTGAACCCAAGACCAGGCCAATTCAACTTCGTCCCAATGCGCAAAAAACGTAGGATCTCCTTGAAAAGCATCGTAAATTAAATTTTCGTAAGCCTCGGGAACATCTTCATGACTGTCATGGAAATCGATTTGAATGGGCTTGAACTTCCCGGAATGCTGCGGATCTCGCGTATTTAATTGCAGCGAAATGCGTTCGTTCGGACTAATTTCAAAGACCAGAAGATTAGGTACTTGACCGTCATCATTTGCCTGCGAGACCTTCTTAAACGGTTCTTTGAACTCAATCACGATCCGGGTTGATTTCTCCTGCATTCTTTTGCCTGTCCGGATATAAATAGGGACTCCCCGCCAAAAGAAATCGTCGATCTGCATTCTGGCCGTAATAAACGTTTCGTTCAAGGATGAACTAGCAATCCCAGGTTCGGAAGTATAGCCGACGACTGGTTTTCCAGCGATAGTTCCTGCTTTGTACTGCCCGCGGATAACGTTGGCGCTAACATCTTGTTTTTGCAGCGTCTCGAGGTTTTCCAATACCATTTTCTTCTTGAAGCGCACCATCTCGGAATTGCTTTTGTTCGGAAGGTGCATCGTCAGCATCATCAGCAATTGCAGCATATGGTTTTGAAACATGTCTCTTAACGCGCCTGTATGATCGTAATACCCCGCTCTTTCTTCAACACCGACTGTTTCGTTGGCCGTAATCTGAACGTTGGCAATGTAATCATTAGCCCATATTGCACGAAGAACAGGATTGCTCTGCAGCAGAGCCTCAAGCTTCTGCACCATCGGTTTGCCGAGATAATGATCAATTCGGAAGATTTCGTGTTCCGCAAAAGCTTTGCTCAGTTTCTGATTCAAATCCCGAGCAGATTGCAAATCATGGCCGAAAGGCTTCTCGATCACCAGACGCTTCCAGCCATTCGCGGAACCAAGCCCGCTTTCTTCGATATTATCTGCGATCGTTCCGAAAAATTCAGGTCCGACAGATAAATAGAACATGCGGTTCGGTGAAAGACGAAGCTCCTCTTCTCTATGTTCAATCAACCGCAGCAGCTTCTGATAATCTTCTTTACGGTCTATATTCAGTACACTATAGCGGAATTTACGCAAGAAATTTTCCATTAATTCAGGATTTTTCGCTTTACGCCTGGAGAACATATCGATAGATTGTTCGACATTTGCCCGGAATGATTCATCAGTCAGTTCTCTTCTTCCAAGACCAATCAAAGAGAATGATGGCGGCAGCTTTTGATCGACAAACAAATTATACAGAGCAGGGTAAATTTTTCTTTTGGCTAAATCCCCTGTCGCTCCAAACAAAACAAATGTGGTTGATTCCATTTTCATACTCCTTCCAACCGAACTCCCTTGATCATCCGTAGCTCTGGTTTCTTATTCGTAATTCCACTATAATAAAATATTATCCATTAATGAAATCAATATATTTCACAGGAGATATAGACAGCATATATGATCAATAATTACGAATTGTATAAGGTTTTTTATTGGGCTGCGAAGACAGGCAGTTTGACTCAGGCTGCCAAGGTTCTATTCATTACCCAACCTAGCGTCAGCCACGCCATCAAACAGTTGGAAGACAGTTTTGGTATCGCCTTGTTTTACAGGAATTCCAAAGGGGTTGCCTTGACCCAAGAGGGAGCTATCCTTTTTTCTTACATAGAACAGTCCCAGAACTTCATATCACGAGCTGAAGAAAAAATGGCAGCGCTTAAAAATCTGGACAGCGGAGAGCTGAGAATCGGCGGAAGCGATTCATTGTTCAAGCATTATTTGCTTCCGTACCTGGAAGACTTTCATCAGAAGCGGCCTGGCATCAAACTTCACCTGAATCATGGAACAACGCCGGAAATCATTTCCTTCTTAAAAGAAGGCAGAATTGATTTGGGCGTCGTTCGTATGCCGATTGTTGATTCCCAGCTTGAAGTGAGGGAAAGTATTCAGCTAAAGGATTGTTTTGTAGCGGGGGCCCATTATGCCGAGCTTAAAGATGTGGTTCTATCGCTGGATATGCTGCTCCAGCATCCCATCATTCTATTCTCGCGCAATAGCCGGGCACGTATGGCCATTACGGAATTATTTCAAAGCTACGGCTATGAACTCAAGCCTGAAATCGAGGTCGGGAGCGTAGATCTTCTCATCGAGTTTGCACGGAAAGGACACGGGATCTCTTACGTGACCAAAGAATTTATTGCGAAGGAGCTTGAAGAAGGCTCCCTCTTCGAGATTCAATTAGACGTGCAGCTGCCGCCTACTCATGTAGGAATTATGACGATGCGCAACATGCCTCTTTCCAGTTCAGCAAAGGGGTTTATTGAGCTCGTTCAATAGATTTCTCCTAAAGAAAACGATAACAAAATGACAGGGGTGCAGCTTTATGGAAATCGGATTGTCAGTGAACCAGCGAAATCAACTTGCAATCACCGCAAGCATGCGGCAATCCATGGAAATCCTGCAGTTATCTTCTATTGATCTTCAGGAACATTTGCATACGCTTGCAAATGATAATCCGATCATGGATATTCTCCCCCCAAGCAAAACAGTTTCAGCTATATCCCGTAGTTCCCATAAAGCGTACGGTTCTGCCGTACCCGGCGACTGGTGGTTAAATTTAAATATGTCCTCTTCCCCTAACTTGGAAAACATCGTGACGGAACAATTGAATTTATCCTCACTTGAATCTCGCGTATGTTCTTTCATTGTGGGCTGCTTGGACGATAACGGTTACTTAACGCAAACGACAGAATGGATCGCCAATTATTTGAACACCGAGTTATCCTTGGTTAAAAAAATCGTCACGATGATCCAAGGCATAGATCCTGCCGGGTTAGCTGCTTCTTCGTTGGAGGAGTGCCTCTTGTTACAGCTTCCCCCTGCTGATCGGAAGGACAGTCTGATTAGTCATTTGATCCAATTTGAATTACAGCCCATCGCAAATGGAAAGATCAAGTCACTGGCCAAGAAGTACGCCGTCGAACCTTCAGCTATCCAAGGGGCCATTGATCGAATCAAAGATTTGAATCCAAAACCTGGTGCGATGTTCGGGCATGATAAGCCACAGTACGTAATTCCGGATTTATTTTTACGTAATCATAATGGATCTTTCGAAATATATCTTGAAAATGATTTCTTGCCAAGGGTTCGCTTAAATCCACATTATTCGGATCTTTTGTTAGAAAAGCAGCAGCCTAAAGATGTAAAGCATTTTCTTCGTAAAAAACGACAAGAAGCCCGCTGGATCATGCAATGTCTCGATTACCGGAAGTCAACACTGTTGAAGATTGCCGCAGCGATCTTCGATAAGCAAACAGAGTTTTGCAAATATGGCCCTTCTCATATTCAGCCCATCTCCATGCGCATCATCGCGGAAGAATTAAATATTCACGACTCTACCGTCAGCCGCGCCGTCAATCATAAATATATCATGACACCTTGGGGATTTTATGAACTCAAGCATTTCTTCTCCTCCGCTCTTAAGCAAACCGACGGGGAATCCGTTTCGGCCTTAACCGCCAAGGAACGAATTAAAGAAATCATTTGCTCAGATGATAAGCGCGCTCCGATCTCCGATCTTAAAATATCAGAGATCCTGCAGCAAGAAGGCATAATAATTTCTCGCCGTACGATAACAAAATATAGAGAGCAAATGAACATTCTATCGACTGCCCAACGAAAACGCTATGAAGCATAGAGAAGCGGCTATCCCATAAATAGATTCTTTTGGGTTCCAGATCCTTACTTTACGAAGAAGGTGAGGTAAGTTAACTGGAAAATCTCCCTCCCTCTAAATGGCTCGACTGATGACCTTGCAGGGAATTTAGAAGGCAAACCTCCCGTTAATTTGACCGGATTTCGTAGATCTTGACGAAATCGGTGCAAATAGAGGGAGTTTTCCAGCTAAATGGATCTGACAAGCATCTGCAGTCCATTTATAGGGAACTTTTTCCTTTATTTTGACCACAGAAGCATAACTACTGGGAAGGCTATCCCACAAGTCAAGAAATGACTGGGGGTAGCCTCTTTGACGCGACTTACCTTGGAGGCGGACGAGATCGCTATCATTCGAAGATGCCTCACCAACAAGAATCCCTTCTTTATCCACCCCAATCAATTTCTTAATGCTGCCGCCAGTAGCCCCGCATATAGCACCAACGCGGTTCCGTGCTGTTCATTGCGAAGATTAGTTTTTGCGCAAATATTTAAACCCTTTTTCAAGTTTTCTATTTCCACATGTTAATGAACTTGAACTCTAATTCAAATCATACTAATAGAGTATAAAAACAGTCGTTACAACTTAAAAAAGGAGTGAAATCTATTGACACAAGATCAGTGCCTAAATTACAATGTGAATACAGGAAAATATTTTGCGCAAATATTTATCCTAGCTTAAACCATACATTCTGTAGTCAAATATCAATGCTCAAGGGGGAAAAGTATGAGTAATAAGAAAATTGTTGCCACTTTGTTAAGCGCTTTCTTTGTTTCTTCCGTTGTTTTATCAGGCTGCAGCACCAGTACAACAAGCACTGCAACCTCCGCACCAGCAGAAAAACCAAAAACAGAAACTGCAACGGAAGCACCGAAGGCAAAGAAAGATGCTGTATCGTTGACTTTAGCGATTTGGGATAAAGGTCAACAGGATGCAACAGAAGCCATAACAGCGGAATTCATGAAAGCAAACCCCAATATTACAGTAAAAGTGGAAGTTACTCCTTGGAATGACTACTGGGTCAAAAGATCGGCGGAAGCCACCTCAGGTACATTGCCCGATGTTTTCTGGATGCACAGTGGTCAATTCTTGAAATATGCAACAGGAAAATTCATTAAACCACTCACAGACAAAGTAAAAGCCGGGGAAATCGATCTAAACAACTACGTGGCAAACTTAGGAAACGTCTACACCTTAGATGGCGTCCCTTATGCAGTGCCTAAAGATTTCGACACGATCGGCTTAGCCTATAACAAAGATCTATTCCAAAAAGCGAATATTCCATTTCCTGATGACACATGGGATTATGCGAAATTAGCTGAAGTGGCCAAAAAACTTACAGATCCAAGCAAAAATATTTATGGATTTGCCGCAAAAGCTGACACTCAAATTGGATATTGGAATGATATGTTAGCCTTTGGCGGTTCCATCCTTTCTCCAGACATGAAAAAATCCGGTTACGATTCTCCTGAATCGATTGCCGCACTAAAACAAAGATATCAAATGATCCTGGACAAATCCTCACCGACACAGCAACAAATGACGGATACAGACCCTCGCGAAATGTTTAAATCCGGAAAACTGGCGATGATGTTCGAAGGATCGTGGCAAATCAACGATATTTATTCCAGTGATATTATGAAAGGCAAATGGGATTGGGCTAAGCTTCCAAAAGGACCGAAAACCCGCGGTAATATCATTAACGGTTTAGGTTATTCCATGTCAGCTGCAGGCAAGCATCAAGATGAAGCTTGGTTGCTAACGAAGTTCCTGGGCTCCAAGCAAGCTGCGCAAATATTTGCTGATAAAGGCGCTGCGATTCCGGCATTTAAAGATACCCAAGATGCATGGCTGAAATCGAAACCGGATTTGAATTTAAAGGTTTTCCCAGAGCAAGCCAAAGAAGCTACCCCATATCCGGCGGGCTCGAAGTCTTATCCGGTTTGGTTTGAAAAAGAATCCCAAATCATGGCTCCCGCGTTCGGCGGAAAACAAAGCATCGAAGACGCTGCAAAAGCGGTTGCGAAAGCAATGAACGACGCGATCGCCGCAGAAAAATAATGGCTTCATACGTTTAGATCAGACCTAAAAGTAATTGGCTCTGAAGGTTTACAGAGCCAATTACTTTTTAAACTATGGCAAGGAGTGTTGAAAAAAGAAAATGTCAAAATTCCGAAACCAATACTTACCCGCTTATCTGTTGGTTGCTCCTACCGTACTTTTAGTCAGTTTTTTTTATGTGATTCCTGTTATCATATCCGTGCTGCTAAGCTTTGTGAAATCCGAAAATTTCGGATTAAGCAACAAATGGGTTGGTTTGGACAATTACAGAAGGTTGGTGGAAGACAAGCAATTTTGGGGCGATTTATGGAACACGTTCCATTATGTCATTTTATTTGTTCCGCTGGTATTAGTGGCATCGACGATTCTCGCCTTATTGTTAAACCAAAAAATTAAAGGGATATCCCTATTCCGAACGATTTATTTTCTGCCGCAAATTACACTTCCCGCCGCAACAGCCTTGGTATGGGTCGTTTTGTTTAACAAAGATTACGGGCTTATCAATCATGTACTCGGAACAGATATCGGGTGGTTGTCCGATTCAAGAACGGTCATGCTGGCACTTGTGACGACCTCGGTCTGGGGAAGCGTCGGATTGAAGATGATCATCATCCTTGCCGGCTTACAATCAATCCCAGCTTCTTTATACGAAGCCGCTGCTCTTGAAGGCGCCAACGCTTTGAGGAGATTTTGGCATATTACACTCCCTTTGCTTACGCCTACCTTATTTTTCGTAGCCATCATTTCCGTCATTGAAGGAACGCAAGTTTTTGACGGCATTTTATTTTTAGTCGGCAAAAACAGCATCGTGCTAGACGATGTTCGCTCTCTTGTTTTCTCTTATTATATTAATACATATACGATGGACGATCCCAACTACGGTTCAACGATCATCGATATTTTATTATTCATCAACCTCATTTTGACAGCCATACAATTTCGTTTGTCGAAAAAGTGGGTATTTTACGAATAGGAGGCCCTCAAATGAGTTCTCATATTAAATCGTATAACAAAACCAATTACTTTGCCCAAACTGTCTTAATTATTGGAGCCATCGCCATGTTGGTTCCATTCATCTGGATGGTTCTGACTTCTTTTAAAACCGTAACCGAGACGACGCAAATTCCTTTTAAATATTTCCCGTCCCACATCAATGCTAAGAGCTTTCCCAACGCTTGGAAGGCACTTCCCTTTACTCACCTGTATCTCAACACGATTATTGCGGCTTTTTTCAGAACGGTCGGACCGCTGATCTTCAGTTCAATGGCTGCTTATGCCTTTGCCAAAATTGTATTCCCGGCTAAAAACTTTCTTTTTTTTCTGGTTCTATCGGTCATGCTCGTACCAAATCCCGTATTCTATACGCCTCAATATTTCATCCTCAACAAACTGCATCTGATCAATACGGTTCCGGCCTTATTTATTACAGGCTTGGTCAGCCCTTTCGCCACATTTTTGCTGCGGCAGTTTTTTCTAGGGTTGCCGAAAGAACTCGAAGAAGCGGCCATACTCGATGGGTGCAACCATTATCAGACGCTTCGTTTGGTATTGCTCCCTTTGGTCACGCCAGCTTTGGCAGCCGTTGCCATCATCCATACGCTATGGACATGGAACGAATTTACATGGCCTTTTATCGTGAACAGCAGTCCTGATAAATTGACTTTAGCTACTGGTTTGCGAAATCTCGTGGGACAGTATCAAACGGATTATCCTACTTTAATGGCAGGTGCGATTATGGCGATCATACCTATGCTCATTGTATTTATCATTTTCCAAAAACGCTTTATTGAAGGTGTTGCATTCACCGGTTTAAAATAGTCGGCACACAACAAAAAAGCCACAGTCTGCGAGGAATCCCTCCCCTGACTGTGGACTTTTGAACGTGAACAAGGTACAAACTACGGCGTAATCTCCTTGCAAGAGCTTCTTTCGATCAATTCCGTCTTTAAGCTGATATGAATATTTTCAATATATTTGTTGCTGATCAAATCAATAAGCAATTTGACAATGAGCTGGTTAATATCATATTTAAACCGTCTTACCGTTGTTAGCGGCGGAATCATGAACTCCGATAATTTAAGATCGTCGAAGCCAACAATGGAGATATGATCGGGTATTTTCAAATTAAGCTCGAAGATGGCCTTCATGGCTCCAAAAGCAATGATATCGTCAAAACAGAAAAACGCAGTTATGTTAGAATTCCCCTGCAATATCGCTTTCGCTGCTTCGTAACCGTGCGTTAGACTAAAAGAACCATAACTGATCTGTTCGTCTACAACCTGTAAATTCAGACTTTTAAATGCATCCATGCAGCCTTGCATCCGATTCATATTTACCAAATGATCAACAGGACCGGCAATAATGCCAATGTTACGATGTCCCAGATTATATAAATATTGAATGGCGTTATTAGCCCCATTGTAGTTATTGTAATCAATGTAATTCCAGTCCTTCTCCATGTTCCGCCCATTCGTAACGAAGTAAGGAATGTTGTTATTGATTAATTCATCCACAAGCTCATCATTCGTAAAAGGCGCAAAAATAATGGCGGCATCGATCAATTTTTCCTGAATCATTTTATTGGACATGGAAGATCGGTCGATTTTACCTGTATTTGTTGTCAATACAAGCTTATGCCCTAAACTCTCCAACTCTTCTTTCAGATTGTTCAAATCGACAGAAGACGAAGGATCATCATCGATAAAATCGTTTTGATTTGGAATAAAGACGCCGATCGTATAAGAGATATTACTTAGCTTTTGCAGCGTGGTACCTGGCGTGTATAAGTATTCTTTCACAACATCCAATACTCTTTGTTTGGTTTCCTCGCTGAAATTTCCTTTATTGTTCAACACCCTGGAAACGGTAGTTACGGAAACATTAGCAATTTCGGCGATATCTTTTAATTTCAGCATGACGATCTTCCTTTTTCCTTCCCGAAGGAAAAGATGGTTTATTTGAAAAAAAATGCGCAATTTCTTGCAATGTTAATTAATTGTATGCCCGTTTATTCCTTTATGTCAATATCTCATGTTACAAACTGAAAAGAAATGGCCCATTCCGCGACATGGTCGACAGTATGGGCCAATCACGCATCAATTATACTTATTGAAATCTGATTTCATCGATTGTAATGGTTCCGCTGCTGCCCCACCAGAATGACATTGTTAACTGTCCCGGGGCTGTACGATTAACGCCATTGCTTACTAAATTTATAGCGATATCTTTATAAGATGTTGTAATGGTATCGCCACTAAACGCTCCCAGCGTTTTCTCAACTCCCCCAAGCGCAAGATGGAATTGGTTTTGTTCGCCGCCGGCACTCCCTTTTACACGGATAATCATTGTGTTGTAGGCTGAAATATCCTGC
Source organism: Paenibacillus planticolens (assembly GCF_013141725.1). Classification (GTDB taxonomy): domain Bacteria; phylum Bacillota; class Bacilli; order Paenibacillales; family NBRC-103111; genus Paenibacillus_E; species Paenibacillus_E planticolens. Next base: position 225,019 of record NZ_WHNZ01000086.1, on the reverse strand, counting down.
AGTACATCGCTGCCAAACCATCCGTTGTTATTATATTGCAAAGTGAGACCTTTGCTATTGATGACACCGGAACCTCCCGTGCCGTTAGTAAAACCATTTGCTCCCGTCCATTTGCCCAGATCGTTATTGCTCGGCCAGGTTGGCGTATTGTCAAAATTATCTAAGAGCAAACTTCCAGTCGGCGTTGGCGTTGGCGTTGGTGTTGGTGTCGATGTTGGAGTTGGCGTCGGAGTTGATGTTCCTCCTCCAACAATCGTAATTCGGTCGAAGTCTGGCGCATACGCCGTCGCATTGGAAAACTTGATCGTATTATTGCCAGCTTGCAAGCTTACTGTGGTTTGTAACGTCCCCACCGTTGTCCATCCGCCACTGCTTGGGAAATTTAACGATACGGCTGTTCCTCCATTAACGCTCATACTTGCTGACCTGCTGGAATCCCCGTTCAAATAATCTATTTTAAGCGTATAGGTCCCAGCACTTGTCACATTGACGTTATTGAATTGCAAAGTACCGTTGTTGTTTCCTACGTATCCTACTTTATTCCCTCCTGAGCAGGTGGGGCAAGAACTCACAGCAGCCGATCCCGCCAATGTGTTTGCGCTAGCTTCTGCCTCATAGGATTGAGATATCGGCGTTGGTGTTGGTGTGGGAGTCGGGGTTGATGTTGGTGTTGCGGTTGGCGTTGGCGTTGGCGTTGAACCGCCTGAAAGGCTGTAAGATAACGTGCTATCACTTTTCAAGCTATTGAAGGTGCCCAGATTTTGATCGCTAGGATCTTGCCCGATTCCTACTTTGCCGAGCGGCGTCCTTCCGCCTGTGTAATAATTCGTATTCGCAAACCTTAAACTCGGTTTGTTCCCAGCAGGATCAAGAACGGATACCGCCAACGTATAAGTTCCGACCGGAAGATTAGACGGAATCGTGAACGTACCGGCAACTGTATTTACGGCAGGGGCATTTGCATATGCCCTGGAGGAAGCGTTCCAATTCGTACCCGGCAGCCACGATGTTATATCTGTATTGAAAGTCCCTGTCCATGCAACGGAACGATCTGCTCTTAGAAGACTCGCTTCAACCGGCCATTTGTAATACATAGGAGATGAACCTTTGTTTACAACATTAAGCGAAACAGTCATTGCCCCGCCAGGTGATACGTTACCCGAGAACGTAGCTTGATTGATTAAAAAGCGATATCCAAGCACTCTCTGCATAGCTGTAGCTCCAGCTTCAACGGAACTGTTGCCCGCGTTATAGTCTGAGATCCAACCTAAGCTAGACGTATGTGTGTTCATAATCCAGTCAATCACATAGTTGGTATTGGAAGTACTGCCTAATGTCCCATCCGGACTGCCGCCAAGATGAGATTGATCTCCCCAATCATAAGCGACTTCTCCGCTGTTTATTTGCGTTCTCCACGTATCTCTGGCAATCTCACCGTTGCCGCCAGCCGCGTCATCCGGCAGAGCAAAGGAGTCCCACTGAATGCCAAAGTTATAATTGGTAAACGTTTCGGGATAGCGAATCATCACCTTTTTGTTATGAAAAGCGGCCTTATAAGCATCACCTAATGCAGTTTGGAAACTTAATGGAATACGATCCGTACCGTCTGCAAATTTAAGCGGGTAGATATGATTTTCTCCCCAGTTTCCATACAACCCAAGTTCAATGGCTGCTACACGGGGATCGTTGTCCCATGCTTCTCCCAGCTTGCCGATAAAAGCAACTAGTCGAGATTTCAGTGTATCAGAAAGCCATTCGTTCACCGGATCGCTATGCGGCACTCCATCTGGCCAGAATTCCCCCGTACCCGGATAGACAATGACAACACGCGGAACAACTTTCATATTTTTATTTTCGATCCCTGCCCAAGAAGCATTGCTCCAGTCTTTGATCTTCTGAACAGAATCCGTTGCATAATTCTCCAGATCCGTATATTTAATATAGTGTTTGTAAATATCAGAATACTCCCTGTCTGGAAACGAGGAGTCATTGATATATCTTGAAGGTCTAAACCCGATAATTGGGTTTTTGAAAGCTTCGGTTGATTCGGAAAGATTAACGGTAATGTTCCCCGTTGCGGCGACTGCCTTGTTTTGCAAATCAGCCTTACTCAGTTGGATACACAAAATTGTAAAAATCAAAAAAACGGCAAATAAGTTGATCTTTTTCATGTCATTTACCTCCTATTTTTGGTTGCGCTTACAACTCAAATCAAGAAATAGATACATAGCCAAGAAAAAGCAACGTTAAAAATTTGCGCAAGTTTTAACAAGGTTAGTGTACCCTCTATCTTAGATGCCGTCAATCACTTTTCACTTGATAGCCCTTCATATCGTAGAATACGCAACTCGTATTGACAGTCAGAAAAATTAGGAATAAAATCAAGGTATAAATTATTTGCGCAAAAATTTTACTACAAGGAGATTATTCACATGGAGGATACCTGTCAATCGATACAACTCATACATGGCGAATATTGGTGGGGCGGGGTTATTAACGATGGCGCTCTCATGCCCTTCGGCAATGCCGACTATTCGCGTAATTTGCGCACTATAGACGATAATCAAGCCTCTCCCTTGCTGTTATCGAACAAAGGGCGATATGTTTGGAGTGATCAGCCTTTCGCTTTCTCTTTTCATGAAGATGAACTAACGATTCATCATGCCAATAGCCCCGTTATTATCGGGCAAAACGATCACAATCTAGCTGCAGCTTTTACTCATGTATCACGCACTTATTTTCCATCATCGGGAAAGTTTCCTGATCCCTTGGTATTTTTATCACCGCAATATAATACATGGGTTGAAATGTTTTACGAACCGACACAAGATAAAACCATTCAATATGCGAAATCCATTTTAAATCACGGATTTCCTCCAGGGATATTAATCATTGACGACAATTGGATGATGGACTATGGCAACTGGAAATTCAATAAGGAACGATTTCCCGATCCTAAGGAAATGGTTCGCGAATTGCATCAACTAGGATTTAAAGTCATGCTCTGGGTTTGTCCTTATGTCAGTCCGGATAGCGCTGTTTTTCGAATGCTTCAGAACAAAGGCTATTTGCTTAAATCAAAAGATCATACACCTGCCTTACGGCAATGGTGGAATGGCTACAGTGCTATGATTGATTATTCCATGAAAGAGGCTGTGGCATGGTTCCATGAACAACTGGATGATCTCGTTACGAGTTATGGGATCGACGGTTTTAAATTTGACGCCGGAGAGCCCATCATTCCGGATGCCGATGATTTTAGCAATTCCGTTATATGGGCTAACACGCTGCCGCTCAACGATGATTGCCATGCATTCGCAAAGATAGGAACTAAGTATCCGCTCAGCGAATACCGGATGTCTTGGAAGAACGGAGGACAATCACTCATTCAACGCCAGCGGGATAAAGCTCATAAGTGGGGACGCGGTGGATTGGCTGACCTTATACCTAATGGCATCGTGCAAGGACTGATGGGTTATTCCTACAATTGTCCAGATATGATCGGGGGCGGATTAGACGGAGACTTTAATTCATCCGACTTCACATTTGACAGCGAATTATTCGTCAGGTATGCGCAATGCTCCGCTCTATTCCCCATCATGCAATTTTCGTTAGCTCCTTGGCGGGTACTTCATGGTGACCACCTGAATTATTGCTCTGACATCGTTAAGTTAAGGGAACAATTGGGGCCAGAGATTCTGGAGCTCGCCCAGCAATCCGCAGCGACCGGAGCTCCAATTATGCGACACTTGGATTACGTATTCCCTAATGAGGGATATGCACTCATCAATGATCAATTTATGCTGGGCGATCAAATTCTCGTTGCGCCTGTGCTTATCAAAGGGCAAACCTCTCGCAAAATTCAATTTCCAGCCGGTACCTGGATTGGCGATGATGCCTCTATCGTTCAAGGACCGGCCGTGGAAGGGGTCCAAGCACCTTTATCCAGACTTCCGTGGTATCGAAAAAAATAATCGTTTGGCTGAAGTGCAAAAAACCAGCAAACTCAAGGGTTTGCTGGTTTTATGCAAACGACTAAATCGGGAAATCTCATATATAAGATCCCCATCAGACTAATATCTTTAACTCTTTGGCACGCTGTATCGCTTGTATCCGATTATTGACAGCCAGCTTTCTATACAAATTCTTAATATGCGATTTAACCGTTTCAGCTGCGATGTTCATCTGTGCACCGATTTCCTTATTTGTCAGTCCATCGGTCACTAAGCGAAGAATTCTCGTCTCCCTCTCTGTCAGAATAACGTGTGGTGACCCCTTCACCTTCTGCGCTGCAGTGAGACTCTCCATTGGCGGCGTAGCGGATGCAAGTATCGCATTTCTCTGGTTCTTTCTTATTTTATCCCATGTTTTCGATAACCGTTCCTCGGTTACGGGCTTCATCAGATAGTCGAGCGCATGCGCTTCAAAAGCTTGAACGGCATAATGATCATACCCCGTTACGAAGACCACATCGATAGATCTATTGAGATCAGATAATAAGTTTGCAAACCGCATCCCATTGATTTCCGGCATATAAATATCAAGAAATGCGATATCAACCGGATTCGCTTTGACGAATTCATAGGCTTCCAATGGGTTCATAAACGTATGGCAATCGTCAACTTCGCCACTTTCCACAAGCAGCCTCTTCATACGATTCACAGACAACTCTTCATCATCCACGATAATGGCGTGCAGCATATTTTAACCTCCTATTGGCACTAAAGGTCTTACAGGAATGTCGAAGAATACCTTGGTACCGCTGCCTTCTATGCTTTCAATGCAAATGCCCTGCCCGTAAAGCAGCTTGATCCGCTGATTTATGTTCCATAATCCAATTCCTGTACCCTGTTTCTTCCCATCAGCATGCCATATTTCCCCCAAGGTGGTTGCGGACATGCCGCTCCCATTGTCCTCTACGGCAAAACGAACGACACTGCCCGTTTCATTTTTGACGGATATGCTCACTGTCCCCCCTCGTAGGGTGGTCATCAAACCATGCTTAATTGCATTTTCTACCAACGGTTGCAGAACCAATGGGGGAATCCACATATCCAGATGGAGATCCACATCATAGGCCACTTCTAATCTGGCGCCGAAACGCGCCTTCTCAATATTCACATAAGCTTTGACCAACTTCAGCTCATTTTCAATGGTTGTCAGGGTATCCATTTGTTTGAAATTAAAGCTGCTTTTCATATATTGCGATAAATCCAGTATTAATGCTTCGGCCTTTTTGGGGTCATCGATGCACAATGAAGCTATTGAATTCAGGGAGTTATATAAGAAGTGAGGTTTAATTTGGGAACGTAAAAAGGAGATTTCCGCATCCTTAGCGGCTGTTTGCAGCCGTTGATTCTTCAAAAGTATCTCTTTGATGGTCTCGTTTAATGAAATGAATGACCAGACGGCCGCTACCGTAATTACCATATAAATAACATTAAACAGGAGAAATTTGGTGGAGATCCCCCTAATGAAAGACCCCGACGCTGCGCCTACAAAACAATAAAAGATGGATAGAAGCAGTGCAAGGTTTATTCTTCTCCTTTTGGATGCATGCAGGAAAGACTTCTGGCACATAAGAATAGCTGGCATACTGACGATAAGGGTTATGACCGTTGTATAGAAGCCCAGATCCACACCAAGATATAGGCGATATAGGATAATCGTCGCTGTTAGGAATAGTCCCGTTCTCCAACCGCCGTACAGGGTTCCTAATAATAACGGGACAATTCTAATATCCAACCGAATTCCGGAGGTAACGCTCGCAGGAAAAGACATGCATAGAACGATCGCTAGCGCCAATAGTAGCGCATGGATGAAATTGCGGTTTTCCCTTTCCTTCTCAAGCTTTTCTGCAAAGAATGTCTGGAACGTGAAGATTAACGTTGCAACAAGTGCTAGTTGAAGCAGAAAGTCTTTGACTATATTCATACGCCTTGAATCACCTTCTGACTTTACGGAATACCATTTCGACTTTTTTGTATTTAATTCGACATTTTATTTAAAATGCCTTTTCTTATAAACATGAAAATATTTGCTATGGCTTTATAGGCAAGAGGCCGCCCTCCCTGTAGAACATCCTACTGGGAAGGCAACCCCTATTTTCATTATCTTTTTTCATAAAAGCTAGTGTTAATCTGGATTCAAGGTTGCCGGGTCATTAAACAGGTTAAAGTTAGCCACTTTACCAGGTGTAGGCCGGTTAGAGGTTTCACCGCTTCCGAGAAGGCCATCGGAAGCGTTGCCCCACGTCCAAATATCACCATTGGACTGCAATGCAATGCTCGTACTTCCTTCTCCACCTGTTATTGCCAGAACATTGGTTAAGTTCGTTGCAATGAGGGTAGGCGTATTCCGGTTATCAAACGACCCTATGCCTAGACTTCCATTCCAATTGGCGCCCCATGAAAACATCTTGCCTTGATTATCAATGGCGAAAGAATAATAATTCCCAGCCCCAATTTGAGTTATGTTAGATAAACCCTCGACTTCATAAGGCGCTAATTGATTATTTGTTGTCCCATTTCCAATTTGACCCATAGCATTGAAACCCCAAGCATAGACAGCACCAGTTACGCTTAAAGCTAAGGAATGTTGATCCCCATTTCTGATATCAACGATGAAAGGCAGGCCCTCGATTTTGACCGGTGCCGGTTTATTTACACCCGTTCCATCGCCAAGCTGCCCATTATCGTTAGCTCCCCAAGCCCAGACTGTGCCGTCAGCCTTTAAGGCAATTCCTACATCGGACCATTCACCTCGAACGGCTATGACATGATCTAATCCCTGAACTTGCGTCGGAGTTGCATAAATTGCAAATTTCCATACGGTACCGTCACTTTTTAAAGCAAAGACATTCGTTCCCTCTGCAGAAATTGAAACGACATGATCGATGCCAGCTATTTTTTTAGGACCGGTTAAATCATAGTAGCCCCATTTCCAAATATGTCCGTCGGCTGTTAGTACAGCTGTGTATCCTTCACCTGCTTGTACGGCGATGATGTTTAAAGGCAAGTTTGGAACTGCGAATTTTTGGGTACGAGGCGTTTGCGTACCGTCTCCAATTTGCCCGCCATAGTTATAACCCCACGTATAGACTTGGCCATTTGCAGCCAGCGTGGCGATATGGGCTTGGCTTTCAGAAATTCGATTTGCCGGCAAAATGGAAATGGCTTGGACGACATAACTCACTCCTGCCGAGTAGACACTGGACTGACCCGATGAATCTACGGACTTTACTTTCAGAGTGTGCGTACCTACCGTTAACGGATCAATTGCCATGGTGATTGACGTTCCTGCAGCCTTACCGGATCCGATCACAGACGTGCCATCCGTATCGTAGACAGTGATTTGATCGCCAGCTGCTACATTAGCGACCGTGATCATCGGCATGTGATTAGAGAGGCTGCCATCCACAGTAAATGTAGGAATGGGAACAAGAATGGCTGCACGGAAGGCAGCAGTAGCTGAAGATAGTGCCATAACGGCCGCATCCACATCATTCTGAGTTGCGATTGCAGATGCCTGTACAGCAGATGCTGCTGCGATTGCAGCTTCGTAGGCGTTATGAACTTCTTGCGAAACATTCCCTGTCTCTAGCCCAACTGAGTGATTGCTAAGCAACGCAGCTGCCTGAGAGATGGCTGAGATTAAATTTGTTTTGTTAGCAGGAGGCACTTCATTCGCTTCGTTGACATCGTCGATCATCCATAATATATCTTCTGCCGTATCCAGGTCACCTGGCTCTGCAGCAAGAATAGCATCTCTATAGAAGTTTACATTAACGGGAATAGCTGTATTCCTTCCAGTTGCTGTATTTAGAACGTGAATCAAGTCGATATCTTCCCCATGGTAGGCTTTGATCGTTGCAATGGCCGCTGCTTGGGCCACTACGTCGATTGCCAGCCTATGGATTTGAACGGTGTAAATGTCATATCCATCTTCATCTGCATGGTTGACGTAAATTTGTACCTCATTAGATCCTACTAGCAACAGCTTAGTATCATCTTCATAGTTTAAACGTATATCTGCATTAGGATTCATTGGTATCGCTGTTATTTTTGTGTTTGTGACAATAAACGGTACGGTTGCTTCATAATGCTGAATATCCGGAGAAAATGCCGGACTCAATGTAACATTATTTAGATGTAAGGCGAGTAATCGACCGTCCGTATCCGACGTATCCTTTAATACCGTTACCTCAAACTCTTTCGTTTGGGGTGTTCCTGCGTCTTTCGTAATCGTTGCCGTCAAATGCACGACGCGATTACCTTCCGTGTAAGCAGGGCGAGTAACAGCACCTGAATTCGTATCGATTGCCGTGTCTTCTGAACGCCAGGCAATGGTAGTACCATTTGATCCCGCTGTACTCAAGGTTAAGTCTGCTATTACTGCAGTCAATGCTGTGTTGGTATTGCGGATTGTATCTGCTGTAAGAAGCGCCTTCGCCGCTGTTATATCTTCATTAGCGGTGTCTACTGGCGGGCTAGATGGCGTTGGCGTTGGTGCTGGTGTTTGCGATGGTGCTGGTGTTGAAGTTGGTTCTGGCGTTGACGTTGGTGCCGGTGTTGATGTTGGTTCTGGTGTTTGCGTTGGTTCTGGTTCCGGTGTTGACGGTGACGAGGATGAGGACGATGGTGCTGACGTCGGCGCCGGTGTAGGTGTAGTTGTGGTAGTTGTCTTAGTCGGAGGTGTCTCAAATGTAGAACCGCCTACATTCATAGTTGCCAAAACAATCGTACCTTTACCTAGCATTTTTATGATAGCATCTAGGACGAGATCATTAATTTTCGCTCCATCGCTAAGGTTAAGTACCATTCCTGTTGATGTCGATGTGACATTCATTTTCTGAATCGAACCTTCGGGCATGTCAATTTGTAATTGCTGTGAGCTCACATTTACCGTATTGAAGGAGCCGGCCAACGTAACTTTTGAACCAGCCGGAAGCGAACTCATATTGACATTGCCAAAACCATTCCCTGTTAAATTGGTTTCTTTCAGAATAGCCGGGGATTTTACAGTTACTAAAGCAACCGTCGTAGTCCCTTCAGAAACGATACGAACTGTACCGGTCCCAGATTTCTTGTCAATAATAATGTCAACCAGTACGGAGTTATTAAAATGAATACTATTCTCGCCACCGCCTTGTACGGTAACTTTACCAGTGACTTTAACATTCTCTAAGAACGCATCGCCATTGCCGATGCCTTCAGCCAACAAGAGATCACCGTTAATGACCATATTCCGAAGCGTGACACCTGCTGCATTTACCGTTACATTCTTTTTAATTGTCTCAACGCCAGTTTCCGGACCGTATGTACCTGCTGCTTGATAAACCACGGTGGTTTGTGCGGCTTGAGCGCGATCTAAGGTAACAACCGCTTCCGCACGTGTAATAGGTGCCAATGGTTTAAAGCTATGATCGGCATCATAACCATTCATAATTTGCGCAGCCACCACTTCACCGATGGCGTCCTTGCTCCAAGCTGCCATTTGGCTAGCATCTATGAAAGCTGCATTCGCAGCGTCAGTTGCCGTATTTAATGTCAATAACCGGCTTACGATTACCGCTGCCTCTTGACGACTAATCGGCTTATTGATGCCAATCGTCCCGTCTGCATAGCCACTGATATAGCCGGCTTTAACAGCTTTGGCTACTTCGGCATGCGCCCAATTATCGGACGCCACATCGCGGAATGCGATATCTGACGTTTCGGTAAATCCAAACGAGCGATTGATCAAAGCAATGAATTCCGCTCTTGTAATTTGGTTATCCGGCTTAAAACTGCCGTCGTCATATCCTTTAATGAATCCTTTATCGATCCATGCAGAAATTTTGCTAGCCGCCCAATGCCCTTGAAGATCCGATGTCCCGGCTGCAGTCGCACCAAATGCGACACCAAACGACGAAAATAATAGGCATGCTATGACAATTAAGGATAGCAGCTTTTTGACTAAAGTATTCCTCATCCCATTTCCCCCTACGCTTATACTAAATACAGACTCTGAAGAGCTGCGAATGTGCCGCCTCAAATTTGCATCTTCACAACTATATCCCTTATTTTTCGACAAAAAAATCCCCCATTCGGGGGGGATGCGTGAATAAATTACGTCTGATTTAGACAAGCTGGCTCTATTCTTTTGGTACAGTATATGTGTCGCTACAATACCCTTCTGCGCACTAAATACAAAAAAAATGGCGCTCCAAGCACACCCATTACAATGCCTACCGGCAGTTCAACAGGTGCAAATAAAATTCGAGCTATAGTGTCAGAAATAGTAAGTACACCTACGCTTAGTAATACACATGCCGGAAGCAGCCAGCGATAATCGCTGCCAATGAGCAAACGAGCAGAATGAGGCACAATCATTCCTACAAAACCAAGCAGTCCTACTACGCTGACAGTGCTGGCTGCAAGCAATGTAGCGATTGCTGTAAAGTATACCCTGTGTAATTCCACACGCAGACCTAATCCCTTCGCCTGTGCATCCCCAAGCGCCATAATGTTTAGTCGTTGGCTCCCCATCAAAGCAAGTATGGTTCCTACTAACGTATATGGAAGAAGGATATAAACATGCGGCCAGCTTCGTGCTGAAAGCCCTCCAGTCATGAACATCAGGGCTCCCCCTACTCGATCACTGTAAAAAGTGAGTAAAGCCGAAATGCCGGAATTCAGCAGAGCAGACACAGCTACACCTGCAAGAATGACCCTGAGCGGACTTACTCCGCCACGCCAAGCCATAAGATAAATCAGTAAAGCAGCCCCAATAGCACCAACGAATGCAACGGGTGTAAGTAGATACGCATAAGCGGGAAATAAGATAAGAATACCAATTCCAAATAGACCCGCACCTGAGGAAACACCAATGATATGTGGATCAGCCATAGAATTACGCATGACGCCTTGCAGCAGTGCTCCTGATAACGAAAGACTGATACCTACTAACGCAGCAACGATTGTTCTTGGCAGTCTGATATTCCAAATAATATCGTGATAAGTGCTCTGTCCACCGAATAACGAACGTAATACATCCGGTATCGTAATATTTACCGCCCCACATATAAGACTCAAAACTAAACCTAACAAAGCGAATAATGCAAGTACAACAAGCATACCCGAGCGCCATATGACATTTTTTTGATAAATGATCATTTTGCTACACTACCATAAATATCCGGATAAACTAGTCTAGCTAGATAGGATAAAGATTGATCGAAGTGAAATCCAGGATTAGTCACAAATAGCGATGACGGAAGGAAATAGATTTTATTTTCTTTAACCGCTCTTAAAGTCTTCCAGGCAGGATTACTCTCTATGTCAGATTTGAGTTTCTCTTTACCATAGTCTTCTGTGCCGTGCACGAGGAAGAATACAAAGTCCGGATCTAATTCAACAAGCTTTTCCAAACTGTAAGGTGCAGAACTTGGCATCCTACCCGATGGGAGGGATTCAGCGACATTTTTTAGCTTCAAGCGACTGGCGACGTCCAATGAAATCGTCGAATTCTTCTGTACACTAATCCCCGTTGGCATGATGGTGATCATCGCAAACTTGGGACTTTGTTGTGGGAGCTTGCTTAATACCGTTTGCATATTTTGCTCCGTTTGATCAAGCGCAGCCATAGTCTCTGCTTCTTTCCCCGCTATTTTCCCAAATAGCTCCGCAGCAGCTTTTATATCCTCATAGCTCTTGATATCCATTAAGGCCAGGGGCACTTTAGAAGATGCTAATGAATCTTTCAAGGAAGCATGGAACATAGATTGCCCTATAACCAGATCAGGTTTCAAGCTCATCAATTTTTCCAAGCTAACTTGGTTAATTGTACCGACCCGTGCGGCATCCTTGGCCATCTCTGGAACAGGAATGCCCGGAGCAGTCGCCAATCCAACAGCTTTGCCCCCCGCCTGGTAGAACAACTCCTGAACTTCTGTATTTAACAATATAACGCGCTGCGGTTTGTCCTTTAACGTTATTTCTTGCTTCGTACTGTCTTTGAAAGTTATAAAATCTCCATTCAGCGGAGCAGTACTAGGAGTAGGCTTAGTTGACGTTGTCTGTTCAGTGACAGCAGGTTTCGGAGAAGAAATTTCCGTAGGCTTCGACGCGGAACACCCCATAACTATTGTTGATAACACGAATATACTTGCAATAATTAACCCTAAACGCTTCAATAACATACACTCCTTTAAGTTTCATATGCCATTGATCATATAGCAATATTTAGGGTATGAGATGACTCCAAAGTGCTATTTAACCGGGAATTATGTGAAGAATTGTTGCTAAATGTTCAATGACTTGTCTGTTAAATAACCCCATTGAGTCATGCCATCAGATGTTCTTAGCGATACAATGGAAAACAATGAGAGGTGAGAATTATGACTCAATTGACTTACAAAATATTAATTGCAGATGCTGATGAACGCATTAGATTACGGCAAAAAGCGATGAGTCAGACCGTATTCTCGGCTTTGAAGCAGGTGTGGAAAGATCTGTACGCGTGAGATGCTTATAAAAGAGATATGGAATTACGAAGATAGCCGCGATCATCGAACAGTGGATACCCATATCAAACGATTTCGCGAAAAAATGTATATCTATTCACCAGCCGCAGCCTCAATGATTCGAACCATATGGGGCTTCGGATATCGGATGGAAGTAGTGAATTTAATCGTCTGATAATAACTAGGCTGACCCATAAGTGATCCCTAGTCATTTCTATGACATGTGGGACAGCCAGTAATGTATCCGTGGTAAAAATAAGGGATAATTTCCCTCTAAAAGGACTGAAGATGCTTATTAGATCCATTTAGCTGGAAAAACTCCCTCTATCTGCACTGATTTCATGAGAATCTACTAGATCCGGTCAAATTAACGGGAGGTTTTCCTTCTAAATTCCCTGTAAGGCCATCATTCGAGTAATTTAGCGGGAGATTTTCCTATAGCATCTATAGGAATTATTTATTCGTTGAGTGTTCGAAAAAAAGAGTCCTGCAAGTGCGTAATCCTTGCAGAACCCTCTTTTGAATCTATTTATCTATCTTCCTTCTCAGCCATCCCTGCTCAAATACATATCTGGTAAGCTGTACCCGGTTGTCCATTTGCAATTTCTGCATAATGTTCTTCAAATGATTTTTCACTGTATATTCAGAGATACACAATCCTTCTGAAATTAATCGGTTGGATTTTCCGCTTGCGACCCATTCCAGTATTTCTCGTTCACGTCCGGTAATAAATGCGTTAGGTGCCTCCTGCTTTTCCTTAGGTGTGAATTCTTGCAATAATCGTAAAGCGAGCTCTCTGGACATAGGAGCTTCGTCAACTGCAATGGCTTTTAAATATTCATGCCAGGAGTTCGGGCTCAAATTTTTGAGCAGATAACCCTGTGCCCCTTTCTTCAGCGCTTCAAACAAATGGGTGATATCATCGGATACAGTGACCATTACGATTTTCACATAGGGGAATTTTTCTTTAATTTGCTTTGTAGCCTCTAGACCATCCATTTGCGGCATATTAATATCCATCAAAATGATATCGGGCATCCATTGTTCTGTAAGCCTGATCGCCTCTGCACCATTTCTTCCCTCAGCAACAATTTCAAAAGAAGGATCCATTCTTATAATACTTTGGATCCCTTCCCTGGCATGAGGATGATCGTCTACTATGATAACCCGAAAGGGCTGAGACATTATGATTCCTCCTTCCTTTCTTTTATTTAGACGCAAATTAATTTCGCCAAGATGCTCTTTGCAGTCTGCTAGCATTCGCTACGACGGATACAGAACTTAGCGCCATAGCGGTTCCAGCGATCCACGGTGTCATTAAACCCATGAACGCAAGAGGTATAGCCAAGACATTATACATGAGTGCGAAAATTAAATTTTGGCGAATATTGCGCATCGTCTTCCGGCTCATCACGATGGCATCCGCAACTCCCCCCAAGTCGCTATGAAGCAAATTGATATCTGCTGCGTCCTTGGCGATTTCTGAACCTGTCCCCACAGCAATGCCAATATCTGCCGCTGCCAACGCAGGCGCATCATTCACGCCATCGCCGACCATTGCAACACGTTTCCCTTTTGACTGCAGTGTTCTTACCAAATGAACTTTATCCTGCGGCAGCATTTCCGCATAAATGGCTGTTATTCCAGCTCTATCCCCTATCGCATTGGCTGTTTTACGGTGATCGCCGGTTACCATGGCGACGACGATGCCCATCTTTTTCAACCGTCGTATAGCTTGAGGCGTAGATGACTTTAATGTGTCCATGAGCGCGATTAACCCTGCAGGCACACCGTTCACCGCTGCAAATAGTATCGTCTTTCCTTCCCTCTCTAACTGTTCTGTTATTGGTGCAAACTTCTGCATGGAAATTTCAGCCTGACTCATAAAAGCTCTAGATCCGATAAGAATTTCATGTTTATCTACTCGCGCCGTCACACCCAAACCTGTTAGTGCTTGAGAGGAAGACGTTTCTTTCATCTGGAGTCCGCGCCGAGCGGCTTCTTTCACAATCGCTTTCGCATAGGGATGTTCTATTCCATTCTCAGCAGCAGCAAGTAAGCGAAGAAGGCGATGTTCCTGGCCCGAATCCGTGACGATGTCTGTCACTCGGGGTGTTCCATAAGTAAGTGTCCCTGTTTTATCCAGTAAAATGATATCGATCTGCTGCAGCTGTTCCACATACTTGCCTTCTTTGAATAGAATCCCCGACTCCAAAGCACGGCTCGTACCGACCAGGATCGAAGTTGGCGTCGCCAACCCTAAAGCGCAAGGGCAAGCGATAACAAGTACGGCTATTGCTTTGAATAGTGCCCCTTTGAAATCCCCCGGAGTAAGCCATAAGGACCACATACACAATGTCAGCAATGCAAGCACCAAAACAGCAGGAACGAACACAGCAGCGATGCGATCTACATATCGCCCGATCTCGGCCTTCGAGGCCTGTGCTTCCTCCATTAAATGGATCATCTTGCCGAGCGCAGTTTGAGGTCCAAGAGCCGTCACTTGCATAGTCATGACTTCGTCCCTATTTACTGATCCGCCAATCAGGCGGTCATATTGGCGTTTCTCCACAGGTACAGATTCTCCAGTAATGAAAGACTCATCAACCGCAGACCTGCCACTCATAACTCGTCCATCCGCAGGAACGATTTCGCCGGGAAGGATCAGGAGCGTATCCCCAATCTTGACGCTATTTAACCCTATTGTCTCTGGGTGGTTCTCACTTCTGAGGATTGTTACTGTTTGCGGACTTAGTCGGCGTAGTTGATGAATCGTCTTCATACTTCTCTTTTTGGCGGAAGATTCCAACCATTTACCAAGCAGCACAACGGTAATAATCATGGCGCTTGTCTCAAAATACACCGAGTGCGGGTCAGCTCCACCCGAATGCAGCATGTGCATCGTCATGTAATGACTGTATAAATATGCGCTAGTCGTACTAAGAACGATAAGTACATCCATATTGGCACTTTTGCTTTTTACAGCCTTCCAAGCATTAAAGTAAAATGGAGCACCTATAACAAATTGAACCGGCGTAGCAAGTATCCATTGAAACCACGGCTGAAGAAATAGCTCAGGAATCCAAATTCCGGATGTCAACGTATAATGACGAACCATTGCCCACAAAAGAGGCAGCGTCAATAGCGCGGAGATAAGCAGTTTTGCACCTAGACCAAGCACCGTTTTCTGAGACTCGCTCGCTTCTTCAAACTTTCCTGCGGAGTATCCCAATTTCTCGATACGCTCAACAACCCGCCCTCTAAGTTCAGAATCGGAGTCCAACACTAACGCGGCACGTCCCAACGGTAAATTGACGACGATTTCATGAACGCCAGCCATTTTACCAACGACTTTCTCAATACGCGCAGAGCATGCCGCACAAGTCATTCCCTCTATTTTTAAGCTTATTTTTTGAAACCCTGAATGTTCGTTCAACTTCTCCACCTCCCATACAATCTCCGCACTTACTTGCAACTATATGGGGTGTAGTCCAGGAACATGCTAGATTCCTTGAAAATAGCTCTTTCGAGTCATGCAGTATGATGAAGTTCCTCGTCATCCAACAGCTTATATAGAACTAACATGGAAATTGCCAAGACAATATCCATAAAAATAATGGAAAGTGTAGGATAGTCTGAGATCACCATCACCCCCAACATCGCTCCCATCATACCTCCCATCAATCCAGCTAACATGCCATCCAGGGACGCAAGAAGATGTAAGGATCTGCCGGATAGATAACCTACAATCATCCCAAAAGTGACACCGATAACGGTTGAAAAAAATAAGCTTTCCAATACAATTCCTGCTATTGTACCGACAATCAGACTTGATACCATAGCAATTGTCATCGCGGCCATCATACCCGTCATTTTAGATAAAAGCGCGCTCTTTGAACGTAGATGGAAAATAAGAACAAGGACAATCAACAGAACGAAAATCAAAGATGCAATACTTGTGTTTATCGTTAATTGAGACGGTCCCATTTGGATCTCTGTGGCTGAGTCTCCCCCATGTTCATGCGCTGCAACGGGTAATCCCGGGGAGATTACGATCAATATCATGCATAAACCACATATTTTCAAAAAAACCTTTTTACTCAATTCCATCAAAGACCCTCACCTCTTCGTGAAATTTCAATAAGCCCACTTTCTAGTCTATGGTGATGGTATATTATGCATGACGCTTAACCTGACACACTTCATTATCCTAGAAGCTGTTTCAGAGCTGGTATTCTACGAATAATCAATGCATCCAACAATAGTACGATTAATAAAGAGATACCAACCAAAGGAAATACAATACCTAGTACAAGGGTAATCAACGCCACCCACTTGACCATTTTGAAATCTTTTGGCAATGCTGGCGCTCCTACTCTTCCCTCGGGTTTTCGCATCCACCACATGACAACTCCGCTGACTGCAACTAAAATAATACCGAGACAAACAAGCAAACATATAATTTGATTAATCACACCAAAATACTCACCTTGGTGCAAAGCGATACCAATCGTTACAGCTTTAGCCATGAAACTAAAATCCTTAAATCGCTGATCTGCCAACACTTTCCCGCTATATTGATCAATATGAAGGGTCGTTTGTTTCTTCGGATCTGCAGTGGTTGAATAAATCGTGTATACCCCTTTTTCATCTGCAGGAAGAGCAATTTGATAACCAGGGGCCAGTTCGTTGCTTTTACCAATATTCATCACTTGCTCAATAGAAATGACACCACTCATGCCTGGAGTGGAATTCGGCATCGGAAGCTGTTCTGCCGCCCATGGAACGCCGCTGACCACATCCTTAGTCGGTATCGTCGACTGTGGCTTTTGCGGATCAAAGGAGAAAAATCCCTGAGGGTATGTAGCTGTTTTATTGATATAAGTACCCATAATTCCAGACCAAGGCAACCCCGTTAGAATTAATGCCGCAATAAAGAGTGATAACCAGAATGCCGTCACAGCGTGCATATCACGCCAGAACACTCGTTTCCCATTATGCATGCGTGGAAGTATGATACCGTATATGGATTTCTTACCTCTAGGCCACCATAGATAGATCCCCGTGATCAATAAAATCATGGCCCAACAAGCCGATAATTCAATAATCCGATCCCCTGTTGTACCCATCATCAGTTTTCCGTGAAAATCTCGGATCAATTGCATAAGCTTCGTATTAGGGTTAATGTCACCTAGCACTTTCCCGTCATAGGGATTGACATAGATAAGCATCGATTGCCCTCTATTGCTCACTTCGAATTCGGTAGACCGATCAGGTGCGTACGATGGCTTTATTTTCTTTAGCTTTGCCTCCGGATAAACTTGGTTCATTTTCTGTATTTGTTCCTGTACCGTTAATTGCTGCTGCCCTTGTTGCACGTAATAATAATCTTTGTACATTTTGGACTCAATTTGCGGTTTAAATAAATAGATGCCTCCAGTTACCGCCAAAATAACCAAGAACGGTGCAAATATCATTCCAGCGTAAAAATGCCACCTCCAGATAGCCGCATACACATGTTTGGCTTTTGTCTGTTGTGGCCCCCCATTAGCCATTTCAACTCCAAGATTCATACTTTAACTACGCTCCCTTTTCTACACAAGTCGAATGAACTGACTAAAGTATACTTGGAAGGTGATCATTTGAAATGACTCAAAAGAGCTATAGTTGCAACTAATATTTGAACAAAAAAAGCCTAGCCTGACGGCTAGGTCTTTGTCTAAACTTGAACGTTGGAGCGCGGCCTCTCCCCGGCACGGATGAGGCCGCCCATCCCTGCTGCCGTGGTCATCCAGTGGAACGTTCCGTTTCTCCGTTCCACTCGATAACCCTGCTGCAAAGCCTTTGGATCAACTTCCTCTCATGACTTATGACGAGCACACCCAAATTTCGCTCCTTAGCGATATCCAGCACCGCATGCCATATCTGCGCTTGCGTAATTGCGTCCAGCATCGTAGTCATTTCATCAGCAATCAGAAAACGAGTTTCAGGCCCAAGTGCCCTTGCGATGCAAAATCGTTGAAGTTCTCCGCCGGACAGCTCATTAGGCCATCGCTGCAGCCATTCCTTCTCAATGCCTAGCGACCGCAGCAAATCCGCGTCAGGTTGCCAGCCTTCGTTAAGCATACGATGCATGGGCCAACGGGGGTTGACTGCTTTTTCCGGATGTTGAAATACAAGCTGAACAGGATGAAACCCCTTTTTGGCTGGAGGACTGCCATTTAATTGAACACTGCCCTCATGCGGTAACTCATAGCCGGCGATAAGGCGGCCCAAGGTGGTTTTCCCACATCCACTCGGTCCAACAAGCCCTACCACTTCCCCTTGCTTCAAGGCAATGTCCATTCCCCTAAATATCCATGCATCCCGACCATAACGAAAACCAAGATTTTTACCTTCAAGAAGCATGTGTACACCTCGCTATTCCGCCACGCAGTTCCCGCATTTCCGGTCTTACACGGGAGCATTCTGAGGTAGCCATCCCACAACGCGGCGCAAACAAACATCCCTCAGGCAAAGCATCAGGGTGCGGCTGAAAGCCTGGTATGGGAAGGAATTCATTTTGAGGCAGCGCTCTCCATAATGCTTTGCTGTAAGGGTGTCGAAGCAAATGGCCTTCTCCGGAAAAATCACTTGCCGAGGCAATCTCCACGGTTGTCCCTGCATAGAACACGGCAACTTTATCCGCAATGGGAAGCGCGGACTCAATGTCGTGAGTAATAAACAACACCGCACATCCCTGATCCGCAAGTTCCCTGAATTGTTTTAACGTTTCCTGCACGACCGCAGGGTGCAGTCCGGGTGTTGGCTCGTCGGCAATCACAAGCCGCGCTCCGCTAACCGTTGCCGTAGAGACAAGCACCCTTCTGGCCATCCCCCCAGACAGCTGGAATGGATAAAGCTTATCCACGCTTGGTGACAACTGATACCTCTCAAAAGCTTTTTTTTGTTCAATAGCAGGATCCCCCTTTTGTACAGAGAACCGCACTTGCGCTCCCACTTGCATGAGAGGATCCAAATAATTAACGGATTGGGGGATGAAGGCAATTTCCTTCCCTCTTATTGCGGCTTGTCTAGCTGGATCGATGGCTTCCCCTTTATACAGGATCGTACCGTTGATGTTCGCATTACGTGGGAGAATACCCATGATGGCATGAGCCAGTACGCTTTTGCCTGAACCGCTGGAACCTACCACCGCCAGAACTTCCCCTGCCTGTATGGAAAGATGAAGACCATGAATAACTTTGATCGTTCTCTGACGCAATCCACTGGTGTATTGGGTGAAAGATACGGACAGATCATTCACTTCAAGTATTTGCATATGGATAGCCTCCTTCTTTAATCAGGATCTATGTATTACTCGTGTGAACGATGAGGATCCACAAGCATACGCAAGTTTTCGCCCATGATATCGAATGCCCGCACGACGATTAACAAACAAAGTCCTGGGAAAATGGCCAGCCACCACATACCTGCCGATAAATATCGCATGGATTCGGATAGGATAATCCCGATTGCGGGTTGATGCGGAGATAATCCCATTCCGATAAATGTAATAGATGCTTCATGCAAAATGGCATGAGGGAAAAGGAGCAGCAAACCTACTAACAACTGCGGAATCAAATGCGGCAGCATATGTCTGGTTGCTACCCACCAACGGGATTTGCCCAACCGAAGGGAAATCAGCACGTATTCCGCCGACCTGAGCTGCATCACTTCGGCACGTATGACACGTGCGAGACTTGGCCAATGCGTTAGAGCTACGCCAATAATAACCCCTTTCATTCCGCCTCCCAAAACAAAAGCAATCAGAATTAATGTGACCAAATGGGGTACGCCTAGAAACAGATCGATAAGCCACGCAATGATACGATCTGCCGTTTTCCCCATCGTAGCAGCTGCTAATCCAAGTGCGGCTGCAATCAGCACACTGGAGGCTGCTGCTGTCATTCCTACTCGAATACTTAAGGAAAGCCCTTTGATGGTACGGGTAAACATATCCCGACCAAGCCAATCCGTGCCGAAAGGATGCTCCCAGGATGGCGCTAAGTTGCGCAATTCCAAGTGAGAGTCAAGGTTCTCGGAGCTGAGGATAAATCCGCACAACCAAGTACCCGTGACTAATAAGGTTGCAAGTATGGTAATCATCAGCGTGCGCTGTCTGCGATTAAAGCGGATTCCTGTTTTTGAAGCTTTGATTCGTTCTACTGTCTGGATGCTCATAATATCCGCCTCTCCCTGAGCCTCGGATCTACTAACCGATAAATAAGATCCGCAAATAAGTTGCCGGAGAAAACAAAGAGCGCGCTGAACAGAACGACTCCCAGCAGCAGCGGAACATCTCCTCGCGTCCCTGCCTCCACGGTTACTTGCCCTAAACCAGGATACGAAAAGACTTGTTCCGCCAGAACAGCGCCTCCGAACAGCTCACTAAATGCTGTAAATTGCAGGGACACGGCCGGTAAGGCAACATTTCGCAGCCCGTGCCTCCAAAACAGTCGGAAGCCCCGTTCTCCTCTCGCTCTCGCGAATAATATGTAGTCGCTTGAAAGCACATCCAGCAGCTTTTGCCTTGTATGCAAAGCGATGCTGGAAATGCCTACAATGCTTAACGTCATCGCAGGCAGGATCATATGCTGGATACGATCCATCCACGTCACCTGCTCGGAGAGCACTCCAGCAGGCACTCCTAAGGCAATTGGAAACCAGCCAAGCCATACTGCAAATAATATGAGGAGCAGCAGCCCCATCCAGAAAGTTGGTGTAGAAGCCAATGTGTAGCAATACCACTTGATCAGCCTGTCGATCCAAGTATCCTTCTTCATAGCGGCAATGACGCCAGCAATAAAACCAATGATTCCTGATAGTAGCCAGGCGGTGCTCATCATAGAGATTGAGTTTAGAAACCTTTCACAGATCACCTCTGCTACTGGCCGACGGAAGATCATGGATGTGCCTAAATCACCATGAAGAAGAGTAGTCCCCCATCGAACAAATTGTTCGATGGGCGATTTATCCAATCCCCAATGCTGTGTGATCAGAATCCGCTGCTCCGGACTTACCCTCATCATGTCTGCACCTATATAAGCTTGAACCGGGTCAATAGGTGAGAAGCTGACAAGTATAAATGAGATTAAGCTGATGGCAAAAAGTAAAGAGGCCAGCCGGACTACCTTTAATCCTATAAACGCAACCAAACTGCGAATCATCTCATGTACCCCTTCTCGCTTATTGCTTCCAGCCCCACTCTTCGATATTATCCGTTACTGGCCAGCCGTGGCCGTGGGGATGAATTCGCTGTTTGCCGATATCGAGTTTGTCCTTAACAAGATACAAATGATCGATGTTTACTAGCCATGCCCATGGTGCATCACCTTGAGTGCTCAAACCATTTTTACCGTCCCATTGAGCCTTTTTCCAATATTCCATTGCTGTTTTATGATTAGTCGCTTGTAAAGCTTTGTTCATCCACTCATCAACTGCAGGGTTGCTATAGAAACCAGAATTATAATAATCGACGCCGCGATATTTACTGCTGTACACGTTGTACATTTCTAAAGGATCGTTACTGCCCCAACCCAAAACAACGGCATTGCTATACATCGACTTTTTAATATCGTCCCAGCTTTTACCCTTGACATTGATTTTAATTCCAATCGGCTTCACCATGTCGGCTACGGCAATCGCTAGCGATTGTCGTGTAACATCGCCAGAAGGATAAATTAACGTAAATTCGGCTTTTAAAGCATCCTTTTTCAAAACGCCACTGCCTTCTGCATCTTTCCAACCTGCATCCGCAAGTATTTTCTTGGCTTGATTGGCATCAGCATCCGTAAATACCGTATTCGGATTCCACCATGGAAGACCGTCATTGATCGTATAAGCGGGGGAGCCGTAGTCTTCCAACACACCTTTCACAAGTGTTTTGCGGTCAATCGCCACATTGATTGCTTTACGAATTGCGATATCTGCAGTCACATCGTTTCCGATGGGATTGCCGTCTTTCGTTTTTTCTCCGGATTTAACATAGGGAAACATGATTCCGCGGTTATCTACCGTTTTGACAGCTTCAAGCCGCATACCGTTAATCGGTTGTTTACTGAAAGTGGATGGTATGTAGGCAATATCAACAGTACCGGCTTTAGCGGCAGCGAATGAAGCATCTTCTTTCAAGAACAGGAAAGTCAGCTTTTTAAAATAAGGTTTGGTGCCGTAATATTCCGGATTAGCCTCAACGATAAGCTGTTGTCCCTTATCCCATTGAACCATCTTGTACGGCCCTGATCCGATCGGTTTTTGTGCATAATCTTTTCCATAAGCGTGTTTTGGAATAATGCCTGTAGTAACCAAAATGGTAATGAAAGTGGACTGTGCTTCTTTCAGCGTGAATTTTACGGTATAATCATCCGCAGCTTCTACGCTTTTCATATTCGTCAGGTCGATAACCGATGCGTTCTTCGCTGCGGTCTCAAAAGTAAACTGTACATCTGCCGCAGTTACCGGCTTTCCGTCCGAAAATTTGGCGTTTTGGCGAAGTTTTATGGTCCAAACCGTTCCATCCGCATTCACATCGTAGCCCGTAGCTAAGTCATTGACAATTTTCATTTGGCTGTCCCGCTTAAGCAGCGTGCTTTGAAACATGGGAGACCCGTAACGCCCCCAACCTGTTGTTGGATCAAAGCCAGCATCGGGTTCAGAACCGACGGATAAAACAAGTTCATCTTTTTGCGCTTGAGCAGCCTGCTTCGTCGCAGAGGAACAGCCCGTCAAAGCCACGCTTAATACAAGTACAAGAATAATAGCAAACCGAGTGAATTGATTTTTCATCTTTGTTACGACCCCACTTTTCTTTATTTTAATAGTTAGTAGCATGAATTATGTAAAACGTGGCACGCATAGAGCGCAAAATGCCCATGATTCCTGGCATTTTGCGCTTTTACTTATTAATTCCTGTAAAGTTACTAAACCAAAAGATACCGCTTCTGAAATATCCATATCACTATTGATTATTCATGCCCATGATGATAATCATGGTGATGGTGATTATGATGGTTCGCATCCTCATCTTGATCAATGTGCGTAACAGATAGTTGAGCATATACTACCCCTTTTTGCACTTGAATGGTTTGATGAAGCTGCTGTATTTTATCTAACAATCCGCGCACAACGATGATTTCCAGGCATTGATTGTGATTTAAATGGATGTGCATGGTTGAAATGATCTCATGGTGGTAATCATGTTGAATTTCCGTCAATATGGCAGGCAAATCCGTTGCATGATGATCGTATACCATGACAATCGTTCCTGCAACGCTTTGAGATTTCACTAAAAGATCCGGTTCGAGCAGCGCCTTTCTAACTAGATCCCGTAATGCTTCTGAACGGTTTTCATAGCCTTGTTTGGAAATCATTCCATCTAGCTGCTCTACTAAATATTTAGGCATGGACACACCAAACCGAGTTAAGGCTTCTTTTTCAGACATTGTTATTCCTCCATAATGACACTATGTTATTCTAATGTATCATAATGTGATTTTTTATCAAATAACTATCCGAACAAACCTACTAAAAACGCGGTCAACGGTGTAAATGCCCCTTGAATATTCGCTACAACCATCACCATCAATAATAGAGAAAGGCCAACCGTGGCAGTTCCAAACACAAAGTATGCCTTTTCTGTATATCTCCATTTTGAATCCATTTCCGTAGTCCTTTTTATTAAAGCGTTCCAAAGAGATATACCAAGTGCCACGAATATGATCAACAAAACCCCGCAAACCATTGCTTTTGTAGTATGAAACTCAATACGTTCATGAATCTTCTGCTGAATAATTGTAGGGATGTTTGCATGGCCTGACTTTATCCATTCATTAAAAGCATAGCGTAATTCATCTTTGTATGTTACTCCATCTGATATGACAAACGAATCAACAAACAAAGAAAATCCATGCAACGGATTAAATGTATTCGTAGCGTTTGCCACTACAATCAAAGTCATCAATAAAGTAACAAAACAACTCATAATTCCAAAAGAAAAGTATACCTTTTTTTCAAAATTCCATTTAGTCCCGCTTACCTTAGGCACTCTTTTGGATTTTGCCCAGAATCTGATGCTTAACCATGCAAAAATGATCACCAAGAGCCCACCCATAATAACGAGTACAGCATGATACTTAGCATAATCATGGATGACTGTACGCAAGGCAGGATTAGCTTGTGAGCCTGATTCAATAAACTCAGCTAGCGCATTTTGTAACTCATTCACTATCAATATCTCCTTTTCAATATGATTATGCAAATTTAGCACCGACATTTTCAAGATTACTCGAAGTCGTGTCTTTCCACTTCCGACTATCGTCGCTACCTTTACTAGACTTAGGTCGGGCAGGAGCTGCTTGTTCAGGAAATCTGCCCTTGACGTCAATGCAAAAAAGAAGCTGCATCGCGGCAAGCTCCTCCACTATCTTGAATACGCCCATCGGATCATGACCGAAATTTTATAATTTTTCTATCTATTGTATGCAATGACAAATACATGTATAATCTAAAAATTAATAATTTGGTAAAAAAAGGAGGTAACCATGAAAAGATTTAGAACTGGAGATATGTTCTTATTAATTTTTATCGTATTGTGCATAACTGGTTGTAGCGAGTCTATTAAAAGAAGTGAAGATCAACACACTAACCAGACTACCACTCAAAAAGTTCAAGCTGAAAATTTAGTTAATAATTACTTAACTGCAGTATCAGAAAAAAAGATAGATGAAGCATATCAAATGCTCGATGCAACAAATTTACCCAATAAAGAAAATTTTTCTAATAGCATTAATTCAGTAAAAATATCCGATTTTAGTATAACAAAATCCCAAAAAATTGATGATGCAAATTATAAGTTTTTCGTTAATTATACTCAGAATGGAAGTATATACGAAAATGTACCTTTTTCCACAAGATTAACTGGATATAAATGGTATATAGTATTAGCAAAACCCGAAGATGCCGAGATAATTCCTCCTAAAGAATCTAAAACACCTTAAATTAAAAAAACGGTTTATTCAAGTGATAAGATTTATAACTGTCAGGTAAATTAAAGAAGCTGCCGGGATCGCTCCTCGGCAGCTGCATAGTGAAAAATCATATTTTACTCATATAAAAAGCAAGCTACCTGATGCCCCGCAGTAACTTCCTTCAGCACCGGCCGCTCTTGCCTGCAGCGATCAAAAGCTTTGGGACAGCGGGTATGAAACGGACAGCCCTGCGGCGGGTTGGCCGGACTCGGCACATCCCCCTGAAGCACGATCCGATCGCGCGAAACGTTGCGCTTGGGCTGCGGAGCTGCAGACAGCAGCGCCTCCGTATAAGGATGCAAGGGCTTCTGAAACAGACTCTGCTTGGTGGCGATTTCCACCAGATTCCCCAGGTACATAACGCCCACCCGGTCGCTAATATGCTTCACCACCGCAAGATTGTGCGAAATAAAAATGTACGATAAATTGTACTGACGCCTTAAGTCGGTCATCAGATTCAATATCTGCGATTGGATGGAAACATCCAGCGCGGATACCGCTTCGTCCGCCACGATAAGCCGGGGGTTCAGCGCCAATGCACGGGCGATCCCGATCCGCTGCCGCTGCCCTCCCGAGAATTCATGGGGATGCCGGAACCGGTCCATTGCACGCAATCCCACGGTTTCAAGCAGCTTGACAACTTCGTTGTCGACCTCGGACTTGGACAACTGAACCCCATGAATATGAAACGGTTCTGCGATGAGATCACGAATCGTCATTTTCTGGTTCAACGAAGAGTAGGGGTCCTGAAAAATCATTTGAAAGTCTTTGCGCAGCTTCCTCAAGCTGCTTGGGCTCATATCTGTGATATTTTGACCGTTGAATACGATGCTGCCGTCTGTAGGCTCCAGTACCCGCATGACCATGCGGCCCATCGTGGATTTGCCGCAGCCCGATTCGCCGACAATGCCGAGCGTTTCGCCGGTATTGACGGTAAACGAGACGCCGTCCACTGCTTTAACATGACCTACCGTGTGACGAAAAAAGCCCCTTTTGATCGGGAAATATTTCTTCAAATCCTTGACTTCCAGCAGATGCTCGCTCATGGCTTGCCTCCGTTCCGAATAAGATCGCAGCGCACGAAGTGTCCTGGTGTTATCTCTCGCAGTTCGGGCATTGCTTGTTTACAGGATGGCTGCGCCTGGGAACACCGATCTGCGAAACGGCAGCCTGGAGGGAATGCGCCGGCGCTGGGCACCGTCCCGGGAATCGAGTACAGCGTTTCCCGCTCATCCTCCAATGATGGTATGGAGGCAAGCAACGCCTGGGTATAGGGGTGCGTCGGCGCATCGAAGATAGCGTCTGCAGAAGCGCTTTCCACCACTTGACCGGCATACATGACGACCACATCGTCGGCCATTTCAGCAACCACGCCCAAATCATGCGTAATCAAAATGATGGACGTATTCAGTTCGTCGCGCATTTGTCTCATCAGTTCGAGTACCTGTATTTGAATGGTGACATCCAGAGCCGTCGTTGGCTCGTCCGCGATCAGCAGCTTCGGCTCGCAAATCATCGCCATCGCGATCATGACCCGTTGGCGCATGCCGCCCGATAGCTGGTGCGGATATTCCTTCACGATCTGCTCGGCCCGCGGAACGCCGACAAACCGCAGCATCTCCACCGCCTTCTCTCTCGCTGCGGCCTTGGAGACGGATCGGTGGCGCAGCAGCACCTCGGAGATTTGTTCGCCTACTTTCATGACCGGATTGAGCGATGTCATCGGTTCTTGAAAGATCATCGAAATCCGATCTCCGCGAATATTCGTCATTTCCTTTTCCGACAGCTTCGTTAAATCTTGGCCCTCAAACCGGATCTCTCCCTGAACGATGCGTCCCACCGGCTTCGAGAGCAGCTGCATGATGGATAAAGAAGTGATGCTCTTTCCGCTGCCGGATTCGCCGACGATGCAGACAATCTGCCCCTCGCCCACATCAATATCGACGCCGTCCACAGCGCGGATGATCGCATTTTTGGTGTGAAAATATGTTTTCAGATTGCGGATTTCTAATAAATTCTTCGCCATGAGTAGCTCCCTTTCCGGAGTTAACGCTTTAGTTTGGGATCCAGAATGTCCCTCAGCGATTCACCCAACAAGCTGTAAGCCAGCACGGTGACCAAGATGAGAACCCCCGGATAAATAGCCAATTCCGGCGCGGTCCAGATGTAGTTCTGCGAATGCTGCAGCATATTCCCCCATGAAGCCAGTGGCGGCTGAATGCCCAGCCCCAGGTATGACAGCCCGGATTCGGCCAAAATCGCCCAGCCGATGCCAAGAGTAGCCAGCACGATGATGGATGAGAACGTTTGGGGAATAACGTGCCTGAACAAAATGCGCCACGGCCCTGCGCCTAGCGTCGTTTCGGCTTCGACTAAGGAGCTGTTTCGCCATTTCAGCACTTCGGCATGCACAATCCGCGCCATTTGCGGCCAATAGGTCAGGCCGACTGCGAGAATGACGACCGGTGGTTTATTTCCGAACGAAGTAATTTCAATTAAAATAAGAAAGAACGACGGGATGGATAGCATCATGTCTACAATGCGCATAATGATGTATTCCGCCGTCCCGCCGAAAAATCCGGCAATCGAGCCTAACAAGCCGCCGAGCACCACCGCGAGCGCCATAGCGGAAAGACCGACCAGCAGCGTGATTTGGCCGCCGGAAACAACTCTCGCCAGCTCATCCCGGCCAAGTTCGTCTGTTCCCAGCCAATGCTGAGCGCTGGCTGGCTGCGTGACTTGAAGCGGATCGGTGTCCGTCGGAGAATGACCCAAAAACCATGGGGCAACCACAATAAACAGATGAATAATGATCAAATAGAACAGTGCCAATTTCCCGACAGGCGATAAACGGGCGACCGTCTTCCATATGCTCTTCGCGATTCCGGGGGAGGATGCGGAGGCACCAATCCATTGCTGATCTTGCATAAGGGCAGGTTTATTCATAGCGGATTCTCGGGTCGAGAACGGAATAAAGAAGATCCGTCACAATATTGGTTATAATGACGATCGTTCCTACCATCATGGTGACCCCCATCACCACGGTGTAATCGCGATTGGTTGCTGCCTGTACGGCCAAACGTCCCATGCCGGGCCAGCCAAACACATTTTCCACGACCACAGACCCTCCGAGCAGGATCGGAATAATAAGACCAATGATTGCCACAATCGGAATGAGCGCGTTGCGCAGAGCATGCTTGAAGAATACGCGAAAACTCTTCAATCCCTTCGCTCTTGCCGTCCGGATAAAGTCCAGATCGATGACATCGACCATCGCCGATCGGGTGAAACGGACAATATTAGGCAGCATGAGGATGGATAGCGTCAACATCGGCATAATCATATGCTTAAATAAGTCGCCCCAGGCGAACACGTTGCCGGCTGTAACCATTCCCGACGGCGGAAGGATATGATAAGCAACCGCAAATATAATGATGAGAAGGATACCCAGCCAAAATTCAGGAATGGCCATGCCGACAGTGGACATGAACGTAATCGCTCGATCCAGCCAACTTCCCCTTTTGACAGCGGCAAGGACGCCCAAAGGAATCCCGATAATCAAAGTGAAAATTAAAGTTGCAGCGGACAACAGCACCGTGTTCGGAAACCGTTCCGACAACAGCTTCGATACCGGCTGCTGGGAATCAAGCGATCTACCGAGATCGCCCTGGACGACGCCTCCGAGCCACTCTGCATACCTCATAACGACCGGCTTATCCAGTCCGAGCTGCTTGGTTAAAGCTTCCCGCTGCTGCTCGGTCGATTCGAAATTCATAATGGCCGACGGTCCTCCGGGAGCCAGATTGATCAGGAAGAAGGTCAGGACCGACACGAGAAATAGCGTGAGAAATCCTTGACAGATCCGTAATACGATAAATCGGGACATCAGATAACTCCTTCCTTATATCCCCGTAGGCGGAGATCGCGCTCCGCCCCACGTGAGAAATAATGATTACTTAATGGTCCATTCGCTAATGTGATCTTCCGCGACGATAAACGTCGTTTTCGGCACGGTCAGGTTTTTCTGTGTCGCTACAGCCAGCGTCGGATACCACAGATAAAGGTAAGGCAGCTCCTCCGCCGTCAATGCCTGCACGTCATTATAAATTTTCACGCGCTCCTCAGTCGTTTTCGCTTTGCGGCCAGCTTCGAGTAATTGATCAAGCGCGGGGTTTTTGTAGCCCGGAATGTTATTGCCTTTACCGGCTGAATTGCTGTGATAGTAAGCCAACACATCCGGGTCAACCGGAGCGCGCCACCAGCAAACCGTTGCGTCGTATTGGCGGTTGCTAACCACTTTCTGCACATATGTATTCCAGTCGATGACTTGAAGATTAACCTTCACGCCGATCTTTTGCCAGTATTGCTGTACCAGCTGAGAAGCTTGTACGAGTACCCCGTATTGGCCTGCCGGCATATCGATTTCGAGCACCTTGCCATCTTTTTGCATGAAACCTTCGGCATTTGGCGCGTAGCCTGCTTCTTTCAGCAGCGCTTTCGCTTTCTCCGGATCAAATCCGTATGTTTTCACATTTTTGTTGTAATATTTCTCCTGAATCGGAGCAATCGGACCGGTAGCTACGCTTCCGTAACCTTTCAGCACGCCTTTGATAATCGACTCCCGGTCGATCGCGTAGAGCAGCGCTTGGCGAACTTTCACATCGCGGAACCGCTCTTGCGACTGATCCAGCGCGACCCAGTAGTAGTTGTTATCGATCAGTTCATTGACGTTCAAATTCGAATTCGACTTCAATTTCTCCATCAGGTTCGGATCGGTGACATTGATCATCGATAACGTGCCGGAAAGAAGCTGAGCGATTTGCGTATTGCTGTCTGGAATAATATTGAAGATGATTTTGGTGAATTTAGCTCCGCCGCCAAAGTAATCCGGATTTCGTTCCAATTCCACGAATTGTCCCGCCGAATATTTCACAAACTTGAATGGCCCTGTGCCGACTGGTTTCTCTTTATTAAAAGAAGTTAATTTCCATGGATCTTGTCCTTCGAAAATATGCTTCGGCAATATTTTTGCATACCACGCCAAGTAGTTAGGCAAAGACGACCACGGCTTCTTCAGCATGATTTGCACCTGATTCGGATTAACGACAACCACCTTGTCCACGTCAACGAAGTTGGAGGAGTTGCTGGCTCCCAGCTCTTTCTTCAAAACAATCTCGTTAAACGTGTACGCCACGTCATCGGCCGAAAACGGCTGACCGTCGCTCCACTTGACATCTTTGCGAAGATTGAACGTCCAGCTCATTCCATCATCGGCCGGCTTCCAGTCCGTTGCTAACGCAGGCGCCGGTTGATAGTCTGTCCCCCATTTGGTTAAGCCATCATACAAAATTTCCGTAATAGGCTGGGACTCGGCAAAGCCGGTCGGGAACCATGGATTAAAATTCGGTTCCGCATTCGTTGCCATGTTAAGCGTAACGTTCGAAACTACGTCCGCCTGCGCCGGCTGATTGCTCGCTGCAGGTGCCGAACTGGCCGAACCTGAATCCACATTCGGCTTAATGCTGCAGCCGGAAAGCGCCACCACTGTTGCCATCAAACAGGCGCAAGTTGTTAACCACATTTTACGTTTTTGCATCTGTACAGACCCCCTAAATAGAATGAAATCAAAGATGATTACTCTGTTCACGGAAATAACCGAGAGACCGAGAAATCTTTTCAGCCGCTTCGACCGTTAGATCGCCAAACTGATGAATCAGCTCAACACCTACCCGATGTGACGGTCCTCCAGCGCTAATGGCGCCAATGACCTTGCCATTTTTGCCGAATATCGGAGCGCCTACCCCGTTTGCTCCCTCTTCATAATCTTCATAGCTGATGCTGTAACCTCTTTTTCGGATTTGATCCAGTTCGATACGCAGCTGATCGGGATCGGTCACCGTGTTTTCCGCCATCTTCTGATAATGAGGCAGCATGTCAAGCACCTTCTGCTGCTCTTCAAGAGATAGGAAAGCCAACATAGCCTTCGGACAAGCCCCGGCATGAAGCGGTGTGCGCTGGCCAAGGCGGGAGATCAACCGCACCCCCTGCTTGCTGTGTCGACGGGCGATGATGATCGACTGTCCTTCGGACAAACAGCAGAGATTGACGGTCTCGCCTGTCACCTGCTGAAGCTGCTCCATAATCGGCTGCGCCAACTCTTCCAATGGAATATCCGATTCAGCAGCCAGTGCCAGGTTGTAGGCCATCGCGGTTACCACATATTGTCCGCCGGGTTCCATGCGCAGCAGGCCAAACTCCTCAAGTGATTTCAAACTGCGAAAAATCTGATTTTTCGATAAACCTGTTAAACCTTCCAAATCCCCAATTGCAAAACGGTAAGGCGGTTTACAAAACGAGAACAATACCTGCAATGTTTTCATGACAGATTCGATCGCGTACCGGGATTCATTCACTCCTTTACGCTCATTATCAGCAGGTACAACTTCCTTCAACTGCAAGCCCTCCTCAAAATCTGAATTTCTCTCTAAAGTAGTGCATTCATGCGGTAAAGCGAATATGTATTTGATTGTATATGTTAATATTTGATTTAGTCAAACGGTTTTTATAATTATTCAGAAAATTTGTTTGATTTTCAAAAAAAACGATCTGCACGAAAAAAATTATGTGGTTATTCGTGCCAATGTTTGTTATTTTATAAATATTAATAAAACATGTTTTATTCAGTCAAACCAAAAATGGCAACAGAGAGGATGTCAGAAGCATGCACAAAACGATGAAGATCAACGGCGTTACCCTTCATATCGAAGATCAGGGCGAAGGCCCCGCAATCGTCACGCTGCATGGAGGGCCAGGTTTAGGCTCAAGACGAGGCGATGCCGCCGTTTTCGGCGCCTTCACCGCTGACGGTTATCGGGTAATTTCCTATGACCAACGGGGGAATGGCGAATCGGAAGGCGCAGAACCCTATAGTCACGAGCAGTTCAATGCCGATACCGAAGCGCTGCGCAGCGAATTGGGACTTGGCAAAATCGTGATTGCCGGAGGTTCTTACGGAGGCTATTTAGCTCTTGAATATGCGCTCAAATATCCGCAAAATGTGGCAGGCATCATTCTTCGCGACACAGCGGCGTCCAACGCTTACCGCTATACGGCGCATGAACGCGCGATGAAGAGCGGACTTCCCGGCATTACGCAGGAGATGCTGGACCGGTTGTTTAATGGGCAAGCGAAAGACAATGATGATTTTCGGGCGATGTATTCGGCCATCTTGCCGCTATATTGGGTGAAATTCACGCAAACCGATTTGGACAACCATCTGAATTCGATCATTTTCCGTTACGAAACTCACAACTGGGCGTTCTCCCGGAATCAGCCCCATTTCAATATCGTTGATCGCTTGAAAACGATTCAGGCGCCGACGCTTGTGTTGTGCGGACGTCATGATTGGATCACGCCACTCGAAGCTTCCGAGGAGATTGCCCGTGAAATCCCGAACAGCCGGTTAGTCGTCTTTGATCATAGCGGCCATTCTCCACAAAACGAAGAGCGCGAGAAATTCCAGTCCGAAGTCCGCAAGTTTTTGCGCGAAGTTGTCCCTACATACCAATAAACAATAAACTTAAACTTAACCGAAGGGCGTGTTCTCATCATGAATAAGAAAAATTATCGCGGTTACCAATCCTATCAATATCTTGAACCAGGCGTTGACTTCAAAAGCTTCGAGCTCGTCAAAGAAACGACGCTCTTCCCGGAATATATCGTTCCCGTTACGACCGATGAAGAAGCGCGCGTGAAGCGTTTATTAGAAGAAAACATCGTCATTTCCTTGCACGAGCATACGTTCAAAGCGCCGGCTAATTTGAATGAATTCCTGGAATTCCGCCGCTGGGGCCGCGATTTCACCGGTTATGAGGGCTTGTCCCGCTCCGGGCTGGATTGCGTGTTCGACAATTTAATGAACGGCACCGCCATGATTACATCCCGCGGAGGATGGAAGTGGGACGATATCATTTATGACCTTGGCATGAGACTGAGCGATATTGCCCATCAAGATATGGTCATTATGGGCTTGACGACGGATGATATCCGCCGTGCCAAACAAAACGGC
The DNA here is from genome assembly GCF_013141725.1 of Paenibacillus planticolens. Taxonomy (GTDB): domain Bacteria; phylum Bacillota; class Bacilli; order Paenibacillales; family NBRC-103111; genus Paenibacillus_E; species Paenibacillus_E planticolens. The sequence continues at coordinate 191,379 of NZ_WHNZ01000086.1, read as the reverse complement.
CAAATCGCGTTCGTCGCTTCCATCGAAGGGGCTAGCATGATCGAAAACGAGTTGGACCGTTTGGATATCCTGTACGGATTCGGCGTTCGCTGCATGGGGATTGCTTACAGCGAAGGCAATTCACTCGGCATGGGCCTGAAAGAAGCAAGCGGAGGCTTGACCGCGTTCGGCAAACAGGCTGTGCAACGGATGAATAAGCTCGGCATCGCCATCGACGTCTCCCACTCCAACGACCAGACATCTCTGGACACGATTGAAGCGAGCGATAAGCCAATCTTTATCACTCATGCCGGCGCCCGCGCACTGTGGAACACAAACCGTCTTAAGCCAGACGACGTAATTAAAGCATGTGCGGCCAAAGGTGGCGTCGTCGCCATCGAAGCTGCGCCGCATACAACGATCACCCAGAACCACCCACGGCATAATATCGAATCCTTCATGGAGCATTTCGAATATTGCGTTAATCTTGTAGGGATCGATCACGTGACCTTCGGTCCGGATACCCTGTTCGGCGACCATGTCGGCATTCATAAAGCGCTGTCCGAGGCGCTGTCGCTTTCCGCTTCCAAAGGCAATATGCCTTACGAAAAAGTCGACTATGTGCAAGGCTTGGAAAACCCGGGCGATTGCTTTCCAAATATCGTGCGCTGGCTCGTGAAACACGGCTACTCTGATCAGGACATCGCGAAAGTCATCGGCGGCAACACGATGCGCGTTCTGGAGGAAGTATGGTGCAATCCTAGACTTCAAGGTCATGGGCCGCAGTCCAAGTAGCAAAAAAACAGCTGCAGCCTTGGGTGACTTTTAGTACCGGGCTGTCTTTCAGAAAAAAAGCAAAGGAGTTAAGCGGCTTGTATCTGCTTAACTCCTTTGCTTTTTGCGTCTATTGAGGGAAAAGCCCCTGACCCACTCGTTTTTCCAACTGAGACGTGATGATGCGTATGACCGTTAGTGACGAAAGCCCGTACCATCAAGGTACAGGCCAACGACATCTATGCTATGCAATCACAACAGCTTCGCATTTGCCGCCGCGTCAAAAACTTTACGCTGCTTACTTTCATATAGAACAGCAGATTTGGAAGGGATGACTTCACCGGCCACAGTTACCTGTTTATCAGAGAAGTTTACGATGACTTTCATGTCGTCTCCATATTGCGCGCTTTGAACAAGGCGATCCTCCGTAAGGATAGAGAACCCGCTCATCTTTTGTTTAACAGCCTCCCGATGGAAAGGGGACCATACGTTTAGAAAATCAAGCATGCTTGCTTTATCCTTCTCCCATGTTTGTCGGTCCAAGTGATAGAGCGGTGGAACATTATACAGCAGCTCATAGAGCATCCGATCGGCCTCTTCGCCCTTAATCTTATAGCTGCCCCATTCCCAGTGATTCGTCGTAATGATTGTATCGTTATAGATCAGTTTATATAGAGGAAGCGAGTAGACCGGGTCAGTGTAAACTTTCTCGTACAACGGTTTGACTGGCACCGGCTTGCCATAGCGCTGGGGGATACCGTCCGCCGCGTAGTAGCCTCCTACATAATAGGGGCTATCCTTCTTGTCTCGCATATCAAGATCACCCCAGGCAATAACCGGACTTTCAATCCCTTGCGCGAACGCAATCACGCTGCTGGCAAAGTCGTTGCCTCCCTCAGAGCCGACAACCATCTTTTTCTCTTTCGCGAAATAGTCCAGCCGTTCCAAGCGCGCTTTCAAATCCTGCTGCTGCGTAGTCGGATGTGAGGGTGAGAAATCGTCATAGATTTCTCCCGTGGCATCGCAGTCCACGAACCAGGAGTTAAAGCCGATTCCATCTTGCAGAATGTCGGACACACGCTGTTTGACACTTGGCATAGCAAGCGTCGGGTTCAGCTTTCGACCACGCTGTAGAAATCCAGCGATCTTCGTCCCATCTTTCCGAGCTACCGTCGCATTCTCATACAGAGCAGGATCCGGGAAGGACGCTGTATTCCACGAAGGATCCACTTTTTCATGGATGGAATGATAGGAGTCATAAGGAGCAATGAGATAGCCGTCCTTGCTTCCTTCACTTACCATCTGGGGATTCATCAAGCCGCTCGACCAGCTAGAAAGGCCCAACCAAGCATTTTCGATACCGGCTTCTCGCATTTCCTTTATTAGTTCCGTCGAATCGGTTTGCCCCCAATCGGATATTTCTTTAACAGCATCCTTCAAAATGCTTTTAAGCAGCAGCTTGTTCAAGTCATACAATTTTTCCTCGCTTAGCTTGTCAATCCCCGCCTCAATGAGCTTGCGAGCTTCATCGCCAGGGTTAGGGAACAGAGCTGGGGTGTATAATTCACGCATTTTCAAGGCCTGATTCAGCGCGCTCAACACGACTTTCTTCTGATAGTTGTCCATAAAGTCCTGTTTGGAAATTTGCTTCAGCACCTGTTCGAGCTCTTTACTTCCATCCGTTGTACTCGCAAGAATCTTAATGAGCCATGGTCCAAGGCCTACAGGAAGCAGCGTGCGCAGCTGAGGCCATCTGACATCGGAATCCGTAAGAATCGATTCGCTCCATAAGTAAATTTGAGGCGCTCCATACAGCTTCCTGATATTCGGATTGAGCTTGGCTTTCTCCTCCAGGGAGACGATCTTGCCTTGCTCTGCCACATAGTTCATATAGGGCTGCACGACATTTTGCGGATCATTTTTCGTTGCATAGATGCGGAATCCGTAGCTTTTATCCGTGTTAATGGAAGGGAATTCATGTGAGAATTGAAAGGCGACATCCGGTGACGCATCGAAATGAACTTCATTATTGAACTTGTTCGTTACCACATAGACAAGGGATAGCTGATTCTTGCTAAGAGCAAAAAAGTCCATGGAGAACGACTCGCTCCAACTGAGGGTCTGATCTTTCAGAAATTCACGCCAGTTCGCGTCGCTCGCAGGAATGCGTTTGCCTTCTCCGAAGGGCAGTATGTAGCTATCCGATTTTATGGAAGGCCACTGGAACTGCTCAGCTCCGATAGACACGAGACGGATGTCAAGATAATCGCTTTTCTTTTCGATACTAACGTTGACTTTATTCGGATAGGTCCATTTGACCGAGTCTTTGGACTTAACCAGATTCGTCACCTCAGCTTTGGGGAGAGGTTCCGATGCCGGGATTCGCACACCGTCTTTGATAAGAACCAGCGTAAATGTTTCCGGATCCACTTCAAAGTCGAACTGCTCCACCGCGGCTTTCACCGCCATCGTTTCTGTTGGCTGCAAGTCAATTGTTGGTATAAGCTGCGCATCCTCGCCCCCCCAGCATCCCGTCATGGTGAGACTTAGCATACTTGTAACGCAAAGCGTAGCAAATTGTTTTTTCATGTTTTATCCTCCAATGCAATGGTCGTCGTTCGAGTGCATTGTAAAAGAGCAACGTTACAGCAATGTGACGAAGTATGTAATTCAACAAACTAGTCCACCTTGAATAGTAAATTAAGATTCTGTCATACTGGTGTAACAAATGAATGGTATCGTTACAGCCATGTAGGAAGGAGAGATCGCATGAATTTGCTGCTTGCAGACGATGAGACGCTTATGCTTCAAATATTAAAAGCCTATTTCGTAAAAGAAGGATTTAACGTGCTGCTCGCTCAAGACGGCGAAGAAGCGATCGACCTCTTCTATAACCATAAAGTGGACTTGGCGATATTGGATTGGATGATGCCAAACCGCAGCGGCATTGAGGTCTGTCAAGAAATGAAGAAAACAAGCCGGACCAAGGTGCTTCTGCTGACAGCCAAGGGAGGTTCGGACGACGAGTTTCTTGCGTTGCAGTCGGGGGCAGACGATTATTTGCGCAAGCCGTTTGATCCGCGAATTTTACTTTTAAGGGCGAAAAAATTGCTTAACCTTACTTCTAAAACCATAATTGGCGATTTGACTGTGGATATGGAAGCCCAAAAGATTTATCGCGCTGGGAAGGACGTCCTTGCAACGAATAAGGAATTCGAATTGATGAAATATCTGATCGCCAACAAAGGGCACATCGTAACTCGCAAAATGCTGCTGGATCAAGTATGGGGGTTCGATTATTTCGGAGAGGAACGGACGGTTGACACTCATATTCGCCGGTTAAGAGAGAAAATTGGCGAGCACCGAATCGTAACGTATCGAGGGATGGGGTATTGCCTGGAGGATCGTCATGAGTAGACTGACTCGGAAGCTAATTGTACAGATCACCCTTACGTTGTGCGTTGTGTTTACCCTTTCATTTGCCGTTAACACTTATTTACTACCCAAATACTTTTTGTATGAGAAAAAAAACAAGCTGGACGAGCTGGTCACAGAGCTCAAGCAGATGGATTTCAAGACATTGGCCGGAAATATTGACGCTATTGAAGACCACAATCAAGTTACGATTGTTTTCAGCTCATTATCGGAGTCCGTCGATGACTTGAATAGCAGCTTGTTGCTGCAGCTAAACCGCAAAGGCATAACCCTAAGCAAGTTTTGGTTGACCGAGGAGAACATTGTCATCCTCCGTGAGGGGGGACGGGTCAATAAAATCTTCGATCAAGCCAAACTGAAATCCAGCTTTCTCGTCAATTTTGTGACCATTGGGAACACCGTTTTTGCTGTAGGCGAGTCGATTTCCCACTCAGCGGAAACAATACAGATCGTGAATCGCTTCAATGCGTATCTATGGATAGGCATGTTTTTGCTGCTTATCCTGTTGTCTGTGCTTTATACGAAACGAATTGTAAAGCCCCTTGCAGCACTGGTTAAGACTGCGGAGGCGATTTCCAATTTAACTTTCAGTAAGACAGATATTCGGACCGGCGATGAGATTGAGTCACTGGCGCGAAGCATTAACCAAATGAGTGATAACCTGAAAGAAGCTCATCAGTCCTTGGAGGCGAAAAATGCCAATCTCCGGCATTTTATTTCGGATATTTCGCATGAGCTGAAGACACCGTTAGCGTTAATTCACGCTTACGCTTCTGGGCTTCAAGATGGCCTGGACGATGGCACATATTCAGCCGTCATTCGGAAGCAGAGCGAAGAGATGGCAGGATTGATCGACCGACTGCTGGAGCTGTCCAGGCTGCAAGAGGAAACCTATCTCTTTGAACCCGTAGATTTCAAAAGCCTTCTTGCTGAAACGACGGCTGCCTATCACAACGCTTTTCGTCAGCAAAACATCAAACTGCACTTGGACATGCATTTGACCGAGGATATTTGGGTCAAGGCCGACCGGAGAAAGCTGGAATCGGTGCTGAACAACTGGATGACAAATGCGATGATCTATACGAGCGGCGACTACGTTAACATAAAAGTCGAAACCAAAGAGAATGCTTTACACTTCCAAATCTCGAATCCTACGAATACTGCAAACGAAGCCGAGTGGGAGCGTGTATGGGAACCTTTCTATGTGCTGGAAAGTTCCCGCAGCAAAAAATTCAGCGGCACCGGACTCGGTTTATCCATTACCCGAACCATTCTACAGCAGCACAAAGCCTCCTTTGGCTTATCTGTGCAGGGTGAAATCGTTACGTTTTACTTCGTTTTGCCAATCCTATATGGGAAATTTCCCCTCTAAATTCACTGCGAGGTCATCATTCGAGCCATTTAGAGAGGGATTTTTCCGCTAACTTACTTGTTGAACTCGGATTGACATTGAAGTTATTGGCAGTCCGCAAAATATGCTGAGGCGGCTGCGGTACCTTCTTTTACATTCTGCTATTGCGCATAAAGATTAATTCTTCTCAGCAGATGGTACGCCCCGTCATACATCACCACATTTCCGTGTTCATTGATTGCAAAAACGTTAAATGATAGCATCAACCCAAACGCAGCCCCCATATTAGCATAAGCAGATGTGTCGTACGTATTGGTTTTGGGAAGATATAGACCGGTGTTATAGGCACTAACATCTTTCAAACCAACATAAGGATGGGTTTCACCAGTTATCTTTACTTCCCAAATCTGCTGCTTCCCTTCAACATAGAAAGTTCCGTTATCCTCATATACCCGCAGAATTTCTTCCTTAATATCTATTGGAGCTATGTACCTTAGATTTCCAGATTCCTGCAGCTCAAAAATCGCTTGCTTGGAAACATCTAGAACAAACATTTTACCATCATTCGCAACAGCTGCCAGTTTCACATTTTCCTTATCCGGAGTAAAAGGCGTGAATACTTTTGCTTCTTGACCTGATTCGGCTGTATATATCGTATGATGGAAGATATCGCTGAAGTAAAACCGCTGGCCATCGGGAGTCACCATGAAGTTGCCCGGATGAAAAGTTATGTGCCCGATCGTATATGTCATCATTCGAACAGTTGGTGCAAGCTCATAAATTACGGTAGACACGCTGTTATCAGATATAAAACCATTGGTAGCCAATAAATAAAGCTTATCCAAATTAGAATCATATACAAGTTTGCGTGGTGAAAGCGCACTAGCGTTAAAATGCTGCTTTCCAGTCTTCGGATCCGTATAGTCAAAATTAAAGCTCTGATCGAAACTGCTTTACACCACTTTCGTTTCACCCGTTGCTTCATTATAGACACGAAGGGCGAAACTCATCTCCGAAGCTGCATCTTGTTCTAAAATGTAGATCTGATTGTGATGATCGGAGGCCATGCTGATCACATTCATATTTGGCTGTTGAATAAAGAAATTGTATGTAAATCCCATATTCGAAGCAGTATTTAAATTGTCGACACGAATCTCTGCATTTCTCGGATGAGGTGTTGTAATGATGATGGATTTCGTTTCATTATTGTAAGCAACAGTCTGATTCAAACTTTCAGCAATAAATCTCAATGGCACTAAGGTAGTACTATTCATTATGACTGCTGGCTGCTCTAACGTCATACTTTGATTATCTATACGGACAAATCGGCTATCAATGGACAGTTTTATCACATGATCTGCATACTTAAGAGCGATAGATTGGTCCTCCGTATTCCATGTCAAATCAGCCTTCAATGCATCAGCAATAAAACGTAGAGGAACCAAGGTCGTATTATTTAACAGTACAGGCGGTGTAGAAAGAGTCATTTTCTGCCCATTTACTGTAGCCGCTACATCGTTTAAGGTCAATTGGATCTTTACTCCGACCGGGCTTTTTCCATCATTGGCATAACTCGTTAGGGTGTAACTCTTGAGCAGCATAGCCGTAGAAAGCACGAATATCAAACATACCCGATACAACACATCTTAGCCCCCTATGATAAATAAATTGCATTCAGATATTATATTATCATATTTTGGAAATAGCCTTTTATAAAATTACGGCAACTACGCTAGTAGCGTCAGGTGTTAAGGCTGATTGCGGCAATAAAATGTGTAACAGTTATAAATTCTGATATTACAAAAAAACGGGCACTCCCACTAACCCGGAATGCCCGATCAAATAATCAAAAGAATTACTGCAGAATCAAGCGAGCGAACGCAGCGCTTCAGGGGTAAAAGGCTTCAGCTCGTCAAGCCGGCCATCGCGGACCTTAGCCACCCATGCCGGATCAACCAGCAGCGCGCGGCCGACCGCAACCAGATCGAACTCTCCATTGTTAAGCTTGTCGGTCAAGGTATCCACGTTCGCCGTACCTGCATTTTCCCCTCTAAACGAAGATATAAACTCATTATCCAGACCTACGGAGCCCACAGTGATTGCAGGTTTGCCGGTTAATTTTTTCACCCAGCCTGCGAAATTCAGATCGGAACCGGCGAACTCCGGCTCCCAGAAGCGGCGGGTCGAGCAGTGAAATACATCAACGCCCGCTTCTACAAGCGGCGCAAGGAATTTCGCCAGCTCATCCGGATTGGCTGCCAATTTCGCCTCGTAATCACTTGATTTCCATTGCGATATCCGCAGTAGGATTGGGAAATCGGGTCCTACGGCGCGACGGCAAGCCGCAATAATTTCAGCCGCAAAACGGGTTCTTTTCACAAGGTCTCCGCCATAGCTGTCGGTGCGTTGGTTCGTTTTCTCCCAGAAAAACTGATCGATCAAATAACCGTGAGCACCATGAAGCTCAATCCCGTCAAAACCGATCCGTTTGGCATCCGCCGCCGCTTGTGCGTAAGCAGCAACAACGGAATCGATCCTTTCCTGGCTCATCGGCTCATTGACTTTTTCCCCAGTCGCGAGATCCAAGCCTGAAGGTCCGATCGGCAGCTCTTCCGGGTTCGGAACGGCTCCTACCTTACGGTCCGTACCGATATGCCACAACTGCGGCATAATCAGCCCGCCGGCTTCATGTACTTCCGCGACGACGTTAGCCCAGCCCTTCAATGCTTCCTCTCCATGGAAATTCGGAATATTCGGGTTATTGGTGGCCGCCGGATCGTTGATCAGAGTGCCCTCCGTAATAATAAGCCCTACACCATTCTCGGCACGGCGACGGTAATACGCAGCCACATCAGGACCCGGCACTCCTCCGGGAGAGAAGGCTCTCGTCATTGGAGCCATGACGACCCGGTTCTTTAGCTGCAAAGTACCAAGCTTGAAGGACTCGAATAAAGGTCCCAGCTTGGAGGCAGGTTGGATATTATGATTATTCATTTTCGCATTACCTCCATTATGAATAAATTCTGGTTTACTAAGCTTTTTCATTCAAACTGTCATTCATATTGTTACAGTTATGATTTTACTATACCATACTATTTGCAAAAACACTACTTTTTACATACCGCCGCGTTTGATTAAAATAAAATTCTCCGTTGAACAAATTAGCTTTTGTTGTCTATACTAATAACATTCGTTGGCCCAAGCATAAAGGAAGCGAGAGTGAAGATGTGAATATTAGAGTAGCAAATGAATCTGACTACCCAGCTTTAAGAACCATATATTTGGAATCCCGTCGTAAAAGTTTTCATTGGGCGGATATAGAAGCAATGACTTTAGATGATTTTGATAAGCATACAGAAGAAGAGTATATCTTATTAGTAGAGGAGAATAATCAAATCCTCGGATTTGCTTCTCTGTATTTGCCGGATAACTTTATCCATAATTTATTCGTCCACCCCGACTTCTCCGGTAAAGGTGTTGGTGGTCTGCTTCTCCATGCCTCTATAGAAAAAATGAAAAAACCGATCAGATTGAAGTGTGTATCAGAAAACCATGCGGCGTTGAGATTTTATGAGAGTAAGGGCTGGAAGAAAGTCGTTGAAGAAGGTAATCCGGACGAAAAATATTGGGTTATGGAATACAATTGACCTCAGCCCCGTCGCTCGAACTCAGACCTCCATCGGCAATTGTTTGTTTTAGCAGGCGAATGAATTGCTGCGCCGCAAAGCCGATATATCTCTCTTTTTCTCTAAGTCATAATTAGAAAGCAACATTTCAAAAGTCCCCTTGTGATATAACTAGATATGAATTCAACACAAGGAGATGAGAGAATGAGTAGTTTGAAAGGGAAAGTCGCTCTAGTAACAGGTGCAAGCCGGGGGATCGGTCGGAGCATTGCGTTGCGTCTGGCACAGGATGGCGCATGTGTCGCCGTGCATTATGGAAAAAGACGGAATGAAGCGGATGAAGTGGTTCATACAATTCAACAACGTGGCGGGGACGCATTCGCAATTGGTGCGGACATAAGCACTCTAAACGGTATACATGATTTATATACGGCATTGGATGAAAACCTTCGGGAACGTACAGGCAACGATCGATTCGATATTCTTGTGAATAACGCAGGAATCGGTCAAATTATTCCAATAGAAGAGACGACGGAACAATCTTTTGACGAGGTCATGGGCATTAATGTTAAAGCACCGCTTTTTGTTACCCAACAAGCTTTGCCGCGTCTGAAAGATGGAGGACGCATTATCAATATCTCATCGTTTGTTACAAGAGTGGCCTCCCCGAGTGTTTTTGCCTATAGCATGTCGAAAGGAGCAATCGACACATTTACGCACATGTTGGCTCAACAACTTGGGAGCCGGAATATTACGGTGAATGCCATCCAGCCTGGCATTATTAATACAGAGATGAATGCGGGGACACTCCAAGATCCTAATGGACAGAAGTCTGCCGCGGGTCTTTCAACTTTCAAAAGGTGGGGGGAGCCGGAAGATGTGGCCGATATTGCCGCTTTTCTCGCCTCATCGGATAGTCGTTGGGTAACCGGCCAAATGATTGATGCAAGCGGTGGATCTCATCTGTAAATAAATCGGGTTCGGAAGCTCGCTGAACAGCAAGGCTTCCGAACCCTAACTTATTTGTTAAAGATCTTATTTGGTTAACTTACATATCACCGTAAGTGCAATTCAGAGTCTCAACCTCACCATGAATAATAAATATAATATAACAGGTAATCCGATAGCAGATAGTATTGTGATTACGGTACATACTTTTTTCTCATCTCGTAATATTAACGTTAAAAACTTATACCCTAAAATACCAATCCATCCACCCAAACAATTTAGAATTATGTCATCAATGTCTGAGGTTCCGATGCCTAAAAGCCCCTGAGTGATTTCAACAAATAAACTCACAAAGAATATAAGCAGCAGATTGGTGATTACTCTTTTGTCCTTTTTGAATAATGTCAAATAAGTACCAAGAGGAATAAAAATAACGATATTACCAACCACATTACTAAAAGCGAATCTTTTTAAAGTCGCAGAATCGCCAAGTATATATTCCTTTATACTATGAAAAGGAATAAGATTGATTGACCTATTTAATGTCCTATGACTATTAAACATCTCCAAAAGTGAAATTCTTGATAAGAACAATAATTTAATTAAAAAAATTAGGTAACAAATGAAAACACCATATAAAATGATTGTTTTAATTCTTTCTCGTTTATTCATAGTACCTCCATTTTTCATTTCTTTCCTGCTTAGAAGCCCCAAAAATGTCTACTGACATACTGTTGTCAGTAGCGTTTTTTTATAATCGGAGTATCCCATAAAGGGTATGATACAGGTAAGATTGTATCATTTATTACAGGAAGGATGATATTTCGTGAATTTTGCTTCTGTACGCATCATTACCGACGACGTAGATCGTCTTGTCGAGTTCTATGAGAAAGTCTTAGGTGTTTCGGCTGAACGCCCCGCGCCCGTCTTTGCCGAACTCGTTATGCCATCTTGCACCCTGGCGATCGGCCACTCCCAGACGGTGCAGCTGTTCGGCGCTGGTTCCGCAGTGGCGGCCGACAATCATACTGTCATCCTCGAGTTCCACGTCCACGATGTCGATGCCGAATACGAGCGCTTGAAGCCGTTTATCGATGAGTGGGTAAAGGAACCAACCACGATGCCGTGGGGGAACCGTGCTGTGCTGTTTCGCGATCCCGACGGCAACCTGATTAACCTCTTCACGCCGGTGACCGAGGAAGCGATCAAACGGTTCAGCGGTAGGCTTTGACAGACAGTTGAAGTGAGTGAGGCGAATTTCATAGTTAGTAATTTTACTGACCGCTTCTAAGAAAGAGACCATAGCAACGAGCTATGGTCTCTTCAGTCTATCTCTTCACTGCAAGATGCTCCCTTATTCCGTTTAATATGTATGTCATTCTGCCTTTAGGTCTCAATTATAGAATCGAAACAGCTGCTCATTCGTAAATTTCCACTCCGGTGTTTGCAATTTATCTCCAAAGGAGATATTGTACCAGGGATTCCCCTTGCCATTAGCAGGGTTCTCCAGAATGTGGATCTCTTGTGCAGGCGTATATCCCTGAGCCAGAAGAAAGAGCTTCTCGCCGTTTTTTGGATTTTGGGCCATATCCATGACTACAATCGCATGTCCTGGTGATCCGCCTTCAAGGAAAACATCGCCGGGTCGCATATCCGATAGAGTTATATGCTCCATTTCCTTTGCCAAGGATAGAGTCCCTGCATACGCAAACACCATATTCAGATAACTGCGGAAGCCCTCATAGCTATTGGAGCTCGCTCCTCGTTTCACCCAGGAAACCTTATTCCCTGAAACCTCAATCCGATTACCTTTTGTCCACGTAGTATAATCAGCTTTGAAGCCATTGGTAAAGTTAAAATGTATCTTGTCATACCATCCCTTACCGTATAAATATTCCGCCCGCAGTCTCATCACCGAATCGGCACATTGCTGGAGATCCCGTTCCCCCACATCTACATCCAATACCGCTTCGTAAACCTCTTTCGCCTTTAACTCACCGTTAAATAAATGAACCTTGGAGCCATGAGGCTTAAGCGGAATCTGACGTAAATATTCTTCATATGATCCGGTCTCAACAGGTATCCGTTCAAAACCTTTGGGCACAGCAATGCGTTCCGCCACATTTGTCCCATTTGGTTGTATCAGATCGACCTTCAACGGCTTAACGGCAGACACAGGAGAATCGCCGCCCTCCGGTCCTTGACCCGGATTTCCTTGACAGGAAACAAGCATGAATGCAAAGGATATGAATATAAGCATATCTCTTTTGTTCAACAACAGCAGCACTCCGTTCATTTGGAAGTCATTAATTTGACGATGCGGACCTTATAATAGTTTATATCACCAAATTAAATGAAGAAACCTAAGGTGCCTGTATATATGAGCGGCGATTTTCAAATTCCAAGAAATAAAAAGAGCCGAATGGATCGTTCTCATCCACTCAGCTCTTAGGGTTATTTTACAATAATTTAGCCGATTTTAACTATGATAATGGCGGCTGCACCAACAACAACTTCCCAAGCTGGATCACCGTTTGATTGTACCAATCCGGATGCTGCCGCACATGCTCCAAACTTCGTTCATTGCCACTTGCCTCAAACACTGCCACTTTATCGGTCATCTCGGCATCGATTTCGAAGCGAACCGTATGCTTCCCATTCGGAAGCTCCGGCAAGAAAACATATTGATTCCTATTATGATCGTTATATGGCGTGAATCGATCGATGAGGAAAGGGTCCCCGCCATCCACCGTCACCTTCAAGCTGCCGGAATCAGGCCCCCCGATATCGAACAGCCCGATGTGAGTGCCTTCGAACTGCACCGTGATAGCCTCTCCAGGATCGACTGCTCGCCATAGGCCAGGGAACAACCAATCGTACTTGCGGGCCAGCGCAAAATCATCGGGAGTCACGTAGGACCATCCTGCCGATAAATGGGCATGGCCATCCAGCGGCAGCATTGCTGCGAACTCCCAGGGGTTGGCCGGGACCAGAGGATCCTCAGGCATGCTATGTTCAACACTTACCGGACTAACCTGAAGTTCACGAATCCGCTCAAACGACCGAGTGATCGTATCCGTGTAAATCTGGTGTCCTTCGGGAATTGTCGGATGGATCGAATCATGCGTAAAAACAACGGTTCCAGGAATGGACTCGTCTGCCCCTGAGGTAAAAATGAGCTTTCCCTCCGACACCAATTGACTGACCGCTACACCGAGATGAATCGAAGGAATACCGTAATAATCGGCCACTTCCTCTTGCATAAGAGCCCCTTTCTGGTATTCCCCGGACTGAAATAAGGCCACATCCCGCTCCTTCAGCGTGTAAACGAACAGGATATCGGTAAACCGGCTCCGCTTGCGTATTTGACGGACGATCCCTTCAATCCGTGCCTTGGACTCGGGCACTCCGCCATCGTTACCGACAAATTCGACAAACACTAGATCAGGTTGATGACGCAGCACATCCCTCTCCAAACGGGCGCAGCCCAAATCCGATCCAGTTCCGTCAATGCCTGCATTCACACATCGGATATCCGTCTTGGGATATTGCCCACAAAGCCAATCCGCCGTCATAACCCTGTAGCCTTCAGAACGCGTATTACTGCCGCCAAAATAGACGATTGTCACGGTTTCCCCATTTTCCAACTTCTGAATGACATTAGGCAACCCTCTTCGAGGGAATAATTCCTTCATCGCTACTTCACCGCCTCACTTATCGTTTTAGGAGCAAACAATTTTACAGCAAACACTTCATGATAAGGCGAACCGTAAGTTGCGCAGAAATTAATCCGAATTTGAGTTACACCTTCCGCATCTACCTTATGTTTATTCAACGTGAGATAATTGCCGCGGATAACGATTTCCCTCTCCGTTCCGTCATCTAAGGTCATGATCACATCATAATCTTGGATAAGGGACTCGATCGGATCGTCGAAATGCTCCAAATCCAACTGCGAGTTGAAAACAAGATGGATTTCATCCAGATTTTTAGGGCTTGCAAAACAGAATTCCAACCATTCCATTCCTTCCGTACGTTCGGAAATCCAGCTGTTCGGCAGACCATAGGGTCTGGAGTAGCCGTTGACGACATTCTCGGGATTATACATATTCTGGGATGGAAGCAGGTCCTTAAAGCAAATGCTTTTATTGAATTTCTTCAGCCTGGACGGCACTTCCGGCTTATAATGGAAGCTGACCGCTCCTGTCATTTTCTCTTCATTGCCGTAAACGGCAAGGCTCGCCGTACCCTCCAGTACGATGTAAATTTTGTCGTCCTCCGGCTTCTCGCAGCCCAAGTCCAGCGTAATCCAGTCGTCATGACCGGCTGCAATAGCCAAGCGGTAGTCTTTCAACTCGCTGCCAGGAATGTAGTTTTCCTTCCGTTCCCCGCCAAACAGCTTCACATGCAGCGTTTCCGAATGTTCGGAAATATTTTTAATTTTAATCTGTACGCTTTCCGCCACGGATGTCTGAATCGGCAAGACCAAACATAACCCTTTCTCCAAGGGAATCGCTTCGGTTGGATGAGGATTGGCGTAGCTGCGCTGAGACGAGGCACGAATATTTAATCCGTCAGCGAAGTAAGGATCCAATTCCTCTTGAAGCCCTACAATCGTTTGTCCGTCTCGAAGCAGCAGCGCCTGCAGCTCCCCCATATGAGATTCGACTATGGCTGCGGGGTCTACCTCATATTTCATGCATAACGAAGCAGCCGTTCCAACCGCCTGCCCCATACAACCACAGGTAGCCATTACTCTGGTAGAACCGAAAGCAACATGGGTAGCACTTATATTGCGGCCAGCGAACATGAGATTAGGAATATTGCGGGAAAATAAACTGCGGAACGGAATATTGTACAATCCGGGCACGAAGTTCCATGCTGTAGCCGGCCCCTCATCGTAGATGCCCTTAGCAGCATGTAAATCCATATACCATCCCCCGACGGATACAGCATCTTCGAAATGCGGCTTTGCTGTAAGATCGTTCTGAGACAACATGTGATCCCCTATAAACCGCCTCGACTCCCGCTTTCCCGGAATCGGGCATACATAATCCAAGATGAGATTGTCCACATCATCAAATTCACCGCTATTTTTGATATAATCCCAAATCCCGTAAACCAATTTCCGCAGCTCCAATGCGATGTCTTCATTGTTTGCGATAACATCCATATGTCCACCGTATTCCAGCCACCACAATCCGCCAAGCCCGTTGATTTTTCTAGGGAAAGCCCGATGGTTCAAGCCTTTTCTGATACTATCGAAAAAGTCCAACTTCGTAATATCATACGCAAAGCCAGGCCGCTTGTACGGAACGGAGTATTCCACGGCACGGGCTTGAAACAGGATCGTGTCTCCCATGGTGTAATGGTCCGCTACTTCAGGAGCCAAATCTTCCTTGTATTCATGTTTCGCTTCTCTCCCCCAACGGAAAAGAGCACCTGCCTGATATCCGACAACCCCGTCTCCGGAGCAATCGATGTAGGTTTGGCTTTCAAAACGAAATTTTCTTTCGGAAGCCAATTGAAGGCCCTCCACCCATTTGATTCTGCCATTCTCCATGCCCGTTTCATGCACGCATGTATTCAGAAATAGAGAAATGTTTGGCTCATCATAGACCATATCCAACAAAACAGTATCCGAAAGCGAAAGCATAAGCTTCTTGTTATATAGCGGATTATAGTGGAAAATCTTCATCTTAAGTTCTTCCACTAACCCGCCCTCACGCGCATAATAGGATGGACTGTTTCCTAGATATGCGGAGCCGTTGATATGGACCCTAACCTCGCTGCTGGCATTCCCCCCAAGAACCGGACGATCATTAATAAGTGAAACTTGCAGCCCTTGACGTGCGGCAGAAATGGCGGCGCATAGCCCCGCAATACCTCCGCCTACGACCGTTACATCCGCTTTAATAAGCTCCATTGCGATAACCTCCATGATTAGATATATCTATCATGGTAGTCCTTTTGATCTCCGATTTTTTACATGATTTCGAGAAAAATTCATACATTTTTTTGCAACCTTATTTGGATTCATACCGTGTCATTTTTATCCGATATTGCTTGGGTGTGTCACCTGTATATTCTTTAAATAATTTACAGAAATAACCTTCGTTTGCAATCCCCACTTCCTCGCACAATTCCAGTAAAGAATAATCCTGAACTTTTAATAGCTCAAGAGCCAATTGAATTTTTTTGCGATTGATGTAACTAATAACGCCTTCGTTCATTGTTTTTTTGAATAGACTGCTAAAATACGATGGAGCTAAATTCACATCCTCGGCAATAGCCTCCAACGTTAGACGCTGTTTCAGGTTTTTCTCTATAAACCGCATGGCACTCATGATTTCTGCACGATATAAAAGTTGGCCAGCGTGTACATATTCAAATGTGAAGTCGCTAATATACGCAAGCTGCTCCCGAAATGCCATGAATTCGATGGGAAACTCTGCTACGTCTGTGGTTAACGTGTTCCCCGATTTAAATTTCACAGCAATGTGTCTGTAAAAGTCTCTAAGCATAGGTGCCATGATGGACTTATGGATTTTGTGATCCGTAACAAATTGGTTTAAAGCAGCAAATTCTTTCTCCAGCTCTTCCTTAGAAGCCTTTCTTTGCAGCCATGCAAGAAAATCAGCCAGCTTCTGCTGAAAGTCCTCCTTTTTGTCATTACGGTATTGGAAACGATGCGCGGGTGTTTTGACTATTTTCTCTGCATGATAATAGAAATCCTCACTCACATTTTGAGCTTCCGTATAAGCTTGTTTGATGGATTCCCAGCCTCGGTGCGGACCGCCAAAAGCTACGGATACCTTTTGATTCAAATATTGATGCAAATGGGACACGATCTGGCTCCCCAATGTCTGGCAAGCGTATTCCGTATCCATATCACTGCGATTATTTTCCCAAGAAAGAAAGCCGATAAAACGATTATCGGATAGATCCGCAGCTACACCCCTGCCACAATTCATCACCGTTTCTTCGATTACATTCGTAATCGCATACTTTAAGATGTTTTGGTCAACCGCTGAATATTCATTTCGGAAACTTTCATACAGATTCATTTCAACAATAAAGCAGCAATAGTTGGCTTGAAAGAAATGAAACTGCATGCGATTAGCGAAATCCGATGCCCGATAGGAAGGGATTTCGCCTCTGATCAGCTCATTGAAAAATTGCTTGCGGACTCTATATTTATTTTCAAGAACGGATACGTTTAAAGATTGAAATTCCTCTTCTTTTTTCTTAACCTCATCCCAAATTCCAGCTGCCTTATCCAAAGCTCGTTCCAAATCAGCTTCCCTGAGAGGAACCTTAACGATGTACTCCAATACGTTGGCATGAATAGCTCTCTGTGCGTATTCAAAAGACGAATAGGCAGTCAAAAGAATATATTGGGTATGGGGCAGCTCCGGCTTTAATTGCTCAATCATGGAAATTCCATCCATCCGCGGCATGACGATATCGGAGATTACGATATCCGGTTTAAGCCTTAAGATCTCCTCTATCCCCTTCAGCCCATTATTCGCTTTGCCCACCAAATGGAACCGTCTTTCCTTATGGGAAAGCTCGCTAAAAAACAGTTCCAATCTTTGGATGATTAGATCTTCATCGTCAACGATGAAGCAGGTGTAGTCTCTCACCATCATGCATCTCCTTTAAACAAACCTGCCGGGAATACGGCGCGGACACGGGTTATTTCCTTCGGTATGCTTATGATTTGGAGCCCGAATTGTTCCCCGTAATGAAGTCTTATTCGTCCATGAATATTATTTAACCCGATTCTTTTCCTTTTTACTTCCAGATCGCTCGGTTCTGAAATTAAAATATACTTCGTTTTCTCAGCTGGAATTCCCTCACCTTGATCAACTACTTCTATCATAACGATGCCGCCCTCCCTGTACGCATGAATCGTAATTGGGCCTTCGATCCCCCCTCCGTTATAGCCATGGAAGATACTATTCTCCACAATGGGTTGCAGCAGCATTCGAAATACGGGGAAATCCATTAATCCCTCTTCGATATTCTCAATCAAGTGGAAGTGCCTGTTATAACGGATGTTCTGGATCGCGATATAGTCCGCTACATTTTGCAACTCCTGACGTAGTGAAACCTTCTCCGAAGCGTCGGCTATCCCGTATTCCAATATGGAAATGAGAGACCCGATCACCACATCTACTTTCTCTATTTGTCCCAGGCGTATGACATTGCTGATAGATCCAAGCGTGTTATACAGAAAATGAGGGTTTATTTGCGATTGCAGCACTTGGATTTCCAGCTTCCGCTCAAGTTCATTATGAAGCTCTGCTCGCCGAATCAGTTCCACAATTTGTTGCAGCATACGGTCTAAGGCTCGGGAAAGGTCCCCGAATTCATCATTTCGGTTCATCGTCATTATCGTTGTCAGATCGCCTTGCTCCACCCTTTTCATTTTTGTTTTGAGCGCATAGAGCGGGTTTCTTATATATTTGGCAATAAAAAAGGAAATGAACAGACTTAATAGAAGACCTGCAACCAGAAGCCCGATATAATAGGTTTCCAATCTGGACAACGCAGCTTTCATCCGAGATTCATCGTTGATCGAGATGATGGACCAATTGAATTTCTCCGTCGATTTCTTCAGAATGGAGACCGGCATGCCATCCTTGGTATGCAGTTGAAGGCTTGTTCCCGTAGTATCAAGAATTTGTTCCGCCGACGTTTCCCCAATTGAAAACGTATGGTCTTGAATATTCAGGGGTCCTCTATTTTCCGAAAATCCGGCAATGATTTTACCCGATGGGGTGATCAGGGCCAGATTCATTTGTTCTTTTTTATTAATCTTGAACAAGGTTTCTTCAATGGCATTTAGATCCAAATCTACTGCAATGGCCATAGGAAACGGAGAGCCGTTCAGATATCGAACCATCGTAACTGTCCAGCCGGAATACTTAGATTTATAAGGATCACTGACAAATGTAGTCCGTCTGTTCTTGTCGGCCGCATCAAACAACGGCTTTCTGTCAGATAAGGGTTCATCGAAAATTCGCGTAGGCGTACTTCCGCCTAGAATGGATAAATCGCTATTGATCAAGTAAATGTTGCTGACGTAATTGCTATTGAGCTCATACAGCTCTCTTAATTGCTTTTTAATTACTTCCGTATTGTTAATGTTTGCTTTCACCGATGTTTCGACTGAGAACAAGATCGTCTGGAAAGAGGAAAAATTAACCGTTAAATACTGGTCAACTTTGTCCAATATTTGGTTTGTGTAATAAATGTCGTTGGTTCTTATTTCCTTTTGGACATAGCGATAGGACAATTGGCTTATCAAGATGATGCAGCTTAATACAAATGTAAACACGATAAAAAATAGTTTTAAAGGCAAGCTGATTCTTCTACGCATGGGTCATCTTCCTTTTAAATCTGTATTAAACTAAGAATAGCATAGGACAACAAAGAGAGGGGCTATTTACCGCCACTCTCTTCGTTTATTTACTTGATTAGGCCTGCTTCTTTAAATTGCTTGATTGCTATATCCTTATATTTCTGCATGTCAAACTTGGTATCCAAGGTTTGGAGAAAATTATCCCAATTGGAAAGTGGGTCTTTGCCTGTCATAAATTTGACTAAGCTTTCATTAATGAAACGTGTGCGGTCAGTTGCCAAGGTATCGCTCGGATCTGCAGTCAATAAATTTCCGGGTAAAGTAGGCCCCACATATTTCTGGTTGTTCGTGAAAGCTTCTGCCGTCTTCGGATTCTGGAAGCTGAAGTACTCGGCATCATCGCCACGGCGCGGCATTCTATAATGATCGACCCATAGATACTTTTCTTTCACTTCCTTCGATAATTCAGAGGTTTTATTTTTGACCTTACCATCCACTACATCCCAATGAATCCCTTTAATGCCGTATGCGAAGTTCGGATATGCTTCTTTGTCCGTAAAGAGATATTCCAGCATAGACAAGATCCGAATGATTTTGTCCTTGTCCGCTTTCTTGGAAATGGCCCATGAATTGCCTTGGAACGATTTTCTCTCCACGATTTGATCGCCGTAAGGCCCTTTCATTGGAGGAATGACGATCCATTCCGGTACCTCTCCGCCGATTTCTTTCATTTTCTGCTGGGCATCCGGTTCCAGTCTCCGGGCATCTCTGATCATGAAGCCAACTTTACCTTTAAATAACTTTTGGTCCAACAAATCGGGCGTATTCATCGTCACCCAGTCAGGGTCCACAACTTTGGCTGCCATCATTTTATTGATGTAAGCGAGCGCTTCTTTCATTTTGGGATCGATAAATAGAAACACCGGTTTATTGTCTTTGACTTCAATGGCTGAGGGAGGATTGACGCCAAACATCCACATCAAGCTATCGAAGCCGTAGGTTTGCAGGTTGCCTTCTTTATTCATACCGCCTATGAATCCGTACGTATCGTTTTTGCCGTTTCCGTCCGGGTCTTTCTCCGTAAAGGCTTTCATCACTTCGAACAGTTCGTCAGGGGTTGTCGGCACTTTCATATTCAACTTTTTCAGCCAATCGTTGCGGATGAAGAGGCTTCGACTGATACCGTTTACATTATCATAACCTGGAACTCCAATGGTTTTTCCCAGATATGATGTCGCATCCCAGGAGTCTTGACCAAAACGCTTCTTCAATTCGGGAAATTGATCCAGGTACGGAGTCAAATCCGCAAGAACGCCTTGGTCATAATATTGCGCGAGATCGGACCGACTTTTCAAGAAGAGCAAATCTGGAATATCCCCGCCTGCAATGAGCGTATTCAATTTAGTTGTTGCTTGCCCAGCTTGAGGAATCATCATATCCAAGTCGATGTTCATCGCCTTTTCCAACATTTGGCGTTGAATATCTTCATCACGCGGAGGTATCGGAGCGGCAGCGTTGAAAGTACCTTGGTTAAACATCGAGATTTTCATTTTTGTTGCGAACTTGTTAGCCTCGGATTGAGAGCTGCTCGAAGCTGCAGGCTTAACTTCTTCTTTGTCCGCGCATCCTGACAATAGCGTTCCCAGCCCTATGATAGCAGCCAGAACAGTAAATGAAACCTTTTTACGTTGCATATTGACCTCTCCTTTTGCTTGTATATTATCACGGTTTCCCCGTAACAACCTAGGTAGGAATTGCTTTTAACCTTTAATCGATCCCATGAGCACACCCTTCGTAAAATGCTTCTGCATAAATGGATAAACGATCAAAATCGGAACCGTAGTCACGACGACAGCGGCCATTTGCACAGCGAACTTGCTAACCGCTCCGGAATTGGCAATCGAATCAGCGCTTTGTGTTGCGACGTTAAGCAGAATGTTGCGCAAAACCACTTGAAGCGGCATTAAGTTCGAATCATTCAAATAAACAATCGCATCGAAATAACTGTTCCAATGCCCCACTGCGTAAAATAAGGAAATCGTTGCAAGGACGGGCAAGGAGAGGGGTAAAATGATCCTCCATAACGACTGAAGTTCACTTGCGCCGTCTACCCTCGCCGATTCCTCGATTTCAGCAGGCAATTGCTCGAAAAAGCCTTTAATGATCACCAGATTAAATGCACTAATGAGATGCGGAATTATCAATACCCACGGACTGTTCAGCAATCCCAGCGAGCGGATTAACAAATAAGTTGGAATTAATCCTCCCCCAAACATCATCGTAAACACAATGAATATTAAAAATGAGCTGCGTCCCGGCAAGTATTTTTTGGATAACGGATAGGCCGCTATTATTGTAAAAAACACATTTAGCGCTGTGCCTACAATCGTTCGAAACAACGTAATTTTATACGCCTGCCCTATACCATGAGAAATGAATACTTCTTTATAGGCAACAAAGGTAAAGGATTCTGGTATAATAACAATTCCTCTTCTTAACACTTCCGATTCTGGCGTCACGGAAACAGCAACCACATATAGAAAGGGAAGTAAGCAAACTAGGGATAACACGATAAGAATACAATAAACGGTTGTTTGCCAGACTTTTTCCCCAATTGTCAGATTAAACATACGAAAACCACCTCACCAAATTTGCCCATCGAATTTTTTGGCGAGCTTGTTCGCAGCCAAAACTAAAATAAATCCGATGACAGCTTTAAACAATCCCACAGCAGTAGCCAAACCAATCTTAAGACGCTCCAAACCTTCACGGTAAACCCATGTGTCGATAATATCGATCTTTTCCTGGTTAAAGCTGTTGGCAAACATGAATATTTGGTCAAAGCCAGCGTCCAGAATATGGCTTAATTTAAGAATCAGCATCAGAATAATGACTCCACGAATGCCTGGTAATGTGACATGCCATATCTGTCTCCCCTTGGAAGCGCCATCAATCCGAGCCGCTTCATATAAGCTTGGATCGATGCCTGCTAATGCGGCAAGGTACAATATCGCTCCCCAGCCAATATCCTTCCAAATTTCAGATAAGATGATCAGCAGTCTTCCCCAAGCGGGTTCCGTTAGAAAGGAGATCGGCCCAACACCATTTTCCTTCAAAATCATATTAAAAAGGCCATCTCCTGGGGCTAATAATGCCACCATCAGTCCGTAAACAATGACCCAAGACAGAAAATGGGGCAAATAAGTGATCGTTTGTACGATTTTCTTAAACCATTGGGTATAAACTTCATTGAGCAGCAAAGCAAGTACGATGGGTGCGGAGAACCCGAACAATAGCTTATACAGCGAGATGATAATCGTATTTCTCATGATGTCCCAGAAATAAACGCCGTTAATAAAATCTTTAAAATTTTTCAATCCCACCCACGGGCTATCCCATAGTCCCAAAGCCAGGTTGTAGTTTTTAAAAGCAATAATGATTCCCGCCATAGGAATGTATTTGAATACGGCAAAGTAAACTAATGCGGGGAATAAAAGAGCATACATCACTTTATACTTTTGTATCGTTCTTATCCATGAATTCCGCTTATGGGGGAGGGGAATGGCGTCTGCTGCCAATTTCGCTTGCATTTCATCACCTCGTCTTTATTTATATTTGTATAATAGCATCCCAATATCGAATAAATTTCTGTAATTTCAAGAATTTCTTATAAGATATTAAGTAAGTGGGGCCTTGGATATTTCCAATACAATAGGCATGAAAAAAACGGACAGAGTGAGCGCCACCGTTTCTAGGTGCTTTCACTTGTCCGTAAATTATTGCTTCAATAATGCCACTCCTCACTAAAGTTTAGGGAGGGTCCGTTTCTCAACAAACTGCCTCGGCGAGCAGCCGAAATGCCTTTTGAATAATTGATAAAACTGGGCTGGACTGGTAAACCCTACTTTGCCGCTAATTTCAGTGACAGACCACGCCTCTGTCAGCAAGAGCTGCTCTGCTCGTTTCATTCGGCGCATCTGGACGTAGGACGTAAACGTCATACCCATTCCTTTTTTGAACAGCTTGGCAAAATAGCTGCTATTATAGTTCAGCTTGCTGCTTATATCGGCAATTTGGAGAGGAATTTCCAACTGTTGCTCGATATAGACAAGTGCAGGACGCAATTTCTCCGCTAGCTGTGGATCCATCGGTTTTATGATGTGGGCATCATCAATTTGAATTAACGTGTACATGAGCTTCTTCAAGCTAGCATTTATAGAGAGCTCGTAGCCCCGCTGTTGTATCGTCATATCGAGCAGCATCTGATGGATAAGTTGGTGAATGACCTGTATGCTTGCCGGATATTTGCACATCGTTTCATTGAACTGTGTTAAATTGGCCGAGCGGCCGGTAAATGCGGCGAAATACGGAAGTAAGGATGGATCCATAAAAGCTGCCATATCAACATGGCAGACGATATACAGCAGATCGTCATGTCCATGTTTATGGGATCTGTGCAGTTCATTGGAGCCGAGCATCACCACATTGCCGGCTTGCAGATGATAACTGAGATGTGTTGTTTCCATCGTCAGGGTACCTTGCAGCACAGCGATCAACTCCACCTCTTCATGATAGTGCCAGGGCCCATATTGAGCGGATGGTTGGCTAGGATGATGCAGGGTCCATATTTTCATCCGGAAATTTGGATCTTCATAATCCACATGTTCTTTATCGTAAGCTGTCAGATTCACGGGCACGGGGATCCTCCTGCACTTCATTGTTATTCCCATCATAGCATGAATGTCCGTTTTCAAGATAATTAAAGCTTATATCAAGAGGCATTTTTGTATGTACTCTTTTAAAATAAAGAGAAGAGCCTACATTTCGAAGGAGCGATAGACCATGCATGAGATCGAGACACTCCCCGATGACCATGATCTTAGACTGCCTGCTTGGGGACCTTATACCAAACAATACATGGGTATCTCCCATATCAGCGATCAAGCGCGAGGCTTGCGTTTTGATCTTAGTTTAATGCCTGGCTTCTACAGGAGGAAAATGGATATTCCCAGCGTGCTGTGGGAATCTGGCTATCATCCATGGGAGGCAACGGCGGATTACAGCTTCTTCTCCCACCGCCATGAGCTTGAATGGAAAGATCGCGTCTATACCGACATTTCCTTCGGCCGTATCGCCGATCAGTGCCGTCTGATTCGAGTATCCTTCGTGAACCAATCCGAGCATCCGCAAAACTTGGTACTGCACTGGATGGCTTCGCTTCAGCCACCTCGCCTTCTCGGGCACGGCGATGTGCAGGTATGTGCAGATGCGCAGCTACCCGAGGGCGCTGTGTGGGTGGATGCGCTAGATTATAGCGAATTGAATTTCGCACGCCCACGACCGTCGGAAGGCTTGGTCTATGACGGTTTTCTTAGGGGTGAAATTCGAGGCCAGCATTTTACGGGGGGGTCCGCAATAGGAGGCAACTTCGGTGCCGACCAAGGGGACTTGCTGCGTTATGAGATAAACCTCGCAGAGCCTTTAACTAACGGCGTGTTTTTGCTGCGCTACCAAACGGAGAAAAGCGGGGAGCTTGAGCTTCAAATCGGACATCAAACATACCGATTCAATGTAGAGGCTTCCAACTCCCTCAGGGTTGCCCATCTACCGATCGGGGCGCTTGCAGCAGGAGACTTCACGCTCTCCTTATCTGCTTGCGGCTCCGGCCCCTTGGTGCTGGACGGCTTTACCCTGCTCGAGCACAACGCTATCGAGGAGGTTGTCTTTGTCGACCGGCCCTGGCACATCGAGCCTGAAATACTGGAAGGGCCTGTTCCTGGCAGCCTGATCCTTCGATATAAAGATTGCCCGTATCATTACGGCCTTTTGTGGAACTACCCCGATGTCGAGATACGACAATACAAAAACGACGAACTGGATCGGTATGCCCGTCATACGGTGCATAATCACGTTGATGCCGTCTTGCAGGGTAATGGTAAGGGTCACTTTACGAATGTGTTCATGCGTCCCATTCATGTCGTGCCAGCTTCATCGAAGATCCTTCATGGCATGGTCTGTTCTGGCACGTACGAAGAAGTGCTTGCCTCCCTAACAGAGGTTTCGCTAGACTACGACAAATGCGAAGCCATTTATCATGCTGAACGTGCGAAGTTAACTCCGCCTCCCTCCTATGCTGTCGGTGGCACCTATGCATTTAGCCAGCAGCTTATGCGAGCTACGCTGCTAACCAATACAGTCTTCCCTGTCTACACCAAACGCAGGTATATTCGCCACAGTACGCCAGGGCGCTGGTGGGATTCCCTATATACATGGGATTCAGGGTTTATCGCACTCGGGTTCTCCGATTTGGATGCAGGGCGCTCCATAGATTGCTTGAACGCGTATATGACAGAACCTGGTGACCGCCAGGCTGCCTTCATTCATCATGGCAGCCCGGTGCCCGTGCAGCATTATGTATTTCTTGAGCTGTGGAACCAAGGGCAGTCCCTCGCCTTCTTGCATCATTTTTATCCGCGATTACGTCAATATTACTTGTTCCTGGCCGGGAAAATTAACGGGTCTACTACTGGCCTGCTGCGCTCTGGACTACTTAAGACATGGGATTACTTCTATAATTCCGGGGGGTGGGACGACTATCCGCCGCAAAAATATGTGCACGAGCAAACGCTGGAAGCAACAGTTGCCCCTATTGTGACAACGAGCCAGGCCATTCGTATTGCTAAAATCCTGAAAATGGCTGCCGCAATGTCGGACAATTGGCAGGAAGACATAAGGGAATACGAGCAGGATATAGAACGATGGAGTCATGCTTTGGAGAAGCATGCGTGGGATGAAGAAGCCGGTTATTACGGTTATATCGTGCATAGCGAGCAGGGTGAGCCAGAAGGCCTTCTCCGGCACAGTTCCGGGGCCAATTACAACATGGGAATGGATGGGCTTTACCCGCTAGTAGCCGGCATCTGTACCAAATCGCGTGCGGATCGCCTAGTTGCCGCGCTGTTTGATGATAAACGTTTATGGACATCAATCGGCCTATCCACCGTTGACCAAAGCGCACCTTATTATCGGGCGGATGGCTACTGGAACGGTGCAGTTTGGATGCCGCATCAATGGTTTTTCTGGAAAACCATGCTCGATTTGGGTTACTCCGATCTTGCTTTCCGCATCGCGGATACCGCTTTAAACTTGTGGAAGCGTGAGACCGAGGCCACCTACAATTGTTATGAGCACTTTATCGTGCAAACAGGTCGAGGGGCAGGATGGCATCATTTCGGCGGTTTGTCAGCTCCGGTCATCAATTGGTTTGCTGCTTATTACCAACTTGGCAAAGTTTCCACTGGTTTTAATGTTTGGATGCTGCAGCAGTCCTTTAACGAAAGCTATACGGCGTATCAGGCGGAATTTCACTATGCAAGTAGAGCCGAACAAGCCTTCAGCATCGTGGTCAACATGGCAGAAGGCGTACACTATGAAGTTGAGGGAACAGGGTGTACCGTGCACTGGACGATTAACAATTGTGGTGGTGTAGAAATGTGCATTACCGATTGCATGCCGCAGGTCGCTGTGCGGATCCGAGCGTGTTAAATGATTTTTACGCAACAGAACCCGCTTCTCTTTGGCGGGTTCTGTTTGTTTTATTTTTCATTTCACATAGATGGAATCTTAACAATCACTGTCGTTCCAATACCAAGTTGACTCTCTATCTCTACCCCGTAACCCTCTCCAAACAGCAGCTTTATCCTATTATTAATATTGGAAAGCCCTATACTTTTCCCTTCTAAACTGTTCTTCACCCTCTCCGAATAGGCCATATGCAGTTTCGCTTTCATGCGTTCCAGTTCATCTTGTCCTATCCCTTTCCCCGTATCCGCTACTTGAAAACAGATATCTCCATTCTCGTCCATATTGCCGCTTACACAAAGTTGTCCTCCTGCGTCCATACTTTCGAGTCCATGATAGACGGAATTTTCCACAATGGGCTGCAAAATCATTTTAGGTGTTTTCATACCTAATAGCTTGTCATCAACCTTAACTTCCAAAGCGAACTTGTTTTCATATCGAATGGAAATAATATTGAGATATGCCTTAATACATTGAATTTCTTCGCTTATCAAAACGAGATCGCTTTTTTCAATACTATATCGAAAAATCTTTGACATACTTGAAGTCATCTGCGCGATTTCCTTACTGCCGTATTCCAGACCGATACTACTAATGCAATTTAAAGTATTATAAAGGAAATGCGGGTTGATTTGACTTTGTAAGGCAGAAAACTCCGCCTGTTTTTTGCTCAATTCCGCCTCATATAATCTTGCCTGGGTACTAATAACATGACTCGTCATCTCTTCCATATTGTCAATCATCCTATTGATATCATAGGCCAGAACGCCAACTTCATTGGTTGAACGCACCTTCACACGAAAGCCCCTGTCGCGATTACCGATTTTTTTCATATCTGAGACAAGCCCCATCACAGGTCGAGTCAGATTGTTTAAGAAAAAGTACCCCAGAATCATCATACTTAAAATGATACCAATTCCTGCAATAATGCTAATATTCTTAATCGCATTCATGTCCGTTGTCAGCTCATGCACCGGTATCATACTTACGATCCGCCACTCGTCCGCCTGCCTTAAGCCTTTTGCTTGTACGATGACATCTTCCCCATTGATTTTGGTTTTTACCCCATTCGTTAAACTTTGACTATCTATCGAAAGAATTTCCTTGAATAAATTGCCATGCAATTTTGCATGATTTGACGCAATGACCTCATTCTGGCTGTTAAGAATATACAAAGCTGAGTTAGGCGTCAATTCTGTGTTTTCCACAAGATCTTGTATCTTTTCCATATTCACGATGACGGAACAATAGCCTGTCTTTTTAGAAAATTGAACCCCGCCAATCGCCTCAATAATGGGTGCTATATAAAAGAAATATGCATTTCCTGTTTTTTCGTCCTTTAATAAATTTGTAAATTTCCCTTTAACATCTGTCTCACTCTCATTATTAAATGAATTAATAAAATGAATATACTGATTTGAAAACGTAATATCACCGTTGGCAGTCGCTAAACTGGAAATTTTTCTTCCTTGATTATCAGTAATGACAATGCCACTCAAATAAGAATTAAAGAACCTCATATATTCTATGAGATCAATGACATAAGTGCCAATTTCAAACCCCCTTTTATAATCATCATCTGCAATGGTAAATTCCTGTACCCATTTATTATCAACAGCTATGTTTGTACTGACTTTAATATCGTTAAAAATGGAATCGATCTTTTGGCGAGTTTGTTCTATGATCGTATTTCCATAATTGATAGCTCTCTTTTGGGTTAAATTATAAAAGCTATAGTAGGAATAGACTTCCATGATGGTAAATATGAAAATCGAAAATAAAAAAATCAGTAAGATCTGATGTTTCAGTTTTAGTCTGCTAATCTGCAAATTACCCCACTCCAGTCAACTCTTCCTGAATTTCGTAGGCGTTATCCCACAATGTTTCTTAAATACTTTATTGAAATAATAATAATCAAAATAGCCTACTTTGGTTGCAATTTCTTCAATGGACAACTCGGTGCTTTTCAATAGCTCACAAGCTTTTTTGATTCTCAAATCGGTTACATATCCCGAAAACGTTTTGCCCAAAACTTTTTTGAACAGTTGGCAGCAGTACACTTGGTTGATCAGAAATTTGACAGATAAATCCTTCAGATATAACTCGTCCTGATAATGATTGTCGATATATTTCACCATCTGGGTAAAATAAGCGTTCTTATCGCTTTCATGGATGGACTGGTCGTTTAGTTGCTTTAAGTATATGAAAATGTCATTTAAAAAGCTGCATAAGGACTCAAAGTTTTCAAATCGCTCTTTCAGTTCAGAGTAATTGAGGAAATCAAGCTCCATGTCCCTCAACTCTTCGTAATAGATGCCAACCAAGCTGCTGACCACTTGATTCCATAAATAAACGACTTCTCCCATACCTAAATGATGAAAGGAGAAGAAATGCATCATTTTCTGAATGATGTCATCCATGTCTTCAAACTTTTTCTCTTTCATACTAGAAGTAATGCCATCAATAAACGGATTAACCAAACTAAGCTTTGGCTCATATTCAAATATCCCTTTTTCTTCATTCAAAAATGTTTGTGAAGCTGCAAGATCGGATTCCTTGATTAGCTTGGCCATTTGATCGTAATTCGTAGAAATGGAGCTAATCCCTATTGATTTTATATTCGAATCTGTGAAAATTGAAGCATCCAGTTGAACATCCAACTCTGATCTCTTATCACTTTTGAGAATGTACAGCGTCTTTCTTGAGCCAAATTCAACTTCTAAGGTATGCTCTATCTCGCCAAACTTAATGGCATGACCATCCTTTTTCTCACGATCGGAATACACGATAACGACACGCAAACAATCGTCCGATGTACGATCAAAAAATGGTGTCAAACTTTTTAAATCACTTTTATCAGGTGCGGTAAGCGCCTCTAAAATAAGGTTATTTCGAATGCTTCGCTTCTTGGAGAAATGTAAGGCCAGCTTTTCAATTAAGGGATCTGTCAACTCCATATCTAGGGGCTTGAGACAATAATCCAGCGCACCATATCGTAAGGCCTCTTGCGCATAAGCAAACTCGGCGAAACCGCTTACAACGACGAAGTCAGTATCCAATCCCATTTCTTTCGTCATTTTCATAAGGTCAAGGCCGGAAATTTCAGGCATTCTAATATCTGTAAAGACGAGATCAGGAGATTCCTCGGCTATGAACTCAATTGCCTTATGGGCACTTGTAAATTGACCTATGATTTCGAACCCGTATTGCTGCCAGTTAAAGGCATTCCGTATTCCTTTTATCGCCCAAGGTTCATCATCTACAATAATTACACGATACATAAGTACCTCCATGATTGTTGATCTTTGCAAAATAATAGTACTCTAAATTTTGCAAAAAACCTAGGCTAGGGCCTAGGTTTAAAGCTTAATTACTTCTTATTTGCTTGCATTGCCTTGTAGATTTTCACATTTTCATCCGTAACAGCCTGCCCGCCTGCTGCCAGGTATTCTGCAACCAACTTATCATACAAAGCATCAAATTCTGAAGGCTTACAGACAATCAGTTTATCCGTCATAAGCTTGTTCATATCCCCAAGTGTTTTGCCAAACTTAATATTGGACTCATTCGGCGTATCAAAGAAGAAACTGGTGTACGTATCCGTCGTATTGATTTTGTATGATTTTTCTGCAACATCTTCATATCCAGGTGCCGATGCAGCTAAAGCCTTAATATTTTTCTGAGGGTCGCCAAGCTCCACACCATTTACAACCAGTGTATAGTCAAGATTTAGATAACTCGGCTGCATATTGTCACCTGTTTGATTAATAACCTGCGGAATCCCATTCACCATCTTGTGGTTAACTCCTTCTTGGCCATATTGAAGGAAGAATAAATTTTTCGGGTCGGACATCCAGTTTAAATATTTAATAGCCAGCTCTGCATTTTTACTGGACTTCGGAATAATGACATTGACACCATTTTCGTTATATGCGATTTTCTTATATTTACCTTCGTAATTTTGGAAAACGTCAATGGGTACAAAGTTTGCGGTAGGCACATTTGCTTTTAATGACTGACTGATATTTTGCCTTAACGGATAATCCCAGTTTGCACTGAAGAATCCGATTTTTCCGTTTGTTAGATCAGCATCCGCTTGCTTGGCTGTTTTGTCTAAAGCGAAATCAGGGCTAATTAATTTTTCATTGTAGAGCTTGTTCAGAAACTTCAGCGCATCCTTGTTTCCAGGTCTTAACCAGCTGAACGGAGCTGTAACAAATTCTTCCTCCGACTGTTTCCCCCAGAAAGATTCGCCTAAATTTCCATAGTTATAATTCAAACCAGTTGCAGCTAATCCCCAAGGGATAACGCCACTCACGCCTCCCGGATTTTTATCTCGGAATGCAATTAAAGTATTATATAATTCATCCCTCGTCGTAGGAACAGGCATCCCTAATTTATCGAGCCAATCCTTTCTAATAAACATACCATTCCATGCTAGTGAAGTTCTTTTGGCAGGAATTGCCATCTGTTTTCCATCAAACAGTCCATAAGAAAGAACGGTCTTACCCAAATAATTCGTTAATTCTTTGCCATGCTTAGCCAATAAATCATTCAATTGAACAATACCATTCACTTTAGCGTATCTGGATACGGTTGGGCTGTCATAAGTAAATGAGACATCGGGTGCTTCACCTGCTGCCATCAATATATTGAGCTTATCAACTTCTTGAGATCTAGGTACCGCAACAAATTTCACAATCGCATTGTTCTGTTTACCAAAATTATCATTGATATACCTAGTCCACGTATTATTGTTCAGATCTGGCTGTCCCTGTATGCCTCTGTCAAATACTTCAACCGTTAGCGTAACCGGAGGACTTGAAGGTGTTGCAGCTGCAGTTGAAGCTGCTGGTGATGCCGATTGGCTTACTTTATTACCTTCGCTTCCACATCCTGCCAAAGCACTTATCAATAGTGTCGAAACCGGTAGTACAGCCAACATTTTTTTAATTTTCATTTTTATGACCTCTCCTTTATCATTTTCGACAAAAAATCTGACATATTCGCAGTACCAAAAAAATCGAAAGCATTCCTATCAATCCTACCTAATTGGTTCAATAACCACCACCCTTCAATCTGCCCCATTTATCCCTTAATTGCCCCCGTCATGACGCCATCCACAAAATATTTTTGAAGTTTCGGGTAAACAACTAAGATTGGAACGGTTGCAAACATAACACTTGCAGCTTTCAATGACTCAGGAACAATATAAGCCCCAACACTGCCTTCACCTTGCTGGGTATCTAGCTGTTGGTTCGCCGTGATGATTTGGTACAGCTTTAATTGCATTGGATACAAATTCTTATTTGTGATATAAAAAAGCGCATCCTGAAAACCGTTCCATCTGTCCACCGCGTAAAAGAGACTTAACGTTGCTATAGAAGGCAAAGATAACGGTAGAACAATTCGTACTAGGATCCCAAGTTCACTACAACCGTCAATCGAGGCAGATTCCTCCAAGCTTTCCGGAAGTGATGCAAAAAAGGTTTTTAGAATGATTAAATTGAAAACACTCATAGCGCCTGGCAAAATTAAGCTCCACACCGTATTCATCAAATCCAGATTTTTCACAAGCATATAGCTAGGTATTAAACCTCCACTAAAATACATGGTGAATACCAGAATTGTTAAAAAAAAGCTTCTTCCCTTTAACCTTTTCTTTGTAAGCGGATACGCTGCACATATCGTTAAAAACATACAAACTAGTGTATAGACAATGGTCAGCACAATCGTGTACCCAAGTGTATAAATCATTTCAACATCGCTTAGAATCGTTTTGTATGTTTCAAATGTGAAGTCTACCGGCCAAAGTGCAACCTTCTGAGAGATAATTGCATCATTCGAGCTCAAAGAAAGCGCGATCATATACAAAAAGGGAACTAGACAGGTAATTGATACAACAGTTATGAATAAAATAATACTTATATCCGTGAAATTGATTCTTTTTCTACTCAACAAACTCACACTCCTTACCAAATTCCCTGCTCGCCAATTCTTTTGGCAATGTAATTGGCTGCCACTAAAAAGATTAACCCTACAACCGATTGAAACAGTCCAACGGCTGTTGCCTGCGAAAAATCGCCAGATCCAATTCCAATCCGATACACATAGGTACTGATGACATCGGAGTATTCACTTACCAGTGAATTCCCCATCACAAATGGCCGATCAAACCCGATCGAGAGCATCCTGCCTATTTGTAAAATTAGCAAAATAATAATCGTAGGCTTAATCCCAGGCAAAGTAATGTGCCATATTTTACGAACCCTGCTGCATCCATCGATATCTGCCGCCTCATATAACTCCTTATTAATCCCAATGATGGAAGCCAAATAGATAATGGTACCCCATCCAACGCTTTGCCATATCCCAATAGCTACATACATGATCAACCAATTTGTCTTTTGAGAAAGAAACTCAATTTTACCAATCCCGATGCTGGATAAGACCGTATTCGCCATCCCACCTGATGAAAATAGCAGATAGACCATACCGCCAATAATGACCCAGGATAAGAAGTGCGGTAAATATAGAATGGTTTGGGTCACCTTTTTAAATCGGACATACCGGATTTCACTCAACAAGATGGCCAGGATGATGGGTGCAGGGAAACCCGCTACCAAATCCAGAAGGTTCAACACAAGCGTATTGGTCAGCGCACGGTAAAAACTATTTTGTGCGAAAATGAATTTGAAGACATCAAGCCCAACCCACTCACTGCCGCTAATTCCCTCAAAAATGTTATAGTCCTGAAAGGCCATCAACACGCCATAGATGGGTGCATATCGAAATATGAGGATATACGCCATTGGCAACAGTAAGAGTAGATATAAGAGTGAATCTCTTTTTAAGCTATGTAGAATGCTATTCTTTTTCTTTATTTTGATATTCTCTCTATAGTTTTCTAAAACCGCTTTCATTTGTATCGTCCCTCTCCTGCTATTTTTAACAAAATAACCTCCTACGAAATAATTTGAGCAAAAATCTTATAAAGAGATCTCATGTAAGGAATTATACGCTCATGAATTTTTATTAAAATGTAATTTTATAAATTATTTTTGTAATAAATTTATATTTAAAACTTGGGAAAACCTTATCAAAGTAATAAAAAAAGCACCCACGATGGCGTGCTTCTGCTTATGATATGGGGTCATGCAAGGCGAGAACGACTCTATCGCTTTGATTTCTTTTCCGGTAACTGGACGGCGATATGCCGACAATGTCGCTAAAAGTCGAAGAAAAATAATGTTGGTCCGCAAAGTTCAGCTTGGCGGAAATTTCGTTGATGGTGAGATGAGTATTTAGCAAATAGTGCTTGGCAAGTTCGATTTTGTGTTTGCGGAAATAAGCATAAGGAGTGATCCCGTACGTTTCCCGAAACAGCTTAATGATATAATTTTTCGAATATCCGAGCTGTATGCAAACATCGTCCATATTCAGCCTATTTTCAATGTTTACGTCCAAGCATAATTTGATCTGTGCCGCAGCGGAGAGCACTTTATGCTCCAAATGGTTTTTCAAATGTAAAACGATCTTCAGCAGCATAACCGATACTTCGTCGATCATTTCGGAATAACTCTTATTTCTGGCGGACGAGATGTTGACGATTTCATTCATATAAGAAAGAATATTGCAGTCCTTTACGATATACGTATCTGCAGGTAAATATTGCTTAAACAAATACTCGGCAAATTCCCCGTAAAAAACAACCCAGATTTTCGTCCACGGATGATCTTCACTGGCATAATAAACGTGATCGCTGTCTCGAGTCAAAATATAGACGTCATTTTTTTGAGGGTACACGGTTTGGGAGTTAATCTCCAGAACGCCGCTGCCATCGATGATGTATTCGAACGAAAACAGGTTCTGTCCATGCCGCTCAATCCGGTAATTTTTGTCGCAATAAGAGATTCCCGACATGACAACATTCAGTGGAAACTTGGCATCACGCATATGCCAGAAATTATGTACTTCTTCACGCATGATTATAATCCTCACATTTGTGATTATATTTCCTATTATTATAACCCTAATAAAATGATAAATTAAACCACAAGTAGTACATTTGTTTTGCATAATACTCTATCCATGGCGAAAACAGGAGGAATTGAAATGAATTTGCGAGCTCCAGCCGCTCCACTAATTACTGTAGATCCTTATTTTTCAGTTTGGTCGATGGCCAATCGTCTGAATGATTCGGACACCAAGCATTGGACGGGTCAACCTCATCGGATGACCGGAACTGCTTCGGTAGATGGCAAAGAGTATCTTTTTATGGGCGATACGCCAAACAGCCTGAAAATGGAACAAAAGAGTCTGGACATAACTGCACTCTCAACCATCTACCGTTTCGTATGTGATGAAATTCATTTAGAAGTTACATTCACTACTCCTCTTCTGATGGATGATTTGAAACTGATGTCCAGACCCGTATCTTATATTCATTCAAAAGCCTGGACCAATGACGGGGAAAATCATCATGTGACGATTACCATTACGGTGGATGACGAGTTATGCCAAAATTTGAAATACGAGTTTCCGACCGAATATGCCGATCTTAGCCAGCCGGGCTTTGCCTGCGGCAGGATTGGAAGTAAGATCCAGAGAGTGTTAAGCGCAGCTGGTGATGATCTTAGGATCAATTGGGGATACATTTACCTCGCTTCAAATCACAATCAGGCCATGCTAGCGGCTTCAGCCGGGGCGAATAAATATGGCACCTTAAACCATACGATGGCGCTCTCGATCACATTAGATACGGAACAAAATGCAGATGGACTATTTGCCGTCGCTTATGACGATATCAAGGCGATTGAATATTTTCACGAGCCGCTGAATGCTTATTGGAAAAAAGACGGCCAAACCATCGAGGAAGCGATCCAGCAAGCGCTGAGCGAGTATGATCATCTCTCCAAGAAATGCGAACTTTTTTCATCCAAGCTGTATCAGGATGCCAAAGAATCTGGCAATGAAAAATATGCGGAACTGTTATCCCTTGCCTACCGGCAAGCTGTTGCTGCGCATAAAGTTTGTGTGGATACCAATGGAGATGTGTTATTTATTTCCAAGGAGAATTTCAGTAACGGCTGCGCCGCCACTGTCGACGTGACCTACCCTTCCATCCCTCAATTTTTGATTTATAACCCGGAGCTTGTAAAAGGGATGCTAAGACCGATTTTCAAATATGCCTCCATGGATGTTTGGCATTACGATTTTGCTCCCCACGATGTTGGGACCTATCCTCTCCTTAACGGACAGGTTTATAGCAGCGGGACATGCCCGACTTGGCAGATGCCAGTAGAAGAATGCGGAAATATGCTGATTTGTTGTGCGGCAGTCGCGCTTGCGGAGAATGACGTTTCGTTCGCTCAGGAGAATTGGAGCCATCTCGAGAAATGGTGCAATTACCTCATCGATAACGGCGTAGATCCGGATAACCAGTTATGCACGGACGATTTCGCGGGACATCTGGCCCATAACTGCAATTTGTCGATTAAAGCGATTATGGGGATCGCCAGTTTCTCTATTCTGAACCGCTTAGCCGGAAATGAGGACAAAGCAGAGGAAATGATGAAAATTGCCGGTTCCATGGTTGAGAAATGGCTGATTATGGCCGCAAATGAGGATGGTACTTTCCGTCTGGCATTTGACCGTCCCGGTTCTTTTAGTATGAAATACAATGCTGTATGGGATCAAATTTTCGGTCTGAATTTATTCCCAAAAGATTCTTTCAAGGCAGAGACGAAGGCCTATATCGAGAAGCATTCCGGCCCTTACGGCCTCATGCTGGATAATCGCAACACCTACACCAAATCGGATTGGCTGGTGTGGAGCGCTGCGCTTTGTGACAACAAGGAAGATTTCACGACCCTCGTGGATCGCCTGTGGATGGCTTATAACGAGTCGGAAAGCCGTGTTCCAATGACAGATTTTTATTCAACGACCACCGCAAAAATAGAAAGCTTCCAAAACAGATCCGTTCAGGGCGGGCTATTCATTAAACTGCTTATGGACAAGGGAATTGGATGCTATCAAAAGTGAATAGCGTTATAATCTGAAGGTATGACACTACCGGGAAAATAAAAACGCAGCCCAATCGAGTTTGGGGCTGCGTTTTTCCGTACAAAATTCACATTAATTGCTCTTCTGCTCCAGCATATTGAGCAGCACCGTTACAGCCTCTGCTCTGATTGCATGGTCTTTAGGTGCAAATTGGTTATCGTTTTTGCCTTGCACAATGCCCGCTTGTTTTACGAACGCCACGCTCGCTTTCGCCCACGCTGGAATGTCCTTGTCGTCTGAGAAGGCTGTTGCGACATCCGCTTGGCTAGATTTACCTAGAGCCGATGCAATCATTGCTGCCATCTCGGCGCGTGTAATAACATGATCTGGACGGAAGCTGCCGTCCTCATATCCATGAATAATGCCTGCTTGTACCGCTTGCGCGACAGCTTTCTGCGCCCACGCACCAATCTCCGCCTTATCCGTGAACACCAGCACCGCTCCTTCTCCTTGCGGTTTGAGTGCATTCATCAGCATCACCGCAAATTCCGCGCGCGTTACGGTTTTGTTAGGCTTGAACGTACCGTCTGGGTAGCCGCCAACGATACCCATGCTGATCGCTTTCTTGATGCTCACCTCAGCCCAGTGCCCAGCGATGTCGCTAAAGTTAATGGTTGGTTGCGTTCCTGGTGTTGGCACGGTTACAGCTTTATCTTCAGTGAATACCGCATACTTCGTAAAATGATTGACCTCTACGGAAATCTTGCCTTCGTTAATCTTACCGCCGGGGACCTTCACCCATTCCTTTTTCACTTCGTCAAAATAAAAGACGGATACGGTTTGGCCGCCGCTTAATTTTGACTTATCAAAAACAAACGTCAGTGTGATTGGTTTACTAAAGTTCTCTGAGAAGTTCTTCAAAATTTCAAAGACCGGGCTAGCTAGAGCCTTTTGATTGGTTAGAAGAGCTTGCGTTTCTAATACTTTGGTAATCGTTACTTTTAGTTCTCGATCCGTAGCGCTTGCCGGAATCGAGACTGTGACCTCTTTATTCAAACTAACTTCGCCCATACCGCCCGCTGGAAGCGTTAGGTTACCATCCGTGGGTGTACCTGGGGACGTTGGTGCTGTTGACCCGCCGCCACTGCCACCAGTGGACGGTGCATCTGCACGCATTATCGTAACCGTGTAAGTTTTCGCTGTTTCATCCTGCGCTGTCACGACCAGAGTAATCGTGTTATTGCCAACATTCAAAGGAATGGCTCCACTTGCCACGCCACTTGTAACCGTAGTTCCGTTCACAACCACCCTTGCATGGCTCTCCAACACGGTTGGCGTTACGGTCGTGCTGGAAACACCATTCACCACATTGGCTGTGTACGTCGTAGTGTCGGAGACGAACGCTGGAGTTAGCGCAACGCCCGACAGTGTCAATCCGCTTAGGTCTGCGTTGTTGGATAGTCCCTCTGCACGCGTTATCGTAACTGTGTAGATTTTCAGTGTACCGTCCTGCGCTGTCACTACCAAGGTGATAGGGTTATTTCCAACATTCAAAGAAATCACACCACTTGCCCCGCCACTCGTAACCGCAGTTCCGTTCACAGTTACCCTTGCATGGCTCTCCGTTACGGTTGGCGTTACGGTCGTGCTGGAAACACCATTGGCCACATTAGCTGTATATGCTGTGGTCCCGGAGACGAACGCTGGAGTTAGCGCAACGCCCGACAATGTCAAGCCGCTTAGGTCGGCGTTGTTACTTAAACGGTTAACCGTTAAGTTATACGTATTTTGTGTTTGATTCTCGGCGGTTACCACAATACGAATCGTATTGGCCCCTACCGTCAGATTCGATGCATGGTAATTATAAACATTACCCGTTGCCGTCGTGTACACAGCACCCGTAACTGCAAGAGTTTGACTCACTTCCGCTTTGGTTGCTGCCACATTGAGACTTGTAATCGCGTACGGAACATCCACCGAATACGTACCCTGCAACGATGAAAATGTCAATGCGCCTTGATCAACGGTTAAGTTAGCGAGCAGCGCGTTATCGTTTAATGGTGCAGTTGCCGGAAAAACGGCAGTTACGACGCCCGATTCGGCATCCGTGGTTACAGAGGTTGCTCCGGCTACTGTAAAGAAGTTTTCACCAGCTCCTGTTAAGGTGTACCCATCATTAGGTGTGATTGTTATACTTGCTGTGTAGCTGGTATTCGGAGCGAATATTGCGTCAGACGGCGACCATGCTATCGTTGCTGTATATTCACTTGTTGCTGCTATGGCGGATACCGGCGTTGCTCCCGTGACTGGCGGTGTTACGCCAGCTATTGCTGCTGTTCCTATCGGTAATTCAGTTGTTGGAAAAGTTACCTTAAAGGTCACGGTGTTGCCCACGCTTGAACCCGTTGTCGTTGTAGTTCCCACCTCGGATGCGTCCTCTACTGTCGGAGTGAACGCCCCTGCCTGGAATAACTTCGCATTCTTGGATGTTAGTTCAACCGTTGCCGTATAGCTTTGGCCTCCCTTAAATGTGCCACCCGCTGTTAGAGCTTCGTTCCAGGTTACACGGGTAACGGTGTAATCAACATTGGCGGTTGCTGCCTCTACCGCTGCTGCATCCTGCGGAGTTGCGCCTAGCACCGGCGCATCGATGGCTACCGCCGCTGCTGTCATGACCCACTTCGCATACAACACATGATCCGAAGTAATGGCAGTTGTCGTAAAATCAAAGGGAGCTCCGCTAAATTGACTTGAGCTGTACCATCCCTCGAACGAGTAGCCTGTTCTCGTCGGCATAGTTGGCTCTGTTGCATGGTCATGATCGATCACAATTTGCTCCCCTGTTGTCCACAACGCATCGTTGGTAACGAAGTTTACTATATACGCATGTGATTGTTTTCTGATGAAATTACTAGTATCCGGTACATACAACGTACCGTCACTGCCTGCTGCTATGGAAGTAGGATAGTAGAATCCTCCTGAATTGGTAACATCCTTCCAGAAAATGCCTCCGCTCGATAACTTTTTAACTTGGCGGTTATCTTCAGAGTCTACCACGTATACGGTGCCGTTACTTCCTGCGGCGATACCCGTCGGATAGGAAAAGGTTCCTGATTTGGTAATATCCTCCCAGGCACTTGCTCCGCTGGACAGTTTTTTGATTTGGCTATGATACGTATCCGCCACATACAACGTGCCGTCATTGCCTACAGCTACACCCGATGGGTAGAAAAAGTTCCCTGAATAGGTGATGTCTTCCCAGGTACTCCCCCCACTCGGGAGTTTTTTAATTTTGTTATTCACCGTATCCGCCACATACAGCGTGCCATCACTACCTACGGCTATCCCCCCAGGAAAGTTGAATCCTCCTGAATGGGTGATGTCCTCCCAGGCGCTCTCTCCGCTGGGCAGTTTTTTAATTTGACCAATGCCAGCATCCGCGACATACAACGATCCGTCACTGCCCACGGCTATGCCGCTTGGGGCGTAAAACGTCTGCAAATTGGTAATGTCCTCCCAGGCCGAGGTGCTGCCGGTGCTCGATAATTTTTTAATTTTGTGATTAGTTTTATCCGTCACATACACCGTGCCGTCACTGCCTACCGCCACGCCACTAGGGTTGTTAAATCCTCCTGATTTGGTGATGTCTACCCAAACTCTTGTATCCCATTTCGCATATAGCGTTATGTTCGCCGTAATTGCTGTTGTTGCAAAGTTAAAGGGTTGCGTCAGCGCGATGTCACTGTACCACCCTTCCAACGTGCTGTATACCTTGCTCGCAGCCGGTTCTGTTGCATAACCGTCTTTGGCTACGGGCTGAGCGTTAATGTTTGTCCCTCCCCTGCTGTCAAAGGTTACCAGGTAGCCGGAGGACCATTTTTTAATTTTGTAATTATGCGAATCCACCACATACAATGTGCCGTCACTGCCCGCTGCTAGACCACCCGGGGTGTTAAATGCCCCTGAGCCTGTGATGTCCTCCCAGACGCTCCCCCCACTCGGCAGTTTTTTAATTTGCCCAGTCGTACCGTCCGACACATACAACGTGCCGTCACTGCCTACTGCGATACCATCAGGATTGTTGAACCCTCCTGAATGGGTGATGTCCTCCCAGGTGCTGCTTCCGCTCGTCAGTTTTCTAATTTGATGATAATAGCGATCCGTCACATACAACGTGCCGTCACTGCCTAATGCTATGCCTACCGGACTCCCTGAATAGATGACGCCCTCCCAGGCGCTGCCTCCGCTCGTCCGTTTTTTAATTTGGTTATAGCCAGGGTCCGCAACATAAACTGTGCCGTCATTGCCCACTGCTATACCCGTCGGAATGTTGAATTCGTATAGTTGTTCATTGGGGATGTCCTGCCAGGCGCTGCCACCGCTAGAAAGCGTCTTAATTTTTTTATTCCTGCCATCCGAGACATACACCGTACCATCACTGCCTACCGCGATACCGTTAGGATTGTCGAATCCTTCTGAATTGGTGATATCCTGCCAAGCGTTTCCTCCACTAGGCATTTTTTTAATTTTATTACTATCCCTATCCGTTACATACAACGTGCCATCACCACCCAAGGCCACACCATATGGATTCCAAAATCCCCCTGCTTTCGTGATGTCCGTCCACACCTTGGTTTCAGGTGTAGCATAGGCAGCACCTCCTCCCAGAACAATCTGCATCACCGGAAGAACAAGCAGTATGAAACTCATCAGCATTGCTGCTACTCTCTTCTTGGCAGTTACGTTATTCATCTTCCTCGGCACCTCTCATTTTTATTTGACTAGATCAATAGACCGTTTGCAGGCACGAGTGATTCGTCTGAAACCGCATCTCCTCGCAATTCTTGTCGATTATTGACACTTTCTCCCCAATTCTATGACTTTCGTCCTAATAAAAAAATCCCCCATCTAAGGGGGATGGAGGGTAAAAAAATGGGGGATATACCTCATACCAATATGTATTGTATAATCATAATTTTGATCAATTGCGATAAATAGCTCGCTACAACCATCGGAATTCTTTTCCTTGCTTCAGTGCCTGTTCTCTGTTGTTCACATGAAGTTTTCTGTATATGCTTTTCAGATGGCTCTTGACCGTTTCGGCTGTGATTTGAAGTTGTTCGGCGATCTGTTTATTCGATAGACCCATATCAATCATCCGTAATATTTTTAATTCCTGCTTTGTGATAAGTGCTCCCGAGCTTGCAGTTTCATTCCCATGATCCGACATCAGCAGAAGCAATTTCCTGGCGTAGAGTATGCTCGCAGACTTGCGGCTAGGGTTGATCTGCTTTTGCCGGATATATTCACGTAACAGCTCAGCCATCTTGACCCCTTCATCCACGAAACTGCGGATGTATTTCCCCGGTTCCGCCAATTGGAGTGCCGCCTCCAGCTTCATGACAGCGATCGTCATATCACCTTTTCGATACAACGCCATGCTTTGCAGGATGGTCACCTTAACCTTATCCCAGGTCCGATCAGCCTTATCGGCAAGCCGGTACAATTGTTCTAGCAGTTGCAAAGCTTCATCGATTTCCCGACGTTCCATAAGCACACTTGCCAAAATAAGGTATTCTTTGATCGGACCGGGCGGGATCGTATCGGTATGCTTAATGCCGCATGTTTCCAGCCAACCCTCATCGAAAGAACCGTTCGCAAGTGATAAATTTGCCTTCTCCGCCTCTATTCTCCTCATAAACATTCTTTTGTCTACGGAATCGATCTTAGGTTTAACCCCCTCCAACCATTCAAACGCTTTGGCCGAATCACCTTTGGCCTGGCAGATCCGCGCTGCATTGATAGAAGCACTTAACAGAATAAGGGCATAGGGCTGCATGCACGCTGACCTCAGTACCCTCTCCGCATAAACTTCAGCCTCTTCCAAGCGGTTCCATTCATATAACAACAAACTGTACGTATTGTAGAAAAAACCGACGTAGGGGTAATTGTCTCTCTCTTCCCATACTTTGATCCATTTATAAAAGAATCTCTCCGCATCATGCAAATTATGAAAAAAGCTCAATAATGTGTCGAAATACATCGAATACGAGTTCGCTTCAATCATCTGGATGTAGCTGCCCCCCGGCGTATGCCGATCAAACACCTCGAAATATTCATTCGCTTGTCGGAAGTCTCTTCGGTAGAACGAAACAGCCGCGGATAAAAAATGAACGGTTCCTGCGTAAGGTGTCCATTCGGGATGGGATAGCTTGTCCTCCATTAGGCGAAGCCTTGCTTGTGCCAACTCCAGTTCATTGGTTTCCACCATCACTTTGACATAAAGAAACTGAATTCCCGGCTTGCCAGTAAAACAGTCCTCCGGTAGACCGCGCAGCCATCGATAAAGCACCCCTCTCTTCGCATGAAGATTTTGCAGATGCTTTTCGATCAAAGTGCTTGCTTCGTGATGATGCCCGTCCACAAACAGTTGCTCTACCGCTTCCTCCAAAAATCCGTGCTCCTCTAACCAATGAGCTGCCTTGACATGCAATTCCTTCGATTGTCCCGCACACCTCTGCCGGAAAAGCCTCCGTAAAAACTCGGAAAACAAATGATGATAGCGATACCATTTCCGCTGATCATCCAAAGAGACAATGAACAAATTATGCTGTTCCAGCATTTCCAGCAGCTCCTGACAATTCACTTGTCCCGTAATCGCCTCGCACAACGGGCCGTTTATCCTGTCTACAATCGAAGTTTCCAATAGAAAGGACTGAATCTCGTTCGGCTGGAGACTAAAAACCTCCTGAAACAGATAATCGGATATGTTACGGTGTTCCCCGCTAAAGGCACGGATAAATTCCGAATAATTGCCACTTCTTTGCAGCGAAATGGCCGCAAGATACAGTCCGCTGATCCATCCCTCCGTGCGGTCTACCAGCACTGCTATCTTTTCTCCCGACAGTGACAATCCCATGCAATCCTGAAAGTAACGAATTCCCTCCGAAAGTTGAAATCGCAGCTCCTGAATCGTGATTTTCACCATTTGGCCAGTCGTCTGCAGCCTTGCCGTAGGAAAGGGCATTTCAGCCCGGCTCGTTATATAGAGGTGGATGTGAGCGGGCAAAAAGCCAAGAAAATAAGCCACAGAAGCGTGAAT
This sequence comes from Paenibacillus planticolens, assembly GCF_013141725.1. GTDB lineage: Bacteria > Bacillota > Bacilli > Paenibacillales > NBRC-103111 > Paenibacillus_E > Paenibacillus_E planticolens. The sequence goes on along the minus strand of NZ_WHNZ01000086.1, from coordinate 147,208 downwards.
GAGGGCAAGATCGATCGTGTGATAATCGTCCCAAACCATGACCAATTCATCCGAGAAGCTCTCAAGCTCGCATATCATGACTGAGATGAATGACTCAAACGCACCAGACTTTAGGGATGGCAAATACGGGGTGATCGTTTCCGCAAATTTGGGGTTCTTACTATTGACTGCAGCGATTGTATAGCTCCAAAACTCAATCAGATCATTATCTTGAGGTCCCAAGGAAATCCATACGGCAGGTATGTCGGACTGCTGCAGCCACTGACTCAAAGCTGTTGTTTTGCCGTACCCCCCGGGAGCCGTTACGGATGTAAGTTTGCTCTTTAATCCTTTATTTAATAGCTCGGTGATCGCCGCTCGCTCAACAAGGTCATCGCGTCGCGTTTGCGGGATATGGAGTTTGGTACTTAGAATCATGGATCGGCACCTCGGATTTGGCTGTTTATATCTATTCCTCATTATATCTGATTTCTAATCAAGGGCTAAATAAAAAGTTCTGTGTATAATTATCCAGTTTACCACTATTAACCTCTTGTGTTAACGCAGTTAAGAGGGGAATATAGGGGAATTTCCTCAATAAAAAATAGAAAGCCGCTATCATGGGCTTTTTGGCGAGGCGCAATGATAGAACGGCTATTGGCGGCATCTTTTGTCAGGTTTTTTTTGCCATGGAAAAAGGAGCCAATATATACTTTACCGAATTTCGTCATATACTTCAAATTAAGATTTTATTAACAAATTTTAGTGAAAACCGATCGGCGAGCCAATAGGACTGGAATAAAAAAAGTCCCGGACCGCGTCCTGTCGCTCCATAAAGGAACATCAGGCTCGCGACCCAAGAATTTATTCACCTTGCCTATTACTTCTTGATCGATTTCATAATCACAGTAACGGCTTCAGCACGCGTAGCGTTCGCTTGCGGCTTAAATGAACCGTCGCTATAGCCGTCGATCACATGGCTAGCCGATGCAGAAGCAACGGCGCTTTGTGCCCATTCGGAGATCGCTGTGTGATCCGTGAATGTATTGCCTGCCGCTGCTGCAGGCAGCTTAGCTGCACGTGCGATCATCGCCGCCATTTGCTCGCGAGTGATTTTATCATCCGGTCCAAAAGAGCTGTCGCTGTAACCGGAGATGATATCATAGGCTGCCGCTGTTTCAATTGCTTTGCAAGCCCAGTGATTGTTCGTGTCGGCAAAACCTTTGCCGCTCTTCTCTTGAAGCTTGAATGCTTTGACGAGAATCGATGCAAATTCCGCACGGGTAATCGTACGATCCGGTCCGAAGGTGCCGTTAGGATAGCCCTCGATCGCTCCGGCTTGAATGAGCTCGCGAATATTCGCTTCCGCCCAGTGACCGGCGATATCGGACAGAGTGGCTTTACCTGTAGAACCGGTATTCGTTGGATCCGTCGGTTTCTTATCTGTTGCGAATACGGCGAATTTCGTGAAGTGGTTGACTATGCCGCTAACCATCGCCTTGTCTTTATCGACGCTTGGGTTGCTGAGTGCATTCCACTTCTTCGCTGTCTCATCGTACCAATAGACTGCTGCGTCAGACTTGGCCAGATCTACCTTGGCCGGGTCAAACGGCAAGCTAATCGTTAGATTAGCAGTGAAATTATCTGTAAAATCTTTCTTGATCTCAAACACATCGCTGACTAGCTTGCCAGAAGCGCCTTTCAGCATTTCATCAGTATTCGTTACTTTCTCAACCGTTACCCGGAAATCCGTTTTTGCCGCTCCGGCTGGAATCACGATCGTCACACCGTTATCCTTCACCGTTCCTCCGTTAGAAGAGGAGATCAGAGTGCCGCTAGGAGCGGAACCCCCGCCAGATGGGTTGCTAGTCGGGGCATCTGCTCTAGTGATTTGAAGCTTGTATTCCTTCTTTGTCGTTCCGTCTTGAGCTGTCACGGTTATAGTGATGGTGTTCAAGCCCGTAGACAGATTAACTAATTTCTTGCTTACCGCTTCACCATTGATTTTCACAACAGCATTGGTATCTTCTGCTGCTGCACTTACTGTAGCGCTGATTACGCTATTGCTCACGTAAGCCGAATACTCGGTTTGGTTCGACGTGAGGCTGATGGTCGTATTATCCAGCTTCAGCGTTGCAAGGTTAGCATTCGTGCTGGCCACAGCATTGACTGTTAGAATGTATGCTTTGGCAAGTACGCCATATGTTGCTGTAATCACAGTCTGACCTTTGCTGATCGCGGTGATTTGCCCGCTTGTGCTGTTGATTTCCGCAACCGCCGTAATGCTGCTCGTAAAGATAACTCCCGATGTCGCATCCAACTTCGTAGTACCGTATGTTGCTTCAGCAACAGAGCTCTCGCCTACGTTCATCGTCGACAGACCATTAATCGTTAATTGTACTTCTGAAACAATTGAATCGTTAAATGTTAGAGTTGCTGTCGCCAATGCACGCACTTGCGCATCTACTTCAGCTTGCGATGCATTCGCATCCGATTGTACGGCTATGGCTGCTGTAATTGCATTTTGGAGCGCATCGTGACCCGCTTGCGATACATTGCCATTAGCGGTACCTACCGTTCTGCTTCCGAGTAGCGTCTGCGCATTGGTAATTTCTGTGTTTAATGCGGATTTATCCACAGTTGACGAAACGTTCAAGATCTCGGAACGGTCTCTGACTCTGATTCTCGGGTGCATATCCGAATCGCTGGAAACCTCGCCGAAAGAAGCCAAACCGACTACGGAAACACTTGCTCCGTCTGTAACGAACGGAAGCGTCGTTCCCTTTGTAATGTATCCGTTAATAAATACAATTGCCGGGCCGGACCCATCATTAATCGTAAATTGGTTAATTGTTCCGTCATTGTCTTTATAAACATCTGACACGACGCCCTGTGTTTTCACCAAAAGTCCGGTATTCGCGGATGACACTGAAACAGCTGTCGTAAGTGTAGTAGGCGCGAATTTATGGATACTTGGATCCAAAACAGTCATTTTGCTGACCGTCAACTCTACTTCGCCTTGATAATGCGTGATCTTACCTTCAAACCTTGCTTTTTGTCCTTCCTGTATGCCTGAGGCAACCGGGAATAGATTGATACCGCCCGTTGCGTCCTGCGCATAAATAGAGTCGAAAAAGCCTTTGTTTGTATCAGGATTTGTGCTTTGGGTATTTACCTCACTCGTCGCTGTTGCTTCAATGATGACATCTGTCCCATCCGGGAGATTCTTGGCGTTGGCAATGCTTGTAATCGTCATTGGATTAACCATTTTATAAAGGTTATCCATTAAATTGTAATTGGCATAAGGCAATGTCCCTGCATTGTCTAAAGTTACTTGTATTTCAAAGTTACTCATAAATGCTCCGCCGGCAACGACGACAAGAGAAGTTTTACCGTTCGTATGCGTGACAGTTTCAGATGCCGCCAGCAGTTTTTCTTCCGGCTTAGTTGCAACCTTGCTGTTTGGATTTACATACTTCGGTATATAAAGCCCTTGTGAATTACTTATTCCCTTATCGGTTTTATTCGTTCCGACTGTAACGTAGGGAAAAGTAGCTTTGGTCGTCCCGTATCCAAAGTTGTCATTATCGGTTTCAGCCGAATAAGTGCTTGGGAAGCCAAAAACAAGCGGGCTGACCGTTGTCGGCAGCGTTGAGGTTCTCTCTCCTGTCGCCGGGTCTACAGCGTAAATGGTTGAGCCTGAGTATTGGCTGTAGACCTGTCCGTCGATGACGCCTTGCAGTAACGGATTAGCCATATTGAACTCTGTCGGATACAATCGATATGGTTGTCCGCCATTTTTGTCATCGTCCATCACCTCATCGTCGCTTTCGCGCAGCGTGGAGCCGATGGCTTCCAGGACATCGTTCTGCAGCTCAGACATATCTTTCTTCGGTGAAGACGGATCAGCGTTTGTGGCTTCCCCGAAGTCCGCGATATTTCCGAAGACAAGTGTGTTTCCGTTTTCCGAAAATACTTTCAACGCCGCAATTTCCGCCGCCGTGTAATTTGTCGGAATCGGCCATGCGGGAACGCTTTTTCTTGACGGAGCATTTAAAATGATCATTTTGTATTTAGGATTGCTGGTAGCGGCAATTAATTCCGCCGACGTATTCAACTGTACAACTCTCACACTGTTTGCGCCCGCGAGAGTCATCATATTGGCCATTGAATTCGGATAGCTTCCTCCGCTTACGTACTCATTGCCGTGTGAAGCGTCAAGCCCGACATACGATACGGAGTTGATATCTACAACCTTCATCGTGCTGGTCGTCGTATAAGTTTTATCTTCACCGTTCACCGTAATCACGGCGCTGATCGTGACTGTTTTGGTTCCGGTAGTCGTCGGTGTATAGCTGAATACATGCGCAGCGACACCGGAGGACGCGATGCTTGTGCCGAGCGTATACGTTTTGTTGGCCGCAGAATCTCCGTCTACGGTATAAGAAATAGACTTAAGTGTGACGGGTGTACTTTCATTATTGAAGAAATTTGTTGTTAAATTCAACGCCTCACTTGTAACAGGCATGACCGTGCTGTTGCTTACCGAGGTGATTCCGACCTTCGGTGATGAACCAAGCCAAATCGGTGCGGTGACGGCTACAAAGCCCTGGTTGTCCGTGACGATCGCGAAGTAGTAGCCGGCAGAAGGCGCCGTCATCGAATAGGTGTAATTCACATTGCTGGTTCCGCTAGGGTAGGTCTTCTGATCTACAATTTTTCCTCCGTAGCTTAGCAGCTGAACCGATGCAATATTACTAGTCGCTGTGCCTGGGTTTTTATTGGTTGCTGTTACCGTAATGTTTGCGGTCGCAGGGGGAGCATTCAAAATAGCGCCCATGCTGTAGGTGTTCGTACCGTCGGACAGATGATAGGTGACATCCAAATCCCTGTTTTCTGTCGACCATACCGAACGGTCGTGCAGCGCCGTATAAATTCCGCTCAATGTAAAATCGTTCGTATAGACGACCGTCGCAGCGGTATTCGATGTTCCCCAGCCCTTTTTATGATTATCGGCGTTATTTGTCGGGGCCACGTGCCAACCTTTATCTAAAGCCAAAATAAACTGATCGACAGACCGGAAGTATCCGCCGGAACCGACGGCGCCTTCGCCGTTGCCTGCTTCAACAAGAGTAACTTTATCGTCAATCGCATTATCATAATAACCAAAATTTGCAAAGTTACCGAATGTAGCTCCGGGATGATTTAACTGTGAAATGGAGCCCGGCGTACCCTTAAGCATTTGATAATAGGTTTGAAGACCGGCATCATTTGTTTTGTTATTTAAAGTCGCGTTGTTGCGGCTTACAAAACCTGTTGTGTTAAACGTATTCATGTGTCCTGGGCCGCCGGACCATGTCATCTCATAACCGTAGTCGGTCACGTATTTATCAGTAGCTGCGTCCATCGCCGCCTGTTTGCCGGCAAGCCAAGGGGCGTTGGTTTTGTTGTAATTATTAATATTTTGATCCTTGGTGACGTCGTAAGTTGCGGAATCGTAAGAGTTTGAGTGGTCTGTTACGATAAAGAAATCAAATTTGCCCTGATCTCTTGCATAAGTGTACGCCTCTGCCAAGGTTCCTTGACCGTCCGAGTTTATCGTATGCGCGTGAAGTGATCCGTAATAGTTCTTTTCCCCACCGATAGCTTTCTTGGCCGTATAGGCGAAATTTTCAGGAGCACTGTCCACATAGTTTTGAAGTGTTGCCTTTGCAGCTATTCTTACCGGGAAGTAAGAGGCATCCAATGTGATAGGAGCTGTATAGATTTGATTAGCTGTACCCACCAAAGTACCGTCTGTGGAAGAAAAGGAATTTCTGTATACCGAATAAATGATTGTTGAATCCGCCGTAGCTGATGATAATGCGATGGGTGTTGCAGGATTAATTGCAGAACTCCCTGGGCTTGCGATTACTTTTGCGACCTGGCTTTGTGTATATGTAAAAGTTTGCGTCGCCGTTGTATAGGTGCCGTCTGACGCTGTTGCTGTAATCGTTGCTTTTCCGTTTTGGAAGGCATCAACTGTAATATCAACTGAATTTGTTGTAATAATTACAGGAGCGCCTCCATTTAAACTATAAATTATTTTCGCGCCTGTTGTTGCTGTGGCAAGCGTCACCTTGGAATTAAGCGGGATTGCCGTTCCGGTAGGTACACTAGGTGTCATGAACTCAACGGTCGGAGCTGTAACAGCGACGAGTTCGGCAGTGTTTGCGGAATACAGATGTACTCCGTTGTAACCGGCAGCGGTGTTATAACTCGCAATAGCCTTTGTAATGTTTACATAAGTTCCGTTAGTGCCGACTGCGCTTGCAATCCCCTTGCTGCGCAAGGTTGTCGATACGCCTGCTTGGCTTACCGTGTGATTATAATAACTTCCAGTATTTGTTCCAGCGACATTGTCGAGCTTTACCGTATCAAAAGAAACCAACATTCCCTCATAGGTTCTGCCCTCAAGCTGATCGAACATAATTTTGATCGGAGTTGGAAGAGTTGGATTATTGTTACGTACGACGACATTCGTTGCCACAACATCCGGAACAATCTCCATCAAACCGTTATACGGCGATGTCTTACCATAGACATAGATTTCTTTCCCTACGTAGGAGGAGAAGTCTGCGCCGGATTTATAGATAACAAGACCACTGCCGGCATTCATCCCGTCCTGAATGTACAAGGTCGTATTCCCATTCAAGTACGTGCCGATGCCTTTGACCCAGGCATATTGCCCAGCAGCAAGCGTTTTGGCATCCGCATTCGAAGTAATGGTTTGCTGATTGAAGGATAATGTAACGATATCTGACCTCAGAAGCGTAGGAGATTTTGCTACAGCTTTAACGACAAACGGATTTGTTCCTGTAAAACCGCCTTCGGAAAGAGCTGTGATCGGCGCTGTGTATAATTTGGTAGAATCGCCCACTGTTGTAGCCGGGTTCGTACCGTCTGTCGTGTAGAAAATTTGCGCGTTCGAATCTGTATTCGATAAAGTGATAGGTGTAATATCCAATATTGCACCCGTTGTATCTGGTGTTGCGGTTACCGCAGGCGTAGTAAACGCTGGATCCTTGGTTCCGTAGAGTTGAATGTTGTTGATATTAACACCAGAACTGCTGGAAGTATTCGAACCGTTATTTTGGATATTAGAACTTTGGACGACTCTGATGTAGATTGAATCTAGATTTTCAGCAGATGTCGGTAATGCCATTCCGTAATTTACTGAATTCGAGGTCTGATTCTTTACTGAAAAACCCGTAGTATTCTGGTTCCCGAAACGATTCCATGTACTACCATCCGGGCTCCATTGCGTATCAAAATCTCTTGGACCTGTTGCTGCGGAATACATCATAAAATTAAGAACTAGGTTGTTAAATCCTTTTGTTGATGTTTTAACCATCCAATAATTCGTATTCGCACTAGCAAAACCCAAGCTTTTTAGCGAGGAGGTAGAATAAGTAAAACCTGATAATGGTATTTTCGCAGCTCCTTGATACAGTTGTAACAAAGTTGTGGCATCTTTGTAATAACCGCTTGTGGCGAAGATATCCCCATTGGCAGTGCCCCCATCGGGACTTGTCGGTAAAGCGCCTAAATTCCAGCTCGTGATTTCACTTTTTCCTGTTGTTGCTATCGGCGCATTGACGGTATCATTTACCGTTGCTGCGAATGCAGGTGTTGCCGGTAATGCAGGCAATAGCATGTTCACTAATAATAAACATGACATGCCTATACGCCACAGCGCTTTTTTTAATGCTTTCATGTCCTCGCTCCTTGTATAATTATTTATTGCAAAATCTTCGCATCAAATGAAAGTATCTGAAGAGCCAGCAGGATGGCGGAATGACCTCCGCTTTGTCTCACTGCCTCCCCGATTGTGTCATTTGTGCTAATATTTTCACAAACAGTAAGTACTGATAAAACCTCTAGAACATTATAGCTTTCGTTCAACTTATAAATTGGAGCTGTCGTAAAATCTAAAACCTTAGATTCTTGGCTTATCCTATATTTTTTATCAATTAAATAATGATCGTCAGTAGTAGTTGCACAGTTGTGCACTTTTATATTCGTTTCTCTCAGAATAGCTTCTGTATATTGAAGCATTTTTTCTGAGGCATCATAGCTTTTTCCATTTTCATAGGCTTTCTTTATTAACATTATCGAACCAATCGGTAAGCTTGGATCGTTGGTAATGCAATCCCCAAAGTAAACAACACGCTTTATTTGATTTTTCAAGCAAAGCTCGGTTAAGTAAGCCATTGTTGATGTTTTACCAATACCAGCAGATAAAACAATGATGGGGACATTATTAAATGACCCTATTAGACCGACTTGTCCTCTCGTTTCCGTGAAAATCTCTACATTGTCCAAGGAGTGAGCCGCAATCATTTTCACTCTGAAGGGATCGTCTGTAATGAAACAAAGGTTTGGTAGAATAGATTGAAAACGATCCAATACATTCATAAATCCGTAAATAACCGTTCGACAAGCCACAGTCCGCCTAGCATCAGGGCCACGGCGGAGCAGGCAACAACCACGCGTCTCGAGTGCTTCCAGCGATAAAGAAGAGCTAACGCGGGCAGCACCATGGCAACGATGATCACCTGAACGGTTTCAATGCCGACATTAAAACTGATCAGATCCACTGCCAATTCGCTCTTCGGAATGTTCATTACCGTCAAGATGTCCGCAAAACCCATCCCATGGATCAGCCCGAAGATGAAGGTCAATACCCACCGGTAGCTGACTTTCTTACGAATCAAATTGTCCAAAGCGACATAACAAATGCTCAGCGCAATGGCCGGCTCCACTATACGGGAGGAGATATGGATCACACCTGTGACTGTCAAGGCCAAGGTAATACTATGCGCGATCGTGAACGCTGTGATCGTCCCCGCATACTGCTTGAACGTTTGTCTTGCGATGAGCAGGGAGAATAAGAACAAAAGGTGGTCGTATCCGGATAAAATATGATTCATCCCCAGCACGAAAAAAGACAGCCAACCGTCCGTCGTGCTTGACGAAGCTGCCTCCTCAGGCTGTTGCTGCTGAGGCAACGCATCGCCCGGCTGCAATCCGGCAACATCATTTTCCGTCATTTGCAGCGTCCAGGTCCGGTTTTTGCCCGAGAGTGCCGCTGTGCTTTTCTGGGCTCCGTAATAAATCGTCATCAGGTTTACGTAATTGCTCGCTGTGTCGTTTAAATACAATTGATCGGTCAGCTGGATCGACTGGGATGCCGCTACCGCTGGGAAGGAGGCCTTCAGAATCGCCCTCTTGCTGTGCATAGTGAGACTCTCAATTTGGGGCCACGCCGCGCTTTCTCCGTTAATTTTCAAAACGAGGTTGCTTTTCAGAATCTCCAGCAGCTTCTGATCCACTTTTGCGAATTCCCCTGCATCGAGCGTTCCGTCATGATTTGTGTCGCCCCCCACAAGCTCTATGACCGATACGTCATCGAGTGCATAAGTAAGCTCCGTCTTGGATTTATAAAACTCCAATGTCGAATAAGTCGCGCTGTAGGCATGAGCATCCGCTCGATTTTCAAATGACAAAAGCACTAGCAACGCCATAGAAATTGAAAGAAAGAAACGCCATCGACAAACCGCCATATATGCCCTCCTTTACTGTTTCTGTTTCTAGTTCTGCAGAAATCGGTAGTTTCACTGTCCAATTATTTACGAGGGGTCCAGATATATCTCCCGGTTCTATCGATATACCCAATCCTTCCATCGGACAAGCTTACTTTTGCAATTCCATTTCTAAATTCTTCGGCCATATTGTGTTTTAAATAATTGTCATTATCTTTCGTAACAACCGGAGCAATACTAACTTTCCCGTCCTTATTCATATACCCGCCAGCCCCATTAGCAATTGGAACTAATCCTTCTGAAATCAGTGTTTCATCATAGCTATCATTTAAAGTAGGGCCAATTTTATATGCTCCGTTTTCATCTATATATCCTATTGAATATTCGTTGATGCTGTCTCCCACGCATACCTTTGCAAGCCCTTCTGAAAAACTATATGCCCTTGCATATTTAGGCTCTATTTTCATATTGCCCTTTGTATCAATATATCCGTACTCAACAGTGGACCGATCCTTGTTCTGCACTGCTACGGCTGCTAATCCTTCCGAAAAGCTTTTACCGGAAATATATTGACTAGCGTCAATCAGTACTTTTCCTGTTTTGTCAATATACTGGTAGTGCTTATCATTCTTTACTAAAGCTAAGCCATCTGAAAAACTACTAGCTTCATGATATTGAATTGGAATGATAATTTTCCCATTTCGATCTATATACCCATACATTTCAGTTTTATCATCTTGTACTAATACCAGACCTTCACTTTGTGTCTGCAAACCCATTCCATTGAACAGCATAGAAACGATCTGCATCTCAGAAGGTAAGGTGTATAAAATCTTACCCTTTCTATCCAGGATGAAGTATGTAAGATCATACGTCATCGCATCTACTTGAATCGCTCCGGCTACACCTTCGTTATACTTGGTTATGTATGAAAAATCCGGCTTTACTACCATTTTTCCTGTCATATCGATGGCGCCATATTTTACACTATCTTGATCCTTCGTATCTTTGCTGCCATCTGAATTATTATTTAATAGAACGATGGCGACGCCATCATGAAAATCATCGGCCCATGCATAAGTTGGTTCTACGACCATCTTCCCCATTTTATTTATATAGCCCCATTTTCCATCGACTTGTATAGGGTATAATAATGTTTTTTCATTGTTCTTCTTGTTTACAGCTAGAATACCTATGATTATCGCTGCCATAATTAAAATGATAATTAGCACCCAAATGATACTTTTCTTCATTAGTCTTTTTTTCAATTTTTTTTATCCTTTCTGAATTTAACCATCTTTATATTCCCAAAATCGATTGCTACTATAATTCTATTAACTTTTATTATGGCTGCATAAGCTGCATAATAAGCTTTGGTAAACGAATTTGGCATGTTCTTACAAAAACTTTCAAAAGGTTCTATATAACCCCCTCTGAATAAATGCAAATAGAGCTCACTCGAAGGGATGAATGCGCTCGTGGTAACATACTAAATTAACTGAGTAACCTGCCAGATAGTTTAATCCCTCCCCCTCCCGCTGTTATTTTTTCTTCGTTAATTTGGAAATTTCATTGTAATGAATCTGCCGTTTTTTGATAACTGCCGGTTTTTTAGATTTATTTGTAATTTTTTTAGGTTCGTACGGCAGTGCTCCCAACATTCCTTTGTCCTAAAAATTTGACAAGTACAAATAAAAATTGCACCAAACCTGTCAGTTTAAATATGGTACAAAGACATTACATATAAAATATATGTTGGATTTTCGCAAGCAAAAGGGGGGCTTTATTTGAAGAAACGATTGTTCGTGTACGGCATTTTGTAAACGATTACATTTTATGGCAAGGATGAAGCTTTCAATTTTCAAAGTGGCTGTAGCTCGTTAGTTATGAAAGAGCTAGCTCAATCTAATTGAAGCGATTACAGAGAAATTTTAATGGGGTGATTCTTTCATGTTAAAACGAAATTCAAAATCTTTTTTTGGTCTTATACTTGTCATTGCACTTGTTTTTTCTATGTTTCCGACCATGCCGTCATCTGTAGCTTACGCAGCCGCAACCAACTTACTGCCCTCTACTTTGACATTAAACGGCAACATTAAGGCAAGCTCGCAGCAAAGCACTAGAACAGCAGTAAATATCGGTAATTCGGTCACTTGGACACTAGGGGCTAATACAGTCTACTCGGCAAGCGGTTCAAATTTATGGGTAGCCATCGACCTTGGTTCTCCAAGCAATATAGAAGGTTTTAACTTTCATACTACTGCCACCGATGTAAATACCATAAACCGCAGTTCCCAGTATGAACTAAGTTATTCAAATGATAGTTCCCTTTGGAATAAACTTTCTACCACTCCTAACAATAACGCGATTAATTTTTCACCAACAGCTAACGGATGGTCTAGCGCTGCAATTGTACCTACCAATATTGCAACAGGCACTGTTGCTAATGGAACCTACAGTTGGAGCTTAGATCCTAATACTGGATACTACACATCAGACTTAACTTTTACTGCTCCAATAACAGCGCGCTATATTTTGATTAACTATACTTTAAAGCCTTCTGCTACCGGTCAATTGGGTATCGGACTCTTGAAAATAGCACCTCCCGTTACTCTTTCATCTTCATCAGGAAGCTTCTATAAAACGTTGCAAAATACAATATCCACCCAAGTTAATCTGGACGCTGCTACAAGTTTTACAGGCATTGCCAATGGTTCCTACACGCTTGTGGAAGGAACGGATTATACCGTTGATGCTGACAATGTTGTTACATTTTCAAATACCTACCTAAGCAGTCTTAATGGGAGCTATAATTTAAGGTTTAATTTTTCTTCTAGTCAAGGGTCATCCTTCCTTCCTTATGTTCTAACTGTAGCAGCGGCGGCCGATTCTTCCCTTTTGCCGCAAGGTACTGCTTATATTCCTATGTTGCCTTCTACAATATCAACAACAATGAATCTCAATGGCAACCATTTTACAAGTATTAGTGAGGGTACAACGATCTTGCCTTCATCGGCTTATGCAGTTTCAGGCAATACCGTTACCTTTAATCAAAGTTTCTTAGACACACTTAGTATGGGAACCCACTCTTTTATCTTTAACTTTGATCAGGGGAATCCTCAAACATTCATGCTTACAATATCGGGCAAACCCCCTGTCGCGGGCATTGATTACCGCTATTGGACTTTACAGGAGCCGCTCCCTGGCGGGGCAGGCCAAACATCCCAAACCTTACAAGCAGGCTATGCTGATCCGTATTTCTACGTTGGGGCTGACGGAAGCCAAGTGTTTATGGACACCGCCGTGGGGGGCACCACATCCGGCTCAGCCCATCCTCGCAGTGAGCTAAGGGAATATGATCCTATAGCGGGAACTGATGCTGCTTGGTTGCCTGTAGGGGCTAACGCTATGACTGGAACCGTTGCCGTTACAAAACTTGGCACTTTAAACGGTGTAGGTTGGACTACCATTGGACAAGTATTTGATCAAAATGTAACAACCTTGTGCGAATTTGAATATGGATATGACCCTGCTTATCCCAATAGCAATATACGCATACTTTATGAACCAAGTGGCATAAACTCGTTGGGATACCAGTATCTCCCAATCAAAATTCCGTTAAATCAGTATTTCACATACAGAATGACCCTTAATGACGGTGTCCTGTCCATTTATCTAAACGGCAACTTGATATTTAATGGGCAAACAGCTAGCCCTAGCCAAGTTATACCGCCTAATCATCTTTACTACTTTAAAGCCGGCAACTACGATCAAACTGCCATGAATGGCAATGTAAATTATATTCCTTACACCGTTGTTCAGTTTAATTCTTTAAACGTATATCACGCTCCAACAGTAGATAACACACCACCGGTTACGACGGATAATGCTCCTGCAAATTGGGTAAACAATGACGTAACTGTAACGCTGACAGCATCCGATAGCGGTTCCGGTGTCCACGCTACCTACTATACAGTGGATGGCGGGGCTCAACAAACTGGCACAACGGTGACGATTTCAGCCGAAGGCACACATACGCTTACCTATTGGAGTGTGGACAAAGCAGGCAACATCGAAGTGGCACATACGGCTACAGTACAAATTAATAAGACTGTGCCGGCGGTTACTGTTACCGTTCATTTCGACTGTTCGGATACGGGATCGGGTGTAGCAAGCTGCATACAAGACACAAAGTTGAGCACGGAAGGTGCAGGGGAATACAACTTTAATGTAGCTAACAGCGTAAGCAATATTAGCATCACGCCAACCGCAGCGGATGCAGGAGTCGTGATCCGGGTAAACGGTACGCTGAGCGTAAGCGGTGCTACATGCGGGCCAGTCAATCTGACTGTCGGAGCGAACAGAATTGAAATCGAGGTGACACCGCAGGGCGGAGCGGCCAAAACCTACACGATCACGGTGAACCGTGAGAACGTGGTATTGCCAACCAGCGCAGATTTAAGCAATCTGGCTGTCAGCGCAGGATCGTTAGCCCCGGTATTTAAAGCGGACACAACCGGATATACAGTCAACGTGGCTAACAATGTGAGCAGCATCAGCGTTACGCCATCTGCGTCGGATGCGGTAGCTGTGATCCGAGTAAACGGTACGACGAGCGTAAGCGGAGCAACATACGGACCATTGAATCTGGCTGTCGGAGCAAACAAGATTGAAATCGAGGTGACTCCGCAGAGCGGAGCGGCCAAAACCTACACGATCACGGTGAACCGTGAGAACGTGGTATTGCCAACCAGCACAGATTTAAGCAATCTGGCTGTCAGCGCAGGATCGTTAGCCCCGGTATTTACAGCGGATACAACCGGATATACAGTCAACGTGGCTAACAATGTGAGCAGCATCAGCGTTACGCCATCTGCAGCGGATGCGGGAGCTGTGATCCGAGTAAACGGTACGACGAGCGTAAGCGGAGCAACATACGGACCATTGAATCTGGCTGTCGGAGCAAACAAGATTAAAATCGAGGTGACTCCGCAGAGCGGAGCGTCCAAAACCTACACCATCACGGTGAATCGTGAGAAAGCTCCAGATACATCAGGGCCATCCGATTCAGCAGATCCAAGCGATTCAAGTACAACTGTTAACCACATTGACGAAAAACAGACAGCTGAAACCTATATCGACGATAAAACGATCGACAACATACTGAAAAGCAGCACAAACGACAAAATCAAGCTATCGGTGGATTCGAGCGTGAATGCCGATCAGATCATGATTATTTTTACAAACAGCGCGATGCAAAAATTAATCACGCAAAAGAGTGCCGTTTCGCTGAATCTGGGCACGCAGCTTGGAAGTTATGAGCTGCCGCTAAAAGAGATTAATCTTCAAGATCTGGCTGCCAAGTTAGGGGTTGCCAAGGAAAAAGTCAATGTAGAAGTCATCGTAAGTAAAGACAACGCTGCTGTAGAAAAAGCAAAATCATCTGGGAAAACCGTTCTCGGCGCGGTTGAGTTTACTTTGAGAGCAGCTTCTTCAGAAGGCAAGAGCATAGAAATTTCTAATTTTACAACTTATGTGGCACGTACAATCAAAGCGGAAAGCCCGTTAAATGCCCGCAATTTAGCTGCGGTTCGCGTAGAGACGGACAAACAAGGCAATACGGTATACCAGCCGGTTCCATTCACTGTATCGGGGACAGAGGCGACGATATATAGCAGAACGAACAGCACCTACATGCTGATGGAAAATAAAGTAACGTTCGCTGATTTAAACAATCATTGGGCAAAGAACGACATTGAACGCATGGCAAATAAAATGATCGTCCAAGGCGTATCCCAGAATCAGTTTCTTCCTGAGCAAGCGATAACCCGGGCGGAATTTGCAGCATTGATTGCCCGGACACTCGGACTGAAGCCGGGCGGAACATCTAAGAACCTTTTCATCGATGTGCATCAAGGCGATTGGTTTGAAGATCAGGTTTACGCTGTCGCAGGAGCGGGCATCGTTGCCGGATACGAAGATCATTCCTTCCATCCGAATGCGCTTATTACCCGGCAAGAAATGGCTGTTATGATCCAACGCGCAATGAATTTTGCTGGCTACGATCATAGCAGCGCTGCAGGAAATAAAGTGAAATTTACGGATGAGCACCTGTTTGATCAATGGGCTCAGGCGCCTATTGCCGAGATTGCCGGTATGAAGATTATCGAAGGCGCCGATTCAGGCAAATTCGATCCGGCAGCGGCGGCTACGAGAGCTCAAAGCACGGTTATTTTAAGCAGAATGCTCGCAGTGCTTCAATTTACGAAATAATCAATCAAAACGAGGCTATCCCCAAATCGTCACATACGATTGGGGGCAGCCTCTTTTCGTTCCGTCACTCGATACCCACCTTTAATTGTCATATATTCAGACGAATTCCTTTTTAGAGAAGTTCAATCTTTATCCCTGCACAATAAGAATAAGCAACCTTACGGGAATGGCGGGTATCCGAATTCAATACCAAGTTATTTTTCAAAATTTACTCTGCCGAATCCATGAGACCGATGAATTCCCGGATCGGCTGTCGTCTATATAAACGAAGGCATAAATGAACACAAACTAATTTGACGAAGAGGTGTTTTGAAAATGGCATTAACGTCCGCATTTACGAGCTTCAACCTGCCTGTAAAAAACGTAGAACAATCGAAAGCGTTCTTCACCGGACTCGGATTCGAGCTCAATCCGCAATTCCCCGATAACGAGAATTCGGTAGCCATCGTAATCGGCGACAGCCTGCAGGTCATGCTGATTAATCAAGCATTCTTTAATACGCTCACGGAGAAGGAGTCCGTCGATACGAGCAAGTATGCGCAGATGACGATCGCATTGGCCTTCGAGAGCCGGAAAAAGGTCGATGAAATCGTGAATACCGCGGTCTCCTTGGGCGGGAAATTGCACGCTGAACCTGAAGATCATGGGTTCATGTATCATTGGGGCTTCGTGGACTTGGACGGCCATCTGTGGGCCATTAACTACATGAACATGGATGCGGCACAAGGTTAAGGCTAACGGAGAGCACGCTCGTACTAGGGTGCAAAAAGAAAGACGCCGGGGGATCCTCCCCGGCGTCTTCTTCGCGATGATTAGTTTTGTTCGGCATAGGCTTTGAAATTGTCCATGATCGCTTGCCAGCCTGCTTGCTGGAACTCGACGGGATTGGAGCTTTCCGCGTCGAACGTTTCAATTTTAAGTAGACACCTCTCTCATAATATTCGTCGTTTGGTTATTCTCAATGATATTGACGTAAGCCAATGACGAAATTCATTGGTCAATTCGCTCAGGCAGCCCAAATCGCGAAAATAATGGCGTATGAATGAAGTTTTGAACGTGCAGGATTTGATTTTCTTTGGTTTCGATGACGTGGATGCCCCAGGGTACCAGGCCAGATCCCTCTTTG
This sequence comes from Paenibacillus planticolens, assembly GCF_013141725.1. GTDB lineage: Bacteria > Bacillota > Bacilli > Paenibacillales > NBRC-103111 > Paenibacillus_E > Paenibacillus_E planticolens. The sequence goes on along the minus strand of NZ_WHNZ01000086.1, from coordinate 130,246 downwards.
CCCGGCATATACTGGGCCAACGCCGGATAACCGCCATTCACCGTAATGGGCACAAATCGCGAACCTTCGCAATGCCAGCGAGTAAGCGAATAGAAGGCGGACAAATCTTCCTTGCCGCGGATCCACATCTCGAAGGGCGGCATCGACATGCAGCCTTCCTCGTGGAACAACGCGACGAGCGCAGCAATATCGAATTGCTCGAAGGCCTCCACATACCGGGACAGCAGCTGCTGCTCCGGTTGAACGTCCATGCTGCTGAGCTCATCCGAGCGAAGCTGCGCCCGGTCCATCGTCTCTCGGGCTCTTTGCAAGGCGCTGTTCACCGCTGCCGGCGACATCGCCAACGTTTCCGCGATCTGCTTGGAGGACCATTCAAATACATCCTTCAAAATGAGTACCGCGCGCTGCCGCGGAGGCAAGGTCTGCAGGAGAGCGATGAAGCACAGTTGAAGGGTTTCTCTGCGGACGAGCCGATCCTCCGGATTGCCCCCAAAGTCGGGAGATGGCCAGATCCAGGCAGAGTCCGGCAGCGTGTCGCGCGGCTCGACGATGGTGACGGCCGGGTCGAACAGGTCAACGGGAAGCGCGCGGCGTTTGGATTGTCTCAGTTTGTCCAAGCACAGGTTGGAGGCAATCCGATAGACCCAAGTTTTGAACGAGGAATCCTGTCTGAACGTGCTCCAGCTCTGCCAGACCCGAATACTCGTTTCCTGAACGGCATCGTCCGCATCGTCCATGGAGCCTAGCATTCGGTAACAGAACGAGGTTAAGCCCGGCTTCAAGCTTGCAAATAATGGTTCGTCAAATGCGGTCTCGTTCATCGCGGCCTCCCTTAACGATCTCCCCGTAGGGTGGTACTTTCATTAAATTGATACCATTTATTAATTTCCGATTTGTGCTTTTCAACTTCAATGGAAATTTGATTGTTCATAAATCCTCCAAAGATTGTTGCAGTTAAGCACTATCTATCCAAGTTTTCTTTAGAGCTCCTAAGTGCCCAATGTAGCATATCAGGATTTAACGATAGTGCAGTAAAACCCACATTATACAAAGAGGTCATGATATGCCCCAATTATTTCAAGGGTTACTGCATTTTCTTGTATAAGGTTCTTTGTTTCGATAAAATGGTCTATTTTTCCTCCTATAAGGTTCTTAAATAAAAAATAAAACTTGCCTGGTCATGGCAAGTTTGGTTTGAATATTGGGGTAAGGGTGCAGTGCCATTAAATGGAGTGCCCCAACAGCGGCGAGCGAGTATTGAATGTCCGTGCCTGTAATTTCTTTCAACTGTAACCTCGTGCTTCAAGCAACCGCATGATTTACTGATACCTCTTTTCAAATTACCTGCACCAACATTAGACCTTTGTCCGCACTCACATTCGCACAACCACAAAGATTGTCCGCTTTTGCAATCAGCCCTCTCAATGACGGTCCATCTATGAAATTTCTGTCCCGTCAGATCAATCATTCTCAACTCTCCTCACCGCCTTTCCCGCGCTGCCGCTTCACATATTCGGCATACGATTGCCACGCCTCCTTAACTAAAGGCTCTATTTGGTGGTAATGCTGCCGATGGCTATATCCAAATCTGTTCGCATAATAATTCATGGTTTCAAAGCGGATTGTCTGATGATGACCGGGGCAAAGAGGTACAAATGCCCAAGTATTTCTCGCTACTGCTCTGCAATCCGGGTATTTGCACAGTGTCGGTGTCTTAAACATTGCTGTCGTCATGCTCGCTTCCTCCTTATCTTGGTTTGAGTGATGCCTTTATGTGACTGTGATTGCTTGCGTCGCTTTATTTCATCAAGTGCAGCCTGCTTGTGGATTACATGGCAGCCGGTATCGTGGTATCCGATTTCATAAAGCTGGGAAAGAGTGGCTTGCCGCCAATTCATTCTTCCTTCACCATCCCCGGCCCGTATTTTCTTTCAATGATTTCTTCAAGCAACTTTTCAAGCGTGCTTTCTACAGTAAGGATCTCCCGGCAGTCATCCCACTCCTCACGGATTTGTACGGCTTTTTCCTTAACTGCCGCAATCATGTTTGCGCTGATGCGAGGCTGACAGGACATCGCTTCCGTCATGTGCTGCTGCGCGAGCTCATAGGCTCGGGTGTGAAGTTCGTTCATCGCATCGCAGAAATGTTCGAAGTTTAGCCCCTTCATCCGCTGCCAGAATTTACGCTTTATGATGTCATCCATGCTGTCCCCCTCCCTCACATCAACTGCATTTCGTATTGATATTGAGATTGATACGGGCGCTGGACAGTACAGAGTTCTGGTAGATTTGCTTCAACGAGCGCCTTTGCAAATGGCGGCGGTACTGAGTTTCCGCAGCGTGCCACTTGAGCAGACTTTGGATACTTCTTGCCGTCCGCATCCCGGTCAATGATGTATTCTGCTGGGAATCCTTGGGCCGCGAATAATTCATGGGGCTCAAGCATCCGCATTCCAATATCTACGATTGCATAGTCCTGACCATGTAGCGTTACTAGTCCAAAGCGATCCTTTGTTGGAATAGTGTGTAGTGGTTCGCTAATTTCCTGACCTTCTCCGGTACCGTAATACTTCATGAGGAAAGCCCTGACTTCTCCGAAATGCAACCCACCGGCAGTAATCGTCTGTAATGGCTCATCAACCGGTTGCCCGATATTCGTTCCCTTCATCTTGATTAGATGACTGGTCACGAGTGAAGTCTTCCCGCCTCCACCGGCGGTCACTGTACCAACTGGATCATCCGCCGAACTTCCAACCGACTCTCCGAAATGCCGGGCCAGATGCGCAGCCAATAATCCATATCGATTTGAAGTATCAAGAGTGAGAATCGGGCGATCAAGCTGCTGACCGCGCGCATCATGGCTGGCTGTCTCGCTGTGATACTGAGTAAGGAAAGCAGTGACCATGCCGAGAGCGTGCGCCGCACCAGCTGGCCGGGCGCTACCTGCTCCTGAAGTGATTGTGTGAAGCGGTTCATCCATTGGATGACCGGTTGCTCCACTGCGGAACTTCGTGATGTGCGGTGTAATGAGTAAATGCTCTGCCTTAGTTGTGATCGTTGTTAACGGCTGGTCAATCGTGTATTGAAGTCGATCACCACCGAAACCCGTCTGACCAAGTCTCGCAATGAACGGCTGTGGGTTGTTCAGGACAAATTTGTGTATTCCTCTCGCGATCCGGCGTAGGGTATTTTCCGCCAGCGGCTTCGTTCGTTCGAATATGCTCGGGCAGGGAATCGACCAGTCAATGATCTCCGCCGCTGTCCGCCATGGCTTTAATCGACCGGACTTGACTGCTTCGATTTTCGGGTCGCCGTGCGTCGGTTCCGGCCATGCAATGGGATGACCATCACACCGAGCTACAAGAAAAAATCTTTTGCGAATCGTCGGAGCCCCGTAGTCACAAGCACGAAGCTCTCTCCATTCAACTTGGTATCCTTGCCGTTTCAAAGCATTTACGAATGCTTGAAAGGTCCGTCCTTTCTTATCTGGATCTGGCATACCGTCTTTAAGTAGTGGTCCCCACGTCTTAAACTCCTCGACATTCTCAAGCATGATAACTCTCGGCCGGACTGTCGCTGCCCATCTCACAGCAACCCAAGCAAGACCACGAATCGTCTTTTCTTTCGGTTTACCGCCTTTTGCCTTACTAAAATGTTTACAATCCGGGCTGAGCCAGCAAAGCGCTACTGGCTGCCCACTCACTACATCCCTTGGCGAAACGTCCCATACTGAGTCGCAATAATGCGCCGTATCAGGATGATTGGCTTTATGCATCGCAATAGCTGCTGGATCATGATTAATTGCAATATCCACACTCCGGCCAATCTGTTGGGTGACAAATAAGTTTTGAAGCGCAAGAAGCCAGCAAACGCAAGGGTTTGCTGGCTTTTCTTATAAAAACGATTTACAAATTAAGTTTTGAAGTGGTGTTTTCGTGTAAAAAGCTGAATTACAAATAGGTTTTGAAGTACTTTTTACAAATTAATATCGAATAGCCCAATGTGCAAATTCTAATGGAGAGTCACAACTGGAGTTATATTCTTTTCTTTATAAGCAAGTCGAACTTCAAGAAATGCTCAATTTCTGACGATTCGAGGCCCACTCAACTGAAAATCTATAAGATTTCAATCCCAATCTAGCCATGTATAAAAAAACAAAGTCGCAATTGTTACTGGCGCTTCAGATGGCCTTGGTAAGGAAATTGCCATGTGCTATGCAAAAAATGGAATGAAGTCATTGTATCTAATATTGATGCAGACAAGGGGCATTGCGTAGCTAAAGAAATTAAATCAACAGGTGGAGAGGCATCTTTCTTTAAGACAGATCCAGCAAAAGAGAAGATTCACTTGCTGAAATTGATAAGTTAACGTCTATTGACCTAAAGGGTGTATTCCTAGGTATGAAGTTCGGAATCGAAGCAATTCTTAAATACAAAGCATCAGGACTGCAATTTTGGGGAATGCGCCTGAATAAATTATTCAACAATATGCTAAGTTGCTAACTCCGAATGAAGAATAGGCGATCCTAAGGAAGCAGCACACTTAGCATTATTTTTAGCTTCTGATTTGGCTCGTTACATTAGCGGTTCAGCAATCACTGTCGATGTTTTTCCGAATCCCCCTTTCAAGGGATTTATTAATTTATCCTGACTCGGTTTCTCTGTACTTCCCTGCCGTAATTCCTTGATACTTTTTAAATATCCGATTAAATGTAGTGAACTCGGTATAACCGACCTTTAAAGCAATATCTGCGATGGAAAGAGATTCACCCAGCAACAACCCCTTCGCTTGGCTGATGCGATACAAGTTTATGTATTCAAGCAGCGACTCCCCGGTCTCGTCTCGGAACCGTTTGGACAAATAGGAGGGTGTCATCTCAAACCATTGCCCAATGGCAGAAATGTTTAAATCTGGGTTGTGATAATTTTGATGAACATAGTCCTTGACCTTTTCGCAAAAGTGATACGTGTTCAAATCTCGCTGGCCCTGTATGTGATTTGTTACTTCTTGTAAAATGACCATCACATGTTCCTTCATTTCCTGAATGGTCTTGCAATTCATCAGCTTCTCCAGTGGCTTGTTCATCTCATTGATCCCTTGAAAGTGATTAAGTTCATCAATCGTCTTCAAGATTGTGCTAATAATGTCGAACATGAGACACCTAGACAAAATAACTGTGACCGAACCAGCAGCTAAGTGCTGCTTAAGAATTTCGTCGATGACTGTTTGAGCTTGGTGGAAATCACCGGCTTTAACAAAATTGATTAACTGCTGCTCCACGTGCAAGGGGTAATAGTATCCACGATGGCTAACTTCCTCGCTCGGAATATCTGTATAGCTGATCATCTCTCCGCTGCCCATCACCAGCTTGTACTCCATCGCTTCCAGCGCTTCTTGATAAGCTTGCGGAAGTTTCCAAACATCTTCATGAATATCACTTAAAGATACGGTTAACTTAACTTCCAAGCTATCATATATAAACTTCTTGGCTATTTGAGCAACTCTAGTGAGTTCCTTCGCCGTAAGGAAATTTCCATTGATAATGCAGACAAGAAAATCATCTACCTCGAACATGTAAGCTTGATTTTTTTCCTTAGCCAGTTCAACCATTACGTTGGTAATAAAAAATTGGAGCAGCTTCTCATGATCATAACTTTTCGCAGGCTCGTTGGTAACCAGCTTCCCCCAATTCTCCGTTTGAACAACGACAACAGCGAACTTAGCTTCTACAAATTGAATTTCGTAAGCAGTCAGCCTCTCATGCAAAGGGATACTTGCTTCCAGCTTCCCCTTAACCAGCGAAGCAAGAAACTGATTACGCAAGGCGTTCCCCTGCTGCTTCAGTTGCACCATCGATTTCTCCGTTGATTCCAAGCTCTGGTACAGTGTCTTAGCGATGAACTGGTACTCATCAATCGATTCGTCCATGATTGTGCCGGATTTCGTTGCAAGATTGCGAATAAGTACTTGAATAGGATTGTAATTCCGACGCAGCACGAACGCAGTGACCAGTGCACCCACAACCAAACAGAGCACCATGTAAATCCCGATAAGTCGCTTCACACTCCAGACACTTTCCAAATAAACGCTCGAAGGGGTCACCGAAATGTATTTCCACCACGTCACATTGGAGGTCGTGTATCGAATGGTCAGTCTCTGTCCTTCTGCCTCACTATCTTGCATCCCATTCGTTGATGTTAATGGCCCCATATGAGGCACCATGTAAGCCGCAGTTTTGCTTGTAGATGCAATGACCTTGCCGTCCATATCTTGAATGACATAATAGCTGTCTTTGTGTAATTGGATTCGCTCTGCATGTGGCAACAGCTTGTCACTTTTCACTGTAAACATGATGTAAGCACCATCGCTGCCTAATCCTCGCATATACGGGGTTCTTATGTGCATGATCTGGACTTCATCGTTAGGATCGGACGTATCCTTCACCAGAAAAAATCCTTTAATGAATCTACTATCCAGTATTTTGGTCCATGATTGATCTACAGAGAAAGGCTGACACATCTTCTCGAACTGTCCCACCGATATTCGACTGTCATTGGTAATTACGGTTTGACTTTTATCATAATAGAGGAAGATCTGATCAATATATTCGTTGGAAAGCTTAAAATTGTTCAAAATAAGGGTAAGTTGACGAGCATCATAATGATAATCATCGGAGCCCTGATCCTTATATTCTTTACTGGCAAAGGCAATAATTTCGCTATTCAGCGATAATTCCAGTCCAAGCCGCTCCAAATCTCTCATGCGACTATCTGTCAATTCCTTCATTTGTGAAATCAGCTTCTCATTCGACAAATCAATTTCCCGCTCTACAATATTCAATGTTTGCCAATAAAAAACAATCCCCAGAAGAACCGGGACAAGGAAAATGAATAGATATGAAATCAGCCACTTCGTCCAAATGGAATTCGTTCTCGTGATTTTCTTCAACAGCACGGTTATCCTCCTCTGTCGTCTCTTGGCAGACACACTGGATATGGTAGCATTACGTGAAATTGTCCATGAATTAGCTTTACTTGTCAACAATCTCTAAACCTGCATTTGAGAATAGCCAGATTCCCCATATAAAGGAATCTAGCTACCCAGGTTGACTTCCCTAAACTTATCTCTTTATATAGCGGTCATACGCGCCTTGGTATATGGAGATGACCTTCTCCACCCCGATAGCATTCAGTTGCTTCTGATACTTCTCAAAGTTATCCAGTGATTCTTTGCCCATGATGAATTTCACGAACATTTCTTCCTTATAGCTGCTCAGGTCTGTTGCAATCTTGGCCAACTGAGCACTTTCCTCAGGTGTCGGTGAAATGAACTTCGGAAGGCTGTGCTTTGCTGCTTCCGTATCCGACCAGACTTGAGCGGCATTATCCTGCTGCTTGTAAGTGTTTGTATTTCTGTTCTTATCAGTAAGGTACGGACCGCTTTGCTTGGTGTATTGGGACAATATCTGTTGAACATTAAATTTTTCATTTTTCAATATCAAATCCGTAAATTTCGGCACACCATTCTCCATCTTGTAGCTTTCGCCCTCAATTCCGTAATTGAAGAGCATCTTTCCTTCCTCGCTATATGCATAATCAAGCCAACGAGCTGCTGTTTCTACATTCTTGGACGAAGCGGAGATAGCTGCCGAACCTCCGGGGTTATATTTAAAGTCTCGCTGCCCGATAAATGCCTTCTCTCCTTTATTCAGTACCGGATAAGGCGCTCCCACCACTTCATATTTGGGGTCCTTTTGCTTCATCGTATCGAGCCAGCGTCCGATGCCTCCTCCCAATAAACCAACTGTAGCCCCAGAGATACCGGAAGTTATTTTATTATCAAGGATTTTCCCTTCGGCATCCGGAATGGCGAAATCTTTATCGATAAGCCCTTCCTGATACCATTTGCGAAGCAGCGTCAGCGCATCTTTAAACTGCGAATCATAGGGACCGTAATGGACCTTCCCTTGATCGTCGAGATAGAAATCGTTGGAAGTTTTGAATGCCCCAATAAAAGCATCGGCCACGTCCCATCTGCCGCCGGCGTATCTCGCGGTAAACGGCGCAGCTGCGTTTTTCTTTTCTTTGAAAGCTTTGAGTGTTACATACCATTCGTCGATCGTTGTAGGAACTGGCAAACCTAATTCATCCAGCCAGTCCTTGCGTATTACAGGTCCCTGGAATACCAGCTGTGAAGGTGCCCCCCGCAGCATAGGAAAAACATAGTATTGCCCGCTGTCCGTCTTCAACTGTCTGGACAGCTCAGGGTCAGCCTCAATAGTTTTTTTCAAATTGGGCGCATAGTGATCGATGATGTCATTCAAAGGAAGAATAACCTTATCTTTAATTGCCTTCTCTGGTCCTCCCGGATAAGACGTCCAAGTGTACTCGACGACATCTGGCAACTCGTTGGATGCGACCATCAAGTTGAACTTTTCCGCTATTTGCCCAGTCGGAGGATGCGTATAGGTTACCTTGACGCCAGTCTGTTTCTCAAGTGCCTTACCGAAGCTGGTATCTACCAAGTTCTGAATGTTAACTGATGACAGATTGTTGTTCAGCGTTTGCCATGAAGTGAGCGTAGAACCTGCTTTGAGCGGGTAGCTTGCTACTGACTGAGCTTGACTCTTATCGGGAGCCGAAGGTTTCTCCCCCTGAGGCTCGGACACACATCCTGCTGCGAGCATAGCCGTTCCAATTATAATGCTGGTTGCTGAATACAGCTTTTTCTTATTTACCACATTCTATTCCCCTTTCTGTCCAATCGTATATTTGGTGATGCGCTTTCATTATCGGATAAATTTGGTTTTTTCGTATACTGATAAAACACAAACTCGACTTATAAAAGTGAAAAAGATGCTGATATTTCGTAGAAAGTACTCACAATTTAATTATTTAGCTACATTTACGCCGATCAGTGCAAGCCTCGAGGGTTATAGTGCGAAATGAGAAGCGCGCGTTCAAATTCGGATAACTCTGGCAAAAGCTGTCGGGGCCGTAGCATGCCATTACTGACGGCTGAATCGGATAACCGCTTCCCCAACTTGAACGCCAGCCGATTTCTCCACTCCTCTAAGGGGGCTAACGGATCCCTGGATCTATCGTGTAACTCCTGTGGATCATCCTTGATGTGAAAGAGCAATTCCTCACCTTCTTCTTCGAACCAGATATACTTCCAAATGCCGTCTGTTACCATCAAGGAACGCTTACCCATAGGACCGAACTCGCCGAGTACCGTCTCTCTCACACGATCCATCTTGGGTTGACGAACTGCTCCTAATAAACTCGTTCCATCTAAATCTTCAGGTACAGATATTCCTGCAATGGCAAGACATGTCGGCAAAATATCTTGTAGTCCTACCGGTGAATGGTTCACCTGTCCTGGAACCCATCCCGCTTCAAGAACGGACCCCGTATCTCTTTTGGCGGGCGGTGTCACAATAAGCGGGATCTGGCAAGCTCCGCGTGTGAAGTTGGCTTTGAACCAGAGGCCGTGATCCCCCATATTGTCGCCATGATCTGATGTAAAGAGAAACCAAGTATTCTCGAGTATCCCTTCCTCCCGAAGGGTACCGATGATTCGGTTGATAGCTCGGTCTACTTGTGTAATAGAAGCATAGAATCCACGATAGGCGCTGTCAATTTGTTTGGGTGTTTTCAACTTTCCTTGATAAGTGACGGCCATTCTTTGGTGATAAAGCGAATGTCTGTCCGCCCAGTCTCCCCAAACAGGCTGCGGCATATCGTCCTTTTCATACGTGTATAGATCACGCATCAATGGGGTAAGGGGAGGGTGGGGCGCCGTAAAAGAAGCCCACAGAAATAACGGGCGGGTCCAGTCCCGCCGTTTGATCGTTCTGCAACTGTTGTCTGCAATCCATTCCGTCGGATGCAAGCTGTCCGGCAAGTGCCAGGGCGACATGGTATATTCATTGTTGGCAATGCCATGGCCAAAGGCTTGTCCCGGATAACCCTGCTCCGCAACCCATTGCTCGTAATCATCATACCCTCTCTGTTTTCCGGATCCCACTCCCAGCATTCGGCCTTCCTCACATAGCAACATGCTGTCGAATCCATAGTGACATCGCTCCGGGTAAACGTGCATTTTGCCTACCACTCTCGTTTCATAGCCGGCATCATTTAGCAGCTTAGGTAATGTTAGGTTAGTAGGAAGCGCATAACCTTCCTTGTATGTCGTTAATCCAAGCCGATGACCCTCCAGTCCTGTCATGATCGTTGCCCTTGCCGGGATGCAAACCGGCGTCAACGAGTAGGCTTGATCAAATCGTACGCCGCTTCGTGCCAAATAATCGATATGAGGCGTTTGGATACGTGTGTTCCCCGCACACCCCATCAAGTCTCCTCGCATCTGGTCTGTCGTAATCAGTACAATATGAGGTTTATTATCCATAGGACATGCCTCCATTTCGTTTATTACTTTTGATTCATAACTTGCCCACTTCGGCTATCAAGACCTGTCTTCTACCTTCCGGCGTGCCGTTAAAGCAAATGTATTTGTTGTCTTCGCTCCATACAGGATGGGGATCGCAGCGTAAATTGGCGTGTATTTCTGTACCTCCAAGCGTCCATATATCAACTAATCGGTGGTCTGTTCCAGCTATTGTATCGATTAATCGTACGGGCACTTCAAAATGCTCATTCACAAACTCTTTTTCCATTGTATAAGCGTCCGTCAGAATGTAACGGCCGTCCTTCGAGAAACTTGGATGACCGCCACCTGTAGCAAACGGAGCTGCCAGCCTAAAAGATTGCCCATCTTCCGCAAACAGACAGAAGCGCAACCTTTTTAATTGAATGTTCATCAGAATCTCTTTTCCGTTGGTATGCCAATCCGGATGATGAGATCCATCCAGCCAGAACTCGTATGGTAACGACAGCTTGGCGTCCGTCCCATCCATGTTCATCGTGACAATAAAGCGTAACTCTTTTCTTTCATCATCAAACAGGCATCGAACGACTTGCATGAGCCGTGTCTGCTGCGGATTGATCTTCACATGGAAAAAGGTAAATCGCGCCCCCTCTACATCCCTCTTGTCCGGGAGAAGATCAAGTGCTTGTTTGTAACTGAACAATAGTTCCCTACGGTTGGTTTCAACATCTGTTCGCCACAGTCCATCTTCTTCGGATGCGCCGATCGGGGGCGGCGAGCTGTACTCGGGTGCTAATGTCGCCCCATAGCCCATCTGGGCATAATTAATAACCGAAAGATTGGGACTGTAGATGTAACGGCCATCCTTCGACGCTTGGTATACAGATCCGGCTAGTCGCACTTTCTCTCCCGTATGCGGATTCAGTTTGTAGGCAAAGACGCAGTTCGCCTCTTTATCGTTGAAGAAAAGCTCATCATCGCTCCCTCCCCAACACAGATGCGCACCCACTTGAATTCCCCATCCGGTTGTCTTGCAAAGTTCAACAATGGACTGCTCCTGCAAATCAATCATACAGACGGTTGCTTCATCATCCGGTCCCGGCAATTTATCCTGGAACGGCAGTTTAAGTACGGCTAAATATCGACCGGATGGGCTCCATGGTTTCACATCGAAGAAATTGTGAATGTAGTATCCGTCATCGGGAGTTACAATATGAACGGGATGCATTCCCTTGTTGTAAGTACGGAAGCTGTAGTACTTTATTTGCCCAATCGTCATAGGATCGACCTCCATTTGTATGAGTCCTATACTTCGAATAAGAGATCGATAGCCTCGGCTTTCGCTCCCAGTCTCCTCTCAACTTCCCATCCACTCTTGGCCAGAGAATACGGTTTAATACGTTGCGCTACCGGACCTCCAACTTGCTGAGACTCCTCCATAAGCTGTAAATCACTCAAGTCAGCCCTCCATGTCAGAAGCGCAACAAGCAACTCCTGCTTGACACTGTCATACTGTGGATCGTTGTAAAGATTGCTTCTCTCCGAGGGATCGTTCAATCGGTCATACATCATACCGGTTTGTTCTTCAAAGTAATACTCCAACTTCCAGCGTTGCGTCGCAACAGCTGCCGATTTATACAGGGTTCCGACAGCACATCGACGGGGCGAATCCAAGCCTTGTATCAGCGGCGTAAACAAATCGAAGCCTTGGACATAACGGGAGTACGTGCCTCCTGCTGCCAGAATTGTTGCGGCTATGTCTGTCCACGTAGCAAAATCGCAGACTTTTCCGCATGGCAGCGTTCCAGGCATACTCATGATAAAAGGGATGCGCCAGGTAGCATCCAAGTAATTATGCTTATCATCAAAGCCATGATCGAACAGTTGGGTGCCGTGATCTGAAGTGAATAGGATGAGTGTGTTTTCTCTCAAGCCGGTCTGATCTAAATATTCAAGCAATCTTCCGATTTGAGCATCAATGAATGCGGTCATCCCATAATAAAGCCTTCGTTTATGCTCCATCGCTTGTAGAGCTTCCGGGGTATTCAGACTGGCTTCAAGCTCGGCTTCATTGCCGATGAATCCAAGCAATCTTCGTGTATGTAGCGGAAGGTTCTCCACATCGCCTGGTTTGTAATCGATGGGTGGCAGAGGCGTGGAGTCGAACAGAGTGGCCCAATGTCCGGGAGGGTCCAATGGCGAATGGGGACTCAGCAGGGAACAAAACGCAAAGAACGGACCATTTTCCGCTTGTCGGCAAGCTTCAATTTCCTCGATAGTGGCATTAATCAAAAAAGCGTCCATATGCAAATGATCTGGCATTGACCGTGGACCTGCACTCGATCTTGGCAGTCCATACGAATTGATGAACTTAGCGTAACTGTCATCAACCGAGGCAGCAGACTTTTCACCTTTGATTTCACGTACAATATCGAAGGAAGCCGGGTGCTCGCCGAAATGCGTTTTGCCAACCATGATATTCACATATCCTTGTTCTTGCAATAAATCTGGAAAGGTCAAATGACCGCTTTTTCGATCGATTCCATTCTCAATACAGCCGTGAATCGGAGCATGAAGACCTGTCATAAGGCTGCTGCGTGCTGGAGAGCAGACCGGAGAAGCCGTATGCGCATTGGTAAACAACACCCCCTCACTTGCCAATCTATCTAGATGAGGTGAAATGGCAAATGGCGAACCCATGCATCGAAGCGTGTCGCAACGTTGCGTATCCGTAGTAATAAGTACTATATTAGGCTTTTCCTTCTTATTCACCGATATCCCCATCCCTTCGTTCATGTGGCTATGATGTAATCTTTATTGTAAAGGCTGCCGATTCATTAAAATCGGCAGCCTTTCTTGAAGATCATCATGAGCGGAAAGTTTGTTTTTTACTTGCAGTGTGGACTTTTAATCAGCAACGGCACTTAATCGGGTTATTCGTTCCTGATACTTCGGCGATATAATCGGTGGTGTGCCCGTCTGACAGACGCGTGCACCGTTGTCCGTTAAGCCTACATTCCGTTCGGCCAACACCGCAACTAGCTTGCCTCACCAGCGATTCAGCTCAGCTGAGTAGACTTCGTGATTTGTCAATCCCAAGAATACCGGTTTTCCACGGATCCATTCCCGTTCATTAATGAAGCTCTTACCGGTATGCAGGAAGGCGTTGATGAATACGCGTGTCCCAGCACTACTGATCCGTAATAATGAGCAGTACATTGGGTCGCTTGTGCATCTTCTAGCTCCTTTACACTCGCTTGATCTCAACGGTTCTTTGTTCCAGTCGCGACTGATCGGCTGCAAATCCGATCAAGTGACCGTGAAGCGACTTCTCCAGAGATGTGGAGGAGATTGATGGTACCGCACCCTTCAATACTTTGACGAAGTCGGCGACAAGACGCAAGTCTCCTCCACCATGCATATCCTCGGACACCTCGACATCGATCAGTTGCTCGGAATAGAGATGGCCTTTGCGGGCATCCGGGTGTCGGATGACATAAGCACCTGTCTCCATTTCTCCTTGAATTTCACCTTTCGTCCCCACAATATGGATGGTTCGACCTCGCCTAGAAGTGCCCCCGGTCATTACATGCGTTCCTGTACTGCCATCCGCGAACTCTATGATGACCGTCTGATGATCGACCACATCGTTATCGCAGTGCCAGACACAACGGCCGTACGGACTGTCCTTACGCAAGGATTCCGCCAATTCCTCATCGCTCATTGTAACGCCTAAGTGGGTATTATAGGTGACATAGCCCTCCCACAGACGCTGCTCAATGTAATGCTTCCGAGCAGAATAAGAGCAAGATGTCTCAATGGAACAATCGACCAGACAACGCGTACCCGCTCCTGCAGGCGCTTTCTCAGGCCGGAATTGCAGCAGACTCCCGAAGCTGCTTACTTTCACCGGACGGACGTCTCCTTTCATCCAGGCTATTATGTCCAAGTCGTGGCAACTTTTCGCCATGAGCATGGAGGAACCACCTTGATCTACACGTCCCCACTTCCCTCTGACATAAGCCATGGCCATATGGTGATAAGTGACATTCTCCGCTGTCGTCAGACTGACAATATCACCGATTACGCCATCGGCTATGGTTCGACGAATCGATTCGTAAAAGGGTGCATAGCGAAGTACGTGACATATTATAACTTTTCTGCCAAGCCGCTCTGCTACTTCATATAACTCCAAAACTTCATCCGCGCTGACGCCAATCGGTTTCTCCAGCATGATGTCATAACCAGCCCTTAACAACGGGATCGAAGAAGATACGTGCAAGTGATCCATGGTACCGTTAATCACGGCATCCGCGATTTTGGGCTTAGCGACAAGTTCTGTAATATCGGCAAAACAACATTCATCTTGTAAATCAAATCTCATCTTGGTTAAATCTCTGCGCTCGCCATCCGGATCTACGACCCCGACAATTCTCATGTGTTCGGGGTGCTTCTCCGCGTAAGACGCGTATATTAGACTCCTATGACCGGCACCGACAATGACGACCTTAACAGGATTTCCATCGTTATAACCAGCGTTTATTGACACTTGACTGTTCATGCTTTTCCTCCAAAAAAGTAATAGTTTCGCATGTTGTTTGTTCGATCTCTCCAAACTTGGTCTTGCTTCACTACCAGAACAACTCTGTCTGTCCACGCAGTTTGGCCAACGCCTCCACGAAATAATAATCGCCGTAGATTAAGCCGACATCGATATTTTTGCCAGCAGGCCAATGCCCTGTGCCATGGGGGAGTATCGCTTCGTCGCTCGCATCCCAGATCAAGTAGTGATCCGCCATCGATTTCAACATGCGTCTCGCCGACGTTCCGTATAATCGTCCTTCTTCCGCTGGCAGCAGCTCTTCCAGCAGCAGCAGACCGCTTGCCGCAATCGAAGCGGCAGAGGAATCTCTTGGCGCACCCTCTTGCGTTGTCAACCGAAAATCCCAGTATGGAACGAGGTCTTCCGGCAAATTGGCCAGGAAGAAGTGAGCCACCTTCTTGCTTCCCTGCACATACTTGTCATCCTTCGTATACTTGTAGCAAAGCGCTAAGCCGTACAGCGCCCATGCCGCACCTCTCGCCCATGCCGATTCCGGAGCAAACCCCTGGCCGCCTAATGCTCCGACGCGCTCCCCGGTCTCTGAATCGAACTCTACGATGTGGTAGACAGAGCCGTCTTCGCGAATAAATTCGCGTAGAACGGTGTTCGCATGCTCCACTGCAATATGTTTAAACCGCGGGTCTTTTATTTCCTCGGAAGCCCAGAACAGCAGGCCCAGGTTCATCATACAATCGATGATCACCCATCCAGTACGATCGTTCCCATTCCAGGCGCGGATGAAATTGCCACGGATATTGAATCGGCTCGCTAGCCATGCTGCCACCTTCAAAGCGCGCAGCTTCGACTCTTCGCTTCCCGTCAGCTTAAAATTAGCAACTGAGGTCAAGCTCCACATAAAGCCGACATCATGGTGAAGCCTCGTATACTCGTCGATACAGACGTCCATTGCGCTCTCGCAAGCCTCGGCAATCCGCTTCAACTCCCCGTTGTTCGTATCACGGTAAACGAGCCACAAGATCCCAGGCCAAAAGCCAGCTGTCCAGAAATGAGGAACCGTGCAATCGTACTTGCCTTCCTTGGATACATGTGGAAATCCGACACCGATCGTCTGGCTCGTTTGATCGATTTTCGTAATGATCTTGCTCCATGCTTCGTCCATCCATAATTCGTTCGGTTGTGCATTCATTTCACGTTCTCTCCTTTGATTAACTTGCTGAAATCCTCTGCAACGACACCCCAATCAAATTTGTAATTTACTTAACCCCTGACCAATCCCTTTCCAACCTCTCCTACAGACGGTCCCTGATGCTTTCCATAACCAACATCATGACTTCTCCATCGCAAGTCGTCATTCAACTCCTGCCAGTGTAAGTCCTTAAAGTTATCCCTTGTCCTTTCAATATGGTCTTCCAGAAGTCTGCGATGTCTCTCCATCTGTTCGGCATATGCAGCATGCCCAGCTACATTTTTCGTTTCATATGGGTCCTTTACAAGATCAAAAAGTTCTTCGCCATCATGAATATAATGCGTATATTTATAGCCTTCTGTCCGGACCATTCTTCCGGGGCTGATGGATAAATTCCATTCTGAATACCATTGGCCAATAATATATTCACGGTCCAGCATCCCTTGACCCTTAATTAAGGGCATCAGATTTTCGCCACGCAGCGTTGTTGGCTGTTCAATTCCTGCATAGGAACAAAGGGTCGGAAAAAGATCCAACAGGCTTGTCAGAGCATGTTCCTGACGTGTAGGCTGATTGCGGTACTCCGGAAAATTGAAAATAAACGGTACACGGTTGGTTTCTTCATAAAAATCAACATCCTTTGTCACCTTGCCATGACATGCCATGCTATCGCCATGATCTGACATGAAAAGAATAAGCGTATTCTCATACTTGCCTGATTTCTCAAGCGCATCCAGAACCAGACCGACTTCTGCATCCACCCGATGAATATAGTGATAGTATGCCGCCAGATAATGCCTAAAACTTTCGCCGCTCCACTCCGATGCCTGAGCCTGACGGGTATGTGAACAACAAATATATTTGACTGCATCTGGCCTGTTCTCAATATCATCAAACTCAAAATTTGGCGGCAGAGGCGGCAACGGACAACCCGGGTTCACATCATCATGTACCCCCTTGTTTTCACCAGTCCAAGAACATATGTCATGTGGGTTCACAAAATCTGCAATCATAAAGAACGGCTTTTCAGAATCTTTGATCTTTTCAAGATATGCCACAGACTTTTCCGCTGTAAAACGATCCCGCTTGGTATCCTTAGATACGGGCCATGCCTGTGTACCTTCTACCTCCAATGAGCCTTCTTCTTCACACCAAAAGCTCTTTAACGCACCAGCAGCATGAGTCTTTCCAAAATGAACCGTATCATACCCCGCTTGACTGAACACCTCTCCTATTGTTGGTAGACCAGCAGGAATAGCATACTCTCCAAAATTGGACAAAACGCCTGTCTCGTGAGGATAAACACCACTCCAGAAAGAAGCCCGTGCAGGCATACACAACGGAACCGGTGTATAACATTTGTCGAATGCCACAGCCCCCTTCGCTATTCTGTCAATATTCGGAGTTTCTGCAATACCACCGTAGACAGGCAGGGCCTTCCATGAAAGCTGGTCAGAGACGATAATAAGTATGTTTCTCATTGTATACCTCCCCCCTTCACTTGTTCTCAACCAAATTCATCATCTTGCTACCTAATTCGGAATACGTGAGCAATCGGTGCTTGAGCAATCCGATCATTATCGGATACCCGAACGACGATTCCGTGCTCGCTCCGGCGATATTCTAGATTGTCTTGTCCGCCCACCAAATCAATGCGGTCAAAGGCTTGCGTTATTGGAAGGAGTACTTCTTCCTGAACAGCCTCACTCTCGTCTTTATACAAGTAGAAGGCATAGATCGTATCACCTTTTCTCGTAAAATAGCTATTGCCCGCCGAATATGGCTCGCAAATGCGCGTTCCGTAGATTCCCTCCCCATAAACCTTCAACCATTCCCCCAAGGACTTGATCCTTGAAATGGCCGTTTTAGGCAACCTTCCATCAGGCTGTGGCCCGACGTTAAGAGCCAAATTTCCGCCTTTTGCTACAACTTCGATGAGCAAATGAATCAACTGCCGAACGGATTTATAATCAAGCTCATTTTCATAGCGGAAAGACCACCCCGCCCCCATCGTAATACAACTTTCCCACGGAACATCCAATGCCCCCTCGGGCACAGTCTGCTCCGGAGTGATCACATTCTCATACTGTCCGCCGATGCCACGGTCCGCTGTTAGGAGCCAAGGCTGGATCTCCCGGGCTTTTTCCACGACTTCACCCAGTCTGATGTTCTCACCCCTGCTCTCTCTGACCCAGCCTCCGTCGAGCCATAGCATATCAATACGGCCGTAGTTCGTCATCAACTCCATAATCTGCTCGTGGGTGAACTGCACGAATTGCTCCCAAAGCGAAGGATATTCCTTTGGATCATAAGAAGCCCCTCGCGACGTCACGGTTCCACATGCCATTCCTGGCGCCCAGTAGGACGGCGTGTGCCAATCGGCCTTTGAGAAGTAGGTTGAGATTCCTAAACCTTTCGCGCGAAAGGCATCGAAGAGCTGCTTGCAAACATCGGCGTACTTATGTGTATGGAATGGACAATCCGGACCTGTAATTCGGTAGTCTGTTGTCTGGGTATCCCACATGCAGAAGCCATCATGATGCTTGGTCGTAAAATTTAAATATTTGAATCCGTTCTCCGCAGCCAGGTCTGCCCATAGCTCTGGCTGAAAACGAACTGGGTTGAACGTTTTATTTAATGCGTAGTACTGCTGCTTGAATTCCTCAGCGTCGACACCCCAATCAATATTAGCGCGTGACCAAGCTGCATCCCCATCGCTAAGCGGCCACGATGATATGACACCAAGCTGAGAGTAAGGCGCCCAGTGCATCATGAGACCCAGCTTCTGATCCTTGAACCATTCGAGTCGCTCAAGTAGAAGCGGACTCTCGGGCTTTACCCACTGCTCAGCTTTGCTATAGCTATGGACACCTCGTCTAACAATGGGTACTTGCTCTTGTTCTTTTGTCGTATTTTTCTGGCTCATCGTATAACCTCCAATGGTATATTCCTAATTTAAGTTCGGTAAGCATTATCCCTTAACAGCTCCAACCAATGCACCTTTGGCAAAATATTTCTGAAGAAGCGGATACACAAGAAGAATAGGTACAGTCGCTACAATAATCGTAGCGTATTTAATGGTTTCGCCGACTATACTGGATTGGCCGATGTCCAGACCTGACGACATCGCACTGGTATCATTCTGGATCAAGATCTCCCGCAAGATCAGCTGGAGCGGATATTGCGACCGATCCTTGAGAAAAATCATGGCATTAAACCATGAGTTCCAATGGCTAACGCCATAGTACAACGTCATGACCGCAAGCACCGGGAGCGATAACGGGAGAATAATACGAAACAGGATAACCAAATCGTTCGCCCCGTCCATGCGCGCAGATTCCTCCAGGCTGGCAGGGATCGCTTCGAAGGAAGTCCTCATAATCATGAGATTAAACGTGCTGATCGCATTCGGAAGGACTAATGCCCATAATGTATTATTCAAACCTATGCCTTTCACAACCAGGTAAAACGGAATTAATCCACCGCTGAAAAACATCGTAAAGATAATGAACAACGTGATTTGCTTCCTATATTTTATTTGGGGACGGGACAGCCCGTAAGCACCGAGTGAAGTTAGCAGCAAGTTAATCCCCAATCCAATTACCACATAAGTAACGGTATTGATATATCCGGTCAGAATCATAGGATTTTCAAACACTTTCTTGTAAGCGAGCAAAGTAAAACCGAGAGGCTTCCATAACAGGCCGCTATGAGAAAGCATTTCACTGGGCTCGCTGACCGATGCTAGAAATACATAAAGGATTGGATAGATCGTTAGTACCATCAAGCCCGCTAACACAACATAATTCACCAAGTCAAAAAGGACGCCGCTTAGTGTCCGTTTCTCCATGAAGTTTCCCTCCTTTCACCACAAACTGGTTTGATTCAACTTACGGCTTAAAGCATTGGCAAGAATAACCATGATGAAATTAATCACGGAATTGAACAAACCTACCGCTGCGCTGAGACTGTAGTTGAAATCTTGCAAGCCTATCCGATACACATAGGAAGAAATAACATCGGCCGTCTCATAGGTGACCGGTGTATAGAGTAGAATGATTTTCTCAAAACTGACACTGAGCATGTGACCTAAATTTAATATGAGCATGATAATAACCGTAGGAAGGATACCCGGTATTGTGATATGGAGCATCTGACGAAAACGGTTCGCTCCATCCATTTTGGCTGCTTCATACTGCTCCATATCAATTCCTGTCAAAGCTGCCAAGTAAATGATCGTCCCCCAGCCAATGTGCTGATAAATTCCTGATGATACAAAGATAGTTCGGAACATTTCGGGCTGCAACAGAAGACTCTCCCCAAGGTCCCTGCCAGTAATCCACTCATAAATTAACGTGATAATGCCGCCTGAGCTTGTAAAATCTTTCAGAATTCCGCAAATGACGACAAGCGATATAAAATGCGGCATGTACGTAACCGTTTGTATCATACGCTTAAACATAGCGGATCTTAATTCATTAAGAAGCAGCGCTAGTATGATTGGCGCAGGGAATCCGAATACAAGTTCGTATATACTAATCAAAATCGTGTTCTTTAAAATGCGCCAAAAATAAATGCCATTAAAAAAATCGACGAAATGACTAAATCCACTCCAAGGGCTCCCCCAAATCCCAAGCGCGGGGCTAAAATCTTTAAATGCGATAATGGCACCGTACATGGGACCATAGTTGAAAATCGCATAATACAACAAGACGGGAGCGAGCATAATGTAGATGTATTTATTCGTCCTCAGTTCTTTCACGATGCCTTGCATACCCATAAAATCCACCTCTCTCAAATCCATAAAAAGGGACGCTTGCTCCCCCAGCACAAGGGAATCCAACTTCTCCTGATGAATGCCTTACATTATCTCTTTAGCTAACGTTCATACGCGCCTTGGTACATGGTGCTTCCCGCAGCATAGGAAATACTTCCTATTGCTCGCTGTTGGAGTTGATTCTTCTCGGGAGTCGACGGCATGTTAGTTTCACCTCTCAGTTTCATCATAGTCTAGTGGGTTACGCTTTCATTATCGGATAGGCTTAGCTTTAACGTATACAGATAAAATGTAAACTGCACTTTCAAATGTTAAAAAAGGCATTGTTAATACGTAGAAAGTAATTGCAATATAGGTGATGTGGAAGACAACAATCCCCCGCCATAGAATCGGCGGGGGTTTGTTGTTAGACGATCACGTGGCTGGTTATTTGTCCTTCCGGCTTAAACGGAGTAAAAGTTGCTGTAGTAAACGCTACAGATTACTCTGTATCATACTCCCCATATACAGCTGCGTTATCAAATACCGCGCGCGAATCCGCGGAAGGCATGCGCAATCCAATATTTCCGCTGGTGTAGCTGCTGTCGTTCGCTGTCAGCACCTGTACGCCATCGACATAAGCGGTCAAGTTGCTGCCATCTGCAACCACGCGAATTCGATATTTTCGGTTCGGTTCTACATTGAATTGCGAGCTGGATAGCTGCACACCGGATCCAGCAAACTTGTAGAACTTGATCGTATGATCATAGCTTCTGACATCAAGCAAATAGTAATGGGTACTGTCCTGACTCCTAAACACGATGCCCGCTTGCTTATTAAGAACGGTAACATCCAGATCCAACGTATAATTTGTCCAGGTGGAGCCTATGTTTGATCTCATCACGTTGTTGCTTGTCAAGCTGAGATCGGTCGAGACCGGACCTACTTGCCCCGTAGTAGCGTTGGTCGTATTCTGCCAACCTCCCAAGCCATTTTCCAGATCATCTTCTTTCAAAATTACACCGGCAGACGAGGTCACTCTGATATTATCGAATTTGGCCGTGGCGGTCGTACCAGGTACTCGAAAACCTACATTCCCGCTCGTATAGGTGCTGTCTGACGCTGTCAACACCTGAACCCCGTCTACAAACACCGTGAATGTCTGTCCGCTTGCCGCAATCTTAAGATGATAAAAGCGATTTAACTCCACTGTAAAATTCGTACTGGCAAGCAAGGTTCCCGACCCTGACATTTTAAACAGACTGATCTTATTGTCGTAGTTTCTGACATCGAGCAAATAGTAATTACTCAGAGTGCTCTGCCCCCGAAATACGAGCCCGCCTTGCCTGCTTTGAATCGTAACATCTGCTTCCAAGGTATACTCGGTCCATTCAGCACCGTCGGCGCTTCTCATCGCATTGCTGTTGGTTAGGCTTACATCGGTATTGCGAAGCTTTGCATTCGTTGTGTTGACCCACTTCCCTAATCCATCCTCAAAGCCATCACTGAACATCGATGTCCTTGTCACTAGATCAACATCAAAGTTTTTGCCGTCCACACAATCAAAAGAAAGTGTCGTCGTATTGGTCGCCAAGTCATACCCCACAAGCGTTACACCGGCAGGCGCAGCGCCTGAGAAGTTCCAGTCACCGTTCAACTTGGCCAATACCGTCTTGTGTTGACTTGGCGTTTTTAATTCTGCCTCCGTTAAAGAGCCGATCTTTTTTGACTTCACAAGTCGGAGATCAGGATCCGAGAGGCTGAACACCATGTGGTTGTCAGACTTGTTTCTTTCCATTGCCAGTACCGGCGTATCCACGCTTTTCAATACACCATACGTAAGCGGAGTAGTCGGATTGAACAAGGCATAACCTATGGCGTTACTCGCATTATGCTTAACGATATGCGCCATATTGTCCTTCCTGAGTACCGAATAATCCAGGGCTTGCGCTGCTGCTGCCACTTGTTCAGGTGTCTTTTGAGGGAGAATGACATATTCATAGCCTTGTCCCGTCGGTGATGTTCCGTGATCAAGCCATGCTGTTGTATAGTTTCCTTGCGTCTCCTCATACGTTGCTTTCTTGGTGTAAGAATCCTGCACCCCACGCTCCACGTGAAGACCATTGGCATTCGGAATAATATAGCCATTACCGAACGGATCCACCATCCATACCTTCGAATTCGTTGTCGTCGTGCTGCTATAAGGGAACGTATTAATTGCGCTGGTAGAATTCTTGTAGAAAGGCATTACGGTGCCGTTCATATTTGATTGGAACAGGGTCGTTTCCGTCCGATTGACGGTGTCGCTGTTGACAATATCCGATCCCAAGGCAATAATTTCATCTCCAAAGTAAAACCACGACTTGTTCGCCCGGAAGGTTGTATCGAAGGCCGTATCATGCATTCTCATGCTGAATACGCCATACTGCCCCTCGCTGCTCACACCGCCGCCGAACGTTTCGTCCGAGTAGGAGCGATGCTTTGCGTTTTCCAGCTGTAGAATCGGGATATGCTTCGTTGTAGTGCCCGGCCAGCGGTTGAAGTCCCAGCCCGCAGAAATATCCAGGCCGCTGCTTTGGAAGCCTCCAGGCAGCATAATCTCCGTGTTTCCATAACTGATATAACGGCCGAATACATTGTTGGTGCTGTCTTGTTCGTAGTCCCAGTTATACTGATTAAACCCTTTAGTCGTAACTAACCAATTATTTTTTCGGAACAGTGCCATCGCACCGTAGTCAAAGTTTTTGAAACCGGGGGCAGGACTTTGCGCCGCTATCCCCTCTTGTCTAAATTGGGCAGCAGCGGATTCCGAGATCTGCAGTTCTCCAAGCGTTGCATTATAAATGATGGAGTTCTCTACCTTGGTAGCAAATTGGGAGGCAATGAGCGGGTCGTTCGGATCCCACAGGTCCAGGAAGACTCCCTTGAGCTCCTCATCTCCGCTTAGCGCGTTGAGCGCATAGGAGATATACTGCGTCTGTAACGTGGACAGAGTTTGCGGGAAACGCCCGGACAGACTATGCGACATCTCGTATTTATTTCCCAAGGAACGCTGCATGAGTAAGAACTGCTTGATGTTCTCTGTCGTTTGGGGATCCAGCTGAAAGCTGGTTCCATGAATGAGATACCGAATCAAAGAACCGACAAATATCGCATCTGGCACGTACGATTTCATATATAGGCCCTCATGGTGGTAACCCGTGAAGCCTGGTTTGAGCGTTTCGGTATGTCCGGAGTAAACAGCCAACTCCTTATCCACAAAATCGAGGAAGCTCTTCATATAACGAACTTTCTCTGGTGAATCATCCATCATAAGAATGTACATCAAATTGTACATCGTTACTGTTCTCATTTCATCGGTATTCACCATATCCATGCTATTGATAACCTCAGGATGGAAGTCTAAGGCGTCGCCAACCTTGCTGAACCATCGCAAGGTCGCCATTTCCCGATCGAATTTGCCCGCTGCCTTTAATTCATTCCTCATCAAATAGGCCGCATAAGCATAGCCAGACAACCTTAATTTAATAGAGGCCTGGCTGCCCATACCGCTGCCATCAGCCCAGCCTTGATCATGGAAATAATCCAGGAGATCAAAGTATTTTTGTTTACTTTGCTCATTCCCGTTAAGCTTGTAATCATGGACCAAGGCCAACCAAATCTTTTCAAACTTGCTCTGCGAGAGTCCATGGTACGGATCCTCGGTAGCACTCGTTTCTTCATCGACAAAGATGCCAGGACCATGAAATATACCGTTTTCATCCTTGGAAATGTTGAATGCATCGTATTGGGCAATATACGTCGGCAACTTAGCAAGCAAGGCGTTATAACGAGTTTTAACAGGACCGTCAGGCAAATTTGCATAATCCAAATTTTCACCATAGATGTAGGCATCTAGGCGGCTCATGATGGTGTTGAAATCCTGTTCTTGCTGCATCGTAATCTGTGTTTCCGCAGGCAGCGAAGGCTGCTTCAAGGATGCGCGATAGGTCTGACTATACTTGACAGTGCTCATATACGGAGCCTGGTTATCAGCCGAATACGAATAGGGGATCGAACCGGTAAGCTGAAAATGATCAAGATAGACGTTGGCGGTTACTGGTGTGGACGGTGCAACAACCTCCATCGTAGTAGGAACTGCATCTCCGCTGTAGGACGGATTTTTGGCCTCCGTATTCAATCTGACCCAGATCGTTCTCCACCCTGTAAAATTCATGTAGAATTTAAACGTATACCGAGGGACGCCCTCCGACAACTCCGCCCCAGTTCCCAGATTGAACGTTAGAAACTTGTCGGCCATCGGTTGTTCATTGTACACCCATACTTTCATGCCCCCGTTGCTGCCTATGGCCTCAGACATATTGGGAAGGCTGGTCGACTGCAGCTTGCTTCCATTCAACCAAGTCCACATCAATGAATTCGAGCCTGTCTTGGCATGAAGGTTAGAAATCACCACAGAGCCGCCTCCTACAGCAGACCACCCTGGAGGGATTGTAGCTCCTTCGAAGGATTCAGGCAGAACTTCCGTTGCCGCACTTATGGTACTTACAGGAATCAACAATGAACACAATAGAAACATTACAAGCAACATAGTTAACCCTTTTAATTTGAACAACACAATTCCTCCTTTTCGCATATTCATTATTGAAATTAACCTAACAACCGTCGGTGTGAAGCCCATTTGGCGATCTAATCAAGCAAGCTCCACTCTCCTTTTTTTATCTGTCACCTCTCTTCTTAATAAAATGTGTGCCATTTAGTAGTGAAGCAGTAATCCTTATGTTCCACGCCACAAAATGTCAACGCTTTCATTATGTTTTGACGGCATGCTGCCATGCAAGTGATAAAATCTAAACAACATTTACAAAAAGTGAAATCACAGGTGGACAGTACACCGACGATCCACTCATAGAGTTAACAAGTTACATTAGATTTCTCTTGTATTGGGCCTATTTTGGCGATCTCAGAAACAACGTCATCATCGTGCTGGCAACTTCGTCAACCGAAATTTATCACCGAGAACAGTTATTGTCATGATGAAATAAAGAAAGTAGGGGAACCACGCTCATGGCTCCCCCTTATCGAACCGCACGTGCCCTACTAAGCATAAGGCTCACCAACGTGATTTAACTTGAACTTTAGTTTGTAGCCAACCTCTGGGCACACTACATTTTCCGAACACGCTCAGTTGTGCAATATTCCTGTCCGTGTTTCTTCATTACTATCAATTTCCTGGGCTCGCTTGGTTTGCTGTTTATTCTTCAGGTACTGGATGTATTATCCAGTGTTTGTCCATTTTGCTTATGGTAACTAATGGTATTCGATAATGAAGAGCTTCGGCGGATACGAGATCGTGAAGGTTATACACAAAAAGAAGTATCAGAAGCAATCGGGGCGTCGGTCAGGTCCTATCAGAAATGCTAATCTGGTAAAACGTCTCCGGATAGCCATAACCTGTTATGTCTTATGAATGTCCTAGATATTCGGGTTACAAAAGATCTCACCCGATATCTGGATGTAGAAGATGTTAATTAACTACAAAAATACCCACCCATCGAACTGAATATACAGCAAAAGGAGCTGTTTACGTAACCGGTTTCTTAGAGAAAAATATTCATTACTTAATTTAATTTAATTTAACAGTTGCCAGTTAGTTTATCGCCACCTCCGGTTAACTAACTTGCTGCTTCTATACGAACACATTATTTCTCTATACAAGAAGAAATTAAATAGGCGTTCACTCTCAATGAGTGCACGCCATTTAATTTCAGAACATTATTTGTTACTTTAGAACTTTATTTGTCACTTCAAAACTTATTTGTCAACCGATAGATGGATGCGAGCAAATACACCGCCCATTGACATTCCACTCTCCACGTAATAAAATATTTTTACGTAACATAATCACTGTACTGGAGGAAACCTCTCCATGCTAAAAGATATCCAAGACAGGTATTACATCGAGTCTCCCGAACAAGCAACAGTCCTGCTGAACCCGATTCGCGGCGAGATCATCGCGCAGCTTCTGGAGCCGGGATCTGCCGCTGAAGTGGCGCGAACGCTCGGAGAAACTGCACAGCGCATCAACTATCATCTGAAAGCTTTGGAGAAAGCAGGCCTCGTTCAGCGAGTCGGCACGCGTCAGGTGCGCAATCTGGTGGAAGTGCTGTACAGGGCCATCGCCAAAACCTTCGTTCTGGCAGACTCGCTCAGCATGAAGCCGGAAACCGTGCAAAAGCTGAAAGACCAGAGCTCGCTAGCGCATCTTGTCACGACCTCGGAACGCATCCGAAGAGATGCGATGCTGCTCATGGAGCAGTCCGATGTGGGAGAGATCATTCCTAGCGCCACCCTTCAACTGCAGGTCCATCTAGCCGATGAGGGGCAAAGGCAAGCTTTCATCGAAGAGTATGCCTCTTTGGTGGAACAGCTCGTGAAACGCTACGCTATGCCTGCGGGCAAAGAGCAACATGATCCCTATCAGGTTTTGTTAGCCGTGTACCCGAAACCGAAAGAATGAGGAGGCTGCCTAAAATGAGCAATAATCATGAGCATGAAACGAGTACGCCGCTGAAGGACGCTGTCCCTGGATCACCTGTAATCACGTGGGAGCAAGCTTTAGTAGAAAGGCCAATTCACGAAAACAACAAGGTGATTCCGCTCGACGCTTATCGTCGCCAGAGTGAGTCTGAATCAGAAGCTACATTTAACGTTCGTACCTTCCCCACCTTTCAAGGCGAGGAACCAATCCGTCTCATCGTCGTTTCCTCCGGGTTTGGTCAAAAGCTGCCTGTTCCCCATCATACGGTGCAAAGCATGGCCGCTGCCTAAAATCAGTTATCTCTTACAAAAGAAAGGATGATTCCTATGAGTTTCATACCTATGGTTGTTGAACAAACGTCGCGCGGAGAGCGCTCTTACGATATTTATTCCCGTCTGCTTAAAGACAGAATCGTGTTCCTCGGAACAGAAGTGAACGATCAGGTCGCCAATGCGATTATTGCCCAATTGCTTTTTCTTTCTGCTGAAGATCCGGAGAAAGATATTTCGCTCTACATTAACTCCCCTGGAGGTTCCACATCGTCCGGATTGGCCATTTATGATACGATGAATTTCATTAAGCCTGACGTATCTACAATTTGTGTCGGTATGGCAGCATCCATGGGTGCCATTCTGCTGACGGCCGGCGCACCGGGCAAGCGATTCGCTCTGCCGAATGCCGAAGTTATGATTCACCAGCCATGGGGCGGTGCTCAAGGGCAAGCCAGCGATATTCATATTCGCGCTCAGCACATCCTCAAAACACGCCATACCCTCAACCGCATTCTGGCAAATACGACAAAACAACCAATTGAGAAAATCGAACTGGATACAGACCGCGACTACTTTTTGGAAGCTGAGGATGCGAAAACTTATGGCTTGATTGATAAGGTTATTGAGAGAATCTAATGTAATGGATAAATGAAAGAGCCCTCTGGGGCTCTTTTTTTAACAGCTGGACAGCATAGATCGCTGTCTCTGGTGACACGATCTGAACCGTTAAGCAGAGCAGAGCGGAAGAGGGCAGAGTAGAAGAAGACAAAGTAGAAGAAGACAAAGTAGAAGAAGACAGAGTGGAAAAAGACTGAGTGGAAAAATGCAGAGCGGGGATAGGCAGAGCGGAAGAAAACAAAGTGAAAAAAATGCAGTGCGGAGACAAGCAGAGCGGAAAAAAGCTGCGCGGAGAAATAGCCAATGGGAACAATGGTACGCTATTTCCTCAAAGAACTGTCATCTAGCCAATCAGCGGGAACTATGATCCGCTATTTCCCCACTTTTATGCAGCTTGAGGCCATCATGGAGCAAATAAGACCCTGTAGGTTCCCCATATACATAAAAGCAGCTCATTTGGCTCAAATAGAGCCCTGTAGTTCCCATTGCACAAGAATCCCTTGGCAATCAATATATCAACAAAAGGAAGGGGCTGTCTCGAAAGCAGCATAGTCTACTTTCGGGACAACCCCACCTGAGGTATATGGATATCTTATATACGGATTATGCCATCCCTCGATACCGTCAGCTTCTCCCATCCGCTATCCGTGATCAGATACGTATCTTCAACCCCGACCACCCCGCGTCCGGGGAAGGTGAACTTGGGCTCAATCGCGATGACCATGCCGGGCGCCAGCGGGTATTTGAAGCCTTTGGCGAGAACAGGCAGTTCATCGATCTCGAGCCCGATGCCGTGACCAAGGAATTTCACTTGGTCGGCGCCGTACCCCATGAAGTGGGCACTCAGCCCCGCTTCCTGCACTTGATCCAGCGCGAGCAGATACAGATGCTCGGCAATCACCCCAGGCTGCAGCCTGGCTTCTGTGGCGCGGAGCACCTCCTCCGCCACGTCATAGGCACGCTGCAGCTCCGGGTCCAAATCGCCGATCACCAGCGTCCGCGTCTGATCGATCAAATACCCGCTCGTCATACAGCCGATGTCGACGAGGATCGGTTCGCCGCGCCCAATCAGCGCGCGGCCCGAGCTCTGCGGGCTGGACGGGTGGAGCCCTGTGCCCCCGGCCGGCCCGTCGAAATAAGTGGGCACCGCTGCCGACGCGCCTGCCGCGACCATTCCGGTAATCAACTCGGAATTGTACGCGCGCATGCGCATCAGCCCTTGATGCCCGCGCAGCCGGAGCTGATGCTCGATGAGCGCCATCAGCTCAAACTCCGCCATCCCCTCACGCACGTGAGGGATGACCGCCTCCAGCGCCGCGTCGACGACGCGCGCGGACTCGCGAATCGCCGAGACTTCGTCCGGCGATTTGATCATCCGCTGCTCGCGCACGAGCAGCGAGCCGTCCTCCCAGACCGCGCCGGGCAGCGCGGCCTGGAGCTTACCATAGAGCTGGACGGGCAACACGTCCAGCTCAGTCGCGATCCGCAGCGGCGCATCCGCTGCCGACCCACGCGCGCGAAGACGCTCAGCCAGCGTCTTCCAGGAGCCCAGCGCTTCCACGTCCGCTGACGCTTCCTCCTCTGCGCGGGTCAAACTGCGGCGAACGAGATAGAGCGCTTCGCCCTCCGCCGGTATGAACAAATACCCCGTCTGCATCGAGCCGCAGTAATAATATATATCCACATGGTGGGTGACCAGGAAGCCCGACCACCCTCGCTTTAGCAACTCCCCCTGCAGCCAAAGCTGCCTTTCCCGAAAAATCGTCATTCGTACCTCTCCTTACACTGCCAAGAATGTACACCTCACCTTCTATTATACATTCAAAATACCATTTCCGCAGAACACTTCACCGTCCAGGCAATTGGCTGTAGAACCGTATAGGTTCGAGGGTACTCCATACGAATGAACATGATCACCCCCGGCCGGTTCAGTGTAACCGAATACCCGTAGACCGAATTCGTATACGTATATGGAAACACCTCCCCATGATTAACAATCTTAAATAACTCCACGATAATTCCCTTCTGCAGAAATGTTCCCGGCAGCGGCTCATTCGCCGCATCCAGCCGCAAATTCGCTTGCAAATACTGCTGTGCCGCATCCCTCGCCTTCGTCTCATCTATGGCATGAATGCCCTCTGCCAGCTTCGCTTGATCGCTTTGCTGAGCCGCCGCATGAACAGCACGATTCAGCGCATGCTTCCCATAAAAAAGCGTATGCATCGCCACCTCCTGATCGGTTTGCAAAGCATACATCGACATGATCAGCACACTCATTAACACCGTTAAAAGCAGCTTGTACAACGCACCACCTCAATTGCTCCATCCTTAAGGCACATATTCGCTCATTTTCATCCCCGTTGCCCCCATACGGTCAGATTCGGAAGGCACCGTAATGCCGACCAAACGATCAATAACAAAAAGCCGATGATACGGATACGTCAGCTTCAGTTGCAATCCCGTCCCCCGCCAAACAGGGGCACTTGCATCCGTTCCCCCGACGCCGGCAGTCGTTTCTACCGTATACACAAGATCACCCGGAACGAAGCCTCTTGCTTTCATGCGAGTCCTCGAATCCTTGATCATCGCGCTATCGATATACCCATGCCTGCCGTTAGCGCCTACTTCCAGCAAATAGTCAACCTCTTTTTGCAAGACAGCCTGCCGCACAATCAACACATGCTTATAAACCGGTGCAAACATGAACCAACAAAGCAGCGCAGCCAACATTACGAAAACCAGAATCTGCTTCATGGATCAATCCGCTCTATCGTTCCATTGATTTTCGCCCCACTATGGCCAACCTGCTTTCGTGTTCCCATACTCCCCCCAACAATACTGTTGTATAAAACAACCACCACCGCAATCAGCATCACCGTCACTAAGATCGACCTCACACTAACCTTCCTCCCTAAGGAGTTAATGCCGTAATATCCGAATTGGCCTTCGAACCATGTGTCGAAATATTCCGTCTTAATCCTGTCGAACCGTCATTAACAATGGATGTAAAAAGAAAAGCTACCACAATCAGCATCATCACCGTGATTAAAATATTCCTCATTGTCCTGCACGCTCCTTAATTAATCCCATGAAATAATCGCTGGCCTTCTGCAACCCACGGATACATAAATACCCGAAACGTATTCAAAATTGGCAGTCCCGCAAGCACAAACAGCACGTAAGAAACCGTCTCTTTCCTGCTGTCGCGGACCAAATCCATCTTCTCTTTGTAGTCTTGAATTCGCTGCTTGAGCAGTTCGTAATAATCGGCATGTTCATTCAGCCTAAGCGCATTCAGGGTCTCACCGAAGCTATGCGCTTCGTCTGTTCCAAGCCGTATTTTGAACTGGGCGATCGCCGCTTCAGCACCTTGATACCATTCATTCAGCAGAAGACCGAATTGCATTCTGATCGACCGTGTCTGCGCTGCGCACAAAGAAAGCTTGGCATGCAAACTCATTCGCGAGTCATTGTAATAAAGCAAATGATGACTAATGACATAAATCTCCCGAACTATACGATGTGCCCTTTTGGCTTTCAATTGAACCAGCACCTTTTTATCGAAAAACAGGAAAATGAGCATGCACAGCGCCGCCGCCATGACATAGGCAGGTTCCATATTCAAAGTGAACATCGGATGCTTCAAAGCGATATATCCCGCACCCCCTACCAATAAAGCCGCACAGATCAACAATCTCTTCGTCCCTTCATAGAGGGCGGCGTTTACCCGAAATCCACAACCCAGCAAAAGCTGCCGCTTCTCTTCCACCAACTTCAATCTCAATCTCAAAAGCTTGAATAGCCATGGAGGAAGCTGTGCCTCCTTCAGATCACGTAAGACTTCAAACGATCTCCACCTTTTCGCCCGAACGGGAAGAAGCATAAACCCGTGATACACGGCCATCATCAATAGCGCAAAAAGCAGCACATGAAATATGATTTGAATCCTACTCACCCTCACATTCTTCGCATTGAAAGATATATGCCCATTAAGAACGAAACAAAAATAAGCAATAGCGCATCCAGCAGCATATTTCGCCCAACAGGATCAACCATATAATACAAATAAGCGTTGTCTGCATTAACCTTGAAATTAATGAATAGAAACAAAGCAAGAAACAGAATCGGCGTAAAATTAGCGATCCGAATTTCCAATAACCGATTTCGCTCCAACTGATCGAAACGCTGGGCTTTCCTCATATCGACAATCAATTCCTTGAAGCTATCGCCGACATAGCTCCCTTCCGTCAAAGCGACACGCAGAATGCCGATAAAATAATCCCCCCATGTGTGGCCCATAGTGAGGGAGAAAATGCGCAAGCTCTCCTCCGTATCCCTTTGTGTCATTAAATTACGGTACAATTGTTCAAAAACAGGTTTTATCGGATACAAAATACGGTTCTCCTCTAAGCAATACTTCAATGCCATCTTGATGTTTTTATGAGGATCGACCATATAGTACTGATAGAAGACTTCCACTGCCGGCAGAAACTCCAACCGGGTTTGCAGCCTGATACTGACCAGCTTAAGTCTGAGCAGCATATAGGGGAGCGACATGCAGATAAACGTTAAAACAAGCACGCCTTTCACTGACTGGAAAAAAAACGCCCCTGCCAGCAGTCCGACGAGAAATAAAATTAGGCTTAGCGTCAGCATCGTCTGCATGCTCATGCCCAATTCGACGGATTCCATCATCTCCTTCACATGCTTAAACAAACGGCTCCTATTTCCCAAATATTCGCTGAAACGATGGCCGAACGCGGACATTTTGACATAATGCAGCCTGAACCTGGCTTTCCGCTGTCGGATAACGATGTGTAAAACCGACCTAATAACTAAAAATATCAATACGAACAGCAAGAGTAGAAAGACATATTTAACAATAATCATCCCTTTACTCGCCTTCTTTCTCAATAAAACCGAGCTTTGACAACAAAGCATGCCCCTCTTGGTCAGCCTTACCGATTTTCCGCGATGCAGGTTGCGACAATTTCCCGGGAAATTTCCACCCATCTGTCGACTTGTCATAAACTGCGAGATCCGTGACGCAAACCTCTTCATTTTCGAACCGATATTCGACGATCCGCACAATTTTTCTTTTCCCGTGAACGACAGCCATTTCCATCCCGATTTGTGTCACAAACTCGGTGATCCTTTTCCTTAAACGGAGCGGATTCATCCCTCGGCCATCCAGCATGCACATATCTGTTATGGCATCCGGCACATCCTCCAACTCACTGACGTGGACAGAAGTGATGCTGCCTTCATGTCCCCGCGTGCAAGCCCTGACATAAAGATTGGCGTCATCGTCCCGTATTTCGGCATGACAAATCCGTTTCGGCGATTGCCTTAAAGCCAGCTTAAAAGCCTGCAAACCGGAATGTCTCGGATCCTCGTCATCAATCTCGTATTCGACGATATTTTTGTGCGGAAAATCCCGCTTCAAATTCAATTCGAACCGCGATTCGATCGTAATAATCCTTTCGTTATCATCCATTTCAGCAATAATCGCTTTAATGAGATTGGTTTTACCAGAGTTCGTCGGACCGATAACGACCATATTGAAATACGACCGGATCAAGCACAGAATCAGCGTTTCCATGCGATCGTCCATCGTGGCAAGCTCAGCAGAAGCAAGCAAAGCCAGATCAAATCGCTTCACCGTATAAAAACGTATCGTCAACGTCGGTTCAGCCGTGAACCCAAACCCCGTCATCGTCACACGGGATCCGTCACGCAGCACGACCTCGGCCCATTTTTTTCTGGGATTCAGCGTATCGTTATTAAAAAGCACTAAATTCTGCTGAATTCTTTCCAATTCGCGTACAGATGGCAGGACATAACCCGAAGGCAAGGCGTATCCGCCTCTCACCTCAAAAATTTGTCTGCCGACAACCTGAATCTCTTCAAGTCCCTCCTTTTGCTTGAGCACAAGTTCAAGTACATTCATCCCGATGATCTCGGCAAAAATCGCCTCCGGCAGCGTCGTATACCCACTCGTCCGGGGAGGCCGGCCCGTGAGTCTTCTTTTCGACACAATATCATGGATAATGGCAAGAAGCTTGCCACGTTCCTCATCATATCCAAGAATAGCCCGATTCAATGTCTCGTTATAGAGCTGTTTTTCCTCATCCGTCCTGCCCTTCATCCCAACAAGCTCGCTTCGTATTTCCTGCACCCATTGTTGAAAAATCACGTCTTCGATCTCTGTGCCAAGAGACCTTCCTAACATGCGGCCCGATCTCACATCCGTTTGCAAACCTATTGTGTCAGCTTGTTCCTCCGTTTTCCGTTCATGCATATAGGTAATAATCGAAAACCTTTCCTCGCTCACTCCTCTCACCTCATTCCCGGTTCATTAACTGGCCGTTTTTCTCCCTGTCATAAGCTTCTGCAGCCAGGTGGCTTGCCGAATATTCTCCTTCCTCGGCAGCTTATAAAAGTCGGCGAATTTCAACGCTACCTCTCTAACCTCCTCGTACATCAGATGGCTTGGACTTAGCATGTCGAACAGCTTACCTTGATTGCAGCGAGAAAGCGCATCGCCATGCCTGGATACTTGCCCCATCAGATGCAGCTGCGTCTCCTTCCGAATATCTTTAATCGTAAACTCGTTGTGCTTGGCATGCTTCTCGGTTTGAACCGCCATCAGCTCAAAACGATCCGGCTGCAGCCCAAACACCGAACCAACCTGCCTGATCCACCTCGAAAAGTCCTCTTGAAATTGTGCAATATCCGCCGTTGTTACGACGACTTTGCTGTCAGCTTCCAATAATCCACAGACCGTTGCCGCATTGTCCCAATAGGCATTAACCTCGATTATGCAAATATCAAAAGCACGCCTGGCTACGCGCAGCAAATGTACAATTTCCGATGGCGTGAAAAATTCCGCCTGCTCACGCAGCATATTCCCGTACAGCACATGCAGTCCCTGCGCTTCTCGCGGTTGATCGCAAACGAGCAGCAACCTTTCTGGTGTGAGACTTTGAGCTTTTAGTTCCGCCCTCAGGCCATCGAGTGTAAATACTTGATCGTCTTTTCCTAAATAGCGATGAAGCTTTGAGCTTTTTAAATTTAAGCAAAGATAACCGACCTTTACACTCGTCTCCATAGCCAACAAACAGGCAACGCCAAAAGAGGCAAGTGTCGTACCTATATTGGGGGTCGAGCCGATAAAAGTAAGTAATTTCCCCGCCGGCTGTTGGTATGCCTGTTCTCCCGTCCCTCCATCCACCCAAGCCCGAATATCGTCAGCAATAACCGCTGTGCTGCGTCCTGGTTGAATGTAGTCAAGCTTCATCAGCCTGCACATCTTGACATACTTTTCATTCATCGATACGTCATGATAATTGGATAGCATAACGATCATTTTCAGTTCAGGGTTCATCTGCTGTATATGCTCCAGAAACTCCTCCAAACCGCCAAAATCAAGCTCGCGA
Source organism: Paenibacillus planticolens (assembly GCF_013141725.1). Lineage (GTDB taxonomy): Bacteria > Bacillota > Bacilli > Paenibacillales > NBRC-103111 > Paenibacillus_E > Paenibacillus_E planticolens. The sequence goes on along the minus strand of NZ_WHNZ01000086.1, from coordinate 94,482 downwards.
TCCGAAATAATCACATGAGAAAAAGCCTTCTCTTCCCCTAAACTGGCGGCCAACTCAGCCACAGAAGGTGAAACAACCCAGTTCACGGGCTGTCGATAAACGACGTGAATAATTTCGTCAATTAATCGTTGATCGGTTGAAAGTAATCCGACATTCACCTCTCCTACCTCCTTTCCATTCTCTAATCACATTAATCTTCTCTCAAAATGGAAGAGGAACTGAATGCAATCACCAGCTTTGCTTTCTTCGAACTGCATAAGCGATCGATCTCCAGCCATTCATTCTCCGTTAAATTCAGGTTAATCTGGTCAATAGCCCCGTTCGCTTCCAATCGGGAAGCATACATTTTCTCCTTATCCCCTTCCACCTTGGACAGCAGATTGGGATTCTTCGGATTGTCCACTTCTACATTGGCGGATGACTTGACCGAGGCAACCTTTATCTCTTTTTCATCAAAAAGCCGCCTTGAACTGCTGCCATCGCTACCAGACACATAGATCCGGACCCGATCTCCCGCGCGAATGCCATTAGATACGGACAGCACATATTCTTTAGGAATTTGAAAAGTCGCCTGCCATTCCGTCGGGAGCAAATGATAGCGGTTCACCTTCCATTTTAAAATCGGTTCCTCCTTCCCTAGCGGAATCAACGTCTCCAGCCCGACAATCTCATTCAAATCCGACATCATGCTGCTCGTGTAACTCCCTTTTTGAACCGATTTCAGCTCCACCATATCCGCTTGAATCAAAACACCGGCCCGGATAAAATCTTTCGGAATAGCCACCTGAACCGTCTGCTGCAGCTCAACCTGATTGACTTGCAGCACATAAACCCCGTACACGAGCATAGCTGCCATGATTGCAGACACCAACCCGATTAGCAGGCTTCTCCTGCGATTCACCTTCTCACCTCCTTTGCAAATAGCCCACCGCTACTTATTCAGCGATAAAAACAAAAAAACGCAGCTCTCGGACATTCATCCGAAATCTGCGTTCTTCGCCTTTTAAAAATATCATAGAAACTTCCATTTTTCAACATAAATATGTCATTGACCCCATTAACCGATAATTATCCCTTCGTATCAGCAAATGTTGCTTACGAAATCTCTTAATCAAATCTTAACGATTAGGTGTTGTAGACATAACAATTGACTGCTAAAATTAGTATAAAAAGCACAATAAACAAATTAAAAACAATACTAAAAAGTTGTTCTTAGTTGTTAGTCAAGGAGGCGACTCAATGAGTTTTCTAAGCGATTTTCGCACCATGGTGCTCGGCATTTTACTGGAGTCGTTTCCTTTTATTCTGCTCGGCGTCGTCATTTCTGCGCTGCTGCAAACCTTTATTAGCGATCAGACCCTACAGCGATGGATCCCTAAAAAAACGATTCCCGGCATCCTTTTCGGATGCTTGCTGGGCATCATCTTCCCGCTCTGCGAATGCGGAATCATTCCTGTCGTGCATCGGCTGATCCGCAAAGGCATGCCGCCTTATATCGGACTCGTATTCATGATGGCCGGGCCGATCATCAATCCGGTCGTATTCACGTCTACGTTCGTAGCTTTTCGGGCTCAGCCGGAGATGCCTGTCGCCCGCATGGTGCTGGCGTTTATCGCAGCGGCTCTTATCGGGCTGTGGGCTGCTCGTGGCGATGGCAATTCTATCCTTCGCACGCCGGTGAACAACACGCATGAACAAGCCGCACCGAACAAAAAAAGCCTCAAACGCCCACTCCCCACCAAAACTCCAAAAACAGCAGCATGGAAAAGTAAATGGCATGAAACGCTTGAACACGCCGCCATCGAAATGTTCGATGTAGGCAAATTTTTGGTATTAGGCGCTACCGTTACAGCTTTACTGCAAACGGTCGTAAGCAAGAAATGGCTGCTTGCATTAAGCGATGGGGACTTCACTCCGCATTTGTTTATGATGGGGCTCTCCTATGTTCTTTCCATCTGTTCCACCGCAGACGCTTTCGTTGGCGCTACGTTCATTCCCGGTTTTAGTCTGGGCTCCGTGCTCGCCTTTCTCGTTTTTGGCGCCATGCTCGATATCAAAAGCACCTTGATGCTGCTAAAAGTTTTCCGTGTCAAAACCGTCGTAACGGTCATGATCCTATCCGCCGTTGTCGTTCTGTTGGGATCGATCGCATTCGATCGGCTGTATTCGTACTTATAAAATGGAGGAACAACTATGCAAAAATGGTCTACGTTCGCGCATCGAACGATTCGAGCTGCCGTATTAATCGCATTCGTCATTTTTATTGTCCAGATAAGCCGTTCAGACGCATTAATCTATTATGTGGCTCCGAGAATGGCACTCTGGGTGAAAAGTCTTGCCGTCGGCATGTATGTTCTGGCTATGCACCAGCTCTATTTGGCGGTTCGGGATATCCGCTCCAAGGAGAAAACGGCGTCAATCGCATGCTCATGTTCGGCGCATAGCCATAGCCACGATCAATGGAAACCAAGCGTAATAATCATGTATGGGGTTTTGATCATCCCGCTTATCCTTGCCTTTTCATTTCCCAATGCGGTATTAGGAAGTCAGATGGCAGCCAAAAAAGGATTAAATTTTACGCCTTCGGGCATATTGGTCGCCAACAATTCCGGCGATGCAGGCCCAAACCTGGTTCCGAATGATAAGCTGCAATTAGACGCGGGTCCGGCTTTTCCGTTTAACGATTACACCAGGCCATATGCCAAGCGGGCTGCGGATATGTACAACCAGCCACTCGTGTTGATTAACGATGATTTGTATATAGAATCGCTAACGTCGCTAGATTTGTATCAAGATCAATTTATCGGCAAAAAGGTGCAGATATCAGGCTATGTTTACCGCCTGGACAACATGAACAAAAACCAATTTGCCTTGGGAAGATTTTCAATGCGGTGCTGTGTTGCGGACTCTGTGCCTCTTGCTATCCTGGTTGAAACCGATAATCCCGAGCAATGGAAAAACGATATGTATATTGTCGCTCTCGGCACCATCGAAAAACGAAATTTCGACGGTAAAGGCGTGCTAACGATCGTTGCCAAAACCATTGATACACAGAAAGAGCCGACAAATCCGTATGTTTACCAAAATGCTTACTTTGGAAGCTAGCGCATCCAAAAAAGGTAAGCTCATCTTAACCCCGCAAGCAAAAAGGAGGGAATTTAATTGCCCAAAACCAACAAGTTCATTGCTGCCGTAATGGTCTGCACAATGGTTTGCTTCTTCTTGCCGAGATCAGCAACAGCACACAATTTAGATATCGGTTTTTCTAATATCACACTCAAGGAAAACGGTCTGCGGTACGAACTGTTGCTCCTTCCGGATGAAATGAGTCCACTTCTTAGTCTAGATCTGAATCGAGACGGTGCAGTTACAATGGAAGAAGCCAATCAAATGAAACCAGATTTAGAGAAATTGGTCGCACAATCGTTGTCCATCAAAGCGGATGATGTCGAATTGCAGTCGCATCTTGAATCTCTGGAGATCACTCAACGAGGTCCAGGAGTTCCGATGGTTAAGTTAAATATTGACTATTCTTTTGGAAAGAAAGTCGATGAAGTGGTTATTGACTATAACCTCTTGTTCAACATAAGTCCGTTACATCGCAACCTTGCAACGGTTACATCACTAGACGGTTCGGCAAAAGAGCATAATTTCGAGAAAAATAATCGAATCTTAAATCTTTATATGGACCCCAACAGCCCGAAAGCTCTTGTTAACCAACTAGTCAATATCAAGATTCCAATATGGATTCTGTTTATGATGCTGCTGCTTGTTGGAGCAGTGATGATAATCATAATAATCTTTTTTAAAAGAATGAAAAAAACAAGGAGGAAAAAGTAATGTTGGAATTATCGATTCCCGAATGGCTATTTACGGTCTGGAGTTATATTTGGATGGGCATGGAGCATCTATTCACAGGGTATGATCATTTGTTATTCCTCTTAGGTCTGATTATTGTCCGTCTGAAGTGGAATGAATATTTGAAAATCATCACGTCTTTCACAATCGGACACAGCATAACTTTGGTTTTAGCAGCGCTGGAAATCGTTGAGATTCCCGGGGCAATCATTGAACCTTTAATTGCTTTAAGCATCGTGTTTGTGGCAGCGGAAAATATGTTACGCAAGCAGTATAAGTGGCGCTGGCTGATTACAGCATTATTCGGTCTTATTCATGGATTCGGATTCGCGGGTCTTCTAAAAGGTCGTTTTTCAGGGGACGTTGCATTACCATTGTTTTCCTTCAATCTCGGAATTGAACTGGGACAACTGGCAGTCTTGCTTGTTCTGTTGCCGATCATTCATAAGATTGGGCAAACTCGCTGGAAAGTCCAGACGGTTTATGGCGTTTCAAGCATAATTGGCGTATTCGGAATTTATTGGTTTCTCGAACGTGTGATCTAAGTAGACATATGGAACCTAGTGCATCCTAAAAAAAGATCGCCATTCCCCTGCTTATACAGGGTTTGGCGATCTTTTTGTATTTATCTAGTTCATCAAGTTATAAATGGCTTGTGCAGCCTCCGCACGCGTCGTATGCTCATCCGGTACGAATAGCCCTTCTTGACGCCCTGTCAACAACTTCGCTTTCAGCGCGCTGTTTACATATGGCAAGGCCCAATCGCTAATCTCGGATGCATCCGAGCTTGCTGCTGAGGACGGCTCAAGTATCGATCCTGTCCGGTGCTCATAAGCCCGCACGAGCATAACAGCCATCTCTTCTCTGGTAATGCTGCGATTCGGTTCGAAAGCTTGCTGTGAATTGCCGGAAATGATTCCCGCTTTATAGGCGGCAGCCACTTCCTTCGCATACCAGTCATTTCCTGTTACGTCGCCGAACGGAGACGCTTCGGCAGATGCAAGACCTAGCGTCCGGGCCAGCAAGGCTGCAAACTCGGCACGGGAAATATCTTTGCCGGGCGCAAACGTCGCTTCCGTCGCCCCGTTTACGATATGTTGGGCGGACAGCTCTCGAATCGTCGAGTATGCCCAGTGCTGGTTGGTCACATCATTATAGGTCTTCTCCAAGGAGAGCACCGCATATTGACTAAGTCGGTCAGTACCGACTTCGATGGCGGTATTTCCGTTAACACACTTTCCTCCCAAGTAGGCAAGGCTTCCATCTTCTTTGATCTCGTAGATGCCCACCAGTTTCGGATCCATGCCCACAGGAATCGGGAACGTCATCGTTACCGGCTTCTCAAGCTTATCGAGAGCAAACTGTTTACCGTCTGCGTCTGTTGCAAAGATCGAGAGATCAACCATCTGTCCGCCCAGCTTGTAAATACCGTTGTCCTTGCGGCTTGCTTCCTGCAGCGTCCGCTCCGCTTGCGCTGCTGCAACCGGTTCGATTTTCACAGTAACCTCAGCCTTGTCGCTAGGTGCCGGCAGCAGGCTGCTTGCAGATTTCAAGAGATCGCCAGGAACGATCAGTTTTACGTTCTGAGCCTGAACTTGCAGAGAGCGTCCGTCAAGCTTCTCGGCCTGCTCCATCCCAATAATCAGGCGATTCTTCCCTTCCGGTAGTCCGACGGATACGGAGGCAGAGCTCTGTTTGATGTCCTCGTCTTTGATGGTTGCTGCGTCTTCCGGCAGCTTCGGTTTATCCGGCGTTGTCGATGGTCCTGATGAAGTTGATGAAGTTGATGAAGTTGATGAACCTGAGCCTGAGCCTGAGCCCGGACCCGGATCTGAACCTGGATCTGAATCTGTACCTGGATTTGATAAACGTTTAATCGTAATTGCATAAGTTTTGAACGTACCATCCTGTGCCGTCACCTTAACCGTGACCGTGTTATCGCCGACAATCAAATTGCCGCCACCACTCACTATTACGGTTGCAGCAGGGTCCGCTTTCGTATAGGTTACGCTTGTCACCGTTGTGCCATACGGTACCGACATCGCATAGTTTAGCTTGTCCGGTGCGAATTCGCTCAACGTCTTTCCATTCACTTTCAAATCAAGCAAGTTTGTATTGGACGATGCCATTTGAGGTTGTCTGGTTACCACAATGGTATACGTACTTTTGCTGGTACCGTCTTGCGCCGTCACCGTAACGGTGACTGGATTATCGCCGACGATCAAATTCTCGCTGCCAATCACTGCTACGGTAGCAGCAGAATTAGCTTTCGTATAGGTCACGCTTGTCACTGTAATACCATAAGGTACCGACAATGCATAGTCGAATTTATCCGGTGCAAATCCGCTTACCGCCGTTCCGCCCACTTGCAGATCAATCAAAGAACTGTCGGACGATAACGGTTGAGCATGTCTAGTTACTACGATGGTATAAGTTTTCACTGTACCGTCTTGCGCCGTTACCTTAACGGTGATTGTATTATCACCGATGATCAAATTCTCGCCGCCATTCACTGCTACGGTCGCCGCAGAATCTGCCTTCTCATAGGTCGCGCTTGCTGCTGTTATGTCATAAGGAACATCAACCGAGTAGTTCAGCTTGTCTGGTGCAAAACTGCTCAATGTTGCTCCGTTCACTCGCAAATCAATCAAGTTTGCGTTGGACGATAGCGGTTGCGGCTGTCTGGTTACCGCAATAGCATACACATTCACAGTGCCGTCTTGCGCCGTCACCGTAACAGTGACAGGATTGGCTCCAACGATCAAATTCTCACCGCCGCTCACCACGATTGTTGCAGCAGGATCGGCAGCCGCATAGGTTACGCTTGTCGCCGTTGTGCCGTATGGCACCGACAACGCATAGTTGAGTTTGTCCGGTGCGAAACCACTGAGCGTCACGCCGTTTACTTTCAAATCCGTCAAAGTTGCATCGCCGTTTGAAATCTTTTGGCCCGTAAAATCAATCTCGCTCATACTGGTATAGGTTGCGACTGGATCATAGGTTCCGGTAACGACAAATTTCACATACCGGCCCTGCACGGTTTTATCCAAAGTAACAAAGTCCTTATACACCGTCCCTGTCCAGGTCTTGTTAAACGTGCCGGTAACTTTGTTAGCCGTATTGCCAAGGAATGTAGGATCGTTAAGGTCGGCCTTACTGTCCGAGACGTACAATTCAAAAGTTTTAGGGAATTCCAGCTTAATTTGATTGAGACGACTCTTTCTCTGAATGCCGCTCAGCTTATATGAGCTTTTCATATCGATGATGACCCAATGCGGGAATGGAGCAGCAGGCGCTTCCCATCTGGAATGCCAAATGGTCGTTTCTGAACCATCCAGAATATTGCTTGCATAACTGCCTTCTAGATCTTCTGAACTGAAAGAATCGATCGAGAAATCGGTTTTCGGAATGAATGTGTAAATAAGGTTGCTCTGGGCAGTTTGCAAGACCCAAAGCAAATCCAGATAAGCCTGGTCGATCACAGCCGCATCGGAGCCTGACGTTAAGGCTTTTGCCGCAGCAATCCGGGTCGTCAGATCATTTTGCATTTGTGCAGGAATGGATATTCCGGCTTTTCCAGCAACATACGCAGTGAACTGCTCTGCTTCTTGAATTTTGGACGTCAACTGACTAAAGTTGTACAAATTTGCCGACTGATACGAGTCTGACAGCGCTTTGGCTTCCGTTGCGGACAAGACGCGTTTCCATATTTTCAAATCGTCCAGCGTGACGGTCGCACCGCCATTGCCTTTATTGCCGTCTGCTCCGAGAATGATGTGATAAGGTGTATCCATACTGGATGTGCCTAATGTGGAGATATCTTTTGATGCCCCCAAGATGCCGTCAACATACGTGGAAGCCGTCTTGTTTGTTCGGTCAACCGATATCGTAAAGTAATGCCAATCCTGCCCCACATTTTGAGGCGAATAATCCATTCGGTTGGTTCCGTCAGCCATGTTAAGGGTCATGCTGTTCGAAACCGCCGGACCGATGTACCAGCCCGGGTTCTTACCTGAATTCCAGTTTTTGTTGGAGAGGACCGTCTGATCACCTTTCAAATCACCCTTATGCCAGAACGAGATCGTGAAGTCGCCATTTCCGAACTTCAAGTCCAATCTGTCGCCAAGATCGACATAATTGGAATTGCCTGCTGCAATGCTGACAGCTTGTCCGGATTTGCCTGTTACGAATGAAACCGAACCTGCCTGGGTAGCCTTACCAGTTGCGCCTGAAGCATCCTCATTCAGATTACCGTCGAACTTCATATCCGATACGAGCTGATTCCACATCGTAGCCGGGTCAATTGGTGTCGGCGCAGGCGGTACAACTTGAGAAGCATAGAACATTTCCACCGGAGTGCTTACGTTACCAGTAGCATCTGTTGCTTTTACGGAAATAACATAAGACTTAGCCAGATTGAGATCCTTCATTGGAATATTCATTTTGTTCGGAATCGGTGAGAAGTAAAAATCCGACAAAACTTTGTACGTTTTTGCCAATTGGGCTGTTCTTTGATCATACAGATTAATTTCATAGTGATGCATGGCGTCATCGTCCTTGGCTTGATTGAACGAAAGCACCGGCACGTTATCCGCTCCCATCTGCACCTTCATATCTGGATTCGCCGGGAACTTTGGTGCTACTTTATTGCGATTGCTTGGCGTATACGTAAAATTGCTTTTTATTTCTTCGTTGGTGTTGCCAGTTAATTTAATGACCCACTTCTTACCCGCTAATGCGCCGGCGCTATTGTAAGGTGGAGCTTTAAATCCTGCCCCCCATTTACCAAAAGGACGAATATTACCCGGATCGCCGTTGTACTCAATACGCTCGATCTCTATACGATCCTGGTACACCTCAATAACTGGGGACTGAGTCACTGCGAATAAATCTTCCGCTTTCAGTCCTTCTTCTTTTGTGACAACGGAATACCCGCCTTCTGCCTCGATGTACGACATCGATCCGACATTAATTACGCTGAAGTCCTTTTGATAAATGGAGCGCTGATCGTTAATGTTCAAGTGCGAGTGACCGGAAAGCACAACGACTTGCGGGAAATCCTTCAGATCCGTATTCAGGTTCGGATTGGAAGCTTGCTGTCCGTCCATAACCGTATTGGCAACCGGATGGTGCAAAGTAAGGAAGATCGGCTTGTTCCGATTCGCCGGATCAGCAGTTATCTCCGCAAGCCGTCCCTTTAGCCAGTTTCTTTGTGTCGTGTCGCCGTTGTAGTTGTTCGCGTTCACGAAGAAGAAGGAATACCCTTTGATTGTCTTCTCGTAATAACCGTTTGACTGGCTCGTGAACCATTCTGCCGGATACCCTTTTTGCACATCGGAAACGTATGCGTCATGATTGCCGATAGCAATCTGCATTTGCATATCGCTCCAGCCTTTTCGATCCATCTGCTTTTTTAAAATGTCGTAAACGAATGTATGATTGGCACCTGTTGTAAAGTCATTATCATTGATCATATCACCCGCAAATACGATGGCATCCGGGTCAGGCAGAACAGAGCCGAGGACATCAAAATTACTCGCCCAAATTGCACGATTTCGATCATCTTCTTCAGCTGTACCATGTGAGACATGGACATCCCCCATCGCAGCGAATTTCAGAAGTGGCTTCTCGGCAGTCTTAATAATATAGCCGTAAGTCCCGGCTGTACTCCAAACGCCGTCTTTCACAGCAATCACTGAAAGGTTCGTTGATTCCGTCAGGATGATGGGTGTTCCATCAAACTTGAAGCTGGTCTCATCAGGCAATGTGCCGTCAAGCGTGTAATAAATGTCTGCACCTGCCGTGGAACTAAGCGCAACATTGATGGATTGTTCATAGCGGCCTGCCGGAACTGAAGGCACGGGCTTTTCAACAGTGACAGCGGCAACGGCAACCGGGATAAAACCTGCTCCCGATGAGTAAACAACCGAGCAAGCGATCGTACATGCCATTAATGCGGATACGAATTTCTTGGTATTTAACATGATGAGTCCTCCTTCTATTAACGTAGATTCATAATCCGTGCAGCCTCATGTACATTGACAATGACAGCCCCGGCATAAAATTCTGACTGACCTGTTGAATTCCATCCTCCCTTTTTAATAAAACAACACAAAAACATGAAAAATTAAATTTAACAGTTGCTTTTGTTGGTATTTAATTGTATTTTATTGGTTTTTCATTCGTGCAGTGTTAATTTGATGTTGTGAAATTGTAAATATAGTGGAGCGTGCAGAGGAAAATCAGGAGATATAACGAAACTAGCGAGTCTTATAAATAAATAGGATTGATTGCCTCGATCAAAGCCCCCCCAAATCTTTATATAAAAACAAATAAACACAACTTAATTAATATAAAATAAGTTTGTTTTGTTGTTTTTATGATCAAATTATATGTTCTCGTTTATCAGGTGTCAACGAAATAATGTAATGATATATGACACATTTTAATATTATTTATGCAAATTCGACTGAGAAAAGCGAAATCAATAGGATCCCCCTTAGTAAAATGTAATATTTAATTACACAGAACTTACATTAGTGGAGCCAAAACTCCCTGCCCCCTACTTACACGAGGAGACGCAAAAAAACCTCTAAACCAGCCATCCCCATGGAATGGCCGTATTTAGAGGTTCATATTAACTTCGGGATTTGTAGATATAACAGAAATCATAAATGGAGAAGAACCCCTCCGCAATGCAAGCGCCTTCAATATATACAACAAAAAAGCTCTATCCCACAGAATGGAATAGAGCGAGTCTTCGTAAAAGCTGCCGTTTATTGCACTTCCGCAAGCGTCGGAAGCGCAGGAATCGCGCCGCGCCGCGTTGTGGTGATAGCGCCCACGCGATTGGCAAAGCCAAATACGCGCTCGGCGACACCAGCTTCGGCAAGCGCGTCCACGATGTTTGCAGGCGTCACGCCCAGCGACGCCAACTGAAAGAGCATGCCGCCGACAAAGCTGTCGCCGGCGCCTGTCGTATCCACGGCAGCCACTAGCGTTCCGGGGATGACGACATCCTGCCGCGCGCTCACAACGCGGCAGCCGTCAGGACCTAAAGTGATGATTATCACTTTAGGTCCGCGCTGCAGCAGCTGCTGCGCTCCTGTGGTCGCGTCCACGCCGAGGAGGAATTCGATTTCCTCCTCGCTGACTTTGACCACATCCGCAAGCCCAAGCTGCGCAAGAATTTCCGCTCGAGCCGCTTCGGCGCTCGGCCACAGCGCAAGGCGCACATTGGGGTCGTAGGACACCAATGCGCCAAGATCTTTCGCTCGGCGCGCTGCATCCAGCGTCGCGGTGCGGCAAGGCTCAGTGATCAAGGACACCGAGCCGAAATGATAGACGGCGGCGTCTTCCAGCCACTGCGTCTGGACTTCGTCTGCGCGCAGCAGCATGTCCGCCGCCGGGTCGCGGAAAAACAGGAAATCGCGCTCGCCATCCGCGCGCAGCGAAACAAAAGCCAGACCTGTCTTCGCCTCATCGGTCTGGATCACAGCCGTCTGCACACCGACTTCGTCAAGCGTGCGCACGAGGAAATCGCCGAAAGGGTCCCGGCCGATTTTGCCGATAAACCTTGCGTCGCCGCCTAGCTTGGCGACCGCCGCAGCCACATTGGCCGGTGCTCCGCCCGCCGCCCGCTGGAAGCTTGTCACGTCGGCCAAAGCCTGTCCGTTCACTTCAGGCACGAAGTCAATTAAAAGCTCACCTAAACAAACGATATAGGATTTACTCATAAGTCCTTATTCCCCTTTACTTTGATAGCCCAATGCATTCATTACATAGGTTGTTGTTTGATGGATGAGCGTGTCCATATCCGGCCGCGGATCCGTAAAAAGCGGTTCAAAAAACTCTCTTTGCTTATAGAAAAATATCGAACCCAATACAAACATTAACGTGCTATCCAGAGACTCGAAATGATAAAGACCTTCCTGTCTGCCCTTTTCCAACAGGGATCTTACTTTTTCCCATACCGGAAAAACGAGCTCTCTCATCTTCTCCATGCGTGGGGACATCGTAATAATCTCCATTTGAAGCAGGCTGATCATTTGCGGATCTTTATTGCGAAGTAAAATGACTTCTTCAATAATTGCCTTAATCCCTATGACAGGATCATCAATATCAAAAAAGCCGGATAGCTTGTGGCTCGGAAAAAATTGACGGAAGATTTCGTAGAAAACGCTCTCTTTTCCGCCAAAATAATAGGAAACCAGAGCCACATTGGCCCCGGCCTCCTCACATATTTGACGAACGCTAGTCGCATCATAGCCATGCTTGGCGAACAACATTTTAGCCGCCAGTACAATTTTCATCTTCATGTCTAATTCTTGATGTGCCATACTTCAGCGCCCTCCTTGCATACAAAATTACACGGCTTGCGAGCGATGTCCAGCGGCAGGTGCCTTCACTTTTTTCAAAGACACGACCACAATATCAATAACTAGAGCAATAGCCGCAATCAGAAACAGGAATCCGGCTTCTTTACCCACGCCAGGACCGCCGAACAAAATATTCATCAAACCGTTCACCGCATAAGTAGCCGGGAAGGCATTGCTTAAGGAATGATAGAAACTCGACAGAAGCTCCCTTGGTACGATAGCTCCGGAGGACACTAATTGAAGGGACAACATCGCGATGTTAAATAGCATACCTGCGTTCCCAAACAAAGTCAAAAACATTTGAGCAACGAACGCAAAAGTAAGCAGGAATAAGGATTCGAACGACCATAGTGCGAAAAATCCTTTCTCCACATGACCGCCCAAAGCAACAACCATCGTCGCGCTGATAAGTCCGACAACCACTGCGGCGATAACGGTCAGCACCATGCGTGCGGCCATTTTACTCATTTTATTAACCGATGCGCCGAGAATGGTCGTAGAAACGCTAAAGTTCATCCCCATGATCATCGTTCCTACGATAGAAGCAAGCACAAGCATCATCGGAAGCATCTGATTCGGCATATCTTTCACTTTATTCGTACTTTGAATATCCGAGGTTACTTTACTAGCGAGCCCTTGGGCGATTTGCCCTGCTTGCTCTGCCGGCAGATTCGGGTTCATTTGAGTCAATACCGCAGATGCTCCTGCAGCCACAGCTTCCTTGTTCACAGTTGCTGTTACATTTCCTGCTACCGCCTGCATCACAGACTTTGTCATCGACGGATTGGATTCATTAATTGTATACGTAATTGGAGCTGTTTGACCCGGTGTTTGAAGCTTTTTAGAAAAATCAGCCGAAATATGCATAACCATCTGCACGTCACGATTGTTAAGCATGTCTTGCGCCTTATCATTGGAGTCTACTTGTTCCGTCTGAAAAGGCAGATTCGCTTTTAAGTTGGTTGCCACTGTCTTCCCCAAACCTTGATCTTCATTCACAATGGCGATCTTCAAATTCTTCGTGTTATCAGACACGCCTGCGTAGCCAGTCATCCAAATCAAACTGAATAACAGCTGGAACGTAATAGCTGTAATAATTCCGACCTTCGTCGTGCCTTGCTTAAAAAATGCGCCTAATGCTTGTTTCATATGTACCACTCCCACTGAAATTTAAATGATCGTTTTAATTAAACGTTTGTTTAAATTATAGATCGGCTCTTGCATGCTGTCAATGGAAAAAGAGTTAAGCCGTTGGCTCCTGAAGAGTCCTACTTAGTGAGGAGTGATGGAGTTTATCGGACGCAAAAAAGCCGTCGGCCATACCGACAGCTACTTGATTTAAGTATACATTTTTCCTAAATATCTCTAAAATTAAATTGCTTCCAATTTGCTGTAATCCCTGCTGCAAGTCCTTAGTTGCTTCTCATCCATCGTAAGGCCGAAGCCCGGCGATCGACCACTCATACTTACACGCCCATCAGCTGTCCTGTACGTATCCTGAGCAGTGACGCAGGCGTCGAAAGCATCGGACTCACCCGGCTTCTCCAGCGCCTCGACCCAATCAGCCGATAATCCGATTGCGATCTGTTGCCAGACGGTACAAGCCGGGCCGACCAGACTGTCGTCACCGATCATGAGACGGGCACCGAACCCGCGGATCTTGCGGGCTAGCTCTACGGCATGAATCAGGGAGCCGGCACAGCCCGGATGAATATTATAGATGCCGCCCATGCCTGTGACGGCTAGACGCACAGCATCGACCGCCGGCCGCAACGGAGCATCCGGCAACAGCTCAAGAACGCCTACCTGGCGCTGCAGTTCAACCCATTGTGGTACAGTCAGGTTAGCCGGGTCTTCGCAGGCATTCAAGCCAGCCTCTTGCAAGACACGCAACGCCACCACGATTCCATCAAGACTGTCGTCGCTCTTCTTCGGCCGATACCCATCATTCACATCCCCAATGATGAATGTCTCCTGGCCCATGATGCCGCGGGCCGCCTCAATAACCTTCTTATCTAGCTGAGTGTCTCCGAACAGCTTAACCTTTACGTGAGTTCGATAGCCTTGATGCCAAGATTCTTGGGCGCGCTCCCGAACTTTCTCAGGGTCTTTTTCCAGAATACAAAACAGCCCCGGGACAGGCTCCTTGCCGTCAAGCTCCAGCAGTTCGAGGGCGGACTGACCGAGCAGTTGGCCTGCAAGATCCAGCAGCGCCATCTCCACCATTTCTGCTCGCTTAGAGCCCAGCTCTACAAGACGGCTCATAACGGTTCGAACCGCTTCCCCGATCGTCATCCCGATCAGATCCTGCAGCGGATTGAGCCATTCATTCAAATCCAGCTCCTCGCGGTTAATCGCCATGATATTTTCTCCCCAGCCGCCTCGATCCCCAGCCGCAATGCGGATAAATCCGTGGATGCGATTGGTCCACGCCCCATGGCTGAATTGCCGCTGAACGTTTACATCATATCGGTAAAGCTCAATTGAGCGGATCGGATCGGTCACCTGATCCAGACGTTCCATGATCATGTTAGATTCTGCTCCCTTCTTCCCCCGACGGGGCTACAGTTTATGGTGTTCGCGAAAATCCTTCGGCGTCATGCCCTCCATTTTCTTGAAAATCCGATTGAAATACGTTGGCTGATAGCCAATCTGCACGGCGATCTCCTGCATCTTAAGCTCGGAACCAATCAGCAGCTCTTTGGCTCGGTCCAGCCTCGTCTTGGTCAAGTAGTCGACGAAATACACGCCTGTCACCTGCATGAACAGCTTGCTCAGCCCCGACGAAGAGATCCCTAGCCGGTCGGCGCACAAGTCCAGCGAGATATCCGTTCGGTATTCGGAACGGATCATCCCGACCACCCTCTCAACCAGCATGCGAGCTCTGTCATTCTGATGATGCGTCAATTCCGCTATCAGCGGTTCCATGATCCTTCCGACGAACCAATCTTGCATTTCGTCACTGTCCTTCAGCGCCAGCAGCTCCGCATAGAGCTGCCCCCAATCGAATAAGGAGCCTGCCTGCATCACATCCGACTTCATCAGAGCCCCCTGCATCGCTCCTAACAGCCTGAGGCTTCCCTGCTGCAAGACCAGTTCCAACTCCGCCTGCACCTTCAGCTCCAGATAGAACTCGCCTAATAGCCGGCGGCTCTCTTCACCTAGCCCGCTTAACATTGCGTGGATCAGGTCTTGTTCCAGTGTAAACGGGTATCTCGACTCCGCATGCACGCCCATCGGTTCGTTCAGGTCGATAATTTGATTCGGCACATCCAGCTTTCTGTGCCGCAGCGCCTGCTGCACTTCTGCCCAAACGATTGGAATGCGACTGATGGCAGACACCGTCTGACCCAGACCGATTACGGTATTCATCTTCAGAATGCGGTGCAAGCTCTGGCCAATTTCTGAAGCCATTTGCTTCAGGCGTTCGGCTACCTCAGCAGGGGATGCCTCTCGAGGAAACATGATGAACAAGCCAACAGACAAGTCGTGCAGGTTCATGACGGATACATTGTCACTCCCCGTCAGTTCTTCAATGATGTTCACTGCTGCAAACGTAACGAGTGGCTGTTCATCCTCGCGAAAGGACCCCTGCAGCCGATAGAAGCCTAGCAATTGCACAACTATAACGACGAATTGCTGGCCATCCGGCTCCCACCCGTACTGCTCCATGCGCTGCCTGATCTCCGGCTCCCGCAGCAGCTGCAGGTGACCCTGCACCAATTGCAGCAGGAACCCCATCCGCAGCGAGGAGTGTTGATTTTCCAGCCGAGACTGCAGTAAATGACTTTCTGTACTCAAGTTCCGCCACTGCTCTTCGATAAACTGGATCTCGTCCTTAGGAACGAGCAGCGGATCGGTCCCAACCGGAGAGATCAACGTACGGAGCAGCCGATGAATGGGCTGGACGAGTCGGACAGACGCATACCAGGAGCTGAGCAGAACAAACAGCAGACTAACCAGCCCTACTGCCATGATCAGCCGGGATACGATCAAAATCGGTTTCAGAAATTCGGAGAGCGGCACCGCCGACACAAGTTCCCAACCAGTAACAGGTATAGTTGCCGTCGATACGATATACAACTCGTTGTCCCAGCTCCAGCGGAAAGAAGCGGACTTGTCCTGCTTGCCGTTTATTTCTTGGACTAATTCCTCGTTCATTCTCAAGACGGCAGGCGAAAACAGATCGCGTGACATTAGCGCTCCTTCCCTGCTGAGTATGAAAGCTGTGCCACCCAAGCTAGGGTCAAAGCCAGCCAGATTCAGCAGCTGCTTCTCATTGATTCGGGCCATGATCGAACCGAAGGGCTCGCCGATGACCGGCAGCTTGTGTATGACGAACAGCCCTTCCAGGGCAGGCGCCTGGAGCACGCGCCAAAATAATCGCTCCTTGACCGTAAGCAGCTCGTGGTATGGCTTTGCTCCACTGTCCACCAGTTTGTGAATCCCTTGACTGTCCGAGATGATGCGAGGCGGGCTCTCCAGATACACAAAGACTTGATCGATTAGCGCACTGCTGTTGTTCAAGACGGTCAGAGATTCAAAGAAATCCTTGCTGAACGCATAATTATCTTTAAAATCGATGCCTCTCAGCTTATCGCTCATCAGCGGATTCAGCGTCCACTGGTTCATGCCGACTTGCAAATGTCCCAATGCGTCGCTGACCTGTTTAACCGTGTAGTCAAGCTGCAGCTTATGCGTCCGTTCGACTTCACGTTCAATATAGCTGACCCCAATATAATAACTGCTAGCTGCAATAAGGAGGGTAGGTATGGTTGTGACCATCAAAATGAGCAGCAAGCTCCGCCGGAATGTATGTCCCCGATATGATAGTAATCCCTTCCCAATCCGCTTCTTCATGCTCACCCATCCCAACGTGTATGCTCGTACAGGAAACGAGCTCCTGAGCTAATGTCTCAAGAGCCGCTTCCTGCTGATTTCCTTACTTTTTCCCTGCTATTCTCTTCTGGTAAGAATCGTTTACTTCCTTAATGATATTCTGGAAATTGTCGTCCTTAGACAGATTCTTCACGAAATCGTCCCAAGCACTGATCGGCTCCTTACCCATCACGATCTTAACCCGCAGATCATCCACCTTTTTATCGATCTCAGCACCGAACTTGCTCGCTGCTTCCGAGTATAGCCCATTGCCGATATCTCCGACGAGATATGGCACCCGAGCATCGACGATCTTCTTATTGCGTTCAAAGACATCGGCAGGCATGCCCGTTCTGTAAGCCCACAGGTACTTCTCATCCCGACTGAAGATTTTCCCCAGCGCACTTTGGGAGACGATATCTTTCTTCGCCTGTTCTGTCGCCAGCTTGATGCCATCCTTCTCTGTATAGTGAACATCCTTGAAGCCGTACCAAGCCAGATCCGTGCCTTCCTGGGACGAACCATAATCCATCAATTGCAGAATGGTCTTCAGCTTCTCCTCGGACACTTTCTTCGGTATCAGGAAAATGCCATTAAAGCCCCGCCATTGATACGCCATCTTCTTGCCCTCAGGGCTGATCAAATACGTCATCGGCAGAAAGTCCGCATTAGGAATCGTCTTCCGAAGCTCTTCCGTCGGACGCCAGGAAGCTTCTACTGTATCGACCCACATGCCGGCCTTGTTGCCCTTGGCCATATCTTCGAACTGGCTAAGCTTGAGCACCGCAAAATCCTCAGGAATAACCTTCTCATCGTACAGCTTCTTCTCGAACAAAAGCGCATCACGGGTTTGCGGCTCCAGGTAAATATGGGCCAGTTTGCCGTCCTTCAGCTTCCACTTGCCCTGCGTCGAGTTGAACAGCGGCTCGAACAGGAAGGAGCCTTGGTTGCCTGCAAGTCCATATGTGTCCTGCCTTCCGTTGCCGTCAGGATCGTTATAGGTAAAGGCCTTCATTGTTTCAAATAACTCATCGGTCGTCTGCGGCATTTTCAGACCGAGCTTATCCAACCAGTCTTTGCGAATATTGATAAAAGACCAGCCTCCCATAGGACGAACCGCCGGAATACCATAATTTTTACCATCCTGCATTCTGGAATTCTCCCATACCGCGGACGGGTAAGCTGCCAGGTTCGGGTAAGCTTTCACCCGCTCTGGCGTCAACTCCCAGAACGCTCCTTCTTTGGCCATCTGCATGACTAGCGGGTCAAAAGGGTCCATGACGAACATCAGATCTGGGATATCACCGGAGGCTAGCGTTACTTTCGTTTTTTCCGCATAGTTATTGGAAGATACCCATTGAATATTTAACTTCGTATTCGTGCGCTTGCCGATTTCCTGAACGATTACATTGTCCGCGCCCGGCGGCTCCGGCGTACTGAAGTTGGTCATGATGGAGATCTCAGTTGTCTTTTGGGACGCTTTGCCGCCATCTCCCCCACAGCCTGATAGCGCCACGGCCGCAGCCGTCAATAGGATTGTGCTTTTTACTATACCATGTTTTTGATATTTCAATTGGAGAACCCCCTATAATATTCGAATGTTTCGTTACCCTTTGATCGAACCAACCATGACACCCTTGGCGAAATGCTTTTGCAGAAACGGATAGACGAATAAAATAGGGACCGTCGCGATGACAACAGCAGCCATTTTAAGTGTTTCTGGAGGAATCGACTGCTCGGTCATCAGCTCCTGCGCAGCGCCTCCACCCGCAGCTGTCGAGGAATCGATCAGCATGTTCTGAAGCAGTACTTGCAGGGGCCACTTGGACGAGTCTGTGATATACAGTACAGCCGAGAAGAAGGTATTCCAGTAGGCAACTGCGTAGAAGAGGCCGAAGGCCGCCAACGATGGCAAGGATAGTGGCAAAATGATTCGGAACCAAATGCCGAGATCATTGCAACCGTCCATCTGGGCCGCTTCTTCCAGACTGTCCGGGATACTGTCGAAGAAGCCCTTCATTAGAATCACATACCAACCGCTTGTCAGCACAGGAATAATAAGTGCCCAGATGCTATTAATCAAATGCAGATCGCGCACAAGCAAATACGGTGGAATCATTCCCGGATTAAAAAGTGTCGTCAACAGAATTAATAATAGAATCGCTCGGCGGGCTGGCATTCTACGGCGTGACAAGGCATAAGACAGTGCCGCCGTGATAACCAGACTGCAGATTGTGCCGACAATAGCCAGAAATCCACTGATCATCGTAGCGCTTAGGAACGCCTTCGTCGATAACAAATATTGATAAGAGGCCAGAGACCAATCGGAGGGAAACAATCTTAACCCTCCCTTTAAATATTCCGACGGGCTCATAAACGAGACGACAACCACATAATAAAGCGGGAACAACGTTATTAGCCCGATTAACGACAACACCACGTAGTTAAAAACCGGAAAGAGGTCCTTTGTGCTCTTTCTCATCCTGCATCCCCTTCCTTAATACACGCCTTCTTCGCCAAAGCGTTTGGCCAGTTTGTTGGCGATTACAACCAGCACAAGCCCCACCACAGACTTGAAAAGCCCGACAGCCGTACTGAAACTGAACTGGCCTTGTTGTATTCCGAGGCGATAGACATACGTATCGAAGACCTCGCTCACATTCGATACCGCCCCATTGCCCATGAGGAACACTTGCTCGAATCCGACATCCATAATATTACCAATTCGCAATATGAGTAAAATTAGGATCACGTTGCGGATTCCTGGCAGCGTAATATGCCAAATTTGCCGCAGTCGTTTTGCCCCATCAATCTTGGCAGCTTCGTACAATTGCGTATCCAACCCGGCCATAGCTGCAAGAAAGATGATTGTGCCCCATCCCGCTTCCTTCCAGATCGATTGTACCGTAAGTAATATCCAGAAGACTTTAGGGTTTGTCAGGAAATCAACTTTGCTGAATCCCACATACATAAACAGGTTGTTGATTGCACCATCGGTGCGCGATAACATTAAAAAGGTGATCCCCACAATAATGACCCAGGAAAGGAAGTGGGGCAAATACACGATGGACTGAATCAGCTTTTTGAAGGATTTGCCCATTACCTCATTCAGCAGCAAAGCAACGATAATCGGCAGTGGAAAGTAGAAAACCAGATTCATCAAGTTGATCGCCATCGTGTTGCGGAACAGTTGCATAAAGTCCGGGTTTGAGAAAAAACGGATAAAGTGCTCCAGCCCTACCCAATCGCTGTGAAGCACCCCCTTGTAAGGAGAATAATTCTGAAAAGCAATAATTATCCCCCACATGGGTACATATTTGAACAAGATCATGAAAAGGATACCCGGCATTGCTAACAGATACAGATATTTATCCCGTTTTATGATAGCCCACATTCGAGATCGCTGCTTGGCTGTAGGAGTCCTGATCTCCGAGGGGATAGGATGACTATATTCACGGCTCATTCTTTTATTTTACACCTCCCCACTTCTCTTGCGTTCGAGTTGATACCCCTAGCCTACGAGAACAGCCTTCTTGCGGCAATTGGACTTTTTTTCTCTGGGAAATTTCTCAACTTTCCTTTTTTTTCAGAACATCAACCGCACTCTCGCCTGTAAGCTCTCCTGCAAATACAAAAATACCGTCAAAGTGTCTCAAAGACAAACTGACGGTATTTTTCTTTTTTCTTTATATGGACAAGTAGTGTTCAACAACTGAGTCGTGCTGGTACGAAACCACAATTCGCCGATCTGTGTTACTTAAAGTGTATGCGGAAGTTACTTAACCAAACTTTCCGACGAGCATAGGGGATTAAATTGCGAAGACCTTGTTCATCAATATCAGCTCGCCCTAGTTCGTGGTCTATATTTTCATGATCAATGTAATGCTCAAGATTGTCTATTTCCTCTAATAAGAAAGGATTAATTAGATGACACGATAGTGCTAATTCTCCCATGTTACAAATATAGCGATATACGCATCACTCATGGCGAATATGAAGTTTGGGCCGTCGCTAATTTTGATGTCTCAGAGAACAATTCTAATACAAAGCATGAATTGTCGACCCAAAAGCAAGCTCTGATTATTAAATAGAACGTCTAGATAGCATGCATGTTGTAGTCTCCTTGGTTTTGCTATGGACCCGTTCGCTGGCAAGCATCTGGGGCCCATAAACATCATACCAAGGAGACTCTTTCATTCAAATCTCATTGCCTGTTAATGAAGCACACTTTATTTCTCTTCTTCCCTTACAAAGCCCCAATCTCCACAATTCTGTTTTCCCGCCGGGAACACTCTGCAGAAAATCCGATGAGATGCCCATATACGGATTTCTCTAAAGAAGTGCTTGATATCGAAGGCTTTTCCCCTCGCAGCACACGCACGAAATCATTCACGAGCAGTAAATCTCCCCCACCGTGACTGTCGTTGGTTACATTTACGGTTACGCGCTCCTCTGTGTATTCATGCCCAGCACGGGCATCGGGGTGTCGGACTACAAATGAACCATCTTCCAAAGTTCCCTGAATTTCTCCCTTCGTCCCGACGATGAATAGCGTTCTACATGGTTTGGAAGTCCCCCCGATCATACTGTGCGTAGCCGTTGAGCCATTCTCGAATTCCACGATAACGGATTGGCGGTCGACGACATCGTTGTCGCAATGCCAGACGCATCGGCCATACGGACTGCTTGTACGCAGGATATCCAGCTTTTCCTCTTCCGTCGGCGCTATCCCGAAGTAGTCGTTTTCCCAAACGTAGAAGCCCCAGCGCCCTTGTTCAATGTAATGCTTTTTAGCCGAATAAGGACAGCTTTCTTCGATCTTGCAGTCGACCAGGCAGCGTTTTCCCGAGCCTTCAGGTGCATTTTCAGCTTTAAAATGCATGAGACCTCCGAAGCTGCTTACTCTCGTTGGTCTTATTTCGCCCGTCATCCAACTAATAATATCTAAGTCATGACAGCATTTCGCCATCAGCATAGATGATTTGCATGTTTCTTTGGAGTTCCACTTCCCCCTAATGAAGGAAGCCGCCATATGATGATAACTAACATGTTCCGCCGTTTGAATATTGACGACTTCTCCGATGTCGCCCGCTTCAATTCTTTTGCGAATTTCCGCATAGAATGGGGCATACCGCAATACATGGCAGATCATCACAATGCGGTTATGTTCTTTCGCTTTTTGATGCAGCACATAAATTTCTTCTTCGGTCGTTCCTATTGGTTTCTCCAATAGCACATGATAGCCGGCCTCAAGCAGCGGAATCGTCGTTTGGATATGAAGATGGTCCATTGTTCCGTTGATTGCCGCTTCCGAAATCCGAGGCCCCGCGACCAGCTGCTCCACCGATTCAAAGCAGCATTCGGACGTAAGGCCGAATTTATCTGCAGTCAGTTGTCTGCGAACAGGATCAGGTTCAACGATACCAACGATACGCAGCTGATCCGGATGTTTAGTAGCATAAGAAGCATAGAGCAGACTACGATGTCCGGCACCTACGATTACCGCCGTTATAGGCTGGCCGTTTGTGAAATTCCCATTGAGCTGATTGGTATGATTCAAAGTGATTACCCCCTGATAATTAAAGATGCTCCCTCCATCTAAGGAAAGGAGGGAGCCATCATCTTACTTTTTATTTTTTGCGTTGTACCATTCCGTTGCTTCTTTAATGATTTGGTCCCCGCCACGCTTTTTCCAGTCCTCTACGAACTTATCAAAGCTGTCGATCGGTTCTTTGCCGGTCATGATTTTGGCAGCTGTCTCCATCCACAAACCGTTTTTGCCAAGCTCTGGCTTCGACTGCAAGGTAGGCGGTATCGGCATATCCACCCCATCGTCTTGACGACCTTCGCTTTTAGCGATTTGAATCGCGTTTGCGATGATATCCCCGTCCTTACGCCCCTTCATAAAGGATTCATTCGCCAAATAGGAAGGCCCTACCAAGCGCAGGAACATAAGATGCATATTTTCTCTGTTGATCTCATCCGGATTTGTCGGATATTTATAATTCACTTTCCCATTATCCAGCGTATAATCTTCGCCTTCCAAGCCGTAATCAAGGAATTTCTGAGCTTCGTCCGAATAAAACCAGTTCAAGAATTTAATGGCTTCTTCCGGGTGTTTGTTCGATTTCGGGATCGACCATGCCATATTGACAGGGGAACCGATCATCAGACCCCCTTTGCCATCTGGGCCTGTGGGAGCAGGAATATTAATGACATCCGCATTAGAGTCACCCTGCTTGACTTCCGAGCGCCATTTATCCGGATACCCTGGATCATGCACAAACATGCCAACCCTAGCAGCTCCTTTGATTTTAGCGTCCCAATCCTTCCCTTGCTGAACGAAAATTTCGTTATCCATTAGTTGTTCTTGGTATAACTTACGGTGCAGCTCCAGGGCTTGCTTCATTTGCGGTCGAATAAAGTTCGGGATTAACTGGTTGTTTTCATATTTCCATCCTCCCGGAATCGCATCATAGGCAGCGAAGAACACTTCGCTAAAAGCGAAATTTTGTCGACCTGAGAATGGAATCTCATCCGCTTTTCCGTTTCCGTTCGGATCTTTCTCTTTAAACGCTTTCAACATGTCCACATATTCGTCGATGGTTTTCGGCGTTTTCAAGTTCAGCTTTTGGAGCCAATCATTTCGTACATAAACGACCTGTGTATTCCGTATATAGTTCTCGAGTGGAATGGCATAAATCTTTCCGTTATTACTAACCATAGGTGAATCCCACGTCGTTTGTGAAATATTCTTTTTCAGATTAGGGCCGTATTTGTCAATCAAATCGTTCAACTCGTAAAATGCGCCATTGTTTACAGCTGGGGCCACCTCGGGAGAGTTAACGCCATTGATCTGAAGAAGGTCTGGAAGGTCCCCTGCGGCCAAAAGCAAGGTGAGTTTCTTATTGAATTCCTGGTGAGGAATAAGTTCAAACTTGACATCTGTCTTGGACAGCTCCCGGAGCTTCCTCACAAACTTATCTTCGTTAATATTAGGCGATCCTTCCACATAGGGCAGACCCCTCGTTCCCAAAGTAACTTTGACGACTGGAGGCTTTGCAGGCTGCGCAGTTTTACCGCTGTCACCGGTCTCCGCTTTATTTGAACAGCCAATGACCGATCCAACAGCGAGGACTAAACTAAGCCCTGATAGCAAATTCTTTTTCTTCATAAGCATAACGCACTCCCTTTTTTATAGTAGTTGGCATATGAGAACTACCCTTTAAGCGATCCGAGCATTGCTCCTTTAGTGAAATGCTTCTGAATCATCGGGTAAATTAACAACACGGGGACAGTGGCTACGATAATTGTCGCCATTTTAATACCTTCCGCAGACTGTAATGTCATCTGTACGCTTTGCATGACATTAGCCGCATCGTTGTCGACGATGAGCTGTCGCAGCTTGACCTGCAGTGGGTACAGCCCCGGATCTCTTAAATACATGACTGCTGAGAAATACCCGTTCCAATGAGCCACTGCATAAAATAACCCAATCGTGGTCAAGGATGGCAAGGATAACGGCAGGACAATGCTCCAATACGTGCGGTACTCGTTACAGCCATCTATTTTGGCAGCTTCCGTAAGCCCTTCCGGGATGGATTGAAAAAACGAAATCATGATAATCAGGTTAAACGCGCCAATTAAGCCCGGAATCATCAATGCCCATAACGTATTCAACATGCCGAATGACTTCACGAGCAAATACGAAGGAATGATGGGTGCCGTGAAAATCATGCTAAAAAGTACAAGAAGAATGAAGAAAGAACGCCCCTTTAAATCCTTTTTAGCAAGTCCATAAGCCATCGTAGAAGTAAATAGAAGATTAAGCGTCGTTCCCAAAACAGTCACATAGACCGTTATTCCGAATGACTTCCAAATGGCTATATTATTCAGCACGGAGGCATAGTTGGCCAAAGTAAAATCTACGGGAAATATGGTTACGCTTCCTTGTAAGATAGCTTTTCCTCCGCTAAAAGAACCTGCCAATATGTTGACAAAAGGCAGCATCATCACGAGGCCGGTAAGCGCTAAAACGATATAATTCAACGAAACAAACCACTTTCTTGCAGTCCCCATTCCAATCATGAAACACATCCCCCTTCCTCAAAATAGTGAATTGCCACTTAGTTTCTTGCTGAGTTGATTAGCGCCTAATATTAGAATCAGACCAATGACAGATTTAAAAATACCGATTGCGGTAGTGTAGCTAAATTGCGAACCTAGCAAACCCACTTCATAGATGTAAGTGTCGATAATATTCCCTGTGTCTTTGACTAGCGGATTAAGCAGAATATAAATTTGTTCGAAACCCAAATCTAGAATATGCCCGATTCTAAGCAGGAGCAGAACCATAATCGTTGGCATCAACGCCGGTAAAGTAACACTGAATACTTGCCGGAATTTACTGGCTCCATCCATATCCGCAGCTTCATAAAGCTCTGAATTGATGCCTGCAACAGCCGCCAAGTAAATGATCGTGCTCCAACCGACTTCCTTCCAAATCCCCGAAATGACGACTATGCTTCGAAAATATCCCGGCTCTTGCATGAAAAATATTTTCTCAATTCCAAAATTACCGAGCAGTTGATTAATAATGCCATAGTTGGGGGACAAAAAGTTAATTACGAGGCCACCGACAATGACCCATGAAAGAAAATGGGGCAAATAAATGACTGTCTGAACGACCCGCTTAAACATCATCTTGCGTACTTCATTTAAAAGCAGCGCCAAAATAATAGGCGCGGGAAATCCGAAAATGAGTTGATATAAACTAATTAGTATCGTGTTGCGTAAAATACTAAAAAATTCCGGATACGTGAACAGCGCCTCAAAATGCTTGAACCCGACAAACTTGCTGCCCCAAAGCCCCGAAAATACATTGTAATCTTGAAAAGCAATGATGCTTCCAGCTAGAGGGATATATCGAAAGATGATAAAGAACAAGATTCCAGGCAGAATCATGGAATAGATTTGCCAATTCTTGAGCAGGTATCTCTTCTTGCTGTGCGGGACAATGGGGACTCGATAACTTGCGCTGTCCATTTCCGCTAGATTGATCTCGGCCATATGACTCCTCCATGTCTTAACTTTTGATACCCTAATCGTAATCGCTTTCATTCCCTTCGTACATGTCATTTATTTAATAAATTTGTGCTTTTTTCTGTGACTTTTTAAAATACATGACTGAGAAATTTCGTCCTCTGGACATTCAAAAAAAGAAAAGACCTTGCAGGTTCTCAAGGTCCTAGTCGAATCCTATTCTCTTTCTATACTCCCTCGGTGAATAGCCGAAATGTTTTTTAAAGGTTTTCGTAAAATGCGGATAATCGCTATATCCTACCGCGGTCGCCACTTCGTACGTTTTGCAATTCGGGTCCTGAAGAAGCACTTCCTTCGCTTTCTCCATACGAAGACTTGTCAAATATTGCGTAAAACTAACGCCCATTGTCTCTTTGAAAGACTGGCTCGCATAGGACAAAGAGATATGCATCCGTTCGGCAATCACTTGCAAGGATAAATCCTCTTCCATGTAATTCTGCTCAATAAAGGCAACGGCCGTTTTGATGCCTTGAGAGGCGCCATGCTTTCGCTTGTTTTGTATAGCCTTCACATGTTCCATGATGCTTACTTCTAATAATCGCCATGCTTCAGCCGGATCCGACACCTCGTAAAACCTGGCAGATTCGGTCTGATTAACCACTCCGCCGGTCCCCGCGCGTTGCTCTAATTCTTTCTCAATAAACGTCAGCAATTCATAACAAAGATGCTTGAACAAAGTGGTATCTCCCGACTGTTCCCTATATGTACGATGAACGCTGATCAGTTCCTGCTGAATTTCTTTTTCATCCAGATCCCAAATCAAGCTTGCTATGCGGATAGCAATTGTTTTGCAATACCACATCCAGTTGCTTCTTTCCAACAACGCTTTTTGTTTCAAGTCGAGCTTTTCCCGCACCGTTTTCAGAACGTTGTCCAGTACATCTGGCCGAATAGGCTTTAGCAAATACTCCCCAACATCAGAATGGAGCGCTTGCCGGGCATATTCAAACTCCCCATAACCTGAAAGAATCACGATCTCGCATGCCAATTGTCGATTTCTGCATTCCTTGATGAGCTCAAGCCCATCCATAATCGGCATGCTAATATCCGTAATGATTAAATCCGGCTGCGTTTGGCTAATAAGCTCCAATGCCTCCTGCCCATCTTCCGCTTCGCCAACTACGGTAAACCCGTGCTCGCTTTCCGAGATCATTTTGTACAGGCTTCGTTTGATCATGTGCTCGTCATCGACAATAAGTACTTTATACATCACAGATCCTCTCCCCTCTTGTATCATTCCTCCGAAACGCCCGGCAGCATCATTTGAATGACAGTTCCCTGCTCATCTGATTGTATAATTTGCAGACCGTACGGAGGACCGAACAACAAGCGAACCCGTTGATGCACGTTCCAGAGCCCTATACTTGTTAAGGCTTCGTCCATACCTGCTTCTCCAGATGACGTATTCGTGTCATTCATAAAAGAATCGTTATACGCATCCATCGTTTCCCGCTTCATTCCTCTTCCCTTATCAATAATCCGCAAAAGGTAACCGTTCTCATTTCGTTCACTCGTGATCCCGATATAAACCGGCTTCATCCGATGCTTCTCATAACCATGCCGGAAGCTGTTCTCCACCAACGGTTGAATCGTCAACCTTACCGCTTTGGCATGCGTTATCATACTCTTATCGACATCGAAATCAATGTCCAAATACGGAAATCGTTCCTTTTGAATGTCTAAATACGTACGAACATGCTCTAATTCATCCTGCAAATAAACGATTTTCATCGAATCATTAATGCTATACCGAAACAAATCAGCAAGCGCAATAGACATTCGGCTGATAGGAGCAACACCTTCTACGATAGCGTATGAATTAATCATTTCGAGTGTATTATATAGAAAATGGGGATTAATCTGCGATTGGAGCGCTTTCAACATGGATTCTCTCTGTTTGATAACGAGCTCTTTTTCCCTTAATTGTGACGTATGCACTTCATCGATTAGCCTGCGCAGTTCGCGGACCATCTTGTTGAATCCCCGGTAGAGGCTTCCCACTTCATTCCCGTGATGTTCAGGTGCCGTTATAAAAAAGTTGCCGTTTTCCGCACTCCTCATTAATCGCTTAAGCTTAGAAAGTCCGTTTGTCAACGATAGTGAGAAACCGCCAATGATGATGATGACAAGCAGCACTAGCGCAAGTCCTCCCCATATGGTCACATTACGCAAAGAAATTAACTCAGCGGTCAACTCATGAATCGGAACCTGCGAGACAATGATCCAGTCCGTATAGGATGATTTATGAAAAACAAGCAGATCTTTCACATTGTGCTCGGAATGGATAAACGCGCCTTTATCAAGATTCTTTACTTGATTGGAATACCAATCAGGCGCTTTAGCTCCCATCTTCGTTTTGTCCGGATGATAGATCATCTGTCCTTGTGCATCTGCAATCCATAAGAATCCTGTATCGCCGACCTCGATTTGATCTACGATTTCAGATATGACATTCAACCTCAAATCGATAATCAAAACGCCTGATGTTTGGTAGGTCGATGCATCCTTGAACTTGCGGATGATCGTTAAAAGCGGCGTATTGCCTTCCCAGCGAATGCCTAAAAGGGAGTAATTCTCGCTGCTTGGCATGTCCAAATAAGCCTGATACCGCTTCTCCACCATGGATGAGCCCAAACTGGAAACCGAAAGTCCTTGCTTCGAGAAAATTGTAAACGAATACATTTCCGGCCTTCCGAAAACAATCTGCTGCAAAAGCTCATTCTGAATTTTATTCGTAATCATAAATCGTTCAAACGTTTGTTCCGGAGTAAGCGTCATAAATTCCTGGATTAATGGATGCAGAATAAGAGGAAACGTGGTCCGCTCCAGTTCAAGAAAATAATCGTTCAAATGTCCGTTTACTTGCTTAACAATCTGTTCATTGAAATTGATAGCCGATTTCTCTATGAATAAAGTGGATTTGTCGTACCATAATTTACCAAATACTAACAAAGGGATACAGACGAAAAATATAAACAGAGTAATCAATTGGGTACGTATCGATATGTTTATTTTATTCACGTTCTACTCCCTCTCTCTTTCACTCATAGGTACTCATAGGTTCATAGTTCTTTACTATATCAAATGTGCCCTCACTTTCAAAGACCCTTGACAATCATCTCGGCTTCAGTGTAAATTTATTACGCTAACAAATATTAACCATTAGCCATTCCTATCATGTAAGAATTGAATATGACTGTAATTTGGAGGAGCCTGTCACCAAGGGCTCCTTTTGGTCTTTTTTTGACATGCCGAGCCCTTGGTGGGCTCTTTTTTTATGCAGAGAAAGGAGAATAATATACGAATGAACTCATCAAATTACTTATATCCGCGGCGCAAAGTCACTACTTGACTATTTTTCATTTCAACCCAAATAACATGTGGGAGGATTTACTATGGAACAACAAGCAATTTTAGCCATTGGCATCTTTTTAGTTACTTACGGCCTGATTATTGCCGAGAAAATTCATCGTACGATCGTCGCTATGCTCGGCGGCGTCCTTATGGTCGTCCTTGGCATTGTTAATCAAGAAACGGCATTGCACCATATTGACTTTAATACGCTGGGGCTATTGATCGGAATGATGATCATTGTTAACATTACCGCAGAAACCGGGCTTTTCAAATATATCGCTCTAATTTCCGCCAAAAAAGCGAAGGGCGACCCGGTCCGCATTTTGATTTCACTCGTTCTCATTACTGCAATCGGCTCAGCCTTCCTGGACAACGTGACTACCGTTCTTTTGATGGTACCCGTTACGTTTAGCATCACCAGGCAGCTTCGAGTGAACCCTGTGCCTTTTCTTATCACGCAAATACTGGCTTCCAATATAGGCGGCACAGCTACTTTAATTGGAGACCCGCCGAACATTATGATCGGCAGCGCAGTTAAAGAATTAACGTTCATGGCATTCATTAATAACCTTGCACCCATTGTCGTTGTTATTATGGCATGCATACTGCCTATTTTCGTCGTTATGTTCCGCAAACAAATCCAGACCACGCCAGAGCTTAAGATGAGCATCATGCACATGGATGAAAAAGAAGTGATTACGAACCGTCCCTTGTTAATTAAGAGTGTTTCCGTATTAGGGCTTACGATCGTCGGCTTCTTCTTGCATCAAATGCTTCATCTGGAATCAGCGACCGTCGCCTTAACAGGTGCCTTTATCCTGCTGCTTCTAACCGGCGAACACGCCATGGAAAATGCCCTCTCTAAAGTGGAGTGGACCACCATCTTCTTTTTTGTTGGGTTGTTCGTACTTGTCTCAGGTCTTGTGGAAACCGGCATCATCTCCAAATTAGCCGCGCAAGCCATCGAACTGACCGGAGGCAATCCCATCGCTACATCTATGCTAATTCTATGGCTTAGTGCGATTGCTTCCGCTTTTTTAGACAATATCCCTTTTGTCGCGACGATGATTCCGATGATTCAAGAAATGGGCAATATGGGCGTAGACAACCTGGAACCTCTATGGTGGAGTCTGGCTCTCGGTGCATGCTTGGGTGGAAATGGCACATTAATTGGGGCCAGCGCCAATTTAATCGCAGCAGGGCTGTCTGCTAAGGAAGGTCATCCTATTAAATTCATAACCTTTATGAAATACGGCTTCCCCCTAATGCTGCTCTCCGTTGCATTAGCCAGCATTTATATTTATGTCCGATACTTATTATAATACGGTGGGAATACGTGTCCTCCAGATCAGGTCAAACAGCGCGGTCTTTCGATCGGGCTGTTTCTTTTTCTTTTACTCGTATGGTTCATTTACTTCCAGGGT
Organism: Paenibacillus planticolens; assembly: GCF_013141725.1. Taxonomy (GTDB): domain Bacteria; phylum Bacillota; class Bacilli; order Paenibacillales; family NBRC-103111; genus Paenibacillus_E; species Paenibacillus_E planticolens. Next base: position 63,488 of record NZ_WHNZ01000086.1, on the reverse strand, counting down.
ACGATAAACCGAATGGTAAAGTGAGGAATTGGAGGGAATAGCATGATCGAACAAATCCGCGCTGAACTTAATAACCCATCCGATCTTTCTTATGACACGCTGGATAACGGTTACCTCCAGATGGATCTTATTTACTTTCCTGCGCTTTGTGACCAGTCATCGATCAAAGATGGGCTGCTCATTCCATATTCCTATTGTTTCGATCCGGAAGAATTCGATCGCATGATCAACTCCAATCCCAACTTCGGTATCGCTGATGATCCCGAAAATTGGACGCAGCTGCTGCTCAATGGCACACTTTTATTCAAAATCGAAGACAATGTCTACCGCTTCAATGTGCAAAGGAAGTTTCAGGACAAGCCTGATTCCGTTCAAATCGAGGCCTCTCTTCAAGGTCCTCAGACAGCACTTACTGAAGATTTGGATCTTAACATCAGCCTTGTACGTTTGCGTTATAATGTACCCTCTCTTTCTGTCGATCAGCACATCATAGGTGAGAACTCCAGAACACGCGTAAGTGTGCTATATGACAAAAATCTGGTGAATGAAGAAGTCCTTGCTGTATTAAACGAGCGGATTAGCAAGCTGCAAATCGAGATTCTCCGTGCGGCCGGGCAGCTGTTACAAGCACTAACCGGGAAAAGGCACCGGTTTTTCCCGATCATTCTCCAGACAGAAAGACCCGACCGGATCGCCATCATGCTCGAACGCGGAAAAATAGCGCTCCTTCAAGACGGAAGCCGCTTCGGTCTTGTGCTCCCTGTTCGATTGTTTGACTTCCTTCACGCGATGGACGATGACTACGAATCATTCTGGATGAGCCAATCGTTGGTCATCCTCCGATATGTTGCCATGCTGCTAACTATTACCTTGCCTGCTCTCTACATCGCTATTGTCTCTTATAATCCTGAGGTGCTGCGGGTTCAATTAACACTGTCAATCGCCGGCAGCCGAGTCGTCGTCCCCTACCCTTCTTTCATCGAAGTCTTTATTATGCTTTTTATGATTGAAGCCTTGAATGAGGCCAGTCTTCGTCTGCCGCGCTACATCGGTTCAACGGCAACAACCGTCGGCGGTTTAATTCTCGGCCAAGCCATTCAAGAGGCGGGATTAGTGAGCAGCATCATGATTATCGTAACTTCCGTTGTCGCCATCTCTAATTTTGTTATCCCGAACAACGGCTTTGGTTACTCCGTGCGTTTCATTAAATACCTGTTTGTGATCGTCTCCATTTTTTATGGATTGCTGGGGGTCGTCGTTTCATTTTTTGCATTAATCGTATATTGGTGCAATCTTCGAAGCTTTGGCCAACCCTATTTAGCGCTCTACATTCCGAAGTTAGAGGCGAAGGTGCATCATCATGGAAAGGGGACAAAGTAAGTCATGTCTCGATATACCTATTATCATGTGCTCTATGTTGGAATGATTAACATTATGATGTTCGTGCCGACAATGCTCATAAGGGATCGATTTCAAGGCGCAATTTCCGGCATGCTTATCGCAATGGTGATTGGCTCCGTGATCGCTTACGTGATGATGGCTTCTTTTGAGAAGTTTCCCGGGCTGGGCTTTCCTGAAATATGCGATCGATACATACCCAGATGGCTTACCGTTACCTTAAGCTTAATGGCTGGTTTGTTGATCTGGCTGCCGGCAGGAACCATCGTTATTTTCGCCTTTTCGGAGACGGTTCGAATGTTCTTTTATCCGGACATGAATCCTTACTTAAATTTGTTTCTCATGGTTAGCGCTGGCGTATGGGCAAGCTCCCGGTCAACCCGATCCGTCCAGTTTATCCATGAAATCATGATGCTGATCATCTCTCCATTGCTGCTTTTGTTTCTGATCAAAGCCATTGTTAATGATAGCTTTAACTGGGATGCCGTCCGTTACGTTGCCGGATACGTGAACAAGCCGCCATCCTTCGTATCCATGGCTTCAGCTACCTTTTTGTTTTCCGGCCATTTCTCCCTTTTTCTTTTGAATCGCTTGCATGTTGAAGGGTTTCGCTTTCGGTTTCGCTGGATCGTCCCTTTATTCGGGTGTTTCTTCTTATTGGTTACTTTCTTCGTACCCATCGGTTTTCATGGTACGGTAGGTGTAGGAGATTACGTTTACCTTTGGAGCATGACAGCGGATTCCATGATTATGGAGTACGGATTCATTAATCGGGTTTTATTTGTCTTTTTGCTGCTCTTTACTGGATTGTCGCTGCTATTTGTCATGAATACATGGCATACAACCATCATGTTGATCAGATATTCCATTAATCGTTCTGTGGCTTTAGAAGAGGACCCGGTTCCCAATATGAATAAATGGCTAGCGTTAGGTGCCGGGATCTTATCTTTCGTCTTTATGCGATTTGTGAGCCTAGAGATGAACCAGGTTATTTCTGAGACATGGCTCGTTGCCCGGTTTTTCATGGAATTCCTATTCCTCTTTATGATGCTCTATTTTGTATGGAGGAAAAAGAAGGAGAACGTATGTGCATGAGGATTTTGTTACTGCCTGTTTCTTTGCTGTTTATTTGTTTATCTCTGGGAGGATGCGGGTTCAAGGACCTTGATAAGAGATTCTTCGTCGTTGCTATGGGCATGGATTGGACCGGGAAAAAGGAAAATCCTTATCTCGTCACACTTCGGCTAGCTATACCAGCCTCTAAGGTCGGTGAGGGAATGGCAGAGAGCCAAATCGAACATTTGGAAGCCAAAAGCATCGCGGAAGCGGTTAGGAATATAAAAGCTCATGTCGATAAAGAACTCGATTTTGGTCATTGCCGGGTGTTCTTGTTTGGAGACAGCTTAGTGAGGGAATCCATGGAGGAGCCGCTGAATTGGCTCGCCAGAAGAAGAGACATTCAACTGATTTCTTATATGGCCCTAGCGGAACCGAACGCAAATAAGCTGTTAAAGGCAAATCCGTCAACGGAGAGGTTGGCAGGCAATTCCTTCTTTTTAACCTTCGGCAAAGAAGGTACGGTTTCCCCCTACACCGTAACCGCACACTTATTCGATAATTTTCGCCGATTTAAAGAAAAGGGACTCGATCCCTACCTTCCCATCGTCAGCTTTGACGGCGATTCCTACGTTGTCGAGAAACTTTCTTTACTGAACAAGACGAAAGAACAGCTTCGGTTAAGTCCGATGGAAACCATCCTCTATAACATGACTGCGAACGAGTTCAGCCGTTCAGGTATCCCCATTGACTACGAAGGGAAGCGGTTGGCTTTCTACGTCTCACGGATATCCAAACATGTTTCCATAACAAACGATGAAATTCCAACAGTCGTGTATTCACTCAAAATGAACGGAATGATTGAGCAAAGTCCGATCAAAGTGTTGAACTCCAATCTCCGCGAAGTCCAAAAAAGGCTTGAAACAACCGTCAACAAGACGGCAGAAGAGCTGCTTTATAAAATCCGGGATGCCAATGTTGACCCCTACGGCTTCGGTCTTCACTACCTAAGCCAATATTTCGGTCAAGAAGACGACTGGGAACATTGGCAATCCGTCTATTCATCCGTCAAATTTCAAGTTAAAACACAAATCGTTATTGAAAGCACCGGGCTTGTCCGTTAAAGACGGAGCTTTTTATTCTAAAAGACCGCTTAGTTCTGATGCTTTCTCCGCATTCGTTTTATTTCCGGGCATTAAGCCAAGCCGCTGTGTCATTTGCTGGCTAATGTCGCCGAGACGTTTGGTATGCTCTGTCGCTGATTGGATAATTGTCCGATTGGACTGTTCAAACATATCCAAGGCGCTGAAGAGATCTGTCATGCCTCGTTCAATGGATTCCATCTGCAAGCCTGGTTTTCCGAGCAATTCGTTCGTTTTCTGAGTCGTTTCTTTCAACAAACGCGAATTGTCCTCAAACATTTTATTCAGCGTCGCGTTCGCCGAATTTACAGCATCAATGGTCTGTACCTGATCCTCGATCGCCATAGAAATCATCGCAGAAACGGTAAGAAGATTCTGTGTTTTATCGATTGTCGCATTAACCGCATCAATCAGTTTATCGTTATTGTCGTTTATGATATCCGTACCGGCAATCGCCTGCTGATAGAGGATGACCATTTCCTGAAAGGACTGTATGCGGGTCACAACCTTGCGAAGCCCTCTTTCAAGATGCGTTTTGCGGCTTTCATTTTCGGGCTTGGCAATCTCTTGCTCAAAGAGCTGCTTTAAGTTCTCACCCATGGCTATCCGCATTTGAAGATTGTAGACAGATTCGATGGAATTCTTCTTCAATGTTTTCATATAAGCCATATTTTCTTCGAGTGTTTCCTTGCCGTTGCGCAGGGATTGCACAATGGCATTGACGTTTGTCTTCACAGACTGATATTTGTAGATATAATTTTTCAGAGGCGTCTTTTTCATCATTTTTTCGAAAAAACCAAGTTGTTTGCTCTTGCTCAAAGAATCGATTTCGTTGCGAAGCTTCAAGATGTTGTTCTGGACCTCTGAACGTTTGCCAGACATCAATTCATTGACTGGGCGCTCTAGCATGGCCAAAGATTGTCCGGCCTGTTCCATCGTTTTTGAACCCATACGTCCTATGGAATCCATTAATGTTTCTAATTCCATCGTATCCGTAGCAGATACCTTTTGGAGCAGTTCTTTTGCTTCCTGTTCTACTTTCTGCAAATCTGTAGACTTCAATTGTACCAGTTGGGTTGACATCTTCGGTTCCTCCTTTAGTCTGTTGAACGATAACGTTGTTGAATGAGTTCCATTCGCGTTTGCAGTTCAATTAAATCTTTCTGTTCAATGGTCTCAACGTAAGTGGAGATTTGCGAGTTGATATCCTTGATCCCGGATAAAAGCAGCCGGCGATTTAATCGTTTCGCTTCTCCGCCAAGCTTTAAGAATGGGTTAATAGCGCCATTAAGGTCCTTGAAAATTAAACGTTGGATGTTATGATTCATGTTTGGATCGTTAAGCTCTTTCAGCTGCGGGATTAACCGGCCTACTCTGGAAAGCAAGCTTAGCGTCTTTTCAACGATTTCATCATCTAAAGTGCTCTTCTGCCCCTCGGAAATAACGGTCTCTTCGATCACATGAATATATTCAGATATGGGTTCCCAGAATGGATCGCTTTCCACATTTTGCTCCGCTTTACTATCCGGATTGGAACTGCGCGCAGGCTCTGTGTTCGGTGCAGATACGCTGGTAGCATCCGGGATATTGGGGCCTTTTCTTGCGGCATCATGACGACTAAGTGCGAGAATGCTTCCTAACGAAAAAGTGGTCGGCACTAATAAATTAAGTGCGCCCGGTAGAAATCGAGCCGTTAAAAGACTTACTACATATCCCACAATGGATATGCCTACAGCGAATTTAAATTTCGATTGCACAGTACTTCCCCTCCGTTTGATCTGCTTGAAAGAATATATCTTTGCTCGTCCATATCTTGTACATCGATCTATTCTTCTGGGAATATAAAGTTAATTATACCTTACAGAATAACTCTAAGATACATTCAAAGTCCAACTCCACATAAAACCAAAGACAAAAAAGAAGAAGACCGCCTCATCAGCAGAAGTCTTCTTCTCACACGATACCCTTATTGGAATTATCCGGAATTCATAACCAAAGTTTTAGTTGCTTGTAATTCTCATTGCATCCCGCTGCGCAATCAAGCACAGTTCCGCTGCTTTGAAAGCATGCTCCTGCGTCATTGCATGCTCCGTACGATGCAAGCAATCGAGAATCAGTTGGCCAAAGTAAGGGAACCCAACCTTTCCGTTCACGGCAAAATGCTGCTCGCCATCTCCATTCACAAGATACACATGGTCGCTCGTTTGCTCTCTGGCGATATCCACGTATTTGCGAAGCTCGATGTAGCCATCCGTTCCGAGGATCGTCATGCGGCCGTCGCCCCATGTGCTTAATCCATCCGGTGTAAACCAGTCTACACGGAAGTAGCCTGTCGCCCCGTTGTCGCCGACCAATGTCGCGTCACCGAAATCTTCGAACCTTGGGTGCTGCGGGTAATGGTAATTCGCAACCTTACTGTGCACCACCTTGGCGTCCTTCGCGCCGGTGAACTGCAGAAACTGCTCGATCTGATGGCTTCCGATATCGCACAAAATGCCGCCGAACTTCTCCTTCTCAAAGAACCAGTCCGGTCTGTTCGACAGGCTGATGCGATGCGGGCCAAGGCCGATCACCTGCAGCACGCGTCCGATCGCTCCCTGCTTAATAAGCTGCTCTGCATAGATGGAGCTCTCTACATGAAGACGCTCGCTGTAGTAAACAGCATACTTCTGCTTCGTCTCTGCAACCTTCGCGCGTGCCGCTTCCAGCTGCTCCAGCGTCGTGAACGGCGCTTTATCCGTAAAATAATCTTTGCCGCTATCCATAACCTTCAGTCCCAGCGGTCCGCGATCGCATGGAATCGCTGCAGATGCGACCAGCTTGACTTCGGGATCCTGGAGAATCTCTTCCAAGGAGCTTGCGACGCGAACGCCCGGGAATTTGGCCACAAACTTATCCACCTTCGCCGAATCGGGATCGTACACCCATTTCAACTCGCCGCCCGCTTCGCGAAGCCCGTTGCACATGCCGTAGATATGGCCATGATCCAAAGCTGCTGCTGCAAATATAAACTCCCCCGGTTTGCAAACGGAGTTAAATGTACCGACTGGTGCGTAATTCATGCCATCATTTTTTTGCATCGCGTTAGTCCCCTGTCATCATTGAATTGTCGCTGCATCGTCCTTCTTAACAATTCAAGCTTATCAAGATAAAGGGGGAAAATGTGACTCTACGTTGTGAAAAAATGATACTACATTGCGGTTCAACAAAATAAACCCACAGAGGTGTCAACCTGCCGTGGGTCCATTTCGTGTTGTTTCTTTTGACTGTTATTATTTACAAATACAGCGAGTAATGATAACAAGCAAAATAAACAGAACCAGAATGCTGCCTAGATTATTGTGGCCGTGGTGCGAGCAAACTTTGGCTACCGGAGCTGCGGCAACAGGTTTAGGGAAAACGAACGAAGTTTGTTGGTACGATGCGTGCAGGTGAATATCATTGTGCACCGGTTTATGATGATGCATAATTGGGGCTGGCTGTTGTGCGATCGGCATAGTTATTGGCATTGGCATCGGAGCAGGGGCTGGCATTGGCATTGGAGCCGCCATCGGTGCAATTGGATAATTTGGAGCTTTAACATATTCCATGGTGGAGCACCTCCTTAGAATTATGAAGCATTAAACTCATGTTGTTATTGATAATGTTGGGTGAATAGCTTACAACATCAGTCTATGGGGTAGCACCTACCACGAACACGGTAAACACCCAGTTTACCCAAAAATGGTTACGTATCATGGGCGAACGAGCCTCCGGCATAAGCCCGCTTGTACATGTGGGACAGTCCATTCGGGGGGCTGCAGTGCAATAAAAAAACGGCGGTCAGGAACAAACTCCCGACACACCGTCTTGCCTTACACATATGGATTGTTGTCTCTTTCGAAACCAATTGTTGTTTTGCCGCCGTGTCCCGGATAGACGATGACATCGTCTTCGAGGACGAACAGCTTATCTTGAATGGAATCCAGCAGCGTATTGTTATCCCCGCCTGGCAGATCCGTCCGGCCTACCGACAGTTTAAACAGGACATCCCCGCAGAATAAATGTTTGTCTAACAGGAAGCTAACGCTCCCCGGAGAGTGGCCTGGCGTATGGAAAACTTTGAATTTGACGCCTAGAAAGTCTAAGGTTTGCCCTTCATCCAGCGCGTATTCCGCCGGCTCCGTTTCAATAAGGACACCCAGCTCAGGCCAACGCGCGGAGCCGTTCTTCTTCGGATTCGTCAGCCAATCGGCTTCCAGATCGTGAATGTAAACGGGACAGTTTTTGAGCTTGCGAATTTCCTCAACGCCGCCGATATGATCGAAATGAGCATGCGTCAAGAGAATCGCTTCAATATCCAAATCGGCAATCTTCTTGATAAGCGACTTCGGATTCATGCCAGGATCGATGATAATGCCTTTTTTTGTTTCCGGATCGGATAATAAATAGGCGTTTGTGCTTACAGGTCCCAAAACAAATGTATCTATGTTAATCATATGCCCTCACCTTGGAATTCACTTAGAACGACTCGATTAAGTCACGAAGTTCCTTCACGATAACAGCATGGTACCCGTTACCTTCGCCATATTGACGGCCCATTTCGGCTCTGGCTACTTGGATTTTTTCGTTATAATCGGGCGCTTCGCGATCTGGATTTTCTTTCTTGAACTGCGTCATGACCGCCTGTACGTTTTTCGGACGAGGTCCCCAGTGTCCAAGCACAAAGCCGCCGGTATCGGTAAACACAACGATCGGAATCGCGCGGCCGCCGCCTGTCAGGAATTGGTCGATGACGTCGTAGTTTTGCTCAATGATCAACACTTCTACAGGCACACCGCTGTTCTCCAGCGCTTTGAATACGACAGGCACGTTGCGAACGACGTCGCCGCACCATTCTGCAGCAATAATGAGACAGCGCAGATCGTCGCGGTTGTTGAGAGAATCAAAATATTCCTTGTCCTCTTCATTGTCCCATTCAAATCCATTGTAATACGCCAGAAATTGCTCTTGATTTTTCTCCATGCTGTCAATGAATTGCTGAGGCTTTAAGCCTGTGCGCAGTTTGCTTGCAAGATTCGTGCTCATCGCTACCCATCTCCTTTTTCATGATTCTTCTTTATTATTGTAACAAATTGCTTCGAAAGCGCCAAATACAGGAAGCTAATTCTTTGCTTTTCTTTTCAAATAGATTTGATATCCCACATATAAAAGCGTCAGTATAATTGCTGCAATGATTAATGGTTTAATATAAGGTCCTGCGATTTCATCAATCGTTTCCCAGTTATCTTTGAGCTTCATGCCCAAGTAAACATAGAGAAAAGAATAAGGAATTAAAGCTAGACCTGTGTACAGTGTAAATTTGCCCAGCGGCATTTTGGCCATGCCACCAGGAAGCGATATCGCGTGACGAACAATGGGAATGAATCTGGCTGTAAAAATCATGCCCGTACCATAGCGGTTGAACCATGCTTCAGCTACATCGATATGATGCTTGCTAATGAGCAAGTATTTGCCGTACTTCTCCAGGAAAGGTCTGCCTCCGTAACGTCCGATCCAATAAAGCACGATTTGTGCCAGGGTCCCGCCGACAACCGCGCAAACAATAGCACCAAAAAAATGAATTTCGCCTTTGGATACCAAGTAGCCGGCATAGGCAAGAAGCAGCTCGTTCGGAATTACTTCCAGCATCAATCCGAGGAAAATCCCCCAATACCCAAGCCCTTCCAAGTAAAGCAAAACATTGTGAATCAACTCACCCATTCCTGAACCCTCTCTCCCTCTATTATCCATTCCGAATCTACCCTTCATTCTACCACAGACGGGCTCTGATCAACCAGCTTCGCCGTTCTCCCGCCGCCTGGCAGCAGCGAGTACATAAACATATTCATGCGCTGACAAGCCTCTGCATAAAATGTACAAGTATGTTTGTACAGGAGGCGGGTCCCTATGTCCCAAGTATGGATTGTAAAACGCAAGCATTTCTATCGGGCAGCCATCGTACTGCTGCTGCTTCTTTCTGGCGTGCTCTATTTGAACCGCGGGAAAATCGTCCCTACGCTGGCCGAGCCCGCGTCCGAAAGAACCATCCACATGGTTGTGGGGGAGTTTAAATCGACGACCAAAGACGGCAAAACGATCGAAGCGTACCGGTGGGATCCAGGCACAGTCCTTATCCAAAAAGGCGAGAGAATCAAACTGAGCATCTACGGCGTCAACGGCGATAGCCATCCTTTTCTGATTGAAGGACTCAACATTAGCGGTGAAGTCAAAAAAGGAAAAGAAACCGTCGTCCATTTCACCGCCGAACAGGAAGGCACCTACCGCATTATTTGTATGACGCATGCCGATATTGCCCATAGCGGTCCGATGATCGGTTATCTGGTCGTCGATTAGCGGCTAGCCATTCCTCCATCGGCATACAAAAGTAGCAATAAGCTTTCTTTTCGTTTACACTGTTGCCAAGCTTAATGATTATCGAAAAGAAGGTGCGCAAACTGATAACCCAGATTCTTGTTGCCGATGATGATGCTCACATTAGAGAACTGCTTCGTTTCGTATTTTCCAAGGAAGGTTACAAGGTGTTTGAAGCAGCGGACGGCGAGCAAGCGTCAGAATTAATGATTCACGAGCAAATTCATATAGCGGTTGTCGATGTGATGATGCCCAATCGGGATGGCCTGGCCCTATGCGCAGAAATTCGCGAGCATTACGATATTCCGGTTCTTCTTTTAACCGCGAAGGGAGAGCTTGAAGATAAAGAGCGAGGCTTTGCGTCCGGGACCGATGATTATATGGTAAAACCGTTCGAACCGAAGGAACTGTTGTTTCGCGTCCGCGCCTTATTGCGCCGTTACCAGCTTGTCTCCTCGGAAAAGATTACGTTAAACCAGACCGTTATCAATCTCAAAAGCTATGAAGTGACTTCCCAAGGGCAAACGATGCTTCTCCCGCTCAAAGAATTTCAGCTGCTGGCGCAATTGGCCAGCCATCCCGGTCGTATTTTCACGCGGGAGCAGCTGATTCAAATGCTCTGGGGAACCGACTACCAAGGCGATAGCCGGACCATTGATGTGCACATTAAGCGGCTTAGGGAGCGATTCCAGGACATGACCGGCGATTTCATTCTTACAACGGTTCGGGGGCTTGGCTACAAGCTTGAGGTGGCCGGAGGGTGAAGACGCTATATTTCCGGATCGTCATGACCTTCGTTGTCATTGCGATGGTCAGCAGCATGCTGGCCCTGCTGCTTTCAAACAGTTATTACTCAGCTAAACTACGGGACGAAAATGAAGAACAAATCTGGCGAGTGACGAACGAAATCCGCTCGTTATATGAACAGGTGCCTGAACTGGAACCGAGCGTCTTTTTCACGCATATCGCGGGCATGGGGTTTCAGCTTTATGCGGTTAACGATCGAATGGAAGGCACCTTCTACGGGGCTCCTTTCCGGCATAATCAGCTTGATCCCGAACAAATCCGCCAGGTGTTGAACGGAGAAACCTACCGCGGCATTCTTGTCGAGCGTCATTTCCTTATGGTGACCGGCTTTTTTGAAAATAGTTTGCGAAACAGCATTGGAGTCCCTCTTCAGGTGCAGGGAAAGCCATATGCCTTATTCGTGCGGCCTAATTTGGAGCAGCAAATCGGCGGCGTTCGCGTCCTCATGGCCTTTCTGCTAGGGCTTACCTTTCTATTCAGCATCCTCTTCATCGTTATTTTCTCGCAGTACATTGTGAAGCCGGTCAAAAGGCTGCGGGAAGCTACGAAACGGATCGTTGGGGGCGATTACAACATCGCCATGGACGTTTCCAGGCAGGATGAGATCGGCGAGCTGGCCAGAGATTTCACCTATATGGCACAGTCGCTCAAACAGCTGGATGAGATGCGGCAAGAGTTCGTCGGCAATGTTTCGCATGAGATTCAGTCACCTTTGACGTCCATACAAGGCTTCGCGCAGTCAATTCTGGATAAAGGCACCTCTGAGGAGGAAAAGGAAAGGTATCTGCATGTCATTTTAGAAGAAAGCAAGCGGCTCTCCTCCCTTAGCAAACAGCTCCTGACATTGGCTTCGTTGGACAAAGAAAGCCATGTCGTCAAGCGGAGCGTCTACCGGCTGGACGAGCAGATTCGCCAAATTCTCATCGTCACCGAATGGCAGTGGAGCGAGAAGGAGATTGCGATAGAGCTTGATCTGCCGGAGGTCACCATATCCGCGGATGCCGGGCTGCTCCACCAAGTGTGGCAAAATTTCATTACGAACAGCATCAAGTTTTGCCGGCCGGGAGATAGCCTGAGGATCGGAATTCAGCTGAGGGAGAAGGACATTCTGGTGGAAATCAGCGATACCGGCATCGGGATTCCTGCAGATGAACTGCCGCAAATTTTCGACCGCTTCTACAAAGCCGATAAAGCAAGAAACCGCGCCAATGCCGGAAGCGGTCTCGGGCTGGCGATCGCGCAGAAAATTATTGCGCTCCATCATGGCCGCATCGACGTCCAAAGCGATTTGGGCCAAGGCACCTCGTTCAAGGTGCGTCTCCCTCGATTGTAAACGAACATGCACCCTCCGTTCATATTCCTCTCCTACAATTCGAATGAGCGGAACGCCGAAACGGTGCAGCTGTAAGACACACAGCAACTTGGGCTCCTTAGGTTCCTGTCCCTAGTGGCTCCAAGCCCACTCTATGCATACAAATAACATAGAGGGAGTGTGGTTGCAGTCATGATCAACAACAAACAAAGTGAGAAACATAAGCAGCAGCTGCCCAATGCCCGCAGCATTCGGAGAGCTTGCAGCAAGGAGCTGTACCGGACCGTGAAACGGTTGAAAATATGGCTAACCCCGGAACAAATCAAAGAGGCCGAGGAGCTGTATGTCAAAAAGGTGATGCTCAATCTCCCCTTCATCGTGGAGAACGGTTCCAACCGTAAAGCGCTATCCGACTGGTTTGACGTCAATGTCGGACCTGAGCTTGCTCCTATTTGGAAAGTTGATCCAGCAGCCCTAAACAGCGCCTTTCGCGATGCATTTGGCGGGTAAGTAAAAAGAGACCGTCCCATAAGTGAAAATTAAAGGCGCGGGACTCAGATTATATTCAGGGAGAATGGACTTTTAAATGAGTAAAGGAGTTAAGCGGCTTGTAACTGCTTAACTCCTTTGCTTTTTGCGTCTATTGCTGCTTTATGGGTTATCCTCTTTGTGCAATTTTGCTTCTGTAGTCAGATTATAGGAAAATTTTCCCTCTAATCTGATTGCAGAAGACTGTCATATCCATTTAGCCGGAAAAACTCCCTCTATTTGCACCAATTTCATAAGAATTCTCTGTTTCCGGTCAAATTAAGGGGAGTTTTCCCTCTAAATCTCTGCAAGGTCATCATTCGAGCCATTTAGTGGGATATTTTCCCTTTATCTTACCTCGCCTACCTATTTATGAGACATCCTCTTTTTTTCTGAAAAGGATTAGGAGAACTCAGGCAGCCAGCTGCCATGAGCGGCAATCAAATCATCGCACATCGCTACGATGTCGTCCATCGACAGCTCAGCCGCCGTATGTGGATCCAGCATCGCCGCGTGATAAATATGCTCGCGTTTGCGCGTAATCGCCGCTTCAATCGTCAGCAGCTGCGTATTGATGTTCGTACGGTTGAGCGCCGCAAGCTGTGGCGGCAGATCGCCAACATAAGTAGGCGTAACCCCGTTGCGGTCAACGAGACAAGGCACTTCCACGCAAGCTTCGCGCGGCAAATTCGTAATTAAGCCGGTATTCATCACGTTGCCACCGATTTTGAACGGAATATCCGTCTCAATCGCTTCGAAAATGTACGACGCATACTCGTGAGAACGCACATGCGTCAAATTCGCATCGTTCACGAGATCCTCGCGCATTTGCTTCCAGCGGCTGATTTGTTCGATGCAGCGGCGCGGGTACTCGTCAAGCGGAATGTTAAAGCGGTCAATCAGCTCCGGATAATTCCGTTTGATAAAGTACGGATGGTACTCCGCATTGTGCTCGGAGGATTCCGTAATATAATGGCCGAATTTCAGCATCATTTCAAATCGGACCATATCCGGGTGCTTTTCTTTCTGCTTCTCAATCGCGCGCTTCTTGATTTCCGGATACAGATCGACGCCGTCCTTCGTTACTTCAAGCAGCCAAGCCATATGATTAATGCCCGCGATTTTGGCTTTTACGCCTTCCTTCTCCATGCCAAGGCTTTTAAACAGCTCAGGAATGCATGCCTGCACGCTGTGGCAGAGGCCGACGGTGCGAACGCCGCCATGCGTATTCATCACATTGGTTAATACAGCCATTGGATTCGTATAGTTTAGGAACAAAGCATCCGGGCATACCTCGCGAATATCCGCCGCAAAATCCAGCATAACAGGAATCGTACGCAGATTTCGGAAAATACCGCCAATGCCGACCGTATCCGCGATCGTTTGCCGCAAACCGTATTTTTTCGGAATCTCAAAATCCGTAATCGTACATGGATCATAGCCACCTACTTGGATGGCGTTCACCACATATTTCGCTCCTCGCAGAGCTTCCTTGCGGTCCGTATACGTTTGGATGATCGACGTGCTTCCGGCCGTTTTTTTGATATTATTCAACATGTTTGCCGAGTCCTGCAGGCGCTCATGGTCAATATCAAAGAGAGCGATTTCAAAGCCTTGCAATGCGGGAGTTTGCAGGCAATCTCCAAGCACGTTTTTAGCAAACACTGTACTTCCGGCGCCTAGGAATGTAATTTTGGACATGTAGGAACAACCTCCAATATGTAGTCGTTATCATATCTTCACTATAACGCAGGCATTCAAGGAAGCATATGGATTGAACGAATTCCGATATGGACATTTGTAGTTTATTGCGGTAACTTAAAAATAAAAACATGCGAGGCAACCATGATTGCGGAACATAACTCTTATACCGTCAGCATTAATTCTCATGAGAGCAATAGCGAGCTGTCCGTGCTTTTTAGCGGAGAAGGCAAGCCTCACCCTCTTCACAAGATGGGACCGGCCGTCCACGATTACTATTTGATTCATACCGTACATTCCGGCAAAGGTACTTTCGAGATGCATAACCGCACTTACACATGCGAAACCGGCGACAGCTTCATCATCTTCCCCGGTGAGTTGTTTAGCTACACCGCGGATGCCGAGCAGCCTTGGCACTATACGTGGGTCGCTTTTAATGGCCGGAGTGCGGGCATGACGATGACCCAAATTGGCGCTTCCCCGCAAAATGCCGTCATTTCGGGAAGCTCCCCCCGCTCCATCCGTCACTATTACCGCCGCATCCGCTCCTGTTTTCATCCGTCGATGCAGCCGGCGCTTGAGGATATCGCAGCCGCCGGCTGGCTTCGTCTGCTGCTCCGTGAGCTTGGCCGGGCGGGCAATCCTCATGTGATGGAGAAGCCCGCCACAGAAACGGACATCCAGCGGCAAGTCAATCAGGCGGTCCGTTACCTGGAGCTGCAGTACACGCAAACCGTCTCCATCGAGCAGCTCGCCCGCACATTAGGCTACCACCGAACATATTTATGCAAAATGTTCAAACAAGCCACGGGCCTCTCCCCCATGCAATACTTATTCAAAATCCGCATGGAACGCGCCAAGCAACTGTTGGAAACGGCCATGACTATTGACCAGGTGGCCTCTTCCGTCGGCTTCAACGATGCGCTCTACTTCTCCAAACAGTTCCACAAATGGAGCGGCAGCGCACCTTCCGTGTATCGGAAGGAACGGACAAAGTAAGGGTGACTTTTTCAGGTGAGTGAGCGTGAGAGGCGGATGGGCACGAGCTGGGAGAGATAAGGGAGTTCTGCAGTGTTAACTTGAGCAGCGCGTGAGAGGGGCATCACAATGCCCCTTCAACAATAAAAAAAGCTCCCCATCCCATAAGGGGCGGAAAGCTTTCTCCCGTTTAAATCTCAATATCAACAATCAAGCTATCTTCACGGCCCACTTCACGAATATAGGCCGCAACCGCTTGATGCTCTGGATTTGGACCATATGCTTCCAGCGCAGCTCTGTCCTCGAAACGGACCGATAAAACCACTTGATATCCTTTATTTTTCTCCGAAAAGTTAAGCCCCGCTTGAATATCGACGATCCCCGTCAGATGAGGACGAAGCGCTTTAAAACGGTCAACGACTTCTTGAAGCTGCTCCTGCGTTGTTGTTTCTCCGAATTTCACGAGTACAATATGATCGATCATGGTATAAAACCTGCTTTCCCCAAACAATTTTGGCACGTTTATGATTAACGTCTCTAATCATATCAGGAAGATGTATATTCGTCGATATTGGCAAGGGGCCTCAACTGCCCCTACTTCGCAGCCAGCTCAGCAATACGGGCGGACAATACAATGTGAGCACCCGCCTCGCCCATCTTCGCAGAGGCAATTAATCCGGCGGCAATCGTGCTCGCATGAATTGGGCGGTAAGTCCGAAGCCCGCCAATCATCAGCGGCGAAATCGCCCGGGAAATCAGGCTGCCAAGGTGTTCACCCACACGGACCTCATCCCGGTCCCCCAGGATCAGAGAGGGACGAAGCAAGTAGAGCGAACGCAGGTTCAGTGAACGCAGCCCATGCTCGACATCGCCTTTTACGCGATTGTAGAAAATAGACGACGCTGGGTTCGCTCCCATTGCCGTCACGATGGCAAAAACCCCCGCCTTCCCCCTGCTCGCGATTTCCCCCAGCTTCATCGGGTATTCGAAGTCTACTTTGCGAAACTGCTCTTGAGAGCCCGCCTTTTTAATGGTCGTTCCCAATGTGCAAAATACGTGAGCATCCTCCATCGTCACAGGCTCAAGCACCTCATCCAACCGGTTATAATCGGTAATAACTTGGACCAGCTTTTCATGCCCCCGAAGATGACCGGCTTGCATGTCCCTGCGAACGAGCGCAATAACTTTATCGTACGTACGATCTTCCAAGAGCAACCGGATCAGCTCGCGTCCCACTAACCCTGTACCTCCGGCTACGACAGCTGACGTTCCCATACTTTCCCTCCTCTGAGCAGCCCTATTTACGGCCAATTGCATTGGTACGTCATTCCTACGTTTATATCTCCCAATCTTCTCGCAAAGTCTCATAAACCTTGACTAAGAACGCAGAAGCATCTTGGGCAATCCCAGGATTTTGATTCAACTTATTGGCAAAATAGTGCGCAATGGGCGCAGCCAGCTCCGCCAATTTTACTGCATGCATCGTAGGTACTCGCTCCACCCAAGCCTGTAGTAGCTGCCAATCCTGCGCGGTGATCTCCTGTCTGAAAGCATCCTCGATATTCAACACGATATCAGGATAGTTTTTTCTAGAAATCGCCCTATCCAGTTGTTTCCGGCGTTTAATCCGTTCAAAACGAGCTTCGATCACAACAATCGTTCCGGCAACCATATCCCCAACCCGCTTATCCTTCGAGCTTAAAAAGATGCTGACTGCTCCTATAAAATAGAAAACCGGCATCATATCCAGCAAACGAAACAGATTCCTAATCAGAATGGATAAAATCGTAGCCGACTGGCCGTTGTTTTGAATGACGCGCAGCCCGAGTATTCTCTTGCCTGGCGTTTGCCCGCCCATAAAAGCTTCCGTGCCAATAAAGTAACCAAGGTTCAATATAATCCATAAAACTATGGTAATCGCAAGAACATAATCCGCGAGGGCTGGCAGCCAATCGCCTGAATATAACCGGCTCACCAGAATAGCGAATACAAACAATATCGCATTAATCCCTGCCAAAATGAGGCTGTCCAAGAGATGCGCCACCGTCCTGCTGCCAATCCCGGCAGTTTGGAACTGCAGCTGCACCTGCTCAGGGGTAATGATGGTTACTTCTTTATCCAGAGACTCGTTCATAGCATCTCCTTAACATTGCAAAATTATGGTAATCCAAGACTTGAATATGATAGAATAAACAGGTTAAACGCAAAACGGGAGCCTACACTTACGCTTACAACAACGATTACGTTTTGCCAAGTAGAACGCTTAGGAGGCTTTCATGGACATCTCGCGCTTTATCCGGGAACACAAATCGCAATGGACGGAGCTCGAAGAGCTGCTGCTCCAGCTCAGCAAGAGAAAACGCAGCCTACAAGCCAGTCACATAAACAGATTTACCGAGTTATACAAAATCGTATCCGCCCATTTGGCAACGCTGCAAACGTACTCGCCGGCGCATGAAACAACGGTTTATTTGAATCACCTTGTCTCCCAAGCGCACAATGCGATGTATAAAGAGGGAAATAAAAGCAGCACACAGCTGAAGGAATTCTTCCTCACTTACTTCCCTTCGCTGATTCAAGCCAGAAGCTTGTTCGTCGGTTTGGCCTTCGTCCTTTTTCTGCTTGGAGGCTTACTCGGCTTCCTATCGGTCTGGAAAGATCCGCTCAATCTGTCCCTTATTATGCCGGGAGCCATGGCAGATAGCATCGATCCGTCCAAAACGGCAGATCCCCGCGGCGACTTACATTCCCCGCTTGTTTCAACAGCCATCATGACGAACAACATCCGGGTCGCCGTCCTCGCCTTCATCAGCGGCGTGACGCTTGGCATAGGTACCGTCTACCTCATGATCAGCAACGGCCTGCTCGTCGGAGCCTTAGCCGCTGTCTTCATGCAATCCGGGAAAAGCTATGTATTCTGGGCGTACATTTTGCCCCATGGCATCATTGAGCTTACCGCTATTTTTATCGCGGGCGGAGCCGGTTTGTACATGGGCTATCGCTTCTTCGTGCCAGGACCCTATCCGCGCAAGCTGCGCTTCCTGGAGTCGGCCAAGGAATCCGCCCAGCTTCTGATCGGCACGATTCCTTTATTCATCATCGCAGGAATCATTGAAGGCTACATTACACCTTCTACGTTATCTCTCGAAATGAAATACATCATCGCGGGCATTACGTTGCTGCTCCTGGCTCTATATTATGTATATGGCAGCCGCAAAAGAGCCAAGGGGCAACCGCAATTAACGCTATAAGCGATCGCGCGCTTTCAAATCCAAATACGCATTAACCGCGCTCAGCGTCAGTTGGTCGGCGGGGACATCCATCACGGGGATGCCTCTGCCGGCCATTTCGTTTACGTAAGCGTAACGATCCGTCGCAAATTTGTGAGCCACGCTCTGCCTGTAAGCCTGCCGGCTGTCCTCTGCGCGGATGCGCACCCATTGATGAAGAAGCGGATCCTGCAAGGAGAGGAGCAGCACATGGTGACTTCTGCGGAGCCGCTGCACGTAAGGCAGCATTTCCCCGTTGTACAAATAGCTTTCCATATCGGAAAACAATACGATGAGCGAGCGTTTTTTCAGAAAGCGCAGCACATGCGTGAAGGCGATCTGCGGGCCGGATTCAACGAAATCGGTGCTTAGATCAAACACGGCCTTCGTCAATGTCTGCAAATGAGAGAGTCCTTTCCCCGCCGGCACATACACTTTGACTTCGTTCGAGTAAGCGATGAGCGCTACTTGATCCCCCTGCTTGAGAGCTACGGCAGCCAACGTCAAAGCAGCTTCCAGCGTACGGTCCAGCTTCACTTGCCCATCCAGCTCAATCGCCATTTGCCTGCCGCAATCCAGCACGAGCGTGACAATCTTCCCTTTTTCCGGTTGAAAATGGTTCGTCATCAGCTTCGTCGTTCGCGCCGACGCGATCCAATTGATATGCCGGATGTCATCCCCCTGCACATAATCGCGAATATAGTGAAATTCGGAGCCGCTGCGCTGCTTTTTAAACACACGGTGGCCTTCTAAAATTAGAGTATCTTGAACGGCGCTAAGCACTCCGCGCACCTGAGACAAATCCGGATAAATCTCGATCACATCGCAGGAACTTATTCGCACCTGCTTCTGCCAAAGTCCCATGCCACCCGAATAGCGCAGGTACACGTATTCAAAATCGTACTTGCCTCTTTCGAGCGCCGTTGTCGTATAACCGAAAGCTGCATAGGTCCCGCGAAAGACTCCGCTTAATCGGCTGCTCACCAAACGGAAGGTGTAAGGCACATGATCCATAAGCTCTATGTGAACAGAAGAAGGCTCCGAATTCTCAAGCTCAAGATTTACGTCAAAAGTGCTTCTCAAATCCGCTTGCTCCGGAAGCGTGCGGCGCAACCTCCAACTGCCGCGCTTGGGCAGCAAAAGGAGATCCGCCGTGCTCAGCACAAGCAGCAGCGCATTGAAGCACCAGAAGACAGGCAGGACCGCATCCAGAGGAGCGACGATCAGCATGCCGACAGCGCCAATCAGCACGATGCCAATAAATCTTCGCGTAGGCAGGATGAAGTCCTGAAAGATCGTTTTATCTAGGAACCGGAATAGAACCGAGCGTTTCTTGGATGATGTGGTCACTTGTTCCGCCCTCCAGTTCCGCTTGCGGTGTCAGCAGCAGTCTGTGCCGCAGCGCAGGCCGCGCCACAAGCTTGATATCGTCTGGCGTGACATACGTCCGACCATCCAGCAAAGCCCATGCTTTACTCGCCATCAGCAACGCGATACCGGCCCGTGGACTTGCCCCCAGCTGAACTTTTTTGGACTCGCGGGTTTTGCGGACGATCGTTGCGATGTAAGTGTATAAGGAATCCTCCACCACCACATCCGACAGCTTCCGCTGCAGTTCTGTGATCCGTTCAGGAGTCAGCAGAGCCTGAAGCGGCTCCTCTTGGTGCTGATGAAACGGCACATGTCCCCGAAGAATGGCGACCTCGGCTTCTTCGCCGGGATAATCAAGCACCAGTTTAAACAAGAAGCGGTCGAGCTGCGCTTCCGGCAGCGGGTAAGTGCCTTCGTATTCAACGGGATTTTGGGTCGCTACGACAAAGAACGGGTTAGGCAGTTTGTACGTGTTCCCCTGAATCGTCACCTGCCGCTCTTCCATCGCTTCGAGCAGAGCCGCTTGCGTCTTTGGACCGGAACGGTTAATTTCATCAGCAAGAAGCACATGAGTGAAAATCGGCCCCTGAATCGTCTTAAACGAGTGATCCTGCATCTGATAAATCACACTGCCTGTAATATCTCCGGGCATCAAATCCGGCGTAAATTGGATGCGGCGGTACTCGCCGCCTACTAATTCCGCCAGCGTGCGCGCCATTTTGGTTTTACCAAGGCCCGGCACCCCTTCCAGGAGGACATGTCCCCCGGCTAACAGGGCTGTAACGAGCAGCCTGGTGTTCAGCTTTTGGCCGAGCACGCGCTGCTCCATCGCTTGTATAAGTTCATTCATTACGCTCACTCCTTCTCCAAGTAGGCGATCATCTCGCCCATCTCCCGCGTTCGCTGCACGAACGCTTTGGCGCTCACGCCGCCGCTCGCAGGCGGCGGCTCCAGCAGGCGCGCAAGCTGCGCCGCCTGCGCTTCCGACATCCGGCCGTGCGCACTCTCCGCGGCCTGCGAAGGACTGGCGCTGGGGCTAAGCCCCCAGCGCTGATGCAGCAGCTGCCGCAGGAACAGCTGCTGCTGGGCCAGCGCCTCGTGCCGGTAGCCGAGGCGCTCGTACCAAGCGGCGACGGCGTGCACGCCTTCGTCGCCGCGACGGACCGTCCACGCCCGCGGCGTATGGACGGGACCGAAGCGCTTGCCGCGCAGCCAGATCCACAGCAGCAGCGCAAGGCCAAGCTGCACGCTGGCGAGCACGAGCCACGCGGGATAGACGGCCAGCAGTCCGGGCTTCGTCCCGAAGCCGTGATGGGTCTCATCGACCCACACGGCGTCCCAGGACTTCGCGAACAGCGGCCAGACCAGTTCGAAATGGGACGCTTCATCGATTGTCCCATTCTGCATCCACTCCGGGGTCAGCACCACAGTGATACTGCCAGCCCCTTCCTGTACGCGGCTGGCGAGCACGCCGCGGTCATCCTCGAACAGCACCTGCCCGCCGTCGTCAGGCATAATTCTGTAGCGAGTATCCACTCTGCCTGTCAGCGTCCCCTCCGCTGGCGTATAGCCCGGCTGGACCCGAATCGTCGAGAGGCTGTTATCCTTCGCGCTCCCCTCCACCGGAATGACCTCCCAAGTCGTCCACCTTTCAGGATCGCGATCAAACAAAATGGCGTCATTGCCGGCTTGAACCCATTTCAGCAATTGCTCCCGGTCCGACTTCGTCACAGCAGACGGCTGAATGGCGACTAACAGCATCGAACGACCGCTAGGCAAGTATTTCCAATCCAGCCGCCATTCCTTAACCGCAGTCTGCTTCGTGCCAAGCAGCTCCTTCCAGGCTTTCGTCCCGTCTACGTCCGCTGAGAAGGAAAGATAGGGCGGTTGGTCCGGAAGCTTCGGCTTCACCAGCCAGTAGCCTAGTCCGAGAAACAGCACGATGCTGAGAGCTAGTCCTGCATACAGCTTATTCGGCCCTTTCGTCATCGCCTTCTTCCCCCTTCCTGCCGATAACCCGGGCAACCTGTTCATACAGCCAAATAAACTGCTGTTCGGTCACAGCTTCCTTCCCGTACCAGATTCGTTCGAAAAGCAGCGAACTCTCCTCAAACAAAGGAACAAACGAAGAAGCTGCGCTTTTCAGCTCCTCCGCATATTCCCAGTTCGTTTTCCATTTTTCCACACGTATCAATCGCGCATCTTCCATGTAAAACAGAAGGGACAGAAAGACGGAACGCACTCCCTCCCGCCAGTCGCCCACTCCCCTAAGATCCGCTGCCTGCTGCCAATAATAGCGATAAGATCGGCTTACTTGGCCTTGCGGCAAGTAAGCTTGGGAACGAACCCTCTTTTGCCAGAGGATTTGTTTCACGAACCAATAGATCGCAAAAGCGGCAATACCCAGCAGCAGAATAGCGACCCCTACAGTCAGCCAATCCGTAACCGTGTCAGACACCTCAAAATGAGGAAACCAGCTCTTGATCTTGCGAAATACAGGCTCCAGCCATGACCAGAGCGATCCGTTTTTTTTCGCTTCATAAGCCGTATATTCACTTTGTTTCAATATCTCCAGCAATTGCTCTTTATCGTCCTGCAAAGAAGAAATAGAAGCATTAATCATTCTTTTTATCCAGATCAATAGGAATTTGTATGTGTTCGTTCGCTGCCTCAGGAATCGTGCTATCGATTAAAGATTGAAGGCCCAATCCTTCATTCCGCACCTTCAAATCGAAGAAGCTCACCGCATACGGCAGAAACCAAAGCGACATAACCAGGATAGAAATCAAGCTTTGCAGCAGCTGCGCTCCAAGCCCTAAACCGAAAACAGCGGCAACGATAAGCTGAACAACGATCAGAAAGAGATACAAAATTAGGGTAAGCACAACATACATCCCGAATAAACGCCAGAAACTTTTGCGCGTTAATCCCCAGCTGCGGCCAATGCCAACGGACTCCTCCCCTAGAGCAACTATAGGCAAACAGTAACCCCAACGAATAACAAAATATGCAAACGTGAATAGCGATCCCAAACCAAGAGCGGCAAAAAATACGATGGTAAACGCTAACGCACCGCCGCCAAAGCCGCCTGCAGCATTCGACAAGCTTCCGCCTACAGCAAAAATAATAGCAAAAATACCTACTATAATAGCCATCCCCAAATAAATTCCGATTACAATAAGTCCGAATAAGAACGTACTGCCTGCGAGCGGCCAGAATCTAGCGAACGATTTCCTTAATAATTGCCCTACGCCGGGCGTTTCTTCCCCATACAGACTGGCTTTCACAAGATGAACGACAGATGCGATCGAGGCCGGCATGAGGCCTAACATCATAATCGGGAACAATACCAGCACCAAAGTGAGTGTTCTCCATAAGTATCCTTCACCACGAGAAGCCGGGTCATTTTGCAGGAAAGTAGAGTTTGGTCCAAACATATCCTCCAGCGAGCCGCCATTTCGAATTTGCTCCAAAATCGACCCCGAAGTCATTGCGGTTTCTTGATAGGTCAATAGGTGCTGCAGGAGATAAAATGGACCATATAAAATCAGCATGATAAGTGTTAATACTAAGAAGTGTTTACGATACAATTGGAAGCTGCGGTCTAAGATTCTTCCAATCCCCATCGGTCTTAAGGATACGTTTTGCATGGTTAACCCCCCAAATGTTGGTAATTCTTTAACTCCTTGACTATTATACACTAATCCTTTGGGGTTCTGACCACTAAATTACATAAAAAATAAGTTTAAAATGAAAAAAAGCCGGACCCATGATTTCTCATCGATCCAGCTCTACCCGATTGCGTCCGGCTGTTTTTGCACGATACAGCGCATGATCCGCTCTGGAGATCATATCTTCAAGCACGATGGTGCCGTATTCCAGCTTCGGCGAAAATGCAGCAACCCCGATACTGACTGTTACCTGTACCGTAACCTTGTCATCCCTGTATGGTTCCATCTCGATCCGCGATCGGATTTCCTCAGCCATAAGTGCGCTGTCCTGCGCATTTTTCCACAGGCATAATAAAATAAACTCTTCGCCTCCGTAACGCGCCACAATCGTCTGGTTGTCCGCCAGCCGTTTCAACAGAGAGGCTGCATGCTGCAGAACGCGGTCTCCCACTAAATGCCCATGCGTATCATTCACTTTTTTAAAATGGTCGATATCCATCATCAGGACAGAACACGTATGCCCCGCTGCGATACACGCCTTCAGCTGCTCATACCCTTCGGACATCATATACCGGCGATTAGGGATGTCTGTCAATTGGTCAACCAAAGCGGAAACCTCTAGAAGAGAAATCGTCTGCTTCAGCTTTTCAGACATCAAATTAAATGTGTTGACCAACAATTTCAGCTCGACCGGAGCGCTTCTGATTTCACCTGGATCTATTTGGTAGTGGTAATTTCCTTTGCGGATGTGCTGGGTTGCACGAAGCAAATAACGTATCGGTCTCTCAATTCGCGAAGCTATCGTTACCGCTGCAAGGATGCTGACAAGGAAGGCGAGAAGGGAAATGAAAATGATCGTGATGATCAATTGATTTAATTTCTGAAAAACTTCCTTTTGCGTGATTTCGCCGACGACAATCCAGTTTTTCTCTGTCGACCATTGATATTGTCCGAATACTTTTTCACCATGAAAGCCTGTATACACCTCGCTCGACGTGCTGCCGATCTTGGCTCTTTGGATAATTTCAGATGACATTGTGGTGTGAAGGGCCGAGCCGCTAATACCCGACTCCCCTGAAGCGGTTATGATTTGCCCTTTCGCATCCAAGACGTAAACCTCTCCCGTTTCACCGAAGCGGAGCTGTTGCATTAGCTGATCCAGCATGTCC
Organism: Paenibacillus planticolens; assembly: GCF_013141725.1. Taxonomy (GTDB): domain Bacteria; phylum Bacillota; class Bacilli; order Paenibacillales; family NBRC-103111; genus Paenibacillus_E; species Paenibacillus_E planticolens. The sequence continues at coordinate 38,693 of NZ_WHNZ01000086.1, read as the reverse complement.
AACGTGACTACGCCCATCACAACGCCTTTAAAGTCATTTTGATCGCCAAGTACGGGGGCTGAAAACGTGATGATCGGCTTGCCCGTCTCTTTCGATATGTCGACACCGGAAATAAAGCTTTTCTTTTCGAGCGCATATTTAAAAAAAGGCCGGTCTCCTACATACATAAAAGAGTTATTGCCCGCATGGATAGTCCCGTCCTTCTCCACGAAATTAAGCGAATCAAACTCGGAATTGACACCTGCATAATTCTGGAACTCCCGTTTTAAATCGCCGATCCGGTGAAATTTGGCATTATCCGAAAGAGCGAACCGTTTGATCGCATCCAGCTTTTCCTGATTCCATCTTTCTATATATAAGCTTTGCAACGCAATGATTTGTTTAAGCTGACTTTCCGCTTCATTGATCAGGTTCTTCTTTTCTATCCAGTAAAAAGGAGCGATAATTGAAAAGGCCAGAGCTAAAATAGCGACGCCAATCCACACTTGAAACCTCATCTTCATCGATTGACTGGAGAAATAAGCAAATTTGCGTCCCATCCGGCGTCAGCTCCTTTCTTATCTCATACGTACGTTTATTATACCTTGAAATTAGGACAAAAGCAGGCAAAATCGATCGTTTTTCGACAAATTTCTTTAGGATTATTTACCCATATTTCATCCCTATTTGAAAAGAAATCGTCTTTCGCTTATGCTAATTTGTAATAAGAAATGAGGTCATTATTCCTATGAAAACTCTTGTGCTCACTGAAAAACCGAGCGTCGCCAAAGAAATTGCCCGCGTCCTCGGCTGCAATCAGAAACAGAAACATCATTACGAAGGCGCCAAATATGTCGTTACCTGGGCGCTAGGCCACCTTGTAACCCTCGCTGAGCCCGATGATTACGACACCAAGTACAAAACTTGGAATCTGGAGGATCTTCCTATCCTCCCTGAGCGCATGAAGCTCAAAGTCATGAAGGAAACGTCGCATCAGTTCCGTGGGATCGAGCAGCTGAGCCGGCGCGGCGATCTCGCCGAACTGGTCATTGCGACGGACGCCGGGCGGGAAGGCGAGCTCGTCGCCCGTTGGATTATGGAGCTGATCCGCTGGAAGAAGCCGTTCAAACGGCTTTGGATCTCCTCGCAGACGGATCAGGCCATTCGCGAAGGCTTCTCGAAGCTAAAGCCGGGCACAGACTACAACCGGCTGTATCAAGCAGCCGTCTGCCGTTCCGAGGCCGATTGGCTGATCGGCCTGAATGTGACCCGCGCGCTGACCAGCAAGTTCGGCGCATCCTTATCAGCTGGGCGTGTGCAAACGCCGACACTGGCCATGATGATTAACCGTGAGGCGGAAATCCGGGATTTCCGTTCCGTCGACTACTGGTTAATCGAAGCCGATTTGGGCTCTTTCCGCGCGGCATGGCGGGACCCCAAAACGGGAGACACGCGCATTTTCGACCGCGAGCGCGCAGACAGCCTGAAAGCGAAGCTGCAGGGCCAAAGCGGCCGCATCGTTCAGATTCAACAAACGGAGAAGCAGATTCCCCACCCGCTTGCTTACGATTTGACCGAGCTTCAGCGTGACGCCAACCGCAAGTTTGGCTTTTCGGCCAAACAGACATCGAACGTCCTGCAAAGATTGTACGAGCAGTACAAGATCGTCACCTATCCTCGGACGGATTCACGCTATCTGACTTCGGATATGGCTCCGACCTTGGCTGGCCGACTCAAGGGCGCAGCGATCGGTCCCTATGCTCCGCTCGCCGCTCCGCTGCTGCGCAAGCCGTTAGCGATTACCAAGCGCATTGTCGACGATGCCAAAGTATCCGACCACCATGCGATCATACCGACCGGCGAAGCGGTTTCGCTTGCCACTCTAAGTGCGGACGAGCGCCGGCTCTACGATCTGATCGTGCGCAGATTCCTGGCCTTGTTCTATGGCCCTTGCCGCTACGACGAAACGAAGCTGACCGTCGACATAGCCGGCGAGAAGCTGTATGCATCAGGCAAAGTAGTGAAGCAGGCAGGCTGGAAAGAAGTTTACGGCGCTAACGATTTCTCCGATCCTGACCGGGAAGAAACGGATACGGATGACGATGCGTCTCAACTGCTGCCGCAGGCCAAAGAGAAGGATCCCGTTACCGTCAAACAGGCCCGCCAGTTGAACCGCCAGACCAAGCCGCCGGGCAGATACAATGAAGCCTCTTTGCTGTCGCAGATGGAGAAATGGGGCCTTGGCACGCCGGCAACACGGGCGGATATTATTGAGAAGCTGGTCGCTTCCGACACTATCGAGCGTCAAGGTTCCCAGCTCATTCCGACAGGCAAGGGCAAGCAGCTTATTGAGCTCGCCTCGGAAGAGCTGCGTTCCCCTGAGCTGACTGCGCGTTGGGAGCAGGAGCTCGAACGCATTGCCAAAGGCAAAGGAAGCATGGAGCAATTTTTAAGCGGGATTCGTGCAAAAACCGTGGAATTAGTTAGCGAGGTTAAGAAAAGCGACGCTGCATATAAGCCGCATAACTTAACGGGCAGCAAATGTCCGGATTGCGGACAATTTCTTCAGGAAGTAAAAGGAAAAAGAGGCCGCTATCTCGTTTGCTCCAGCCGGGAATGTTCCTACAAGCGGGAAGCGGACGGACAGCTGACGAATCACCGTTGTCCCCAGTGTCATAAAAAGATGGAGATTCACACAGGCAAATCCGGCAAGTATTTTCAATGCCGTCCCTGCAACGTGGTCGAGAAGGTGGACAATGAAGCTTCCGGCGGCGGCCGCCGTGCCTCAGCCAAAGCGAATCGTCAATTAATCGAGCAGTATTCCGATCAAGCAGGGATCGGGAACTCGCTCGCTGACAAGCTTCGTGCGGCCATGCAGCAGAGCAAGGAAGAATAGCCTCTTAGTAGTTACCTTTATACGAACCATATGCAAAAAGCTGCCCCCAAAGTCATCTACGATGACTTTGGGGGCAGCTTTTTTTATGCTTGATTCGCCTGTACCGTAACTTTGCCTTTTACCGCCAACTCCAGCTGCTCCAAGCTTGTAATCCCCAAGCTAACCAGCGCTTCTCCCGCTTCCATGTGAACATTCGCCAATATATTCATACTTGTATTGGGGACGAGCGATTTGCGGAATTCATGAAATAAAACGGCGTTATACGTCTTGAGAACCGTCATGAATTCTACTGTCGGAGGAACGAAGCTGCGCATTTCGGAAGATTTCCAGAAAAAATCCCTTACATGTATAATATCAGCGCCTGTCCGATTCAACTTACGAATCATAGCAAAAAATTCATCGATCAAGGCCTTTCTCTCCGGACTCACACAACCATCTCCAGTCTAACATTAACCCTATTCATACTCTCGTATAAAAGGATAATTATAGTTCTTTAGATCTATAATTATAGTATATTAGACCTATATTTACGAGAGGCTTTTTTCTTTGCCATACCTTTTCCGAAGAAATGAGAATAACATTTCCAAGGCAAAACAGACTACGCCCAAATTAATCGCCAAGTCCGCCACATTCATGATGCCATTCCCCGAACGGAAAACGATAAAATCCGTTACTTTCCCGAATAGCAGGCGCTCAATCCCATTTCCTATTGCCCCGCCCGCAAAAAAAGCAGCTCCAGACTGCATGAGGTAGCCTTGGATGCGCCCCGTTTTCCGGAAGTAGAGAATGACAGCGACAATAACGATGGCCAAAATACCGAGATAACGGCCCCATCCCTGCAGCGAACTGCCTGCCGCTCCCGTATTTTGATAATATGTAAACGAAATGATGTCCTTATAGAACGGCATGGATTCCCCCACTTTCAACATGGAACGAATCCAGACCTTCGATATTTGATCAACGGCGGTAACCAAAATTAAGATGAAATAAAATAACATGACACTTCCCCTTCATCAAAAATATCCTCTCTTTGCCATTTTACATGATGCATGGCCGGTACTGCGAATTTTGCGCCTTCAGGCATGCCCGCTCTCCTCAGCCGGAAGCGCAAATAGCCGCCTCTATGGTGCTTAGGCAGCTTACGCAGTCATACTAACCCCTGAAGAGTCTTCAACAGTTCCCCTGGGGAATTTGCAAAATAATCGGGCTGTCCTCTAAGCAGCAGACGCGGGTCGTCATACCCCCATGTGACCGCCACAATCGGCACGCCTAATTTCTTGCAGGCCTCAATATCTCTTAGTTCATCTCCGACATAAATCATCCGCGCAGCCGTTGTCCCCCACTGCTTTATCACTTTGCGAATGGCATGATGCTTGCCGAAAAGCAGCTTGGCGGAAATAATTTCCTTAAAGAAGCCATCCATCTTGTTTTTTTTCAAAAACAGTCGAATGTTCGCTTCCGAATTGGAAGAGAGAATAGAACTTTTCACCCCCTGGGAGGAGAGCTTGGCTATGACCTCTTTCATTCCCGGCACGACATGAAGCGCACGAATATTATCCTGATAAAGCTGCCTTCCGGCGATGATGAGCTTAGGAATCTGCAGGGCCGGCACGCCCAAGTGATCGACCCGCTCCGCAATGGAAAGCGTTCTGAGAAGCGCAAGGTCCTGTTCGCGAATTTTGCGAAACTGATGCTGTCCCGCCATTTCATTGTACAACTTCACAAGCAAAGCTCTGGAATCGACAAGTGTCCCATCGAAATCAAATAGGATATGTTTTACCATTCTGTTGTATATAGAAACAGGGCCGGCCCCTCAGTCGGCACTTCTTTGATTTGGTTTTGGGAAAATTCTTCAAGCGGGTCTTTGACGATATGGGGATTGCTGACGACTCTCAGATCTTCCCATGCACAAGTTACGCCGCGCCCATAGGCGTCTGCATCGCCGGCAAACATTTTACAGCCTTGACAGAAATGTTTCTTCTGCTGGGCATCCAGCTTTACAACTTTATTCCGAAGACAACAGTAAATTTCATTGTCTGCATTACATACATTAACGTGAGTGATTAGAGCCATTTGCATGTCAACTCCTTGCGGCGCATTTTCTGTGTAATAGTAAGTTTATAGCACTACTATTAAGTGTATGACAGTTTTTTGTAAACGGAATAAGATTTATCATGACAAGCTGCCTAAATTTGCTACAATAAGTAAAATGCTGCAAACGAAATGGAGGAATACCTATGCAAGATTGGATGCATTACGCCATCCCGATTGTTCTCATTGGCTTTTTTATTTACCGTCGAACCAAACGCACCATCGGCTTTCAAAAGCTGTCCAAAGGCCGGCTCAGGTTCCGGCTCACGCTGTTCAGTATTTTGGGTATATTCATTTTCCTGCTGGGCTTCATCCATCCGATTCATTTCATTGGCTATATCATCGGCTTGGCCGCCGGAACGGGACTCGGGCTCACCGCGATTCGCCATACCCGGTTTGAGCATCGGGCGGACGGCTGGTACTACCGCACTCACCTGTGGATCGAAATCGCTGTGCTCGTGCTGTTTATTAGCCGTATCGCCTATCGGTTGGCTTTCATCGGACTTTCCGCCAACCCCGCCAGCATGAATCCGGCCGATCCATCACAATTCACCAAAGATCCGGTAACCGCGGGTGTCTTCTTCATCATCGTGTCCTACTACATCCTGTTTTTCGGCTATCTGCTTCGGGAAGAAACCAAGTTGGATGCGAATGCAACGATTTCCAATGTCTCCGGCGGCGAAAACTCCAGCCCTCAGGCTGTAAAATAATAAAACGAGGCAGCCCTCCAGGTCCGAAAGCACATAGACCTTTTGAGGCTGCCTTATTTGTTGAAAAATACCCAGAATACGACAACGGCATTCGAGCGACATTTTAGCCGAAGTACGTTAACCTATGAAAAATGATTCATAGGAGGACAACAATGATGCGAGATTTGGGATTCATAGCATTGGGTGTGTTCGTTATAGGTATCATGTTGTGCATGTTTGTAGATGTGCTCATAAAGAACAAGTCGATGATGCTCTCCTATCAGAGTCAACATGGGAATGAAAACAGTGAAAGATCCGTGAAGGTCATTGAGGTGTTTGAGGGACTTGAGGATTTTGGAGCCTCAGAGGAGCTATTGTCCGTTCAGAATAGAGAAGTCGTTTACCCGATGTATATCGATTGCAGCCGGATCGACCATCAAGTGCAGCCTCCTGCGTGCTAACGGGGGGGCACCAGCCATCCCCTTTTTGCTCTGCTTTGTGATAGCGTGGAAAAACGCGTTTTCGCTCTCTCAACACTCTTCGCCCATGAGACGGCCTTTTCGGACCTCTCATGGCCGTTCCACGCCTTCTCCGCGTCTGAGACGGCCTTTTTCGATCTCTCGACACGACTTTCGGCCCTATTCCACCGCTCATCGCCCGCGAGACGGCCTTTTTCGATCTCTCACGACTGTTCCACGCCTTCTCCGCGTCTGAGACGGCCTTTTTCACTCTCTCGCGCCGACTTTCGGCCCTATCTCACCGTTCATCGCCCGCGAGACAGCCTTTTCGGACCTCTTACTGCTGTTCCACGCCTTCTCCTCCTCTGAGACGGCCTTTTTCGATCTCTCGCACCCACTTTCGGCCCTATTCCACCGCTCATCGCCCGCGAGACAGCCTTTTCGGACCTCTCACTGCCGTTCCATGCCTTCTCCGCGTCTGAGACGGCCTTTTTCACTCTCTCGCGCCGACTTTCGGCCCTATCTCACCGCTCAGCGCCCGCGAGACAGCCTTTTCGGACCTCTCACGCCGTCCGCATTCCCTACCTTTCATGTATCGCCAAGTAAAGCTATGTCCCTAAACACAGTGGCATCCGAAAAACGGTAAAAACTACCGTTAAAATCCACGCATTTGTAGCCACCCAGCATTTAACGGGAATTTCTCCCGTTAAACAAGCAGGTTTGGCAAAAAATGCAACTTCTAGATCAAATTAACGGGAGTTTTTCCTCTTAAATACCCAGCGTGTCCGAAAACAAACAAATTACCGGGAGAAAATCCCGTTAATTCATGAGCTAAGAGGGACCACTTCACCCCCTTCGCCTCTCCCCGTCATCGATTCCGATTCCGATATAGCAAAAAAATAAAAAACGGAGCACCAACCCCTGCCGTAAACACTCCCGCCGGGATGTCCAGCGGAGGAAAAGCCGTCCTCGCCACCGTATCGGAAATCAAGACCAAGAGGCTGCCGATCAGCGCCGACACCGGAATGAGTCCCCCATAAGCGGGAGGGACCAACTTTCTGGCGATATGCGGGGAAATTAATCCGACGAAGCCAACCGCTCCCGCAACAGCCACCGCAGAACCGGCCAGCGCCACGCTAATGAACAGCAGCATGAGGCGGTGAAGCTGAACTTTGGCTCCCAACCCTGTGGCCAGATCATCCCCCAGCTCCTGCACGTTAATTTGTCTGGCGAAATAAATCGCCAGCGGAATAAACACAACGACCCAAGGCAGCAACGTATACACGTTGTCCCAAGAAGCGCCGTAGACGCTCCCGGTCAACCATGTATAGGCTTTGCTCGCGGAATTCATAGGGCTGAGCACAATCATTAACATGGTTAATGAACTGGTCGCCGCCGAAATCCCGATCCCGATCAGGACAAGTCTCGTTGGCGTAACCCCTTTATGCCATGCCAATAAATAAATGATAAGGGACACCAGGGCAGCCCCCACGAAAGCAGCCAGCGGCATCCAATGAATGCTGACAGTGCCCGCAAAATAAGTAATGAACGTAACGGCCGCCAAGGTCCCTCCTCCGGTAACGCCAATAATATCAGGCGAGGCTAGCGGATTGCGGATCATCCCTTGAAGAATCGATCCTGCAACACCTAGCGAAGCTCCCACGAGGATTGCCACAATAATCCGAGGGAGCCTTAGCGTTCCGATCACCAGCTCTTGCTGCGGGGTACCTTGTCCAAAGATCGTTTTCAACACATCCTGTGGTGAAGTGAAATTGGTGCCAAGCCCCGTGCTGACAAAAAATATTAGGACGGTAAGCAGCGTCAAACCGGAAATAACGAGAAGCGTCCTCCCATGAATAAGAAAAGAATAACGGTCGGCCTTGCTTCGAAATGCGATTAACCGCCTCATGGCTTCCCTCCATTCGAGCCCAGCCCTTTTCTCGCCGTATAGATGAAAAAAGGCACACCGATCATAGCGGTCATAATACCGATCGGCAGCTCGCCGGGCATGATGACGAACCGGGCTGCAAGATCGGCCAATAGCAGCAAAACAGCCCCCAATACAGCGCAATAAGGAATCACCCAACGATAATCGATGCCGACAATAGATCGCGTGATATGCGGAATGACGAGACCGACGAACCCGATCGACCCAGCTACGGCTACGGAGCTTCCCGCTAGAAGAATCACTGTGATCGCAACGGAAACTTTCACCAACCCAAGCTTCTGTCCCAAGCCTCTGGCGACATCATCGCCAGAAGAAAGAATGTTCACGGGATGCGCCAGCACCAGGGCTGCGACCCCGGCAGCGAGCATGTAGGGCAGCACGGGGATCAACGTATCCACGTTTTTGCCCGCGACCGATCCGGCCAGCCAGAACATCACATTCTGCAAGGTGGCCTCGCGAACGACGAGCATGCCTTGCGTGAACGAACTGAACAGTGCCGTCATAGCAGAACCGGCCAGAACAATTTTAACAGGCGTCAATCCCTCTCTTCCCAAGGAACCGAGGAAATAGACGGCAAACGCAGCAATGCCTGCCCCCGCAAAGGCCACCCATATCAATTGGGTGATAGACGTAAGAGGGAGAAACGTAATCGCGATGACGACACAAGAAATAGCGCCCGCATTAATGCCAAAAATGCTCGGAGAAGCTAGCGGATTCCGTGTCAGCGCCTGCATAAGCGCCCCTGCTACGGCTAAGTTGCCTCCTACCAGCGCAGCAAACAACGCTCGCGGAAGCCGGGTCGTTCGGATAATCACTTGCTCGTTCGAATTGACATCATAATGAGTCAGCGACTGGATAACCGAAGCCAAGCTCGTATGCGACGAACCAAGCACAACACTTAATGCAAACGAGACTAGCAAAATAACGATGCCAAACACCAAACCCAGCGCTTTATAGGGTGTCTGGTGCAATAATGGTCTCACAGGGATCCTCCTTTGATCTACTTGCTTTAAAATTAAGGGAAGGCCGTTGACATAGAAGGTCAACAGCCTTGAACTTACAACTATTTCGTTAAACCGTAGAAGCCATACAAATCATCGATCATTAGGACTGCCGCAAGCGGACCGGAACCGTTATTCCATGTCGCCGCATTAACCTCGAAGACTTTACCGGCTTTCACGGCTCTCAAGTTTTTCCACAACGGAGAGTCGCTCCACGCTTTCCTCAATTCCAAGCGGCCGTCTGTTCGATTCGCCGTCTGGTCAAAAATAATATCAGCATCCATCTGCGTAATATTTTCTTTGGATTGAAGCTGAATTCCCCAATCTTTGCCCCTCTGGTTGGCTGGACGCGTGATACCGAGCTCCTCTAGAACAGATGCCGAGAACCCTGTGTACACAATGCGGGCATGATCCACACGGAAGTCAACGATACCCACTTCCAGTTTCGATTTATCCCCCATTTTCGCTTTGAAATCCGTTACCTTCTTGTTCCAATCCGCCAAAAATTTGCTCTCAGCATCTTTCATATTCGTTGCTTCTGCTGTCACCTTCAAAGAATCCTTCCAGAAATATATATCTTCCGTCATGACTGTAGGTGCGATAGCCGACAATTGAGCATAGATTTTCTCATCACGGAACTTGCTCCCGATAATCAAATCCGGCTGAAGAGCAACCAGTTTCTCCAAGTTCGGCTGGTTTTCCGATCCAAGGTTCGTAACGCCATTCATTTTGTCCTTTATATAGTTGTACCAAGGCTGCTCGATCCAAGCCTCAACCGCTCCTACCGGCTTCACGCCTAAAGCCAGAGCGGCATCCGTCGCCCCTTGAAACAAAGTAACAACTTTCTTAGGCGTCCCTTTGATTTCAGTCGTGCCCATTGCATGCTTGATAACTCTCACGCTATTCGCGTCCGCAGTCGCCTGTGCCGGCGCTTGCGTTGACGCTGCTGCCGGAGCCGCTTCCTGCTTAGGCTGACATCCGGTGAAGATGGCTGCCATCGTCAGTATTGCAGCGAGCAGCAGTGTTGCTTTTTTTTGCCGTACCATTTCTGTTAATCCCCCTAAATTTATATTCAGTTAATGATATTGATTCTCATTCTTATTATACGGAAGTGCTTCGCGATGAAAATGGACATTTGCGACAGCTTTTTTGTACGATTCTGACAACCATACGCTCAAAACCGTCTAACTGCGTACCGCAAACGTGTCATCAAGCGTTAATCCCAAATGCTCTCGCAATGTCGCCCCCGTGTATTCCGTCCGATAAATGCCCCTATTCTGAAGCTCGGGAACAACTTTATTCACAAAATCATCCAAGCCACACGGCAACAGCGCAGGCATCAAATTAAAGCCGTCAGCCGCCCCGTTCTCCAGCCAGCGCTGCATCTCGTCCGCCATCTGCACGGCAGTGCCGGCAAATGTGAAATGACCTCTGCCGCCTGCAGTCCGAATAATCAGCTCTCTGATCGTCAGGTTTTCCCGGCGCGCCAAGTCAACGTACAGCTGGAAACGCGCTTTTTGCCCTTGAATTTCGTCAACGGAAGGAAGATCATCCAGCGGTACGGGTCCGTCAAGCGGGTAGTTGAACATATTGACTCGGAGCAAATCCGAGAGGCTCTTAATGCCATACTCCGAAACCGCCAGCTCATTAAGCTCCCTCTCTTTATCCTTGGCTTCCGCCTCGGTATCGCCCACGAATGGGATAAAGCCCGGCAAAATCTTCAATTGCTCCTCGGAACGGCCGAACGTTCGCAGTCTGCTTTTTACATCGGCATAAAACAGAGCGGCGTCCTCCATTGTGTTTTGTGCCGTAAATATGACTTCCGCCAGCTCTGCAGCGAACTGCTTGCCATCCTCGGATGATCCGGCCTGCACTAAGACGGGATGCGTCTGCGGCGAACGAGGGATATTCAAGGCCCCTTTGACAGAGAAGAACTCACCGTTAAATTCTGCTCCCTGGATCTGGCCGATATCGGCATAAAGGCCTGACTGCTTATCGATGAGCAGCGAGCTTTCGGACCATCCTGCCCACAAGCGCTTAACAACCTCCACAAACTCCTTCCCTCGCGCATAGCGGACAGTATGGTCCAAATGGTGCTCCCGGCCAAAATTTTGCGCCGTCGCATCCCCCGTGGAAGTCACAATGTTCCATCCCGCACGGCCGCCGCTAATGTGATCCAGCGAAGCGAATTTTCTCGCTATGTGGTACGGCTCGTTATATGTGGTTGATGCCGTAGCCGTCAGACCGATGCGTTCGGTCACAGCCGCAATGGCGGACAACAGCGTAAAAGCTTCCAGTTGGGGAATGACCCGATATTTAATTAATGGGGTTAACCGATATTTTTCCGCCAAAAAAATAGCGTCCATTTTGCCGCGTTCGGCCGTTTGGGCCAGCTGTTGGTAATAGCTCAGACTTGTCGCAAGCTGCGGCTGTGCGTCCGGATGCCGCCATGAGGCTTCATGATGGCCCGTGCTCAAAATAAATAGGTTCAAATGCAGCTGTTTCTTTGGCTTTTTCACTTGAATCACCTCGGGTACTTAATTTATCTGTGACGGCAGTACATGCGACGACAGCACATAACCGTAATCTTGTCTTCTCTGCTCTTCTTTCCGCTGCTTTTCCAAAGCTTTGATACCGATTTCTGCCGCTTCACCCGGACTAATAACGAAAACACCGTCGTCGTCCCCCACGATTAAATCACCGGGCTGGACGCTGACCCCAAATACGCTAACCGGCGTGTTAACCTCGCCTTCAAGCTTCAGCGTCCGCGTAGTAAGCGCGCTGATTCCCTTGGAATAGACGGGAAAGCCGTGCCCTGTAATCGCCCGAACGTCCGCAGCGCAGCCGGAAACAATCACACCGGCAACCTTCTGGGCTATCGCCGCATAGGTTCTGAATTCCCCCCAGCAGGCCCGCTGCTCGTCGCCGGACATGTCAATGACGAGCACATCCCCGGGCTGCACCAGCTCCATCGCCTTTGTAATCGCGCTAGAGTCAATATGGGGAGTGCGCACCGTAACGGCATTTCCCAGCAGCCTAATCGGCCGGAATAGCGGCTGTGCGCCGTGCAGGAACCCGAAATCCGTCAAGTGGCCGATGGTGGAGGGACTTATCTCCCGGTACAGCTCCAGCAGCTCAGGCGTTACACCTTGTACTCTTGGTTGAATACGAAACATAAGCGATCTCTCCTATTCTTAAAATCATTTAATATGTGAAATGGATTCGCCACTTCACCTTGCCCATAAGGCATGCTGCCCGGTACGCGCATCGTCTGCTTCTTAAGAAGCGGACGCACAACCTGCTTCCACGGCCATACGGCTTTAACGAACAGAGCCTCCTGCAAGACGTTTGCAACCTCATCCGGCAATTCTGCTTTCTGTATGGCTTCCTCCAAGCAAGTTTGCAGCTCTTCCCACAAGGATTCCTCGCTCAATCCGTAATACTGGGAAACGCTGCGCAGAATCGCGTAAATGTTTACTTGAATGCCGAGCATCTGGAAAAAGCTCAACAGCTTCTGCGGATGTTCGTGATACAGAGAATTCGGGTAGCCAGCGCGCAGCGTATAAGCAGGGTCCTCCAGACCGTTTGCTTTTAACCACGGCACATGCACACGCAGCGCATCGTGATCGCGGAGCAGCAGCCCTTCGATTTTGCCATGTTTCCAAACCAACACGCAGTTTTGACCGTGCACTTCCGGCATCATGCCGAGTCGGAATAAGCGGAAACAGATCTCGAAGTAGGACACCAGAACTTCATGAAATAACCGCACTACTGCGGCTGGTTCGCTTCGATCCGATCCCATCAGCTTTAGCCACTCATCGAGAACATGGCCGTTTTCCGCTGAAGCGTAAACCGATAACGCAGACATCGGCAGCAGCCGAATGTCGGCATCCTGCACGAGTTCGGCGGGATATTCCCGAACCAGCGCTGACAGATGCCGGGGATAGTCGGCAAACAAATCGCGATCCTCCGGTAAATACGCCCACCATTTCGTTTCATCGCATAGAAACAGCTTCGTCTTCAGCACCGCATCCCGCTCCACAGCTTGCCTCATCAACCATTCCGCCTGCTGACCGTTCATCAGCTTGATCGCCGACAAATAGCGCAGCCCGCCTAACGAGTAAATGCCTAACGGCAGTTTGACATGGTAAGGGCTCTCGTTTTCGGGCATTAACGAGCGGACGGATGACGTAGCGTAAAATGTTCCCGTCTCTGTCTCCAACGGAATGCAAATCCCTTCTTCAAGCTCCCTTTTGATCTGCTCGGGCAAAATGGCCGACATCTGCCACGGATGCACAGGAATAGCCGTATAAGCCCCTTCACCCAGACCGCGTCTGTTCAGTTCATTGCTGATCTGGCTCCGCTCTTCATCCGAGAGCAGCAGGTCGACAGGAAACAATTCTTTCCCTTCCTCAAGCCCGGATACGACATAATCTTGCTTCACCGCCATCCAATTCAGCTTGATCCGACGGCCGAACTCCGCCGTATAGCTGCTGCACTCGTCATAGGCCCAGCCTTGCTTCACCTTCGACACCGGGTGGAACGGCCTGTCGCGGTAGCCTGCTTTTCGTTCGGCTGCCAAAAGGGATGCACGCTGCGGCAGCCCGAGAATGTGCGCAGCCGGCTGTTCATTTTCAAGCGAGAATGATGTTTGCAGCAGCGTTTGCTCGATCATATGCAGGAACTTTACCGCACCGTACGGATCAACCGCCACCGGATCGTTCATATACAGCATAACGACATGCCCCATCAGCTCCAAAGGGCTGGGTTTGGACAGCAGTGCAGCCTTGCCGGCATGGAGGCTTGCTTTGCACAATCCATAAGAAATTTCAAACCAATAAGGCTGTGCGATGGACGCCCGCACGGGAAACACAATGACGGCATCCTCCAGGTGCCATCGATACACATGCGTTGCCAGATCCGCTCCGGCGCCAAACTGCTCCTGAACCGCCTTCATCTGCGCATCCTGCGTGATAATCGCGTCCCATTCCCCTTTGGATAGGCGTTCTACAGACGCATGATCGTCGAGAAACTGTTCCGCCAGCAGCGCATTCACCAAATCTTCCATGACACGTTGTTCGGCTCTATCTCTCGTAAGTTTGTTTGGCATTAGGCTTGGCCTCCTTGTGAGAAACGAAAGTGAGATAAAGGATTCGGAACATGCTTGGGATCGACTTCCATGTCTTTCCACAACCTTCTCCGCGCTAACTGTTCGATCCGAATTGTATCGGAGAAGAGATTATATTTTTCAAAGTTAGCCCCATGCTCGGGGTGCTCCTGCTGATACTGATGAATCACATCAGCGACCATTTGCCAAAATTCCGACTCTGCAAGCCCATACCGTTCAAGCAAAAATAGGCCGATATCGCCTAAGCACACAAAGAAAAAGGCGCTGTGCAGAAAATCTTTTACCGCATCCAAATCGTCGGTTTGCATATAGGAATGGCGGTTGATCGCCCGATGCGCCGCAGGCTCCAGGTTCAGATCCGGGCAAGCCTCAGGCTGCGGCAGCTGCGCTTTGGAGAACCGCAGGCCATCATGGAAATCTTTCAATGCCAGCCGGGCGGGCAGGCCGTCCTTATGAAGGAGGACGATATTTTGTGCATGCGACTCCATCGCCAATCCGTGCGCATATAGCATGTGGATAAGTGGAGTGATGGCCACATCCAGCAGTTGGCGCGTCCATGCTTTGATGCCGTATTTTTGCACCCAAGGTTCAATGAATGGCTGCTTGCCGTCTATATACGTAACCGAGCTTAACGGAATGGCGCCTTCGCCCTCTTTCAAAAAGCAGTGTACGCTTTGTCTCCACACAACCCCTAAGTTCCCGTACGCCTGCGGCTGCAAGTTTTCCGGAAGCTTCTCATACTGATAAGTGATCCCTGCGAACTCCGCCAGAAAAACCAAACCAAGCTTCTGCGCTACTGCATCGTTCTCCGTCAGCGACAGCAGCCAACGTGAGACAAGCGGTGCGTTCAGAACGGTATGCTTCGCGAGCATGCGTCTCGTCGACGTATTCGTGATATTCAGCGCCATTTTCAAATAAGCTTTCTCTTTGTTCGATTGATTTGCCCAACTGCGAATGGATTGCTGCGCATGATACACATCCGCCCCATGACCAAGCCTTACAATCTTAGATTCCGCTAACTGCTGCTCAAAAGCCGATGCAATCACATGCTCCCACTGCCACGGATGAACAGGCATGAACAAGTAGTCCTCCACAATCAGCCCTTTGTCCGTCAAAACAGACTCGAACTGCCGATAGGTTTCGCTCCCAAGCTCATACCGGAGGATGGCCGGGTAATCTTCCCCCTCCAGAAGGGACAGCTGACTTTCAGCCTTGGAAACCGCCAGCCATACAGGCTGCAGGTCTCCTCTAAACTCCGGACCGTATTGTGCGTTCTCCTCCGCGCTAAAGCCGATTCGCGATTTATAGCACGGGTGATACGGATGTCCGTCCAGCAAGCTTTCCAACTCATCATAGCTCCGCTGCTGCCCCGATTCAGGCACGGAGGCTCTGTAAGTCTGAGCCTGCACGTCTTTCGCGAAGGTATTCCGCAGCTCATCTTGCAGCATCACCAGCCGCTCTTGATCCGGCTGAACCTGACCGAGAACTTCTTCTACGAACGGGGATACCTGCGCAGCCTCCCATTCTCCATTCCCTTTCTGCCGCTCGATCTTCTCTCTGGCTATACGTATGCGGTCAAAGGTAAATTTCCGCTTCGCCTTAAAACGATACTTAACCGGCTCACCTGCAGCCGTCTGTCCCTGCAAAACAAGCTCACCGTCAAATCCGGAAACCGGTATTCCGCTTAAAGGCACGGCTATTTCTTCATAAAGAACAGCTTCAATCAACTGGCCAAGCACCCGCTGCTCCACTTTTGCTTCAATATCAGACTGGCTTGCAGATACCCATTGTGTGTTGGTCATTCGTTACACCTCATTTGTATATTTCCTGGCTGCCTGTCAGGACGGCCGATTCATTGCGCTGCACGATATAAGGGAACACTTTCACTTTCATCCAAATGTTGCTGATGATGAGCAGGACTGCCGCACAAAGAAAAATCATCGGCAAGCCGAAGCCGGACGCTACTGCGCCCATACCGAGCGAGCCTGCCAAACCGCCCAGCAGCACGGCGCAATTGACATAGCTGTATGTCCGGCTCTCCATGCCTGCCGGCGCATACTGCCGGATGAGCACATTCATCGACGGCATCATGCCGCCAATGCAGGCACCCGTGCAAAACCTTAACACGATTAACTGCCACAGTTGGTGGACGAACGCTTGCGGGATCGAGAAAACAATCGCGCCAAACACCGCATAGAGGAAGATCCGGTGCGAACCGAATTTGTCGCCCAGCTTGCCCAGATGCGGAGCCGTGATCATATTGGCAATGCCCATAGCTGCCGAGGTTATGCCTGCGAGGACGACCAGATTATTGGATCCGGCCGCCAATTGCTGCACATACAGCGGAATGAGCGGCAGGGTGCCGATCATTGCCGCCCTTAACAGGGCAGAGGAGACGAATAGCGAGGCGATTGGCTTTCTAGCCACGATCGTTTTAAAATCCTGTATCATCCCCGTCTTCTTCTCGGTTCTTTCTTTCTTCTCAAACGTTTCCTTAACGCCGAAAATAACGATTAATGCCGCAACGAAAATGCTGATGCCCGTATAAAAGAACACCTCTCTCAGACCGAAATGGTCGGCCATCAAACCGCCTAGCAGCGGCCCGCATATCGTACCGGCTACCGCGCCGGAGTGTAACATGCCCAGCGCATACCCGCTGCGCTCTTTGGGCGTATTCGTTGCCGTAAGGGCAATGGCTGCCGGACCGAACCCGGAAAGCACGCCGTTGACGAGACGCAGCAGCAGCAGCTGCACAGGACTGGTGGCAACGCCCATCAAGGTGATCGTAACGGCCATGCCGATGCCGGAGCGCACCAGCATGACTTTGCGACCGCACTTGTCGGCCAGCTTCCCCCAGAGCGGCGAGAACAGAAAGGCCGTCAATAGATTCGCTCCGTAGATCATCCCTGACCAGAAAAGCACTTTTTTCGGATCGGTTAGTCCAAGATCTTGCAAATACAGCGGTAAAAAAGGGGTAATGCTGCTTGTGGAAGCCATAGCCAGAAATTGACCGACATAGATGATGTACAAGTTGCGTTTCCATTTGTCCACGGCTATACCTTCATCGGATTGGGGATGTCGACGAACAGCGGTCTTTCTCCTCTGGCCAGAAAACAGCTGGTGAAATTGGCTTTCGCCGGCAGACTTTCGCTGTGCAGTAAATCGTCGATATAAGGGAGCATGGGGTCGTCCGCATCTAAACGCTCCTGTTGGAGCACTAGTTGAACTATGCGCCAGTAATGTTCTTCGCCTTCACGGCTGTAGGCCGCTATCGTATGAATCAGTGAACCCAAATGGTTCACGAAGAAATAATATTTGGTCCTCATCCAAGCTTCGGATTCTTCGTACAGCACTGGACTGCTCTCTGCGATCAGCTTGCCTATCCAGCCCGCTCCGGCTGCCTTGCGGTGATCGATGCTGACGCCTTCGAGGTCGCGCACATAATAGCAGTCGGGCATGCCATTCTTCAGGGACACCAGCGAATTCTGCAAATGCGCCTCGAAGGAGATTCCCCATTTGGCTAACAGCCGCAGCAGCGATACCATTGAAATTCGCAAATAGACTGCCAACCAGTCGCGCAAATCAGGAAGCACTCCCTGCCCGCTTCGTCTGATGGCCTGGATCAGCTTGGGCTCCGTTTGTTCCGGCAAACTTTCCAAGAGCGATGCCAGTACATAGGTGAACGGGTTAGGAAGTTCCATCGGACGGTAGATGACCGTGAAGCTTGATGACCATTCTTCCGGCATCCCCTTCAGCCTAACGCTGCTGTAGCCTGTCTCCGACAGGATCTGGAAGCAATCGGTTTGGCATTCATGCTTAAGATGATGCAGTACTCTAGCCGCATCCATCGTCCGCTCAGCTTGCTCTTGCGTATTCTCGCGGAGCAGATTCGTAATGCGAACATGCAGCGGCAGCTTGAAGCCGTAGCCTCCTGTCGGTTCCCATACTGTTCTTACCGAAGAAGTCGGATATACGACAGGCCCGCACAAGCCAAGACTAATGATGGCGGATTGTTTCAGCCATTGCCGTACTTGAGGCTGGCGCATCACATAATCCGCTTGCCATGGATGCATGGGCAGCAGGCGGTAGTCGCCCGCTGCCTCCCCCAACTGCTGACGAGCGTGCAAAATGGCAGACGGCGGAATCGCCCCATCTTCTTCTCCGGCCAGCCACTCTTCATGGACGAATTCCTTGCGGACTGCAAAGTAATGCAGCTGGAAGGAGGCGCCCATCTCGGGGCTGTATGCCGCAAGCTCGCTGAAGTCGAAGCCTTCGGTGCTTTTCGGATAGGGATGAAACGGATGGCCGGTATAGAGCGACTGCTCCGAACGGACGCATTCCGGCTTCCAGGCTTGCTCCGCTTGTCCTTGATGAAGGAAATGCTTCATATACCGGCTCATTTGGCGGTAGCTGTTCTCGATTCGCGTTCGTATGATCTGCTCGTGCGCCTCGCGATCGCCAGCTTTTTCACGGCATCCCAGCTCGGAGAGCAGCAGTGTAAGCAATCGCGCCATATCCAGTTCGCGAAATACTCCACCGGATACCGCTTCGTATACGAACGCGCCATACACGTGCTGTCCAATGGCCGAATAGTAAGTCATGGCCCCGGCAATCGTTTTGCCGATCATTGGAAGATGCAGCATAAACGGGTCGCCCTGCTTAGGGAAGGATTCGATGAAATAACGCAATCCGGGGATTGCAGCTCTTGGATCTCTTTCCCCGGTCTCTCTCAAATAACAGTTCAGTAATGCGCGTATGGTTGCCTTTTCGGCCAGCTCAGCGCTTTTTGCGGCTGCGTCCGTTTGCTGTTGTAACATCCGTGGTCGATCTCTCCTTTCTCTACCGGCTCCGATCATGCATCCAAAGCTGTGTAAGCCGCTTGAACGGCTTCGCTGAACAGGCGTGCAATCTCATCCAATTGCTGCTGCGTGACGATGAGCGGGGGCAGGAAACGCATGACGGAGGAATGTCTGCCGCCGACTTCAAGAATTAAGCCTCTATGGAAGCATTCCTGCTGAATCCGTCTGGCCAACTCAGGATACTGCGGATAATGGCCTAATGGGTCCAACGTCTTTTTGGCGTTGACGATTTCTACACCGACCATTAATCCCCGGCCACGCACGTCTCCGATACAAGTCACATCCAGCTTCAGCGCATTCAAATGTTTGCGAAGATGTTCACCGAGCTTCTCCACTTTGCCGGGAATATCGTGTTCTTTGATATATTTCAGCGTGGCAAGACCGGCTGCCATCGCCATTTGGTTGCCCCGGAACGTACCGATATGGGCACCAGGTTTCCATACATCCAATTTGTTATGGTAAATGACGACCGATAGCGGCAGGCTGCCGCCAATCGCTTTCGACAACACCAGCACATCCGGGACGATGCCGGCATGCTCGAAAGCGAACAGCTTGCCGGTTCGCCCAAGTCCCGTCTGCACCTCATCAATAATGAGCGGAATGTTCCGCTCCTGCGTGATTCTGCGCATTTCGCGCAGCCATTCCACAGGTGCAGGAATAGAGCCCCCTTCGCCTTGCACAACTTCAAAAATCATGCCGGCCGGCGAAACAATGCCGCTTTCGGGATCGTCGAGCAAGTTCTCGATATAGCGGGAGGAGATCTCCTGCGTCCGCTCTCCGCCAACGCCAAACGGGCAGCGGTATGCGTAAGGGTACGGCATGAAGTGTACGTCAGGAATCAGCCCGTTCACTTTCTCTTTCTGCCCAAGCGTTCCGCTGAGGCTCATCGCCGCATGCGTTGATCCGTGGTATCCGCCTTGGAAGGACAGGATGCTGCGGTTGCCCGTTGCTGTTTTGACCAGCTTAATCGCTGCTTCAATGGCATCCCCGCCTGTCGGGCCGCAGAATTGGATGCGGGCGTTCTTAGCAAACTCGTCCGGCAAGCTGGCAAACAACTCATCTACGAACCTTTCCTTCAGCGGAGTCGTCAGGTCCAGCGTGTGCAGCGGTCGTTTGCTGTCCAGCATTTCCTTGATGGCCTCAACGACCACAGGATGATTATGACCGAGTGCAAGCGTTCCGGCACCGGCAAGACAGTCGTAATACACCTTGCCGTCCATATCTTTTACGTAAATTCCCTCCGCTTCTTGTATCGCAATCGGAAGCCTTCTGGGATACGATCTCGCGTTGGATTCCCGCTGCGATTGGCTTTCGAGATAGCGCGTATTTTGGGACTGTTCCGTGACAGTAAGATTGACCATGGTATGCTTCACTCCTTCAGACCTTGTTTTTAGTTAATTGATACTGATAATCATTATCAATTAATATGTTTTAAGAATACCAAACAAGTCTGAACCAAGTAAATTCTCCAATCAGATAATATCGCTACTCCGATTGAAGCATGACCTTTTCGTCATTGCCCCCCTTTTGCAGCATTTGTTTCACCGTATATATAAAATCTGCGCCCGAAGCGTCGATACCCAGCGCCTTTTTCATGTTCTGAATATGTTTCTTAACCGTATTTACGCTCACATAAAGCTCATCCGCTATTCGTTTAATCGAATAATGGTTGCACAGCATCTCGGCGATTTGCCGCTGCCTCTCGCTTAAGCTGTCCATTTTCCCGGCTTGCAAGCCGCCCCCATCGTTCTCAACGCCGTCTGTCGCCTGCGAAGAAAGCCGATCATCCGGATCGGCCTCCCCATATTCAATCGTAACTTTCACCGCTTCCTTCATTTTCAGCCGCATCACCTGATCAACGACAATTTGATGCAGATCGACCAGCTTCGCGCGCGCCAGTTCATCCCCGGCACTGGAATCGATGATCAGTCGCACTTTCGTTATGGTCATATTCTCTCTCCCCATCCCGTATTTTCTCCCAGCAAAGCTTCTGCTATTTCATCCGCGATGAGATCGATGGCGATAGGGCCATAGTATCCGATCCACATTGTTGTGTTACATGTATATACATGGTTGGCTTGTACGGCTCGCAGACCTTTCCATATCTCGGATTGTTGAAACTCCCCGGTCAATGCCTGATTCGAATCGTCCGTTAAAACAAATAGACGATCGACATCCTGCAGAGCTTCAAGCGAAATCCACTTGCTGGACCTCCCCGTATCTCTTGCGCAATCCGGAGCTTGCATCCCCAGATCGCCGTACAAAATATCCGCTGTGCGATGCGAAGTCGTGTGAAGCCGAATTTGATTGTCACGCGGCCTGATTAAGGCAACGGTCTCGCCCGTCAGTTTTCCTGCTAACGCAGTCTGCAGTTTTGCGATCTTTTGATGGTACGATTCCAGTACGCCCGGCACCTCATTTTCCTCGCTCGTAATCTGTCCAAACGTCTGAAGCGTCGAACGCCAATCGGCATTCCGATCAAGCAGCAGCGTTGGCGCTATTTGAACAAGATCGTCATACAGGTGCGCCTGGAACTCCGTACAAACGATAAGTTCTGGCTCAGCCATCCTAATCGCCTCGAGATCAGGCTTCTCCTTGGTTCCCAATACTTTGATGCCACTCAGCTGCTGGGAGATATAGGCCGGAAATTCCGAAGCATCCGTAGTCGCAATAACACTGCCGACTGGCTGTTTGCCTAGTGCCAAAAGCTGGTCGATATATTGCATATCCAGCACAACGATTTTCTCAGGCGCTTTGTCCAGCACCAGCTCGCCTTTAAGATGTTTGATCGTTCGGACTTTATGCAGAGCAGCGCTGGCAATCAATTCGCTCGATACTGCTATACCTGCCTGGGATTGCATCAAAGCTATATTAGGATGCGTCGTGTTTCCACCCGCCTGAGCGCTAGCGGCTGCAGGTCCTGAGCATACACTAAGTAGTAAGGCGAGCGTCAGCATGAAGCCGACAGCTATAGAAGGTTTTGTACTTGTGTAGACATATGCTGTCATCCCTTCGCTCACATCATGATAATGATATTCATCCTCACCTAACCCACTATACTTTTGCAATTTACTGGGAACAATGGGTAATTGCGACATAAACCATGGATTTTGGCGACGGAAATCGATCTGACCGGACTGCTCTCTAAACCGTCCCGGCGAAACGCCAACATGCTTTTTGAATATTCGGCTAAAATAGTAACTATCCGTATACCCGATATCCTCTGCGATTTCGGAAAGCGGTACGTCCGTATGCTGCAGAAACGATTTCGCCTTCCCGAGCCGTACCTGCATCAAATACTCCATCGGCCCCATACTTACCTTCGCCTTGAATAACCGCTGCAGCTGCCGCGCATTGCAATCCAGCAGTTCTGCCAATCCCTGCAATGTAATCTGTTCGGCGTATCGCTCCTGCATATAACGGATCGCTTGGCCGACCGGCTCCGGACCTGTCATCTCACTGCCCTGCTCCCGCAATTGCTGCAGCATTTCATAAACAAACTGGTGAAATAGCGCTTTGACATGAAACTTTTCCAACGTCCCTAGCTGCATCCACTGATGGTGCATCTCCTCCAGCTTTCCAAACAACAAAAGCGGATGCTGCGGCATAAATCCGAATTGCAGTTTAAAAGGATTGCTTTTCTCCTGCAACCGAAGCAAATCTTTTCTTGCCGGCAGCGCCAGAACGGCTCTATAGAACACCATAAAATACTCAAAAGTTTCCAAGACATTGACAATATCAAGAAAAGTCCCTTTGCCCGCATGACTGATATGGCATTTCTCCGCCGTATACACGATGTCATCAAGCATCACCTGAGCCCGCCCCCGCGTTGCATACAAAAACACGCTCGCCGGAAGCTGATACGCCAGTACGTTTTCGCCCGGCTGCATAATCGTACGGCGAACGTCCAGCACTTTCAGTGCCGCATGATTCCACAGCATAATTTGCTCCTGAAAAGACAATTTCCGTTCACCTCCTGGTATTTGTTGGATGTTCGCCTATTGAAATCATTATATTGATAGTGAGAATCAATATCAATTGTTTTATCTGTTAAACTTTTTCCTGTGTAATCAGCATAAAAAGATACGCTCATCCCGCTCCTGCAACTTAGCCAGAATGCAAGGTACGACTGTGCTCGGAAGAGCGCATTGAGGTGCTGATTGGAATAAGGGAACCTCGTTCTCTTATTTCGAGGTAAAGCTGGAATTCAGGGGTTTATTGGGAACCTACAGGGTCTTATTCACCTCAACCGTCCAAATATGTGCCCACAGGTGGCGAAATAGCGGACCCTAGTTCCCTCTCCTGCGCTCAACTGGCCGTTTCTGGCAAAATAGCGACCTGTAGTTTCCCTAATCGCCAACGAGGTTGTGTACGTGGAACGACTGTGTATTAATTTCAGACGCGGCGCCGCAAAAAAAAGACCGCCTCTCGGCAGTCCTCATTTCACCCGTATGCGATTATCCGACTAATGGAGCCGCTTGCCCCAACGTGCCTTCTACCTCGTTCCCTTCCTTGCGCCAATACTCGATCCCGCCTATCATTTCTTTCACTTTAAAACCAAGCCCGGAAAGACGGGCAGCGCCCTTCGTGCCGCCATTGCATGCCGGTCCCCAACAATAAACGACAATCACTTGCTCTTTGGAAAAAGCAGCCGTCGTAACCTCGTTGATTTGGTTAGAAGGCAAATTGATCGCTCCCGGGATGTGGCACTCGGCATACGCCTTACTGCTCCTCACATCGATCAGCAGGAAATCGTCCACCCCATGCTGCATGTCATAACGCACATCCGCTACATCCGTTTCTACCGATAATTTGTTCATAAAATGGCGATGCACAGCTTCCGGCGAAGCAGCAGGCGTTTCCAGCACCAGCGAGTATACAGATTGATTATTCATAATACGACCTCCATTTGCATGTTATTCTCAAGTTCTGAATGACTTGAAATGACTATAACACAGTCTCAAACCATGGAGTTATCGATAGAATTCGATACCATACTTCATTCATTTTGATAATTGGATGCGCCGAGAACGTCTAGAAAGCCGAGGAACGCTTTGGACTGCCACTTTTTCTTCGAATAAACGAGCTGCGTGTAGAACTTAAAATCCGGATGAACAAGTGGAACGGCGATGACCCGCCCCTTCTCTATATCTTCAGCCACCACAATGCGCGGCAATAGGGCAATGCCAAGTCCGTACATGACGCACTGTTTGATCGCTTCTAAATTCCCAAACTCGTACGACAAGGAATAAGGAATTTGATTGCTTTTGAGCGTCCTGAGCAGCATGGCGCGGTACGTGCAGCCTTCTTCCGTTAAGATGAACGATTCTTTCTCCAAATCCCCAATCTGCACTTCGTGCGCAGCAGCAAATCTGTGGGCAGGGCTAGCGATAATGACCAGCTCTTCCTCTCTCAATATGCTGCAATGAAGCTCCGGATCTGCAAATGGAGGATCTAAAATGAAGCCTACATCCAACGCCCCTTCTTTTACAGCTTCAATAATGAAGGGCTCATTGCCCGGTTGGATCATGACATTGATGTCCGGAAAATGCTGCCGGTACGTCTGAAGTCGTGGCGGGAGAAAGAAGGCGGCTAAAGTTTCAATCGTGCCAATCGAAAGTATGCCTCTGGACTGCCGGGAAATGACCTCCTTGGACTCCTCATGAAGCCTATGGATGTCGTTTGCATATTGTAATAGCGCTTCTCCTGCCAGAGTCAGCTTCATACTTCTTCCGTAACGCTCTACGAGAACGGCCCCGTAGGATTCCTCCAACTTTTGAATCTGGGTCGTAATACTCGACTGGGCATAGCCAAGCACTTCCGCGGCGCGCGTGTAACTTCCCCATTTAGCTACTTCACGAAACGTTTTTAAATACGTTAATTCCAACGCGAATCACCTTTTTTATAAAAGAATATTAACTCTATAGTACCACACCCCGAACGCAAGGATAAACGACTTCGTCGTCCTTTCAGGACGAGCGCGTTTGTCAAGGTAGATGAGAAGCAAAAGTATATAACTTATACTTTCTTATCTACTAAAAAAGCCACCGAACTTCGGCAGCTACTCCGCTACAATGACTTACGCCTGCGGGACCGGTCCGCTAATTTGGCATAACCAAGTTTAGTTCATGGCTGTATAACCCATTCGATTTTAAAAACCGTTTAACATCATGCTTGAAAGTTACGGCGACTACCTCATTTGCCTGCGTAAAAATTAAAAGCTTTGGGGTATACGCTGCCGACTGCCCAACAAATAAAACCACTTGCGTAACGGTTCCTGTTACCCATGGATTGCTGACTTTCAAAGGAGGAGCAAGCTCAACCTTAATAGCTATCCCGCTGGCAGGCTCGATGTTTAAGGAACCTACAGGACCGGTAATGGAAGCCAGCCACTTCCCGACTTCACTTTGCAAACTTGCCGAATGGGTAATCGTCTTTATGACTTCACCCTTCCCAATATCAAACGCCTCAGCCCCGTCAGCGGCATAAACCGGATGATAACCGGCGGTCAACATGACGATGACAATCCAGATGTTCAGCCAAATTTTCAATATCCTACCCTCTCGTCGACATTCCTATTTCCACTTATCATGTCCAAATCAGGTGAAATTACGAAATGTGAGAAAAGATTTCCGGAAGTCCATCCCACTGCTCGGTAAGCCACGCCAACTCCTGCAAAAACCGCGCGGGGACTCCGGTTTCTTCATAGATCTCTGTGCGCAGCCACCAAATGGATTCAATCAGATACAGCATGTGAACGGCCCGCAGAAGAGTTCCTTTTGGTGCGGCGGCATGCTCCCGATATCCGTTTAAGAAACAATCGGCGGCATCCGGCCGAAGTCGCTCCTTCTCCCATGCACCGGACAAAACAGCACGAGCGATATCGATTTCCGGATAGGCGACATCCATTCGGTCGAAATCGACGATCGCTGCTGCCCCATTTTCACGCAACAGCAGATTATCCGCCCACAGATCCCAGTGAATCCAGCCACGTGGACTCTCTGCAAACACATCAAAATCTAGCGATTGAACATTTTTGATCGCCTTTTCCAACAGGCCTGTGAGGGGCATATTTCTAACAGTCGCCGCTTGTTCGAAGTTAGCTTGCAGTTCCTTCAGGCATGCCTTCTGATCCGGTTGCCAAGCGTGCCGGGCCAGAGGAACATCCCGAAGCAGCTGATGCATTCGGCCTGTAGTTCGGCCTAGCTCGTACATGTGGGAATTGCTGATGCTGCCGGGATCAGGAACGCTTCCCTCCACCCAATCCATAATCGCATACCGGTGGCCTCCCTGCGACTCCTGAATAAACCGCCCCTCCAGGGCGTACACCTCCGGGCAGGACAGGCCGGACTTAAACAATCGCTGCTGCAGATACAGGGTCTGCTCTATCTTTGCTCTTTTTTCCGTGACATGGAGCTTATATCGATCCGGATGATAAAACTTAACAAAAACAGAGCCGCCGCCTGTCGTTAGCCGCCATTTCACATTCAGCCAGCCCTTATTAAGCTGATGAACATTTATTACCTTCATGCCAAACTTGGCATGGATATCGCTTACGATTTCCTCCAGCACACGGTTGTTCTCTACCATCGGTTTGGCTCCTTGTCCTTTTATCCGTCGTTTGGGAATACTATATATTTGGCGATTTTTTCGGCGAATCCTCCATGGTTTACAATGGCGATCTC
Organism: Paenibacillus planticolens; assembly: GCF_013141725.1. Lineage (GTDB taxonomy): Bacteria > Bacillota > Bacilli > Paenibacillales > NBRC-103111 > Paenibacillus_E > Paenibacillus_E planticolens. Next base: position 11,959 of record NZ_WHNZ01000086.1, on the reverse strand, counting down.
ATGCCAGCTTTCTGTTAAGGAGGTTTGCCCCACAGCGTGTACCAGCAGATGAAGCAAAGACGTCTCCTACCTAGCACGAGTATTCATGTAACCGCATTATGACGCAAAAAGTTAACGCCCGCATGGCATTCTCACACCCCTTGGGGTGATTGGGGGAACTACAGGGCCTTATTTGCCACAGGTTGCCCTCATTTGCGCCGAAAACAACAAAATAGAGGACCGTAGTTCCCCACCACCATCCATATACCTGGTTTTCGCCAAAAATAGCGGACCACAGTTCCCTCTACCTAGCATGAGTATTCCTGTAACCGCATTATGACGCGAAAAGTTAACGCCCGCCTGGCATTCTCAAAAACCCTGGGGCGTTTGGGGAACTACAGGGCTCTATTTCTACGGAATCGGCCTATTTCCCACTTTGAGCGGAACTACAGGGTCTTATTTGCCACAGGTTGCCCTCATTTGCGCCGAAAACAACAAAATAGAGGACCGTAGTTCCCCACCACCAGCCATATACCTGGTTTTCGCCAAAAATAGCGGACCACAGTTCCCTCTACCTAGCACACGCATTCATTAGCTGCAATAAAGACGCCATCTACCTTGTACACGCACTCCTCTAGCTGCAATAAAGACGCCATCTACCTAGCACACGCACTCCTTTAACTGCAATAATGACGCCATCCACCTAGCACACGCACTCCTTTAACTGCATAAAAACGCCATCTACCTTGTACACGCACTCCTCTAGCTGCAATAATGACGCCATCCACCTAGCACACACACTCCTATAGCTGCAATAATGACGCCATCTACCTAACGCACACACTCCTATAGCTGCAATAATGACGCCATCCACCTAGCACACGCACTCCTATAGCTGCCATAAAGACACTATCCACCTAGCACACGCACTCCTATAACTGCAATATAGCTACCCCTGCCCAGCACGCACATTCCTGCAGCTGCAATAACGGCACAAAAAAAAGCGCCCCCGAAAGGTCGTCTCAGACCTTCCAGGGCCACCCCCTACGCCTCGTCATCCGCCTTGGCGAACTGCGTGCTGTACAGCCGCGCGTACAGCCCGTCAAGATCGAGAAGCTCGCGGTGCGTGCCCCGCTCCACGACGCTGCCCGCTTCGATCACCAGAATGTGATCGGCGGCAAGCACCGTGGAGAGCCGGTGCGCGATCACGAGCGTCGTGCGCCCTTGCATCAGCTCCTCGAGCGCCGCCTGCACATAGGACTCGGATTCCGAGTCCAAGTGCGAGGTCGCCTCATCGAGGATGAGGATGCGCGGGCGCTTCAGGATCGCGCGGGCAATCGCGATCCGCTGGCGCTCGCCGCCGGAGAGCCGGTGCCCGCGCTCTCCGACCATCGTGTCGTACCCTTCGGGCAGCGACACGATAAAATCATGGATGTAGGCCTGACGGCATGCGGCCTCCATCTCCTCACGCGTAGCGTCCTCCCTCGCGAAGCGCAGGTTGTCGCCAATCGTCGCGTGGAACAGAAACGATTCCTGCGTCACGTACGCGATTTGCGAGCGCAGCGAGGCAAGCCGGGCGTCGCGGACGTTCACGCCGTCGACCTCGACGATCCCCTCCGTCGGGTCGTACAGCCGCGCAATCATCCCGATCAGCGTCGATTTGCCGGCGCCGCTCGGCCCGACGAGCGCGATCATTTCGCCAGGCTGCGCCTCGAACGTCACGTCCCGCAGCGCATACTGCCCTGGCTTATAAGCAAAAGAAACATGCTTATAAGCCACACGTCCCGCGACTTGGGGCAGCGGCCGCGCTCCGGGAGCATCCATCACATCAGGCACCATGTCCTGATATTCAAAAATCCGCTGAAACACGCCCAGCGCAGTCCCCACCTCGACCTGCAGGTTCAGCAGCGTGCCTACCGGCATATACAGACGCCCCAGATAAGCGGCGAAAGCGACGATCGCCCCCAGCGACATCGTGCCCGAAATGACCGAATAACCGCCATACAAATAAATGATGGCCGTCCCTAACGGTCCGAGCGTGCTCGTCGCCATCCCGAACCAACGTCCGACTAGATTGAGCCGCAGCTCCAGATCCATCACTTTCTGGTTCATCGCCTTGAACTCGGCCTCCTGATGCCGCTCCCTGCCAAAAATACGAGTCAGCAAAGCGCCTGAGATGCCAAAGCTTTCGTTCAGCTGCGAAGTAATATCCGAACGCACCTTTTGCGTTTCGATGCGGAGCGCTTTGCGCAGCTTGGAAACTTTTTTGACCGGCATCATAAATAGCGGAAGAATCAGCACAGAGATAATGGCCAGCTTCCAATCAAGGGCAAACAAAATGCCGATCGTTGTCGCGACAATGACCAGCTGGGTAATGGACGAGACCACAAGCGAAGTGACAACCCCTTGTACCGCCTGCACATCCCCGGTAATCCGCTGAACGATCTCGCCCGATCTGGCATCCGTGTAGAATGCCATCGACTGCCGCTGCAAATTTTGAAACAACGACAAACCCAAATCCCTGATCACTCCTTGGGTTACTTTCGTATTGAGATGATTTTGCCATACCCCAAGCACACCGCTCAAAAGCGGAAGCAGCAGCATGAGCATCGCCATCTCGGCGAGCAGCTTCATACTTCCCTGCGGAATCGCTTTATCAATAATTTCCTTCATCACCAAAGGCGGGATCAGTCCGATCACAGCCGCAAGCAGCGCCAGCCCGATAATGCCTAGCAATTGTCCCCAGTAACCCCTGAACAATGTCAGAATTCTTTTGACCGAAACATCCTTCAGCTTCGCTTTAGGCCGATCCCTGTCGGATAGACGTCCCATTCCGCCTGGTCCCATTTACACCACTCCATTCTGCTGCAAAAGCTGTCTGTCTATTCGAGGGGAAAAGCATGCGAAATCGCTTTCGCCACTTCATCCGCCATGTTCATAACCCTGTAAAGCGATGTTGTTTGCAGGACATTGTACTGTCTGGGTCCATCGACGTTGACAATTGCGGCAATCGTATAATCGCCGACATGAGGCAAATCTTTTCCAACCGACTTCCCTGGAGCCAGAGGCTGATTCGACACTTGATACATGCCTACAGACAGCTTTTGTCCTAAGCAAGCATCTATCGCGATAACGATACTGCCCTGCGGAATTTCCTGCAGCCGCGCCGCAATATTACTGGCATCGCAAGGTGCTTCCAGCGTCCCTATAACATGAGGATACCCAAATTCAGCAAGTTTGCTTCCTACTAGCGGACCCAATGCATCGCCTGTCGACCGGTCTGTCCCGATACATACGAAAGCGAGCGCATTCGGCTTCATCCCAGACGTTTTACCAATGGCTTCAAGAAACAGGGCCAACTGCCCGCCATTCATTTTTTTCCAAAATTGCTCCGGTGTACTGCGCGGCTCCTCCATCTATCATTTCCTCCCCCACAAGCTTTTTGCAAAATTTCCCCCTACTAAGGATGAATGATATAATGCGATCAACTTCTATTCTTCCACAAGGAGGTATCGTGTGTCCACTCTCGGTATCATCGCTATTCTAACGCTCCTTTATTGGCTATATGTCGCTTTTGACGTGCAAAAAGGACTGCGTGCCCTGCGAACCCTGCCTAAATCTTCCAAATATCCGGACAAGCCTCCGCTTGTATCTGTCATTATTGCTGCCAAAGAAGAGGAAGGCACCATCCGCGAAACCGTTCGGCATCTTCTTTCCCAAAATTACCCGCGCCTCGAGATCATCGCCGTGAACGACCGTTCCCGGGATGCTACCGGTGTCCAATTGGAGGAGCTGCGCAAATGGTCCGAGGGCAAAAAAGACATGCATATCAAGCTGCAAATCATTCACATCACCCGCCTTCCGGAAGGTTGGCTTGGCAAAAATCATGCGCTATATCAAGGCTATCTGCAAGCCAGGGGACAGTATTTGCTGTTTACGGATGCGGATATCATTTTTGACCCGGGCACGATAACCGATGCTGTCGCTTATATGAAGGAAAATGACGTACACCATCTCACTCTGACTCCGAATATGATTGCAAGAAGCCCTTTGCTCAAAGGTTTCGTTCATTTCTTTCTGTTCTCATTTTCATTATTCGTGCGGCCTTGGCGTGCCAACGTTGACAATTCCCGGGGGCCGGGCATCGGAATCGGAGCCTTCAATATGGTGAGCCGGAATGCCTATGAAGCGATTGGTACGCATCGAGCGATCGCGTTAAGACCTGACGACGACTTGCAGCTAGGCGTTTTTCTCAAAAGATCCGGCTTCCGGCAGCGAGTGCTCTCCGCCAAACATTTGCTCCAGGTCGAATGGTACCCTTCACTTAAAGAAGCCGTAATCGGACTGGAGAAAAATCTTTTTTCCGGCTTCCGTTACAGCTACACCTTCGCCCTGCTCGCTTGCATAGGACAGCTTGGCTTGTTTATATTCCCGTGGTTCGGTCTCCTTCTCCTCTGGGATTGGCGCGGTTCCGTCTATGCGGTTGCTGTTATGATGCAAATCTGGCTCTACCGCAAGCTGATGTCCCGCCTCATGAGCATGAAAGGGGATGAAGCCTATCTGCTGCCTGTCAGCGCTTCGCTGCTGGTATATACCATCGCTCGTTCCGTTTGGCTTACTTGGAAGCAAGGCGGGATTTACTGGAGAGGAACCTTCTATTCTCTTCGCGAATTAAAAAGAAACACCCGGCGCTAACCTGTAGGGGCTTAGGCATCTTAACGCCAAATAAGCGTTACTCGACAGAGCAAAGCTTACCCTCACGGCTTGTAGCGAGATTCTAGTTCTCTAGTGAACACGGTTCATTCGAACAACCCGATAATACAAATGGCTGCTCGCCTCTTGCTCCACTTCCAAATATCCCTCGGCATGCACATAATCGCCCGTTATAAAGGTGGAGGCATCTGCGGAACTGGAGTGCGTTAGGAAGAGTAGAGCGGCTTTTTCATTGCCTACGACAAAACCCGTTTGTTCTCTGATTTGAAATTTATCCAGGATAGTGCCATGATGGGACCTTGCGATATGGTGAAACTTCCAAGACTGGCCTTCTTTGATTAGAAAATAAAGCACGCGATTCCTATGATTGTTGCTGAATTCCCGCGTAACGCCAATCATACAGATCTTCTCGCCCAGGCTTAAATATTCATCGATGACATAGGATTTCAACCGCAATCGCAGCACATTTTTATGTTGGATATAGGATTCCATTTCTTCAATGGTTCTTTGATCCCCCGGATCTTGCTTCGTTGCGTAAAATACTTCTTTTATAAACGTATCCGTTTGCAAGCTTCTAGCGCCTTTGAAATGATTGTAAGTACGGAAAAATTGCTGAATGACTTCCCGGACTTCATCTGGCATCGCAGGACCTTTATCCACGGTATACATGCTATCTGCTTTATTCGAATGTCTCTTTTTATATAACCAGCTCTTCCAGACACTTAATTGCATGTGCTCGTGTTCACCTGCTCTTTCTTTCTTCCAAGCATTTCTTCATTATAGGCTAAAAAACATAAAATTTCGATAAAAATCGCATGATTCCGCGGACGAAAAAAAACACTCGCCTTCTATGCCCTCATTCGAATGACATTGAAAACAAGTGTTCGATAGTCCTATCCTTACAAAACTCTCTTCGCTCCGACATACCTTGCGCTCCAATAAGAGCTCGAAAGACTGTCCACAGCCACGCCTCTGGATGTAGTCGCTGAAATGAATTGATCATTGCCGAGATAAATGCCCACGTGGTTCACAGTTTTTGAAGCAAAAAACACTAAGTCTCCGATCTTCAAATCCGTAACTCTCGTGCCTGCTTCACTGTGCATTTCCGCTGACGTACGAGGCAGGTCGATCCCTTTCGCTTGGTACACGAACCGCACAAAACCGGAGCAATCAAATCCATTCGGCGTTGTTCCTCCCCATACATAAGGCACGCCCATATAGGCGTTTGCTGTTTGGATAATTTGCTCCGTCACAGACGGAACAACAGGAGCAGCAGCGGCTTTGGGTGCCGGCGGCGGTGCGATCCAGGCAGGCTTGTGCGACTTTCCGTCCACATCCACAATCGCGATCTGGTTAGCTTCATTCCATTCAATCGGCGAACCGAAAGTTTCCGTGATGAATCGCAGCGGCACATAAGTATTCCCCTGGTACACGGTTGGACTGCTTTCCATACTGATTCTCTTGCTGTTTACAACCGCTTGCTGCTGATCTGTAACGAGTAAGATCGACTGCTGCTTATTGATCAGTGTGACCTCAATCTCATTCTCCAGCTTCTTCCAGCTCACTTGATAACCCAGCTTCTCGGATAGAACTCGAAGCGGCACCTGCATGATGCCCTTGTCATCAATGTAAGGCTGCACTTCCGGAAACTGCAGCAGATCGTCATTGACCTGAACCTTGACAGAACGGTCCGTAGGTGCAGCAGCCTGGGCGTCATGTGCTGTAAACATAGGAACTGCGGCGCAAAAAATTGCGCATGAACAAATAAGACGTGAAGAAAAAGATTTCAAAACCTTGCCTCCTTGACGCCTCCGAGGTTAGTTGACGGGTTCGGGAAGAGGTTTTCCCTAGTACGCTCGCATTAGCGGCGCTCATTCACCCCAAGTAAAGAAGTCCCCCGTACCGGAGCTTTTGCTGCTCCAAGATTCGGCATTTTTTGTCTATGCTAGACTAGCATAGTTTATTTGATAGATACAACTTTTGCGTGGTAGTAAGTTTTTCCAGTCAACCTTTTTTTACTGGCGCTGCTGCGATATTTTCCCATGAAAAAACCGCCCCACCGGGCGGTTCAGCCGTTAGTAGCCAATCACAGACAGCACTTGATCGCTGACCGTGTTCAAAGTTTCCAGCTCTGAAGAAGATAAAGAGAGTGATGCTGCTTGGATATTGTTTTCAAGATGATGTACGTCCTGCGTGCCTATAATTGCTGAAGTAAGCGCCTCCTGGTGGAGCAGCCACGCAATGGCGATTTGTGTAACGTTGGTTTCCTTGGCATCCGCCATTTCTTTCATTACCGCCAAAAGTTCCTTCTCCGCCTCCAGATGCTCTGGAAGGAATAGCCTTCTCTCCTTGCGGAAGTCTCCATCCTTCAGCGTCCTGCCATGAAGGTGGAAAGCCCCTGTCAGAATCCCTTTCGCAATCGAGCTATAACTCATTATACCAATGCTATTCTCCCGGCAAAAAGGCACAATCTCTTGCTCGATCGCTCTGTGCAGCAAGCTGTATTCCGGCTGAATCACATCGATTTGCGCATAGCTCACAGCCTCTTTCAGCTGTTCCAAAGAGAAATTGGATACGCCGATGGATCGAATCAAGCCTTCCTCTTTCAGCTTTACAAATTCGGAAAGTGTTTCCTGCACCGGGATTTCAAAGCTTGGCCAGTGAATGTAATAAATATCTATGTAATCTGTATTTAAACGTTTCAAACTGTTTTCTGCCGATCTCCGCACATCCTGAGGACTTAGATTGCTTCGGCTCACCTTCGTCGTTATGATACATTGCTTACGTATATCTGCCAAAGCGGCTCCGACAATTTCTTCGGAATGTCCATTTCCGTAGCCTTCAGCCGTATCAAACGTTGTGATGCCAAGCTCGAATGCTTTGCGGATGAGCTCGATGTTGTTTTGATCGTTCGTAAACTCCCACGGGCCTCCGCCCAGCTCCCAGCAGCCAAATGTCATCGTCGTGATGTCAAATCCGGCATTTCCAAGCTTTTTCGTCTTCATAGTCGTCAGCCTCATTTCATTGGTTATTGTCTCATCGGTATGCACACGTTAACAATGTAAAGTATACCGCTTTCATCTTTGTTTGCCAAGAGATGAGGGGCATCAGGCAGATATCTCTCGCTGCATTATGATTATATGGAGGCTGGGGGAACTACAGTCCGTTATTTACTCGAAGATGGCATCTTGCGCCTCTGAATGGGAACTATGGTCCTCTATTGCTCCAATTTGCCTAATAAATCAGCCGCAGGAAGCATACAAGACCCTGTAGTTCCCCCTAAACTGGGAATCCGGCCGATCTGGCCCAAATAGCGGACTTCAGTTCCCTTTCGAACTCCCAGGGAAGCTCCACGACTACGATTCGTGCACATATTCCATGCGGAAACAATCGGCGCTAGACTATGGCGCGCGGTCCTACTTACCTTTGCGCTGCACCGTTCCCTCACCGCAGCAAAAGAAAAAGCCACCCGAAGGTGGCTCTTTCTTTGTGTGAAGCGGGTGATGGGAATCGAACCCACGCTACCAGCTTGGAAGGCTGAAGTTCTACCATTGAACTACACCCGCGTGTTTATCGGGACGACACGATTTGAACATGCGACCCCCTGCTCCCAAAGCAGGTGCTCTACCAAGCTGAGCTACGTCCCGATATATGATGTTGCTTGATAGAAATGGCGCGCCCTGAGAGATTCGAACTCCCGACCTTTTGATTCGTAGTCAAATACTCTATCCAGCTGAGCTAAGGGCGCTTATGGAGCGGAAGACGGGGATCGAACCCGCGACCCTCGCCTTGGCAAGGCGATGCTCTACCGCTGAGCCACTTCCGCACGGTATGTCTTGAATGTCGCTTCATCAACTTTTCTCAGAGGCGACAAGGAATAATATATCAGGATTTCAGAACAAATGCAAATGTTTTTTGTTGCCAATCTTTATTTTATAAAAATGCCGCCAAACGGAATCACTTCTCTGGCAACTCGTCGCAATAAGCTGTCATTTTTCATATGCTCATCCAACTTGGCATCCGGCTTGCAAGGCTGCAGCAGTACATGCCCCTGTCCCGTCATTTCCCAATGATAATTCATGTGCTGACTGGCTAACGTGTTGCCGTACACACAAAGGCGCAGCTTGGCATTCCGCGGATACGCAATAAGGCAGCTAATATCCACATATAAGGGCTGCTTCGGATCCAGCGTCATTTGATACAACGGGCCGGCGGTCAGAAGTCCTAGCGTACCCGGTCCCTTGAACTGCATTTTTACGAGGTCTTGCGTAATGAGCGTATTTTTAACATTTTGCAGATGAGAAGTGAAGCTGACACCTTCGGTATAAAACAAAACATGGCGAAACTCATACAAAAGATCATCGTCAGCGCCAATCGGCACCACAGACATGCTGTAGCCTTCGGGCAGCCCGAGCATGAGCTGTGCAGGACCGCGTACACGCGACTGTATGAAACGTTTCTTGCGGTACATGCTGGGCAGCTTCATCAAGGAGTCCTCCCGTTGCTCGGACCTACCCTGAAAGGCTACGATCTGGTTCGGATGCAGCACATGAATGGCTTCGTCCTGCTCGATGCGCAGCTTGGCCATCTTTGCCAGTGAGCTTGCAGATTCGAAAACTACTTCCATGCTACTCACCCCTTTTATCTCATATGACGCTTCTGTCTCCGCCAAACCACATACCTAAACACTCGTCCAAGTATAAAATAAAGCACGACAAGCAGCACAGCCGCGATAATCATATTCGTTATTTTCCGATTCCGCTTCTCTTTATCCAGCGCCACTTGCTCCATGGTCTTTAAGCGCTCTTGCAGAAGCTGGTTTTCCTTTTGAAGCGTCTCGTTTTGCTGAAGGAGCTTTGATTCCGTTTCCTGCGAATGCCGGATCGTTTCCGAAAGCTTGTCCTTTTGCTCCTCTAATTGCTGTTTCGTTGCCTCGTAATCTTTCTGAATTTGCTGCATATTCTCCGGGAGCTCATAAATTTCTTTCACTCTATCGAGCCAGGAAGCATGGGCTGCAGAGACAGGGAACATGAATCCTATCACAATCACCAGAACGCCGAGCGCATGACTAATCGCAGAAATATGACGTGCCTGCATCCGCCTTCCCTCCCGTTAGCCCGACATTTTCTTCTATTTTACCGCAAAAATCACCCCTTCACCACTCCTAAAGCCTGTACAGGATAACGCAATATCCATCTACCCACCACAAGCCCTCCAGCTTGGCTACAGTAAAGTCTTTTCTTTCACTCTTACAAATGCCCATAATACTATAGGAACGCGTGTAGAGCGCTTCAGAGGCATTTGCGAAGACATCTCCATCCGGGTCCCCCATTAAAAATAACCCCTGACAGCTATACGTCAGCAAAAAAGAAAAAAACTTACCCTTCGCGATTAACCGCGAAACGAGTAAGTCTTTGTACACTTAAGTAATTGTATGTAATTATTCCCCAGCCGGTGGAGTGAACGTACGCTGCGCAAACTCAGCATCCAACATGAAGAAGGCATTGCTGTCTTTGTCGATTCGTTTCAGCTTATTGATAATGCTGTCGAACATCGCTTCTTCCTCTACCTGCTCATCAATGAACCATTTCAAGAACTGCATCGTGGCATGCTCACGGTCGTTGAGGGCCAAATCAGACAGATGGTAAATACGTCTTGTAACTTCCTGTTCATGCAAATAAGCATGCTCAAACGCGTCCAGAATCGATTTGTATTCATTCACTGGCGTATCCATGCCGGCGAAGGAAACCTTTTTGCCGCGATCATTGATAAATTTAAAAATCTTCATGGCATGGAACTTCTCTTCCTCCGCTTGCACGGTGAAAAAGTTCGAGAACCCATCCAAGCTTTCTGCCGCACAATAACCAGCAATCGCCAAATAGACGTGCGCAGAGTAAAATTCATAGTTCATCTGATCGTTGAGCGCTTCCGTTAGTTCATCTTTTAACATGATGTGCTGCACATCCCTTCTGTATGGTTATATATTGCGTATTCCCCATACATACAAGATTACCAGAACTTCACATACAAATACAAACGGAAGTCATAATTTTTAAAAAGGTTATCGTCTAAGCCATTACGGTTTCAGCTCTGGATTCAGCAATAATCTGTTTGAGCTGCGCATATAGTAAGTCAGGCGAAGAGGCGCATAGCAGCTCCTTTTTGCCGATCATTGCGATACATTCTTTCTTACAGTGTCTGCAGTTCCCTAAGCAATCCTTCTTTTTCTGCTTCAGGTCCGGGTATTCATTTTTCAATGACTTGTATATTTGTTTGGATCCGAATTTCTCATTTCTACAGCAGTATTTAATCGTTTTCATGCCGTTCAACCTCCACCGCTCATATCTACCGCCTATACTGATATTAGTGATAATAATAATCAATGTCAACAGTAAAGTGATGATGGATGTACAAAAAAAGCTCCCTTACTCCTTCGAAAAGGAAGCAAGAAAGCTTTTGGTGATGCGGTCAAGAGGACTCGAACCTCCACGGGGGGTTAGCCCACACGGACCTGAACCGTGCGCGTCTGCCAATTCCGCCATGACCGCATATAATGGAAATAAAAAAAAGTGAGTCATGTAGGATTCGAACCTACGACACCCTGATTAAAAGTCAGGTGCTCTACCAACTGAGCTAATGACTCATACTGCATAAAAAATGGCGGAGCCGACGGGATTCGAACCCGCGGTCTCCTGCGTGACAGGCAGGCATGTTAGGCCTCTACACCACGGCTCCACACATAAAAGGCACCTCAACAAGAGGTTGGTTGCGGGGGCAGGATTTGAACCTGCGGCCTTCGGGTTATGAGCCCGACGAGCTACCGAGCTGCTCCACCCCGCGTCATTAAAAAAGGAAAAATGGAGGCTGACGGGATCGAACCGCCGACCCTCTGCTTGTAAGGCAGATGCTCTCCCAGCTGAGCTAAGCCTCCATGGGAATAAACTTCTAAGATAGGAATGGTGACCCGTAGGGGACTCGAACCCCTGTTACCTCCGTGAAAGGGAGGTGTCTTAACCACTTGACCAACGGGCCTCGTAAACAGGCTTTTCTTATGTACTCATGCTTTAAGTGGCGGAGAGAGAGGGATTCGAACCCTCGAGACGCTTGTGACGCCTACACGATTTCCAATCGTGCTCCTTCGGCCAGCTCGGACACCTCTCCATGAAAAGCCTGGTATAGGATAAAAAATGGCTCCCCGAACAGGACTCGAACCTGTGACAACTCGATTAACAGTCGAGTGCTCTACCAACTGAGCTATCAGGGAAAA
>NZ_WHNZ01000085.1 GCF_013141725.1 Paenibacillus planticolens | reverse complement strand
CTCCAGCTAATTTCAACTCATCATCGATCCGGGAACGTTTAACGGGGAATTCTCCTGTTAAAACAGCCGGATCACCCCAAATGCTCAGTTCTAGTGCAAATTAACGGGAAAATTTCCAGTTATTTGGTTGAAATCCTGGCTGATGCTAACGAATAACTTGAGTTTCTCCAGTTATTCCAGCATCAAGGGAAATCTTCCTACTAATCCAAGTAATCCAGGACGCAGCGGAGAAAGGTACCGGTTGATTATCGGAAAGTGCTATGTAAAGAATAGCAAACCCGGGAACTCGTGCTGCAAACAGCAACCGCAAACTAGCCGTATTTTTTCACAAGATGTGCGTACATTTGGCAAAGTAATCCTGATAAGCTTGATCCAATAAGCCAAAGGAGGAATTTGCATGCTGAAGGTAGCTATTATCGGGTCGGGGGCGATTTCGAACGCGCATATCGAAGCGTATTTACAATTTCCGGATCGCTGCCAAATTGTGGCGATTAGCGATATTTATGTGGAGAAGGCTCAGGAGAGAATTGACCATTACGGGCTGAATGCCAAAGCTGTAAAAGATTATAAAGAGCTGCTCACGGAGGAGATCGATCTCATTTCCATCTGTACGCCGCCGTATACCCATGCCTCGTTGGCGGTTGAATGCATGGAGGCAAACATGCATGTGATGGTGGAAAAGCCGATGGCGTCTTCGCTCGAAGAATGCGATTTGATGAATGAAGCTGCGCGGCGCACGGGGAAACTGTTGTCCATCGTAGCGCAAAACCGCTTCAAAACGCCGATGATGAAAATGAAATCGGTTCTGGAAAGCGGGCTCATCGGGAACATCCTGCATGTGCAGGTCGATTCGTTCTGGTGGCGAGGCCATTCGTACTATGATCTATGGTGGCGCGGTACGTGGGAAAAAGAAGGGGGAGGCCCGACGCTGAACCATGCGGTGCATCATATCGATGCTTTGCTGTGGATGATGGGCAGTCCGAGCGAAGTACAGGCATTGATGAGCAATGTCGCTCACGATAATGCCGAGGTTGAAGATATTTCGATCGGAATTCTGCGCTATCCGAACGGATCGCTGGGTCAACTGACCTCTTCTGTCGTTCATCATGGGGAAGAGCAGCAGTTGATTTTCCAAGGCGCCAAAGCGCGCGTGTCCGCACCGTGGAAGGTGAAGGCCTCGCTTTCCAAAGCGAATGGCTTCCCTGAGCCTAATCCGGAGCTGGAGTCGCAGCTGCAAAATTACTATGACGCGCTGCCGGAAGTCGCGTATGAAGGTCATGCGGGCCAAATTGACAATGTGCTTACAGCGATTGAAACAGGTTCGCCGCTCTTGATCGATGGCATTAGCGGCCGACAAACGCTTGAACTAATTACCGCCATCTATAAATCGGCGAGTACGGGACAAACGGTGAAGTTCCCGATCGGTCCGGAGGATGCCTTCTATACACGAGCAGGCGTGCAAGCGAATGCGACCCATTTCTATGAAAAAAAGAAGTCGATCGAAAACTTCGAAGCGGCGGCCATTACGACTGGAAGCACTTACAAATAGGGACGTCGAGGCAGACCAAGTCAACGCTGTTTCTGCCACTGCAGACGGAATTGATGAGGCGTGCTGCCCATTCGGCTTTTGAACATTTTGCAGAAGTAGGAACAGTTCGTAATCCCGATCGTTTCGCCGATTTGGGCAATCGACTGTTCGCTTGAAGTAAGCAGCAAGACCGCCTGCTGCATTCTGCGTGCTGTCACATAATCGGAAATAGAGCTTCCTGTGCATTCTGTGAACAAGTGAGACAGATGGTAGGGAGACAGGTGAAGTTCGCTGGCCATATGCTCAAGGCGAAGTGGCTCCGTGTAATGTGCTTCCAGCCAGCGCATGATGCGCTCTGCCTGATGCTTGTGGCGGGTGGGTCCGGAGTCGAACTGCACTTCGCTGCGTTCCCAAATTTGCCGAAAAGCCCGAAAAAAAGCAACCAGAAATAAGGAGAACTCCTCGACATAATCTTTCTTGGAGAGGCTCGGTATTTTCTCGTCCAAGCTTGGAAAGAGGGAAAGCAGCGACTCCGGCTCGCCGATATTGTAAATGCATGGCGCAGGCAGCTTGCTATTGTGCATTTGCTTAAAGAAAGCGAGCAGACTCGGCCATCTTTCAAAATAAGGCTCATATAAAAACGGCTCAAAATGCACAATCGAGCGGATGAACGGCGTATCCGGATTCACCTGAATATGGTGAAGCTGATAAGGCTGGAAGACGCACAGCATACCTGCTTTTACTTCATAGCTCTTCTGATCGACGATCAGCGTGCCGTGTCCTTCATGCACGAAGAGAATTTCAACGCCTTGATGAGCGTGAAAGGTGCCGTGAAACTGTTCGTTGCCGATCGTTTGGCGGCGATAGGCAAAGTAGAGCGGGCTGTCGCTGAAGCTAAGATTTTCAATGTATGCCATAGGAAACACGTCCCTCTGCTGCTCCGGCAGCGTTAAAAGAGCTTAATCCCAGCATAAGCATGCTGACGGATTAAGCTTTTTTGAATGAGGCAAGGCGGGTTACTCCGCCGTTACCTTTTGTAATTTAGCAGGATTGTTGATCTTGTACGGTACAGGATGCTTACTAAGCTTCTTGGCTACAATTTTGCATTCGAAGGTGACCGTATCACCGATTGTGAGCTCCAGCTTTTTCAGTGTGTTGCTGTGGCTGGACCAAGCTGTGCCGATCTCCATCGCGGGATCCGTAATGGAAACTGCCTCATAGATGACAACTTCATCGTCATTGTCGGAGAAATTGTTCGGTACGGTCGTAAATTCCTGAACCGTCGCAATCATTTTCACTTTATCCTCAGGCAGCTCAAGCTTAGGGGCTTTTTCTTTTTTCGTTTTTTCTTTCGGCTGTTTGGTTTTCGGTGCTTTAGCTTCCTCGGCTTCTTGTACGGCAGGGAGGTGGTCTTCTGTAGCGGATTCCACGGCTGCCGGAGCTTCGATGTCTGACCCTGCGGCCTCGGCTCCAGCAGTATCGTCATCCGTTGCTGCCGTAAGTCTTTGGCTGTAATTGGCCGCCTGCATCTCTTTCAAATAGGAAGGATGAATGCAGTGCAGCTGCTTATTGTCGAATTCAATGACAGCGGTCATTTTATCTACGAAGCCGACGATGCCGCACGGCAGATTCATGCCGTTTCCTTTATAGAAAAATGCTTTTGTTTTGGCCGCTTTCTCGGAAAGCAAGCCCCATTCCTTACACTGTTCCAGCTGCTCGGTTTCATCTTCGAAGCTGGTATACGTTTGGGGCTGAATAGTGAATGCATGAACCATGTTCGGTGCCGCCTTTCTATGTATTTATGTCATAAAATGCAATTATTCTTCTAACCGGTAGTCATCGGTTTTCTCGCCGTCTTCCCAAATCTCCACGAATAGAGCTTCGCAGTTATCGAAGTCGGCTGGCTTTAGCGACAGCGCTTTTTCCTCGTCCGGTCCTACATAAACATTTTCCATTTCTTCGCCGTCGAAAGAGAGGATGACGTATATTTTCATGTCAAATTGCCTCCAAATAAGTTGATATGGATCATTATAACACAATCGCAGAAATGTTCGTATGCGGCGACTTCTCTCCTCATATACATCAATACAAGCCGGATTTCCGATGAATAAACGGGGATTTCAATCATAGCGATAGAGGAGGTTTCTGGGATGGTGATTGCGATGATTTGCGTAATCGGGTGTCTCTCCGGTTTTGTGCTGTTTAGGAAAAATGTCCTCCGAGCAGGTTATGTGCCAGGAGCGGATAAAGTCAAGGTGTCCGTCATTATTCCGGCGAGGAATGAAGCATGCAATTTGCCGCATCTGCTCCATGCGCTCAAGATACAAACCCTGGAACCGTATGAAATTATCGTGGTGGATGATTTTTCGGAGGATGACACGAAGGAGATTGCGGAAAGTTACGGGGTCACGGTCATTTCCAATCCCAGTCTTCCCCCAGGCTGGACAGGGAAAAATTGGGCCGTATGGAACGGCTATTTGCATGCCACCGGGGATATGATCGCTTTTCTTGATGCTGACATCCGAATGGTGCCGAGAGCGCTTGAGTCGCTGATCAAAGCACGGCATCAAGCAGGGGGCGTTATCTCCGTCGTACCTTATCACTACACGGTGAAGTTTACGGAAAGGCTTGCTCTTATTTTTAATTTCCTGGGGGTATTTGCTTTCACGTCCCCTTTTGAGAAAAATAACCCCAATAAGGGGCTTTACGGCTCCTGTATTTTAACGACTAGAGAAGATTACGAGAAAATTAAGGGACATGAAAGTATTAAAGCGGAGATGCTGGACGACCTGAATCTCGGAGCCGCCTTCCGTAAAGCGGGTATCGAAGTAACGAATTTCATCGGCTATGGGCTTGTTTCCTTTCGCATGTATGCGCAGGGGATCAAGAGCCAAATTCAAGGCTTCGGCAAAGGAGCCGTGCTGGGCACATCCAAGATGAAGAGCGGGACCATCCTCCTTATTGCTTGTTGGGTTGTCGGCTTGATTGTATCGGAAACATTCTTTTTCTTTATCCATACATCCTGGTGGCTGCCGTTGTTCATGGGCTATTTGATTTACATGCTTCAACTCTTTTACTTTGTCAGGTATGTAGGTGTATTTGGATTCATTATGCCTGTGCTGCATATATGCTCGACGTTATTTTTTATCATTGTTATGCTGTACTCGGTTTATCAGGTTGTGTTTCTGGGCCATGTGGCATGGAAGGGAAGGCAGGTCAAGGTAGGAAGCAGGCGGGAGCTATGACCATCCTTTGGACGGCTTGCGCTTTTTTGTCCGGTTCTTTGATGTTTTCCTATTGGCTTGGACGCATGGGCAGGCACAACCTCAAATACGTTGGAGATGGAAATCCGGGTGCCTTAAATTTGTGGAAAGCAGCGGGGTATCAACTAGGGCTTGCAGGCATAATTCTTGACTTTTTAAAAGGATATCTGATTCTCGGTTGGATCTTCGGATTTAACTTGGAACATACCCGTGTTCAGGGCTATGCAATCATTCCCATTGCTCTGGCGCCTGTATTCGGGCATGCGTTCTCGCCATTTCTAAAGGGAAAGGGCGGCAAAGCAATCGCGGTCACGTTCGGTGTTTGGAGCGCGCTGACGCGTTTCGAGGCTTCGCTCGCATTGGCGATTATCTTGGCTGTAGGCATGGCGGCCGCGAAGCTACTGGCCAGAGGCCGGCCCACATCCCCTGAAGCAGACGGTTTGCAGGTGGCGTTCGGCATGCTGCTTTTAGGCATATATTTGTACTTGGGCGGATATCGAAATGCGATTCTGTGGGTATGGCTAGGGAATTTTGCGTTGATATCGTTTAAGCATCGAAAAGAGCTCGCCTTCTTTCTCAAAAAGAAGCACGCTGAGCCCGGCGGCGAATAACGAACGAAGGCCGTGGCCTCAGCCGCAAACATAAGGGGTCGCTTCGATCTGATTACATACTAGTCCCGACCAAGGGAAAAACTAGGGATAATCAGAAAGGAGTGACCCCTTCGCATGGATAACAGCCTTCACTTAAAAGAGGAACGGTTAAATGCCTTGAGCCATGGAATCGGTGCGGCGCTCAGCGCTTTCGGACTCGTACTGCTGCTTCAGCGCGCCGCCATGTTTGGCGATATTGCTTATACGTTAAGCAATACGATTTACGGCCTATCCTTTTGCATGGTGTATTTATCATCGACACTCCTGCATTGTTCCCGCTCGCGCAAGTGGGGAGCGCGCTTTGAGGTGCTGGATCATGCCGCAATTTTTATCGCCATTGCCGGCTCATACACGCCTTTCCTTATGATTACGCTGCAAGGAACATTGGGTTACTCCATGCTGCTGCTGATCTGGGCGCTCGCTTCGGTGGGCGTTCGCTATATTCATTTTATTATTCGGCGTTTTATCCCTTGGGGACTGTGTCTGTATTTGCTGCTTGCAGGATTGATGGCTTCGTTAATTGCACCACTGCAGGAAAGGCTTCCTGTGATTGCTATCCAATGGATCGTAGCCGGCGTCATTTTGTACAGCATAGGACTCTTGTTTTTTCTATGGCGGAAATTACGCTATCATCATGCCATTTGGCATGTGTTCGTCGTTGCCGGCAGCGGCTGCCATTTTATCGTCGTATACGCGTACGTGATGCCGGCTGTCCTTTAATCTATAAGCTCGGTCCGATCCGGTTAATGCTGAATTCTTGATGGCCGAGAATTTCCGATTTCGTCAGTTTGCCTTCTGCCACATCGTAGATTTCCTGCCAAATGCGGGCTCCGGCTTGCTCTAACTGCAAGGTGCCGGCAAGCATTTCGCTCACATCCACATCCATATTATCTTCCATGTTCGAATAAGTGAATTTGTTCGCTGTAATTTTGACCACCGGGACGACGGCTGCGCCCGTAGGCGTTCCACGGCCCGTCGTGAAACAGACGATGTGCGCGCCGCCGGCCGCCATACCGGATACGCATTCAATGTCGTTGCCCGGCGAGTCCATAAAATACAATCCGTGCTCGGGGATTTGCTCCGCATAGCCGATCACGTCCTCGATCGGGTGCGTCCCGCATTTGCTGATGCAGCCAAGCGATTTCTCCTCGATCGTGGAGAGTCCTCCGGCGATATTGCCAGGGCTTGGATTGCCTCCGCGCATATCTGCTCCCATCCGTTCAATCTCCCGTTCAAAGCGCTCGATCGCATGGTAAAGCTTATCGCTCGTCGCTTTGGACGAGCACCTGCCGGCCAGGATGTGCTCGGCGCCGATAATTTCCGTTGTTTCCCCGATCACGACGCTGCCTCCGGCATCCATCAACTTATCTGCAGCGACACCTAAAGCAGGGTTGGAGGCCAAGCCCGAAGTGGCATCCGAGCCGCCGCATTTCACAGCTACTTTCAATTTATTGAGCGGTACCGGAGATTTGGGCTGCTGAGCCAACTGAGCCAGCATGCGTTTGGCCAGTTCCGTGCCATGCTGTATCGCTTTGACAGAACCCCCGACGGATTGAATATCAAACACCTCTACCGGTTTGCCAGTCGCCCCGATGGCTTCGGCCAATGCAGCAGGGTCGATGACCTCGCAGCCCAAACTGATAATGATGGCTGCGCCCACATTCGGGTTTTTCCCGGTTCCGGCCAGCACCTCAAAGGTTCTGTTTTTGTCGTCCCCAATTTGGCTGCATCCGTGTTGATGCGGAATAACAACAGCGCCTGGAATCATTTGCGCGATCCGATTACACACATGATTGGCGCAAATCACCGTCGGGATAATGATTAAATGATTGCGGATGCCGATATCGCCATTCGCTCTTGGATAACCCATGATTGTCGTCATTTCGCACGCTCCTTGACCTGTTTAAGAAACATCCGCTCTCGCCATATCGCCGCGGCCGCGCGTGCCCTCGATATTATGAACATGAACATGCTCACCTGCTTGAATATCGCGGGTTGCTCTGCCAATGATTTCTCCATATTTATATACCTCGGTGCCTTGCTTAATGAGACGGATGGCCACTTTATGCCCGAAGGGGACGGAGTCCTTCAATGGCAGCGTTTGCAAGTCGGTATCCTTTAAAAAATGAATGGACTCGCCGCGGCTGACATCGCGGAGCACGGTTGCGACATCGTCTTTTTCGTTCATTACCAGACTATCTGTTCCTTGACTAAAGTCATGCGCCATAGTGAGCCTCCTTCTAGCCTTGAATCTCTGTACAACTTTCAGTTTAAGGAACGGGATAGCCTTAGATAAGTACTTTTCTCATGCATGTTAGCACAAGATTAAGATGATTGCCTCGTTAAAAATGTTGGCATGATGTTATCTTAGTTTTGTGCTAGCTCTGATTAAGAATGTCTATTAAGTATCTTCATCGTCTTTTTTATAATAGGGGTATGTTACAGCATTCCATACACGCCACAAGGAGGCAGAAAATATGCAGGAGCAACAACCTTTATTATTGACTGACGAGCAAATGAGAGAGTTTATTACAAACGGGTGTCTCATTCTTAAAACCGATTTTTCCCGTGCGTTTCACGCCAATCTGCTTGAGCAATTAAACACGGTGTACGCGGAAGAGGGGAATCCCGGCAACAATTTATTACCCCGCATCCGGGAACTGCAAAAAGTATTCGATCATCCCGTTGTTACCGGTGCGTTAACCAGCGTATTAGGTCCGAACTATATGATGCATGCGCATAGACATGGACATTTCAATGCGCTGCCTACTGCGGGCGGTTGGCATAAAGATAGCTATTGGGGATATGACCGCGTGCGCAATCATCACCCGAACTGGGCTATGATTATGTATTTCCCGCAGGATACGCCTGTGGACTTGGGGCCGACGGGGATCATGCCGGGTACGCAAAATCATCAGAAACGGGCATTCGAATCGAATGAGCACCCGGGGGAGGTTTTGGCGAGCGGAGAGGCCGGCACGTTCGCGCTGATCCATTACGATATTTGGCACCGTTCTACGCCGAACATTTTGGGAGAGCCGCGCTACATGCTGAAGTTCGAGTTCATGCGAACCGAGATGCCGAAGCAGCCGAGCTGGAACAATCAAGAACGCGAATGGAAGCGGCCTGCCAACTTGCTCGCTCCGCTTGCTGAGCACGATCTCATGTGGGAAGAGACATGGAACTGGTTATTCGGGGAAGTCGGCAGCCTGACCGGAAAAGCGGCGTCAGATCCGCAGCAAATTCAGGAATTGGCGGGCAAACTGGGCGGTCCTGAGCCTGTTGCCATCAATGCCGCCTATGATCTCGCGCGCAGAGGGCAGTCCGGCGTCCATGCTTTGCTGGAAGGGCTGCTTAGCGATGATGCGAATGTATCCCGAATATCCGCTTACGGCCTGTCGGTTTCAGGAAGCGAGGCGGTCGATGGATTGATGGCTGCGCTGAACCATGAGAATGCCGATACGGTAACGCATGCGGTTTTTGCGCTGGGCGAATTGAGAGAGAGCGCCGCCAAAGCGGTTCCTTCGTTAACGAGGCTGCTCGATCATCCCGAGGATAAAATCCGCTGCGCCGTGGTGGACTCGCTCGGATTTATGACCTCACCGCTAGATAGCGTAGTCTCCAGTTTGGCCCGAGGCCTTCAGGATGCCAACGCGCAGGTTCGCTTCATGGCCAGCTTGTCTTTGTCCCGCTTAGGAGCTGAGGCTGAGGCTGCCGTACCGCAATTGGAAATCGCGCTGGACGACGAGAACCGGTATGTCCGCGCGCATGCTGCGGAATCATTGAACTACATTGGCACGGAGCGGGCTAAAAAGTCGCTTATCAGGTTCCTGTTAAACAACCGCTGGTGCTCCACAACGACGAAGGCTAACGCTTTTTATCCGTAAAATCATCTTTGCAACCGGCAAACGCAAGGATACGAAAGAGACCGTCTCTCAGCCATTCTTCATGGCTTGGAGACGGCCTTATTTTTTTATAAGGACTCGTTCATTTCAATGGTTTTTGGCTTCAAATCACGGAATGCCGTTGGTTTAAAACCGGTTTGCTCCCGGAACATGCGGGAAAAATACGACAATTCCATCCCGAGCGCATCGGCGATTTGCGAAACGTTCATTTCCGTCGTCATGAGCAAATCTTTGGCTTTTTCGGAACGCAGATGATTCATGTATTGAATGGGCGAATAGCCCGTAAACTGCTTGAAGGCGTTAATGAAATAATTGGGATGATAATGCGCAAGCCGGGATAGCGTGTCCACGGACACATTATCGGCAATATGCTCCTCCATGTAGAGCAGAACTTTGTTCATTTTCTCAAACGTAGGCGTGGAGGTCAGGTTTAGCTTGACAGATGGATTCTGCTCGATAAAATCCGCAATAAAAGTCATCAGAATCGAGTAGGCCCGGAATTCGGAGGTTAAACTGTCGCTCTGGCTGTAAGCGATCAACTGTTCAAAAGTTTGCTCCAATTCGTCCGGATTTTGAACTTTCATGCAAGGAGAAGTTTGCAAGAGCTGGAACAGATCCAAATCCCCGATTTTTGCCGTAAAATGGCACCAGTATTTCCCAAAGGTATGATCGCTTACTGTCCCATAGGCTTGGTCGCTGCCGGCTGGAAGCAGGTACAGCTCTCCCGGTTTCGGATAATAAGTGGTATTCCCGATCTTCACATAACCTTCACCCTCGCGTATAAAATAAAGCCGGTTAAACGGACAAGTGGGGTTCTCGTCCTGCCATGACTTTTGGACTTTGGTGTAAGCCGCGTAGGACAAATCCAGCTTCGCCTTGGCGAGATATTTCTTCCAGAATGTGCGCTCGCTTGCGTTCATGCCTGTCTTCATGCTTTATATTCCTTTCACGAAAATCCGGCAAATGCCCTCAGCAAACTGCTCCTTCGTATAGCCCAGAACTTCTCTGTGATATAAGTAATTATCCGGAATGAGGGAAGTTAGAATTGTATTGACGGTCAATGTCACATCGATAGGCTGAATTTCTCCTTGCTCGACAGCCAGGTTTAGCAAAGGAGCGAGAAGACTGCGCAGCCTCACAAAAAGCGGTTTTTTATGCAGACTGAAGCTGCGTTTATCCGTGTGCATCGAAACGATCGTCGCAAGCAGGGAGGCCTTATCATCGACAAAATCGATCATTTGATAAATAAAATCGGACAGTTGTTTCATAGCGGTCACATCAGGTTTGGGTTCAGCCAATTCCGCTTCAAGAGCAGCAAGGAACTGGGTTGTGGTGGAACGCATCAAATCACTGCATACATCCCCGATATGAGCGTAGCGGCGGTACAGCGTGCCTTGGCCAACGCCGGCCTCTTTTGCAATTTGATGCATGGTGACGTTTTCAATATTATGGGTTTTAAAAAGGGTGCGAGCTGACGAAAGGATGCGCTGGCGATATTCCGAATCGCGCTCCTCGCGTCGTCCGCAAATTGGATTTGCCTCTATGTTGTCTTCATTTAACGAGTTTTCATGGTCTTCCGGATGCTTCATGCCTACTCCTCCTGAACAAACGATTCTTCTTCATAAAAGAAACATTTGACTTTGCGGACAATTGTCCGTATTATGATGTAGCGGACAATTGTCCCGTTTATAATTGTAACACGATTATGTGTTATTGTCGAAGGAGGAGCTAGTCATGAGTCAACCATCAATATCCGGTGCAGCGGAGCCGGTATTTAAGATTACAAGCATTTTAGTTCCACTCATCGCCATCATCTCAGGTATTTTCATGGTCATCCTTGATTCGACGGCGATGAACGTCGCATTATCGAAGCTTGTGATCGATTTTAAAACCGATTTGCCGACGATTCAGTGGACCGTCACAGGCTACATGCTGGCAACTGCTGCGGTTATTCCGCTTGCCGGATGGTTATCCGACCGATTTGGCGCAAAACAGGTGTTTTTGACTTCCGTCGTTCTGTTCACAGTGGCTTCCGTCCTCTGCGCAACACCGAACAGCGCGGAAATGCTGATTGTATTCCGTATTTTGCAAGGCTTGGGCGGCGGTTTCGTGATGCCTGTCGCTATGGCGTACGTCTTCCGTTTGAGCCCTCCGAATAAAATCGGGCAAGTGATGGGGATGCTCGGCGTGCCGATTTTGCTTGCCCCTGCGATTGGCCCGATCCTCGCAGGTTGGCTCGTTGAGTATCATTCGTGGCATTGGATTTTCCTAATTAATTTGCCTGTCGGTATTTTCAGTTTCATCTTTGGATTATGGAAGCTTCCATCCGTTGGACGCAAAGCAGTTCCCGGTTTCGATTTGCCCGGTATGATCCTCGGGCCGATCGCTTTCGCCGCGCTATCCTATGGGATTACCCAAGGCGCGGAGAGCTGGACGTCAGAGAAAGCGCTGGGCGGAATGATCATCGGCGCAGTCGCATTGATTGCTTTTATCATTGTTGAGCTGAAAGCCAAAACTCCTTTGCTGGAGCTGCGAGTTTTCAAATCTGTGGATTTCTCCTTTAGTATTTTCGTGCAGTGGGTGCTGCAATTCAGCTTGTTCGGAGCGATCTTCCTGCTGCCGCAATTTCTGCAGCAAGCCCGCGGATACGGGGCGTTTGATACAGGACTGACACTGTTCCCGCAAGCGATTGCCTCCGGGATCATGATGCCGATCGGCGGTTACTTGTTCGATAAAATCGGTGTCCGTTGGTTGGTGGTTGTCGGGCTTACGCTGGTTTCAGGCGCGATCTATCAATATTCGCATGTCGATTTAACGACAGAAGGCAAGGACCTGCTTCTGCCGCTGATTATGGCTGGTGCCGGTATGGGGTTAATGATGATGCCGCTCAATTCGCATTTGATCAAGAAAGCCCCGCAAGATTTGGTAAGCCGCGTTACTTCTCTTACTAGCGCGATGCAGCAGGTTATCAACTCATTTGCTGTGGCTACGCTGGTTACGGTTCTCTCTTCACGCGTTACGACGCTGATCAGTGAACAGAAAATTGCGATCAACGGTCCTGCCGATATGCAAAAAGCGATGCTGGCCGTGGCCCCTGAAGCGTTCGGCTACACGTTCCGCGTCATGCTTTTCATCGCTGTCGGCGGCATTTTCCTCGGCCTGTTCCTGCGGCGCGGTCAACAGCAGCCGGATGCTAAGGAAGGCAAACGCGAAGTTGCTTTAGAAGCTTTGCACTAATCAAAAAAAGCTGCCTCGTGTCTCTTGAGACAACGGGGCAGCCTTTTTGTTTATTACCACTCCTTGCGCAGAGCAAATAAATCATGAAGCTCTTCGTTCGAGAGTTCGGTGATCCACGCTTCCGATGTGGAAATAACGTTTTCGCTCAGACTCATTTTGCTCTCCAGCATTTCGTCGATTTTCTCCTCTAAAGTGCCCAAAGAGATAAATTTGTGCACCTGCACATTCCTTTTTTGCCCCATCCGGTAGGCGCGGTCTGTGGCTTGGTTTTCCACTGCGGGGTTCCACCAACGGTCAAAATGGAACACATGGTTCGCGGCGGTTAAATTGAGACCGACACCGCCTGCTTTCAGCGACAAAATAAAGATCCCGGGTCCGTCTGCAGCCTGGAACGTGTCAATCATTTTGTCGCGTTCTTGTTTAGGCGTGCTGCCGTTCAGGTACAGAACGGGTTCGGCCCGTTCGGCCTGCAAAATCTCAGCCAACAGCTTGCCCATGCTGACATACTGCGTGAAGATCAGGCAGGAGTCGCCTTCATCCCGCAGCTCGCCAACCATGGCAACGAGCCGTTCCAGCTTCGCCGAACGCGTGATGAAAGCTTCCCGGCTGTCTTCGGCGTGCAGACTGTCCTCGGAGAGAGGAGTCTCCTTGGTTAGCAAAACCGGATGGTCGCACAGCTGCTTAAGCTGGGTTAACGCAGACAGGATTGCACCTTTGCGCTCCATGCCCTCCAGCTTTTGCATGCGTTCCATAAGGTGTTTGACCGCTTGCTCGTAGAGTGCTCCTTGCTCCGCGGTCAAGTTCAGGTAGACTTTCGTCTCCAGCTTCTCCGGCAAATCGAGCTGGATCGCAGGATCGTTCTTTTTCCGGCGCAGCATGAAAGGCTTAACGAGCTTCTGGAGCTGAAGCGTTCGCTCTTCGTCCTGATGCTTTTCGATCGGATTTGCGAAACGATGCTGAAAGCCGCGCTGGTTCCCAAGATAGCCGGGGTTCAGGAAATCGTAGATCGACCAAAGCTCTGACAGCCGATTTTCGATTGGCGTACCTGTCAGGGCGATCCGGTGCTTTGCTTTTAGGGAGCGGACAGCTGCGGATTGCTTGTTTTGAGCGTTTTTAATATTTTGCGCTTCATCTAAACAAAGGGAGCTCCATACCGTTTCCTGCAGCGTTTCTTGCTCCATCAATGCGGTCGTATAAGAGGTCAGCACGATATCGGTGTTTTGCAGAACCTCTGCAAGCGCCTCGCCGCTCAACCGCCCTTTTCCGTAGTAGAGCAAGACCTTAAGATCCGGGGCAAAACGCGTCAGCTCTTTCTGCCAGTTGCCCAGTACCGAGGTTGGGCAAATGAGCAGAGCGGGCTGCTCGGATTCCGCTTGGTGATGCAGCAAATACGTAATAAATTGAATGGTTTTGCCAAGGCCCATATCATCCGCTAAACAGGCGCCCAGCCCGAATTTTCGGAGATAGGTCAGCCATGTAAAGCCTTCCTGCTGATAGCTGCGCAGTTCAGCCCGCAATACCGCTGGTACTGGAATTGCCTGCAGTTCCGAGGGTTGTCCGAGCTGTCGCAGGAGCGCCATGAGATGCCCGTTCAACTCAACTTCCAGTTTGATTCGTTCTTCATGTTCAGCATCGTCTTCGGCTGTTTGGCTTCCCTTCGGCGAGTCCGCTTGCTCCGATTCGCTGAGCAGATGGAGTTGGAAAATATCGAGTAAGGACAACCCTTCTTGCGGGTCAACGCTGTCCATCAGCCTGCGAATCTGCTCAAGCAGAGCCGGGTCCAAATAGACCCATTGGCCGCGGAAGCGGATCAGACGCTCGTTGCGCGAAAGCAGCGCGGCGAATTCCGCTTCGGTCAAGTCGGCTTCGCCAATGGCAATCCGCCAGTCGAAGTCGACTAAGGCGTTCAGCCCGAATAGCGACTGGCCCTTGCCTCCCGCCTCGGAGGACACCTTCGCGCGCAGCCGCGGCTTGCGTTTGGAAGCGGCTTCCCACCAGCCGGGCAGCATGACATTCCAGCCGCCGTCAAGTAGGTACCGGCTGTCTGTCGTTAAGAATGTCCAAGCCGCTTCATCGCTTAGTGGCTCAGCCAAAAGCTCTGTGCCGCTGCTTCCGCTAGGCAGAGCTTCGGCCAGCCGTGCCGCCCAGCCGGCAGAGCGTTCCTGCACATAGGGGGTCCAGCTGCTATCCCATGTGCCTGCTGCCGTTCCGTCTGCCGAGAGGCGAATCGGCGTCAGCACGGAATTATCCTGTTTGTCTTGAAGCACTAGGCGGAGACGCCAAGTGTCGTCTTCTTCATCCGGCTCCAGCAGCTGCAGCGCAGGGCGGAAAGGGGCCGTATCCGGCCGCCAGCCAAGGGAGGCGAGCCATTCTTCTTCCGTCAGCGCGGAGGGTGAAGCCGATCTTTGAAACAGAGCGGGATAATCCCGGCGAAGATCGGAGAGCGCGGCCTCGCTTGCATAGTGCTCCGCAGCGACTGCGGCGGAAAACGCCGCTCGAAGGCCGGAAAACCCCTGGCCAAGGGGATCAAGACTCTCGAATGCCGCCCAATCCAATGTTTTCAGCGCTTCTGACTCTGCATCCCAAGTCCACCCGAGAGCTCCTCTGCGGAAATCGTGCAAACTGGGCACATAATGCCCTGCTTTTGCTTCTTGGTAGAGAAGAGGTGCGGCTTCAAGCATAGCTTTCATAGCGGTATTCCCATTATCTAAATGCAGAATGTCCATAAATTCCGGCTCTGCAAAGAAGGGCAGCACCCAATCCGCGGGCAGAACGACTACCGAGATGTCTCCAGCCTGCTGCAGCTCCAGAACGGTACCGTAAAAAGACGGCTCATGCCATGCGAATAAGAGGTTTCGCAACTTGTCGCCAGGCACTTCCCGCTCGTCAAGCTCCCCCCAGAATAAAGCGTCGCCGCTTTCTGTAAGTGTCATATTTACTGTTAAATCATGCAATATAGCGTTCATCCGAGCAGCTTTCCTTTCCTGAGTTCCTCTTGCAGAGCACGCAGTCTGCTGTGCCGTTCTACAAAACCGGCCAAAAATGTATCCCAATGGCCCGGCTGCTTCATTTTTTTGTACACTTTTTCCAATCTTTTGAGCAGCCGGACAGCGGCCTTGTAGTCTTGGCGGTTTTTTAGACCTACGTAATGGTTCACGGCTTGATGGTAATAGGGCAGGAGCAGCTGCGGCGCTTCTTTCTCAATGGGCTGCAGCACGCTGACCCGGTGAAAGAGGGGATCGTGTCCTAAAACAATTTGCATCTCCAACCATGCCTTCCATTTGCCCTGCTTATAGAGAACATCTTCGATGAGATAGTAAGAGCGGGGGAGAAGCTGCTCGAATGTTTTCCACATGAGCTCCTCCGCTTCCGGCAGGTGAGCAATAGCTTTCTGCCAATAAGTCGCGTAGGTGTCAAGCTCCCGTGTTCGCGGATTATTGAAGAAAATCAAGGTTTTGTTCAACCAATTTACGAGTTCCTCCCATTGAAGGGTATTCTGCAAATAGTCAAAGAAAGCGATGAAAAAATAGGCCGGCGTTTCTTTGAAGGATGGGCCGTCTTCCAATGCCGCCCAAGCTTCTTTTGGTTTTGACAGGATGAGGAGCAAGTAAGCTTTAGCCGCAGAGAGAGAAGGCGTTAACTTATCGTTATCCTGTGTGTCTTGCTTTATGGCTTCAATTTCTCTCGTGGCGTAAGACTTGGCTGCTGTCTCGTCTTCAGCTATCCATTCCGTCCAGAGTGCCGAATATACGCCAAAATCATGATAACTGTGCCCTTGTTGCTGAGTCATCTGGCCTCTGAGATAAGCGAAGGTCGTCTCAAGGCGCTCGCTGGACTCGGGATGAACGAATTGTGAAGCATGCTCCTTCAATAAGCTCAAAATATCATCGTAAATTTTGTAAGTGGCGGAAGACGTAAAGTAGCCGGTACTGCTTTGCGCCTTCTGTTCTTGTATTTTTCGCTGGAGAAAGAGTTCCTGATGCAAGTTAAAAAAGGCCCGGTCCTGATCGGAAAAAGGGATAGCATAGTTGTTCAGCCTTCTTAGTTGACTGCGCAGCTCCTGAACGTACACGCCATGGTCGTACGTCGGTGTAACCGGGGAAGTAAATTGGTCCAGAACCGAGTGCCACTCAAGGACGGATATCGTTGCCAGTTGAAGAATGGCAGAGACGGAAGTAGGAAGTGAAGCTGCGCGTTTGAGCTGCATTTTCGCATTCATAATTTGGGTTGCCGGGTATCCAAGACGATCCGCAAGCTCCATCATGACCGCGGCCTGGTGCTTGCAAGTGCTGTGAACCGGGCATGTGCAGCTGCCATCTTTAAGTTTGTTCAGGTTGAGCGAAACACGATAAGAATCTGACCCATTCACTTTTGCTTGGACCAGACGGGCGTCAGTAATGTTTAGAGAGACGACTTGTCCCTGTTTAAAATAAGTAAACCCTCGGCTGAGAGTTACATCCGTGTAAGATTCAGCAACATATTTGAGCAGCTTTAACCACTCTTCATCATTTAAAACGGTGGAAGAACTCATAGGCTGGCTCCTTGCTCATAAATAAAGTATCTAATAACCTTATTAGTATAAATAGTGATGGGCATATTGTAAATTTTGTTTGTTGAATAAATGAGAAAAAGAATAGTTATAATTGGAATAGAGCCGCATTGACAAATGATACTGTAATAATTATAATTACAGTATAGCAAGTGAATAAAATGACGCTAAAGGCGGTGCTGGATGATGAACTATCAAATTAGTGATTGGGTTACGGCCACTACGAATCAAGATGAAATGTTGCATGGGTATGTAGAATCCATGGATGTACTGGGAGGTTTGACTCGTATTTACGTAATTGCATCCGACCGTGAATCAGCGATCGGTAAAGTTATGGAAGTCAGCAACCAGGATGTCAGGAAATTGCCGGTTAGCTCGCTCGATATAGAAGAACAAGTAAAAAGCTTGATCGATGTTGCCCTAGCTGTACGAGATGAGATGTGGTTCCTTGAGTTGACAGGAAAACTGCTTGCTATTCAGCAAAGTGAATCAAGACGCAGCGAGCGGAACGTCCTTCCGACGCTAGCTTTCAGAAACCGCTTAGGCGTTGATCAGATATAAGGAAAGCCAATCCTACAAGACATGATGGCCATGTCGAGTGGATTGGCTTTTTTTTGATGCGTTAAGACGTTCGGGCCGCCGCCGCGCTTTACTGCGCAGGTTCTTTTTTCACAACCTGCGGCCCCTTGGCCATCTCGGCTTCAAACAGAGCTTGCAGCTCTGTGATTTTTCTTGGATCGGTGAGCGCCATTTTATCCGTAAAATACTTCTCGACAATGAGCTCCCACGTAGGGACGATTTTCTGCGCCGTTATAGAGCGGATAGCTGTCTTTAGCAGTCGTCTTTCCTTAGCGTTGCTATACACGTCTACATATTGTTGTGTCCGATCGAAATCGAGCTCATGGAAGATGGCTTTAAACACGAGCGCCGTCATCCGCGCATCGTCCAATGCCCTGTGGGCGGAGCCTTCCGCTTCGATTTGCAGATCGAGCAGGGCCGCCTCGACACTGACATCATTCGTTACATTTTTGTACCGGATAAAGCCCTTCAACAAATCAAAATAGTTGGCATTCATCCAGTACGCATCCTCTAATTTATGCATCCGCGTATCGAAGACAATGCGCTTCAAATCCTCGCCGCCCCACGTTACGAGCAGAAAAGCCTCGCTCCGGTTCAGCCAGCTGATGAAGTTCGCAATCACACTGCGAAAGCCAGCGGCGGCATCGATATCCTCTTGGGGAATCCCAGTTTTCTTCTTTATAAATCCGTTCAATTTGGAGAAATAAACCGGCTTGATCAATGATGAGAACTCATCGACAGGCTGGAGCGAGTCATTGAGACGCACAGCCCCGATCTCAATAACCTCCATGGGCAAATCACTCGCAAATTTACGGCCGTTAAATTCAATATCCAAAATAATGTAGTCCATGATGGGACCCCCGTTCTTTCTATTCCTTTCATTGTAACAAATCATGCTTAGGCGGCCATCTTCTTTTTTCCATAGATTGCGCTAAGTACCAGACTGAATATCAGCCCGATAAAGGACATGATGGAAATCCAGAAGTATAGCGTTTTTCCGCCAAAGCTTTCATAGAACCATCCGCCCAGATAAGAGGCAACAATGCCGGACACCCCGAAAAACAGCAGGGCAAGCACGGTCTGACCGGTCGCTCTCCACTCTTCTGGTACGATGCGGTATAGATATTGGATCGCTGCGGAATAAAAGATCGGAAAAGTGAAAGTTTGGAGCAGCTGCAAGTAGACCAGCGCATGTGGCTCCGTGATCCATGAGGACAGGATAAACCGGATGAAATAAAAGAATGACGAGAAAGCAATGATGGCAAGCTCTTTCCCTTTTCGCAGCCACCAAAAGCTTAAGGCGAAAACGAGAATTTCACTTCCTGCGGCCAGAAACCACGCTTGCCCGACGAGCTCGGGACTACCGCCCAATTTGCGTAGGTAAACGCCTAAAAAGGTATCATTAATTCTTTGGGGAACGGCAACAATAAAGATTAACGCCATAAACCAAATTGTTTCTTTATTTCCTAGGAAATTACGCAAACTTTTTAATGTAATGGGTTTCCCTGTGACGGGAGCATCCGGCAGTGCTAAACAGATCAGGAAGCTAATCGCGCCGATTCCCCCGAAAAGAAAGCCCAAGCTGTTGAGGCCTAAATACTGTATCGCATAGCCGACTGCCAGCGACATAACGGCATAGCCAACCGCGCCAAATGTCCGAATGGAACCATAGCTGACTCGATTGGCCTCCGCTGTCTGGAAGTTCAGACTTTCCGTCAATGGATCAAGCGGCATTAAGAAAAAGTACAAAAACATCGTAAACAGAAGCAGCACAATGAAGCTGTTGGATGTGTACAACAAATACCCAACAACGCTTGAACACGCCAATAGGAGCAGCATAACCTTTTTAATGGTTTTGGTTTTGTCGCTAATCATGCCCCACAAGGGCTGTGAGAAGATGGTAATGATTCCTCCAGTACCGATGATCAGGCCAATCTTGGTCGCAGGAAGTCCTTGGGCATCTAAATAAACAGGCAGAAATGAAACGAACATGGCAAGCATGGCAAAATACAAGAAATTAAACGAACGTAAAAAATTTGCTGCGCGCATAATGACCTTAACCTTCCTAAGTAAAATAAAAGCTATTTGCTGTAAAACTACATTCTATCACGATGTACGAAAGATTCCAAAAAGAAAATAGTTCTAGAACGGAAGATGACACTCGAAATCAATCGTGCTTGTCTTCTTTTCCGTGGAAAGGATTGATTTCATGCCAATATGCGTTTAAAATGCTCAGTAATCTGTTGGTGAGGTGTTCGCAATGCGCAAAGTGCTCGAACGTTCTTGGAAACGCTTTTTTCAGCATAAAACGTTTTTTCGCAATATGGTGACCTTAGCTTTATTCGCGACAATCGTCCCCGTGCTTGCCGTGGGCTTCGGAAGTTATTTATTTTCAGCATCGGCGATGCAAAAGGAAGTCAATCAATCGAATGTCCGGATATTGAATAACGTGTCCTCCAGCATCGATTCGACGCTGGACCGGATACAAAACAACGCCATTCAAATGATGCTCGGCAGTTTTTTTAGCTCGAATTTGACAGAATTAAAGAATACGAACTATACCGGCTTTTATTCAAGCATGTCAAGAGAAATGTCTGCCCTGCAAAACGGGAACAAAGAAGTCAGCGATGTTGCGATGTACGTCCCGGACGAAGGCTATTTGATCTCTTCATTTTACGGCGGCAGAAGAATAGAAAGTGACCAACAACGAGAGTCTTTGCGGAAAGAGATTGATTCCGAGGATCAGATCAAATGGGTCACCGGTCCTTACCCGAATTTGCCTGGTTACAACGTAAACGGCGTTACATTCATCAGTAAAGTGCCGCTGCTGGCCAAAGAGCCGGCAGGACTTTTATTTATTCATATTGACGAAGCGCTATTTAAAGATATTATGGAGCGATTCGTAAGTTACAATGGTGAGCAAATGTATATCCTCAATGCGCAGGGAGATCTCATTACTTCAACAGGCGGAGAGCTTGTTCCGGAAGGGTTGTTAGATCTCGTCGCGCAGAAACGGTCGGAGCCGCGTTTTACATTCGAAGTAAATGGTACCGATTACATGATTACGCCGATCACCTCCGCTTATAACAAGTGGCAGTATATAAACCTTGTACCCGTGAAGGAATTGAGTGCCAAATCAAACGGTATCGCACTCATTACGCTGGTCATTGTCGCCATCTGTCTCGTTCTCGGTTCTCTCATCGCATTCTGGGGAACACGGCGTGTCTACCGCCCGATCCAGAATCTCGTCTCTCAAGTAAAAGCCGGACAAGTCTATGACACGGAAACGGATGAAGTTGGTTTTATGCGCAGGCGTTGGATGGAGCTCAGCAGTGAGGCGAGTGAATTGCAGCAGCAATTGAGAGATCAACTGCCGTTAATTCGGGAGATTTTTGCTCTGCAACTCCTGCAGGGAAGGTTTCTTCATTACTCCGAGGAGCAGTTGGACGTTATGCTGCGGAGATACGACGTGCCTGCGGGATTAGAGAACTGTATCTTTGTACTTGCTTACGATTTACAGCCGGAGCGTCCTGCGCGCTTTCAGGAAAGTGATCATGACTTAATTGTTTTCGCTGTGAAAAATATTGTGGATGATTTGCTCCGGTCTCATAACAGAAAAGGGATTATCATCAATTTGCTCAACGACCAAGTTGCCGTTTGGCTGTTCTATGAACAAGAGTCTGCAGAATCCGGATCGTCTGGCGTCAAAGCTTTCATTGAACGGCTTCGCGGGCTCGTGTCCGATTATTTGCATCTTCCGGTGACGATTGGGATGAGCGGACAAAGCGATCTTATTTCGGATGTGCCTGAACTTTATGAAGAAGCGGTAATGGCCGTCCGTTCCCGTATTCTTGTGGGGGATAATCAGGTGATCGCACATACGGGCGGCAGCGAATCGGAACTTCATTACCGTTATCCGCTCGAAATCGAGACGCATTTTGAAAATTCCTTGCAAATTGGTGATAAACAAGAAGCGGAGCGCATGCTGGACGAGTTCGCTAGATCGATGCAGGAAGCCGTTCACAAGCCTGAACTTATTCAAATTTCGTATTACAGGCTGCTGACAGCCGCGATTCGCACAGCCTACTTGCTCGGAGCCGATTCGGCGAGATTGCTTGATGAAGCGGAATCCGATCCTTACACGCAGATCCGCAAGATCAGCACAATTCGCGAATTGAATGAATGGTTCAAAGCGGAGCTGGTAACGCCGATCACAACGTATGTGCTCGGCAAGCAGCATCAGGAGCATGAGCTGTTAATCCATAAAGTTGTCCGGTTTATCGAGGACAATTATCATTTCGATTTGTCGCTCGATCAATGCGCGCAGATATGCGGGTTAAGTCCCCACTATTTAAGCAAACAGTTTAAGAAGACTATGGATGTCTCCTTTATTGAATTTTTGACGAAGCTTCGAATCGACAAGGCGATCGACCTGCTGCGGACCACGAATCTGTCCGTCTCGGACGTTGCCGAGAAAGTCGGCTACCAACCCAAAAATTTCATCCGTGTATTTAAAAAGCATACGGGAGTTACGCCGGGGCAATTCCGGGGGACCGATATCGCAAATTAAGATGCCCATATTTTGTTCCGCGTTTCGCAAACTGACAAGAAAAGAGCATGATTCCAGGGAGAAGCCCGATAGATCAGGGGTTTCTCTTTTTTTGTGTATGGCTTTTTTCGAGCACAAGAATTGTTCATTGTTCATCAAACCACGCTCAGGTACGATCTGTTCAGGAGCAAGCGATCAAGATGCCAATGACATGAAGAGGGTGAGGAAGATGTTTCAGGGTCAAGCGGAGCGGCTGCATCATACGGAGCCAACCGAAATCAAACAGGAAAAAGGTGCCTCTAACAAATGGGTACAAGAATGGAAGACTGCGATCAAGCGTGATAAATATTTGTATCTCATGGCGGCGCCGGGTTTATTGTTTTTTCTTATCTTCAAATATTTCCCCTTGTGGGGATTGCTGCTTGCTTTTCAGAATTATTCCCCGTACTTAGGGTTTTGGGACAGCGAGTGGGTCGGATTCAAATATTTCCACGAATTTTTTACGAATCCTGATTTTATGCTGCTTTTTCGCAATACGATGGCAATCTCGTTGCTGAATATTGCGTTTTTCTTCCCGATTCCCATTATTGTGGCGCTGCTGCTGAATGAAGTGAGAAGTCTGCTTTTCAAAAAAATTGTGCAAACGGTCGTGTATTTACCGCATTTCCTTTCATGGGTCATTATCGTCGGCATATGTTTTCTGATCTTTGGGCAAGCGAGCGGCGTTATTAATCAGCTCATCGTTCAGTTCGGTGGCGAGAAGATCGAATTCCTGACGGAGCCAAACTATTTCTGGGCGATGCTGACGGCGCAGAGCATTTGGAAGGAAGCGGGCTGGGGCACCATTATTTTTCTCGCCGCTCTCGCAGGCATCAATTCCGAGCAGTACGAAGCCGCGCAAATTGACGGTGCGAACCGTTGGCAGCAAATGATGAACGTTACCTTGCCCGGCATCCGGGGCACGATTATTGTGCTGCTCATCCTCCGGCTGGGACAAGTGATGGATGTCGGCTTTGAGCAAATTTACTTGATGAGCAGCGGACCTGTTGCACATTTGGCTGACGTGTTTGATACGTACGCTTATCGGGTTGGGATTCAGCAGGGAAGATTCGGCTACGCGACGGTTGCGGGTCTGTTCAAATCCGTTGTTGGCCTTATCCTCGTGGTGACAGCCAACCGCGTGACCAAAAAATTCGGCGAGGAGGGGCTCTACTGAAATGAACAACAGCTTGGGATCGAAAATGTTCAATGCGCTGAACTATGCGGTTTTAACCGTATTCGGGCTTGTCACACTGCTGCCGTTTATCTACGTTGTCATTATTTCCTTTACAGATCCATCGGAATACTTAGCCAAACCGCTCATTTTAATTCCTGACAATTGGAGCCTTTCGGCTTATGAATTTATTTTTTCGACGAATGCTTTCGTGAATGCCATGGGCGTCAGCGGGTTTCTGGCGGTTGTTGGCACGCTGATGAGCCTTCTGATTACTAGTGCGCTTGCCTATGTGCTATCCAGAAAAAGGCTGAAAGGAAAGAAATTTTTCCTTGTCGCGATATTGATGACCATGCTCTTTAATCCAGGCATGATCCCGAACTATTTGCTCGTGGACAGTCTCGGCTTAATGGATTCGGTGTGGGCGCTTATTTTACCCGCCTTAACAAGCGCTTGGTATGTCTTCTTAATGAAAAACTTTTATCAAGATATCCCGGATGAGCTGGAGGAAGCTGCCAAAATTGACGGCTGCTCCGATATCGGCGTCTTTATCCGGATCATGCTGCCCATCTCCGTCTCAGCGCTTGCGGCATTTGGCTTATTTTACGCTGTAGCCTATTGGAATACGTACTTTAGCGGTGTTCTTTATATCAACAGGGATGCGCTGAGACCTTTGCAAGTGCTGCTTCAAATGATGTTAATCTCTGCTTCGCAAATGGGCGATCCCTCTGTTGCCGCAATGCTGGAAAGTGAGCGGACTGTGCCTCCGCAGGTGATCAAAATGGCTGCCGTCGTCGTTTCATCGCTGCCCATCGTGGTCGTCTATCCGTTCCTGCAAAAATATTTTGTCAAAGGCATGATGGTTGGCTCCGTGAAAGGGTAATCTTGGCCTTGCAGCCTTGAAAGGGGTGATGCGATTTCTAAACGCTTGGCCGAACAAGTTTTCCTTCTAAAAACAGGGATGATAAGATTGGGAATAATAAACGGGAGGTCTTTCTATGAAAACGATGGTAAAAAAATTCACAGTTCTGATGACGGCCGCAGCACTTACAGCAACCTTGGCAGCTTGCGGAAACAATTCGACTGAAGGTCAAAAGGGAACGAACGCGGCCAGCAGCAAGCCTGCTGCGCCTACAGATATTTCGGTCACGACGCTTGCCTTTGCAGCAGCTCCGACGGGGGAACTGGAAGCTGTCAAAAAGCTAAACGAGAAATTCAATATGAATCTGAAACTGAGCTGGATTCCTTCCGCTCAAATCACTGAAAAGTTGAACGCACTGCTTGCTTCCAGAGATTTGCCGGACGTTCTCTTCGTGGAAGACTTTAATTATACGCCTGCTTTTCTGAATGCCATTGATCAAGGTGCATTTTGGGATTTGACGACTTATGTGAAAAACTATCCGAATTTGGCTAAATATCCTGAAAACGTATTCAAAAACGCATCCGTGAAAGGGAAGCTGTACTCGATCCCGCGCGTCAGACCACTCGACGGTCACGAGGCCATGCTGATTCGCAAGGATTGGCTCGATACGCTAGGCATGCAGCCGCCCAAAACAATGGATGAACTTTATAATGTCATGGAGGCATTTACGAAAAAAGATCCTGACGGCAATGGCAAAGCCGATACTTATGGCGCTGTGTTGGCTGGATCGCCAGGACCGGCAAGCTATTTGTTGTCCATGTTCGGAACGGGAACAAAGTGGAAGGACGAGAACGGCAGTCTGATTCCGTATTGGTGGACACCGCAGGCTAAAGAGGCGCTTGCCTATTGGAATAAAGCGTTCAAAGCCGGAGGCATTATGCCTGACTTCCCTGTGCTGAAGACCGCTCAATTCAAGGATATGCTTGTTGCTGGGAAAGCGGGTATTGCGTTCGCGAACGTCGTAGATGCCTACAAATACAATCTTGAGCTGCAAAAAGCGAACCTGAAAGCGAATTTGATTGCCGTGGAGCTTCCGAAAGCGCCGGATGGCAAGGCATATTATGAACAAGCCAGTGGTTTCTACGGTCAATTTTTGATCAATAAAAAATCAGTAGATGAAGCTAAGTTGAAGAAAATACTAGAAGTTTTTGATTATACATCGACAGTAGACGGTTACAATCTGGCTGTTTATGGGATGCAGGACGTGGATTACAAAGTAAAACCGGACGGCTTTGTTGAGCAGACCGAGGAAGGCAAGAAAAAAGGATATTCCGGCGATACGACAGGGCAATGGGTGACAGGTTATTTTGATAAATATTCCAGAGCCAAGACAACGGGCATTCCGAGCGACGTTTTTGAGGCAAACAAGAAAATCATTGATGCGATCAGCTCCATTCCGGACCCGACGTACGGATTAACCAAAACGACACCTTTTCAGGAAAAAGGCGCAGATTGGGACAAGAAACTTAACGATATGCTAGTTAACGTAATCATTGGCAAAAACTCACTGGACGATTGGGACAAATTTGTCAAAACGTTTAAAGACGATCCGAGCTTCCAGCAGCATGTGAAAGAAACGAATGATGCGTATAAGGAAAAAATGAAGAAGTAATCGTCGTTGCAGGCAGAGGGGAACTACAGGCCGCTATTTTGCCACTTTGACACATATTTGGACGATGGAGGCTGAATAAGACCCTATAGTTCCCCTTTGGCTCACGAAATACTGCTTTTTGATTGAATAAGGGAACGGAGTTTCCTTTCCTTGCTCAAACGTAAGGGTTTAGATAACGCAGGCTAGGTCTTTCCTGCAATAGGCTTTTTTTGCCTAGTCGGCTTTTTTTATCCTAACGAATCGCCTTTTTTTATCGGGCACGATGCAAGAATTGAAGATTGCCCATACGAATAAGTCTCTTTTATGATAGGAAAGCAAGTTGAAAAGAAAGGACGGATGACATGCAATCATCGCCGAAGGTAATTCCCACTTCCAAACAGCTTGCTTTTCAAGACTGGGAATTTGGATTGTTTTTGCATTTCGGACTGCGCACCTTTTATGAAGGGTATATCGATTTCGATGAGAGACCGATGTCTCTTTCAGCTTTCCGGCCCTCAGGTCTGGATTGCGAACAGTGGATACGGACAGCCAAGGAAGCGGGGATGAATTACGCGGTATTGACGGCCAAGCACCACGACGGTTTTTCGAATTGGCCGACGGGGTATTCGGACTTCTCGGTTGCGGGAACGCCCTGGAAAGAGGGCAAAGGAGATGTCGTTCAGGAATTTGTAAGCGCATGCCGCAAGTATGACGTAAAGCCCGGTTTGTATTATTCGCCTTTTGACGGCTCGGCTGACTTTTACACACAGGATGCAAAGGCGTATGACGATTATTTTGTCAATCAGATTACCGAGCTTTTAACGAACTATGGCGACATCGACATTCTTTGGTTCGACGGCTGCGGCTCCGAGGGTCATGACTATGACTGGAAGCGCATTATCGGCGAGATCCGGCGGATGCAGCCGAACATTCTCATTTTTAACATGGGAGACCCTGACTTTCGTTGGGTTGGCAATGAAGATGGCATAGCACCGATACCGTGTTGGAATGTCGTAGATTCTACGGAATTTTCGATCTTAACGGAGACAAAGGAGCAATTGGACGGGCAGCTTTGGCTTCCGGCGGAGTGCGATGTCCAGCTGCGGGCGAATTGGTTTTACAGTGATTCCGATGAGCATCTGATAAAAAGCACTGAAGAACTGATGGGGCTCTACTATCACTCCGTTGGACGGGGAGCCAATTTGCTGCTTAATGTCGGACCCGATCGGGAAGGATTATTTCCCGTGAAGGATGCGCAGCGGCTTTTGGAATTCGGTTCGGAAATTCAACGCCGTTTTGGCAGCCCGATCGGTACTATGGCGCAGTGCATGAGAAGGAACAATACTTGGATCTATGAGCCAACAAAGCCGCATTTACTTGATCATATTGTGATTCAAGAAGATCTGACGAATGGCGAGCATGTAAGAAGCTTCACAGTAACGATCATCACAAAGAAGAGCGGAAGGGCTGTGACTGTTTATGAAGGAAGAAACATCGGTCATAAAGCGATCGTCCGAATTCCAGCTGTCTGCGTGAGTGGCGTGATGCTTGAAATTACGGATAGCGATGGGGAGGCTGCTCTGAAAGATTTGAGTTTTCATCATAGCGGACAGTAAACAGGAGGGAGTCATCTCCCTCTGAGAACGATTCGCTAACCTTTTAAGAAAATATGTCGATGAGGTGATCGTTATGGGAAAAATGAGCAAGCTATTATCGGTCAGTATGATTTCAAGTCTTCTGGTCTCTTTCATCCCCTTTTATGAAAGCGCTTATCCTAAGGCGGCGGCCGCAGCTGTCAATCTGATGAACAATGGCGGCTTCGAGCAGACGACAACGACGCCGGATTCGAGTTGGAACGGGATTACGAGTCCGGCTCCGGCCGGGTGGGGATTATGGATTCCAACCGGTAGCGGGAAAGCGCCGAATCAAACGGCGAATGTATCTTTGGACTCGACAACTTATCATGAAGGGAGCAAATCCATTTTGTTTGATGCTTTTGCAACAAGCCGGATTTCTGTCAATCAGAGCGTGCTGACGGTGGCAGCCGGCAAATCCTACCGGCTTAAAATGTGGGTGAAAACGGAGAATGTGACGGGGACTGGGGCGTATTTTCGAACGCAATTTTATAACACGAGCAAAGTAGGAGACGGACCGGCATCCGCTAAATTGCTGGGAACCAGGGATTGGACGCTGCAGCAAGTATTCATGACGATTCCGGCCAATGTAACGAAGCTGGTCATCGAGCCGTTCCTTGAAACCGGCAAGGGAAAAGTGTGGTTTGATGATATAAGCTTGGAGGAATACAACGGAGTCACGGGGATTACGTTGGATCAAACGGCATTTTCCATGGCTCAAGGGGCAACGGCAGCGCTAACTCCGACGTTTGTTCCAGCGAATGCGGCGGACAAAACGGTCGTTTGGAGCTCGACGAATCCAAGCGTAGCAACCGTTGACAGCAGCGGAAACATAACGGGGACAGGTCTCGGTTCCGCTACGATTACGGTGTCGACGCCGGATGGCACGATCAAAGCGCAGTGCGTCGTAAACGTTGAATCTGCGGAGCTGTTTCAATCGTACGCTCAGCTTCGGGCAAAATGGTTCAGCAAGCTGACAGGCGGCACCGGCTACGATCCTTCCGATGCTGACATTTCCGCCAACCTGACGAAAATCGCGGACAGCGTC
Source organism: Paenibacillus planticolens (assembly GCF_013141725.1). Lineage (GTDB taxonomy): Bacteria > Bacillota > Bacilli > Paenibacillales > NBRC-103111 > Paenibacillus_E > Paenibacillus_E planticolens. The sequence continues at coordinate 112,327 of NZ_WHNZ01000085.1, read as the reverse complement.
ACGAGCGCAAATGGAACCGGCTTATGGGATACGCTCAACAAATCGGCGAACCGCACACTGGTCTGGGATGACCTTGCCAGCACGACGGATTCGGCGCAAGTTACGACGGCGTACAGCCGGTTGAGGACAATGGCGCTCGCCTATTCGCACAAGGGCTCAAGCTTATATCACAATGCGGCTCTGAAGAGCGATATCTTAAGCACGCTTGATTGGCTGAACGCTAACCGCTACAACGAATCCCAAACCGAGTACGGCAACTGGTGGGATTGGGAGATCGGTGCGCCGCAACTTATGAACGATATCCTCGTGCTTATGTACGAGTACTTGACGCCAACACAGATCACGAAGCATATGAAAGCACTCGATCGATTTGTCCCTGATCCCAAAAAACGAACGCTCAATAACGTTGTAGAAACCGGCGCTAATTTGCTGGATAAAGCTCTGGTTGTTACGATGCGCGGCGTGATCGGCAACAACAGCGCCAAAATTACGCAAGGGCGCGATGCCATCGGTCCGGAATTCATCTATACCACTAGCGGAGACGGTGTTTACAGGGACGGTTCGCTTGTGCAGCATACAAATATTGCATACACAGCGGGGTATGGTGCCGTATGGTTAAACCGAGCGGCGGATATGACTTACGAGCTGAACGGTTCTCCGTGGCCGGTAACGGATCCGAACGTCAACAATGTGTACAAATGGGTTTCTGATACGTTCGAACCCGTGATTTATAAAGGACTTTACATGGATATGGTCAACGGCAGAGGCATTTCCAGACAAGCTACGGGCAGCGCCAGAAGCACGATTACAACCTTGCTGCGCTTAGCGGAAGGAGCGCCGGCGGATGTCGCGTTATCGATTAAGCGGATGGCGAAGGAATGGATTTTGACGGATACAACGTATGCCAACTATATGGATGGGCTTCCGATCTATGAACTGACGCTGATTAAAGAGCTGATGAACAATCCTTCGATCCAACCAAGAGGCGAATTGAAGCTCAATCAAGTATTTGCAGGCATGGACAGGGTCGTTCACTTGCGTGACGGTTATGGCTTTGGACTCAGTCTTTTCTCGAACCGGATTTCAGCTTTTGAAAAAGGAAACAACGAAAATTTGAAAGGCTGGTACACGGGAATCGGGATGACCTTTCTGTACGATCAAGACCTTACCCAGTACCGCAATGATTTCTGGCCTACCGTGGACTCTTTCCGGTTGCCGGGCACAACGACGGATCAATCCGGCAAAGGCGTGACTCCGGGCGAGTGGACATCGTATATGAACTCGAAAAATTGGGTCGGCGGCTCCTCCATCGATGGCCTTTACGGTGCGGCAGGCATGGATTTCTCAATGGATAAAGTAACGGGAAGCAATCTGCAGGGCAAGAAGTCGTGGTTCATGTTCGATGATGAAATCGTTGCCTTAGGAGCAGGAATTTCCAAAAGCTCAGCAGGAACTTCACCCGTTGAGACGATCATCGATAATCGTAAGCTGAATGATGCCGGAGACAATGCGCTAACGATCAACGGCTCTGTGCAATCGAGCGCTCTTGGCTGGTCGGGAACGGTAAACAACGTGAGCTGGGCTCATTTGGCCGGCAATGTGCCGGGTTCCGATATCGGTTATTATTTCCCAGGGTCTTCAAACGTGTATGCCTTGCGCGAAGCAAGAACCGGCAGTTGGAAAGAGATTAACAGCGGTCAGTCGGATATGCCGGTTACGCGAAATTACGTGAGCTTGGCGTTCGAGCACGGGCAAACCACTTCGAATGCATCGTATGCCTATGTCATGCTGCCTCATAAAGATGCCGCAGCAACGGAAGCCTACAGCCACGCGCCGAATGTTGAGATCGTTAGCAATACGGTGGATGTGCATGCAGTGAAAGAGAAGCAGCTTGGAATTACGGCAGCTAATTTCTGGAACCCGGGTTCAGCAGCAGGTATCACCGCCTACAATCCGGCCTCTGTCATGGTCAAGGAATCAGACACAGAGCTGAAAATTGCCGTCTCCGATCCAACGCAAGCGCAAAGCGCGATTTCACTTGAGCTAGGCAAGGCGGGGTTAACGTTCGTTAGCGGGGACGACACGATCTCGGTACAGCAAACTTCGCCGACGTTAAAGCTGGGCGTTCAAGTTGCCAATTCCTTCGGCAGGACGCATATCATCACTTTCAAAAAGGATGTCGCAGCCCCTGTAACGACAGATGATGCCAAAATCGGTTGGCAGCGCACGGCACAGACAGTGACATTGACAGCAAGCGACGCTGGCAGCGGCGTGCAAAAAACGCTATACAGCTTGGATAACGGTACCTTTACTGAGGGCAGCACGGTGACGGTTTCCGGGGATGGCGTTCATCAGCTGCGTTACTACAGCGTCGATCAAGCCGGCAATCAAGAGGCGGTCAAAACCGTTGAAGTCAAAATCGATACAAAGGGACCTGTCATCACACCTACTGTCTCCTTGAATGTTTATTGGACAGATAGCGGAAGTCTAAGCTTCAACATGAGCGATGAGGGAAGCGGGGTAGTCGCCAATTCTTTGAAACTGGACGGTGTCAGCGTTAGCCTTCCTTATTCGTTCAAACCGTTCTCGCTGCGTATAGGCGACCATCAGGTGCTGGCGAAGGCACAGGATGCAGCAGGGAATGAGACGACCGAGACCTATGTGCTGAAGGTGCACATGGATGTCGTGCATTTAGATGAAGCGATTCGCTATGGTTACCAACAAGGTTGGATTACGAACCACGGTATTTATAACAGCCTTCTGTCGATGACCGATGCTTTGCAGAAGCATGCGAATGAGCAAGGAGTCAAAAATGAGCTGAATGCCCTGGAACAGCATGTTCGGGCTCAATCCGGCAAAAAAATCGATGCCGATTTTGCAGCGCTTTTGCTCAGTGCCATCTCGTTTTTAAAATCATAATTTTCTGAAAGGGGCTTTCCAAAAGGCATGCATGTGGCCGGGGGAAAGCCCTTTCTTTTTTTGCCGAAAGACGTTCCTGCTTCTTCCAATTGGCGAGAGGACGATTTACAATTAGGAAGAGGAGTTGATACCAAATGGGTTCAAAAAACGTGCAGCTTGTCTTGGACGCCAAAGCCATTTTGGGAGAAGGTCCATGCTGGAACGAGGATCAGAAAGCGCTGTATTGGGTTGATATTTTAGGTGAAAAGTTTTGCAGGTTTTACCCGGAGACAGGTCAAAATGAATCCTTCCTTATTGGGGAATACGTAGGAGCAGTTGTTTGTGCCGGGAATGATGAAGTTGTGCTCGCGACACAATCCGGTTTTCAATCTTATCACATGGGGCAGCGAACGCTGACGCCTCTCGTTGATCCTGAAGCACATTTGCCGGCAAACCGATTTAACGATGGAAAATGTGATGGACAAGGCCGATTTTGGGCGGGAACGATGGAAATTATCGAAAAAGAGGCTGCGGGCTCCCTCTATGTGCTTGAAACAGACTATAGCTATCGCAAAGTTTACGAAGGTGTCGGAGTATCCAATGGGATTGCCTGGAGCCTTGACGAGAAAGAGATGTACTATATTGATTCAATGAAAAAGCTGGTGCTGGCCTTCGATTTTGATGCTGAAAAAGGAGAAATCAGCCGTTCCAGGACGTTGATCGATTTTGCCGGCGAACAAGGGTTTCCAGACGGCATGACGATCGACGAGGAAGGCATGCTGTGGATCGCCCACTGGGATGGTTGGCAGGTGTCGCGCTGGGACCCCCGGAGTGGCATCAAGCTGGAAAGCATTGAGGTCCCTGCAGCGAAAGCGACTTCTTGCATTTTTGGCGGGGAGGGGTTAGACACCCTGTATATAACGACGGCCCGAAAAGGGCTGGAGACGGATCAAGCGGGGAATCAACCGCATGCCGGGGGCATTTTTGCCGTAAAGCCCGGTGTTAAAGGAACGAAGACGCATGCATTCGGTGCGTCATATACGACTAAGAAGAAGGAGTAATTTTATGTTATTTGAGCCTAATCAACTAACGATTCAGTATATCGGACAAGTTGGCGTTATTTTGCGCAAAAACGACGTGGCCATCGCGATCGATCCGTATTTGACAAATTCTGTCGACCAGCTTTCCGGATTCCCGGAAGGGTTCTGGGCGAGACGGTACGCACCGCCGATGCAGCCTGAGACATTGACGGATTTGGACCTTGTTCTATGTACGCACGATCATATGGATCATATGGATCCGGGCACGCTGCGCACCATCGCGGATGCATCTCCCGGCTGCCGGTTCGGTGCTCCTAAAGTTTGTTTGCCAGCGCTGGAGGCTCTGGGCATTGCTCCTGACCGGCTGCAGGCGCTTGGCGTTCATGAAGCATGGCAGTTTGCTGACCAGCTGCGTATTCATCCGATTCCGGCATGGCATGAAGCGCGTGTTCAGGATGAAGAGGGCTGGGATCATTATTTAGGCTACGTGTTACAATGGGACGGCCTATGCCTTTATCATGCGGGCGATACGCTTTTGACGGAGGGACTGGTTGAAGCGCTGTCGGGCTTCTCCATCGATGTTGGTTTTCTGCCGATTAACGGCCGGGATATGTTCCGCAACAGACTTGGCGTCGTTGGCAATATGAACGCGATGGAAGCAGCGGATCTGGCGGCTTATCTCAGGTTTGATACCGTGGTGCCCGTTCACTTTGATCTGTATCCCAATAACAGCGAAGGCATTTCGCCGTTTGTGGACAGGCTGTATCAGAAGCATCCGGGGCAGAAGTTTCATATTTTTCAGCCTGGAGAGACATTGTTGTACGGGAAAGCCAAATAGGGGAGTTGCAAGACCATTCGACACGTACGCCCTATGAAAATAAGCTATTAGGACCATTGTAATTAAGCACATCTTCATCTAACGAATTCAAATGTGATGTGATATGCTGGTGAGGCTGGTACTTACACAAACAGCTGCTAACATGACCATTATGAATGGAGTGTTGTTCAGATGAAAATGTACCAATCCGTTGACTTTATCCAGCAGGCTGAGAAGATTGCGCTTTACAAGCTTCATCAACAGGTGAATGAACCGGAGCACACGCACAATTTTATCGAATTGGTCTATATTTGGCAGGGAGCCGGCTATCAGCAAGTGAATGGGAAGTCGTTTGCCGTACAGCGCGGGGATTTTTTGTTTATGAATGTCGGGGATCGGCACGCTTTCGAAATTCAGAAGGATATGCAGTATATGAATATTTTGTTCGATACAGAGTTTCTGAACAATCATCTGCAATCTACTGAAACCGCTTCCGAGTTTCTCCCGCTCAAGTTGTTTCAGGAATTTAAGGACTCGCTTGCCAACCCTTCGCCGCATATCACCTTCAGAGGAAAAAGCATGATTGAGGTCGAGCAGCTGCTCGAAACGATGTATGCGGAGTACAGCGCGAAAAAGAGCGGCTACCTGGCCATGCTTCATGGCTACGCGACGCTTTTACTGACGCGGATGTTCAGATCGATGCAAGAAAACTTGCATAACTCGGAATTGCGTACGGCCTATCACATGCTGCCTCAGTTGTTGTCCTATATCGAGGAGCATTATGCGGGCCATATTACGCTGAATGACTTAGCGCGAGAAAGTTTTTATTCCCCGTACTATTTGAGCAAAATGTTCAAAGAGTGCCTGGGGTTCACCTTCACGGAATACGTTCACGATGTCAGGCTGCGGGAAGCGAAGCGAATGCTGCTGGAAACGAAGGATTCTGTCGAATCCATCGGACGCAGTGTCGGTTATGAGGACAAGACGCAGTTTTTCCGGCTGTTTAAGCAATCCTTGGGCATGACGCCTCAGCAGCTTAGAAAGCAGATGTGAAGATGAGCTTGGGGAATAGATGTGAATAGGATGAATAGGCACCGTGGAGGCACGGTTCTTTGGTGGATAGCCTGCTCCGTTTCTGGAGCGGGCTTTTTGAGTTAGCTGCGATGGGGCGGGATTCAGGAAATCCCGTGAAGGATAAGCTAGTTTTCAGTGCTAAGCGATCGGTTGGGAGCTAGAAGCACACATTTGCGTAGAAAGATCAGTTGGGGAGAGCACTTTATGAGAGATTATTGACTAGTGGGAGACCCAGTGCCGAGCCCTCGTTGGATGAAATCCAATATAAAGCCCGATTTACAGCTAAAATTGTTCGTTTCATTGGACGAAATCCAGTGAGACCTAAATATTCAGCTTAATTTCGGCCATTTTCAACTATCTCATTGGAAATCATCCAATGAAATGGTAAATCACTCCCTCAAATCGGTTGTTTCATTGGAATTCATCCAATGAACCCGCCCCAAGCATCACTTCACACTTGCTCGAACCCTCGCTCCCAGCACCAATTCGCACTAGACTAAACAGTCCGCCCCCAACATCACATCGCACTAGTCCGCCCCCCGCACAAGCCCTCAAAACCTTGCCCAAAACCAAAAATCACCCCACCTGCGGTTTGTGACTTTGTGGGACTTTCTTTACGTTTGTTTGACGCATCCTGTGAGTCAGGCATTCCGCTGCAAATTGTCTGCACTTCGAGACAGCAGATATCATATTTTCATGGCCGCAAACGATGTCGAGTGCCTCTTGGTAGCGATTACATTTTATGCATGAACAGCCGATTCGGTCTTATCTTGTCGGATCTTAACGATGAGTAGTGAGTTTAGTGAACATATCGAATTTTCAGATAATTAAGTTGATAAATTGGTACATTCCCCATAAGAATGAGGATGAGTCCACAAACTCAAAAACATTTTAGGAAATCGGAGGGTTGCAAATGAAGTCAAGGAGGAAGTCGATTATTTTACTCCTGGTTTCAGCACTCATGTTGACGCTTGTTCTTGGGGGGTGTCAAGATAGTCCGGCATCGACAACACCAGCGCCAACGGCTGCTGCCGTACAAGCAACGAAAGCGCCGGAAGCAACAAAAGCACCTGACGGTGGCGGCGGACAGCCTGCGCAATTGACAGACTTTAAGGATTCTCCGTTTTTAGCATCAAAGGGGCTGCCGCCTGTGAAAGATCGCTTGCCAAGCGATTATAAATTCACGAATGAAATACCGGAGAGTCAAATGAAGTATGAAATCGGTACGTACGGCGGTGTTTTGAGAACGGTTACATCCGCGCCGAACTGGGATGCTGACGTTTTCGTTATGAGCAATGAACCGCTGTTGAACACGCCTGGTATTTTAGGTGACACGATCACTGGCAACGTGCTGAAAGACTACAAAGTCAGCGATGATCAAAAAACGTTCACATTCTCGATGCGCAAAGGTTTGAAATGGTCCGACGGCCAGCCGGTTACAACGGAAGACGTCCGGTTTACGGTTGAGGATATTTTAAATGATCCTGAGCTGACGCCGATCTTCCCGGTTTGGCTGCGTGGCGGCGGGGAGGCCGATGCGGCTCCAATGAAGCTGGAAGTTATCGACGATCTGAACTTCAAGCTGGTGTTTGACCGTCCGTACGGAGGCATCTTGATCCGCTTCGCGATTCAAGGCTGGCGCGGTTATACAGAGCTTATTCGTCCGGCGCACTTCCTCAAACAGTTCCACAAAAAATACACGCCGAAGGAAAAACTCGAGCCTCTGATTAAGGAAGCCGGCTTCCAGCCTGGCGAATGGTTCAATCTTTTCAACGATAAAGATATCACGAACTGGGAACTTGCGAATAAGAAGGCAGTCGGTTTCCCTGTGCTTTATCCATGGATGATGACCAAATCGACGGAAACGCTAACTACGTATGAACGCAACCCTTATTACTTCAAGGTAGATACTGCCGGCAATCAATTGCCTTATATCGACACCATTCAAAGTACGCTCGTACAGGATATTGAGATGGTTGGTTTGAAAACAATTTCGGGTGAAGTCGACTTCTCCAGGGAGTCAGCAGCTCTGATCAAAATGCCGCTTTACCGTGAAAACGAGAAAAACGGCTACAAAGCATTGCTGGCCAACATGCACGTAACGCCAACCGATATTTTCTTAAATCAAACGTTCAACGATCCGAACTGGCAAAAAGTCGTTCAGGATGCACGCTTCCGCAAGGCGCTTAATCTGGCGCTGAACCGCAAAGAGATCATCGACACGATCTACTATGGCTTCGCGAAGCCGGGCAGCATTGAAGATCCGACATTCGATGTCGCACAGGCGAACAAACTGCTGGATGAGATGGGCCTCGCCAAAGGGGCTGACGGCAAGCGCCTCGGACCGGATGGCAAAGTGTTTACAATTCCGTTCGAAGTCGGAGCGCAAGCGCCGGATATCGTACCGTTAACGCAATTGATCGTAGAGATGTGGAAGCAGCTCGGTTTGAACGTGACGATGAAAACGATCGATCAGACGCTTTGGACGACGCGGAATACGAACAATGAGATTCAAGCTACGATGATTTGGACGCATACACCGCTCTGGTATATGGGCGATTGGGGCACACAATACTGGGGAGCTCAATGGGATCTCTGGCGTACTTCAGGCGGTAAGAACGGCCAAGAGCCGCCAGCGGACGTGAAGAATCTGTACAAAATGATCAACGATGCCGCAGCTGCCAATCCGGAAGATGCGAAGAAGAAAGTGGCTGAAATTAAACAAGTGATGAAGGACCAAGTGTACTACTTCATTCCGATTTCGGAAGTGAAGCAGCCTCTGATCGTCAATGCGAAGCTGCATAACATCCCGAATGACACGAGCTTCGCGATCGGCGCGAACTTCAGCGGTGAGCAGTTCTTCTTTGGAAAATAAGCGAACAGGAGCCAATGCGAGCCCGGACGGCGGCAGGTCGTTTGATCCGGGCTCATGGTTCGTTCTGAGACAGGGCACATTTTTGGAAGGAGGAATCACATGCTGAATTATATCTCTTACCGGCTTTTGCAGCTTATTCCGCTGCTTATCGCTATCAGTATTATCGTGTTTGTGATTATTCAGCTTCCACCCGGTGACTTTCTGACACAGTATGTTGCGACATTAAAGCAGTCGGGAACAGCGGTTTCGGAAAGTACGATCATCAACCTTCAGCAGCTTTATGGGTTAGATAAGTCGTTGATTGTTCAGTACATCATTTGGATCAAAAATATTATACTTCACGGTGACTTGGGTCGTTCTTTTCAATGGAATCAGCCTGTGACAGAAGTCATTGGTCCAAGACTGGCGCTGACAGTTATCATATCGCTCATTTGCCTGATCTTTGTGTGGTTGATTGCGATTCCGATCGGGATTTACTCAGCTACCCATCAATATTCGGCACTTGACTATGTGTTTACGTTTATAGGCTTTATCGGTCTGGCAATGCCGGGATTTCTTATTGCTTTGATTATTGTGTATGTCATTTTCGCGCAGACAGGCGTTTCGATTACAGGGTTATTCTCAGCTCAATATGTAGACGCCCCTTGGAGTATGGACAAAATTATGAATATGCTGCCAAGGCTTATCATTCCTGTCGTGGTCATCGGGATGTCCGGAACGGCATCGCTCATTCGTATTACACGGGGGATGCTGCTGGATGAGTTGTCGAAGCAGTATGTGATCACCGCAAGAGCCAAGGGCGTACCGGAAGGCAAGCTGCTGTTCAAATACCCTGTGCGCTTGGCGATCAACCCGCTGATTTCGACGATCGGCTGGACGCTGCCGGCACTGATTTCCGGTGAAGCGATCGTCTCGATCGTACTTAACTTGCAAACCACAGGTCCGATGCTTCTCAAAGCTTTGATGTTTCAGGACGTTTACTTAACGGGAAGCTTCTTGTTGATTCTTAGCGTCATGACGGTCATCGGGACGTTGCTATCGGATATTTTGCTTGCATTCGTTGACCCGAGAATACGCTTCGGGGGTGTTGCAGAATGAGTGCCATGACGACGATTGCGAATCGGTTGCGAAGGACCAAAGTGAAGAACCGGAACCGAATCGGAGCCGACAATCAATACGAGGTCGCTTCCCAGTGGCAGCTGATGTGGTGGAAATTCATCAAGCACAAAATGGCGGTTTTCTCTGCGGCCGTGCTGATCTTGTTTTATCTGGTCGCTGTTTTCTGTGAGTTTCTGGCGCCTACGCTGCAGGATGCAAGGTATTCCGACTATAAGAATGCCGCTCCGCAGAAAATTCATTTTGTCGATCCGAACAAAGGCTTTCAACTCAGGCCGTTCGTCTACGGAATGAGCGAGAAAGTCGATCCGAATACGTTTAAACGCACATTCTCCGAGGACCCGGCTAAAAAGTTTGAGATTTATTTCTTCACCAAAGGCGAGCCGTATAAACTGTGGGGATTAATTCCGATGGAACGTCACTTGTTCGGACTGAAAAATCCGAAAGATGCGCTCATCCTGATGGGGACGGATAAGCTGGGGCACGATCTGCTGTCCAGAATCATTTACGGCGCCCGAATCTCGCTATCGTTCGGACTTCTGGGCATTATCGTGACGCTCATTTTGGGATTAGTGCTGGGTGGGATATCCGGCTACTTGGGCGGTGTGACAGACACCATCATTCAGCGAACGATAGATTTGCTCATTTGCATTCCGACCATTCCGCTTTGGATGGCGCTAACAGCGGCATTACCGAGGGATTGGTCAGCGCTGCAAACTTATTTTGGATTGATTCTGATCTTCTCCATCATCGGCTGGACAGGACTTGCCCGTGTCGTACGCGGGAAAATTTTGTCCCTCCGCGAGGAGGATTTCACCATGGCGGCCAGACTTGCCGGAGCGAGCGATTTCCGCATCATTCGCAAGCATCTGCTGCCATCTTTCGCCAGTTACATTATCGTGAATGTAACTCTTTCGATTCCCGGTACGATTCTCGGCGAAACGGCATTAAGCTTTCTCGGGATCGGACTCCAAGCGCCTGTTGTAAGCTGGGGCGTGCTGCTGCAGGATGCGCAAAACCTGGAAACGCTAGCCCATCATCCCTGGCTGCTGTGGCCGGCGGCATTCATTATTGTGACGGTTTTAATGTTTAATTTCCTTGGAGACGGACTTCGCGATGCGGCAGATCCTTACAAATAGGAGGTGGAGTGAATGGCAAACAGGGATAACGTTATTTTGGAAATGAAGGACGTCAAAGTTCACTTCCATTTGGACGAAGGCGTGTTGAAGGCCGTAGACGGCGTCGATCTGCAAATCAAACGCGGCATGACGCTCGGCATTGTCGGCGAAAGCGGCTGCGGCAAAAGCGTCACCTCGCAAGCGCTGCTGCGCATCGTGCCCAAACCGGGCGAAGTGGAGGGCGAAATTAGACTGCAACGAAGCGGGGCAGGGCGTAATGAATCAGTGGATCTGGTGAAGCTGGACCCGCGAGGGAAGGAAATTCGGGATATCCGGGGCGACGAGATTGCGATGATTTTTCAGGAGCCAATGAAGGCGTTTTCCCCTATTCATACCGTTGGCAATCAAATTATGGAAGCGATATTGCTGCATGTGACAGAAGATAAAAAGGAAGCTTACCGGCTGGCGGTGGATATTTTGCGCAAGGTAGGCATGTCAAATCCCGAGCAGCGGCTTAGCGAATATCCGCACCAGCTTTCGGGCGGGATGCGGCAGCGGGCCATGATCGCAATGGCGCTGTCCTGCAATCCCTCGATTCTTATTGCGGATGAGCCGACGACCGCCTTGGATGTTACGGTCCAAGCGCAAGTGCTGCAGCTGATTAACGATCTAAAAGCGAATCATGATACGTCCGTTATTTTTATTACGCATGATCTTGGCGTCATTGCCGAAATGTCGGATGAAGTAGCGGTTATGTATCTTGGGAAGGTAGTCGAGTATACGGATGTCGACTCCTTATTTCATAATCCGAAGCATCCGTACACAAAGGCGCTGCTGAATTCGATTCCGGCTATAGGAAGAGAGAACAAAAGGTTGGAGTCGATCGAAGGGACCGTTCCTTTCCCGATGAATTTACCGAAGGGCTGCGGCTTCTATTCCCGCTGCAAACTGGCGATCGATGGCGTTTGCAACATAGCGGACGTTCCGCTCGTCGAGGTCAGCAAAGATCATAAAGTTCGCTGCTTGCTGGTAGAAACGGAGCTTAAAGAAGCCGAGGTGATCTCATGAGCGTACAAACGGACGAACTCATTCTGGATGTCCGCTATATGCGGAAATATTTCCCGATCAAAAAAGGGTTCTTGCAAAAAAACGTCGGTTATGTCAAAGCGGTTGACGATGTCCGGTTTCATATCCGCCCCGGCGAAACGTTCGGTCTAGTCGGCGAATCCGGCTGCGGCAAAACGACACTCGGACGCTGCATTCTTCGCGCGATCGAACCGACGGCAGGATCGGTGCTTTTCCGGGACCGTCAAGGTCACATGCAAGAAGTGCTGCAGCTTGATCCTAAGGGATTGCGAGCCATACGGCGCGATATGCAGCTGATCTTCCAAGATCCGTACTCCTCTCTCAATCCCCGGATGACTGTGCTCAACATCATTGCCGAGCCGCTCGTCTGCAACGGCATGGCGCACGGCGCAGAGCTGAAAGAGCGCGTGGCCGAGCTCATGGAGATGGTCGGCCTGAACAGCCGCCATCTGGAGCGTTATCCGCATGCTTTCAGCGGAGGGCAGCGGCAACGGATTGGCATTGCCCGAGCTTTGGCGACGAACCCGAAGTTCATCGTTTGCGATGAAGCCGTATCGGCTTTGGACGTGTCCGTGCAGGCGCAAATTATTAACCTGCTGCAGGATCTGCAGGAGAAATTGAACTTGTCCTACCTGTTTATTTCTCATGATCTTGGTGTGATCCAGCATATATCTAACCGAGTCGGCGTTATGTATGTCGGCAAAATGGTGGAGACTGCGGCAACGAAGGATGTATTCGCTTCGCCTAAGCATCCATACACGGAGGCGCTGCTCTCTGCGAAGCCTGTGCCCGATCCGCGCAAGAAGTCGAACCGCATTATTTTGCAAGGCGAAGTCGCGAATCCGGCGAATCCGCCATCCGGCTGCTATTTTCATCCGAGATGCGCATACGCCAAAGATATTTGCAAAAAGCAGGCTCCTGAATTGAAGCAGGTAGGGGACGGACATTTCGCAGCATGCCATTTTGCAGGGGAGCTTGACCTGAGGGGGGCGACGTTGGTATGACGTATATTTTACTTACTCTTCTTGCGTTCTTCGTCGGTCTTAGCCTTATTATGCTCGGTTCGTTATGGTATATGAGAGTGCTGCTCGAGAAAATGGTCGGAGGCAAGCTGCGCGACTTAGAGACCGTTACAGCGACAGGCTCGATCCCCGAAACATGGTCGGCCAAGTACAACCTCCGCATGATTCAACATCAAAAGCTGGGCAATAGTAAGCAAGTGAACCGAATTGAAAGAAGGGCGCGAAAGTCATATTTGAACAAAATCGGTAAGCTTACAGCCTTTGTCAAGAGATCAACCCTGGTGGAAAACGAAGAAGCGCGAAAAGCCACGCTGCGCATCCTGCATAGAGTAGAAAGGGAATGGAGGGACGCTGGCACGTATGGATCCTTTTCTTGAGATGAAACAGCGAGATCCGTCGGCAGGGTATAAATCCGTGGGAATAACGGTGATCACCTCGGCGCTGGGCATTATCAATTGGTTCGAGCTGCGGGGTCTGCTGCTGGTTTTGCTAACCTTTTTTGGCGTCAAACGTGATTCCTGGCAAGGGATTGATAATTTTTCGTTTCTGCTCATGGGCGTGGCATGGCTCGCTTACGTCTTTTACTGCCAATATGATTTAAAAAAGAAGGCGGAGGCGGGGCAGGTGCTGCAAGCTTCGGCCATGCTGCTGGCGATACAACTGGGGCTATTATTTGTATGTAATTTCCTTTCGCATGTTTTGCTCGGCGTGCCTTTTGAAGCGCATATGATGCTTTTTTTAATCGTTGAAGGCGCTTTAACTCTCTTGCTAGGCTGGTTTGCTATAAGTGCGGCTCGCAGGCGGGCCTTGCGATAATTTTCAAGTAAAGGTGGGTTAGTCCGTATGGATATGGGTGTCGTTTCACGCAGCTTTCCTCAGTTATCGAACGAAGAGGTGGCAGCGCTGCTGGCTGAGCGCGGATTCAGGTGGACAGAGCTGTGCTTCTCGCAAACGGATTCCAACTATTGGCGCTACAACGGACGGAGTGATCTCAGCGATTTAACGGATAAAAGAAGCCAAGAAATCGTAGACACCTACCGCAAGCATGGCGTTGAAGTCGCCTCGATTGGCGTGTTTACGAATTTATTGGAAACAGATGAAAGGGAAATGGAGGAAAATTTGCGTTATTTTGAACGGCATATGCAGATTGCTGCGGGCACCGGTGTGCCGGTCGTTGCGACAGAGTGCGGATTCATCCCGGGAAAACGGGGAATTCAGGCCGATTCGTACGAGCAGGATTTCGACCGGCTGAAACAGCAGATTAGCTGGCTTGGAGAGCGTGCGGGACATTACGGCATTAAGCTGGCGCTTGAGCCATGTGTGCTGGATGTTGTGCCGAGTGCCAAACGAACGGCTGATTTGTTGGCGCAGGTGGGGTCGCCGCACGTCCAAGTGCTGCTGGATCCGGCGAATTTAATTGCGAATAATTCGGAAGAGGAGATGTTCCGGTATTTAGCGCCGCATCTGGCTTACTTTCACGGGAAAGACCGCAAAGTTAATGACACCTACGGCCGCTGCGTCGGGGACGGGGGTATCGACTGGGTGAAGCTGCTGAATTTGTATCATGAGCAAGCCGAGGGTGTTCCTTTTATTTTGGAATATGTCAATATCCACAATTTCTGCGAAATTCGCGACCGGGTGATCGCGTTTGACCAAGCCCGCTAATTGTAGCTATCACTCGAAACGGAAATCTGAGGCTCAGGGAGGTGTTTGATGATGCTGGTCGCGGAAAGGGTTCAGCACATTCTACGGCTGGTTAACGAGCGGGGAAGCATGCGCGTCACCGAACTCAGCCAAATATGCCGGGTTACCGAAGAAACGATCCGCCGGGACTTGGACCGCCTAGAAAGCGAAGGACGATTGCTGCGCAGCTATGGCGGAGCGATCCGCCTGCAGCCGCAAACGTCCGAAACGTCATACGAGCTTCGAGAAACGGTGCATGTGACGGAAAAGCAGCGTATTTCGGCCCAAGCTGTTAACTACGTGGAGCCGCACGATCGCATCGTCCTCGATGCGAGCTCCACGACATGGCATTTGGCGGCTCAGCTGCCCGATATTCCTCTCACCGTCATCACCAACTCCTTGAAGGTCGCTTTGGTTCTAAGCGATAAAAAGAATGTCAGCGTCATCAGCACAGGAGGCATCCTTGTGCCCAATTCACTTTCCTTCGTAGGGCCGCTGACGGAGCAGGCTTTGGAGGAGTATCATGTAAATAAAGCGTTCGTTTCCTGCAAAGGCGTACATATGGAACGGGGCATCAGCGAGTCGAATGAAATGCAAGCACGGGTGAAACGGAAAATGATCGGCATGGCGGAGCAAGTATTTGTCCTTGCGGATTACAGTAAATTCGATATGCAGGCCTTTACGATGATCGGCGCTTGGAACCAGATTCATTATTTGATTACCGATGAACAAACGCCTGTTGATCATGTTCAGCTGCTGCAGCGCAAATTTATTCATGTCATTCAAGTATAGAACGGATTGAAATGGCGCAATCCCCTTGTAAGATGGCTGAAACCGCAATGAAAACATGAGCTGCAAGCCTTATGATGAAGACAGAAGCAGAGGAAGGATTTGTACATATGGTATATCTACTGAGACAGAGTCAATTTATGAAAGACAAGCAAATTCCGTTTTGGATTAACCGCTGCATTCATAATCAGCACAATATCCCGACGGCGCATGCGCACGATTTTATCGAGCTGGTTTATGTTGTCAGCGGCCAAGCGGAGCATGTGTTTGAAGGCGAATCTTACCGGATTCAAGCGGGCGATGTCTTTATTATCAATCCCGGGGAAGTTCATACGTATCGTACGAAACCGGGGGAAGGTATCGAAATTATTAACTGCCTGTTTACGCCGGAGCTGATTCATGAATCTCTGCTGAAGGAATTGGGCGTGTCACAGTCCATGGATTACTACTATGTGCATCCTTTTTTAAATCCTAGAGAGCGCTTCCACCATAGATTGAATCTGATGGGGCAGGCAGCAAATACGGTGCTTACTTTGTTTGAAACGATGATGACAGAATGGGAGCATCACCGGCCGGGCTATTTAACGATCATTAAGCTGCAACTGCTGCAACTGCTTATTTTGTTGTCTCGCTGCTACGCGGATTCCGAAACCAAGGAAAAGAAGAGCTCACGCTCTGCGAATCACTCGATACTCGTTCGCCGGATCACTGGATTTCTGGAGCGCCATTTTGATAAAAAAATGACCATCCCCGACTTGTGCGAGCTGTTTAATTTGAGCAGCAGGCAGCTAAACCGGGTGTTTAAGCAGGAAACCAATCAGACCGTTACGGAGCGGATTCATGAGATCCGGATTGACCGGGCGAAGCAGTATTTGGCGGAAAGCGATGAGAAAGTGATTCATGTTGCACAGCGTGTAGGCTATGAGGACCCGGCCTTTTTCACGCAATTGTTTCGGCGCAAGGTTGGCTGCTCGCCTGGGCAGTACCGTGATTTGCACGGGGAGGTTCTTGGTGGCGCGCAAGAAGTTCATTAGAAACGGGAGGAATGGCGATGACATTAAAGGTTGGAGTTGTCGGGGTAGGCAATATCGGTTCGATCCATGCCAATGTGTATCATGAACATGCGAAAACAGAGCTTGTTGCTGTGTGTGACATTATTCAAGAGAAAGCGGATGCGGCAGCGGCCAAATTCGGCTGCAGAGCTTTTTATAGCGTACAGGATATGCTGGCTAGCGGCATTCATTTGGATGCTTGCTCGATGGCGACCAAAGGCGAAGAGAACGGCGGAGAGCATTATCTGCCAACGATGGAGCTTCTGGCGGCAGGCATTCCTGTTCTGGGGGAAAAGCCGATTTCCAATCGGATTGACGAAGGGGAGCGGATGGTGGCGCTGGCCAAAGAGAAACGACTGCCATTTGCCGTTAACCTGAATCATCGGTTTACACCGGCGGCGGTTCGCGCGAAAGAATGGGTGGAGGAAGGCCGCCTCGGTCAATTGCACATGATTAATATGAAAATGTGGATCAACAATCCGGTAGAAACGTCGCCTTGGTTCCATCTGCGTGCGCTTCATCCGCACTCCTTCGATGTGATTCGCTATTTCTGCGGGGATGTGAAGCGGGTAGCCGCCTTCATGATGAAAGGCGAAAACCGCAAAATTTGGTCCAATGCGCAGATTATGCTGGAATTTGAAAACGGGGCGATCGGGAATCTGGTCGGCAGCTACGATGCAGGAGCCAGCTACGGCTTGGAGCGCTGTGAAGTTGTCGGCTCCAAAGGACGTTTCGTGCTGGACGATGCTTGCGAGCATTTAACCTTCTATCCACGCCATGGCATTGCTACGGAAAGCTATAGCTATCTGGGCGGTATGCGCCATTTCAACGAAACGTTTAAAAGCCGCATCAGCGATTGGATTGAACAGTTGGACGCTAAGGTGCCTTACGATCAAATCAATGGCTCGGGAGAAGAAGCGCTGAAGGCGCAGACGATTATTGAAGCGGCTATTCGTTCATTTGAAACTTCAAGCATTATTGAACTTTAACTGGGGGGGCTGTAAGCTATGATGCAATTAGGGATAAATTCCGTACTCTTTAAAGATTTCGATTTCAAAACGGCAGCGCAGCATATCAAGCTTTGCGGCTATGACGGCGTGGAGCTGTCAGCGATCAAAGGGATGTGCGAACACATCGAGCTTGACCGGTGGCGGGAGCAGGCTTCCGAGATTAGGAGCATTGCAGAGGAGCTTGGCTTAAAGCTCTTGTCGATGGAGGTGGCGGAGCTAAGCGAGACCCGGCTTCCGCTTGCTTTTGAAGCTGCGGCTGAACTCGGCATCCCGGTTGTCAATGTGGGTCCGGGCGGAAAGTCGGACGTGAAAGAAGATTTGCAATTCACGATTGAGAAGCTGACCCGAATGTCAAAGCTTGCGAGTGAGTACGGGGTGACGCTTTGCGTGAAAGCGCATGTGGGCGGCTCCATCTACAACACGCCAACTTCGTTAAGAGCGATTGAGGCTATCGCTGATCCGGCTTTCGGCATCGATATGGATCCGAGCCATATTTATCGCGCCGGCGAGAACCCGGAAGCTGCGCTGCCGGCAGTGATTTCGCGCGTGAAGCATATTCATATCCGGGACTGCAGCGGCAGGCAGGCAGGTCCGGGATCGATCGATAAGCAAGTTTGCGGGCGCGGCGACATTGATCTGATCGGCTACTGCAAAGTGCTTGCGGATAACGGTTATGAGGGTCCTGTCTGCCTCGAAGTCATCGGCGCGAGTGGACACTCTCTCGCGCAGGTATCCATTGTAGCTGCTGAAAGCTATGGCTATTTGAATGCTGTGCTGCGTTCTTTTGGAGCGAGATAAGCCTATTATAAACGGAGAAGGAGTAGTTCCCATGACAACGAAACTGCCGAATTTACTGCTGCTTGGTATAGATAGCTTGCGTAGGGACCATATGAGCGGATATGGGTATCATCGTCTAACGACGCCGCATATTGATCGGTACAGCGAGGGAGGCGTGCTGTTTGAGCAGCATTTTTCGCCCAGCATTCCGACGACCCCGGGTTATGCCTCCATGCTTACGGGGATGGACTGCTTCGGAACGGACGTTGTCGCGCTGCGGCACGATGGACCTGTAGGCGAGCACGTCAAGATCCTTTCCGAGCTGCTGGAGGAGAACGGCTACAATACGACTTGTATCGGATTCACAGGCAACCCATCGGCACGCGGCTTTCAGAAGTATATAGACTTCGAGGGCTGGGGAGCCGACGAGACCGGCCGAAGTCCGAAGGCAGATAACTTGAACCGTGTTGCGATCCCTGAGATGAAGCGCCTGAAAGAGGAAGGCAAACCATTTTTCCTCTTTTTGCGCCACATGGATCCGCATTCGCCTTATTTGCCGCCAAAACCGTTTGAACGGATGTTTTACGAAGGCGATGAGTGCGATCCGGGTAATCAATCCTTGGATGAGCTTTATGCGTTTAAACCGTTTGCCGATTACTTCAGCTCCTGGTTCCCGGAAGGCTGTACGGACAGCAAGTATATCGATGCGCAGTATGATGGCGCAATTGCCTATATGGATGCGGGCATTCAGTCGATTTTTACGGCGCTTGAAGCGCTGGGCATCGAAGATGAAACGCTCGTAGTCATCACCTCCGATCATGGCGAGACATTGAATGAACATGACTGCTATTATGACCATCATGGCCTTTATGAAACAAATTTGCGAATTCCATTGATCCTGCGCTATCCGAGCAAACTGCCGGCAGGGAAGCGCGTAGCCGGTTCCTCGCAAATTAAAGATGTGATGCCGACCATTGTCGAGCTTCTGGGCATTCCGTGCGACATCGCTTTCGACGGCCGCAGCTTGATTCCGCTCGTCAATGGCGGGGAGCGGGTGCCGGAAAGCGAAATGTACATTACGGAATGCACATGGATGCGCAAACATGGATGGCGGACGCCGGAATGGAAGCTGATCGTAGCGCTCGAGCCGGATTTGCATTTCAAACCTCCGGTGGAGCTGTATAATTTGGTCCGCGATCCAGAGGAGTTGCATAACTTTATTGACGAGGAGCCGGAAGTAGCGTCATTGCTCATGAATCGGTTACATGCGCATATCGCGAAGCGGGAACAAGAGACAGGGCGCGAGAATCCGATCTATACGAACCTGAATTGGCATGGCTTGGGCTGCGGCCCGTTCAAAACTTCGCAGCAGGCGTTTGATTCCATGCACATCGGTTCGCCGAGAACGGCACGATCGCTGCAGACGAAAGAGGCAGAGACCGCAGCTGAGGGAGAAGCCGAAGAAGTGGAAGCCGATTCGACATGCTGAAGGTAGCGGTTGTCGGGGTCAATCACATCGGACGTATACATTGCCGCTGCTATAAGGAGCATCCGGACAGCGAGCTTGTCGCGATTTGCGATTTGAACCAAGTCCTGGCAGATTCGGTTGCTGCGCAGTTTGGCGTGAAAGCTTATTATGACTTGGATACAATGCTAGAAACCGAAAAGCTCGATATCGTAAGCGTAGCTACCGGCGGATTCGAGAATGGCTCTCATCATCGAGAGCCTGTTATGAAATCCATTGCGGCTGGGAAAGACGTTCTCGTGGAGAAGCCGATTTCGAATTCGTTGGAAGAAGCCAGACAAATGGTGCGGTTTGCCAAGGAGAAAGGCATTCGTCTCGCCTGCAATCTCAATCACCGTTTTACGCCTGCTGCGAAGAAGGCGAAGCAATGGATGGCGAACGGAGATATCGGCCAGCCGCTTTTTGTAAACATGAAGCTGACTATCGGCAATCCGAACGAAACCAGTCCTTGGATACATCTGCGCGCGCTGCACCCGCATTCGCTCGATGTGATGCGCTATTTTGCAGGTGAAGTACGCCGTGTTCAAGCTTTTCTGACGAAGGCTCCTGGCCGCACTGTCTGGTCAACGGCTTCTATTAACTTAGAATTTGCCTCCGGCGCGGTAGGGCATTTGCTCGGAAGCTACGATATGTTCGGCATTCACCCGATTGAAGCTTGCGAGGTGGCAGGCGATCAGGGCAGATTTGTGCTGGATAATGTGTACGAATCGCTTACGTATTATCCTCACCGTCAGGAAGACTTGCGGGTGTACCGAAATTCAATCATGGGCGGCATGCGGGGGTTCGATGATACGTTTCGTCTGCGTCTCGATGCTTTTATCCAGGAAGTGAAGGAGGGAGTCCCTCCGGACCGGATTGCAGCCTCCGGCGAGGACGCCCTTGCTGTCCAAGAAATTATTGAAGCGGCTATCCGCTCCCATCTGGCGAATGGCGCTGTTGTTCCTATTTCCTAAAGACCGATCCGAAGGAGGAAGGTAATGAGTAAACATGGAGAGGTGCTGTGGTTCACCGGTCTCTCAGGCTCAGGCAAATCAACGACGGCTCGTGCCTTGGTTGAGCCACTTCGCGAAAGCGGCAGGAAAGTAGAACTGCTCGATGGAGATGAGCTTAGGCAAACCATTTCCCATGGATTGGGGTTTAGCCGGGAGGACCGGCTCACGAATATTAAGCGGATCGTCTTTCTTTGCAAGCTACTGTCACGCAACGGTGTTACGGTCATCGTATCTGCGATCACGCCATATGAAGAGATGAGAGAGCATGCCCGAGCCGAGCTGCTGGGTTATGTCGAGATTTTCGTGGACTGCCCGCTTGAAGAGTGTGAACGCCGCGATGTGAAAGGATTGTATGCTAAGGCCAGAAACGCCGAAATCAAGCAGTTTACAGGAATTGGAGACCCGTATGAGATACCGGAAACGCCCGACATCGTCATTCGCACGCAAATGGACGAAGTGGAGAACAATGTCGCTTTAATCATGGATTACATGACGACCAAAACGGGACGGAGTGAAGCCGTATGAACATCGTTTTTATCTCGCTGGACACCATGCGCGCCTCTCGTCTCGGCTGTTATGGCTATGAGAAGCCGACTTCGCCCTATATGGATCGAATCGCGAGCCAAGGCGTCCTATTCGAACGGGCTTATGCGGCGGACATACCGACGGAAGTGGCTCATACGGGCATTTTTACAGGTAAAGTGGGCCTGCGAACAGGCGTTGTTTCCCACGGTTCACCGCTCACACAGCTGCCGAAAAAAGAGTCATGGCTGCCGTCGCTTCTGCAAAACCACGGGTTCACGACGGCAGCCGTCGATAATTTATATCAATTAAAGGAATGGTTCGCCAGAGGCTACCGGTATTACATCAATTCGGTTCAAAAGTCGCGGAGCATCGATGGAAAGTCCGTCAATGAGCTGGCTTTCAAGTGGATTCGCGAGCATAAAGAGGATGATTTCTTTCTGTTCCTGCATTACTGGGACCCGCATACGCCTTATCAGCCGCCGGCCAGCTATGTGCCCGCTTTCTACGATCAGAGTCGCGATCCTTACGATCCCGCGAATCGCAGCATGCAAGCCGCATATAATCATGCGGCTTATCCGTTTTTTAAACACCATCATTATGACCTGCTGGGCCCTGTTACGGATGCTGCTTACGTCAATGCCCTCTATGATGCAGAGGTCCGTTATCTCGATGATCGCCTTCGCGAGCTCGATGAGCTTCTTATTGCGGAGGGGCTTTACGAGGACACCCTGCTGATTTTGTTCGGCGATCATGGGGAAAGCTTGACGGAGCATGAGATCTATTGGGATCATTGCGGTTTATACGAAGCCTCGGTTCAAGTCCCGATGATCATGAGGTGGCCGGGAAGAATTCCCGAAGGACGAAGAGTCCAAGGCTTAGTTCAGCAGGTTGACATGCTGCCGACGATTTTGGAAGCAGCCGACATTTTGACCCCGGCTAACATCGACGGCCGCAGCTTGTGGTCGAGTATTCGGGGGGAGGCGGATGGGACGCATGACGCGGTTTATTTAAGCGAGTGCGCTTGGCAGGCCAGCAGAGGGATCGTGACGAAGGATTATAAATTTATTCGTACGCTTGATGCGGGGCCGTTTGTCCGTCCGCCGAGAGAATTATACGATTTGCGTGTTGATCCGGACGAAACGGTTAATCTCGCAGAAAGCCATCCGGCTATTGCCGATGAGCTTGAATATCAGTTGGATGCGTGGATAGAGAAGATGCTGGGTGGGCGGGGAGATCCGATGCAGACACAGATCGAAGCGGGACTTCCGTTTCGCAATCGGATTCATGAGATCTTGCTGCAATACGGCTTAACTTGGGACGAGTGGATGAAAGATCCTAGGAGGGACCGATTCGATGAAGCCTCCGCAGCCAGGCATGCAGGGAGGTAAACAGGGTGACTGAGATGGCTTCCAAGCCTAATATGCTTATCATCATGGTCGATCAGCTGCGGTATGACTGTCTCGGCTATAGCAGGCAGGCGCCTGTACTTACGCCTCATCTCGATAAGCTTGCTTCCGAAGGCATGTGGTTCGAGCGTGCATACAATCATATCCCCGTGTGCGGTCCGGCGAGGCAATCTTTCGTTTGCGGCAGGCGGGCTGAATCTTTCGGGGGATTGTGGAACTTTTCGTTGGGGATGCAGGTTGGTGCGCTAGAGCCTGCGAGCTACTCGTGGGCTCGTACTTTGCAAGAGGCGGGATACGTGAACGGCTATATCGGAAAATGGGATGTGCATCCGACCTATGATCCGACGCACTATGGATACGATGTATTTGTGTCCAGCGACGAGAAATATCGGGAGTGGCTGAAGGAGCGTCATCCGGACCTTGCCTATGCGAATGGTTACTTTGGCGAAACGGACCCGTTGCCGCTCGCGGATACCCGCACTCATCAGACGGCAGACATGGCGGGGAGACTGATGAGGCGGCTGTGTGAGGAAAGCGCGGGATCCCCTTGGCAGCTTCGGGTCAATTTCCAAGAGCCGCATCTGCCGTGCCGACCGGCTGCCGAATTTGCCGGGATGTATGCTCCTGCGTGCATTCCCGAATGGGGAAGCTTTCGTGAAACGTTCGCGAATAAGCCTTATATCCAGGAGCAGCAGCTCCGAAATTGGCATATCGAGAATTATGACTGGACGGAGTGGGCGCCTATTGTCGCTCGTTATTATGAGATCGTCTCGCAGTTGGATGATGCGATCGGCAAGCTGCTGGCGGAGTTGGACGCTTTGGGGAGAAGTGAGGATACGGTTGTCATTTTTACAACCGATCACGGCGACATGTGCGGCGGGCACCGGATGCTGGATAAACATTATGTCCTCTACGAGGATGTCGTGAAGGTCCCGCTGATCATTCGGTGGCCCGGTGTTATAGCCGCCGGCAGCCGCTGCGACCAGTTCGTGCAGTCCTTGCTGGATCTGCCTCCGACCCTGCTGGCGATCGGCGGTTCGGCTCCTTCCGCAGATGCTCGGCTGCACGGGGAATCGCTGCTGCCGCTGCTTCGCGGCACGGAGCCTGCCAAGTGGCGGGATGAAGTTGTCGCCTCCTACAACGGCGGGCAGTTCGGCCTTTACACGCAGCGGATGATTCGCACCCGGGAGTGGAAATACGTCTGGAATTGTACGGACGTTGATGAGCTATACGATATGCGTGATGATCCCCATGAGCTTCATAACGCGATTCATCATCCGGCCAACAAGCGGATTGTCGCCGAGCTGCGCAAGCGCTTGTATGATATTTTGCATGAGGCGGGCGATGGCATCGTGCAAAATACGTGGATGCGCGAGCAACTGCTGGCGGGGCGGAAGGGGTAGCTGGTGGGTATGGACTTTTGATTTGCTTTGTTTGATTTGACTTGACTTGATGTAAAAAGTGCAGCAAATTCTGTTTTTTCGATTTATGGAGATAATCATGTATTTAGTACAGTAAATTCAAGGAAAATAGCTCTAAACGAGACTTCCACGCTGAATTTGATGTACTTTTTGCATGATCAGCCGGAAATGATGCACTTCTACTCGAAGCACAGAGATAAATAGTAAATGACGCACATCCTACTTTCAAGCATAGAAGGAAATGGCAGGAGTGTGCGCCAAGCCAAAAAAACAGGAGCCAACAGGCTCCTGTTTTTTACCGCTGCCTCACCAGCTTCGTCACCCGGCCGTCGGAAATCCATTCGGCCAAATAAACGTTGCCTTGGGAATCGACACATACCCCGTGCGGAGAGCTGAATCGGTCCGGGCGGTAATAGCTTTTGGGAAGATTAGGCCAGCCCATCTGTTTATAAGCTTGTTGATCCTCGCCTAAGTGTGTGATCAGACGGTCATTTTTGTCCAAAATCGTCACCCGGCTGTGGAGATCAGGGAGATAGACTTCATCGCCGAAGAAGTAAAAGGAACAAGGTAGATCCAGATTATGCTCAACGAAACGAAGGTGCTCGCCCTCCAAAGTAAAGACTTGAATCCGGTTATTATTGCGGTCAGCTATGTATAATTCCGGCACTTCTCCGCGAAGGTTGACGGATATGCCATGGGGCTGGGATAGTTTTCCCGGCTCTGAGCCCGGTCCGCCCCAGGAACGGATATAAGTTCCTTCTGCATCGTAATGATGCACATAAGATTGACCATAGCCATCTGCCACGTAAATGTCCCCGTTAGGTGCTACACAAACATCAGTCGGCACATATTTGCGCTCAGCATTGTACAGATCAGGCCGGTCCGGCGGTGTAATCCGCAGCAGCACCTCTCCCGATAATGTCGTCTTAACGATCATTGCGCGATTGGTATCTGCAAAATAAAGATACTGTTGTCCATCCGGATCGCGATGTAAATAAAAACCGTGCGCTCCGCCTTCAAACTCGCTTCCCCACGATGTCAGGAAATTGCCGTCTTTGTCAAATACAATGACAGAATCTTTGCCGGTGTGATGGACATAAACACGATCTTCATCGTCTACACATATCCCATGTGTGTAACCGTATTGGATGCCTTCCGGCAGTGGGCCCCAACCTTCTTGCACGGCATAAAGATGTGACGCATTTCCAATGATAAGCTGCTCAGACATATGAAACCTCCTTAGTGTGTGACAAGCTTCCTTAACATCATACACCATGCTTCCGCAAAATAGGCCGGATAATTTCCAGAGCTCTATTTTTCTGTGAAAAGTGCAAGATTAGATTGGAAATATCTAACGACGGCATAGCGCGCCGACCGTACAATAAGGATATACCAAGCGAGGAGGAATCAACCATGCTGTCACAAGAGAGTATCAAACAATTCGATGAATTGGGATTTCTAAAAGGCGACGTTGTTTTATCCGATGAAGAAGTGGAATCACTCCGTGAGGAACTGGAAAACGTGATGGAAGGAAAATCTGTCAAAAAGCCAATTCTTAACCGGAATATGCTTGATAATTCCCATTACGGGATGACGATAACGAAGAAGGAAACGGTCGTTCAGATCGTAAATATTTGGATGGCAAGCGACGTCTATTTACAGCATGCGGCCAACAGGAGAATATGCGAAGAAGTTGCGCAGCTGTGCCGGACAGATACGCTTCGGATCTGGCACGATCAGATTCAATACAAACCGCCTGTCATGGGAGGGCCGACGCATTGGCATCAGGACCACCCGCTATGGCCCGTTATTCAGCCGGCAGATTTGGTCAGTGCGTGGGTTGCGTTGGATGATGCGGTAATCGAAAACGGCTGCATGTGGATGGTGCCCGGCAGTCATAAATGGGGCAATCATCAAAAATATTTAAGCTCCAACGACGAATTCATGCCGGTTCACAAACAGCCGGATTTGCTGCCTGACGGGGCGAGAGTGGAAGCGGTTCCTTTTGAAATCAAAAAAGGCCAGGTCGGCTACCACCACAGTTTGACATGGCATGGCAGTCCGAACAACCGTTCAGAATTAAAACGCAGGGCGATTGCGGTTCACTATATGCCGGGCCATACGTACTATGCTCCGACTGGCGGTCACCCGATGGAGCCCCATATTCATGTAGCCGCAGGTGAATTGATGTCCGGGGAGAGCTTCCCGGTTGTTTACCAGATATAGCCCTTCGTTAAGAAAGGGGATATCCCGATACAGAACCCAAGTCCTACTCCTTTTCCAGATATAAATGAGATGTTAGATCAACTGTTGATTGGGGTCAAAGATGTTCTTGCGCGGGACGTTGTCGGCGTGTATGTCCACGGTTCTTTGGCACTGGGAGACTTCAATCCCGAAACGAGCGATGTCGATTTTCTTGTCGTTACCCGGCAAGAGCTGCTTGCGGAACGGCTTCCCGCCTTAGATCGGTTGCATGCCGAGCTGCGAAATCAAGGTTTCAAATGGGCCGTCAACATGGAAGGATCTTATATTTCACGTGCTTCGCTAAGACGCTATGATCCTCATAAGTGTCGGCATCCCGCATTGCGATGTGATGGAAGCTTCGGGGTTGACGGACATGCGAGCGATTGGATCATTCAGCGCGCCATCATTCGTGAGCATGGCATCATTCTGAGCGGTCCTCCCCCGACTGGGCTGATTGATCCAGTTGAACCCGCTGGGCTCAAGAAGGCTGCTCAAGGGATTTTAAAAGAATGGTGGGCACCCTTGTTGGAAGATGCGTCACGACTTGCTACGAGTGAATATCAAGCGTATGCCGTTCTTACGATGTGCAGGTGCTTATATACGATCGAGAAGGGGCTTGTCGCTTCTAAGCCCGCTGCTGCTATGTGGATGATAAACACTCGCGGGAACGAGTGGGAGACGCTGATCCGCCAAGCCATGGCATGGCGCAGGGGAGATGAGTTGAACGCAATCGATGAAACGCTGGCCTTTGTCACTTACACCCTTGAGCACGCCGGAAAATAAGAAAAGTCCCTCTTCCATACCGATATGGAAGGGGGACTTTTGCTTTGCTTTTTCTTTTACTCCATGTGAAATTCTTTCATTTTGTTATAAAGCGTGCCGCGGGAGATGCCGAGCAGCTTTGCAGCTGCGCTTTTGTTTCCTGCTGTTTTGGCCAGCGCTTCTTCAATCAGCGTAATTTCTTCCTCGTCCGTTACTTTCGCTTTCAGCAAAATCGCGGCGGAATCCCCCTCCGTAGAGGATAGACTGAGAAGCCCCTCCTGCAGAGCGGACGGCAAGTGCTCTAGCAGGATCATGTCTTCATCGCTGAGAATGACGCAGCGCTCGATGACATTTTTTAATTCTTGTATATTTCCGGGCCATGCATAATTCGTGAGTGCCAAAATGACCTCAGGCGAAAGCGCAGGAACCGGCTTCTGATACTGCAGAGAGAACTGCTTCAGATACATTTGAACCATAGCCGGAATGTCTTCCGTTCGATCGCGCAAAGGCGGGATTCGGATGGATATGACATTGAGCGCATAGTACAGATCGGAACGGAACTCATGAGTTGCCAGCTTAGCGGCCAAATCCTGCCTAGTCGCAATAATAATCCGTGTGCGTACACGAATAGGCTGGCTTCCGCCTGAGCGGGTAATCGTTTGCTGCGTGATATAGTGGTAGAGCTTGGCTTGAACCTCTAATGGAAGCTTTTCCACTTCATTAATGAATAAAGTGCCGTCTTTCGCTTGCTCCAGCTTTCCGGCCTGCCCTGTTTCGCTACCTGTAAAAGCCCCGCCTTGATAGCCGAACAATTCAGCCTCCAGCAACCCGGAAGGAACAATACCGCAATTGACTGTCAAAAATGGATGCTCGGATCGCGAGCTTGATTGATGAATAATATGAGCCAGCTGCTCTTTTCCCACACCCGATTCTCCGATTAAGAGGACGGGTGTTTCTGTTGCTGCAACTTTTTTGGCCCATTGAATCACTTTGCCGATCGCTGGACCTTTGCCTTTGATTAAAGTAAATAAATCGTCCGTTTGCTCTTTATAAGGAAGCCCGAACGAGTCTGCGGCCGTTAATTGCTCATTTAACCGCACTAACTGGGTAATATCCTGCTCAGTCGCAATACCGCCAATGATATGCCCCTCGGCATCGCGGATCGGCGAAGCGTTAATGAGGACATGCGTGTCTGGCCGCGGGCGGTGATACGTATTCCGAATCAGACGGCCTTCGTCCAAAATTTTAAGCACCATCAGTGTCTCCACGTCAAAATGCTCACCGATCCGCTTGCCTAAAACGTCAGCGCTTGGAAGCTGATAGAGTTCTTCCGCAACTGAATTCCAGCAGATCACAGCGCCGCCGCGATCAACAACGGTAACAGCATCGGTAACGGTGTCTGCAAGAGCAGTGAAATAGGAGGACCATTTTTGCTGTTCGAACGCGGCGGCACGCAGCAGGGCTGATAAAGGGGAGTATCCCCGAATATTCCCTTCCTTATCCTTGATCAAGAGAGGCCGATTCGTCGTCACCTGCGGCAATTGCGGGAAGACATTGTTATCGTCCAATTGAACAGAAGCCGCTAGGAAGAATGAGCTCTTCTCCAGCAGGGCTTGAATCGTAACAGCTGTTAGTGCCGGCAGTATACTGGCGTCCTCAGGTGTGAACAAACAGCTTTGACCTGCCCAATGGGCAATAACTGCCGTATTTTTATTTAAATGTGAAGCTACTTCTTCAAGTGTTGTTTGTATAGAAACGGTTACGATAGCGGTGTTGAACGGAAAGTGTTCATTATTGAACATAGTCGACCTCATTTGTGTTGCATTGGTTTGCTATAAATTTACCATGAACCTCATGGTGATTCAACACGTTCGGAGAGGGCGGCGAGTATGATACTAGTATAGACAATGCAAAGTGTTCAAACTTATGAAAATTATACACAAAAACAAATAGTGTTCAAAATAGTTGATATAGTGTACAATGAAAATATAAATTAAACACTATTGTACAAATTCCCTTGGAGGAATACACAAATGGAACTTTTGATGAGAAACATGTTTCAGTCTTTAGGGAAGAGCCGTACGGCGAATCGCTTGGCTAAAAAATACGGTTTGCGTTTTGGCGCGGCGCGTTTTGTTGCCGGAGAAACGATTCAGCAATCCATTGATGCGGTGCGCGGACTCAATCAGGATGGCCGTGTTGCCACACTGGATCATTTGGGCGAGTTTGTTTTCAGTGAAGCGGAAGCGTTGGAATCCACAGATATGTGTATACAAACGCTGGATGCAATTGCTAAGTCAGGCGTCACATCCAATCTGTCTCTTAAAATGACCTCACTTGGTCTAGACATAAGCAGAGATTTATGTGTAAGCAACATGAGACGCATTCTTGACCGCGCTCTTATGTATGGCAATTTTGTTCGGATTGATATGGAGGACTACGCGCACTGCCAAATTTCGTTGGACATTTATCGCGAACTTCGGAAAGACTATGATAATGTTGGCATCGTCATTCAAGCGTATTTATTCCGTACGATGCAGGATATGGACGATTTGCACGAGCTTGGCGCGAATCTGCGACTTGTGAAAGGCGCCTACAAGGAATCGCCGCAGGTTGCTTTTCCGGAAAAAAGCGCAGTCGATGACAATTATAAAAAGATCATTCAAAAACATTTGCTAAACGGCCATTATACGGCGATTGCCAGTCATGATGAAGCCATTATCAACTTCACCAAAGATTTTGCTAAGAAAAATGGAATCTCAGGCGAGCAGTTTGAGTTCCAGATGCTGTATGGCATCTGCGAAGAATTGCAAAAACAATTAGTGAAAGAAGGCTACCGGGTTCGCATCTATGTCCCATACGGGGTGGATTGGTTCGGTTATTTCATGAGAAGGCTAGCGGAGCGTCCAGCCAATGTCTGGTTTGTTCTTAAAAATATGTTTAAATAAGCTTCCCATTCGGAGAGGAGAAATGACATGACAACAACATTTACAAAAGTAAGCCCATACGCCAATGAGCCGTTTACGGATTTTAACCTTGAGGAAAATAAAAAGGCTATGCAAGCCGCGATTGCTTCAGTGAAAAATGAACTGGGCCGCGAGTACCCGCTCTATATCGGCTCGGAAAAAGTAACGACAGAAGCTAAGATTACTTCGATTAATCCCGGAAATGTAGATGAGATTATTGGTTATGTGAGTAAAGCGGATCAAGCGCTGGCAGAAAAAGCGATGGGCGTTGCCCTCGAAACGTTTGAGACTTGGAAAAAGGTTCCGGCAAGAGAGCGTGCGGAATATTTGTTCAAAGCGGCAGCTTTGATGCGTGCCCGCAAGCATGAATTTTCAGCGTTAATGCTGCTCGAATCAGGCAAAAACTACGTCGAAGCTGATGTTGATACCGCAGAAGCGATTGATTTCATCGAGTTCTACGCACGTGAGATGATTCGTTTGAGCGAGATTAACGAGACGCAGCCATTAGCGAAAATTCCGGGAGAAAACAACCAGCTTACGTATATCCCGCTGGGCGTTGGCGTTATTATTCCACCATGGAATTTCCCACTTGCCATCTGCGTTGGGATGACGATGGCGGCTGTCGTTTCCGGCAACACCGTCTTGCTTAAGCCTGCATCGACGACTCCGGTAATTGCACACAAATTCGTAGCGTTGATGGAAGAAGTGGGTCTGCCTGCAGGCGTCATCAACTTCATTCCAGGCAGCGGTGCGGAAGTAGGCGACTATTTAACTACTCATCCAAAAACGCGTTTTATCTCTTTCACAGGGTCCAAAGAGGTCGGTTTGCGAATTAACAAGCTTGCGGCGGATACTGTTCCGGGTCAAATTTGGATTAAGCGCGTCGTAGCTGAAATGGGCGGAAAAGACGGCATCGTGGTGGACGAAACGGCTGATCTTCAAGCGGCTGCCGCGGCTATCGTGGCTTCTGCCTTCGGCTTCCAAGGGCAAAAATGCTCCGCAGGTTCCCGTGCGATCATCGTTGAATCTGTGTATGACGAAGTAGTAGAAAAAGTTGTCGCCCTGACGAACCAAATACAAAGCGGTTTGCCTGAGCTTAACTATGCTGCGGGTCCCGTTATCGATAAAACTTCTTATGAGCGAATTCTTGACTACATTGAAGTCGGCAAAAGCGAAGGAACGCTTCTTGCGGGCGGCGGAAAAGCAGAAGGCAACGGCTACTACATTCAGCCTACCGTATTCGGCGACGTGAGTGGCAAAGCGCGCATCATGCAGGAAGAAATTTTCGGGCCGGTTCTGGCCATCGCCAAAGCGAAAGATTGGAATGAAGCGATCGCGATGTACAACGATACGGAATTCGGTTTGACAGGTTCGTACTTCTCTACGGATGAAGAGCGCATCTCCGAAGCTTTGGACACTGTACATTGCGGCAACTTGTACATTAACCGCAAATGCACAGGCGCATTGGTCGGCGTACACCCATTCGGCGGCTTCAATATGTCGGGAACGGATTCCAAAGCGGGCGGATACGACTATCTGCTGCTGTTCACACAAGCGAAGCTGACATCGCGCAAGGTGTAATTGTTTTGAAGAGAGGCGGACGAAATTGTCCGTCTTTTTTGCGTTGACTAACTCTCAACCCATCCAAGGTTGCTGTAAGCACGCTCCTTAACAAGCTAAGCTTTTGAGGGGATATTGACTCAGCAGCCTCAAATGACTGATTTCCCCAACTAATCTGACTCCCTCGTGTGCTGAGGGAACTACAGGGCGCTATTTCTTCGGAAATCGCCATTTTGTCTAAGAATGGGAAACTGTGGTCCTCTATTTCCTTATATTGCTCGGATTTCCGCCCAATACGGCGAAATAAAGCCCTGTAGTTCCCCTTCCCCCGCGAAATCCCCGCTTATCGCCAAAATAGCGGACTGTAGTTCCTCTTAGGCGGCTGGGCAGCATGGATAACTTGTAGTACAGATGTCGATCCACTCTCCAATGTAGCTCACTAAATCTGATATTCCCAGCATTAACTACGCTCAACTCGTACAAAGTCGCTAATCGCACGTTCCTAAACTAGCTAATCTGATTGAGGAGGTATTGACTCAGCAACCTCAAATGACTGATTTCCCCAGCTCGCCGGACCTCCCGGGTGCTGAGGGAACTACATGGCGCTATTTCTTCGGAAATCGCCTTTGAGCCTAAGCATGGGGAACAGTGGTCCTCTATTTCCTCATATTGGTCGAGTTTCCGCCCAATCCGGCGAAATAAAGCCCTGTAGTTCCCCTTCCCCTGCGAAGTCTCCGCTTATCGCCCAAATAGCGGACTGTAGTTCCTCGTAAGGTGTCTGGGCCAGCCGTATTCTACACATTCAACTGATACATACGCGCACGCGCATGCCCGCTCGTTACAACAAGAAGTTGTTTTTCGCACAAGCTCCGCAATACCTTTCTAGCGTATTTGGTGCTCACTTGTAGATGTGATGCGAGGTCTGAAGGGGTGAGGGGGCGCACCATTCTTCTGGCAAAGCGAATGGCTTCGGATTCGACCCAAGAAAGACGCTCCGAAACGTGAGAGGAAATAAATTTGCCGACAAGGGACAGCATAAGCTGCTGACATTGTTTGGGCGACTCCATGATAGATGGGTAGGCGATCGGCATCACCATCCAACCATCCAAAGCAAGATGACAATGCCTCAGGCATAGGTCCTTGAATCGCCAAAGCTCAAGATCCCGCGCATGAGTACTGTAGCCCTGGATTTCAATAGCGCCTTTGGCATCGCCGGGCATATAGGCAAAATCCAAGTAGCGGTAGCCATTTGCGAAATCACGCACCTCCCATTCCGGATACAAGTGCTCAAAATGTCCGGCTGCAGGAAACCATACACTGCGCAGAAATTCCATTTCTGCATGCCCTAAACCTCGCTTCAGCCGTTCTTTTCTGCGGCCATTCGCTTCTGCTGCTATCTGTGAAGCCATGAAGGCTTCAAAGGATTGCTCAAATTTCATCTGTGATTCCCGCTTTCACTAGGTTAATTACTGGAAAAAAACAAAACGCCGCTTTCACCTGTTCGCAGAGGAGATAACTCCATACGAATGAGATGAAAGCGGCGTGTGCTTCACGACCAGCTTGTTTATTTCTTTCAAGTATAACGGAAAAGGGGGACATTTTGCCAGTCCTTTCTTCCGCCTCAGTCTTTATAGGAAATACAGGGCGCTATTTTTTCGAAAAACGCTCCGATGCCCAATGACGGGGAACTATGGTCCGTTATTTATCGAAATCCGCCATAAAATCTCCAAATCCGGCGAAATAAGGCCCTGTAGTTCCCCTTACCCCGCGAAATCCCGGCTTATCGCTAAAATAGCGGACTGTAGTTCCTCCAAACTCCCTGCACCGCCTCTATGCTGCAAATAGGGCCAGCGGAGGAGTTTCATCCTCAGCCCAGTCGCCCCTACAATGGCAAATCCCGCCGACGAAACAGCAAAATGCCTGCCACGAATGCCACGACGCCAATGGCAGTCAAAATCGACCAAGCCAGCCCTACCTCCGCCTCGCCGACGATGATCCCGCTCGGATCGTAGAGCGAGAAGTAGGTCAGGCTGCGCAGCCAATCGATTTTCTCGCTCAGCTTGCCGATAAAATCCAAGGAGAAAAATCCAAACGTCAGCATGGCCGAAAGGCCGAGCGCTTTTTTCTCGTCATTGGCCAGTGACGAGACGAGAAAGGCGATGCCGCCGACAGCGAAGAACAGCAGGAAGGCTGCCAGGTTCATCCGCAGATAGGCCGCGCCATGAAAAGCGCTCAAATTTCCGATGAACAAGGCATACCCCGCAAAACCGCACAGCGTCGTTACGGCCATAATGATCGCCAGCCCTGTCACGAATACAAGGGCCTGCGACACAGCAACTTTGCCGCGGGTGACAGGCGTTGCAAGCAAATAGGCCATCGCACCTTGGTCTACAAGCTTCGCCATCAGCTGTGTGGAGAACAGGATGCAGAAGATGGCGACAATCAGTACGAGCAGTAGGCCGTAGTACTCGCCTGATATGAATCCTTCCACTGTTCCGAAACCGCTGCCCAGGTTGAAAGCATTGGTAACACTGGCCGGCAGAGACTTAATCAACTCATCCAGCGCTGCATTATTCCCCGCGAAGCTTGGAAACAACCAGAACATGAGCAGGATGTAGAAAGCCGAACCGAACGCATAGTTCATCATCCCTTTGATGTGAATCTTCATCATATGTTTATACAGCGCGGCATTCATTGTAAGGACCCCTTCCGGTCGTAATAGTTCATGAACACGTCTTCGAGGCTTTGCGTGAACACGTCGAGGTTCCGAATCGCATACTTCGACGTTTCCGCCAAAAAGAGAGCGTACTCTCCCTGCACAGCTACCCGCACCCGGTTGCCTTCGCGAGATTCGATTCCAAGGCCGGATGTCCTTACAAAGGCTTCCGCATCTGCCTCCTGTCCGAACGTTACTTCGAACAATTTCCGCTGCATCGACTGCAGCTCATGGATGTCTTTGACGGTAAGAATCGCACCGTCTTTAATAATTGCCGCCCGGTCGCATGTCCGCTCGATTTCGGGAAAGCTGTGGGACGACATCAGGAAGGTAGTGCCGCGAGCCTTTTCTTCAAGCACAAGGTTGATAAACACATTCTGCATGAGCGGATCGAGACCGGAAGTCGGCTCATCCAGAATGATAACCTCAGGCCGGTGCATGAAAGCGGCGACGATGCCGACTTTTTGCTTCATGCCTTTTGACATTTTGCGGATCGGGGTCTTGACGTCGAATTGAAAACGGTCGATGAGTTCCTCGCGCCATCCAAAGTGTTTCAAACCTTGCATTTCAGCCATGAAATCCAGAAAGGTTTTTCCGGTCATTCCTTCGATGAAAGCAATTTCGCCAGGTAAATATCCAAGCAATTTATGAACCGAGCCTTGCTGTGTCCACGTGTCCAGACCGTCAACCGTTACCGACCCTTTATCCGGCTTCATGAATCCCATGATATGCCGAATGGTCGTTGATTTGCCGGCCCCGTTCGGACCGAGAAAACCGAAGACCTCGCCTTTTTTGACCGTAAAAGATACATCGAAAATGCCTTTCCCGCTCGGGAATGTTTTGGTCAACTGCTGAACGGTCAACATGCGCGGCCACCTCCGAATATTAAAGTTATGAAATATTTTACCCATATGATTTCAAAACTCATGTTACTCCTCCACGAACGCTCCGTCAATACTTTTGAAATATATTTGTGCTATAATTTCATTATTCCAAATTACGGGTGATGTATATGAACGGTTTTGAAAAAAGAGCTCAGCAAAAAAAAGAAAACATTATGCAGGCAACTCTGCGCTTGCTCGAAACGACCGATCCCAAAAAACTGCGGATTGCCGATATAGCCGGAGAAGCCGATGTATCCCAAGTAACGATTTATAACTATTACGGCAGTAAAGATGTGTTGGTACGGGAAGTAATTATGGACTATATCCGCTTGAAGATCAGGGAGTTCGAGGAGTTTCTCGCAGACAGCCATACGTTGAAGGAGAAAATCGAGTACATTATTTTTCAAAAAAAGCAATCGTCGAAGACGTTCGGGCTGAAGGTGATCAAGCAGATTTGGCAGACTGATCCCGAGCTAGCACGTTTCGTTAGAGAAGAATACATGGCGAAAGGCATTCCTCTTGTGATCCGGCTTATTGAAGACGGCAAGAGAAACGGGGAGATTACCGAGATGCTTTCTACGTCAACGATCATCATGTATATGCAAATGCTGACCAACCAAGCGGACACGATGCTCGATCATGCGGAACAGCATGGGAATATGGACGCGCTGATCGAGGAGATGGTGCATTTGTTTTTCTATGGAATCGGGACTGTCCCGCAGCCGCCGGTTGTATCCTAAACGCATCATATGTTGCTCCTGAGAATCGGATTTGAGATAATGCACGTAGGAAATTGAAAAATAGGGGATGATTATTTTGCCTAAGCACCATAAAACATTAGCATTCATAGGTTCCTATGCGGATTCCGGCAATCCTGGCGTGTACACCTGTCAATATGGAGAAAGCAATGGAAGTCTGGAAGTCATTCATGAGATCAGTGGCTTGCAAAATCCAACGTTTCTTTCCGTCGATCAGGAAAATTGGAGGCTATTTGCCTTATCGGAAGGGATTGGCGCAGACGGTCAACGCTGCGGTGCGGCTGTCTCTTATGATATCGATAAGACATCGGGGAAATTAGCTCTTTTGAACAGTGAGATCACGCTTCCAATGACAACTTGCCATATCCAGCTCGATCACACGAATCAAGTGATCATGGTTTCTAGTTATCACGGCGGCATGGTAGGGTTGTCTCCTGTATTAGCGGACGGCCGTATCGGTCAAAGCGCTGACATCCAGCAGCATCAAGGAGCAAGCGTTTTGGAGGTGCAGGATAGACCGCGGGCTCATTCCGTTTTCTTGGATCGTACGAACACGTATGTCGGCGTTTGTGATTTAGGGTTGGATAAAATTAAGCTGTACAAGCTTGATCTTGCTGCCCAAAAGCTGCATCCTCATGGCGAGGTGTCTGTTGCTCCAGGGTCGGGCCCGCGGCATTTTGCTTTCCACCCGACCTATAAGTACGGCTATGTGATCAATGAATTAGGCTCCACGGTAACGGCATTCAGCTACGATGAGGAGCAGGGATCGCTGGCTGAGATTCAAACGGTCTCCACGCTGCCTGATGCATATGAAGGCGAAAATGCCTGCGCGGATATTCACGTATCTCCTGACGGCAAGTACCTCTACGGCTCCAATCGCGGTCATGACAGCATTGTCGTATATGCTATCGATGCCGGGACAGGTAAACTGGCCCCTGTAGAGTATGCGCCAACGCTCGGGAAGCATCCGCGTAATTTTGCGATTTCGCCGGACGGATCTCACCTCTTGGTAGCAAACAAAGATTCTGATAACATTGTATCGTTCGCAAGAAACGCTGAAACAGGAAAACTTGTGCCTACAGGAAGCGTATTGACGCTGTCTAAACCGGTGTGCATCAAGTTTGCTGTCGTAGAATGACACCGTACACCGAGCGGGTTATCGAGATTATCCGGGCCATTCCTGAAGGTAAAGTAATGACCTACGGTCAGGTTGCAAAGCTTGCGGGAAGCCCGAGAAGCGCGCGGCAGGTGGTGCGGATTTTGCATACCATGAGCAAAAAGCATAAACTTCCTTGGCACCGGGTCGTCAACGCGAAAGGTGAAATTGCGATCGCAGATGATGAAGGAGCGGAGCTGCAAAGCTTCCTTTTGCAAGCGGAAGGGGTCCGGCTAACGGACGATCGTTTGATCTCCCTGGAGCGTTATCAAGCCGCAATGGATGAAAGTACATAGTCGTGACATAATCAGAGGCTGTCCCCAGTCATTTATATGGCTTGTGGGACAGCTTTTTGTGTGCAGTTGCCCAAAAAAACGGAAAAACAAGCAAAAGAGTTACAAAGTCCTTCTGTCAAGAATAGACTACTGTATCAATTGGCCATAGGACAGGAGGCATTTCTATGAATGAAAGAACCTTATATCTATTCGATGGCATAAATAAAAGCTCTGTGAAAACCATTGTGGAGCAAATCATTAAAATTAATCAATTTGACGATGACAAAGATAAGAAAGAAAAAGATTTTAAACGCGTGCCCATCGACGTTATTATCAATAGCAACGGAGGGAGCGTCTATGATGGCCTGGGACTGATTAATGTGATTGAAAACAGTAAGACGCCGGTGCATACCTACGTGTATGGACTAGCTGCCAGCATGAGCTTGCTGATCGCTGTAAGTGGTCACAAGAGATATGCAGGCAGGCTGAGCACATTTATGTACCACGCGGTTTCCACTCATATTGACGGGCATTTGGAATATTTGAAGAACCGGGTGGATGAAACGCAGAGGCTGCAAAACATTTATGACGAATATCTCTTATCGAAAACGAAGCTAACTCTCGAAGAGATTCTTCGTGTTCAAGAGCATCAGCGCAATTGGTACATGAGTCCTGACGAAGCGTTAACCAACGGTGTGATTGATGAAATTGTATAGGCCATAAGGAGAGAAGCCCGGGGGATTCTCTTTTTCTTTGTTTTTTCTCTCTTTTTGGTGTTTAATGAGAGAAAGAGAGTAGGCTGGCAGCAACAGCTGCCGCCAAGTACAAAGGAGAACCAACTGTGTATAAAATTGTGTTTTTTGATATCGACGGTACGCTTGTCAATGAGGAAAAGCAGGTTCCTGCTTCCACGGTAACAGCCATTCATCAATTAAAACAGCAAGGCATTGAACCCGTCATTGCTACGGGACGAGCCCCTTACTTCATTAAGCCTTTGGCCGAACAGCTTGGGATCGATTCCTATGTCTGTATGAACGGAGGATATGCCGTTTACCGGGGGGAGCCGCTCTACAGACGCATCATCGCCAAAAGCAGCATCGAAGCACTGGTGAAGTTAGCCGCGAAGCACAAACATTCCCTCGTTTTTGAAGGGGAGCATCAGTTTTTCACGGATACCGAAGATCATCCTTTTGTGACAGGATCGGTTTCGTCATTGAAGGTGGATTTGCCTGGCTACGACCCGGATTTTTGGAAAACGAACGATATTTATCAAATATTCCTGCACTGCGAAGATGCGGATGAGCATTTGTATGAAGAGATTCAATCCGAGTTTAAGCTCATTCGCTGGCACCAGCATGCGATCGATGTTTTGCCGGCCGGCGGATCGAAAGCCCAAGGAATTGCCGCGCTGCTGGAGCTTGTAGGCTTGAAACCGGAAGATGCGGTAGCATTTGGCGATGGTTTGAATGATATGGAAATGCTTTCCTATGTGGGAATGGGGATCGCGATGGGCAACTCGCACAAGGATTTGCTTCCTTATGCAGATCATGTAACAACCCATGTGGATGAAGACGGCGTGCGCAATGGACTTATAACAGCAGGATTGCTCTAGCACCGATAGAATAAGATCAGGGTGAAAACATATGAGAATAGCTTTTTTTGATTCAGGGTTAGGCGGAATTTCCGTCTTGCACGAAGCCATGAAGCAGTTGCCTCAGGAGGATTTTCTTTATTTCGCGGATACGCTTCATGTCCCATACGGGACGAAACCGAAGGACGAGGTTCTTGGTTTTGTGAAAAAAGCGGTAGAAACCATCAGCAAGGAAGAGGTTAGCGCGCTTGTTATTGCTTGCAATACGGCCACGAGCATAGCGATATCCGAGCTGCGAGGCATGTATGAAATGCCGATCATCGGCATGGAGCCAGCAGTGAAGCCGGCGCTTGCAATGAACCGTTCATCAGGCAAAAGAGTGCTGGTGTTTGCTACGCCGTTAACGCTCAAACAATCCAAATACCGGGATCTTGTTTCTCGTATCGATGATATGGGTATGGTGGATTCGCTGCCGATGCCGGAATTAGTAGAGTTCTGTGAACAGTTGAATGTGAATAGCCGGCAAGTTATCGATTATTTTCATTCCATGCTAGAGCCATTCGATCTAAGCTTGTACGGCACGGTTGTTCTTGGATGCACGCATTATCCCTTTTTCCGAAGCGCATTAAGGGAAGTACTGCCTGCACATATCCAAATCGTGGATGGGAGCGCCGGGACGGTGAACCGGTTGACACAGCTGTTGAGCGACCGGGACCTGCTGTCCGGCAAAGGGCGTTCCGATCTCAAATGGCTGTGTTCCAACAACGATCCGGTTTATTTGGCCAAGATGGCGAAGGCGCTGGAGCTTTTTGGAGTCGTTGGGGTATAAAAAAGGGCTGTCCTCAAGTAGAGGGACAGCCCTTTTGCTATTGCTGCGTATGGTTCCCTTATGAGCAGGGACTATACACGGATTTCAAGCAGCTCGTACGTGATGACGCCCATAGGGGCATTTACGCTAATCGTATCGCCAACCGATTTGCCCATGAGGGAGGCGCCCAGCGGGCTCTCATAGGAAATTTTATTTTCATTGACATTCGCTTCGGAACTACCGACGACTTTGTACTCAATTTTTTCGGCAAATTCAACATCGTTCAGCACGACGATGGAACCTACTTGGACTTTGGATGTATCAAGGTTCGTGACCACACGTGCTTTCTTCAGCATTCTCTCGATCGTCAAAACTCTCGTTTCCATGAAACCTTGCTCTTCTTTGGCGGAATGGTATTCGCTGTTTTCTTTCAAGTCCCCGTAGCTGATGGCTGTCTTAATACGGCTTGCCAATTCTTTGCGTTTAACGGTTTTAAGTTCTTCAAGCTCTAGTTCTAAACTGCGTAATCCTTCGGGAGTTAGAATGATTTCATCATTGGACATTTTTACAGCTCCTCATTATTCGATACTTGTTATAGTACTAAAGTAGAGGGGGCAAGTAAAGTAATCCCGTCCTAGCAACTTTCGGGGCAGGTTTCGCGTCTACATAATGGATGGTTTTTCCTTAATATGGATGCGGGATGTGATTCGTTCAGTATGATGAAAATAAAGCTGTTCACCCTCACGATGTTTGCAGCAGCATTGGGCTTTGGCGGCTTGGTGCCGCAGGCGGGTGCGGAAACGATTTACGGAGGCTCTTACGCCCCTGAAGGGCTGCGCTTTCCTGCAGTGATCGAGCTGCTGGCCGATACGCCTTATTATGCGGAGGCGGATACGTACAACGCGAAACCGGAAGGCACGTTCGCACCTCAAGAGGTGCATGTGCTGGAAGCGCAAAGCGCTTGGTCGACCGGCGAGTCGACTTGGAAAATCGATACGATGTTCGGGCCAAGGTGGATCAGGCCGAAGCCCTGGGAAATCGATATCGCGCCGCCGGAACGCATCATGCTTTTAGAGGAGACGTCCTTGTATCGCACTAAGAGCACCAAAGGCGGGGCGGTTGCCGCTTTATCTCCTCAGGAAGTTGAAGTGACGGACGCCCAAAAACAATGGTTCTATACCAACGATCCCGGCAGCAAAGCATGGATTCGAGTACATACGACCTGGCTAGGCGATCTTTGGGCGCATATTCCGGTGAATCAAATCGGTACGGTTCAAAAGGTTCAGCGCAAAGCGCATTATTATAATTTGCCATCAAAAAGCGAGCTTGGAGCGGCCATGGGAGTGGGCCAGCAGCAAGACTGGTCGAACGCGAAGGACGGCGATTTCCCCATTGTGGCTGAATTTACCACGATTTATGATCGTGCCTTCGAAGTGCAGACGGATCAAGGGACCAGCTGGACGCGCGACAAAGGAGTTGCTATTCTTCCGGCGGATGAGACGTTGAAGATTGTGCGTGAAACACCGCTTTTCCCTACTGTGTTCGGGGGATTGCCGAAGGAAAGTGCCGTGCTTAAAGATGAAACCGTCACGGTGTTTGAGAAAATTGTAGAGCCTTTATGGTCGGGGAGAGGCCCTTATGAAATTTGGCACAACAGCACGTGGTACCATGTACGTACATCGAAAGGAACGGGATGGATCAACAAGCTGGTCGGAGAGCCGGAGTCCGCGGTGCCTGTACATTGGAAGGTAGCGATTAAGGATCAGAAGGAACTGCAGCATTATCCGGAAGTGCCGTTTAACGACACAACGCTGCTGCTGCGCAATCAGACAGTAGAAGTAACGGAGGCTTGGAATCAGCCCAACAGCGGGGTTATGTGGTTGAGAGTCAACGTCGATAACCGGTCCGGATGGATCTCTTACTGGAGCAATACGTTGGATAAAGTAGAAGATCAAGATACGCCAACAGTCGCTTACATTGCAAAGGCAGGAACGAATGGTGTCGGCATCGCACCGGCTGCCAAAGACGGATTACAGCTTTACACAGGTGAGCGAATCGGGTACACAGAGAAGGGTAAGTCGTATCTGGACGCAGCCCAATTGGCCCAAAAGCTGCAATATGAAGTTAGTTATTTGCGGGATAAGGATACGGTTATGCTGACCAAAGGGGATTACTCCATTGAGTTGCAAGTAGGCCAAAGCCATGCACAGGTGCATTGGCAGGGTGGCAAAGGTGAAGGCTTTCAGCTATCGGAGCCTGCGCAATATAAAGGCGATCTGTTTTATTTGAATCTAAAAGATGTAATAGCCCTTTTTGGACTTACACAGGTATATGCAGGAAATGAGTATACGTTATTCGAGAAGTATTATAACGTCACGTGGAATGATGTCCCGATGCAAGTGAACAAAGGGCGTCTGGAGATGCAGGCATTCGCGGAAGACTGGACCAGCAGGGAAGATTATGAAGCCGGGCAAATGCCGCTGCAAATGACGATTGAAGAGAACGGTGACCGTGGTGGTATATCCGAGAACAAAGCAATCGTGAATCAGCCGGATCATAGCGCAGCAGTTTTGCTGTTTAGCTTGAAAGCCTCCCGTCCGTTTGCTGCCGGAACCCATCAAGTGAACGTTACCGTTCGAATTGGCGAAAGAATCATTATGAAAAAAAGCATAGAGGTGACCGCCCGGTAAATAAAAATGCAGCCCGATTCCTCTGAGGAAACGGACTGCATTTTCTTATGCATTAATTGATAGACAATGCTTTCCTATCCTACTATACTACTGAAAGAGGCAATAAGTTTTCGCTTTGTGTCCAAAACCAAGTTGTGTATAATCTCAACTTTGTAATATTCACTTTACACCACATAGAAAGTGTGAACATCTTCATGAGAATAAACAGCAAAGTCATTTACATCACCTTTATTATTGTCATCCTGCTGCTGGTGACGAACAATACTTCTTATTACTGGTATACGAAGTCATTGTTAACGCAAGCCTTGTCGGCGAGGATGGAATCTACGGCTAATCAAATTCGTACTTCAATTGAACTGTCAGAGGAAGGCTCCTTCTTCGTGGAAGATTTAGTCGGTGAAAATTTGCGCTCTGTCGCACTTTTTGCCGCGAGTAAGCTGGACCCGGATATTGATAAGATATCCAACGAACAGCTGGTGCAGCTTGCCAAGCAAGCGGGCGTCGATGGTTTCTCGTTGATGAAGCGCAGCGGCAAAGGGAACGATATTATGGTAGGCAAGTCATCAGAACCCAAAGAACTTCAAATTAAGAGCACGATCCCTTTCGGCTACTGGTTTACGGCATTCGATCAACTGATGACGAATCACGAGGTCACGATACCTGAAGGACAAAAGCTGCATAATTTCTGGTCAGGCATCTATGAGGTTCCGGCTTCAGGCTCAAGCAATGTCAGTAAATTCGGGTATTATTATAATGGTTCAACCAATTATATTATTTGTGTATTTGTGAACGCCGGCAAAATTCAGAGATTCAAAGAGATCGTCGGCGCGGATACAGTCGTGAAGAAAACGCTTGCAGCTAATCCGGATATTTTGGAAATCTCAGGTCTGCACGGAACTACGTTCGGAACGAAGCCAATTGAGTACAAAGGCAGTGACGGCTCGACGTTTATTTCGGTCTATGACCGGCCGCTGCTGTTCGGTACGTACAACATACCGAGCGATAAAGATTTGGTGCATTACAAGGAAGCTATTGCAACTTGCAAGCCGGTTAGCGTCGTCGAAAACTGGAAGGGGAAACCTATCCTGAAAACGTTCGTCTACGTTCCTGTCAAGAACAAAGTGACCGAAGTGCAAAGGGAAGTTCCCTATGTCATTTCAATCACATCGGACTATCAATCGATTCAGCAAACTTTAAACAAGCAGCTTGTTCAGCTCCTGCTTATCGTTATCTTGTTCACACTTTTCAGCTGCGTATTTATTTATTTTGTATTCCGGTTTATGACGAAAAGTCGTGAAACGGCCGTTCAAAACACCCAAGAACTATACATTCAAAATGTGGACTTGATGTTTGCCACGATACGCAGCCAGCGGCATGATTTCCTGAATCATGTGCAAACGATGTATGCGCTGCTGGCGAACGGCAAAAAAGCAGACCAAATGAAATATATGAAAGAATTACTTGAAGAAATCAATGAAGTAAACGATATTATTCGAATTGGCCATCCGGCGATCGCGGCATTGATTCAAGCGAAGTTTGCGCTAGCGATGCGAACCAAAATTGACTTTCATTATGAATTTACAGGCTTGGATGGGCTATCCTTAGGTGTGAAATCCGTTGATATCGTGAAAATCATCGGGAATTTGATCGATAACGCTTTTGACGAGGTGAACAAATTCCCGCCTGGCGAACGTGAGGTCATCGTGAACGGATGGTCGGAGTCGAATCAAGTGACCTTCTCCGTATCCAATCCGGTTCAGCCAGATTTTAAAGCTGAGGATTATAGCCAAATGTTCACCATCGGGTACAGCACCAAAGTGGACGGTGAGCATCAAGGATTAGGTTTATCCGTTGTAAAAGAACGGATCGAACACTATAAAGGGACGATCGAAGTGTCTGTGGAAGATGGCTGGATCTGTTTTCAAATATCGGTTCCCATGCAGTAATCCCAGTGCCCCTTCCTTTCTGTTGAAACAGAGAAGGAGGGGTTCTTTTTTTAGCGGAGGGTCGGGTACACATAAATCATAAAAGGTATTGCTAAGCTGACTCCCAAAAGCAGCCAGCGGAATCCGGTTTCACTTGCGGAACCTGTATCAATCGCGATGAATTTAGGCAGCAAGCGTATTTTCATTGGGAGCGGC
This sequence comes from Paenibacillus planticolens, assembly GCF_013141725.1. Classification (GTDB taxonomy): domain Bacteria; phylum Bacillota; class Bacilli; order Paenibacillales; family NBRC-103111; genus Paenibacillus_E; species Paenibacillus_E planticolens. The sequence continues at coordinate 67,550 of NZ_WHNZ01000085.1, read as the reverse complement.
CAAAACAATTGAATGCCCCGCTCATTGAGCAAATCGATCAGGGGATGTGAGGCATAAGCCAGGATGAAAACCCAGAAGTACAAGGGTGTCATTGGCAGTGAGATCATCATCAGAAGCAGAATGAAGACGAACGAATGAGTGAGCGTTCGATGGCGCACTTTCAGGATGCGAAGCAGCGCAGATAACGGGAACAGAACCTTAGCCATTGTAGAGCCCGGTTTGTCGACATCGGCTAAGGTGCCTGCCAAGCAGCCAAGCAAGAGCGCGCCCGCGGTGTCCCACGAAAAAAAGCTTACCTCTTGATAAGCGAGTACGAGTTCTGCCGTAATGAATCCGGCTATACTATGTGTTTTTTGCAGCATGATGTAACCCCTGTGTTTGATTTTTTTTAGAAACTGTACAGAATTCGGAGCAGACTCGGCTTTTGAGTCCGAATTGGCCTGAATCTAGGATCAGGTACCTATTATATGACACTTTGGGGGCTATTCAATAGTCTTTGAGCACTTTTTGATTATGCGTTTATACGTTATAATAGATTTATAGTTGAAATAGAGAAGGAGCTAACTCCGATGCCAGTCTTTAATGCCATGGAAACGATCGTTGTCAATATGTTTGAAGAGTTTCAGAAAAGCTACGAATTGAAATGTGGCTGCGGTAAATGTAAAGATGATATGCTTGCATTGGTCTTAAACAAAATTCCGCCAAGATACACGTCTAGTGAGAAGGGCGCTTTATTTGTAAAAGGCTTGTACATTAATTCGCAGCTGCAGTCCGATGTCATGCGTGAATTGATGGAAGCTGCCAATATTGTTGCCGACCATCAGCATCATGAGGTATAGCATTCTGTAACAATGAAAGCTGGTCTCCATTTGGGGAGGCCGGCTTTTTTTATAGCATGTCACCTGACAATATAGTATAATGATCGACATGATTCCGTATATTTCGAACTAAAATTGTCAGATAATGTCGAACAAAAAAATATTTTGACTAAATCCGAGTTCTTTAGTAGGATATATAGAAGAGACGTTTCATAAAAATACATATTTAACAGGGGAGAGAAACACATATGAAAAAAGCGTTAATTTCCATGTTTGCCGTTACTGTGCTATTAACAGGCTGCGCAACTGCAAAAACAGACACAGCAGCTCCAAATGCTGAAGCAACGAAAGCAGCAACAGCTAAGTCCGATAAGAAAGTCATCCTGATTACGCCGGAGAAAATTGGTTTGAATCCATTTTTCGCTCAAGAGGATGAAGGCGTTAAAAAAGCAGGGAAAGAGTTTGGCATCACAGTCAAAACGGTAGAATCCACAGATGCAAGCGCAATTGAGCAAAATCTACGCGCAGCCGTTGCTGATAATTATGATCTAATCATTACAAGTTCCTTCGAGTCCGAAGATGCGCTGAAGAAAGTAGCCGCTGAAAATCCGAAGAAATCTTTTGCTATTATCGATACAGTCGTTGATCTTCCGAACGTTCGCAGCGTTGTTTTCCGTGAGCATGAAGCTTCCTACTTGCTGGGCGCTGCTGCCGGTCTGGCGACGAAGAAGAACGTGGTTGGTATGGTTGCAGCTCTCGATATCCCGCTCATTAAGAAGTATACGGTCGGTTTCCAAGAAGGCTTGAAAGCAACGAACCCGAACGCTAAGTTCATCGTTAACTACGTTGGCAGCTTCACAGACCCGGCCAAAGCGAAAGAATTGGCGTTAACGCAATTTGCGCAAGGAGCAGATTTCATTGCTGCGGCTTCCGCAGTTAGCGATCTGGGCGTGTTCGAAGCCGCGAAAGAAAAAGGCTTCTATACATCCGGCCAAGATATTGACCGTACGGTAACAGATCCGGAGCATATTGTTCTTTCTCAATTAAAAGGAACAGATGCGGTTGCGTACCAAACGGTGAAAGATTTCGTAGAAGGCACGTTTAAATTTGGTTCTGTCGATTACGGTTTGAAAGAAGATGGCGTCGGTCTTACTTTTGTAACGAAAGAAAGCAAGTCTGCACTTAGTCCTTTTATTGGACCAGATGTCATTACTAAAGTGAAGGCAATTCGCGACGATATCGTTTCCGGCAAAGTGAAAGTAGAGAACCCGGTCAAATAATTCATTTTATATCCACCTTGGAAACTGTTTACGGCGACGTAAGCAGTTTCCTCATGTCTAGAAGAGGAGCGATAAACCGTTATGCTGCTTCAAATGCGTCAAATAACGAAAACATATGGCAATTTAACAGCGAACTCCAACGTCGATTTCTCGCTGCGTCAAGGTGAAATTCATGCATTAGTCGGTGAAAATGGAGCGGGAAAAACAACGCTGATGCGCATCTTGTACGGCATGGAGCAGCCTACGGCAGGACGTATACTTTTGGATGGCAAAGAGGTTGTTTTCACCAATCCTACGGATGCGATTCGTCACCGAATCGGGATGGTGCATCAACACTTCATGCTGTTTCCCTCTTTTACGGTGGCTGAAAACATCGTGATCGGCAACGAACCCAAATCTGGGGTGAAATTCGATCGGAAAAAGGCCGCCATGCAAGTGGAGGCATTGTGTGCCAAATATCGTTTGCCGATTGATCCTTACAAGAAAGTGGCCGATTGTCCGCTTGGCATGCAGCAGCGCGTTGAAATTTTGAAAGTATTGTACCAGGGAGCAGACATTATTATTTTGGACGAGCCCACAGGGGTGCTGACTCCGCTTGAAGCGCAAGAGCTCCTGGTCATTATGCGAAGCTTGGCCAAGCAGGGCAAAAGCTTTATCATCATTACGCACAAGCTTCATGAGGTGATGGAAATTGCCGACCGGGTTACGGTTCTGCGTGACGGGAAAGTAACCGGACAGTTGAATGCGGAAGATACGAACGTAGAGCAATTATCGAAGCTGATGGTGGGCAGGGATCTGCTGCCGACAAACAGAAGCAAAGCAGTATTAGGGGAGAACGTCTTGCAGGTGAAAGATGTCTCGATCCTCGGAAACAAAGGAAAGCCCATACTGGACCAGGTTTGTTTGCAGGTAAGGGCTGGAGAGATCGTTGGCATCGCTGGCATTTCCGGCAACGGTCAGTCCGAGCTCATTCAAGCAATTTCAGGATTGCAAGACATTGATCGCGGAGAAATTCGACTGCTCGACCAAAGCATCAAAGGGCGCTCCGTTCGGGAAATCAGAAATATCGGACTCTCGCACGTTCCTGAGGACCGCTACCAATGGGGTGCGGCGAAAGAGGGAACTGTGCTGGATAACGGAACGATGGGTCATCACAGAACCCGAAGCCGCAAAGGTTTCCTGCAAGGGAAGGAGCTGCGCCAAATGGTGAACGGCTTCATTCAGCAGTTTCAAATTAAAGCAGGCTCACAGGAAACGAAGGTCAAATATCTCTCCGGCGGTAATTTGCAAAAGCTGATCGTAGCTAGGGAAATTGCGCAGAAACAGCCTTTTCTCATTGCAGCGGAGCCCACACGCGGCGTAGATATCGGGGCCATGGAGCTCATTCACGAAGAATTGCTTCGGAAGCGGGAGGAGCAGGGAGCTATTTTATTGGTTTCCTCTGAATTGACAGAAATTCTTAAGCTCTCGGATCGTATTCTTGTCATGTATGAAGGACGAATAGCCGGAGAGATTTCTGCCGAGAACGCAACGGAGGAGCAGATTAGTTTATGGATGGCGGGAGGGGTTACTCATGCTTAAAAATCGTTTCCCACTAAGCGCTTTGGTTCAACCGCTCCTTGCCGTCGTCATCGGCTTGTTGGGCGGCGCGATCGCCATTTCATTGATCGGCGGCTCCATTATCGATACGTACGCACAGATGTGGAAAGGCGCTTTTGGCAATTTCTATTTCATTACGAATACGCTGACTCGTGCGACTCCGCTTATTTTGGTAGGTTTAGGCGTATCGGTCGCTTTCCGTGCAGGTTTTTTCAATATGGGCTCAGAGGGGCAAATGATATTGGGCGCGCTATCCAGTGCAATGATCGCTCTTTATTTGCCAGGGCCTCCGCTGTTTAAACTGTTCGCTGCTATTCTTGGCGGCATTGCGGCCGGGGGTATTTGGTCGGCTTTTGCAGGGTGGCTGGATGCCAGGTTCAGAATGAACTTGATCATTACAACGCTGCTGCTGAACTACATTGCTGCGCTATTTGCCGGCTATATGGTTGCCTATCCTTTTAAGGATAAAACGGGCTCTGCCGCACTTGCTCAAACGATGATGATTGACAAAGGGATCTGGCTGCCCAAATTGTTTCAAGGGATGAGCATCCACGGCGGTTTCATTATTGCCATCGCGCTAGCTGTGTTCCTATATTTGTTTATCAAATATACAACGGCCGGCTATGAAATTCGTATGCTTGGGTACAATCCGCTGTTTGCCGGTTACGGTGGCGTGAACAGAGGGAAAGTGATGCTGGCAAGCATGTTTGCCAGTGGCGGTTTTGCCGGGCTTGCCGGAGCTGTCGAGGTTCTGGGCATGCAGTACAGGTATACCGATGGCATGATAACGAATCCAGGCTATGCCTGGTCTGGGATTATGGCGACGCTGCTATCCGGCGCGCATCCTTTAGGTACGGCTGTTGCGGCTGTGCTGCTCGCTGCTTTGCAAACCGGTGGTATGGGCGTTGAGCGAAATACGAACATTCCATTGGAGATTTCCAGTGTCATTCAGTCCTTGCTCATCTTATTCGTTACAGCGAAGTTCAGTTATACGTTATGGAAACGACGGAAAGGAGGCAAGGGCGATGCAGCATCTTCTTGATGTGTCTTTATTCAATTCGATGATTCGGATGGTGGCCCCGATCTTGCTTGCGGCATTGGGCGGCGCCATCTGCTCCAGAGTCGGCTTGTTTAATGTGGGTTTGGAAGGTTTCGTGTTAGTCGGTGCTTTTTCAGCGATTGTCGGCAATTTTTACACAGGCAACGTTGTATTGGCTGTCCTTATCGCTGTGGCGGTAACGATGCTGTTTTCGCTGATATTTGCTTATATCAGCATTCATTTGCAAGCGAATGTCATCGTAGTCGGCATTTCCTTTAATTTTCTGGCTTTAGGATTGACGGCATTTTGCTTGCGGGCTATTTTCCATGTCAAAGGCGCTTTCTATGATAAAAATATGATAGGATTGCCCAAATGGAACATCCCGGTCATTAAGGATATTCCTGTGATTGGCGAGATTATTTCGGGCCATTCTCCGCTTGTTTATTTGGCTTTTATTCTTGTATTCGTTCTGCAGTATTTTCTATTCAAATCTGTACTTGGCTTCAGGCTCATTGCTGTCGGCGAAAATCCGATTGCCAGCAAAAGTTTGGGCATCAAAGTAAACCGAATGCAGTATTTGGCTGTACTCATCTGCGGACTGCTTTGCGGGCTGGCAGGCGCACAGCTTTCACTGGGTCAGGTGACGATGTTCACAGAGGGGATGACGGCTGGAAGAGGCTTCATTGCACTTGTTGCCACGATGCTGGGTCAAGCCAATCCGATCGGCGTGATGGCTTCGAGCTTGCTCTTCGGTCTAATGGATGCTTTCAGCATCCGCTTGCAGGGATTCTCGCTGCCTACACATTTTACACAAATGCTGCCTTACGTAGTCACGCTGCTGGCAATGCTTTTCTTCCGGAAAAGTAATTATTTGGCCGATGCGCAGAAGGCGAATGGCAGTTCCCGTTAAGGAGGATGACAGCATGCATAAAGACAGCAAAGCGGAACGCATCAAGCGTATGCAAATTCCCGCAGTAGAAGTTCCACAAGAGCTTGCGGGCCGGGTTCCTCCGGGTCAGGCGGTAACGGACCGATTCCCGATTTTGCACGAAGGGGAAGTGCCGAAGTACGATATGGGCGAGTGGTCGCTTCGCGTGTTCGGGGAAGTTGCCGAGGAGAAATCGTTTAGCTACGAGCAATTGCTCGCGTTGCCGCGTACGCAAATCGTTTGCGATATTCATTGTGTAACGCGTTGGTCAAAGTTGGATACCGTCTGGGAAGGGATACGTTTTCGGGACTTCTTAAGTCTCTTAGACGTTAAGCCGGAAGGTAAATATGTCATGCTGCATGCAGACAATGATTATGAAACGAACGTTCCATTGGAAGATCTAATGGGAGATGACATTTTGCTGGCCATGAGCTATGACGGCAAACCGCTTACACCTAAGCACGGCTGGCCGCTTCGTCTCCTTGTCCCGCATTTATATTTCTGGAAAAGCGCCAAATGGATTCGGGGTATTGAATTTATGAAGGAAGACCGTGAAGGGTTCTGGGAACGCAATGGTTTCCATAATGTGGCGGATCCTTTTGAGGAACAGCGTTTCTCTGGAGAAGCCATTCCAATTCCTGAGGATGAGTGGGTCAGAAAGGAGTTCGATTAATTTGAAGTTATCCATTTTACAAGTAAATTCGGAAGATCTGAGCCCTTACGCCATCGTGTGCGGAGATCCGTTCCGGGCGGAAGCTATTGCAAGCAAGTTGGACAACGTACGTGAGCTGGCTTTTAGCCGGGAATACCGGACTTTTGTCGGAGAATCGCGTGGCGTAGCTATAACCGTTGTCAGTCATGGCGTCGGATCGCCGGGAGCCGCTGTTTGTTTTGAAGAGTTGATTAAAGGCGGGGTAAAGACGTTGATCCGTGTAGGTACGGCAGGCTCCTACTCCGCTGAAGTTCCGCCCGGCAGTCTGGTTGTGAGTACGGCTGCGGTTCGCGAAGAAGGCTTGACCCGACAGTTGGTTCCGTTAGGATTCCCGGCTGTAGCGGATTCGGATGTCGTTCGTGCATTGTTTGAAGCTGCAAGCGAGACCGAGGGTTTGGTGAAAAAAGGGATAACCGTGACTTTGGATGCTTTCTTCCAAGGGGTTGAGGAATTCCCTCATAACAAATACAAGCGGGCAGGAGCGCTCGCTGTCGAGATGGAAATCTCTGCGTTATACGTCATCGCTTCGCTTCGCGGTGTGCGTGCGGGTGCAATAGTCGCCTTGGATGGCTATGCCGATGCTGATCTGAGGGAAGTCTATGATCCGCATACGGATGTCGTTTCAGGTGCCGTAGAGCGTGAGATTGAAGCTGCAATCCGAGCCATCGTAAAATTGAATCAGTAGAACAAAATACGAAAGGCCTGTTCTTAAGTAGAGTATGCTACTTTCAGGACAGGCCTCTCTTTGTATGCCATGATTATCTGCGGTTCACATCAAAAATGTGCTTGAACTGATTAAACTTATCTACCGCTTGCGCCCGGGATTTAACGCCTAATTTCTCATAAATTTTGCGAACGTAGTTATCGACGGTGCGCTTGCTCATATGCACTTCGTCGGCCATTTGCTCATTCGTTAACCCTTGAACAATCATCGTCATCATATTCACTTCATCGTCGTCCAATAAATCCGTCTGATGTAAATTTCCGCTGGATACTCGCATTTTTTGAAACACAGGAACAGGCACCACCGTAAAATTCTCCAACAAGAGAGTTACTAAACTCTTAATGAGCGTACCGCTGGATTCCTTAGAGATTACCGCGCTAACCTCGAGTCCGATCAAATGATTGTAAAGGTGCGATAATTCAATGCCGGAAAAGATGACAAGGTGAGTTGCAGGGTATTTCCCTTTAATAATTTTGGCAACTTCGTCACCGTATTGATCCGGTAAATTAAAATCAAGAAATACGATATCGGGCACATGCAGGTCCATCAGTTCGAGACATTGTTTGGCTGTAGCCGCAATGCCAACAATTTGCACGCCGTCAATCTGTTTTAAAGTACTTGAAGTCGCCTCAGCCATTAAAGGGTGATCATCTACGATTAAGATCTTTGATTGCTTATTCATGAAGTACTTCCTTCCTGAGTAGGTATGGGAATCCGAATGGTGAGTTCAACGCCGCTTCCTTTATCTGAAAGCAGTTCCAGATGTCCATTCAAATGTAAGACACGGCTTTTCATCTGTTCTAAACCGAAGCCGGAATTCGCGATTGTGCGAAGTCTTTTATCTTTGGCAAGCGCTTGAGGATCTAAGCCTACGCCATTATCCTTGTAAAATAAACACATGTAGTTATCGATGACAGTCAGTTTAATCATGACTTTAGACGCTTTGGAATGCTTCTTGGCATTATGCATAAGCTCTTGGAAGATACGGAAAATGTGTTTCTTGATGTCCATATCCAGGCTTTCTATGATCAAGGACCCCTCGACGTAGAAATGGGTTTCATATTCATTTAACCCAATATCGAGATCCAGCGTTGCTTGAATGGTTTGAATGAGTCCAATGTTTTGAAGCAGATGCGGATTTAATTCAAAGCAGCTTTGGCGCAAGCTTTCATTGACTAAATCGAGATGCTTGATCGCTTGGACGACCTGCTGCTGATCCTCGTTATTCTCGATAAACGAAAGCAGCCTTCTGCGAACCAATAAAATGTCCTGCATGGTCGTATCATGAAGATCCGTAGCAATTCGGTACCGTTCTTGTTCCTGCAATTCGAATAGCGATTTACGGAGCCAAACGACGTCTTGGGCGGCTTCCCCATTCGGGATCTGAGAGGCTAACTCATGCAGTTTCACCGTTAGCTTGCGAATCAAGTAAATATTTTCCAAGCTGACGGCCAAATAAGAAATGATCAGACTCAGCCATTGGCGTTCCTCTAAGCTTAGCATCGTGTTCGTTTTCTTCCTTGCTGTGACGAGATAACAAGCATACTCCTCGTTCTGATTAATGACAAAAATGGAGTACTTCGAGTCATCCAACCGATTTTCACGAAGATATTGTTCGATCTCTTCTAGATTCAAATCGCCCTCGCCAATGGTTTCCATCGAATGGGGATATTGAAACACGATAGCTCCGCCGTATACATTCAGCGTATTCACAATATCGACCAGAATAATATCTTTTAGTTCGCGAAAACTTGTGATGGTGCGCAAATTTCTCGCTATCTTTTTTAGCGCTAGCTGCAAGTAAAACTTTTTAGGAAACATGATGGAATCCAGCTTTGTAACAAAGTACTCAAGCACGTACAGCAAGAAAGAGATTGTTGTTAAAATGAATAAGAAGCTCACCGACAAGGTCTCAATACTGGCTTCCTTGCTGAAAATAAAGGCGATCATGAGCACGATGAGCGTGCTTGGTACCATCGAGATGAGTGTGGTATAGATAATGCGGCGAAGCAGAATATGAATGTCGAACAGCTGCTTTGACACGATCATATACGTGAACGATAAAGGAAATAGTACGACAAAGTAACCCGTGTACAGCGGTGTAACGAGCGGCTCCCCCCTGAACAGTATCGGGAAAAATGACAGCAAAGCGAGCGGTGTTGTCGATATGAACAGGGCGAACCAGACCAGCTTGATAATGGCTTGAATGGACGAATTCTCACGTCGATATTTAAAAAATACATAGCAAAGAATTCCGACATTCAGAACGAAACCGCACAAGAAAAACAGGAGAACGCAGCGATAGTCTACGATATAAAAATGGTAGGTATCCAGCGGAGTGAAATAAATGCATCTCCCGATAAAAGTAATAAGCATTACGCCATACACGTACCTAAAGTATGTAACCGGGAGTGAAATTCCACTTTTCTCTTTGAAAAACTGTGTAAGAAAATGTGCAAAGACAAACGCCAGTATCATCATAAGATCACTGATCATGACCTTTGCGAGGCTATCGCCGCGAGCCGAAGGCGGAATGCACATGAAAATGATGCCTATCATGAGAAACACGAGCGCTAAAAGCCGAGCCGATTTGGAATGCGGAATTTTCCACAGGATCATGAATGAAATGCAAAGAGATAGAATTTCTCCGAACAAAGAAATATAATCAAAGGCCGGTTGAACGATCTCGTTTAAACTAACGGTTAGTTCCTTGCCATCCCTGGAGACGGTAACGGAATCGGCTTGTTCGATCGTGGCCCATTTTCGTACAATTTTATTTTCATTGGGATCTTTCCCATTAATGGAAACAATTTTGTCTCCAACCTGCAGATCGAGCTCCGAACGTATCTCTTCAATTTGAAATAATTTGATGCTCCATTCCATTTGTTCATTTCTTTGCAGCTGAATGCCAAAAAACGTATGTTGAAACGTTACGAACAAAAACCAGATTTGCATGCCTATTAAACAAAAGGATAATAGGATTTTATATAATTTATGATTCAACCACTATATCTTCCTCTCAATCACTGCTATAATAACAGTGGCTACTTAATCTTAATTCAATTAGGGGGTATGGGTATGATCAGTGCTACTTGGTCACCAAATTTATCAACAACGATTGCTTCTCTCACAAAGCTAGATTTAAGTGAAAGATTGACTGCCTTGAAAAGCATCACAAATGTTTCGGATTTAGAAAAACAGGCAATTTTGAAAACGTTTACCAAATCTAGGAAAAACGAACCAAAAGAAGATTTTTGGTTTTAGTTTATTACACCGTTCCTTAATTTTACCAAATCTCTCAAAAAGATTGCAATTAGATTTTTAAAATCTAGCTGCAATCTTTTTTTATTGCGCAAAAAAATGTGCGTTTTTTCGAGAATCGGAGGTGTTTTTACGAAAATAATTATTGCGCTGATATTCCGGACGCTTCGAGATATGATGTAAGTAGGTAATTTTCCAATATCATGTAAATAAGGAGGGAAATCATAATGAATAACGAACAGTTTGAATGTATGTTTGATACGGTGTTAACGGAAGTTGTTAAACAAACCTACAGCACGCTTTCCTTGCCCTCAAAGGAACAAATTCAAATTTCAATGAAGAAGATGATGGACATCATCGAAGCGAATCATCGCTGGAATACAGGAAATGAACGGTAAAAAGCTGAATCGGTGGAGTACTTACGAGCCTTTTGCCGCAAAGTTGGCTGGTAAACAAATAGCCGGCCTCGTTGTTACCGGTCATGCCCAATCCCGCTGGGGCGAGCGTGTCACGCATAAAATAGCGGAGCTTGAAGAAGTTAATTTATTTGTGAGAAAAAAGCTGCAGGACGAACGGATCAAACCCAGTGACGGCAACGAACCGACGGTATTTATCATTGATGATGACGTACAGATGGTTGCTGAATTTGAGTTGATGGAAGAAAACGAGCTGCAACCGGATCATTCGCACTACAAGATGATCGTCGTTACCTTTCTTGAACGGCTGTCTAATAACAATGAATACAGGGATTTAAAATCTTAATATATACGTGTAAAAATGGTTAGGCAGGAGTATTTCTGTCTAGCCATTTTTTTATGGTGTGACTTTTGAACTAAATAAGTTGATGGAAGAAGAAGGTATTGGTGTTATTTTGTCGAAAATAATCGAAGAAAGAAAAAGTAAAGGGGAATTTCTTATGTTGCATAGTGTTGCATGGTTTAGAAGACACTTGGTGGTTCGACTTGTAACCGCTGTTATGATCGTCATATTGGCATTGTCAGCCGGTTATATCACGATGGAATTCCGAAATGCCAAGCACGCAGGAGTGGAAGCGATATCCAGTTATGGCATGCGGCTTTCGGAAAGCTATGCCAGAGGGATGGATGCCGGTAAATTGGAGCAGTTTTTAAAAGATCCGAAAGAAAACGATCTCTACTGGAATATCAGACAGGAGCTGGATCAATACCGCACGCAAATTGGAGCGCTATATGTATATATCGTGCGTTTTGACGAGCAGCGCAAACCATTCCTCATGATCGACGGGCAGCCAAAAGGATCGGACGTCGCTTCCCCCATCAATGAGGAAACGGATATTACGGACGCTGAAATTGATATCCTGTTGAAGGGAGATTCGGCCAGTTCCGAGATGATTGATAATCCCAAATATGGGAAATACATATCGACCTATACGCCCGTGAAAAATGCAGAGGGCAAAGTCATCGCTGCCTTTGGTATCGATACGGCGGCAGGGGTGACGGAGCAAATTTCCTCACGCGTTATTAAAAGCAATCTGCCAGTCTATGGGCTCATGCTTGTTCTTACTATTGCTGCGCTTGGACTTGTTATGCTGTTTGTGTCCCGTGCACTTCGCCCGCTTCAGTGGGTTGGGGCAGGTGCGGAAAGCATTGCCAAAGGCGATTTCATAAGTGCAAGACAGCAATTAGCCGCGAACCCGGTTCGGTCTATTGACGAAATCGGCACGGTGTACAATGCGATGATGAAGATGTCAAACGAGATTAATGATATGCTTCGTACGATCGTGTCAAACGTTTCGCACACATCCCATCAATTCGTTGTGACGACCCAGCACTTCAATGTGCAGGCGCATCGTTTGCTCGAGATGAACACGAACGTGAATGCCTCGCTGCAGGTGGTCGCCGACGGCGCGAACACCGTACAGTTCAGCACCAGCGAAAGCGCGCGCTCTATGGAGGAAATGGCAACGGCCATTCAGCGCATATCCGAAGCTTCTTTAACCGTTTCCGATGCGTCGGACAATGCGCTGCAGAGCGCACAATCCGGACAAACGATCGTCCGGAATATGAATGGCCAATTCGTTACGATTACCACGGCGACGGAAGAAGCTCTTCGCCGGGCAGCGCTGCTGCGTGGTCATTCGCAGGAAATTGGCGTAGCTTTATCCGCCATCTCCGATATCTCGGAGCAAACGAAATTGCTGGCTTTGAACGCATCGATTGAGGCGGCAAGAGCAGGCGAACACGGAGCGGGCTTCGCCGTCGTAGCCGGGGAAGTACGCAAGCTGGCTGATCATGCTGCGGATTCGGCGAAGCTTATCGCCGCTTTGCTGCAAAATATTCATCGCGAGATTGAGCGGATGGGAGAAGCGATGGAAGCGGGCATGAGCGAGATTCAGACAGGCGCCGATTTATCCAAAAAGGCAGAGGAGTTTTTCCGACATATCGTGGAACAGTTCCGTTTCGTATCTGAACAGATTCAAGATATATCCTCAGTTACGGAGCAAATGTCAGCAGGCTCCGAAGAAGTAGCCGCCTCGGTGGTCGATATCGCGCACATTGCCAAATCGTCATCGGACGGAACGTCGAACATCCATCAATTGACGTATGAGCAGCTCAAAATCGCTCAAGAGATTGCCGATTCGGCAGATGCGCTGAGCGGGCTCACGGATGAAATGAGAAAGTCCATCGAACAGATTAAAGTGTAGCTCGTGAGAACCGCCTGATGGAGGGAACACTGTTCCCTTATTTCGGCGAAAAGCTGGATTTCGGGCGCCTCAGGGGAACTACAGGGTCTTAATTCACCTCAAGTACCTAACGATCAGTTAGGAATGGTGAAATAGCGGCCCCTAGTTCCCTTCCCTTTGCCCAAAGGGCTGTTTCTAGCAAAATAGCGCCCTGTAGTTCCCCTTCTATTCCAGCGGGGCATTATCACGGGGAGAGGTAAGGTTTGCTTTTTATTGCAAGCTTACATGCAAAAGGACCGTCAGGAATTTCCCTGACGGTTTTCTTATGCAACAACAGCAGCGGCGTTGCGCGCGGTTTGCATGTTGCCCATAGGACCCGGATTACCTACGGAATTACCACGCCCTACTGACCCTCTTTACTCACCCAGAACGTAACATTGTCACCCTGCATGCCTTTTGCTCCTGGCTGCGGGTCCTGTCGAATGACCGTTCCTTTGGGAAGATTACTCGCTTCGATCACATAGTTATAGTGGAGCCCCATAGCTAAAGCTTGTTGCTCGGCATCCGCCAGCGATTGCCCGACCAAATTGGGCACTACGATTTCCTCTAATTGCTTGTTCGCAGTCCCTCCAGCCTTGGTTGGAACAGGTGTTGCTGAGGGGCTGGTCGTCGGCGCAGCCGGAGTGGAGGTTTGTACCGGTGTCACGGCAGCCGGACGTTCCTTCTCCGAGGATGGCCAAAGCACCCAGCCGGCAGTAGCTGCAACGATAACGGCAGCCGCACCGATTCCAGCCTTGCGCAAGCGGCTCTTGGTGGAGCTTTGCTCTGTTTCATCTTCCGAATCCGTGGCGTCCTCTGCTTCGACGGCTACTTGGACCCTTTGGGACCTGGATGGCCGCAGAAGTACAGGAGGTGCCGCTTCTTCGTTCTGAACGGAAGGCTGCAAGCTGCGCAATCCAAACACGAAGGAGGACAGGGAAGCTTGACCTTGACAGATGAGCTTCACCAGCTTCACCAAAGCATCTTTCTGCTCAGGCGAGGCGGTTGTGATTGGCGTACGCTCCAGCTGCGTGTGCATTACTTCAAATGCGCTCGTAACCGGCTGCGTGCCGCTAAAGAGTTGAAGCATCAACCGGCATAGGCCAACGGCTCCTTGCGCCTGCGGATCTCCTTTGTCCCAATAATTAATGACAGTAAGCTTATTATGATCGTCTAGCCATAGATTGTCGGCGGCAACGGAAAATCCTGTTATCCGCTCCTCCAAGGCGTCAAGCAGGGAGACACCCAAATCAGCGATCATAGCGGTAATCTGATGGAACGACCACGCTTTCTTATGAACTTGCCGGGAAAATAAAGAGCCTGGTTTTGCTTGCAAAATAATGGTTACCGAATCTTCCTCTACGGAAGTATCAAGGATATGCTGAAAACCGTCATGAATAAATGCGGCTTTGTGATGGAGAGTTCGCATATAATCTGCGCCAATCTGTCCTGGTCCAAGCTTTATGTTATAAAGAAGAACTTTACGAGTCAGAAATAAATCTTCTCCATCATGAAGAGCACCCTGAGGTAAGCTGATGATTTGGGTCCCAGGTATGTAACGTGTACCCATCTTGTTATGCATGGAATTTCCATCCTCTCTTGATGGCATCATGAAGCAGTGCCTATATTATATACGATTCGAAGAGATATAGGAATTTTGGTAGATTGTTAGCAAAAATAACATGGAAATCCGAATTTTTTGTTAGAATGATATTACAATTGTTCGGGTTGGATGAGGTGGAGAAAGGAGTAATGCCGAGTTTAACAGCTTGAGGTGGAAAGCATTTTATTTCGTTGACTTTACTGTACACTTTTTTCTCCGAATTTGGAATAAGACTTTACCAAATAATCATAGAAATCGTTGCAAGACCTAATTAAGCATGAAATCCGCACCTGGTTTCTGCTTTTTCTGTTTCTATTGAACTAAAAGTCTATGATTCAAATGGCCTAAATGTTATGATAGTTTACAGATAATTTTACAATATGATCCAATTTGAGGAGGAAAAATGGTGAAAAAAGTCGCAATTTTGGGTGGCGGCGTCGCCGGGATGAGCGCTGCGCATGAATTAATTACAAGAGGTTACGATGTATCCGTTTATGAGTTCAAGAACATCCCTGGAGGCAAAGCAAGATCGATGCCATTCGTTGGCAGCGGCGTCGATGGGAGAAGGGATCTTCCAGGCGAACACGGCTTCCGACTTTTTCCACGATTTTACAGACATGTTATTGATACGTTGAAACAAATTCCTTATGAGAGCGGAACCGTGTATGATAATTTAATGGAAGTAACGCGGCTGGATATTGCTACCTATACGGCTCCCTTGCTGCCTTTGCTCGCGAAGATCGAGTTCAGTCTCGATAACTTCCTTGTTGTTATTCGAGATCTGTTCGATAATAACTTGGGCTTGACGATGGACGATATGGAGCAATACGGGCGAAAGCTGTGGCAAGTTATGACTTCCTGCGAGGAGCGCATTCGCGAGGAATATAATCTGATCGACTGGTGGACGTTCATTGAAGCCGAACAGCAGTCGCCTGCTTTTCAAAAAATATTTGCAGGCTTCACGAAGACACTTGTAGCTTGTCAGTCCAAAATCGCCAACACGCAAACCGTAGGCCCTGTAGCGGCCCAAATGACACTGGATATTACGACGCCGGGGACGAGCTTCGTCCGTCTCTTGAACGGTCCTACGAATGACAAATGGGTGAACCCTTGGTTATCCTTTCTAACGGAAAAAGGCGTTGACTATCATTTGGCTGCAAAAGTAGAAAGCATTGATTGTGTCGACGGCGTCATTCGCAGCGCCAAGGTAACTGAGAACGGAGAAACTTTTGACGTTGAAGCGGATTATTACATAGCAGCCTTCCCGGTCGAGGTAATGGGGAAATTCATTACGGGCGCAATGCTGGAAGCAGATCCAGGCCTCGCCGGTGTGCAGAGGCTGGTTGATTCCGTGGCGTGGATGAACGGGATTCAGTTTTATTTGAACAAAGATGTGACGATTACACACGGCCACGTCATTTATTTGGACGCTCCGTGGTCCCTTACGTCCGTTTCGCAGAAACAATTCTGGCCTGACGTTCACTTGAGCGAGTACGGCGACGGCAAGGTACGGGGGGTGCTTTCCGTTGATATTTCCGATTGGGATACGCCGGGAATCTTATTCGGCAAGCCGGCTACGCACTGCAGCGCGGAAGAGATTAAAGCCGAAGTTTGGGCGCAAATGAAAAAGAGCCTGAATGTGGACGGAGCGGTCATTTTAGAAGACGAAGTTCTACATTCTTGGTTCCTGGATACCGATATACACTTCGAGAACCCTGACCAAGCCTGCACGAATATGGAGCCTCTGCTCATTAACCGCGTAGGGACTTGGGATGATCGTCCCGAAGCATTTACCGCTATTCCGAATCTGTTCCTGGCGGCTGATTACGTACGTACGAATACGAATCTGGCTACGATGGAAGGGGCCAATGAAGCGGCACGCCGTGCGGTTAATGCGATTTTGAAACAAGACGGATCCAAGGAAAAACCTTGTAAAATATGGGAGATGTACACCTTTGAGCTGGCTCATTTCGATGTGCTTAAGGGGTACCATATCCATGACAAGCACCGTTTTGAAAAGGGACTGCCTTGGGATGGCAAAATTTTCAGTTGGTAATGCATGAATCGTGACATGCGCGCTCCGCGGGTGCGGGGTGCGTTTGTCCTGTTAAACGGTATGTGGCTGCAAGGTTACTAGGAGGATTTTATGTTAATTTTGCCGGAATATGAATTGATCAGACAGATTTATCAAGGCGAACGGACCGTGCTTTTCCGTGCCATCCATAGACCGACTATGGAGAAAGTGATTATTAAAACACTGCGGTCCGACTTTCCGGTTTCTGCGGATGTGGCACGATTGAAGCGCGAGTATGAAATCGGTAAAATGCTGGACATCCCCGGCATTGTGAAACCGCTGGGGCTGCCTAAGTATCAGAACAGCATTGCGCTCGTTCTGGAAGATTTCGACGGCGATACGTTGTCGGCTTTTTTTCCTGTCTTTCGCCAGTCGCTTCAAGCCTTTTTAACCGCAGCCATTCAATTGGTCAAAGTCGTCGGGGACATTCATCAGCGATACGTTATTCATAAAGATATTAAGCCAAGCAACATCATTATTAATCCGGATAAAAAGATCATGAAGCTGGCGGATTTCAGTATTTCCTCCTTTACGAGAGAACGTCAAGAAATGTTGGACCCGCTGCTGCTGGAGGGAACGCTCTTCTACATGTCCCCTGAGCAAACAGGCCGAATGAATCGGATCATCGATTACCGCACGGACTATTACTCGCTTGGGGTTACGTTCTACGAAATGCTCACCGGCCGGCTTCCCTTCCAAACGGAAGATCCCGTGGAACTCATTCACTGTCATTTCGCGGTGACGCCAATTCCTCCGGACAGCATTCGAATGGACATACCAAAGCCGCTCTCCGATATCGTGATGAAGCTTCTCGCTAAAAATGCGGAAGACCGCTATCAAAGCGCCTACGGCATCATTCAGGATCTCGAGCATTGCCTCATGATGGTTAACTCACCGGACGATTTCCAAGACTTTACCATCGGTCTCTACGATATGACGGATATGTTCCAAATTCCTCAGGGGTTGTATGGACGAGCCCAGGAAATTGACAGGCTGCTGCATGTTTACGGACGTGCCGTGCATGGCTCATTGGAAGCCGTGTGGGTCACCGGGGAGTCCGGTTTCGGCAAATCGTTTCTCATCGCGGAGACGATGAAAGCGTCCATGAAGGACAACACGTGGTTCATATCGGGACGGTTTGAGCCCGGTAAACAGCATGTGTCCTATCATGCGCTGTCCAGAGCGCTGCGGCAGCTCGTCCGTCAGTTATTGACGGAGAAAGATCAGCAAATTGAAGAATATCGCGGACGTTTGCTCAAAGTGTTGGGAACAAGCGGCAAAGTCTTAATCGATCTTATTCCTGAGCTCGAACTGCTGATCGGCGAGCAGCCCAATGCGAAGCAGCTTCCCCCGCAGGAAACGCAAAACCGGCTGCATTTCTTACTGCAGCAATTTCTGCTTATCTTTTGCACGAAAGAAAGACCGATTGTCCTGTTCCTTGATGATTTGCAGTGGGCGGATGCGGCATCCTTGCATTTCATCGATCTGTTGTTAAGCGACTCGCAAATGAGTCATTTCCTCTTTATAGGCTCGTACCGCAGTGAGCATGATACTAACTGGCTATCCTCCATGCATGTTCAATTATTGGACAAATTGCCGGAGCGGCTTGTTTCGGAACGCATTGTGCTGAAGGCTCTGGAACTATCCGCTGTCAAGCAGTTGGTTGCCGAGTCGTTGAAGACGGAGCAGCAGCACGTTGCTGAATTGGCGCAGCTTGTTCTGCAAAAAACAGGAGGCAATCCTTTTTTCGTCAAGCAATTCCTGACCGCCCTGTATGAACAAAATTTGGTCGCCTACAGCTATGAAGCCAATCGTTGGATTTGGGATATGAATGAAATTCAGAAGCTCCGAATTACGGACAATCTCATGTTCCTCCTTGCAGAGAAGCTGCTGCGCATGCCATCCCGAACGCAATATTTATTGAGGCAGGCTGCTTGCTTAGGAGCGACCTTTGACCTGGAGGCGCTCGGCATCATTGCCATGACATCGTTTGAAGAGGTTTTGCAGGAGCTGGAAGTTTCCATTCAGACGGGACTGATCATCCCGGTCGGCACGGATTATAAATTTTATACGGATATGCCTGGCAATTCAGCCGCACAGGACATTCGTTTCATGTTCGTCCATGATTCCATTCAAGAAGCTGTCTATGGCTCGATCGAACAGTCCATTCTGCCGGAGAAACACTTGCACATTGCCCGCAAGCTGTTGGAATTTTTGCCAGAAGCACAAATCGAGCAGCGCTTATTCGATATTGTGAATCATATGAACATCGGTTCCGGCTTGTTAGTTGAACGTCAGGAGATTATTAAGCTGCTGGAGTTTAACCTTCGCGCAGGCCGTAAAGCCAAATCCTCGAACGCCTATCGTTCCGCACTCCAGTATTACAATAAGGCTTTGGCTCTGCTGAAGCTGGTTGAGGATAAAGAGATGGCGGATCTCAGCTTCTCTATCCGGCTTGAGAAGTCTGAGGTGCTATATTTGAACGGCCAGGCCGATGAGGCGGAAACCTCCTATGAGCAATTGCTCCTCGACGCGCGTACGAACGAGCTGAAGCTGGAAGTGTATAACTTGCAGGTTATTTTGTACACAAACGTGGGGAAACAGCGCAAAAGTGTGGAGGTGGGCCTAAAAGCGTTAGCTGAACAAGGGCTGCGCATCCCGAGTGAGCCAACCAGTTTGAACATATTTCTGGCCTATGTGAACCTTAAAACAAAGATCGGACGTAAAAATACGCTTCAACTTTACGATTTGCCGATCATGGAAGATGAGTACCGTTTCAAATTAATGAATTTGATGATGAGTATCGCGGTATCGGCGTACTTCGTCAACACGAATTTGTTCGTGCTTTTCATGTTCATTATGACTAAGCATGCGTTGAAATATGGCAATACGCCAGTTATGTCCTACGTGTTTGGGTCCTACGGATTAATCCTGGGTTCAGGTTTCGGAGATTACCAGCTCGGCTATCAGTACGGGCAGCTCGGACAGCGATTAAATGCCCGCTTCCAATCCCATCAGTATCGCAGCAAAAGTCACTTTTCCTTTGGATTGTTTGTTACGCCTTGGGTCAAACCGCTGCCGGTGTGCTTGGAGCAATTGAACGAGTCGTTCAAAAGCGGAATCGAAGACGGAGATCTCGTTTTCGCCGGTTATGCGCTGACCTATCAGGTGCTGACGAAAGATTTTCAAGGCGTGCCGCTCCCGGAAGTGCAGGACGATCTCAGCAAAAATTACCGCATCCTGGAACAAACGAACCATCACGATACGCTGCTCATGCTGGAAATGCTGCGCATGGTGATTCAGAATTTGGAAGGGAAGGCCGGGAATCCTCTGATTATCGGCACGGATGAGGAGCAGGAAGAGCGTTTTGTCCGGAAGCTGGAAATCCATCCGAATCAAGTTATTTTGCATGAATATAAGGTTAAAAAAATAATGCTGTACTATTTGTTCGGTCAATACGAAGCGGCTCTAAAGACCAGCAAAGAAGCAGAGCCTATGCAGTCTGTATCCTTCGGCTTGTTCCATATTCCTGAAAACTATTTCTATCATGCTTTGTCGATTGCGGCGATGTATAAGGAAGCATCGATCCTTGAGCAGAAGGCGTTCGCCAAGCAGATGGGCAAAATGCTGCGCAAAATGGACAAGTGGGCCTCCCACGGCCGGGAAAATTTCTCGCACCTCAGCTCATTGATGCATGCCGAGTGGAGCCGTGTCACGGGGAATTTCCAGAAAGCCGAGCAGTACTACGAATTGTCCATCCGGCAAGCAAGGGAACAGGGCTTCATTCAACATGAAGCGATAGCCTGCGAGCTGGCGGGAAAACTGTACAAAGACGCAGGCCGCGAGAAGATTGCCAAAACCTACTTCATAGACGCGTATTACGGTTATTTAAGTTGGGGCGCAAAAGCGAAGGCTGACGAGTTGAAGCTAAGATATCCGAACTATTTAACCTCCCTGAAAGAGCAGCAGGACTGGAGTACGACGAATATTAGCGACTACTCGCTGCAGGCGCTGGATTTTATGACGATTATGAATACGTCCAGGTCTTTATCCAGCGAAGTCAACTTGGAGCAGCTGATCAAACGTTTGATGGAAATTGTAACCTACTCCTCAGGCGCTGAGCGCAGCATCCTTGTCCTCAAGGAAAAAGACAGCTTGTACGTCGAGGCAGAAATGCTGGCTACAGACGGCAAAGACTCCTGTATCGTTAGTCCGGTAGCTCTTGAAACGAGAGAAGATCTTCCGGCTGCTGTGATCCAGTTCGTTGCCAGGACCAAGGAAGGCGTTGTTTTGGATGATGCGGCGAATAAAGGCATTTTCACGCATGATCCCTATATTCGGGCAGCCGAAGGCAAGTCGATTTTTTGCGAGCCGATCCTGCACCAGGGCAATTTAGTCGGCGTTTTTTATCTTGAAAACAATTTAATTCGCAATGCCTTTACGTCGGACCGTCTTGATATTATCAAACTGCTGTCCGCGCAGGCGGCAATTTCGATTGAGAATGCGAGACTTTATAATGATTTGGAGTCCAAAGTCAAAGAGCGGACGAACGAATTGATTCTCATGGAGACGTCCCGGCGCGACCTGCTGTCCAATATTTCACATGATTTGGGTACGCCGCTAACGTCCATTCAAGGTTATGTAGAGGCGATTCTGGACGGGGTTATTCAAGAGCCGGAAGAGCAAAGAAAGTACCTTTCGGTCGTCCATATGCGGATCGTCGGCATTCAGCGGTTGATTACTGATCTCTACCAGTTGAGCCGCTTGGAAACGAAGCAGTTCCATTTCCAACTTGCGCCTACTTCCTGCCAATCGATGGTGTGTCAACTGTTTGCCAAGTATGAGCTGGATTGCGCCAATGCAGGCATCACCTACACACTGGACATGGCGCAGTCGGAAGGCGAAGAGATGCTCCTAACCGTAGATATAGACCGCATTGAGCAGGTGTATGCGAATATTATTTACAATGCCATAAAGTTCTCGGCTAGAGGCGGTTTCATTCATGTACGAGTGGAAATCAAAGGCGATCCCAGCGAGCTTGTAATCCGGGTTACCGATACTGGCGTGGGAATTAGCGAAGAGGATTTGCCGCACATTTTTGAAAGGTTTTACAAAGTGTCCAAATCACGCAGTACGTCGGGCGGCAGCGGTCTTGGTTTGGCGATAGCCAAAGAGATTGTGCAATACCACGGCGGACAAATCTGGGCGGAAAGCCGCCTGGGCAAAGGCTGCAGCATTTCGTTCTCCTTACCTGTACACCGGATCTAGCAATGCTTACAAGAGCTGTCCTCATGCAAAGAAGCTGCATGGAAGGACAGCTCTTTGCTATGGCCGAATTGTCACACGGGTGTGGATGGGGACAAGTGCGGCCAATTCCAGCACATCCTCGTTGTACATTCGGATGCAACCGTGAGAGGTAAGCTTGCCAATGGAGGAGGGATCGTTCGTCCCGTGGATGCCGTAATGCGGCTTGCTTAACCCCATCCAGAAGACGCCGAAGGGTCCGCCGGGATTGGGTTCTTTATTGATAATGGTAAACTCCCCGGTGGGTGTTTTGGTTACCATTCGGCCGATACCTACAGGGAAGCTCCGCACGACGCGGTTTACATCGAGCAAATGTAATTGGAAATGAGACAGATCGACGATGATGCGGTATTTGGGCATAGGATTTTCACCTCCGTCTATCCTATGTGGGTATTCCTGAAGGGAACAGGGCGCTTCTGTTTTTTTCAAATTGAAACGGACTTGTGGTATACTGCTCTAGTTAGATATCAGTCATCCAAGGGAGCTACAGACATGCAATCTTTTTTACAATTCAATCCAACCAAATTATGGTTTGGAAAAGGGCAAATCGAGCAGCTAGCGCTCGAACTTGGCACTACGGGCAAAAAAGTATTGCTCGTATATGGCGGCGGAAGCATCAAGAATAATGGCGTCTACGAAGCTGTTAAAGGACAGCTTGACCATATGCAAGCAGAAGTGTTTGAGCTGTTCGGCGTTGAGCCGAATCCGCGGCTTACAACCGTAAAGAAAGGGATTAGCCTTTGCCGGGAGCGCGATATTGATCTTATTCTTGCCGTAGGCGGGGGCAGCGTGATCGACTGTGTCAAAGCGATTTCGGTCGGCGCTTATTATGAGGGGGATGTTTGGGACATCATTACGCGCAAAGCGGTCCCTGTTAGAGCGCTGCCGTTCGGTACGGTGCTGACGCTCGCGGCTACCGGCTCGGAGATGAACAATATTTCCGTGATCACGCATTGGGAGAAAAATGAGAAACGCGGCTGGAGCAGTCCTCTGGCTTATCCGGCCTTCTCTATATTGGACCCGGAATATACGTATTCGGTACCTTTAGATCAAACGGTATATGGCATCGTCGATATGATGTCCCATGTGCTTGAGCAATATTTCCACCTTACGGAAAATACGCCGATGATGGACCGTTTCATGGAGTCTGTCCTCCTGACGGTCATGGAAGCTGCGCCTAAACTGCTTGAAGACCTGCACAGCTACGAGCATAGAGCGACAATCATGTATGCGGGAACTACCGCCTTCAACGGACTTCTGTCAAGCGGCACGGATGGCGGAGATTGGGCATCCCATCAGATTGAGCACGGCTTGTCTGCGGTCTATGACATTCCGCACGGCGGCGGGCTGGCCATTGTTTATCCGAATTGGATGAAGCATTGCGCGGAAGATGATCCTTCACGAATGAAAAAGCTGGCCTTGGCTGTTTTCGGTGTCGATCCGGCAGGCAAAACCGATCACGAAATTGCGAGTGAAGGCATTGACGCCCTGCGTCAATTCTGGAATTCGCTAGGCGCCCCGAATTGTTTGGCGGATTATGGGATCGATGATGCCAGACTTGAGGAGTTAATTCATAAGTCCTTCATGAAGGACACGGTGGGGAATTACAAAATGATGACACGGGATACAGTCAGAGATATTTTGACGCGCTGCCTATGATGAAATATTATTTGTTCGTGCTCGCTGGCGCCTGCAGCTTTGGCTTGTTATCCACATTTGTCAAAAAAGCTTATGAATCGGGTTTCCACGTAGGGGAAGTGGTTGGCAGCCAAAACTTGTTCGGTGTGCTGATGATTTGGACGATGGCTTTCGTTGCGTCCAAATCCAATCGCGGCGGCCAGAGCCAGCCTGTGAAGACGAAAGTAGCGCCGCGGCAAGCTTTGTCGCTCATGGCGGTGGGAACCACCTCGGGATTAACCGGTATTTTTTATTACGCGGCTCTGCAGTATATTTCAGCATCTTTTGCCATTATCCTTTTGTTTCAATTTACATGGATTGGAATTCTGCTTGAGGCTGTAACGGAGCGGAAGCGTCCGGGGAAAGATAAAGTCGTTGCGCTCTGCATTTTATTTATCGGAATTATTATGGCGAGCGGGTATTTGCAGGGCGGTCAAGAAGCGCCGGCGTTGATCGGTATTGGACTCGGACTGCTCTCTGCGCTGACTTATGCGCTTTTCATTATGTTCAGCGGCAAAGTTTCCAGTACGCTTGCGCCAATTACACGCAGTGCAATTATGCAATCAGGGTCATTGATTTTGGTTATGCTCGTGTATCCGCCACACTTTCTGTTCAATGGCTCCTTGCATCAAGAGCTACTGCCATGGGCGCTGCTGCTAGCCTTCTTCGGCGTCGTCATACCGCCATTGTTCTTCGCGATCGGCGTTCCAAGGATTGGCGGGGGAATTGCCACCATCATGAGTGCGGCAGAATTGCCGACGGCCGTCATCATGTCTTTCGTTGTGCTTCACGAAACTGTTTCTGCGCTGCAGTGGGCAGGAGTGATTATTACCATGTTCGGTATCGCTCTGCCTGAAATGATGAAGCTTTGGAAGAAGAAGCAATTGGATATGAATTAGGATCAGGTGGACTCTGCATCGTGACGATGAGGAGTTCACCTTTTTTGTATGCTCAAAGTTCACTTCAAAAAGTATGAAAAGTTCATAGTTGTGCGGGATTATGCAGTGGAAAGAGGGCTGGATTTCTTATATGGTGGAAGCGAAGGAGGTGGTTGGCGGATATTGTTGTAAGCGCTTAATTAGAGTGATGTTAACGCTTAAGCCTTTGTCAAAAGGACTAGTCCGACAAAAACAATCATTGAGAGGATGGATTCATTTGATGAGAAAACCTGGTTTGCGCTTGTTCAGCTTCATGCTTGCAGCTTTGTTGGGTCTGCTAACGGTGGGCAGTTTCCTGTTTGCGAAGGAAACAGAGGCGGCTGCCGTCACCGTGCAGAGTGGCATCCAATTTAAGGATACAAGCGGAAATGTGATTCACGCACATGGCGGAGGTGTCCTTAAAGTTGGCAGCTACTATTATTGGTTCGGGGAGAACCGCAATGCGGATGGGACTTTTAAAGCCGTTTCCTGCTATCGCTCCAGCAATCTTAAAACATGGGAATACCGCGGCGATGTTCTCACAAAAAATTCCGCAGCGGAGCTGGGGGTATCCAATATCGAAAGACCGAAAGTCATTTATAATAGTTCAACGGGCAAATACGTATTGTGGATGCATTGGGAAAATGGCGTCGATTACGGGCAGGCCCGCACGGCGGTTGCCTCGTCGAGCACTGTGGACGGCGCGTACACGTATCATGGCAGTTTCCGCCCGCTTGGGAATGATTCCCGTGATATGACGGTGTTCAACGATAATGGAACGGCTTACTTAATTTCAGCAACTCGCGTGAATGCCGATATGAATATTTATAAATTGACTCCTGATTTCCTTGGCGTGGACTCGTTGGTTCAAACATTATGGGCTGGTCAGTATCGAGAAGCTCCGGCCATGTTCAAACGAGGCAGTGTGTACTTCCTAGTAACCTCGGGCGCAACCGGCTGGGATCCTAACCAAGGCAAATATGCCACAGCGAGTTCCGTTACCGGCACGTGGAGCGGACTTAGCAATTTTGGCGATGGGACGACTTACGATTCGCAAAGCGCTTACGTGCTACCGGTCGATGGCTCCAGCACAACGTCTTATTTATATATGGGTGACCGATGGGCAGGAGCTTGGAGCGGGAAAGTGATGGAATCCCGTTATGTGTGGCTGCCGCTGCAGTTCCCGACGAACACCTCGCTATCGCTGAGTTGGGGCAGCAACGTAACGATCGATACAGGCACGGGAACGATAACAGCCTTATCGCCGGCGATCGATACGAGCGCTTATTATATTCTTGAGAACCGCAACGGCGGCAAAGCGCTGAATGTGGTGAACCAAGGCACGG
Source organism: Paenibacillus planticolens (assembly GCF_013141725.1). Lineage (GTDB taxonomy): Bacteria > Bacillota > Bacilli > Paenibacillales > NBRC-103111 > Paenibacillus_E > Paenibacillus_E planticolens. The sequence continues at coordinate 41,567 of NZ_WHNZ01000085.1, read as the reverse complement.
CGAACGGGGATGATTTGGAGCAGTATATCGACAGCGGTTGGTACAGCCAGCAGTGGCAGTTCATTAGCGCGGGAAGCGGGTACTATAAAATTCAAAACCGCGGAAGCGGTAAAATTATCGGCGTGGAAAGCGGTTCGACCGCTGACGGCGCTGTGATTGAGCAGTGGTCTGACGGTGGCTGGACCAGTCAGCATTGGCAAGTTGTCGATAGCGGAGCCGGCAATTTTAAATTGAAAAATCGGGCGACCGGTAAGATTATTGACATTTCCGGCGGCTCCAAAGAAAGTGGCGGCGCAGCCATCCAGTATACGGACAATGGCGGCAAAAACCAGCAATGGCGGTTGTTGAAGGTTGAATAGGCGATAGCGGCTGCCCTGCTGTAGAGGAATCTATAGCGGGGTGGATTTTTATGTTGGCTTTCGTGTAAAGTGAAAGGGAAGCACCCTAAATTTTGGGATTAGTAAAAGGAGGCTTATATGCCATTCTTGCAGCGAATTGCTTTGGAGTGGTCTGAGCTGTCCGAAGCGGAGAAAAAGTTCTTTCCTTTTAACATCAAGGCAATTCAACATTTTAGCGAATACAGATTTCGATCCAATGTCACCTTCTTTATCGGGGATAACGGTTCGGGCAAGTCAACGCTGCTGGAAGCGATCGGCGTCTCCTGCGGATTCAGCGTGGTCGGCGGCAGGGATTTAACGATAAAAAAAGAAAAAGATGATGAATCGCTAGCGAATATCATGAAACTGTCGTGGCTCCCCAAAGTAAGTCAAGGGCTCTTTTTTCGTGCGGAGACCTTTGACACATTTGCCGGTTATATCGATGAGATGGCGAAGGATCCCTATATCGGGTACCAAGCCTACGCGCCATATGGGGGCAAATCCTTAAATGAGCAGTCGCACGGTCAAGCTTTTTTGACTTTTTTCAAAAATCGGTTGGATCGCAAGGGCTTGTACTTGCTGGATGAGCCTGAGTCGGCGCTTTCGCCGCAGAATCAATTGACATTCCTAAGAATTATTCAGGAATTGGACAAGTCGGGTCAAGCGCAATTTATTATTGCGACGCATTCTCCCATTATTATGGCCTATCCGGACGCGCAAATTTTGCAGTTCACTGAAACCGCCATTGAGCCTGTCGCGTATGAAGATACGGATCATTATAATTTAACGAGAGATTTTTTGAATCATCGAGAGCGGTATTTCCGGGCTCTTTTTGAGGATGAAGAGGGGGAGGATTCGTAGTCATGTCATTCTTCAAGAAAATGATGGCCAAAGTTGGGATCGGGAACATCGATATCGATGCGCAGTTTCATACGGAGGCATTCATTCCCGGCGAGCTGGTAGAAGGTGTTGTCCTTGCCAAAGGCGGCAGTGCCCCGCAAAAAGTAGACAAAATTTACTTTCAAATTATGACGGAATACCTCAAGCCCGCGGATAACGATTCGAATCGCATGAACAGAGAAACGGTCGTGGTAGCTAACATCCTGCTGGGGGAAAGTCTTGTTCTTGCGCCGGGAGAAACGGTGGAGATCCCTTTTCACTTCGTGCTGCCGCATGAGACGCCAATTTCGATTGGCGTGAGCCCGATCTGGATACATACGGGAATGGATATTGACAACGCGGTTGATCCGTCCGATCGCGATCCTATCGAGGTGCTGGCTCACCCGCACACGTCGGTTATTTTTGAAGCGCTGGAAGAACTGGGCTTTCATCTGCGTAAGGCAGAGAACGAATATTACCCGCAGCGTAATTATCATCTGCCATTTATTCAAAACTTTGAGTTTGTCCCTTATCAAAATGGGGAATACCGCAGCTCGGTGGATGAGTTGGAGCTTGTTTTCTATCCGGACGCGGAGGGCGTTGAGGTCCTCCTGGAGCTTGACCGCAGAACGCGCGGCTTCGGCGGGCTGTTGTCGGATTTGCTGGACACGGATGAATCCCATCACCGTTACTATTTCAGCAGGGAAGAGCTGGAGGAGGGCGCTGAATCGGTGGCGGATCAGTTCAGAGGCATTTTTGACGAGCTGCTGGATGTTTAATTGCATGGGCAAATGAGGATTGAAGTGCCGTGAGTAAAAAGGGGTTGTCTCCAAGGGTCTGAATGACTTGGGGATGGCCCTTTTTTGGCTTGAGCACAACTGCTCTACGCATGCTGCTAGTTGCAGGCCGGTATAGGAGGAGCCTACTCAGCTCAACTGCAAAAAGTACATCAAAATCAGCATCCTCCATCCAGTATCAAATCATTACCTGTATTTTGTGCAGGTAAATTTACTAGAAAGGGCCAAAATGGCTCATTTCAACGAAATTACCTGCACTATTTACATCAAAGTTAGCTAAAAAGCACTAAAACATTCAAATTACCTGTACTTATTGCAGTTACCACGTGGAAAGGGGGAGCGCGAAGACTAGCAAGGGGAACTACAGGACGCTATTCTGACGAAAACAGCCCATTAGGCGAAGGAGAGGGAACTAGGGGCCGCTATTTCGCCACACTGGACACGTAGCAGGAGGATGGAGGCGAAATAAGACCCTACAGTTCCCCTCCACGCCCCGAAACTTCGTTTTTCGTCTAAATAAGGGAATGGAGTTCCCTTTCTCTTATTTCATCGGAAGACGAATGATGACAGTCGTGCCTTCTCCCAATTGACTGTACAAAGTGAGGCCGTACTGTTCGCCAAAATAGAAGCAGATACGATCATGTACGTTTTTAATCCCGATATGGGCTTCGTCTAACGTGTCGGAAGGCTGGGCGAGCCTTAGTTGCAAGCGCTGCAGCTTTTCCTCGTCCATGCCCACGCCATTGTCCTTAATCATAATGAGCATGTCGTTGCCGGATTTGACGGTAGATACTTCAAGCAAACCCGGCCCTTTTGAACGTTCCAATCCATGTACGATGGCATTCTCGATCAGGGGCTGGAGGGAGAAATGAATAACTTGCAGCTCGGAGCTGTCCTCCGCAAGCCGCTCGGTATACTGAATTTTATCACCGAAGCGAAGCTGTTGAATTTTCACATATAACCGGATATGCTCCAGCTCTTCCCGCAGCGTCACCGTCTCTTTGCCGGTCTGGATATGGATGCGGAACAGACGTCCGATCATGCCGACCATTTCACTGATATCCCGCTGTCCGTTGATAATCGCCTTCATTTGAATAGATTCGAGCACATTAGCGAGAAAATGCGGATTAATTTGGCTCTTTAAGGCTCCGAATTGAGCTATTTTTTGCTGCACCTTTGCCATGGCCGAGCGCTCGATATAGCTTTGGAGGTCCTCCACCATTTTACGGATGCCCTGGTACAAGACGCCGAATTCATCCTGCCGGTCGCTGCTCAAATCGACGTCGAATTTTCCTAACCCGACCAATTTGACCTGCCTGCTAAGCAGGATGATCGGTTTGGTCACCCGCGCTGATAGGATGAACATGAAGAGTAGCGCTGTGCCCAGGGAGAGGAAGGCTAAGGCCAGGACAATTTTGATCAAAATGTTGGCTTGCTTGGTCATTTCCTTCTCATCGATATATTGAATGACTTTCCAGCCGGAATACGAAGAAGTGACAAAGTTAATATACGAATCGACGCCGGAAAAATTGGCATAAAAGCTTCCGGAATCGTGCTCCAGGACGGATTGAATGGCCTGATCCTTCAGCGTTGCCGATAAATTAGTCATCGATTGGTTGCGGTCCGAATTGTAAATAATGCCGCCTTTGTCGTCAATGATAAGAAAAGAGCGTTGGCGGTTCTCCGACAGTTTCAGAATTTCCCGCAAGGAATCCAAACGGATGTCGATCAGCATGACGCCGATCGGCTGCTTGCTGCCCACTTTGTTAATGACTCTGGCGATGGAAATGACGGATTCCTTGGCGTTCACCCGATGAAAGGGCAGATGCGCGCCGAAAAGCACGATGCCGCCTGCTCTTTGCTGTGTTTGCATATACCAGTCTTCATGCGTAAAATCCTTCACATCGTAATCCGAACGATTAAAATTCGTCGAGTAGAACATTCGTGAACCTGCGTAAATTTGAACGCTGTCCACGTTCTTGATTGTCATCTCGATGGAACTGATAAAATGCTCGATCGTGTTGCCGTACACAATCATCTGATCGTTGCCGTTGTCTTCACCGGCTAATGTCCAATGTTCCAGCGCAATTTGGAGCTGCCCGTCCATTTGCGCATTCAGCGTGCCTTTTTCGATGCTCTGCAGGTACTGATCAATGTTAAAGGACAAATTCGTAAGAATTAAGTTGGAGCTGCTTTGGTACTCGTTTTTGACGGCCTGTATGGAAAATAAATAGATGATAACCGAAATGATCAATAAAGGTATCGTAATAATCAGGATCATCAGCACGAAGATTTGATGATTGACATGCTTCATCCGGACTTGCCGGGTCAGCTGTTTCCAGTTCAACATTTAGGACCAACCCCATTTTTTGCGATATTCGGTGGGTGTCATTTGGGCGATGATGCCAAAGGTTTTGACGAAATGTTTGTAGCTTTTGTAGCCGCACATCGTACAGATGTCCGTTATTAAATAGTCGGGCTTTTTTAACAGTTCCTGAGCGTAGGCAATTCGGATTTCCGTAACAAAACGCATGTAATTTTTGTCCAGCTTTCTTTTGAACAGGCGGCTTAAGTAAGAAGGATTGTAGAAGAAGCGGTCGGCTACCATTTGCAGCGTCACGTCTTCGGCAATGTTCTGTTTAATGAAGGATGCGATGTGTTCAAAAATGAGCACGTCCTGCTGCTGATCAGACAGCGAGCCGTCCCTTGATATCGTGGCCAACTGCACCATCCAATCGCCGAGCCAGTCGAAGAGCGCCTCAAGCGTGGGGAAATCATCCACGAAGGCAAGACTTAACAACTTGTCGCTGTAGACGCTTTCAAAAGGGATGCTGTTTTTATTGGCAAAATTAATGCATAGTCCGATCAATTCTTGCAAAAAGGCAAGCCAGCGTGAGGGCGCAATCTGCGGCATATATTCCAGTTTGTCCTTCACAAAGCGCTGCAGGAGCTGCTTGAGTTCCCGCTCATTAGCGCTCTCCAAGCTTTCATAGAGCTGCTTCCTATCCAGATCATTCAATCGTATAGGAGATACTTTGCCTGGATATACAGTTTCGCAGGCAGCTGCAAGGAACAAATGGCGCTCAGATTGATAATAACGCGACCACAATGCCTTGTCCGTCCCCTGCAGCAAATGGCCGAGGTCTGACAGCCTGTCCGTCGATGCCCCGATCGCCATAAAGAAGGAAGCTTGCAGCCTTTCTCCGGCTTGCTTTATAAGGCGCTCTTGCTGTTGAAGCGCGAAGTCTTGAGCGCCCTCTGCGAGCGGGGTATTCAGCATGGCAATTCCGTATAATTTGGATTTGAACGTGTAAGTAATGAGTTGACGTGGCGCGTCAGGCCGATACAGCGATGTTATCGCATGATCGATCAGCGTGGCGGACAATTGTTTGATCTCGCTCTTCGCAAGCGGTGCAGCAGCATTCACTGGCATCCACGTGATGACAAAAGGTTGATACCAGCAGCTTTCGCTCCTGTATTCAAAAAGATGCCGTAGCAGCTCCTCATCGGCCACGGCCTGATCAGGCTCCTCAAGCAGGAGCTGAATCCATTCGCTGCCCTTGAACAGCTTGCTTTCCTGGACCATTTCCGAGTGGGTCTGACGCTTCTTATGCTTCGCGACGACTTCCTGGATGCAGCTTTGGATGGTTGCCAAACTTTCTTCATATTCAAGCGGTTTAAGCAAAAAGGCATGCACACCGCCCAACCGAATGGCTTGCTGCGCATAGGCGAACTCATTAAAACCTGTCAAAATGACAAAAACCGTATCAGGAAGCCGGGAGCGCAATTGCTCGATCATCTCCAGCCCATCCATCTCCGGCATGCGGATATCTGTGATAATGAGATGGGGCTGTTCCTGCAGCGCCAGGGTTAAGCCGTTGATCCCGTTGTCAGCTTCCAAGATAGAAGTGATATGAAGATCCTGCCAGTCAAAATAGTGCTTGAGGCCTGTTCGAATGAGTGGTTCATCCTCGACAATGAGTAGTTTATACATGATATCCCCCGAAAGATTATGGCCTGATCTGTTCTTTTTCTAAATTATATACTAAAATCGCTACAAAACGTGTTTGAAAAAGGTCGAAAAACAAACAGGTCAGAATACGACCATAGAAGTAAAACCAGTGGGATTTTGCCATTGAAAGTAATGTTCTATGCTTAGAGCAAGGAATGAAAGCGAGCTCATTTGTTCCTAAAACGATAATGGGGGTACTTAGATGAGAGCAATGAAAAAAGGATTGTTGACAGTTCTAGGCGTCGCGCTGGTAGGATCCCAGCTTGTTGCATGCACGAATAATTCGGTGCAAAGCCAACCGGCAGCATCGCCGGATGCATCGAAGCCTGCAGCGACGCAAGCGGCTGCAAAGCCTGTCGAGATTACTTGGTGGAACTTCCCTAACTTCCAAACGTTGGATGGCGAAGTCGGCAAATACGAGAAACAAATCATTGCGGCTTTTAACCAGAAGTATCCCGAAATCAAAGTCAATCTTGAAATGATTACATTCGACGGCGGCCCTCAGAAGCTCAATGTTGCGATTGCCTCCAACACGGCGCCTGACGTCATCTACGATGCTCCCGGACGCATTATCGACTGGGGCAAAAAGAAGCTGCTTGCACCTTTAAACGACATGGTTACCCCTGAAGTAAAGAATGACATCGCTCCGGCTTTCTGGAAGCAATCGACCGTTGGTGATCAAATTGTGATGTACCCGCTGAACACCGGTCCGTTCATGATGGCTGTGAACAAAACGGTGTTTGAGAAAATCGGCGCCGTTGATTTGCTTCCGCTAAACAGACCGGACAGAACGTGGACGGTAGCGGAATACGAAAAAGCGCTGCAGGCCGTAAAAGAGAAGGCGCCGGAAATCATTCCGACCGGCTTTTTCGCTAAAAGTACGGCAGGTGATCAAGGCACTCGCGCTTATTTGGCTAACATGGGCGTTTCCCGCTTCCTTACCGAGGACAACTCCAAAGTGGCGATTAATACCGAGAATGCCGGTAAGGCGCTGGATTGGGTCGTAAAAGCAACGAAAGACAAAATCAGCGTAGCAGGAGCAGCTTCACTGGCCGCTTCTGACGTCAACGACTTATTCTTGCAAGGTAAACTGGCATTTACCCTGAACTACTCGCCGGTCTTGAAAGCGCAAAACGTCGCGAACAAAAAAGTGCCGTTTGACGATATTTTGCTGCCTTTCCCGACGCTGGACGGATCGAAGCCTAAATTGGAGCCGTTCCTAGGCGGACTTGCTATCTTCAACAACGGCAATGCTGACAAAATTGCGGCTTCCAAGAAATTTATTGATTTCGTTGTGAATGATCCTGTATGGGGCAAAAAGAACGTCATTCAGACCGGCGGTCTATCCGCACGCACGTCTGTAACCGGCTTGTATGACGACCCTGAGTATAAATATGCGGATTTAGCGCGTCAATTCATCACAGATCCTCCGACAATCGCAGACGGCTATGCGGAAATCCGCACGTTCTGGTTCCCTGAACTGCAGCGCGCATTAACAGGTACGGCAACAGGCAAAGAGGCGCTGGACGCATTTGCGACCAAAGCTAACGAGGCGATTGCCAAGGCAAAAGCGCAAGTTTCAAAATAAGGCAGCAGTTGCCGGGAGGAGCAGCGCAGCAAGCGGCGCTGCTCCTTTCACTAAACATGAGAAATGGGGAAAAGGAAATGGAAGCAACGGTTAGCAAATCGAGAAAAATGGTCCGGCGCGACTGGCTGATGAGCTATCTCTTTTTACTTCCAGCTTTTGGATTTTTTCTGGTTTTTGTCGCATATCCGATGCTAAAAGGAATTTATATCAGTTTTTTCGATTACTCATTAAGAACTTTTGATTTTATCGGATTAGATAACTACGTTTCCTTGATGCATAACGAAACATTTCTAAAGTCTATGCGAAATACGATATTGCTGGTCGTTATCGCAGTGCCGATTGTGATTGTATTTTCCATCTTTGTAGCCGTTAATATTTATAAAATGAAAGAGCTCTCCAGATCGTTTTTCCGTGGCGTTTTTTATTTGCCTGCCGTATCCTCGGTTGTCAGCATCACGGTCGTGTGGGGCTGGATTTATCATCCGAACTATGGAATTTTGAACTATCTCACCGGACTGTTCGGTTTCGAACCGACTTCGTGGCTTGGCGACACAAGAACGGCGCTGCTTGCGATTATTGCCGTTTTGATTACAACATCTGTCGGACAGCCAATCATCCTGTATGTCGCTTCACTAGGTAACATTCCTACCTCGTATATTGAAGCTGCGGAAATCGATCGCGCAACGCCTTGGCAAATTTTCATCAAAATCGTGTGGCCTATGCTGATGCCGACGAATCTATATGTCATTGTCATTACGACGATTAACACCTTTCAGTGTTTCGCGTTAATTCAGTTATTGACCTCGGGCGGGCCGGTTTACAGCACATCAACGGTCATGTACGGCGTGTATGAGCAAGCATTTCTGCTCGGGCATTTCGGTCTTGCTTCCGCAATGGGCATAATACTAGCGATCGTAATCGGAATCATATCCACGATTCAGTTCAAATATTTTGGCAGCGATGTTGAGTACTAGGAGGTCACAATGACAGCAAATGCACATGTGCACGCACACCCCGGCAGTGTCAGAAAACATCGTCATTCCGGCATAAAACGAAAATGGACGCCGACGAAAATAGTCTCAGCCCTTTTGTTGATTCTTTCCACGATTGTGTTTATATTTCCTTTCTATTGGATTATGACCGGTGCGTTCAAAATACAGACGGTCGCCACGGCGATCCCACCGGAATGGTTCCCGCTTAAACCGACGCTCAGCAATTGGCAGGAATTGTTTAAGAATCCGATCTGGCGTTGGACGCTGAACAGCTTCATCATCTCTGTTGTGGAAATGATTGCGGTTTGTCTCGCTTCCTCGACAGCCGGTTATGTGCTTGCGAAGAAGCTTTTCCCGGGGCGCAAAATTATTTTCACGATGTTCATCGCAGCGATGGCGCTGCCAAAGCAAGTTATTCTCGTTCCGCTTTTTACGATGTTGGCAGATTTCGGGTGGGTTAATACGTATTATGGGCTTATTTTGCCGGCGATCGGTTGGCCGTTCGGCGTATTCTTGATGAAGCAGTTCGCTCAGACGATTCCGGGAGAGTTGATGGAGGCGGCGAAAATGGACGGCTGTTCGGAGATCCGTTTGTTCTCCACCATTATTTTGCCATTGCTTAAGCCAGCTCTGGGGGCACTTGCCATCTTCACGTTTATCGCCTCTTGGAACGATTATTTCAGTCAACTTATTATGATCCGCTCGACTACGATGATGACATTGCCACTAGGTGTGTCTATGATGACGACGCAGAGCGAATTTATGACCAACTATGGCGTTCTTATGGCAGGAGCTGCGTTGGCATCCGTTCCGATGATTGCCATTTTCCTAGTGTTTCAGAAAGCATTTACGCAAGGGATTACGATGGGAGCTGTAAAAGGTTAAAGAAAGGCATTACATAGATAAGCCTAAAAAACGGAGGTAAATGCAGCATGAAATCCTATAATTTAGATGGATTTAGAGGGATTACAATTGCGATGTATTCCTGTTACGACGCATCGGGTGAAATTGACGTGGAGGCAGCTCGGCGGTTAGCCAGATACTACGCCGAATCAGGCGTAAAGGGCTTGTATGTAGGCGGCAGTTCCGGCGAAGGGATGCTCCAGTCTGTGACAGAACGCAAACGTATGCTCGAGGCTGTTGTCGGCGAAGTTGGGGATGAGCTGACCATCATCGCCCATGTCGGCGCGCCTGCTACACGCGACAGCGTAGAGCTTGCCATTCATGCGGAGAAAGTCGGGGCGCATGCGGTTTCAACCGTCCCGGCGATTTATTACCGTTTGCCGGCGCCAAGCGTAGAGGCGCATTGGCAGGCCATTATCGACAGCACGGATTTGCCTTTCATCATCTATCATATTCCGCAAACGACGGGATTTCAGCTATCTGTAAGCTTGCTGTCCAAAATGGCGGCTCAAGAGAAAGTCATCGGTGTCAAAATATCCGCCGAGAGCACGTTCGAGCTTCAGCAGTTCAAAGCGGCCGGAGGCAAAGATTTCCTCGTCTTAAACGGGCCGGATGAACAGTATTTGGCCGGAAGAAGCATTGGCGCGGATGGTGGGATCGGCGGCACGTACGGGGTTATGCCGGAGCTCTTTCTCCGCATAGAGAGCTGTTTCGAGCAAGGCCTGCTAGCGGAGGCACAGAAATGGCAGTTTATTGTGAATGAATTGATCGTGGAATTATTATCATTCCCGTCTTTATATGGCGCTTGCAAAGCGATTTTGAAGCTGCGCGGTTATGACACGGGCGAACCGAGACTGCCTCTGCTGCCGGTCGCTGAATCGGATCTATCGCGTATTCATGCATTGAACGAGCGAATTCTAAGCCTTGCTGCGCAAGCGAAAGGAGCCGGGCTGTGATACAGAGATCAGGCGATCTGTTTCCAAAGAGGGGTTTGATCGTATCTTGCCAGGCGCTTCCTCACGAGCCTTTGCGAGGCGGAGATACGATGGCCAAAATGGCCAGAGCCGCCGTGGAAGCCGGCGCGGTCGGAATCCGGACGAACGGCGTATTTGACATTTTGGCCATTAAGCAGGAAGTGTCCGTGCCGGTTATCGGCCTTATTAAACGCGAGATCGCAGGCTCGGAGATTTTCATAACGCCAACGATGAACGAAGTGACTGCGATTGTCCTGGCTGGCGCAGACGTCGTAGCGCTCGACGTGACGGATCGCGAGGACCGTCTGGAAGCCGTCCAGCCATTGATTGCCCTCGCGCACAAGATGGGCGCAGCGGTCATGGCGGACATTTCCACGCTGGAAGAGGGAATTGCCGCAGAGCGGCTGGGTGTGGATTTCATCGGCACCACGCTCTCGGGGTATACCTCCTACAGTCGGCAATCTCATGAGCCGGATTTTGAGCTGCTGCGGGAGCTGAGCAGGGCCGTCAAGGTTCCGGTAGTCGCAGAAGGGCGTATCTGGAAGCCTGAAGAGGCGGCGAAAGCACTGGATTGCGGAGCGGTCAATGTCGTAGTCGGCAGCGCGATTACCCGACCGCAATTGATTACGGCCCGATACATCAAGGCGATGGGCTAGGGCGGGGAGGATTCCATGGAGTCAGCGATATTTGATCCCGATTCGGATTATGCAATCGGTGTCGACATCGGCGGTACGAAAATGAATGCCGGCGTTGTCAGCTCATGCGGGGACGTATTGCATACGGTCAGTTTGGCTACGATGGCCGGACAAGTGAACACGGCGGACCGCGTCATACAGACGATTCAGAAGTTACTCTCAGAGGTTGAAGCGGTCAACCCTGATATGCGCTACAAAGGAATTGGCGTCGGCAGCGCAGGACAAATCGATTGGTCGGCCGGACAAGTCCGGTCCGCTTCCGAGCTGCTCCCGGGCTACGCCGGGACGCCGCTGAAGGCGCTGCTGCAAGCGCAGTTTCAGATGCCAGTCACAGTCGATAATGACGTGAATGTCCTGGCTCTGACGGAGAAACACCTTGGCGCAGGCAAAGGGGTTAAGCATTTCCTGTGCGTGGCGTTGGGCACCGGCGTAGGCGGAGCTGTTGTCGTTGATGGGCATCTCGTGCACGGCTGCTGGGGCGCAGGCGGGGAATTAGGCCATCTTTCGGTGGATTGGAAGGGAGCTCCCTGCTTATGTGGGGGCAAAGGATGCCTGGAACAATATGCGTCGGGCACCAATATTGCCCGAAGAATGACCGAGAGGCTGGCTGCAGCGGGGATGGCTCCTGTGTCTATCGACTCGCGGGAGGTTTTTTCCCGCTGGCAGTCTGGCGACAGGATGGCTGCCGAAGTCATGAAGGAAACGATCGCAGCGCTGGGTTCGGCTATGGCATCGCTTGTTCATATTTTTAATCCTGAACTGATTATTATTGGCGGCGGTGTGGCCGAGGCGGGCGATGAATTCCTGGAGGGCATCAGGAAAGAAATAGCCGCCAGAACCATGCCTTCCATGCATGATGGCGTCAGGATTGAGAAGGCCTATCGCGGGAACTGGAGCGGGATGATTGGCGCTGCTTTGCAGGTATGGGAGTATGCAAGGTGAAATAGCACAGCAAGAGGCTGCCTTGAGTAGATGATTCTACTTAAAGGCAGCCTTTTGCGTTTATGAATAAGGGGAAATTTCCCTCTAATAGGACTTCAGAAGCTTGTCAGATCCATTTAGAAGGAAAAACTCCCTCTATTTGCGCCGATTTCATGAGAATTCTCTGAATCCGGTCACATTAAGGGAGGTTTTCCTTCTATTTTCCTTACGAGGTCATCTTTCGATCCGTTTAGAGGGAGGGAGATTTTCCAGCTATCTTACTTCGCCTTCTTCGTGGGACAGGCTCGTTCCGCTTATGCATGTGCAAACTGTTTAATCTCAAGTTTGGTCGTCGTTAAATATGTAAGCTCCGGCGTAGCGAACAATTCAGCCAACTGCCGAAGGCGCATATAGATCGTCCGTAAAATGACACAATCCATCTGTGTAATCAGACAGCGATTCGCGATAAAATCGTGCATGCCCACTTTAATCAGATCGTCGCTTGCCCGCAGATCGACTATCTTTTGTTTCGTTGGATGTCCGCTATTGACAACATATTTGGTTTGTTCCAGTGCGAATTGATACAATTCGGCGCATCTTCTGGATATGCGGACTTGTCTTTTTGCCCCATAGGCATCCGTGACCGTGAGCAGGCATTTTTTTGGATCTAAGGAGCTCTTTTTCAAATAAACAATTTCATGAGACTCAATGCCCTCAGCGAGCAGGCGGATAATAATGGCGTCTTGCGGATTCGTACAACCGGCTTCGATACGTTCAATTTTCTCTAGAGTAAGAATACGAAATCAACTTCCCTTCCCATAGCAAGTCATGATTTTCTGTAAAAGTTTCATGTGGCTTTCAGCGATAAGCAACTATATAAACTATGCAGGGAAGGGGGTGGTTTATGACAGTTAACAAAAACTTTATTTCATCACTCACTGAAATTAAATTATACTCCCATAATTATCCAGAATGTGTTATCGTATAAATTGGAAATATTACCTATTTTAGGAGGTTCGAATTGAAAAAGTATAATATATTCATTCTAGGAATTGCAGTTGGAGTCGTTGCAGTTGTTTCAACATCAGGTTTTGCAAATTCAGCGCTTGAAAAAATTGAAGCCTATCTTAACCCGAATATGTCAGTAGAGCTCGACGGGAATAAGTTAGCTTTAGAAAAGCCGGTTGCAATAATTGACGGAAACTCTTACTTGCCCCTGAAGAGCATCGGTCAGGCCTTAGGTAAGGAGGTAAAATGGAATGAGCAAACTAGTACTATAGAGTTGAGATCTATCAGTCCATCAGAATTGATTGATAAGCAAAAGAACACAATCGATAAAAAGATTTATTATAAGCATTCGGATGTAAATAATAAGTACCCAATTTCATTTAAGGAACATTTTAGTGATCATAGTGCGCTGATCGTTTTTAATGGAAAAGAGTATCATATTAAAGTTGCAGAAGGTGACATCTATCTTGACACCTTTAATATAGCATCCGCGAGTGAAGCCGTAACTTACCATTCTTCAGATTTATTATTGCAATATTTAACAGAAGATCAACTGAAGGAGTTTAAGAAATACAAAATGGATTCTTCAACAAATAGAATCTCGCCTATCCAATGAGATAGGCTTTCTTTTTTTTCATGGATTAACTTGTCGCAATAATGGCTTTTAATTGTTTGGCAAATTCTTTGGAAGCGATGGACTGATGCCGGTTCTTAACTCTGATGGAGCAGAAGGTCACTTCCATGTCTTCTCCGGTAATGTCCAATGCCACTGTGCTGCCTGTGAGTATGTAGGGGTCATATTTCAAGCCGAGCTCTGTGTAAAAGCCAATCGCGATGCCTTCGGCGATCACGCGCTTTGCCGCTTCTGAATTTCCCAACTTGAACAAAATGTTAGGTTCCCCGTGCTTTCTTAGCTTCTCAATCAAGTAATCGGAATTTAGCAGGATGGGCTGATTTACTAGTTCCAGGGTGGAAATGGTTGTCCGGTGAGCGAAGGGCGAATTTTTGCCTACACAGGCCATGACTCTGTTGTCCATTAGCTTTTCTACGGTTAGCTGATGATTCGGCTCTTCATGGTGCTTTGGCACAGCGATTAAGCCCATATCAACGTTTCCGGAAAGCACTTCCTGTTTAATTTGCTCATAATCAAGCTCCAGCATTTCCAGCTCGACTAACGGGTGTTTCTCTTTGAAAAGCGCTAACGTTGCGGGGAGCACGCTTAAACATAAGCTTGGCACTGAAGCAATGGAGAGGAGCCCGGAAAGCTCTCTGGCATGATGGCCGACGGATTCCCGGAGTTCCTCTACTTTGCTAATAATTTCTTCAGCTTTACTTATGATCCTCTTGCCTTCTTCTGTCGGTACAGCGCCAAAGCGCGAACGGTTAAAAAGCTTGACGCCAAGCTCCTCCTCCAGCGAGACGATGGCTTGGGAAATGTTCGGTTGGGAAACGTGCAGCTTTTCGGCTGCCATGGAAATAGACCCTGCTTGGTTGATCTCGATCACATACAGCAGTTGTTCGATCCGCATAGTTCACCCTGCCCTTGAAGGATATATTGGTGTAAATATATCCCAATACCTTAGGGGAAGGCAATGATAGCGAAGGCCTATTTTAGTAGGAAGAGACTTCTATGTTCAGTTTGCTGCTCTCCCGAATTTGTGCGTTAACAACGAAGCGGGAAAGCACTACGCTAATTTCATATAAAGCAAACAAGGGCACGGCGACCATCAGATGGGAAATAAGGTCAGGCGGCGATATGAGGCTGGCCGTGATGACGAGCAAGAGATAGGCATACCTGCGAAATTTGTGCAGCAGCTTCGGATTCAGCAGCTTAATGCGGGTCAGAAACATCACGACGATAGGCAATTCGAAGGCGATGGATAACGGCAGCACGATGTTCAGCATAAAGCCGAAATATTGGGCAACCCCGTAGGTCTGGGTTAATCCAAGATTGTCCGTGATGCGAATCGTGAAGGTCATGCACATGGGGAAGACGACAAAGTAGGCAAAAGAAAGCCCGATCATAAAACAAAGGAACGTATAGGGGATATAGCGGAGTGTGGCGCTTTGTTCTTCTTTGGTAAGACCCTCCTTCACGAACCCCCATGCCTGGAAAAGGATAAAAGGCAGCGTGATTGTAAGTGAAATCACGAACGCAATCATCATATAGATGCGAATGCCATCCATAGGGGAGAATACGTGCCAGCTCATGGCGGACGCCGGGGGTGTTTCTTTGAAGTACAGGAGAATTTTCTGGGCTGCGAAAAAGCCGCCGATCATCGTCAGAACAAGAACGATCAAAACCCGAATGATGCGGGTTCGGAGCTCGGATAAATGGTCCATCAGTGACATCATTTCTTTGATTTGCATAGACGGCGCCTCCAACTCTTTGTTTGGTTTACGAACCTGCCAGCATGCGCTTGAGCTCGACGGTTTGAAAGCCATTCATCATTTTGGTATGTATATCCATAATCATTTCAACGTCTTCGAATGAGTATTTGCGAACGCCCCCTTTGCTTCTCTCCGGAAAAATGAGTTTCCGATCCTCGTAGTAGCGAATTTGCCTTTCCGATAGTCCGGTTAATTCACTGACAACACCGATTTGAATTACTTTTTTTTGAGTCATCATCTTCGTCGTCATCATCATGATTATCCAACCTCCAGTTAATGTTAGTTAAATTAACATATACGTGACGTTAACATAAGTAAACTCTATCATTTCATCAAAAACGGATCAAATAATCCATATTTATCTGGGTATAAGTATAATTTATGTAATGTAATCTTACACAAAATAATGACGAAACCGTTTGCCATTGATATGTTTAATGTGCGGTTTATCCAAACATGAACGAGGAGATGGGAGCATGGAGAAGACACCGATCAAAGAAGAGCAAATTACACGCAGACAATTTTTGACTACAGTCGGAAAGGTAGGAGGGTCGGCCGCACTTTTCAGCGTTATGGGAACGTTAGGTTTGTTATCCCCAGAGACCATGAAAGCGGCCGATTATACGCCCCCTTCAGGTTGGGATCTCACATCGACAAATCGCAACGGCAAGAAAGTCATCATTCTCGGCGGAGGGATAGCCGGTTTAACGGCTGCCTATGAACTCGGAAATGCTGGGTATCAATGTACCATTTTAGAAGCTAGAGCTCGAGTGGGCGGTAGAGCGTGGTCGGTGCGCAGAGGAACGGCGGTTGCAGAAGTAGGGGGAACGAAACAAGTTGCCCGTTTTGATAATGGCATGTATTTTAACGCCGGGCCGATGCGTATTCCGCAATTTCACGTAACGCTGGACTATGCCCGCAAATTTGGCGTTGCGATTGAGCCTTTTAACAATGTGAACGAAAGCGGCTACTACTATAACGAAAATGTCGGCGAGCTGTCAGGCGTGAAAATTCCGAAGCGCCAAGCGAAAGCGGACGTTAGAGGCTATGTGGCCGAAATGCTGGCTAAAGCCGTGAATCAAAAGGCGCTGGACCTCCCGCTAACGACGGAAGAAAAAGCGAAGCTCGTCGCCTATTTGAAAGCCGAAGGGGATTTGAGTGCGGATTTGTTCTATAAAGGCTCGGAACGGGCCGGATATACCGAGGAGCCGGGCGGGAAATTTGACGCAGGCGTTCGGAGAGATCCATTCAGTTTGAAAGCCATCATCAACTCCGGTTTCGGACAATTTTTTAGCAGCGAATATTCGTATGATCAGCAAATGATGATGTTCCACCCGGTTGGCGGGATGGATATGATCGCGAAAGCTTTTGAGAAGCGGGTCGGCGACAAGATTGAGTTTCATGCCGAGGTTCAAGAAATTAAACAGTCTTCGGAAGGCGTACGCATTTTGTATAAAGATTTGAACACGGGCGCAAGCAAAGAAGTTACAGGAGACTTCTGCATCTGTACCATTCCGCTCCCTGTTCTTAAAGATATTAGGGCTGATTTCTCCGCGGAAATGTCAACGGCCATCGCCAAAATCGCTTATGCTTCTGCGGGTAAAATCGGTCTCCAATTCAAGCGCCGGTTCTGGGAGGAGGATGAGCAAATTTACGGAGGCAGCACGCTGACGAATATGGATATCGCCAGTATTTATTACCCGCCGACCGATTATTTTGCTAAAAAAGGACTGCTCTTAGGCTACTATGCCTTCGGCGGCAATGCCGACAAGCTCGGCAAAATGACGCCTGCCCAAAGGGAGGATTACGCGCTAAGCCAAGGGGCGAAAATTCACCCGCAATATCACAAAGAATTTGAAGCCTCCTTCTCCGTCGACTGGAAGAGGATCAAGTACAATCTTGGCGGATGGGCTTCGTATACGTCGGATGACCGTAAAAATTATTATCCGACCTTATGCAAGCCGGATGGCCGCATTTACTTGGCCGGGGAGCACATCAGCTATATTACCGCTTGGCAGGCAGGAGCTATTGAGTCTGCAAGAAAAGTGGTCACCGAGATTCATGAGCGCGTCATGAAAGAGTAGACGAAGAGGAGCGATGAACGATGATCTTAACTAAAAAAGTGAAAACGATAGCTGCTGCAACGATAGCTTCATGCCTCATCTGTGTCAGCGCTTATGCGGCAGGCGCCGAAAAGACGAACAAATATGCATCGGAACCGATTCATGAGGTTGAGTTCTACGGCAATCCGGCCTCCTCGATCTCGGCAGGTGTGTCCGTTCCATCGGGATCCTCGTATTTGTTCACAAGCGGAACCGTACCGCCGGTCCTTAATAAAGAGGGCAAAACGGTTTATGAGCGCTATGGGGATACCAAGACGCAAGGCATCGGTATTTTGAAGGAAATTGAGAAACAGTTAAAGGACAAAGGATTGACGCTTGCCGATGTCGCTTATTTGCGCGTATATGTAACAGCCGACACAGCCAAAGACAATAAGTTTGACTATCAAGGCTGGTTTGATGCTTATGCGCAATTTTTCGGCACGGAAGCGAATCCTGTTAAACCGGCGCGTTCGACGGTTGGCGTAGCAGGCCTCGTCAGTTCTGACTGGCTGATTGAAATTGAAGCTGTAGCGGTATATCCGAAGCATCATAACCAAGACTAATGAAACGGAGTTGATGATCTTATGCTGCAAAATATTGGATTCCCAGGTCTCATGTTAATTTTAGTCGTTGTTCTGGTGCTGTTTGGCCCATCCAAGCTTCCGGAGCTTGGCCGGGCTGTCGGCCGCACACTGCATGAATTCAAGAGCTCGGCCAGGGAACTGGTCTCCGACGGCAAAGAATCGGCGGATCATATCGAGCCGGATGATAAGCGGCTTGATAAGGCGAAAGCTTAATTTGGAGCATGAATAACCGTAACCTGTACCTGCGATTCCGTTTGTGAGGAGCGCAGCGTACAGGTTTATTCTATTTTATCAGACGGATGGAGGGGGAAGGGGGCCTATAAAAAACACTGCCATGCCTTGTTTTAACACAATTATTTGGCAGAGGAATGTGGTATAGTGTGCTCACGTGAAAAACTGCCATTTCATTCCATTATTTGGAGGGATCGCGATTGAAGCTAAGCACGAATGTCGACGTTAGAAAGGAACCTTTTCATCTGAACCATTGCAAGTCCAGCCCTAAACACACTTGGGAGATTCATCATGCTCACCCTAGCATGGAATTCTTGTATGTCTATGAAGGTGAGGGCCGTATTGAGGTGAATAAGCAGGTGTTTCTAGTCGAACCCGGCACACTGCTTCTGTTTCAGCCCTTTCAATTGCACCGGATTTATATGAAGGGGCCTTTCGTCCGTACCGTACTTATGTTTGATCCCTACAAGCTGGACGCTGCGCTGCAGACTTTCAGCGGAATTCGCAGTTGGTTTAACATTCTCTGGAAGCAGCCTTTGCAATGTCAAGCCTTAGCGAAGCAGCAGCACTTGGAAGCATTGTTCGAGCGCTTGCATCAGAAGTTGACGCGTATTCCCGTTCATAAACAGCACGAAGAGTTCGTTTTATGTTTATTGGCCATTATCCAAGGGCTTGAACCGTATGAAAAAGCGTTCTATAGCGGGTTCGAAGACAAGCTGAAGACGCGATACTCCCACACCGCTGTGCAGATGATCGACTGGATCGAGCTTCATTTTAAAGAAAAATTTGATTTGAATCAGATGTCGGAGGATTTGCATCTGTCGACATACTACTTGTCTCATACATTTCGACAATCCATGGGCAGCTCCATTACGGAATTTATCGTTGCACGAAGGTTGAAAGAAGCTTGTTACCTGCTTGAAACAACAAACAAAACGGCCAGCTTCATCGCGCAGGAGGTCGGCTTTCTAAATGCTTCTTATTTTTGCAGAGTGTTTAAAACAGTGCTCGGCATGACTCCAAAAACGTATCGTCTGCAGTTGTAAAGACAGCAATACAATGCGACTTCCAGGCAATAGAGGGACACATGCCATGATGGCTATATTATATACTCTTTGTTGTAAGCGTTATCAATATTGTGGCGAAGTGGGAGCCCTCTGGTTTTGGGGCTTCTTTTTTGGCTTGATAGGGGGCTATGGGGCTCTATTTCCCCGGAAATAACCCATTTTGCTTCTTCCGATATTCGCCAAGATAGCGGACTGCTGTTCACTGGAATGGAGGGCTAAAACGTCGGAGTTATGGGCATGTATGAGAACGAAGCACGTTTTTCACAACTTTTGCATATCGACATGATGAGGTTTGTGTGGGATTATGAAGGGTAGTAAGTGGAGGGATGAGGGGGAAGTCGGACATGAGTTCTGCGCGTGGGGTCGCACTGGTGACGGGCGCATCCAGCGGATTCGGCTTATTGACGTCGATTGCGCTTGCTGGGCAAGGATATCGCGTGATCGCAACGATGCGCGATTTGAGCAGAAGCGAGTCATTGCTTCTGCAAGCTGAAAAAGTAGGCGTAAGCTCGGCTATCGAGACCATGTTCCTAGATGTAACGATTCAGACATCGATTGAGGCGGCTGTTTCTGATATCATGAAGAAGTATGGACGAATCGATGTGCTGATTAACAATGCCGGCTTCGCTGTTGGCGGTTATGTGGAAGATGTCCCGATGGAAGCTTGGCGATCCCAGTTGGAAACGAATGTGTTTGGCGTCATTGCGACCACAAAGGCGGTTTTACCATACATGCGCGCCAGTCAGTCAGGCTGTATCGTCAATGTGAGCAGTGTGAGCGGGCTGTCCGCCTTTCCGGGGTATGCACCGTACAGCACGTCCAAGTTCGCGATTGAGGGATTTAGCGAATCCTTGCGTTTGGAAATGATGTCTTTCGGCGTTCGCGTTGTTCTTATAGAGCCGGGAGCCTACCGAACGGACATATGGCGCAAAGGCTTCGAGGGCATACATACGACGGAAGCTTCGCCATACTGGCGGCGGCTCAGCAGCATGCTGGCGTACTCGCGGAAAGTGTCCATGACCGCACCCGACCCGCAGGAAGTTGCCGATGCAATCGCGCGGCTGGTGGACAAGCGTGAGCCTAAGCTCCGGTACCCGCTTGGTCGCGGCGTGAAGATGGGGCTGTGGGCGAGAAGTTTTTTGCCGTGGAAATGGTATGAAAGCATTTTGAATCGATTGTTGAAATGACAGGGAGTCCAAGAACGCAGAAACCAAGGAGTGAAATGAATGTCTCGCAAGTGGGAACGAATGGTTAGTAAAAATGCAAAGAAAATAAATAAGGATAGGTCTAAAAGAGGGATTGCTCCGATTTCTACAGACCCTGACCGGGCTGAAGTATTCAAGGGCAGAAGCATTATGTTAGCGTTGTTTTTCGTTCTGATTTCGGTCTTTCTATTGTTGACTTTGACCAAAACGAGCGGGGATACGATGTATTGGTATACAACCAGCGCTTACATGGTGGTAGGCTTGTTCGTATATTTCATTCGCCGGCCTTATTTGAAGGTGAGCAAGACGAGCCTGTCGAAGCGCGGCTTTGCCAGAGAACTCGTGCTAGGTGCGGAGAGCATTAACGAGATCGTGTATGCACCGGGGCAAGTCGTCATTCATCTGAAAGGCAAGTCGCCGCGCTGGGTCTACAACAGGACGCTGAACCGTTTTGATGTGGCGGCGATGGCGGGCAAATTGAAGAAGTTTGCTGAGCAGAATCAAGTTGCTTTTGTAGATAAAACGGTGTAAACGTGCACGGGGGTTGCCCTTGAAGGTGTGAAAGCTCTTCTGGGGCGGCAAAAAGAGCCTGTTCCCATAAGTACGAACTAGGCAAGGTAAGATAACGGGAAAAACTTCCTCTAAATTGCTCGAATGATTGCCTCGTAGGGAATTTAGCAGGAAAACCTCCCGCTAATTTAACCGGATTTCGTGAATTCTCACGGAATCTGTGCAAATAGAGGGGGTTTTTCCGGCTAAATGGATCTGACAAGCATCTGCAGTCCAATTAGAGGGGAATTTTTCCCTTATTTCGACCATAGCAGCATAACTGCACAAAAGGCTGTCCCACAAGTCATAGAAATGACTAGGGATAGCCTTTTGTTATCTCAGGGATTCGGAATCGGAGTCGACGTTACCGTTTGTCCTTGCTTAATCATACTTATCCTCATCAATTCGAAGGACATTGTCCATGGTCAGCTCGGCTTCCGTCTCGAAGTTGAGATGAAGCGGCGCAGGAAGCGCATCAAGGATTTCCTGCACGGCATCCATACCCATCAGTTCATCGAAGGTTTGCGGTCCCGGCTCCAGTTCGTAGACCCACTCGCGGAAAGCATCGATAAATAAGTAAAAGGAGGACTGGAATTGGTCCGCGACGGCTTCCTGCTCATCGCTTTGGTAGGACGACATGGCGTTCCAGTTCTGGATGGTTGTTTGAAGTGCTTGCTCAACGTTTGTGTTCATGTAACCTCCTTGGATGCAGCCAACGCTTGCGTTGACGAGCGAATGAGCAGCTCTGACGGCAGGATCATCTTCCGGCTCTCGGGCATTGCCTCGCCTTCAATGCGCTCGATCAGCAGCTGCATGCCCAGCGCGCCGAATTGGTAGGCTGGCTGGGAAGCTACGGTCAGAAATGGATTTATCGCGTCTGCGTGGCCAAAATCGTCGAAGCAGACGACCGACAAATCGCCGGGAACCTGCAAGCCGCGCTTTCTCAAGGCTTGAATCACGCCGACGGCGAGCATGTTGTTGGCGGCAAAGATGGCGGTAGGCGGATCTGCATGATGGATCAGCGCATCTAAGGCCGATTCATCGTGAAAGTCCCGGTAGTTCAGGTGGACAACTAGCGAATCCTCAACAGCCAGACCGTTCAACAGGTGAGCTTCACGATATCCGGTGTATCGTAAGCGGGCAGTAGAGACATCGGGTGAACCGTTAATCATGGCAATACGGCGGTGCCCTAGCTTTATTAAGTGCTCCACAAGCTTTCTTGCGCCTTCCTTGCTGTCGCCAAGCACAACATCCGCTTCGATGCCGGGAATTTCACGATCAAGCACGACGAAAGGAATATTGTGCTTTTGAAGCTGCTGCAAGTTCTCCAAAGAGTGATCCCCCGTCGGCGCGAAAAGGACGCCATCCACGCGAGTCGATAGTATCATATCGACGTAGCCTTTCTCCTTCGCATAATCTTCGTCGCTATTGGCGAACAGCAGCCGGTACCCGGCGCGCAAAGCGGTGTCCTCCGCACCTCGCGCAAGCGTCGTGTAGAACGGATTCGTAATATCTGTAATGAGCAATGACAGTATTTTCGTTTTTTGCAAAACGAGACTGCGAGCCATCGAGTTCGGAATATAGTGGAGCTCCTCCATGACTTTTTTTACACGCTTGCGCGTAGCCTCGCTAATGCGGCCTGTGTTATTGATAACCCGGGAAACGGTCATGGCCGAAACGCCGGCTTTTTCAGCGATATCATAAATTGTAATCAAATAGCGTCACCTTTTTCAGTCCATGTCTCATTCTATTTGTCTATTGTATAGAAATTAAAGATTGACAGCAAGGTTTAAAGTTGATAATTTTGAGTTATCGATAACACACATTTTTGAAGGAGGATTTGAATATGCTAAAAGGGATACCTGCCATTCTTTCGCCTGAGCTTTTGAAGGTGCTGATGGAGATGGGCCATGGCGATGAGATTGTTTTGGCGGATGGGAACTTTCCTGCAGCGAGTCATGCGAATCGTCTGCTTCGCTGTGACGGCCATGGCGTACCGGAATTATTGGAAGCGGTTTTATCGTTGTTTCCGTTGGATACTTACAGTGATCAACCGGTCGCTTTAATGGCAGTGGTCCCGGGCGATAAGGTGGAAACGCCGATCTGGGGCACATACGAAGAGCTGATACAAAAGCATATGAAACCGGAGATTGCGTATGTGGAACGCTTTGCTTTTTATGAACGGGCGAAGAAAGCTTATGCCATTGTGGCAACGAGCGAAAAAGCGCTATACGCCAATGTAATTTTGAAAAAAGGTGTCATTAGCACATAGTTTGAATTACCGATAACTCTAAACAAGTCGAAATTTGGCAGCATATATCCCAATAACCCAAAACTGAGGAGGCTACAACAAATGGCACACAGCACACACAGATGGAACCAGGAGTTCCCGAAGATCGGTATTCGACCAACGATTGACGGTAGAAGAAAAGGGGTTCGTGAATCGCTTGAAGAGCAAACGATGAACATGGCGAAAGCCGTTGCCGCACTATTAAGCGAAACTTTGAAATATCCAAATGGCGAGCCTGTCGAATGTGTCATTGCGGACACGTGCATTGGCGGCGTGGCCGAGGCGGCGGCGGCAGCGAACAAATTCACTAGATCAGGTGTAGGTGTATCCATTACGGTTACTCCTTGTTGGTGTTACGGAACAGAAACGATGGATATGGACCCTTCCACGCCGAAGGCGATTTGGGGCTTTAACGGAACGGAGCGTCCGGGCGCGGTTTATTTGGCTGCTGTTTTATCAGGTCACGCGCAAAAAGGAATTCCCGCATTTGGCATTTACGGCAAGGATGTGCAGGATGCCGGTACGACAGATATTCCGCAGGACGTTCAGGAGAAGTTGATCCGTTTCTCTAAGGCAGGTCTTGCTGCCGCTTATATGAAAGGCAAATCGTATTTGGCGATTGGCTCCGTTTCCATGGGAATTGCGGGTTCGATCGTGAACGAGGAGCTGTTCCAGAACTATTTGGGCATGCGCAACGAATATGTTGATATGTCTGAGCTGGTGCGTCGCATAAATGAGGAAATTTTTGATCCTGAAGAATATCAACTAGCTTTGAACTGGGTAAAAGAGAATTGTGCCGAAGGACCGGATAAAAATCCAGCCGAGATCCAAACAACCCGCGAAAGAAAAGATCAAGATTGGGAAACCGTGGTGAAAATGTCCTTAATCGTCAGGGACTTAATGGTGGGTAACCCTCGTCTGGCCGATCTTGAGTTCGGAGAAGAAGCGCTTGGTCACAACGCGATCCTTTCCGGTTTCCAAGGGCAGCGCCACTGGACAGATCATTTCCCGAACGGCGACTTCATGGAAGCTATTTTGAATACATCCTTTGACTGGAACGGCAAGCGCGCGCCTTATTTGGTCGCAACCGAGAATGACAGCTTGAATGGGGTTTCGATGCTTTTCGGTAACCTGCTCACGAATACCGCGCAAATTTTTGCAGACGTAAGAACATACTGGAGTCCTGATGCGGTCAAACGTGTAACCGGGCACACTTTAAGCGGTGCGGGGAAAGACGGCATTCTTCACTTAATTAACTCAGGTCCGGCGGCACTCGACGGGACAGGCGAGCAGACGCGTGACGGCCAGCCCGTTATGAAGCCTTACTGGGAAATCACCGACGAAGAAGTGGGCAAATGTCTCAAAGCGACTTCTTGGCGTCCGGCTTCCGTTGAGTATTTCCGCGGTGGCGGCTACTCGTCAGATTTCTTGACCAAGGGCGGCATGCCTGTCACAATGTCACGGATCAACCTTGTGAAAGGCTTAGGACCTGTGCTGCAATTGGCGGAAGGCTACTCGGTGGATCTGCCTGAAGATGTTCATAAAACCTTAGATGATCGCACGGATTCAACGTGGCCGACGACATGGTTTGCTCCTATTTTGACTGGGGAAGGTTCATTTACGGATGTGTATTCGGTGATGGATAACTGGGGCTCGAACCATGGTTCGATCAGCTATGGTCACATCGGAGCGGATTTGATTACGTTGGCGGCGGTCCTAAGAATTCCGGTTTCCATGCATAACGTGGCCAAAGAGCACATCTTCCGCCCGCGTGTCTGGAGCAATTTCGGAACGTCCGATCCTGAAGGCGCGGATTTCAGAGCTTGCAGCTCCTTCGGTCCTTTATACAAGTAACAGGAATTGAGGTGCACCTGTGGGAGCGAACTCTTTAAATATGCTGGCCGTCGATTTCGGCGCTAGCAGCGGCAGAACGATACTTGGGCGATGGGATGGCTCAAAGCTTTCGGTAGAAGAAATTCACCGTTTCGCCAATGATCCTGTTGCGTTGAACGGTAGGCTGTATTGGGATTTTCTAAGGCTTTTTCATGAGTTGAAAAAAGGGATCCATGCCTTTAAGCAGCAGGCTTCCGGAAGTCCGGCATCGATTGCCGTCGATACGTGGGGTGTGGACTACGGTTTTGTGGACGGCAAAGGGAGGCTGCTCGGCAATCCGTATCATTACAGGGAAGCTCGCAATGCACAGGCCATGGAGGCCATGCTGCAGCAGACAACTCAGCAAGAATTATACAGCAGGTCGGGTATTCAGCCCTTATCTTTTAATACGATTTTTCAGCTTTATGCCGAGCGCAGCGAACAGGGATTAACGCTGCCTGAGGATGTTCGCCTGCTGTTGATGCCGGACTTATTCCGCTTCTATTTATCCGGCATCCGCTCTACGGAGTACACGATCGCCAGCACGACAGGGCTGCTCGATTCGGCGGCAAGGGACTGGGATAAGGGCTTGCTGCACAAGCTCGGTATTCCGGCCGGTTTGTTCACCGACATTGTGATGCCAGGAACGATTGAAGGGAATCTGCGCAAAGACATTGCCGAGGAGCTGCAAATCGGCGGTATGTCCGTCATCGCGACGGCTTCGCATGACACGGCTTCGGCGGTTGTTTCTATTCCTTCTTTGGAGAAAGATTACGCGTTTATTTCCTGCGGCACTTGGTCGCTTATGGGCGTTGAAATCGATCAGCCGATCCTTACCGAAGAAAGCCTTCGCTACGGCTTTACGAATGAAGGCGGAGCCGAGCACAAAATTCGCATGCTGAAAAATATTATGGGTCTTTGGCTGCTCCAAGAATGCAAAAGACAGTGGGAACTGGAGGGAGAATCCCTCAGTTACGCTCAAATGCAGGAGATGGCGAAGGCGGAGCCTGGGCTGCAAAGCTATGTGGATGCGCAGGACCCGGTCTTCCTGGCTCCAGGCAATATGCCTGAGCGCATTCGGCGATATTGTGCCCAAACGGGGCAATCCGTGCCCCAAACAAAAGCGGAGCTCATCCGCTGCGTAGTAGACAGTTTGGCGATGAAATTCAAGCAAACGCTGGATGAAATCGAAGAGCTGCTCGGTACAAAGCTCCAAACGATTCATATGGTAGGCGGCGGCATTCAAAATCAGCTGCTCTGTCAGCTAACCGCGAATGCGACCGGTCGTCCGGTCATCGCCGGTCCAGTCGAAGCGACGGCCATCGGCAATATCATGATGCAGGTTAAAGCGCATGGCGAGGTACAGTCGCTGGATCAGATTCGCCAAGCCGTCCGGGATTCCTTTCCTCCGGATCGATATGAGTCTAAGGATGGGGCCGAGTGGCAGGAGGCTTACCAAACTTATTTGCAAGTCATTGCCAAGAGAATTGTAAGGAGCTGAAGACGCGATGTCTGAGCAACATATAAGAGAAGAATTAACGAAGTATGCCCGTAAAAGTGTAGCCAAAGGCCTTGTCGTAGGTCCGGGCGGCAACATCAGCGCAAGATTCGAGGATACGATGTATCTTTCGCCGAGCGGATTTGCCCTGGAAGACATTGAGCCGGAGCAGTGGGTGCCGGTTGATATCCCTTCGGGAAGCATTTTGGATAAAACATTTCGCCCGTCGTCTGAAGTGCTTATGCACTTATTCTGCTATCGCGTGAACCCGAACATGACGGCAATCGTGCATACGCACCCGGCTTATTGCATTGCATTGACGCTTGTTGACGACGAGCTGCCCATGCTGTTCCCGGATCAAGCTGCGCTTGTCGGCGATGTGGCTTTCGTGCCGTATGTCGTGCCGACTACCGATAAGCTCGCCAATCTTGTAGCGGAAAAAGCGGATCGTTACTCCTCTATTTTGCTGAAAAATCACGGACTCGTCACCACCGGCAAAAATTTGCGCGAAGCTTACTACCGCACCGAAGTCATGGAAGAAAGCGCGAAAATTTACCTCATCGCCAAGTCGGTCGGTACGCCGAGAAGGCTGACCGAGGAAGAGTACAAGGAAATTCAAGGCTTGGAAAGCGAAGCTTACCGCGTCAATTTACTGCAGCAAATGAAATAATGAACCATGCGATAAACCCGTTCTCATCGATAAATGATGGGGGCGGGTTTTTATTTGGGTTTGGGCGTGCCCAGCGGCGCAGCTGCACCAAAGTAGAAGAAGTGATCTTGCAACCAGCACGATATGGAACAAAGTGTGTATAAATAAAAGCAGCAGTCAACTCCAAGTAGAACAAAAAGGGAATGGATATGGGGTGGAAAAGCGTAGCGCCCGTATTTGAAATCGTGTTCCAACAATAAAAATCCATTCAAAGGAAACACGATTTCAAGAAACGGTTGGAACCCCATATCCAATTCCCTCCCCGTGCTCTAACGTTTGGGTCTAGTAAGGTTCTCCATCCCATATATCCGACACGAAATTCGTAATAAAACACATAGGAAACCCATCTGTTGTACAATAAAATGAAATAGATGCTTGAAAAGAATGCCGAGGTGGCCCCATGGTTAATATTTTAGTCGTAGATGACGAGCCGATGATTTGCAAAGGTGTTGCGACCATATTGAAGCAGTCCAAGCTGGATATCGGCGAGGTTTTTATGGCATATAACGGTTTTGAAGCGCTGGATTTTATTCATTTGGAGAAAATTGATCTCGTGTTTACCGATATTCAAATGGAAAAGATGAACGGCATTGAATTAATAGAAAACATATTCATGGAAGATCCGTCCATTCCGATCGTCATTTTGTCCGCCCACGGCGAGTTTGAATACGCCCAGAAAGCGATCCGTTTCGGAGCCAAAGAATACTTGGTTAAGCCGATTACTCCGCCCCATCTTATTGCTATTACTGCTAAGCTGCTCAAGGAAAAGGAAGAACGGCAGCAGCATTTTTCCAATTGGGAAGGCAATCGAACATTGGCGGACATTACATCGCTGGAGATGAACTATTATTTAAGCGAGATCGTCACGGGAACCGTCCATGAATCCGAAGTGCAAGGCATCGTCGAGAAGATCGGAAACCGCTTGTCCGGCCCGTATTACAGCATGCTCGTGATCAAGTTATTTCTAGACCGTGGCGGCATCCGCGATGAGCAAATTTCCACAATGAAGGACCGCAGCCTTTTGAAATACGCCGCTTTAAATATTATTGAGGAAACCGCGAGCCAGTGGAGCCATCTTGTCTTCAATACCCACAACTCGACCTTCTCCTTGCTGATGCAAGTTCCCGAGGAAGAGAAACGAGGCACGCTACGTATTAATCAAATGCTGATGGTAGCCCAGATGACGCATGCGAATTTGCAGAAATACGTCAATGTGAAATGCCAAATCGGCATCAGCCGCATCCGGGAAGGCATCACCCAGTGGCCTGTCATTTATCAAGAAGCGATGGAGAGCTTAACTTGGGGCGAGACGCGGAAAGACCACTACATGTTCTACATCGAGGACATCGGCAAAACGACCAATGAGCAGAGTTTAACGAGCACACAGGTGGACGAGGCGAATAATCGCATTGTTTTTGATACGAAAACGTACATTGAAGGCCACTTTTGCGACAAAGGGCTGAAGCTGCAGGACATCGCAGATAGTGTGCATTTGAGCCCGAATTATTTGAGTTATTTGTTTAAAAGAGTGATGGGCCTGGGCATTTGGGATTATGTGACCCAACTGCGCATGGAGAAAGGGAAACAGCTCATCCTCACGACCGACAAACGCCGATACGAGATTTCGGAGGAGATCGGGTACGAATCGCCGGAGCATTTTAGCAAAATATTTAAAAAGCATTTCGGAGTGAATATTTCGGAGATCAAACAGTCGGGACCGTAATATGCGACATGATTAGCGTAACAAGGCACATCGCAAGGACGCGAGGGCACCCCTTATAATCGAAATTGTAGCAGCAAACGAAAGATCACATGATTTTGAAAGGGGAACCAAAGATGCGAGGTAAAAAGACATCCGCAATCAGTGCGATAGCACTGACGGTCCTATTGGCAGGATGCGGCACGCAAACCGCTACAACGAGCACGCCAAGCGCCAGTCCGGCCGCTAGCAGTGCAACCAATGCGCAAACAGCAGCACCTGCTCCCAAAAAGGTGACCATTACCGCCCAAGGCTTCAAGCCGGACCAAAAAGAAAAGAATGATCAGCTTGATCAACGGATCGCCCGGTTCAAAGCGAAAAACCCGAACGTAGAGTTTAAAAAGGACGACTGGCAGTACAATCCGCTGGAAATCGGTATCAAAATGGCTTCCAACAGCGCTCCGACCGAGTATACGACGTATGCAACCGAAGGTAAGGTACTCGTTGACAAGAAATGGGTAGCGGATATTACGGATTCGATGAATGCTTGGGAACATGCGAAAGATATGAATGATCTTCTCTCCAAACCGTTTGTGGTGAATGGAAAAACGTACGGCGTGCCGATTGACGGATACGTGATGACCATTACGCTCAACAAAAAGCTGTTTAGAGATAAAGGCGTAGAACTGCCGCCAATGGATTGGACATGGGACGATCTGCTCGAAGCAGCAAGAAAAATCAATGATCCTGCCAAAGGCATCGCAGGTTTTATCCCCATGGGGAAAGGCCCGGAAGCAGGCTGGAACTGGACGAATTTCCTCTATGCGGCCGGCGGGGATGTACAGAAGCTTGATGGCGGTAAAGTAGTCGGCATTTTCAATTCGGACGCGGGCTTGAAAGCGCTTGAATTTTATAAAAAGCTGAAAGACGAGAACTTGATTCCGCAAAACTGGGCGCTCGGATATGGCGACGCATTAAGCGCATTCTCGCAAGGACGCGGCGCGATGGTTATGTGCGGAAGCGGCAATGCGGCGGATACGGCGATTAACGAAGGCGGTATTCCTAAAGAGGATATGGTTGTGTATCCAATGCCGGCTCTGACCAAAGGCGGCAAGCATACGGGGGTTCTCGGAGGCAACTACCGCGTAATCAATCCGAAGAGCGACAAGGATCAGCAGGCTGTTGCTTTCAAATGGATCACGGATGAGTATTTCACGGACGATTTCTTAAACTCCACGAAAAAAGAGATCGAAGACCGTAAAACGAAAAACCGTGTCTACATTCCGCAGCCAATCAACTACTGGAAAGATTCCTCCGATTTCGGTAAAAAGTATACCGATCTGTTAGCTAAATACGACAATGTCTTCAAATATGATCCGCAGCTTCTCAGCCTGTGGGACGGCAAGCCGGAAGCTCAGTATGAAGCGCAAAAATACTATACAGAGATGGCCAATGTGATCCAAAAAGTGTTCACAACCAAAGATGTAGATTTGAAAAAGGCTTTAACTGACGCGTCGAACAAAGTGCAAACGGAAGTGTTTGATAAAGTGAAAGTCGAATAGTGACCGGATCGATCGGATCTAAGCCGCCCTCGCGGTTTAGGTCCGATTTCATAAGGAGTGTTGGAGATGGATGCAGAATTACATGTACAGCCTGTTGCAGCGGCAAGCTCCGTAAAGAAGAAAATCAATTGGTATCTATGGGGGACTCTATTTATCGTCCCGGAGATTGTGTTCTTTATTATTTTCTTGTGGGTGCCGATTATCAAAGGTATTTTCTACAGCTTTTACAACATAGATTTCGTGGATGGCAACCATTTTATTGGTTTGGCCAACTATCTGAGTATTTTTCAGGATGAGCTGCTCCTTACATCTGTCAAAAATACGTTGTATTATATGGGCCTCGGTATTGTGCTGGGCTTCTGGGTTCCGCCGCTCATTGCCATCGCTGTCTCGGAATTGAAATGGTTTCAGGGGGGAGCGCGCATTATCGGATACCTGCCAAGTGCGATTCCCGCTATCGTCCTGTATGGGATGTGGATGTGGTTCTACGATGCCGTAGGTCCGATCAACTCCTTTTTGCAAACGCTGGGTCTCCCCAAACTGGAATTCTTCAGCCCTAAACTGGCCATGGGTTCCATCGTCGTGCTTGAAACATGGCAAAGCTTCGGCGCAGCGACGCTCATCTATATCGCGGCAATCGTAGGAATTCCGAGGGACATCTACGAAGCGGCTGAAATTGACGGGGCCAGCGTATGGCAGCGTATCCGCTACATCACGCTCCCGAGTATCCGAACATTGATGCTGCTCTTGCTGCTACTGCAGGTAATTACTACGTCACAGGGCTTCCAGGCGCAATTGTCCATGACGGACGGCGGGCCGAACAATGCTACGTTAACGTACCTGCTGTGGCTCAATCATACGGCATTCCGCGATCTTGACTTCGGCAAAGCGAGTGCCATGGGCAGCTTAATGTTTTTCGTCTTAATCTTGTTGTCCGTGTTATATAATCTGCTGCAGCGTAGAGGTGAGAAGGCATGAAGCAAGAAGAACGCGGCATTATTTCAAGATATGATATGAAAAAAGGCACCGTACGCACAGGCTACACCATCATGGTGGTGCTGATGCTCTTGATGGGAGCAACGATGCTGTACCCTTTTTTCGATACGTTCTTTGGGTCGCTGAAAACACGCGAGGAATTTTTTGCTTTTCCTCCGACCTTTTTCCCGGAAAGCTGGATCTGGACGAACTATAAGGATGCTTTTACCGGATTTGACCTGCCATTGTTGACCTTTCTCAAAAATACCGTGTTCATCTATATCGGCAACGTGGTCGTTTCGCTGCTGCTGATCGGATTGGCGGCTTACGCGCTGTCACATTTAAGAGTTCCGTTCAAACGTTGGGTGACGCTGTTTTTCTTTTCTACGCTGCTCATTCCGCCGGCTACGTACATCGTCCCGAATCTGCTCAATCTGAAAAGCTTGGGCTTGCTGAATACGTATTGGGCCTTCTGGCTGCCGGCTGCGGCGAACGCCTACTTCATGCTGCTGCTCAAAAACTTCTTCGATGGCATTCACAAAGAAATCTTGGAAGCCGCCAGGATGGACGGGGCAAGCGAGTTCAGCTCTTTTATCCGAATTGCGGTTCCGCTCTCCACTCCGATCATCGGTACGCTGTTGATGTTATCTTTTTCGGCGACGTGGAACGATTTCTATTGGCCTAGTCTTGTGATGACGGAGAGAGGGATGTACCCGCTCGCAACAGGTATCTATCTGTATGTGGTGTACTCGACATCGGTCATTCCGTGGAGCGTCCGCTTTGCCGTATTGACGATGGCGATGCTGCCGCCGGTGGTGTTTTTCCTCATTTTTCAAAAATTTATTATTCGCGGCATTTCGGTTTCCAGTGTTAAAGGGTAGCGAAGAACGTCCATCAGAAGCTATTTCTGGTGGCGTTTTCTTTTGCTTAAAGGAGAATGTCCCCGCGATCGCGAAACTAAGACGAAATGGAAGGGCTGGAAAGGAAGGAAAGTCAGTATGCGTAAAATGCTGCGTAATATGAATCTGATGAAAAAGCTGATCGTCCTGCTCATCTTATTCGTCGTCATCCCGATATTGGTCTTGGATTTGGTCGTCGCGAAGAAGCTGGAGTCCATCACAGAAGAGCAGGTGGGAAATGCGCTGCTGCAGCTAGTGCGGGGAAGCCATTTAACATTAGATAGGGAAAGCAGCGATTTCGAGGAAAAAACGGAGAAAATTATGATCTCGCAGGAGATTCAACAGCTCGCCAGCATCCCTTCATCGTCGGAATACGAGCGTTTTGAGATTTTTAAGACGCTTGATAAATATTTAAGCAATTATTCAACGAATGCGATCCGCTATTCCATGTTCTTTTCAGATACCGATAAGCAGTATTCCTTTGTGCCGAATTCCGATATTTTGAACAACGGCATTTTTTACGCAACGGATTTGAATGCGCTCTCCTGGTACAAATCGGTTAGTCAAGCAAAAGGGAAAGGTGTTCTTCGCGTTATCGATAAGTTCGGCTTTAATCCGAATAGTGTGCAAACCGTTGCCTACCTGCGGCAGCTCAACAGCATTTATAACGGTGAAACCGTCATCGGTTACTTGCTTGTGTCGGGAATTGAGACGCCTTTGCAGCAAGATTTTTTGCCATTTGACAAGTATGCGGATGCCCAAGTCATGCTGTTGGATCAAGAGAACACGGTGCTCGCTACCAATACGGAGAAATTCCAAATCGGCTCCACAATGCCCGTTGCTTCGGATAAAGTGGAGGGGGTTTATAAGCTGAAAGAAGGCGGCGTAGAGTATATGCATGTGCTTCATACCAGTGAAGCTACGAATACGAAGCTGCTGATGCGGGTTCCCGTGCAATCGATCATCATCGATCACATCAGTGTGCAGCGCCTAGTGGATTGGATCATGTTTATCTATTTCTTTATTTTATTTTTGGCGAGCATGTATTTTATTCAATCGATTCTGAAGCCGATTTCGAGGCTGGCCCGCATTACGAATTCCTATCATCCGGGCAGGCCGCTGGCAATATCCATGCATTCGGAAAGTAAAAACGAGATCGTGCTGCTGAGCAATCATTTTATCCGGATGACCGACCGTTTAAATCAAACGATTTATGATCAATATGAGCTGGAATTAAAGCATAAAGAAATTGAATTGTCGATTCTCCATACCCAAATTAATCCGCATCTCCTTTACAATACGCTGGAGTCTGTCTACTGGCATACGTTTATGGAAGGGGCGACGGAGTCTGCTGAAATGATTAAGGATTTGTCGCTCATTATGCGGATCGGGCTAAGTAAAGGAAAGCTGTTGATCCCGGTGATGGAGGAAATCAATCATGCAGAGGCTTATGTACGGTTGCAATTGTTCCGGTACGAGTACGCGTTTAAGGTGCATTGGGACATTGAAGAGGATGCGAAAAAGTATCTCGTGCCGAAGGTCATTTTGCAGCCCATAATTGAGAATGCGATTCTGCACGGCATTAAGCATATGAGCCAAGACGGAGAGTTATGGATTAAGGTGCGAAGCCGCGATGGTCAAGTCATCATCAGTGTCGAGGACAACGGTTACCGGCAGGCCGATATCGACATGTTGAATGCGATTCTGCAAGGGAAAGAAAGCAACCGGGGCTTCGGAATTATCAACGTTCAAAAGCGGATTCAGCTGCACTTCGGGGGCAGCTACGGCTTGCATTACAGCCATCGAGAAGAGCAAGGCGTACGTGCCTGGATTGAGATTCCGGCGATTCTTGATGAGAATGAATGGAAGCAGCCTCCGGCTTAAGGCCTGAGTTAGTCTGCTAGATAAAGAACCTAGCGGTAAGAATACCGCTAGGTTTCTTTTGCATACGAAGTAAGTAGCTATGATTAAGTTTAGTTTTGGGGCAAACCAAATTCGGTATCTGTTGACGAGTTGTGATCGGTAATATCCACATATTGATCAACTGTATCCAAGACTTGACTCAGCTGCCAGCGGCTGAAAACAACATGGTCTGAAGAAATGGCATTATAGGTGCTCTCTTCTTTGCAAATTTTAAAGCCTCGGTAATTCTCATAAATGGTTCTCATTGAGATCTCTCCCTCGCTTTGATGTATATCTTAAACTATCATTAAACGCCAATTTTTGGTAGAGGTGTAAATTGAGAGATATTGTCTATTTCTGGCAGCACCTGCGAAAATAAACAATTTGTATCGCCATTGAGGCGGTTGACAAATGGTGAGCGACAGTGTTAAAATACAAACAACAGTTAATTCATAGTAAACTTATTGGAATTTAATGAAATCTAATTCTGACCGGAAAACCGGAAGCGTGGATGCTGAGTCCATGCTTTTTTTATTTTATGAAATGGAGGTTTTGCTGTAATGAATCGTACAAACATTTCGTATAATGACGTCCATGTCGTCGTGAACTTAATGGGGACGGATCATAAGCTGATCCCATCCTTGCTGACTGCGCTAAAGCACAACAAAATTACGTTAAACGCGATTCAAAACCCGCCGCTGCAAATCGATCTGTTCAGCTCTGAAGCACACCTTTACTCCGAAGAGGGAGACAAGTATCGGATTCCGATTTTTTAAATTGCACAACAAGGAGGAGAACACCTTGAAAATTGAGTGGTCATTTGAAATGTATCGTCCTTGGACGATAGATCAAGTTTTGAATTTCGTCGCGATTGCTAGCCGCTATTCCAGTCAAATTTATGTAGGCACGAAGGGGGAGTTGCTGAATGCCAAGGGACTATTGGGCGTAGTGACATTAAGCCTTTCGCTTGGCGCGCACGAAACGATTAAGCTGCTGGTAGATGGGGCGGATGCGCAGGAAGCGTTCACAGCGGTATCCGTATTTTTGCAAAATGAAGAGCGGCGTCAACGAATATATAGATTGCCGTCACGCTATACACTAAAGCGCTCCCGGGTAGCGCAATAAAAGAATCGTTGCAAACAGTCAAGATATCGAGCTTGGCTGTTTTTTTTGCTATTCTGTGCTTGTTTGTGTTACAGTTAGTGAAGAGGTGATTAACGATGTTGAAATTGGGTATTTTGGACCAATCACAAATAGGGGAAGGTCGCACAGCGGCACATGCGCTGGCTGAAACGACGGAGCTGGCCCAAGAGGCAGACAAATTGGGATACACCCGGTATTGGGTATCGGAGCATCACGCCTCGCAGGCGCTCGCACACTCAAGCCCAGAGGTGCTTATCGCACATTTGGCCGCCAAAACGAATCGGATACGATTAGGATCAGGCGGCATCATGCTGCCTCATTACAGCGCTTATAAAGTAGCTGAAAATTTCCGCTTGTTGGAGGCGCTGCACCCGGGGCGGATTGACGTCGGACTCGGACGCGCTCCCGGCGGGATGCCGATATCAACGCGCGCACTGCAAGAGGGGAAATACACGAGCGTAGACCAATACCCGCAGCAGGTTGCTGATCTGACGGGTTATTTATATGATGCGCTGCCGGCGAATCACCGTTTCGCGGCCCTGCACGCATCTCCGGTCATTTCAACTGCACCCGAGATTTGGCTGCTCGGTTCTTCCTACGACAGTGCCCGAATTGCGGCGGATAAAGGGGCTGCTTTTGGCTTTGCGCAGTTTTTTGGCAATGCGGATTGCGAACAGGCCTTGCGGATTTATCGCGAGCATTTCAAGCCGTCGATTTTGAATGAACAAGCTCATTCGTTAGCGGCGATTATGGTTATTTGTGCGGATACGGAAGAGGAGGCGAAGCGTCTGGCTACAAGCACGGATTTGTTTTTCCTGTCGCTTGGCCGCGGCGCACTGCTGCCGTCTTTTCCATCCGTTGAAACAGCGATGAATTATCCCTACACACCAGGGGATCTGGCTATGATCCAAGATCGCCAGCATAAGCGGATCGTCGGCACGCCGGAGCAAGTGAAAGCGGAAATGCTTAAGCTGAACGAAGCCTATCAAGCCGATGAAATTATGGTTGTGTCACCTATTCATGATGTGGCGGCGAGAATACACTCGTATCGATTGCTTGCAGAAGTGTTTGAACTGAAGGGGTAATGGATTTATATGACTGCTGAATGCTGTGCCATTTCTAAGTAATTATTTGCGTTTTTCTCTTCTTGCCATTACACTTAAACCTAAAATGGAGTGGTGAAATGAGCAAGAACAGAGTTTGGAATAAGGGAAAGCGGAATGGCGGCGGTGGGCCGGCACCTGGAACGGGTTATAAGGAGAAGCTGGCTGAGGAGGCGAGGGAAGAAGGCAAAAACCCGGAAATTGATTATGCCAACCCCATTAATCAAGTTCGGCCAATGAAACGCGATAATTGGGTGGAGCGGCCTGTTCGCGTCGTTCGGCAACAACCTAACAAATAAGTGCAAAAAAGCCTATTCGGACTTGTGAAAAGCCGGATAGGCTTTTTTATTGCGCGAACATAAAAACTGCACATTTCCATATGAATGGAAGGAGGAGACTCAAAATTCACGTCATCATGTGTCGACAAGCAGCAGGGAGGGGAACTACGCATGAAGTCGGTTTTTAAGCTGGAACTTGAAGAAGCGCGGGTTATGATTTTTGCAGGCATACAAGCCGCTATAGAGGCTAATGCGGCAGAAACGATATGTATCGTAGACGATGGCGGCTATGTAATCGCCTTGGAACGAATGAATGGCGCTCGCAACACGAGCCCTGAAATGGCGATGGCGAAAGCTTTTACAGCAAGCGGTCATCGGCGCTCGACGCATTTGTTCAATCAGCCCGGAGGACCGGCGACGATTCATGGCGAGGCGTTTGGCATACATGCCATGATGCCCGGAAAGTTTGCTATTTTTGTCGGAGGATTCCCGATTGTCGTGAATGGCTGTGTCATTGGGGGAGTCGGTGTCAGCGGAGGTGCCGGCGAGGATGACATTGCCGTAGGCGTCGCGGTGCTTAAGGCTTTGCAGTGTTATTTAGGCGATGAATATGAAGTGATGACTGATCCTGATATCAAAAAATAAAACAAAGCCCCGGATCTCCCTAATCAGGGCGAGCGGGGCTTATTTTAATGGATAAGGCTTCTTACATATTGAACGGTGCTGTCAATGGTTTCATGGGAAAGCTGTTCCAAAGAAATGTCGATACCCGGTTTAACCCGGTGGAGTTGTTCCAGGAACGACTGGGTTTGGAAAATGCCTTGTCCGGAGCGTACCGCTTCCAACTTGCCGTCACGAACGACAACATCCTTCAAATGAGCAAGAACGATGCGGTCGCCGAAAGCTGCAAAGGCCCCAGCCAAGAAATCTTCTTGATCATCCACAGCAGCAGGGGGGAGCAGGTTCACAGGATCAAAGACAACCCCTAAGTTGCTCGACGGGATTTCTTCCATGATGCGTACCATTTTTTCTTTGCTGGATAACGTGTGAGTGAAAACGGGCTCAAGTCCGATGTGAACGCCCCAGCGCTCCGCTTCCTCGGCCAGTTCCTCAACCGTTTCCTTGAGCAGCTCCCAACCGATGGCTTCATATCGCTCCGCATCTTGCGACAGGTATGTCGTCAAGTCTGCCGTTTCTGTGGCGACAATGGACGTTCCGAAATCTCTGGCGTACCGCAGGTGCTCTTTGAACCGGTTGATTTCGTAGCGCCGCTGCTGCGGATCCGGGTGAATCGGATTGATATAGCAGCCAAGAACGCCAATGCGGATACCGGCGCGCTGGAACTGTTCGCCAATATGATTGGCGAGACCTGGACTAAGCTTGCCCAGGCTTGTGTCGATATCGCTGATGGCTTTGCTGAGAGCCAATTGTACGAAGTCAATGCCCCGTCCGCGTAGCTTCTCTGTTAATTGGTTCAGTGGAAGATGGCCGACGGCATGAGCTAGCGTACCGATACCCATTTATCTCGCCATCCATCCGCCGTCCACGCATAAAACGTGACCGTTCATGTAATCGGAAGCGTCCGAGGACAAGAACACAACGGGTCCTTTCAAATCTTCCGGCGAGCCCCACCGTCCTGCCGGGATACGCTCTGTAATAGACTGTGTGCGCTTCTCATCTTTGAGGATTGGCGCTGTGTTATTCGTCGTCATGTAACCTGGCGCGATGGCGTTGACTTGGATGCCTTTGCCTGCCCATTCGTTCGCCAAAGCTTTCGTAACGCCTGCGATCGCATGCTTGCTTGCCGTATAGCCCGGTACATTGATGCCGCCTTGGTAAGTCAGCATGGAAGCAATGTTCACGATTTTGCCGCTGCCGCGCTCGATCATATGACGGCCGATCAACTGGCACAGGAAGAAAGCGGAGTTTAAGTTCAGGTCGATGACGTCGTGCCAATCTTGACGCGCATGATCGACAGCTGGCGTACGACGGATGATTCCGGCGTTGTTCACAAGAATATCGATGCCGCCGTAAATGCCGACAGCTTTATTAACAACATCCTCAAGGATGTCTTCGTTGCTTAAATCCGCTGCGATTAGCTCAGCTTTGCCGCCTAATGCACGGATCGCTTCAACCGTTTGCACGCTTTCGGAAGAGGATACGGCAATGACGTTAGCGCCAGCTTCGGCAAGACCGATAGCCATCGCTTGGCCCAGGCCGCCGGAAGCACCGGTTACGAAGGCTGTTTTTCCTGCTAAATTAAAAAGTGTCATGAAAGATACTCCTTTTCACTAATGAGTGACGATTTGAATGCCGGCGTCACGGTACTGCTTGGCCGTTTCTGCGGGCAGATTGCTGTCGGTTATAATCATGGCGACCTCAGATAAAGAAGCGAACGTGCGTAAAGCGCACTGGCCGAATTTGTAATGATCGGCAACGCCATAGACGGTTGCGCTGGACGCGATCAACGCACGTTTGTAATCGGCGTGATCACTCGTATAAATGGTAAAGCCGTGCTGAAGATGAACGCCGGTTGCAGAAATGAACGATTTCTGTATGTTCAGCGAATTTACATAAGCAACGGCCTCAGGACCCACAAGCATGTTACGGGTTCTGTACCCGCCGGGAACAACGAGCCGGATTTCTTCCTTAGGCAGGAGCTCGGAAATAATATATAAATCATTGGTCACAACTGTAAGCGGCTGATTGTCCAGCCGCCTGGCAATTTCAAGCGTTGTGCTGCCGCCGTCGAGGGCAATGATGTCCCGCTGCTGAATGTAGCGCAGAGCGATTGTCGCAATTTCCGATTTCTGATCGGCGTGTTTAACAATTGGCTCTTTCGCCGAGAGAATGCCAAGCTGATCGCTTTGGGCGAGCATGGCGCCGCCATGAATGCGGACGAGCAGCCCTTTTTCCTCCAGCTTGGCCAAGTCTTCACGTATTGTTTTGCCTGTTACATCCAGTCGTTCGCTAAGCTCGTTAACGGTAACTTCTTTCTGCGCCAGGAGTATTTCCATAATGGTTTCGTACCTGCGTAAAGGATTCATCGATGATCATCACTTTCCAAAAGAGAGATTACCGATTATTTTAAATCTTTCATAGCCACGGCGTCCATATCGTCGAACATTTGATTTTCGCCGGCCATGCCCCAAATGAATGTGTAGTTGTTCGTGCCTACGCCGCTGTGGATGGACCAGCTTGGGGAAATGATAGCTTGCTCATTGCGCATAACGACGTGACGCGTTTGTTGCGGCTCGCCCATCATGTGGAAAACAACCGCATCTTCCGGCATGTCGAAGTAGAAGTAAACTTCGGAACGGCGGTTATGCGTGTGAGATGGCATTGTGTTCCACATATTGCCTGGTTTCAGAAGCGTCATCCCCATAACGAGTTGACAGCTTTGAATGCCGTCCAAGTGAATGTATTTGTAGATTGTACGCTCATTGGATGTATTGATGCTGCCCAGGTGAGCCGGAGTAGCTTCGCTAATCGCCGCTTTTACAGTTGGGTATGTTTTGTGAGCAGGCGTTGAGTTGAAGTAGAATTTGGCAGGTTCAGCTGCATTTTCGCTAGCAAATGTAATATCTTTCGCGCCAAGGCCGATGTAAATGCAATCTTTGGAATCCATGTTGTACGCAGTGCCGTCAACTGTAATGGTACCGCGGCCGCCAACGTTAATGATACCGATTTCGCGACGCTCTAAGAAGTAATCAGCCGCCATTTCTTTCTTGTCCGCTTGCAGTTGAAGGGTGTTGGTCGTTGGAAGCACGCCGCCGATGATAAAACGGTCAACGTGGGAATATACTAGTTTAATTTCGTTCGGCGCAAACAAAGCGTTGATTTGGAACTCAGCTTGCAGGCGTTCTGTGTCAAATTGTTTAACTTCATTCGGGTGTGATGCGTAACGGATATCCATGTGATAATCGCTCCTTGGTACGGTTTATTTGAGTTGATATAGGTTCATATAGGTTTAATTTACTCCAATCATGAGGATTAAGCAAGTGTTTTCGGCAGATGGTTCAAATCGTCCGCAATGGGTGAATAAAGGGTGACGATTAAGGAAACAACAAGCCTACAGGAGGTTAGCCTATGGATAAAAGTCATTATTTCGAACACGTCTGCAACGACACGATTCCGACTAAACCGGAGGAAGAAGATACAACGCCAACGGATATGGTAAGTGAAGCGGTCGAGGAAATTATGGACAATATCAAGAGCGCCTTTTCGACGGGCGATCGGGAGTAGAGAAAAGGACGAGACAGGTTTCTGCTTCGTCCTTTTTTATTTGCTGGTCAGCGGCTAGCACGATCATAGCCGGCAAGAGTCGCTGGTATTCAACAGCGCCAATCTCACCCCGTCAAA
>NZ_WHNZ01000084.1 GCF_013141725.1 Paenibacillus planticolens | reverse complement strand
TTTATCAAGCAACATCATATATCGGGACGTAGCTCAGCTTGGTAGAGCACCTGCTTTGGGAGCAGGGGGTCGCATGTTCAAATCGTGTCGTCCCGATCCATAGGAAGCATAATCTAACAGTAGATTTACTGAGAGATTATGCTTCTTTTTATGCTGTATGGATTAAGGACGAGCAGGGTCAGCCATCGCGTTTGCTAACGCAACAAGCTTACTTAACGTCTTCCAATTTCGTACGGTTGCAGGAACATCCAGCTTGGTAAGGTTATTGGCCAGTTTAGATTTTAAAATGCTGTGCCGATACAGCAGGTACACCTCTCTGCCATTCGCTCGGAGCTGGTCATTGTCTGTTTGGTAAACTTCAAGTTTCGCCAAGCTTTCTTTTGACGGTTCCTTAGGCAGGAAGGCGACATATAGGCATTCAGCGTCGGACATGGACTCTGCTTCAGCAATTTCTTCTGCAGAGAACGGGCATTTCG
Organism: Paenibacillus planticolens; assembly: GCF_013141725.1. Taxonomy (GTDB): domain Bacteria; phylum Bacillota; class Bacilli; order Paenibacillales; family NBRC-103111; genus Paenibacillus_E; species Paenibacillus_E planticolens. The sequence continues at coordinate 67,261 of NZ_WHNZ01000084.1, read as the reverse complement.
CGGCAATGAGGTTTAGTTCCTCCGCCGTTCTCAAAATAGCGGCTAACGATATGTGAAAAACGGCTTCTATCTCACTCTCGATCCGTTTGCGCAGAGACTCTTCATCCTCATTCGATTCGAACAAAATATTGCCGCTTTGGATATAGGTTTGAACGCGAAGCAGCCCCATCTGCTCGAATGTGCTTTTTAATTCAGCCATTTTGATAATATTTTTCCCGCCTACATTAATGCCTCGTAATAACGCGATGTAGATCGCCATTCATCTCACTTCTTTCTTGTTAATATACAGCAGTGTCTTCAACCAATATCCATACTTTACCACAGTTTGATGGCTGTCATCCTAAGCCTTTTCAAGATAGAATGTAATGGGAACGTCTTCATATATGTCGAAAGTCCCTTTTATCAATGAAAGCAAGCCGCACAAGGGCTCATAATGTGTGAGAATCTGACTAGTTAAATAAAAAAATAATAAAATTATGGAAAAAATTATTTATAATAGAGGAGATTCTCCTTAATAAGAAGAACTAGTACTAATTAAATTGTCGGGGCAGTCTACTTGAGAAGAATAAGAGGTAACATCTATGCAGAATTCATTGTTTTTCAAGAATGTGATAAATTCTGATTCCATCTTCGAATCGATCGGCCAATTGAATGATATCGCAAAAAAATCAATTGGTTGTGAACATATCTCTCTTTTTCTAATGGATGAGAAACACCAGATTACCCCAGCGTCTTACTCGGTGAATATTAGTACAGCGGTCATGGAACAGTTAAAGTACATAGTTCTCCAAACGCAATTTTTTTCCACGATGCCCGAAGGTTACCGTTTGTCGGTGTATGAGACAGATGGAGTGCTTCGAGAGTATCTTTTCAAATCCAGATACCAATGTATCTACGGATTTCACATAAAGCACGGCCCTTCGTACGGCGCCCTACTATTCTCATTTCCATCGGATACCCGACTGAATGACGATCAATTGCAATTATGCAATCTCATTAAACTGCACATGGAACAATTGATTAAAAAAATACAATTCCGCAAGCAAGTACTGAAGCAGCAGGCATACGAAAGTCTTTTTAACACACTTAGAGTCAAAGACAGTTTTACGGTCGATCATTGCTATAATGTTGCTTTTTATTCTACGCTGCTTGGTGCGAAAGCCGGTGTAAGCGAAGCTGAATTGGAATCTCTGAAGCTGGGAGCTCTGCTGCACGATGTTGGCAAATTGGCGATTCCCGATCATATTCTCATGAAGCCTGGCCGGCTAACGGACGATGAATTTAATGTCATTCGCCAACATCCTGTGATTGGATTCGAGCTGCTGAAGGAGCTGCCGGAAGTCGAGCATCTTCTGCCGATGATAAGGTGGCATCATGAGCGAATGGATGGGAGGGGCTATCCGGATCAAGTGAGCGGCGAGGATATCCCTTATCTTGTGCGTATTGTTAGTATCGCCGATGCTTTCGACGCCATGACATCTACGAGGGTGTATCGGAATTCGCTTCATGTGCATGAGGTGAGAGAGCAGCTGCTTACCCATTCGGGCAAACAATTTGACGAGAAATTAGTGCGAATTTTCTTGAGCATCATCGATGAGCAAATGCAAATGGATGGCTAAACGGAACACTATTATCGAAATGAAAGATGGGATAGCTGAATGAACGGTCGTATTCTTATCATCGATGATGAACCTCATAATTTAAACATACTTCGTATCTTTTTGAATTCGTTGCACTATGAAATTTTCACCGTTGAAGATGGTAAAGAAGCTATAGCGATGGTCAAAGAAATTATGCCTGATCTGATTTTGTTGGATGTCATGATGCCTGAAATTACGGGATTTGAGATATGCAAACAATTAATCGGAGAAGCTGATTTTGACACGCCTATTATTTTCTTGTCCGCCAATGCGCAGAAAGAAGACATTTTACAAGGATTACGCCTAGGGGCCGTTGATTATTTGACAAAGCCTTTTGATCTGGATGTGCTGGAACGGAAAGTTGAAATCGCCCTCCATCAAAAAGCGAAGATAAAGAACCTAAAGAAAGACAATAAGCAGCTAGCCAAGCTTGTTTATGTGGATGCATTAACAGGCTTATATAATCGGGCTTATCTTGATATTACCATTCGTATGATCAAAGAGGGGAACAAGCAATTCCAAGCCGCTATGATGGTGGATATGGATTATTTTAAGGATATTAATGATAATTTCGGCCATTTGGTTGGAGATCAGGTCCTGCGGGAAGTTGCCACGATCATACTGTCCAAGATTTCTTCCGAGCGCGATTTAGCGTTTCGATATGGCGGGGATGAGTATTTGGTCTTGCTTCAGAATGAAGAGAACTGTGTTGAAATAGCGGATAGTATCATTAAAGCGGTAGACAGCTTAAAGGTCAGCCTTGCACCTAATAAGTCGCAAGTGTTTTCAGTGAGTATCGGACTAACTAAAAATTTCGATCCAACCTGTTTTGAGCAAATCATTACACAAGCTGATTCTGCACTACTCGGAGCTAAAAACAGTGGAAGACATCAAATAAAGATTCGCTAATTAAAGGAGAATGAGGGAAGCATGGTCATGGAGCTTATGAGTTTTCAAAAATTGTTTCAGATGACGAAAGTCATAAATTCGCAGTTTGAGCTGTCAGAAATTTTGCAAGTTTTCGTAGACGCGATTGCCGGTGAGATTACGCAGGCGGATTTGGTTGGTTTTTTCTTAAAGCAGCCCGATGGTACGTTTAAAGGAGATAAAGGCAATAAATTACCTGTAGATATAACGGAATTGTTGATTGATCCTAAGGAGGATGAGTTCGTAAGAGATATTCTGCGCAACCAATCCAGCGACTATATATCGGATACGAGTGTAGACCTGCGTTTGGATCAGTCCAAAAGACAGCTGCTGAAAATAAAATCCATCCTCGGTATTCCCGTCATTGTCGATAATGAGGTGTTCGGTCTTGTTTTCGTCCATGATTTCGGTAAGCCGATGAATATTACACCGGAGCAGATGGAAGTTACCGAAGCATTCGTTAATATGGCCAGTGTGGCTATTCGCAATATCCGGATGTTCGAACAGCGCCAACTGCTGATGGAGAAGCAGCAGCTTCTTCTCGATGCGACGAAAGCTTTATCGGAATCTTTGTCCGTCAAAGATGTGCTCAACACGTTTTTCCATTACATGCGCAAAGCAAGCGGATCGAAAGATATCGGAATTCATTTGTACAATGAAAAAGAGCACACGATTGAGCCCTACCAGTTGTCTTCGGAAAATGTGACGATGGACGAATGGAAGGTGAAGCATCGCGAGGTCAAGTTAACGATTGAAAACGACCGGCTGTTGTATGAAGTCATCACGGAGAAAAAGTCAGCCGCCATCGAGGACGTTTATGCAGATCCACGGCCTAATCATAAAGCGTTCGTTTCCTTTGATATCAAAAGTATCATGGTGTTCCCGCTTGTAGCCAAAGGCTCCGTGTACGGCGTTGTGGCGATTCCGTCCATCGGCAAGCAGCGGAAATATGAAGCCAGCCTTCTGGAGTTCTGCCAGTCTATTTCGGATGCGACAGCAACAGCGTTATCCAATGCGCAGCATACCGAGACGTTAGACCACTCCGTGCATGAGCGTTCCATTGAGCTGCAGCAAGCCAACTTTAAGCTGGAAGGCCTGGTCCGTGAGCTGGAGCATCTGAATGAGCTCAAAAGCGATTTCATCGCGACATTGTCACATGAGCTGCGCACGCCGATTACAGCGGTCAAAGGATCTGTTGATATTCTTGGAAAAGGCATTCTAGGAGACCTTAACGAATCGCAGAAGGATTTGCTGGATATTGCCGCCAAGTCCATCGACCGTTTGCTTGATCAGGTGAATGAGCTGCTCGATTTTGCCAAAATGGAGAACGGCAAATTCGAATTGATGTACACCGAAGCGGACTTTAACGAAATTGTGAAGGAATCCGTTCATATTGTGCAGTCGCTGATTAATAAAAAGAAATTGGTTCTAGTCGTCGAGACAGAATCGGAAATCGATAGCGTCGTCAGAGTCGATAAACAGCGTATCCTGCAAATTTTGCTTAATTTGCTTTCCAATGCGATTAAATTCACGCCACCGCTGGGTGTAATTACGATAAAAACGAAATTCGAGGATAATTTGCTTACCGTGGAAGTGCACGATAACGGAATTGGGATCCCTCTTGAAAAGCAGAAAAATATTTTCACAAAATTTTATCAAGCGAATAACCAAATCAATGGAACAGGTCTCGGACTGGCGATTTCTAAGCAGTTGATCGAGCTGCACGGCGGTCGTATTTGGTTCGATAGCAGCGAAGGCCAAGGTTCAGTATTTAAATTCACACTACCTACCGGAAAGGAGTAAAGACAATGCGGGCGATTGAAGTAGGATTGAGGTTTCTTGTACAGCAAGGAGTTAAATACGTATTCGGTATTCCGGCGGGTTCAATCAATGCTATCTATGACGCCCTTGTGGATATTCCGGAGCTTAAGCCAATTGTAGCCAAGCACGAAAATAGTTCCGGTTATATGGCAGGTTCTTACACAAGAATTACCGGCATTCCGTCGCTTTGCGTCGCCTCCAGCGGACCGGGAGCGACGAATCTGGTAACCCCGGCTGCGAACGCTTGGAAACAGAAACTGCCTGTTATTTTTATCACGGGATCGGTCCCCTCCACAAAGCTGGGCAAGGGTGGCGCGCAAGAGCTGTATGCGGAGCCGATTTTTGCTTCGATCACGAAGATGAGCCGGACTGTGCTCGATGCCCATAAGCTGCCGGAGATTTTGGCGGAGGCTTACCATACTGCGATTAGCGGTGTGCCGGGTCCTGTTCATTTGGCCATTCCGATCGACATTCAAATGACAGATATCGGAGATAGAGAGCTTCCGGTGCTGCCCCCTGTGCAGCAGCCTGTTATGGATTTGGCGGCCGTGAAGGCGGCTGCGCAGCGTATCAAGGCTGCAGGCTCCCGTGGGGCTATTTTGCTCGGAAACGGGGCTAAAGCAGCCTCTGACAGCATCGTGCCATTGGCTGAAAGACTTGGTTGGGGCGTAGCGACAACGCCTCGCGGCAAAGGGGCTTTCCCGGACAACCATCCGCTGTCCTTAGGTGGATACGGCCTTTCAGCGAGTCCGAAGGCAAGCGACTATTTGAATGGCGGCAGCCACGAAGTGCTGCTTATTATCGGCTCAAGCCTAGGAGAGCTGGCGACAAGCAATTGGGAGCCGCGCTTAGTTGCAGGACGAGAGCTTATTCACATCGATTACGATCAAAACGAGCTTGGAAAATGCTACGAAACGGCTTATCCGGTGCATGGTGAAATTAAGCAGGTCATCGCGGAGCTTCTTGATCAGCTGTCGGAAGATGGACTGGAGGATGAAGAGACTGTCAGCGATGCCTTCGCCGGTTTGGCAGAAGCTGCCGCCGCATCCGAACAGGTGGAGGAGAAATGGAATACGCGGTCTGCCATTCGCAGTCTTAGCGCTGCTGCGCCGAAAAATACCCGATTCTTCCTGGATATCGGCGAATTCATGACCTACTCGATTCAAAATGTAGGGATCGAAAGCGGCCAAGAATTCGACATCGACATCAATTTCGGAGGCATGGGCTCCGGACTAGGCGGAGTCATTGGCGCGCAACTGGCCGAGCCGAACAGGCCGACGATTTGTATCACAGGCGACGGCTGCTTCTTCATGCATGGTTTAGAAGTACTGACTGCGAAGGAGTATCAGCTTCCGATCCTTTTTGTGGTCATCAATAACGCCCGTTTGGGGATGGTCTATCACGGTCATATGCTGCAGTACAAACGTTGTCTCGATGACTTCTCGCAAGAGCGGGTAAGTATCGCCGGGATTGCCAAGTCCCTGGGATTGCGCCATGCAGAGATTACATCGCTTGATCAATTACAGAGTGAGCATGTGACAGAGTGGCTATCTCATGGCGTTCCGGTTGTTGTAGAAGTGATTGTGGACGGGAACGAAATTCCTCCTATGGGGGAGAGAGTGAAGTTTTTGCAAGGAGCAACGTACTAATTGGAGTTTAAGCTTTTGGGTGCTAGCATTAGCCGGTATCCGAGGGCTTTTTCTTTTTGCCGTGTAAAAGGGGGAGACGATTGTATTCTAGGTTCTGGAAATGATATGGTTAAAGGGAGCAAGGACAATAAGGAAGGAGCGCTTCATCCATGTTGAAACGAACGATAGGTCGTTTGAATTACGAAAGCTCAGTCGTTATGTTTGGTGCTGCAAGTCTTGGCAATGTGAAGCAGGAGGAAGCGGACGCATCGATTGCGTATGCCCTGCAGCATGGGGTGAACCATTTCGATACAGCCGCCAGCTATGGCGATGCTGAGTTGCGCATGGGGCCTACGATTAGCCAAGTGCGCGGAGAGATTTTTCTGGCTACGAAAACGGGACAAAGATCGAAAAAGGAAGCTAAGGAAGAGATCTATCGCTCCTTGGAGCTAATGAAAGTAGACTCCGTTGATTTACTTCAGTTGCATGCCGTGGGCACCATGGAAGAGCTGGACCGCTGTACGGAGAAGGGCGGTGCGTTGGAAGCCGTTTTGGAAGCGAAAGCGGAAGGCATCGTCAAGGAAATAGGCATTACCGGCCACGGGCATGAGGCGCCAATCGTCCATCTGGAAGCGTTACATAGATTTCCCTTCGCGACGGTACTGCTGCCTCTGAATTATTACATGTACAGCATACCGAAGTATCGTGAGGCTTTCGATGCTCTGATGGAAGAGGCCGGCAAGCAGCAAGCGGCTGTCCGAGTCATTAAAGCCATCGCGAAGGCGCCATGGGCCGAAGGGCAGGAGCGTCCATATGCGACGTGGTATGAGCCGTTCGATCAGCAGCAGATTATTGATGCTTGCGTGCATTTTGTGCTTTCATTCCCTGGGATATGCGGGTTCGCCAGCGCCGGGGATATTCATTTGTTCCCTAAAATCGTCGATGCCGTCGAGCGGTACGGCTCTATGAAGGATGAAGAAGCCGAGCGCATCCTGAGCGGGATCAGCGGGTATACGTCGGTGTTCGGAGCGCCGACTTCGATTGCATAGTATAGAAACGCGTTTTCCCCATTGGGGAGGGCGCGTTTTTGTTTTTTGGAGCGGAGAGGGTACGCGAGAGGTCGAAAAAGGCCGTCACCCACCCGGAAGGCCTGCATTAACGCTGCATCGCCCTCCAAAGGCATGCACAAATTGACATGAAATGGACTCTTTTATGCGTCGCTAACTTTAGGTAAAGAACGAATACCTATAGCGAACGTAAGGGGGAAGGTAAGATGATTAAACGATTGTGGACGAGTAAAAGGTTCTGGTTAATAAGTTTGACTGTGCTCCTGGCTGGCGGATTAGCTGTATTCGCAACTTGTTATTCTTACATAAGCGGGCTCGATGTTTCGAAATTAAATCAGCCGCTGCCGGAAGCGACGCTTGTGTTAGACAAGAACGGCAAAGCGGCGGCACAGCTTTCTGCTTCGAAGATCGATCCTGTGCCAATCGCGCAGATGCCGAAAGTGCTTACAGATGCCGTTGTGGCTGTGGAAGATCGGAGATTCTACTCGCATACGGGCATTGATTTCCAATCTATTTTGCGTGCGGTGGCTCGCGATGTCGTGCGGGGCAGCTATTCGGAAGGCGCTAGCACGATTACACAGCAGTTGGCGCGCAATCTTTTTCTCAACGCAGACAAAACAGTGGGGCGCAAATTGCGGGAGGCAGCGTACGCGATCAAAATCGATACGACTTACAGCAAAGATGAAATTTTGGAAATGTATCTGAACAGCATTTATTTTGGGGAAGGCAGCTGGGGTGTGCAGGGGGCGGCTAAAACCTATTTTAATAAAAACGTACAGGATTTAACCTTGCCAGAGGCAGCGGTTCTTGCCGCTCTGCCAAAGGCGCCGAGCCGGTACTCGCCTTTTCAGGATGAAGCGCATGCATTGGAACGCAGGAATACGGTGCTGCTCTTGATGCGCGATGAAGGGAAAATTACGCCGCAGGATTACGAAAAGGCTAAAACTGCTGCGATCGGTGTCGTGAAATCCGAAGGCAATGATCTGAAAGGCAGATACCCCGCATATGTCGATGCGGTCATTAATGAAGCTGTTCACGTGTATGGCTTCACGGAAGAACAGCTGCTGACGGGCGGCTTACACATTACAACAGAGCTGGACCCTGCCGTGCAAAATGCGGTAACAGAAGTTTACAAGGAGGATAGTCTCTTTCCCGAGAGCAAGCCGGACCAGCTCATCCAGAGCGGGGCTGCAATTGTCGATCAGCGGACAGGAGGCGTTCGTGCTTTGGCAGGGGGACGAGGAGAAAGCGTCTTTCGCGGATTCAGTCACGCTACACAGCTGAAGCGGCAGCCGGGGTCTTCTTTTAAGCCTATTGTGGTGTATGGCCCCGCGCTCGAGCAAGGCTACAAGCCATTCTCCACCTTGTACGACGGTCCCCTCAATATTGAAGGTTATCAGCCCCAAGATTGGGATCATCAAACGCGGGGACAGGTGACGATGCAGGAGGCGGTTGTTTCTTCCTGGAATGTGCCGGCCGTGTGGCTTCTTCACGAGATCGGCATTGATCGGGGCTTGCAATTCGCCAAATCGCTGGGCATCACGCTGCCAGCTCAGGATCGTCAGCTTGGCATTGCGCTAGGTGGGCTGTCCGAGGGAGTGTCACCGCTCCAAATGGCGCAGGGCTTCAGTGCTTTTGCCGCTAAAGGAGACTTTCATGAAGCTCATACGATTACGAAAATAGAAACAAGCAACGGACATTTGCTAGTTCAAGCTGCTAAAAAGGGTGTGCAAGTGATGAAGCCCGAGACGGCCTATGCGATGACATCGATGCTCCAAGTCGCTGTGCAGCAGGGGACAGGGAAGAATGCTGCGATGAACCGCCCTGTTGCAGGAAAATCGGGGACCACTCAACTGCCGCAGACGAAGGAGTTCGAGGGCATAAGCAGCGGCAGCGCCAAGGATGCCTGGTTTGTGGGGTATACCCCGGAGCTGACGGCTGCCATTTGGGTCGGGTATGACCGAACAGACAAAACGCATTATTTAACAACGTCCGGCGGTGCTGTGCCAGCTGTCTTATTTCGGGAAATTATGAACCGGGCGTTAGCTCAAACACCTGTTGTTCCGTTCGATATGCCGATCGTGGGGCAGGAGGCAGCCTCATCTGTCTCCAATGCGTCTCCGGTGAAACCAGAGAAGGAGGACAAAAAACCTCCCGGACGCGGAAACGGACACGGCAAGGGAAAGAAAGACAAAGACTAATAAAAAAGCCGCCGGCCCCTAAGGGGTCGGACGGCTTTTTTAATCATCGTGATGACCGTTGCTGCGCGCTTTATCTTTCGTTTTAGGATCATCTTTGCCATGCTGCTTGTTATTGTTATCGCCTTGACGATCATCTTTACGGTCGTCTTTATGATCTTGTTTATCTTCTTTATTTTCTTTAACTTCTTTATCTTCTTTACGATCTTCTTTCGGTTTGTTTGGAACGTTCTGCTGCATCTGGGCTTGCTGCTGCTCCCACTTCGTTTTCATACTGACATGTAATTTGCTCACATCCAAGTTGTACTGCTTGGCAAGCAGACCTGCGATTTTTTGCTCAGCATTGGGTGATTTGAGATCAATAGAAGCCAACAGCTTCTGAATCCACTGGGCAGCTTCATCACCTTTAAGGTGAATCATGCCGGCGTCCTCAGGCTTAATGCTGAGATCGTAAGTAGTGCCGCTTGCCGCACCTTTGGATTGCCCAATGTGCAGCTTGAAATGCTTCCCATCGACGTTAAGATCGATGCCTTGCAAGCCGGGATAAATGCTTTTATCCGGTGGAGAGGACGGCATTGCTTGGGGGTCCGGTTTCTGTGTCGCCGGTGCAGGCACCTGGTTCTGGGCAGCTGCCGGGGGCTGCGTCGGCTCCGGTGCAGCAGAAGCAGAAGCTGATGAAGTCGGTGATGGTACAGGCTCGCTGGCCGCAGGTGAAGACGCTTTGACATAGGCGGCCTGCTGCTTGCTGTTCACGATTATTTCGATCTGATCGCCTGCTTTCAAGTCGGTTAGCAGCGCTTTTTCATCGTTGCGGTAGACCCATACCGATTTAGCTAAGGGCACCGATTGATCCCCATTCTCCGTAGTTAGGGTGACAGCATCCGAACTAACGGATTTGAAAGCTCCTTTGACCGAAGTAGAAATAGCTGAGTTGGACGAAGTTGACGCATAGGCTGTCCACCCGCAGACCATTAAAGCCACCAAAGTAATGGAAATAATAATCAATGGTAATTTTTTGCGCATAAGAATACACCTCCATTAACAGCTTTCGGTCTAGCAAGCTGTTTTGGGGCGGTACTCGGTATTCAGGATTCGCTCTGCAGGCGCTGCATGAACTCTTCAGCCGCACTGTATCCTTGCTGGCGCAAATACCAGCTGTTAGCCGCCGCTTCAACAAGACCGGCAACATCCCGTCCAGGCTGGAGTTGGATTTCGATATGCGGAATTTTGATATCCATATAGTCCGTGAAAGAAGGCTCAAGCTCCAAATCGTTGTTGAGCGCATGCTCCTGCCACTGGGTCAGCTCAATATCAAGCACGATCCGCGTTTCATCTTGGAAAGCCTTGCGGCCGTAGAGACGCGATACGTTAATAAGCCCAATGCTGCGAAGCGCCAGGAATTCCTTGGTCTTCCCGTTATGCGTGCCCAGAAGCGTCTCCGGACTGATCTTTTTCAGCACCACAATATCATCGGCAACGAGGCGGTGACCCCGGCGGATCAAGGTGTGGGCGGTTTCGCTTTTGCCAACCCCGGATTTGCCGCGCAGCAGAATACCGATCCCCGATACGTTGACGCAAACGCCGTGAACCGCAATCTCCTGAGCTAAGGCCTTGCTGAGAAATATATCAACAAGGTCCTGAAACTTGCTTGTAGTGGCGGGCGTTCGGAGAAGCGGAATACGTTCTTCCTCGCAGTATTTCGTTAAATATTTTAAGCCTTCTTGGTTTCTAGTGACGACGAAACAAGGCGGGTGATATTTGACAATATTGCCGATATGAAGATTTCTTTCATGCTCGCTGAGTTTGTGCAGATAAGTAATCTCTTTCCGCCCTAAGAGCTGCACGTGCTCTTGCGGAAAATATTCGAAATAGCCGACAAACTCGAGCCCGGGGCGATGCGCTTTTGTTTTGGTAATCGGACGGTGCAGTTCCGAGTGTCCGGCAAGTACTTCGAGCGAGAAACGCTGTGCTAAATCATTGACTGTGACGGGCTTCACAACTTGTCCCTCCTTCATAAAAATGTACACTTGTATATTTCGCCTGTAAGAGCTAAAATCCTCCTGTGAAAGCGCTTGAATTCAAGCTCCTCTGTCATTTGGACGGAAATCCTGTCAAATATGCATTGCTTTTGAAAGCTGCCTTGGTATGATAGGAATATGAAGCTAATGAGGAGGTACGACAAACATGGATGCTGTTTATAAAAACTGCCAAAGCTGCGGAATGCCCTTGGCGCGCGATGAACAAGGCGGAGGAACGGAGAAATCAGGCGCGAAGAGCAAGGTTTATTGCAGTCATTGTTATCAAAAAGGCGAATTCACGCAGCCTGATATGACTGCCCCGGAAATGAAGGAGCTTGTGAAGCAGAAGATGGTGGAGTTCGGCTTTCCCCGGTTTTTGACAGGACTATTCACACGAAATATACATAAGCTGCAAAGATGGTCGGCGAACAAATAAAGGGCAGCAAACCAAACGGAAAAAGAAAAAGCCCGATGCAAAAATCGCATAGAGCAATGGCCAAATAAGTCGTTTCCTATGTTTATGTAAAAGCAGCTATCTGTTGAAGCCGCATTTTTTCGCAAGTGTTGGCCATGTCGAGAGAAACATGTTTTCCCACCGGTCTTCAGGCAATACCATGATCCATCTTGCGATTTGATCCAAGCCCATGTCACATAAAGTTTGAACGACTTCTTCTCTTTCACAGCTAGTTTTTAATGCTAACATCTCAAAACCACCTCATCAATTGTATTCAAACAATTATGCATATGCGGCGGCGAGACGGAATGTGACGATTTTTCATAAAAAAGTAAAGGGGGCCATGCAGTCAGATGCTGTACAGCCTCCTTTTTGGTTTACGGATTGGGCGAATTCGGCTATTTCAAGCGATTGCGAAGGCTGGGCTCGACCGATTGCAGCACCTGATCCAACTGGGCATCGGAAACTTCCGTTTCGCCGTACCGCACTTGGTTATAGGCCGAAGTAACGGCATGAACGGTCTCGAAAGGCAGCTGCCTTTCCTGGCTAAGATCTTTTTCCGTTTCGTTCGGGGTCATCGCTTCTTTAAACGTATACCCGCTATGTGCGGCCCGTTCGATCAAGAGACGGTAGAGAAAGCGGATGCGCTCCCGGTTGTTCGGCAAGAGCGACCATTTCTTCGCATAGCTCTTTTCTTTGTTCCTTCCCTTTTTCATTTGCTTCCACCACAGGCGCGGCAACCCTTTCCAATCGACAAGCGCTTCTTCTTCATCGATGAAGCCCTCGGATTCCATGTCTTTCCTGTTACTGAGAGAACGATTCATCAATCGTCTCAGGAACGCAGCCGCAGCAGGCACGAGCTTGGTTACAATCACATAAATGGCCAGGACGATTAAGGAGATGACAATCACATAGACGAAGACGACCTGGATAACGTGCAGCAAGGCGTCCAACCAGCCCGGCTCCGGGCTGTCAGCGGGAGGCAGGAGCGGCGGCGCAGCCGAAGCGCTCGGCTCCGGCGGTGCTTCCGCCGGAGGATCGGACTGCAGGAAACGCAGCAGCCATGCGATGGCAGCACGCAAACCGGCGACGATAGCCTGCCGAATCTGCTGGAAATAGGAAACAATAAATATAAGAATAATTAATGCGATTAACCAAATGCGGCTGGAGCGCTTCACAGTCTCCGATAGGGAGGAAGATGCCGCTCGCTCGTCGCCGGCTAATGTGGCGTATAGCAAGCCGTTGCGATGAAAAGCAAAGAAAAAGATGATCAGCGAGGCGAACCCGAGTCCGTTCAACCAGTCCATGTAAGGCTGAAAGACGGCTTGATGTCCCATAAGTGGAACGCCGACGAAATACACCGAACCTGCAACTGCAAAGGAGGCTCCGGGGAAGATGGCAAGCCAGCCGTCTCTCGTGCAGCGAATACCGCGGTAAGCAAGCAGCATGCCGACACCTCCACAGACCCAACTGTGCCAATTGTTCCCTTGAAAAAGGTAGGCTGCCGTAAAACCGGCCAATGCGCATCCTATAAGCTCGTAAATCTTGCGAGACAGCCATTTTATGCGACCCAAGAAGCTGCCTGCTGCGAAAACCAGCAAGAACTGCAAAATCAACTGCCAGAGAGGGAGCTCTGACAAATAAATATGCGCAGCCACCACAAGAGGCGAGAATAGAATGAGTTCGGCTGCAGCGAACAGGAGAGAGTACCCTAAGGCTTTGAGATAGGCACTCTTCTCCTTCTTCTCCTTATTGGCTTGCCGTGCTTTCACCTGAATCGGCGTTGACATCGGATGGACTCATCTCCTTTTCGTGCAGGTTTAGCAGTCCGTGCTGCAAAGGAACGATAAAGACGTTATGCCCCAATGCTTCAAGCCGCTGAATACTGTCTTCCAGCGCATCGGAAACGAAGGCGGTCAACAGGATGATATCCAAGACACTGCCTTCCTGCAGGATGCTCTCATCCAGAAAGTCGCTGCAGGAACGGGTGCAGGAGATCGCCAGCTTGGCCATCGTTTCGAACAGATACGCCAAATGCGGGTGACCGCCTGCAGGAGAGACGTGCACGGGAGTACCTGGCTGTCCCACGAGAGAGCCGTTGTAGCCGAAACCAACCGGAACGCCTTGGCTAATCGCATACTCGGCCAGTGTGGCGGCGTAGGACAAGCCTTTCTCCACGAGCTCAGGGTCGCTTACGGCATCCCACATGGTTTGGGTTATTTGGGTATTGACGATGATAAACAGCCTCGGGTCTGCTGTGAACTCCCGATTGTAGACCTGCAATCGCTGGCTGCGGGCGGTTGCCTTCCAGTGAATACTGTTCATCGTATCGCCGTAGCGATACTCCCGCACGCCGGATACGAGGAACGGGTCGGGCATGATCCAGCGCTTCACCGTGATGTCCCCTTGCCAGCGGCTCGATAGCAGCGGGATGTCATCCCGGCTTACCAAGCGAGGGTACACGAGAAGCTCCAAATCCAGGCGCTGGCTCATCGTCGCAGCCTGCATGCCGGCCAGATCTCCGATGGTAGCGGAAACGGTTTCAAGCTTATACCAGCCTCGTTTGGCGCAGATGACCTGGTGCCGCCTTACGATTCGGGTATACGGCATCAGGCTGAACAGACTGCGGTGATTCTGGAAAATGGCGCCGCTGCTTACCGCAAGATTGCTCATCTTCGCGAAATGAAGCCCGGCATGGATCGTGGATTCCAGGCGAAGCCAAGGAAGGGGCGTCAGCTTGCGGTTTTGAATCGTTTCGATCATTTCGATGCGATCCCCGGCATGACAGTGCGCTTGATTGAACGTACGTTTAAGCGTGAGACCGCGAAACCCCCAGCGGCTGAAAAGGGCATGCTGAAGAAGGAACAGCAGGGCGGCGATGAGCAGAATCCAGGAGATGCCCATTCGCTACCTCAGCTTCGCTTCCGTAGGCACGGGGGCAGCCGCAAGGATGCCAGCCAGCAGCGTCCGCACCTGCTGATCCTGCTGGCGCGACCGCGTTCGCAGCAGGATGCGGTGCGCCCAGACGGGCGCTGCCAGCGCCTTGATGTCATCCGGCAGCACATAGTCGCGGCCGCGAAGCGCCGCGTATACCTGCGCCGCCTTCATCAAGGCGCGCACGCCGCGCGGCGAGACGCCGAGCGCGGCATCCGCATGCGTGCGCGTAGCTTCCGCGAGCTGCACGAGGTACTGCAGCAGCTCGTCGCTGACGCGCACCTGCGTGAACAAGCGCTGCGCTTCGAGCAGCTCGGCGCGCCCTACAACCGGCAGCAGCTGATCCAGCGGATCTTGCTGCTGGTAGCGCTTTAAAATCTCAACCTGCTCCGCCGCGGACGGGTAGCCGAGCGACAGCTTCATCAAGAAGCGGTCTAGCTGGGCTTCCGGCAGCGGGAATGTCCCCTGATTCTCGACAGGGTTCTGCGTGGCGATGACGAGAAACGGCGCTTCGAGCGTGCGCGTTTCCCCGTCGATGCTCACTTGGCGCTCCTCCATGCTTTCCAGCAAGGAGGATTGTGTGCGCGGCGTTGCGCGGTTAATCTCATCGGCGAGCACGATGTGTGCGAATAAAGGTCCTGGGCGGAATTCGAATTCGCCCAGCTTTTGATTGTAAAAGTTAATGCCGCTAACATCCGAAGGCAGCAGGTCGGGCGTGAACTGGATGCGCTTCATCGTGCCGTCCAGGGAGCGGGCGAGCGCTTTAGCCAGCTGCGTCTTTCCGGTGCCCGGCACATCCTCCAGCAGCACATGCCCGGAAGCAATGAGGGCGATGACCAGCAATTCGACCGTATCCTCTTTGCCGATGATGACTTTGCCTACATTTTCTTGGATGAGCGAAGCGATTCGTCCTATTTGTGCGAAATCCAACGGCTGTTCCTCCTCGAATCATTCATGGGATTAAATGATATGTCAATGTGTACATAAGTGCTGTCTACCTTATCTTAACAGAGGGCAGGTGAAGATGACCATTACTTCCTGTCCTTTAACGTTCATTAATCCTGTTGTGTATTCCAAAGGCACTTAGTACAATATGGTTAAAAAAGGTTGCTACTAACTGCCAATTGGTCACTTTTCCATGCAAACGTTTAGGGGGGCGAACATGTACAAGTTAATTTTAGTCGACGATGAAGAGGATGTGCGGGAAGGGGTCGTCCGCGAAATCAATTGGGAAGCGATCGGCTTCGAGGTCATTGAGAAAGCGGAGAACGGCAGGGAAGCGTTGGAAATGGTGGAGAGATTGCAGCCGGACGTTGTGGTAACGGACATTCAGATGCCGTTCATGAATGGGCTTCAGCTGGCTGAAGCCATTCGAGAGCGCTTTCCGACCATTAAGCTCATTATTCTTACGGGACATGATGAGTTTGAGTATGCCCAGAGGGCAATAAAGCTGCACATTGATGAATATGTGTTGAAGCCTTTTTCCGCGCAGGAGCTCATCAATGCCTTGCTGAAGGTGAAGGGGCAGATTCAGGAGGAAGTGGCGCACCGGGAAAATGTCCAGCTGCTGATGGAGCATTACAGGAAGAGCATGCCTGTGCTTAAGGAAAATTTCTTGGCGACGCTTATGAACCGGAAGCTCCCGCGGGAAGAAGTGTACGAGAAAGCGGCAAACTATGGCATAGAGCTGAATGGCCGCAGCTTCGTCGCTGCTGTAATGAGCATAGATGGGGTGCTGATTCCTGAAGAGGAACTGGACAATCGGGAAGAGTTGTCCAAGTCCGTTTCCTTAAAATATTCGGCGGATCAGGCACTGAAATATTTCGCCCTATTAAACATTACGGAAGAGATTGCAGATAGGCGCCGTCTTGGTCTTGTTTTTATGCATCACGATCAAGTGGTCGTCTTGGCTGCCAGGGAAAGCGAAGACAGGGAAACCGCGCTGCAGGAGACTATGAAAGTGCTGGAAGAAGTGCGGCAAAATGTAGAAAAATATTTGAAGTTTACGTTAACGGTCGGCATTGGAACGGTCATGAAGGATGTGACCAAAATCAGCTATTCGTATGAAGATGCTGTGTTGGCGCTGGATTACAGACTTATTCTTGGCAATAACCGGATCATTTCCATCGATGATGTAGAGACGCGCAGCGGAGAGAAAGTCCGCTTCGACGACGTGAAGGAGCACGCCTTGACGCGCTGCATTAAGGTCGGGACGAATCAGGAGATCCGCGAGACGATGGACGAGCTTTTTCAAGGGATTGAAGGAGCCGTTTCCGTTAAGGATTATCAGATCTATTTGCTCGAAATATTAACCTGTATTTTGAAAGCGGCCAAGGACTCGAATTTGAACGTAGACGAAGTATTCGGCGATAATTTCATTCCTTTTACAGAGATTAATAAGTTCACCTCGTTGGAAGAAGCCAAGCACTGGCTTGCCGAGCTGTGCGCCTCGATGATGAACCATATCGCGACGGACCGCCAATATACCTACAAGAACTTGGTCGAAATGGCCAAAGAATATACGAAGAACCACTATCACGAAGGCGATATTACGATTAATAAAGTGTGCGGCCATCTGCATATTAGCGCGGGATATTTCAGCAGTATTTTTAAGAAAGAGACGAAAATGACCTTCGTGAACTATTTGAACCACATCCGCATGGAAGCGGCGAAGGAGCTGCTGCGCACCACAGACATGAAAGCGCTGGAGATTGCCGAGAAGGTAGGCTATGCCGATGCCAACTATTTCAGCTTTTCATTCCGCAAAAATGTCGGTGTTTCACCGAAAGAATATCGCAATGCCAATAACAAAGCGCAGTAGGATTCATGACTAAACTTTCAACTGCCGTTTATAATAGATATCGGCATTCCCGTCTAACCTGAAAAGCAGCGTCCCGAGCTTGTTTCTCGGAATCGCTGCTCTTATGATTTTTATACCAACTCTCTTCTAGCAAACGCAATCCAACCTACCAAATAAAAAGCGATCACATAACCAAGCAACACCCCCAGCGAAAACAACAAACTTATTCCCTCAACAGGAGGCGTACCTGTAAAATAAACTTCTAGATTTAAATGGGTAAACAATGATAATTTTGCCATTACCACATTAATACGATATAATATAGAGGTAAACATATTTCCACTAAATAAAATAAAGACCGAAAATCCAATGGCAAATGAGCTACTTCGAAACAAAACTGAAATTACAAATGCCATGGTTACAATTACAAATAATGTTATAATTTTTAAACCATAGGTAATTAGGAGTTTATTGATATACGTAGTGCTTTGAAAGTTCACTCTATCCCTTGCAAATACATAAGGTTCCATAGCACCTTTTGTTCCAAATAGGATAGCACCTGCTATCCAAGAGACCACAAATACGATAGCAAGTAAAACCGCTGCAAAAAGAAGAATAACAACGTATTTGGCCAAAAGCAACTTATAACGACTAATTGGCCGTATTAAAAGAAGCTGCATCGTCCCCCATCTATACTCACTAGCCACTACACTGCTTGCAATAATAAGAGTAAATAGTGTTACAAAAGGTAACAATTTTGCTGCGGAATTAACAAATTTCCAAACACTCATTGTTTTGGGTGATATTCCATTGTTTAATGCATACTCATTTTGTTTAACTTGTGAGTTTATATATGGCCTGATTTCCTCAGGTGCTTCTTGCATTTCAATAGTAAGCAGGCGGTTTTCTTCTAACAATTCAGCTTTCCAATCACTCGTAACAGTCTTATTGTTATAATTAATATGTAGTATAGCCATGATGGAAACCATCATAAAAAGAAGGGCAACCATGCTCCAAACCAATGGACGATTATAAATCTTAAGTAATTCCGCTTGTATAAGCCTGATCAAGCTCTAGCCTCCTGCATTATTTTTATAAATTTGTCTTCCAGGTTATATGGTTGTATTTGAACGCTATACACTTTAATTTGATGTTGAATGAATAAAGATAACAGATCTGAAATGTTGTCACGCAACACTAAGAAGACTAGTGAATTTCCTTCTACCCGTATTAGATCATGTTCGCTTGTATAATCTAACAGCAACTGCGTTGCCTGTTGAATTTGATCCACTTCTATTCTCGTTACTTGCTTTTCTTTGTCTTCTTTCTTCGTCGATTCAATAGTTAGAATCTCACCATTGCTCATAAATGCTACACGATCACATAGGAATTCCATTTCATTAAGTAAGTGACTTGATATGACAACCGTTTTCTTTTGTTCTTTTGTCAAATAGTGTAAATGTTCTCTGAATACCTTTACCCCCATAGGATCCATACCATTGGTAGGCTCATCTAATAAAATCAAATCAGGGTTCTGAAGCAGTGCTTGAGCTAGACCTAGACGTTGCTTCATGCCTAACGAAAATGTTCTAACTTTTTTTTTTGCGGCTTCTTTCAAACCTACAATGCATAACACCTCTAGTATCTTTTCTTTATCAGGGTTATGATTGCTATAAAAGCTAAAGTGTTTCAGATTGTTATAGGCAGTTAAATAAGGATACATATGAGGGACTTCAATAATTGCTCCAATATGATGTGCAGCTTGTACGTGGTTAGAATTTGCGTCAATTCCATTAACGTAGATATTACCCTCCGAAGGCCTCATCAGATTAGTAATCAAACGAAATAAAGTCGTTTTTCCAGCACCGTTCGGCCCCAACAAGCCCAATATCTCTCCTTGCTTTACCTCCAGTGTTATGTTTTTCAAAATTCTATTACCACGAATTATTTTTTCTACATTTTCAATTTTTAAGGGAATTATATCCTTTCACCCCTTCTACACTAAATAACTTTATTGAATTACGCATAATATCTTTGCAAACTAGAGCTGTCTTTCTATTTTTATAATAGGCCTCATAGGTATTGCGATTAAAAAAGTTTAACTCCCTCAAGTTAAGAATGTTCACAATGTATGATTTATGGGAACGCACAAAAATATCCGGCAACATACTCATCATATGTTTCAAAGAAACGTCCACACTTATCTCTTGCAAATCAGTATGAATTAGAGTCTTTTGCTTGATACGTTCAATGTACAAAATCTCAGAAAGCTCAATGTATACAATTTGCTCTCTCTTTACAATTAACAAACGATTCAAAACCAGTTGAATGTCCATAATCAACCTCAAAAAATAGATTTGCGGAGCCCGAACGTTTAATTTTTCAAAATGAACACGTAGTACAGTGCTGCGATTTCGTAGATTGAAACCCTTTCATCGAAAATTTTAAACGTAATATGATTGCTCTTTGGTGGAAGCATTCCTTCTGGATGTACCTCAGCTGCTACATGCTGATCAACGATAAAACGAGTTATTTTGTCGGCAAAATCTTTTTTTATCCAAACCTTAGTACTAC
The DNA here is from genome assembly GCF_013141725.1 of Paenibacillus planticolens. Lineage (GTDB taxonomy): Bacteria > Bacillota > Bacilli > Paenibacillales > NBRC-103111 > Paenibacillus_E > Paenibacillus_E planticolens. The sequence goes on along the minus strand of NZ_WHNZ01000084.1, from coordinate 47,200 downwards.
TTTTTTCATAATAGAATTCGGGATTCGTTTTAATTCTAGTCTTCTTTTCACATATGAAATTTTCCTTCTTTAACTCAACATGCCACTTCTCGACAAAAAGTGTTTTTACAGTATTAATTTCTTTAATATCAATCTGCAAATCCCCATTCTGGTCATAAGCACGAACATTATTGACTATATTATCTAATAAATAATTCAACAGTCGTTGTACATTATTTGAATAATAACGTTCCATCATTCCTACAGGTACATCATTACTGTCTTTAATTGCGATAGATGATGTACTAATCCTCAAGAAAGGAAGAATAGCCTTATAGATCATGGACCCTCCTATATTCACTTATTTTAAAAAAATCAATAGCCTATTCGATATATATACCTCGACCAGTGCGGCAATAAATAAAATGAAAACGGCTAAAGGGATCGTCCGTACACAAGTTTTAAAATAAAATTTTTTAATTTGTGCGATATTGTTTTTCTTCATAAAAAAAGAAATTAAGAACTGAAAGTGTTCAATTGTAAAAATGAAAATGATTAAGCATACTATCCATTCCAATAGTCCATGAATAAGCGATGCCGCGTAGTATAACCACGGAGAAACCCCTACTGATTGCCATCCGGCACCCATACCAAAAATAAATTTAAACAGAAATATAGGCGAAATTCCTAGCAAGGAAATGGCAAACATAATCAATATATTTATGGTATTAAATGAGAAAATAAAACAGGCATCCCGGAACACTAACTTATTCATGGGACGAATATCAGCACTCCCTGGTGAAAAGAAACCTAAGAAAAAAAAGATTAGTGATAAGACAGTAAAGACGAGTATTAGCTTTTTGTGCCCAGGATTCATTTTAAAGCTTCATCCTTTTCGATGCTTACAGTTCCTAAATTAAGAGATGTTATTTGTCTAGTAGATAAATGATATGCGTTAACAATACCATAAATCCAAATGATCGGGTAAATGATTAATCCAATAATAACAGAAGCAAGTAAGATGGATACAAATTCCAAAACAATTAAAATAACTCCTTTCTTAACATGACCTAAATACAAGTGACCGATACCTGGATAAATAATAGAAAGAACTACTGCTAACCATGGTTTTTTCAAAACAAAACCTCCTATTTTTTTCTATATATTATCATTTAATATATTAATTTACAATAACTATTATGTAAATAATTTCAATATATTTCTATTTTGATACTTTAAATGATTAAATTACCATTTCAGAATGCTAATATCCCATATTAAGTGTATGAGTCCAAATCCATCAAAACTTTGTTATATGCTTTGAAGGTATCTAAATTGCTTAATAAGGAGGAACTAAACTAATGTTTTACAATTATTTTACTGGCACTTCAAGTGCAGCAGATGCAGCATGGACCATCGCTCAATTAATTTTCCGCAAACTTAATGTTGTAGGTGACGTCGTAGCGCTGTACAATTCTTTGCTCTGGAAATTCCGTGCGATTTACAATTCGTTTGGAGGCAATTTCTCTTGGTTGGATCTAGGCGGGGTTATTCTGGATCTAGGTGAATTTATTGTTAGCTTAACACCTGCAGGTAAAGTTGCGGATATTGTTGCAATTCTATGGGGGAGCGCTAACGTTCTTTAGTCTACATGCTTTCAGTAGATATAATTGCAGACTAGGAACTGTTTTTAAAGCGTTCGCGTAGGGAAGGAACGGCTTAAATTTGAACAAAAGGACCTCAAATTACACTGTGCAAAGTGTGAGATGAGGTCCTTTTTTATTGTTTAGGAAATTATGCACTTCTCGAATTTGTGGATAAACCTGATAAAATGGAAAAATGGGGGGGAGCATGGTGAAGCAGGAGACATGGAAGAAACGAGGGATCGTAAAGCAAATTCTAAAAGATCACTTCCATGGATTTTGGGAACTACATGCGACCCAATTTCCAGAAGATTTAAGAGAGTCTATACAAGAATCAGTGAGGAAAGCGATACGATGCGGAACGAAAGACATGGGTTTTGCACGGTATGAATGCATGGGATGTACGGGAGGAGACCCGGAACCCGTGATTATCTGCTTTACTGTGCCGAAAGAATTGCGGAAGTATTTCTTCGAGGATCGACGGAAGCTGAACGAACTAAGCAAAGAAGTGGCGAGAGTGATTCAATACTACTACCGCCGGAAAAACAAGAACAAGCAGTATGAGGTGGGTGTTATTACGGTCATCCATACGTTTGGCCGGGACTTGAAATTTAATCCGCATTCCATGCACTGGTGACAGAAGGAGCTCTAGATCATACGATGCAGTGGAAATCGGTGGAGTACGTCTCGTTTTCGTATTTACGTAAGTCATGGCAGAAACTGTTGATGGACCTGATTATGAAGTGGTTTCCAACGGATACAAAAGTGAAGGAACTGGTAAACCAGTTGTACCAAAGGTACAAGCATGGTTTCTACGTGAATGCGGAGCAGCGGATGAAGGATGCCCGCGGAGCGGCAAAGTATATCGGGAGGTACTTGGCTCGCCCTGCGATTGCAGAATATCGGATCTTAAGTTATGACTACCACAAGGTACATTTTTGGTATGAAGACCATCAAACGGGACAAAGAGTGGATGTTGTCGCACCGGTCATGAGGCCGTACGAATCATAAAAGAACATTTTGAAAAGAAACATAAGATCACACCTGGCATTATTGCGGGAGTACATACCTTTGGCTCGCGTCTGAACTTTAATCCACATGTCCATATGTTGGTGACGATGGGTGGAATGAAATCAAACGGAGAATGGAAAACGTATGATTACGTGCCGTTTGAAATGCTTAGAAAACAGTGGCAAACCGTGGTGCTAAAGCTAATTCGAAGAAGCTTGAACGAAGAAGAGAAGAGACAAGTACAGTCCAGACCGCAGCAAGCCTACTCGGCCAATGGAGAAGGTTTTTATGTGCATGCGCCGAAACAAAAAGGGAACGTAAAGAACCAGCTAGGGTACATAGGGCGCTACATGAAGCGACCAGCCATTGCGTTAAAGCGAATCAAGTCCTATGACGGAGAATACGTCGTGTTCAGCTACCACGATAAAACAAGTGGGGAAGAGAAGACGGAAAAAGTAACGGTGGAAGAATTTATTGCAAGGGTCATACGCCATATTCCGGATGAAAACTTAAAACAATCCGGTATTATGGGGTCTATTCGCGTAAGCTGAAAAAGGTAAGTAGAAAGCTAGTGACAAGCTGGCAGAAAGAAGCAAGGAAGTGGATTGTACGGGCACAAAAGAAACTAAAACGGAGGAATTGGAGAGAGCGAATACAAAGAATGACGGGTAAAGACCCACTGGTGTGTCCAAAGTGCGAATGTTACTATGAATACAAGGGGGAAGTCTGTCTAGAAGAAGGCAAACTAACGATTAAATATGCAGTCTGCGAGAGAACGCGAGGCTGTTTAGAAAGGATGATTCGAGATCTCACCTGGAAGCAAGAAAACAAAAAGCAAAAAGAAGAAACCCCAGTTGTCCCTAAGCAATTATGTACTGTCGAAACAGACAGTGAAGTATATATGTTTGACTTGTTCGGAAGTGGAAAGCATACCGCTTAATGTCGTGCAAGATTTTGATCGAATGGATCAAGGGGATCCGGCAGTACCGCCTCAATTTACATGTGAAAGCTGCGAAGGAGCTATGTATCCAGAGTATTACAAAGGGATATATGGGTGCGAATACCGGATCTCAGACAGGTTAGAGAACAAAGAAGTGGAAGGCAGCTCAAAGTAGAACAGAAGAGGGATGGGTGTGAGGGTGGAAAGTTTACGGGCCGCCTTTGAAATCGTGTTTATACCGCATAATAAATTCAAAAAACACGATTTCAACAGCGGTTGGAACCCCGCATCCATCCCTCCCCATGGACAAAAGTATGGGTTTACATACAAAAGGACCGTCAGGATGTTTTTCCTGACGGTTTTTCTTACTATATCGCGATTAATACTAAGAAGCCATTCCTATTTTGATTAACCATTGACAAAGCTTGCTCAGCCTGTTGTGTATTCCAAAGGCAATTAGTACAATAATCCTTAACAGGTTAAACTTCTACCGCAATGCTAACACCAAAGCGCAGTAGGGTTAAGGAGCGGGGGGTTAGTTTTGATACGGAAAGCAAGAGCTCTATTCAAGCCTTTGTATGATGTGCTGCTGGACACGATGAGAGTCAAGAGCATTCAGTTTGCCATTACGATATCTTTTATTTTCATAACGGTAACCGTCATGCTGATCATTTCGCTGGTGCTTTATAATAAATTTTCCCGGACGGCGGAAGAAAGCGCGTTCCTGAACACGCAGCAGATCGTCGAGCAGGTTCAGATCAACTTGGAAAATTACATAAAAGGGATGGCCGACACCTTCGAAGTGGTTGATGCCAAAATTGCCAAAAGCCACGGCGTCCCTTCGGATAAGCTGACCGAACAACTGGAGACAATTGCAAGCACGCGCGAGGATATTGTCTCGATTAATTTATTTGCCGCGGACGGAGAATTGGTTACAGGAATTCACCACACGGCCATGCGCAAAAACACCCGGCTGCTCGAGCAGTCTTGGTTTAAGTCAGCACTGGAAAATCCGAATCATCTTAGCTTCTCCTTGCCGCATATTCAGAATCTGTTTAAAGATCCGTACCGGTGGGTCGTTTCGATGAGCAAAGGGGTCTCGATTCAAAGAAACGGGAGATGGGAGGATGCGGTTGTTCTGGTGGATGTTAATTTTAAGACGCTAGACGGTGTGTTCCGCACGGTTTCATTGGGCAAAAAAGGGTACGTCTACATCATCGACGACTCTGCCGGCAACATTGTGTATCATCCTCAGCAGCAGCTTATTTATATTGGTTTGAAATATGAAAATGTGGAGCAGGCGCTCAAATTCTCCTACGGCAAGTATATGGATGTCAGCGAGGGCGAATCCCGGCTTAATGTCGTTAGGACCGTTAATAATATCGGTTGGAAAATCATCGGGGTCTCTTATTTGGATGAGATGATTACGACCCGCAAGGAAATTAATACGTTTATGATATGGCTGCTAGTCATTGTCCTTATTTTTATTCTGCTCATCTCGTCCTTCATGTCAGCCCGCATTTCCAAGCCGATCAAGCGGCTGAAGAAGTCGATGGAAATGGTCGAGAAAGGGCATTTTGACACGTACATCCATGTTCGCGGAGCAGATGAAGTGGAGCAGCTTTCGCGCCGCTTCAATCTCATGGTTTCCAGGGTGCGCGAGCTGATGGATCAGAATATCGATGAACAGGAGACGAAAAGAAAGAACGAGCTTGAGGTTCTGCAGTCTCAGATCAATCCGCATTTCTTGTACAATACGCTCAATTCGGTCGTTCGGATGGTTGGGAACGGGAAAAACGAGGAGGTCGTCACGACGATTACCTCTTTGTCCAAGTTTTTTCGGATTTCGCTCAGCAAAGGGAAAAACATTATCCCGATTGAGGATGAGATCGAGCATATCCGAAACTATTTGATTATTCAGAAGATGAGGTATAAGGACAAGTTCGATTACGAGATCGAAGTCTCGGAAGAAGTGCTGCCCTATAGAACGGTGAAGCTGATTCTGCAGCCGTTCGTAGAAAATGCGCTTTATCATGGCATCGAGTATATGGTGGATAAAGGTCATATTCACATCTCCGCGGAGAAAATCCAGGATACGATTCTGCTCCAGGTCCGGGATAATGGTGTGGGCATGTCGGAAGAAATGCTCAAAAACATTATGATTGGGGCTGTAAAAAGCGATAAGGGATCAGGCGTAGGCCTGCGCAATGTGCACGAGCGAATTCAGCTGTATTTCGGTTCGGAGTATGGCGTTAAGGTAGAAAGCGAGCTTGAAGAAGGAACAGTCGTTAAGATTAGGATTCCAGCCATATTGGAAGAAGAGTAGAAAGGAGCAGCGATGGATAAACCAATGAAACTAGGCTCTCTCGTTCTTGCTGTCTTGGCAGCTGTCGTCTCTATGTCTTCTTGTATGCAGGAAACCGAGACTACACCAACCGCGCAGAAGAAGCACTTGGAAGTAGTGCTGAGAAGTCAGAACGGGGACTATTGGAAAACGGTTAAAATGGGCGCTGAGGTTGCCGCAAAGGAATTTGATGTCACGTTGGATTTTCGGGCGCCTGACGATGAAGCGGATGTGAAGGGGCAGATCGCCTTAATGGAGCAATCCATTAAGAGCGGACCTGACGCGATCGTGCTCGCCGCTAATGATTATAAGGAATTATCGGATGTTGTCGAAACTGCGGCGGAACAAGGCATTCCGGTTGTGACGATCGACTCCGAGGTGGAATCGCGCAAAGCAAAGAGCTTCATTGGCGCCAACAATTACGATGCCGGGCAAATGGCCGGCCAGCAATTGATTAAGCTTGCCGGGACTCAAGGAAATATCGCCATCGTCAGCTTCAGGCAAGGGGAGCGCAACACAGAGCTCAGGGAGCAAGGTCTGTTGGATGAAATATCCAAATATCCGGCCATTCAGGTGATTGCCAAAGTATACAGTTTGACGGACCGGGGAACTGCGGATCAGCTTACACAAGGCATCATCGAGAAATACCCGCATTTGGACGGGATTGTTGCCCTGAATGAAATTTCCTCGATTGGCGTGGCCGACGCGATTCAGAGAATGAATCTCCAGGGTAAAGTGAAAATTATCACATTTGACAGTACCTCCGAAGAGTTAGAGATGCTGCAGGAAGGTGTCATTCAAGCAACGATTATTCAAAACCCTTTCAGCATCGGCTATTTGGGCGTTAAAAATGCGGTTGAAGCCTCACATGGCAAGAAGATTCCGGACCGCGTAGCGACCGGGATTAAAGCGATTGACCTCAGCAACATGTTCTGGTCGGACAATCAAAAGCTGCTTTTTCCGTTTATAAAGTGATGAGAATTTCGATAGAAGATGTGAGGATATTGCATTTGTTTCCTGCTGCACATGCCTTATATTTAGAAATGTAAATAAACAAAACAACCTTTTAGGGAGGGTCTTACCTTGAAAAAATTGATTACCCTTGCAGTAGCGAGCGCTTTGGTTGCAACCGTAGCAGGATGTGGCAGTAAAACGGAAACAGCACCTTCAACTTCTCCGGCAGCAAGCACAAGCACTGGTGCAGCTGCAACAGCAGCTCCAGCTAAAACAGAAGCCAAAAAACCAACAATCGGTGTAGCGATTTATAAATTCGACGATACGTTCATGTCCGGTGTACGCGCAGCGATTGCTGACGCTGCGAAAGACAAAGCTACGGTGGATATCGTAGACAGCCAAAACTCACAACCAACACAAAATGATAAAGTTGACCTTTTCATCACGAAAAAAGTAAACGCTCTAGCGATCAATGCGGTTGACCGTACAGCGGCCGGCGTTATTATCGACAAAGCAAAAACGGCAAACGTACCGGTTGTGTTCCTGAACCGTGAGCCACTGGCTGACGATATGAAGAAATGGGATAAAGTTTACTACGTAGGCGCGAAAGCTGAGCAATCCGGAACAATGGAAGGCCAATTGCTTGTTGACTACTTCAAGGCTCATCCTGAAGCGGATAAAAACAAAGACGGAAAAATTCAATACGTTATGCTCAAAGGCGAACCGGGACACCAAGATGCTGAGCTTCGCACGAAGTTCTCCGTTCAAGCGATCACGGATGCCGGTCTGGGCGTAGAAAAAATAGCTGAAGATACGGCTATGTGGGATCGTGTAAAAGGCCAAGAAAAAATGGCTGCGTTCCTGGCTGCCAACGAGGATAAAATCGAAGCGGTAATTGCTAACAACGACGATATGGCGCTAGGTGCAATCGAAGCGTTGAAAGCAAAAGGTTATTTCAAAGAAGGCGGTAAATATATGCCGGTAGTTGGCGTAGACGCGACAGCTCCTGCTCTGCAAGCACTTGGGGATGGAACACTGCTCGGAACAGTTCTGAACGATGCGAAAAACCAAGGTGCGGCAACAACGAACGTAGCGACTGCTCTTGCTAACGGTCTGGTACCAAGCAAAGAAACGACTGGCTATGATGTTACTGACGGTAAATATATCTGGATTTCCTACAAAAAGATTACTAAAGCTAACATGAACGAAGCGAAGTAATCCCAATTGAAGCGGGCAAGAGCAGTTAACCGCTCTTGCCTTCCTTATTTGGAAACCCGTGCAAAGATAAAGAGACAGGCTTCGAATAAATGGCTTCACTTTGTAGGGATTATCGTGAGCTGGTAGGGGGAGTTACCATGACATTACATGAGTATTTACTGGAAATGAATCAAATCTCCAAGGAGTTCCCCGGCGTCAAGGCGCTGGATAACGTTACCCTGAAAGTTCGCCCGGGAAGCGTGCATGCGCTGATGGGAGAAAACGGGGCTGGTAAATCGACGTTGATGAAATGCTTGTTCGGCATCTATAAGCCGGATGGCGGAGACATTAAGCTGAACGGTGAAACCGTATCCATTCTTAATTCCAAGGATGCCTTGGCAAACGGCATCTCGATGATTCATCAGGAGCTGCACCCGGTACCGCACCGTAACGTGATGGAGAACATTTGGTTAGGCCGTTTCCCGCAAAGAGGCATCGGACCTTTGAAATTAGTGGATCACAAGAAGATGCGCAAAGATACAGAAAACTTGTTTAAACAGCTTCAAATGGATATTAATCCGGATACACTTGTAGGAACGTTATCGGTTTCCAAGGTGCAATCCATTGAAATTGCCAAAGCCGTTTCCTTCAATTCGAAAGTCATTGTTATGGATGAGCCGACTTCGTCGTTGACAGGCAATGAAGTTGAGCAGCTGTTTCGCATCATTCGCGACTTGAAAAGTCGTGGCGTCTCGATCATCTATATTTCACATAAAATGGAAGAAATCCTCGAGATTTCGGATGAAGTAACGATTATGCGCGACGGAGCCAAGATTGGAACATGGCCATCGTCCCAACTGACCACCGATATGATCATCTCCAAAATGGTTGGTCGCGATCTCAAAGAGCGTTTCCCTGAAAGAAGCAACGTGCCGAACGGCGTATTGATGAGTGTCGAGGGACTGACTTCGGTCATTCCAAGATCTTTCAAAAATGTCTCTTTCGATCTTCGAAAGGGAGAAATTCTTGGCGTAGGCGGTCTGGTTGGCGCGCAGCGGACGGAATTGATCGAAGCTTTATTCGGACTACGGGGGCTTGCTTCCGGCCAGATTTCGATGCATGGCAAGCAGGTTAAGCTCAAATCGCCGATTGATGCCATTCGTCACAAAATTGCGCTGCTTACGGAAGAACGCCGCGTCACAGGGATTTTCCCGGTATTATCGGTGCTGGAGAACACCGTCATTGCGAACTTAAGCCGGTATATGAACCCGTTTGGGTTCATTCAGGAAGCGAAACGCAAAGTTGAAGTTGAGAAAAGCATCGAGATGCTTCGCGTGAAGACGCCAAACATGCATGCGCTGATCAAAAACCTTTCGGGCGGTAACCAGCAGAAGGTGCTGCTCGCCAGATGGCTGCTAACAGAGCCGGACGTGCTCTTGCTGGATGAGCCGACTCGCGGGATTGACGTAGGAGCGAAGTTTGAGATTTATTCGATCATTGCAGACCTTGCGAAACAGGGGAAAAGTATCATCATGATCTCTTCTGAAATGCCCGAGCTTCTTGGGATGTCAGACCGAATCATGGTCATGTGCGAAGGACGCCTTACGGGGATCGTAGAAGGAAATAAAGCAACAGAAGAAGAGATCATGCGCCTTGCTGCACAGCATATGGCATAATGGGGGGCCAAGAAACCATGAGTACAAAAACAGAAACATTGAAATCCAGAGACATTAGTGGGTTCGTGACCAAATACGCAATCTACATCGTGTTGGTCGTGCTCGTTATTGGGATCGCGATTTACGATCCGCGCTTTTTATCCGTCAGTATCCTTCGCGACATTTTGCTGCAGTCATCCACGCGGGTCATTATTGCTTTGGGTGCCGCGTTCATCTTGATTACGGGAGGCACCGACCTCTCGACAGGAAGGATCGTCGGTCTGACCGCCGTCATCTCGGCATCGATGCTGCAAACGCAGGATTACGGCCGCAGATTTTTCCCGGATCTTCCGCATATGCCGCTGCTTGTGCCAATTCTTATCGCGATTGTAGCCGGCCTTCTGGTAGGTCTTATCAATGGGATTATCGTCGCAAAATTGAAGGTCCCGCCATTCATTGCAACACTCGGTACGATGGTAGCCGTGTACGGTGCCAACTCCTTATACTTCGATATGAAACCGAATCAGTCCCAACCGATCGGCGGATTGCGAGCTGACTTTAGTAAACTAGGCACAGGGTCCATTGGATCGAATGCCACGTACTCCATCCCTTATATTGTGATTATTGCCATTGTAGTTGCCATTCTTGTTTGGATTGTTTTCAACAAAACGAAGCTTGGGAAGTACATGTACGCGATCGGCGGCAACATTCACGCTGCAGTCGTTTCGGGTATCAATGTTAACCGTTACCTGATTTACATTTACTCCATCGCAGGTGCTTTGTACGGATTGGCCGGGGTGCTGGAAGCTGCGAGAACCGGCGGTGCAACGAATAACTACGGAAACATGTACGAGCTTGATGCGATCGCGGCTTGCGTAGTCGGCGGCGTGTCCACCTCGGGCGGTATTGGAACGGTTCCAGGCGTTCTCGCAGGGGTATTGATTTTCAGCGTTATCAACTACGGTTTGACGTTTATCGGCATCAGCCCATACTGGCAGTTGATTATTAAAGGGGTTATTATCGTCGCTGCGGTAGCTTTTGATATGCGGAAATATATGAACTCCAAATAAGGTTAACAAGCTAACAGGCTGTCGCTTAACGGGGCAGCCTGTTATTTTACGAATAGAATTGTAAGCGTTTGCGTGTTTACGAAGGGGGCGCGGCTATGCAGAAGAGAGGGTCTTCCGGCCATGAAAAGAGGAAGTTTGCGGTTTCTTTGCGGGGCAAAATTGTAGGGACCTTTATCATTGTTTCTTTACTCGTTGCGGCAACTAGCGGCATGTCTTATACCTATTTGGACAAAGTGGACAGCTCTTACTCGAAGCTTTTGGATGATAATGTAACGATTCTTCGGCATGTTGCGGAGATCAAAGAGAAAACCCAAATGCAGAACAGCATGCTGCTCGGCTATGTGCTGAATCCAGCGAAAGATAAAGAGAAGTTTTTGACGGAAGTGAATGAGGAGCTTTCTTCGATTATTGCGCAAATGGGGGAACTTGCTAAGGACGGGGAAGAGCAGAGTGCGATTCAATCCATGGCGGACTCTAACCAAACGTTTATGCGACTTGTTAAAAAAGTGACGGAATACGCAGACAAGGGGAAAGCTGATTTAGCCAAAGCCGAAGCGATGCAGTGGGCGATTCCAACGACAGAAACGTTGACGCAGTCTGCGGCTACAATAGAAACACTGGAAAGAACGGTTCAGGAGGAGGCGACGGTACGCAATCATGTGGTCGTGCAGTCGACCGTTCGAACGTTAATTTGGGTTAGTTTGGTTGCTTTTCTATTTGCGCTGGCTATTGGACTTTTGCTTTCTAGAGCGATCGTTACTCCGATACGTTCCATGGTAAGGACGGCCGAGCGAATTGCTGATTGCGATTTAACGACGGGTGATATATCCGTAAGCAACAGAGACGAGTTGAGGGATTTGGCTATGGCTTTTAATGGCATGAGAGCTAACCTGCACAGCTTAATTAGCCAGGTGGGCACGAGTGCCCAGCACGTAGCTGCCGCCTCCGATGCGCTTAGCAGCAATGCCGAGCTGGTCAGCGAGTCTTCCGAACGCATTACGTATACGATTCAAGAAATTTCGATGGGGACGGACGCGCAGGTACGAAGTGTGCATCAAGGCGTTTCCATTATGGAAGAAATGTCAGAGGCGGTTATTCAAATTGCCGGCGCAACGCAATCGGCCAACCAGCAGTCTTTATTCGCCCAACAAGCGGCCGGTGCAGGCAACACAGCTGTTGAGACGGCGATAGCGCAAATGAAAGCCATCTATCAGAAGATGAGGGAGCTGGCGGAATCTGTCCAACGTTTAGGGGAGCGGTCCGAGCAAATCGTCCAAGCAAATGCGATTATTGCAGGTATTGCAAGGAAAACGAATATGCTTGCCCTGAATGCTTCCATCGAAGCTGCGCGAGCAGGGACGGCCGGCAAAGGTTTTGCGGTCGTAGCGGGCGAGGTCCGCAAGCTGGCTTTGCAGACGGGAGCCGCCGCTGAAGAAGTTACGCAGCTTGTTTCGGGCATACAGGAGGAAACAAGATCGGTCGTAAGCTCCACCGAGGCTGGAAGCCGGGAGGTGAAGACAGGATTAGAGGTTGTCGGCGTCGCGCAGACAACGTTCCTGCGCATACGCGATGCGATGGACGATGTCGCTCGCCAGATTGCGGAAGTGGCGGTCAGCTCGGCCGCCATCTCCGGGCAAACGCGCACAGCCGTTGATGTGATTCGCGGCATTCATGAAGTCGCTGGACAGACTGCTTCGGGTGCGCGCAACGTCTCCTCCAACATCGAGGGGCAGTATGCGAGCATGGAGGAGATTGTCTCCTCGGCTTCGGTGCTCAGCAGCATGGCAGGCAATTTGCAGGATTTGATCGCGCGATTCCGTGTGTGAGTGATACTTAGAAGTTCCGTGATGTGAAAACAGGCCTGAGGAGATGTATCCTCGGGCCTGTTTGTGCTGGGCTAAATGAATTGGCATTGCTTTGCGGCGTTAAGGATGTAATTTACCTCGTTAATTATCTGCAGCTGATCGCGAACTGAGCGCGCTCAGAGCACTTAACTGGAGATTCCTGCGCGAACCGAGCATACCCAGAGCACTTAACTGGAATTTCTCCTGCTAATTATCTGTATCTGAGGGCGATATGACAAATTAAAGGAAATTTCTCCTGTTAATTAACCGCATTAAGGCTGAATATTTACGTTTTCAATGATTTATAGGGAAAAATTCCAGTTATTCGAATGAATAAACCTTGAAAGAGTGAAATAACGGGGATTTTTCCAGTTAAATTATGCCTCTAAAAGGGACTCCCGCGCAAAATGATCACACCACTAGCGATTAATCGCGCACTTCAACGATCAGTTCAATCTCCACCGGTGTGTGAAAAGGCAGGTCGCTCGTACCGATAGCGGAACGGGCATGTCTGCCGTTCTCGCCGAACACAGCCACTAACAAGTCCGATGCACCGTTGATCACATACGGTTGATCGCCAAAGCCCGGCGCACTGTTGACGAAAGCGAGCATTTTTACGATTTTGACCACGCGGTCCAAATCGCCCAGATACCCTTTCATCACAGCCAGGCAGTTGATGATCGTTTGGCGTGCGGCAGCTTGCCCTTGCTCGATCGTGACTTCGCGGCCAAGCTTGCCCTCGTACATCAGTTCCCCGTTAATCCGGCAATCCTGGCCGGATAAATAAATGAGATTCCCTGTCTGATTGCAAGGAATATAGGTGAAGTGCGGCTCTGGGGATGCAGGGAGCGTGATGCCCAGTTCTTGCAGGCGTTGTTCAATGTTCGACATCCTATTGACCTCCAAGTCTATGTATAGCAGCTTTCCCACTGCCGATTCTATATCGGGTTCGTGGCGCTAGGCGGCTCATTTTACTCCAGCATGCCCCGTGCAAGCACCGGCATGCGCTTATAAGCTTGATCGCGCTGCATCATGACATGATTGTGCAGGTTGACAGTGCTGCATATATGATTAGGAATAATGCGCAGTTTGTCGCCAATTCGTAGATTAGCAGCTTGGGCTTGCGGTCCGAGTTCGATCATGCCATGCTCCTCGGTTAAGCGAACGAGCTGCGCATCCGCCAGCTCCAGGATATGGCCGAAGCCCCGCAGCTGCAGAGGATCGGTGCCTGGCTGAATGTCGGTGGCGAAGGTTTTGCTGCCACCGTCGACAATGGCGAGATCTTCCGACGGACGGCTGACGACGGTGACGAGCACGCTGCCTGCGCAGTCCTCAAGGCTGCAAACGCCAAGTCGTGCCTGCATCCGGTCGTGGAACACGTACGTGCCCGGACGCACTTCGGTCACGCCTTCCACCGCAGCAGCGTAAAGAGCCGTCGGCGTTGAGCCTACGCTGACATCCGCGATCGCGATGCCCTGCGCTCTAAGGCGCTCGGCGAGCTGTACCATCAGCGTGCCTTCCTCCTTGCCGGCTGCCGCCACGTCAAGCGTCGGCTTGCCGGCGAGCAGAGAGCCGCGGAAGGTGTAGATGCCGGTCAGCCGCAAGTGCGGCATGCGCGTGATTTCCGCCGCAAGCTCAGACGCCTGCTCGTAAAGAACACCGGTGCGGCGCAGGCCCGTGTCGATCTCCAGGCGGACTTGCAGCGTGTGTCCATGGCGGCCGGCGATCTTCTCCAGCAGTTGTGCGCCCGCTAAGCTATCGACGCCGACGAGCAGCTCGATTTGCCGGCTGAGCCGAATCGCCCGTTCGATTTTGCTTGCAGTGACAAGGGGATAAGCGATGAAAATATCGCGAATGCCATGCGCCGCCATGACCTCTGCTTCGGAGACTTTGGCGACCGTAATGCCGACAGCTCCGGCCTCGATCTGCTGAAGCGTGATAGCGGGGATCTTATGCGTCTTCGCGTGCGGCCGCAGGTTCACACGCTGCTTGCGTATCATTTCGGCCATAGATTGTATGTTGCGATCCATCCGCTGAGCGTCAATAATGAGACAGGGCGTTTCTAAGGCTTCCAATGATTCAAATGTTTCCAGGATTTCTAAGGTTTCTAACGAGTTCAACGCCTCAAAGGGATTCGGTATGCTCAGCATTTCCGGCTTCACTAATCGTTCAGTCATCACGCATCACTCTCTTTCGCGGCACTTTTACTTTCTTCCAAGTAGCTGTAGAGGGTATACTTTGAAATATTCAGATAGGTGCAAATTTTCTCGCCGCCTTTTTTGATCAGAAACGCGCCTTTGGCGTCTAAAAGGCGGATCATGCGCATTTTGTCATCCTTGGCCATAACGGCAACGGGTTTGGCGACCTGCTCCTGCGCTTCTTGAATGAGGGCGTCGAGCAGCTCGCTGACACTCGTTACGAACGATTCTTTCACTTGGGCTTGCTCCCCGGGATTGATTAGGGTTTGCAAAGTTTTGCCTGCGATCATCAACTCTGTTATATCATAGTTGATACATAGCGAGCCTATGATACGGCCGGCTTTATTTTTCATATACGTCGAGCTGGAGCGCAGAATGCGCCCGTCCTTGGTTTGTGTCAAATAGTTCGTTTTGCTGCCGTTGACATGATTGCCCCGCAGCAGTTCCAGCCCCAGATTGGTGCCGGGGTCTCCGACCTTGCGTCCCGTAACGTGGCCGTTGGCAATCGCAACAATGGTACTTTCGTACGAACCGGTCAAATCATGCAGGACGACTTCGCAGTTGTCCCCGAACTGTGCGGCAAGCCCCGTTACAAGGTCGGTCAAAAATTCAAATTCATCTTGAATGGATTCCATACCCAATTTCTCCCTTATAAAGATGGATCTGAGCCAAATGGTATCATACTTTTTTGAGATTTCAAACGAAAAGTTTGGTCTCCTAAAGAAAAGTATGATTTTCAAACGCTGCACATGCTACTATGTAAAAGAAAAAAGGAGGGGATCACCCATGAGACGCTGGTTTGCCAAGTCCCTGAAACGCAAGCTGTCTTTCATTATTTTACTCGCAGTCGTATTGCCGCTGCTTTCCATGGGGACCGTTTCCTATCGCATTGCGACATCCGTGACGGAAGATAAGGCGAAGCAGGCCGGTATGAATACGTTGAAACAAATAACGGACAAGCTGGACTTCGTGATTCAAGACGTGGAGAACATGTCGATTTTCCTCATCGGACAAAAGGATATTCAAACTTACTTAAGCAACAAAGAAGGGGACGTCAACAGCTATTCGCTTATTGTCGGCACCTTATGGAACTTATCCTATTCCAAAAAATATATATCCAACATTACGATCACACCAAAAAACGGCAATCCGGTTCTATTTACAACGACGATTACGAAGTCGGGATTACCTCCGCTTTTACAGCAGTATGAATCCGTTTACAAATCGGCAGCCAAATGGTGGTCGCCGCTTTATGTGAACCAAACGGCGGACGGTCCCAAGAAAGTGATTACGCTCGTCAGGCCGATTCGTGATGTGAGTACGTTCAAGACGATCGGAACGCTTACTTTTTCACTGGATCAAGCGGAGATTGAACATTATTTGACGGATGCGGGCTGGGAAAGCAGCGGTTTTGTGATGCTGACGGACCAATACGACCAAATTATTGCAGGAGGCGAACCTGGCTGGTTGGCACAGAAGGTCGCAGACGTGTTTCCGAATTTAGGCGAGCTGGGCGATACGAGCGGCGTGTTGAACGTACCTAGAGGGGAATTGCCGCATACGGTTCTGTATAGTTCGATGCCTCGTCTAGGCTGGAAATTAGTCGGCTTCATCCCGACAGAAATCTATCAGAAACAAAATGGCTACGTACTTACGGTAACAGCTGTGACGATTGCGATTGCGCTGCTGCTGGCCATGGGGTTGGTGCTTTACTTCCTGCAATGGGTGACGAAACCGCTCACGAAACTGACCAAATCGTTAAAAGATTTGAACCCGGACGAGGCAATTCCGACCTATGAGGTGAAAAGCGCCGACGAGGTCGGGCTGCTCGTCCATAGCTATAATAAACTGAGCGAACGGATCGGCAGGCTGAAGGAGCAAGTGCAGCAGAATGAAGCGAAGAAAAAGGAAGCGGACATTTTGGCGCTTCAGGCGCAGATTAATCCGCATTTTTTGTACAATACACTCTCCTCCATCCACTGGATCGCCTTGATGAACAAGGATCGGCAAATTGCGGAAATGATAGGCGCGCTTAGCGATTTCCTGCGTTTTAGTCTGAATAAAGGCGAGGAGTTCTGCTCGGTTCAGCAGGAGATTTCGCACGCCCAGAACTATGCCTATATCCAGGCCATGCGTTTTCCGGATCAATTCGAGATTGAATTTTTTATCGATCCTGAAATGCTGCAAACGATGATGTTGAAGCTGCTGCTTCAACCGTTGATTGAGAACAGTCTCATTCACGGTATTCAGAAAAAGAAAGTAAAAGGGAATGTCTACGTACATGGTGAACTGCGCGATAATCAAATGAAATTCGTCGTGGAGGATACGGGCATCGGGATGGATGAAACGAAGCTGCGCGACATTCATGGACAGCTGGCTGCGGCCAACCATCAATTGGGGATGCTAACGGAAGTAACGAAAGAAGCGAAGCTGCCGGTGACCTCCTATGGACTTATTAATGTGCACAGACGATTGCTGCTGCATTATGGCCTCGGATCGGGCCTTGTTGTTGAAAGTACGGCAGGTACTGGAACGCGTATTACATTTTCAATTCCGCTTGGGACAGGGGAGCTGGCGACATGAGAATTTTGATTGTAGATGATGAAGTCATTATAAGGACCGGTCTTTGTACCGTTATCGATTGGAAGGAGCTCGGGCTGGAACTGCTGCCTGCCGCATCTTCAGGGGAAGAGGCTCTGGAACGAATTCCGGTAGAAAAACCGCATATTGTGCTGACGGATATTCGTATGCCGGGGATAGACGGGATCGAGCTTGCCCGTGAAGTGAAAGCGCTGCTGCCGGACACGGAGATCGTCATCCTGACGGGGTATGATGATTTCACCTATGCCCAGCAGGCGCTGCGCGAAGGGGTAACCGATTATTTGCTGAAGACAAGCCGTCCGGAAGAAATTATTAAAGCGGCGCTGAAGGCGAAGCAGAACATCATGGATAAATGGGAGACGGTCAAACAGGATAATCTTCAGCAGGCTGCGCTGCGCAACCAATTATTGGAGCGGGCTTTAAAGCGCGGCTTGCACGATGACGCGGAAGCAAGAGAGCAGCTGCGGGTATGGTTCCGGAAAAATGGCGTAGACGTTCCTCCGGAATCCGGAACGGCTGCGGCCATGCAAGTGATGCTCGTTTCCGTCGCGGGTTGGGAAGCGGGGATTACGGAGCTGCTGCAAGGCGCCGCAGAAAATATTCTCTACGAGCTGCTCCCGTGCGTGACGCTCATGAATAAGGAGCATTTGCTGCTCGTTGTCCGCTATGAAGCAGGCCGCACGGATCAAGCCGGGCTTAAAGGAGCGCTGAAGCGGGTGACCGATACGCTGAAATGCACGGCTTTTGCGGCGCTGGGAACTCTTGCGCAGGATTACGAGAGTCTGAGGGATTCCTACATCGCGGCGAAAGAAGTTTTTGCGTACCAAGGACTCCTCGGTCCGCAAGGGCTCTTCACGCTGGCGGATATCCGGGAGCGCAGCGGAGGCCGCACGGTGCTTACCGAGAAGGAGGAGGCCGAACTCACGGCGATTCTGCTCAGCGGTAACGCAACCGACTTGCGCCACTGGGTGAACCAGAAGGTGCGCTCGCTGATGGAGGATGCTTTGGCGACGCCGATGACGGTGCAGGGCTATCTGCAGTCGATGATCATCGCAGGCCACCGCTGGCTGGAGCGGGCCAATTCAGCGCAAGTATCTCTCAGCACGCTGCCTGCTTATGAAGGAGAGGGACGCCCGGAGGAGGAGATTTTTAAAATCCTCATGGCGGTTATGAACCTTTTCCATCAAGGAATGGATCAAAGCAAGTATGCGTATGTATACAAATCCATCGCGTATATCCGCGACAACCTGCATCAGCCCATTTCGCTGCAGCAAGTGGCGGGCTTTGTCCATATCAATCCGAATCATTTCAGTGAAGTATTCAAACGGGAAACCGGCAGCACATATATCGAATTTGTGACGCAGGAGAGAATGAAGCGCGCTGTGGACCTCCTGCAGAGCACGCAAACCAAAGTCAGCGATATTGCCAGACGAGTCGGGTATGAGGACATCAAATATTTTACACAGCAGTTCAAAAAGCATACCGGACAAACGCCTTCCGAATATCGACAAGGATCGACAGGGGACGACAAAATCTAAAG
The DNA here is from genome assembly GCF_013141725.1 of Paenibacillus planticolens. Taxonomy (GTDB): domain Bacteria; phylum Bacillota; class Bacilli; order Paenibacillales; family NBRC-103111; genus Paenibacillus_E; species Paenibacillus_E planticolens. Next base: position 28,224 of record NZ_WHNZ01000084.1, on the reverse strand, counting down.
ACTGAAAAATGTCCCCCCTTGCGCCGAAGTCTCTCCCGTACCGTCTCCTAAAGATGTCCCCTATACTAAAGTTGTAACAAGCGAGCTAGAGAGTAAGTTTTTACGAAAACTTTTAGGGGGTCCAAACGAATGAAAAAGTCATTTATCGTTACACTGGCGGCCACATTGTCATTGGCACTGTTAGCCGGTTGCGGCGCTAGCGGCACAACGGATACAGCAGCCAAGAATAGCACAGCACCTAAACCAACTGATGCAGCTAAGCCTGCTGAGAAAGTTAAATTGTCGATTTGGCACAACTATACAGGTGAAGATCTTCGCGCCAAATTGATGCGTGAATATATGGAGAAGTTCAAGAAAGACCACCCGAATGTAGAGCTGGATATTCAGGGGATCCCACCCGATGGCTACCGTCCGCGTCTAAAAACGGTTGCTGCAGCCAATGAAATGCCTGATCTGTTCGTGATGTGGCCGGGTGTCATGACGAAGGAGTTCGTCGGTGGCGACTTGATTCAGCCGATCAATGAACTGCTCGACAGCAAAACCGAGTGGAAGAACGGCTTCATGCCGGGATCGTTCGATGATTTCACAATCAACGGCAAAACGTACAGCGCGCCAATGGCCTTGTCGCCAACGTCGATCCTTTACTACAACAAAGAAATCTTTAACAAATATAACGTTCAGCCGCCGAAAACATGGGATGATCTCATGAAACTGGTAGAAACGTTCAAAAAGAACAATGTAACGCCAATCGCCCTGGGGAACAAAGCGGCATGGGTTGCGCAATCCAGTATTCTTAGCTCGCTGGCTGACCGTGTGACAGGGACAGAATGGTTCTTGAACGCTGTAGAGCAAAAAGGCGCTAAATTTACGGATCCTGAATTCGTACAATCGCTAACTTATCTCCAGCAGCTTGGCAAAGCAGGCGCTTTCCAAGAGGGATTCAACTCCATTGACAATACACAAATGGAACAGATGTTCGCGCAAGGCAAAGCCGCTATGATGATCGATGGCGGATGGGCGCTTCCAAACCTGGCAGCGAATACATCCAAAGAAGCATTGGCTAACATGGCTGTAACTGTTCTGCCATCCGTCCCTAACGGCAAAGGCGATCCAAACTCCCTTTCCGGCGTAGTCGGTACAGGTCTTGGGATGAGCAAGAAAGTAACCGGCGCACAGAAAGCGGCAGCTTACGAGCTAATCTACGCGTTGTCCGGTCCGGAAGCACAGAAAGCCATCTTGGAAAGCAATCAGCTTGTGTCTTACAAAGTAGACTTGGATACAACGAAAGTATCCTCCTTGTTTGCTGAAGTGTACAAAATGATGAACAACGTGAAGAAAACGCCGGTTTACGACGGCAAGCTTACCTCCGCTAGTGCCGATGTCGTAAATAATGGTCTGCAAGAGCTCCTCATGGGCGGCAAGCCCGAGGATATTGCCAAGAAAATTCAAGATGCACAAGCGAAAGCTATCGGCAAATAGCGTGTGGCCACAGGACTCCAGCCAAGCTCGGCTGGAGCCCTTTTTTCAAAAAAGTTAGCAAGGGGGGAAGTTAAGTCATGACCGTATCCGCAAGAATCAGAGGATTCATTACTATAGCGCTTCTTCCGGCCTTAGTGCTCTATCTGTTTTTTGTCATCGTGCCGATTTTCTGGTCAGCTTACTATGGCTTTTTCGACTGGAAAGGGATCGGAGCCGCCAAATTTATCGGATTAGACAACTATGTAGAAGTATTCAAAGATCCAATTTTCTGGAAGTCGTTCAAAAATAATATGCTTATCGTTGCAGCATCCGTATTCGGTCAAGTGCCGATCGCATTGATTTTAGCGCTTTTGCTCATGAAGAGTACTTATTTCCAACGTGTCATTCGTGCTTCCGTTTTTATGCCGATGGTGCTCTCCTCTGTCGTTGTCGGGATTATCTGGGGTTACATTTATCACCCGCAAATCGGTATTTTGAACTTCTTGCTGGAAGGCGTCGGCCTGGACAGTTGGAAGAAAGCTTGGCTTTCCGATCCGAAAGTATCGATGTACGCCCTCATGGTGCCGATCATCTGGAATTATATTGGACCTTACATGATTATGTTTATTGCGGCATTGCAAAATATTTCGCCAGAAATCGAAGATGCGGCGCAGCTCGACGGCGTGGGTCCGGTCCGCAAATTGTTTGCTGTCACGCTGCCAATGATTTGGGATACCGTTAAAGTGGCAGTTGTGCTATGTATTTCCGGAAGCTTGAAGGCGTTCGACCTCATCTACGTGATGACGGGCGGAGGACCGGCGCATTCCACTGAACTGCTTGCTTCCTACATGTATAACAGTACCTTCAATGTGTATCGTTTCGGCTTCGGAAGTGCGATTTCCACGGCCATCATTATTCTTAGCTTGATCTTGATCGTAGGCAGCCAACGTCTCATGAAACGGGATTATCGTTAGAAATCAGGAAAAAGAGTTCTCTCAGGAGGGACATCTATGGAGCAGGTTGTATCGATGCAGACGGGTTTTCCCGCTGGAGGTAAGAGACGGAAAGTTTGGACGCGAGGCGTCGTTAATAGTTTGCTTAGCTTGTACGCGCTAGTCACGTTGTACCCGCTCATTTGGTTATTTATGAGTGCGTTGAAGTCGAATGAAGAGTTTTATTCGCGGCCGTTTTTGCTGCCGACGGTTTGGAAATGGGACAATATCGTCCGGGCTTGGAAAGTATCCGGCATGGGTCTCTCGCTATGGAATTCCACCGTTGTCACGATTGCCTCTTTGGTGCTGACATTAGTGCTGGGTGCGCTGGCAGCCTTTGTTTTATCGCGGTTTGAGTTCAAATTAAAGCCGTTCTTCATGGGGTTATTTCTGCTAGGCATGCTCATTCCGATACACAGCACTTTAGTGCCGCTCTTTATTATCATGAAAAAAGTCGGCCTTCTCAATACGTATGGCGCACTTATCCTGCCTTATGCGGCTTTTGAACTTCCGCTAGCTATCTTCGTGGTTGCCGCTTATTTAGTCACCATCCCCAAAGAGATTGAGGAAGCAGCCTTGATCGACGGAACGGGCTATTGGGGGATTTTCTTCCGGATGATGCTGCCGCTTAGCTTGCCGGCCCTTTCGACGGTTGCGATTTTAGGATTTTTACGGTTTTGGAATGATTTTGCGTTTGCGCTGGTCTTTATTAGCAAGCCTGCACTGAAGACCGTTCCGCTGAGCTTGTCCGCTTTTGCTACAGGGTATATGACCGATTATGAGCTGACGATGGCCGCGCTGGCGATTGCCGTACTGCCAACCATTGTCGTGTTCCTGCTATTCCAGGAGCAGATTATGAAGGGCATGACGGCGGGTGCTGTTAAAGGCTAAACTTGTAAAAAGATAATGCATTCATCATCTATCGGAGGGACATCATGACGAAATTAAAAGTAGCGGTGATCGGCGCCGGCTCCATTTCCGACGCACATTTGACCTCGTATATGGAACATCCTGAAGTCGAGCTTTATGGCATCGTCGATATGAACGAGGAGCGGGCGCGCGCGGCTGTTCAGAAGTACGGCGCGAAGGTGGCTTTTACCGACTACCGTGAGATGCTCGCAGATCCGGAAGTCGAGGCGGTGAGCATCTGTACGTGGAATAACACGCATGGCGCGTTGAGCATCGCTGCGCTGGAGGCGGGCAAGCACGTGCTGTGCGAGAAGCCGCTTTGCACGACCGTCGAAGAAGCTTTGCTCGTCGAGGAGGCCGTTCGCCGCAGCGGCAAGCTGCTGATGGTCGGCTTCGTCCGCCGCTATGGCACGAACGCGCAGGTGCTGCGCCGCTTCATTGATGCAGGCGAGCTTGGCGAGGTGTACTACGCCAAGGCTTCGTACTTGCGCCGGTTGGGCAATCCCGGCGGTTGGTTCGCCGACAAGGAGCGGGCTGGCGGCGGTCCGCTTTTTGACATCGGCATTCATGTCATCGACTTATGCTGGTACATGATGGGACGGCCGAAAGTGAAATCGGTCAGCGGGAACACGTATACGAAGCTGGGCAACCGTTCGCATATCAAGAACTTGAACTTCTATAAGGCGGCGGATTACGATGCCTCCCAAAATACTGTGGAAGACATGGCCAATGCGCTCATCCGGTTTGAGAACGGCGCGTCGCTCATGGTCGACGTCTCCTTCACCCTGCACGCAAAGAAGAATGAATTCGCGGTGAAGATTTACGGCGATCGGGGCGGGGCTGAGATCGAGCCGGAATTCTGCATCGTGAGCGAGAAGCATGACACGATCCTCAATGTAACGCCGCAGATCGATCATCCGTCGTTCGAGTTCATGGACGGCTTCCGTAATGAAATCGATCATTTCGTGCAGGCTTGCCTAGGCCGTGCAGAGCTGATTTCACCTGTCCAGGACGGTGTGGAATTGACCAAAATCTTGTGCGCGATTTATGAGTCGAGCGAAAAGGGCATCGAAGTTTATTTTGACTAGAACGTAGATCAGTCGCCATCCTGCGGGCCTTGAGGCCTTGCGGGGTGGCGATTTTATTTGGCCGGTATGCGGAGATTCCACCGACGCAATCTTTATCGGCGTGCCTTGCGCCATGACACCGCTTCCGGCCTCCCGCGACAATTCTGCTTTCGTCCTCGGGGCCTCGGTTAACAGAAAAAACTCCAGTTATTTCATCTGTGTAGCGTGACTGCATCGTGATTAAATGGAGTTTCTCATGTTAATTTAGTGGGAATGACCTCGAATGCATGGTTGCAGGAGCAATTAACGGGAGAATTTTCCACTAATTATCCGCATTGTCCAAACCTGCTCGAAATAACGGGAGTAATTCCCGTTAATCTAACGCGCGGGCCACGCCTACGACTTCCCCTTGCGGGTCATTTCCGCAAGGCCGACCCACTGCTCCTCGGTGACCTCGAGCAGGTCGTTGAATTGCCCGGCGCCCTGCAGCCATTCGCCGCCGTCGATCGTGACGACTTCGCCGTTGATGTACCCGGCGTAGTCCGAAATCAGATAAGCCGCGAGGTTCGCGAGCTCATCCTTTTCTCCGACCCGCCGCAGCGGCACGCGGTTCAGCAGCTTCTCCGACAGCTCGGGCGTAGGAGCCAATCGGCTCCAAGCGCCGTCGGTCGGGAAGAGCCCCGGCGCGATAGCCACCTGCCGGATGCCATGGCGCGCCCACTCGACGGCAAGTGAGCGCGTCAAGGCGAGCACGCCGGCCTTCGCCGCCGCCGACGGCACAACGAAGGCCGAGCCGGTGGAGGCATAGGAGGTGACGATGTTCAGCATCGTCCCGCCGCCGCCTTGCTCGATCCATCTTTTGCCCACTTCCAACGTGGTGTAGAACGTGCCGTGAAGGACGATATTCAGCACCGCATCAACTGCGCGGGGAGACAAATTCTCCGTAGGGCTGGCAAAATTGCCCGCCGCATTGTTAATCAACACATCAATGCGGCCATAATGCTGCTCTACGGCTGACACCATCTCTGCAATTTGTTGCGGATCGCGGACATCGCAGCTTTTGTAGAACACTTCGCCGCCCATTTCGGCAGCGGCTTTAGCCAACACTTCCTCGCGCCGGCTAGTAATCGCGAGCCGCGCCCCCAGCTCCAGGAAGCGCTCCCCCATAGCGCGCCCCAGTCCGGTGCCCCCGCCAGTAATGAGAATGACTTTATCTTTCAACAAAGATGCATCGAACATATCTTCACTGCCCTTCATCTTTAAATTCTCTTTTTTGCTACGGCGATCAAAAGTAGGATTATCCGCTCTTCGTGGTGCTTAGCGGATAACGCGTCTAGTCTCCTTTGAAATAGGTTCGATACTGCTCGCGCAGCTCGCGTTTCATGAATTTGCCTACCGAGGTACGGGGGATTTCATGAAGGAAAACCACATCGTCCGGAATCCACCATTTGGCGAATTTGTCTTCGATAAAAGCAAGCAAATCCTTTTTGTCGCCGGCCTGCAGCGCAGCGTCCTTCAGGACGACGCAGGCGAGGGGACGCTCATCCCATTTGGGATGCGGCACGCCGATGACACAAGCCTCAAAAACATTCGGATGGGCCATTAACGCATTCTCCAAATCGAGGGATGAAATCCATTCCCCGCCGCTTTTGACCAAGTCCTTGGCTCTGTCCACCAGCTTCACGAATCCTTCGCTGTTGATCACCGCAATATCGCCGCTATGGAACCAGCCATCTTGGAAAGTCTCAGCAGTTCGGACGTCTTTGTAGTATTCTGTCGCTACCCAAGGCCCGCGCAGCCAAATTTCGCCCATTTCTTTCCCGTCCCAAGCGACTTCGCCCCGAGGTCCGACAATTTTCATATCAAGACCGGGCACCAGCAGCCCCTGCATCGCCCGCGTATCGTATTGTTCATCAAACGGAGCCTCGTCTTGATAGCTCTTTAGCCGGGCAACCGTAACAAGCGGACACGTTTCCGTCATGCCGTAAGCGTGATAGAATGGGACTTTCAGCCGCTGCTCATAGCTTTCAATGAGTGAACGCGGGGCGGCAGATCCGCCGCAGACTACGGCGCGCAAAGAAGACAGATCCAGTTGCAGAGCCTCTTGCGCTTTAAGAGCGGCTGTCCAAACCGTCGGCACGCCTGCCGCAATGGTGACTTTCTCGTCTGCGATCAGACGGAGCAGAATGTCCGGTGTTGGCGCCGGTCCCGGAAGCACCTGTTTGCTGCCGAACCAGACGGAAGCGAAGGGCAGCCCCCAAGCGTTAACGTGAAACATCGGCACGATAGGCAGCACGGCGTCGCGTTCCGAAAGGCCCAGCGTATCCGTCAAACCGATGGAGAGCGAATGCAGATAAATCCCGCGGTGCGAGTATACGACGCCTTTGGGATTTCCGGTTGTAGCGGACGTATAACACATGCCGGCGGGAGCGCTTTCATTTATATATTCAGGATATGTAAAATGAGGATCTCCACTCTCTATCATGTTCTCATATAAATAGACAGGCTGTAAAGAAGTAGGCGGCAGCTCCTTTTTATCCGTCATGATGATATAGCCTTCGATGGTCGTCAGTTGATCTTTTATTTTTTCAATAATAGGCAGCAAGGTCTCATCAACGAAGAGGAAACGGTCCTCGGCATGATTCAGAATGTAGGCGATATGTTCGGTGGGGAGGCGAATATTGACTGTATGCAGAACGGCTTCCATGCAGGGGATGGCAAAATAAGCTTCCAAATGCCAATGATGATTCCAGGCAAAGGTGGCAATCCGATCTCCGGGCTTGACGCCGAGCGCTTGCAGAGAGCTGGACAGCTTCTTCGCGCGTATTCCAAAGTCAGCGTACGTATACCGGTGTATGCCGTTAATTGTCCGTGAAACAACCTCTTTTTTTGGGAATAAAGTTTGGGATCGCTCAAAGAGAGCGCGCAGCGTTAACGGGTAATTGTCCAAATGGAAGCACCTCCGGAGAATTCGTTCTTTCTATTTAAAATATATAGGGAGGGGGGACAGGATATGTCCAAAAAGTACTTCGCGCTTCGCATTTTATGCTTCGCACAAATAAAAAAACCGGCTCCGCCGCACGCTCATCATGCAGAAAACCGGTCTCTCGCTTACGCGTTTAAAATAAACTTCTCAATGACGTGTCTAACGCCGTCTTCGTTGTTGCTTTTGGTGACGTAATTGGCCAGTTCTTTAAGCTCCGGCAGAGCATTTTCCATCGCGACACCCAGTCCAGCGACTTCCAGCATTTCACGGTCGTTCCACGCATCGCCAAGGGCAATGACCTCATCCAGCGTGCAGCCGATATGGTTCGCCAGGAAGGCGATCGCGTGACCTTTGGTGCCTTCTTTGTGCATGAATTCCAAATAGTGCGGCTTGGACTTCGTAATGTGCAATTGATCGCCGAGCAAAGGAAGCAGTTCCTCGCGGAGTTGGTCGCAAACTTCCGGTTTATCCACGATCAGCATTTTCGGCTGAGGAATGTCGATCCATTGGCGCAGGTCGCCGATGATATAAGGCGTTTTGGAAAGGCGCACGTAATTTTTGATTTTATCGTTATCCTCACCTGCATAAAGCTGGTCGCCATGGTAAAGCTGAAGGTGGAGATTTCTCTTCTCGCAATAATCGAGCAGGAAACGGGCGCTTTCTACCGGTACCATACGCTCATAAAGGACTTCCTCGTCGAGGAGATTTTTGATCGAAGCGCCTTGATACGTAATGATCGGTACGTTAAGTCCGATTTGGTTGGCAATTTTCGCTGCGGAAGGGAAGCTTCTTCCTGTCGCAATCGTAACCGTCACGCCCTGGGCAACCGCCTGATGCATCGCATCAATCGTTTCCTGGGATATGGTCAGGTCATCACGCAAAAGCGTATCGTCTAAATCCGATGCTACTAATTTGTAAGTCATGTGTTCCTCTCCGTTCCGATAGGTAGTCTATATAAAAATTCTGCTATAAGCATACCCGAATCAAAGCGGAATTGCTAGAATAAAGCAATAGCTTGTAGTTTAAAAGGAGGCGTGTAAACGATGGCATCACCCTATACGAAACAGCTGGAAGCTTTGCTGAGAGCGCACAGCAGCGACAACGACGCAGCAGCGATGGCCGCTTACATGCGCGACCAATTCCCTTTCCTCGGCATTCGCAATCCGCAGCGTGTGGCATTGACGAAGCAGTTTTGGAAAGAGCAAGGCTATCCCAAAGGGGCCGAAGGCGTGAAAGTGGCCGAGGAGCTCTGGGCATTGCCCGAGCGGGAGTTTCATTATACGGCGCTGCTGCTGCTTACTCAGCTTCGCAAAGATGCGGAGAAGGAGCGCATTGAGGTGCTGGAACGCATGGTCGTAACGAATTCCTGGTGGGACTCTGTGGATACGATAGCTGACCATTTGATCGGCGTTCATTTGCAGAAATATCCGGACCTCATTCCGGCCTATGTGGAGAAATGGCTCGCGTCAGGCAATATGTGGCTGCAGCGGACGGCCATTTTGTTCCAGCTGAAGTATAAGCAACGCACAGATGTGCCGCTTCTGTTCAGCTGTATTCGGCGAATGGCGGAGTCCAATGAGTTTTTCATCCGTAAGGCGATTGGCTGGGCGCTGCGCGAATACTCGAAAACGGACGCTGCCGCCGTGCAGGCTTTTGTCGCCGAGACCGAGCTTTCGCCGCTCAGCGTACGGGAAGCGCTAAAGGTTATTCAGCGGAAGGAAAGTGCGATATACTAGTTTATATCTAGGAATTGGGGGAATCCAACGTATGTCGGAATTTATGTGTTTTTCTGCCCAAGAGAACCGCACGACGATCCCTGGAAAACTAGTTTCCGGCCGGTACCGGCAGCCATTTGGCTACCGGGTTAAGCGGTCGAAAGGAACGAAGGATTTTTATCTCACCATGACCTTGCACGGAAAAGGTTTATTCCACAACGGCCATGAAACCTGCGAATGTCCTGAAGGTGAAATTACGTTAATTACGCCGGGTACGCCGCATTATTATGGAACTCCGGAAAACACCGAATGGGAATTTTTTTGGTGTCATTTTGTTCCCAAGGAAGATTGGCTGCCTTTGCTGCAGCTCCCGGAGGCCATTAAGGGAATCCGTTTTGCCCGTTTTGAGAACGCAAAAGAATGGCAGCATCTCGCTGGGGCTTTCACCAGCCTGATCCGGTATAATGAAGAATCCCATCTGTTTTCGGAGAGATTGGCTGTAAATGCCTTGGAGGAAATCCTCCTCTTGATATCCAAAAACGTCCAGGAAACACAGCATCCAATGGATCCGCGCGTGGAAAACACGATAAAGCTGATATCGCAGCATTATAAAGAGCCGTTTAACGTACCGGAGCTGGCGGCTATGGTTAATTTATCCCCTTCCAGGTTCGCCCACCTATTCAAAATACAGACGGGCGAATCGGTTATGGAAATGTTAAACAAGATTCGGCTCAGACAGTCCAAGAAGCTGCTGGAAACGACATCGCTGACGATTGCGGAAATCGCCGAGGAGGTCGGGTTTAACCATCCCTTTTACTTTTCCCGGCAGTTTGCTGCTTTCTATGGCACGCCACCGGCTTTTTTTAGAAAACATAAACTCCCTACGACGAATTAACGGGGCCGCATAATCGAAAGGGGCTATCACTCCGGTCATTACTGACCTTTGAGATAGCCCCTTATTGGCGTGTCTTTATGGAGTTACGTAAATATTCGGCTGCGTTGGCGCCGCCATGCCGGTTCCCAGGAAGTAGCTGGTATGCGGCGGTTGGTTGTAGGCCACATTTTGCCAGGCGATGTCCAGACGGTAAAGCGGATCGTGCATTAAAGTCCAAAGGCGCGTGCTAGTCTCGTAAGGGGTAGTATAGATGCGCAGCGCAGAGTTATCCGACTTCCGCCAAATAACCTCTTCACGCCAGTCTCCTAGAATGTCGGCTTGCAGACTAGGAGTCCCTTTGGTGCCATTGTTGGAAAGAGTGCCGGTTGCAGTTAATAGAGTCGTTGTATTGAGACTGGTGTAATTCCACTTATCGATTCTGCCGACTCCATTGGTGCCATCCCAATTATGATCAAGCAGCTCACGGGATACGTCGCCGTCCCACCAGATGCCGAAGTTGATGGAGGAAGGTGCGGTTGAGCTGATTTTGGTGCCGTTAATTTGGTACAATCCGACACCATTGCTTGCCCAAACCTCTTCGCCTGCATATCTCGGATCAATGTCGGCGGACATGCCTCTACCGGTGTCAGCGCCTGTATTCACACCCCAGCGTATGGCGCCAGTGCCTGCGTTCCAAACAGCAGCTCCATACGTGGCGCTTGTATTTTCCATGACTTTGAATACTTCCAGCCCCGGGTTGTTCGGGTCAAGATCGCCTACATGAAGAGCATCACCGTGTCCTAATGCCGTGTTGTATTTCCTTGCTCCGTTGTCGTCCACGGTCATGGCGCCGTACACGATTTCATCCTTGCCGTCCCCATCGACATCGGCCGCGGTCAGGTTGTGGTTCCCTTGGCCTGCATAGGCTGAGTTTCCGGAAGCGTTGGTGTCAAACGTCCACAGTTTGGAGAGCGTTCCGCCACGCCAATTGTACGCCACTAATACCGTGCGCGTGTAATAGCCGCGGGCCATCACCAAGCTTGGCTTTTCCCCGTCCAAATAGGCGATTGTCGCCAGGAAGCGGTCTACGCGGTTGCCGTACGTATCGCCCCAATCTCCTACCGTGCCCCGAGGCGGATCGTAGCTGGTCGTGGTCAGAATTTTGCCTGTCGCTCCTTCGAAAATGGTCAAATACTCTGGACCGGTCAGCACTCTGCCCACTGAATTTCGATAATCGGCGGTTGAGCTGCCGATGACTGTGCCTTTCCCGTCCTTCGTGCCGTCTGCGGTTTTCATCGCAATTTCGGCTTTCCCGTCGCCATCCAAATCATAGACCATAAATTGCGTATAGTGAGCGCCGGCCCGAATGTTTTTCCCCATAGAAATTCGCCACAGCAGTGTCCCATTAAGCTTATAAGCGTCGATGAATACTTCACCGGTATAGCCATCCTGCGAATTGTCCTTAGAGTTCGAGGGGTCCCATTTCAAAATAATTTCGTATTGTCCGTCGCCGTCCAAGTCGCCCACGCTCGCGTCATTGGCATTGTAGGTATAGTTTACGCCGTCTGGCGTTGTGCCGCCTGCCGGTCTTTGAATCGGGACGTCCAAATAATTGTTTGCCCAGGGGGTTACGGCAGCGGATGCAGCTTGCTCGACGCCGCCTACAACGGCACGGACCGTATAGCTGGAACTTGTCGTTCCCGAGTTATCTTGATAGTTTGTGCTAGTTGTAATAGGGGAGGCATTAAGCTTTGCGCCATTGCGGTATACGTTGAATGATGTAGCAGATGCTTCCGTGCCCAGAAGTCTCCAGCTGACAAGAACGCCTGTTGATACCTTGACGGCTACCAGCCCCCGGTCCAGCTTTTCCATTTGTCTGGGTACCGCGGCATGTGCGGCAGGCGCTGGGATGACGAAGGAAGAGATGAGGAGAGAGCCGAGCGCAATGCAGCAAGCTGTTTGAACGAAACGCTTCACATTTTTAAACATTTCTACAACCTCCTTGGAGTCAAATGATTTGAAATTAATCGTGTTCGCGGGTGCGTCGGCACAACCAAAGATGACCTCCTTGTCCTTTGTTTTGGATGCGCTTACAAAAGCATCGTGGCTTTATTATACCTTGTGGGGGATAGGGATTTAATGCAGACAATGGCTAACTTTCTACACAATACTGCTTTTTGAAAAAAATAAGCGCGAAATTCGGTTGCGTAATAAAACATTACACATATCGTATTATAAAATATATTTGTTATATATATTGACATATAAGTGACATTGTTTTAAAGTTAATAAAATTCTTTCTTACGGCATACAGCATCTAATGCTTGCTTTTAACTAAAAAACAACGAAGGGAATGATAGAATATGGCATATAATCTAACGTATGATTGGCTCGCGAGACTGCCTAAAGTTGATCTTCACTTGCACTTGGATGGGAGTGTGAAGCCGGAAACGATTCTGGAGCTTGCCCTGGATCAAGGCATTGATCTTCCCGTGTACGATAAAGATGGATTAATTCCACATATGCGTGTAAGCGAGGAATGCGGCAGCCTCATCGAATACCTAAGCAAATTTGATTTCACGACTCGTTTTTTGCAATCGGGTGAAGCGTTAGAGCGGGTTGCCTACGAGGTCGCTCAGCAATCGGCCGAGCATAATTGTAAGTATGTGGAGGTTCGTTTTGCCCCGCAGCTGCACCGGGAAAATGGGTTGACGGTGGAAGAAACCATTCATTATGTGGTTGAGGGGATGAAGCGCGGACAGCGGGATTTCGGCGTAAAAGCCGGCGTTATTGCGATTTGCATGAGAAATCATTCCTGCGAAAGCAACTTGGAAGTGATCCGGGCGGCCGCCAAATATGTTGGCAAAGGCGTAGTCGCCGTCGATTTGGCCGGCGATGAGGCGTCCTATCCGCCGGAGTGGTTCCGGGAGGTTTTTGCAGAGTCAGGCAAGCTGGGGATCCCCGTCACCATTCATGCCGGAGAAGCCGCGGGAGCGATGAATGTGTATGAAGCCGTCACGAATCTCGGAGCCGTACGCATCGGGCATGGTGTTCGATTAAAGGAGAACAGCGACATTTTGGAAATGGTCAAAAACCGCCGCATTCCGCTGGAAATGTGCCCGATCAGCAATATCCAAACGAAGGCCGTCTCCGGTTGGGAAGCATATCCGATACGCGAATATTTGGACCAAGGGCTCCTTGTTACCATTAACACGGACAATCCGAGCGTGTCGGGAACGAACATCACGAATGAATATCGCGTGCTGTCCGACCGTTTTGGCTTTACTGAGCTTGAGCTTGTGAAGCTTGTCATGAACGGGGTAGACGCCGCTTTTATGGAAGAAAGCGATAAAATGTCGCTGCGGCAGGAGATGGAAGCTGAAATACACAGCTTAGGGATGAATTTGTTGAATTGAAATCAGCTCGATGGAGCGAAATTACGTGTTTTAAGATTCGTTGGATAAGGTGCTAAGCAAGGTGAGGATATAACCTATCGCATCGGAGTGACACTCCGGCACGAGATGGAGGCTGTTCCCAGTAGAATATTCTACTTTGGGGGCAGTTTTTTTATTGTTTAGAGAATTATGCACTGAGATATTTATCGATTACATAGGTGTGGGGGAGCTGCGCCAGAGAAGACTCAGACTCGTTGGATGAATTCCAACGACATGTGATTTTTGATGCTTAAATGCCAATCACATTGGACAAAATCCAACGAAGTGATGAAATTGGCAGGTTTTAGCGCCATTTTAGCCGCTCTTGTTGGATTTCATCCAACGAAATGAAGAAATAACATGTCTGCAGGGCGTTTTCATTGGAATTCGTCCAATGAGAGCCAGTAGAGACTAACTTATAACGTCTTTGGGCACTAGGAAAATGTGGGATGCAGCAGAGAGTTAAGGTGAGTGGAGAAAGTTTGCGAGTAAGAGGCTGTCCCATAAGTAGATACAGGGTGGTTCCAAATCCAAGCGTTACGAAGAAGGTGGAGGAAGATAACTGGAAATATTCCCTCTAAATTGCTCGAAAGATGACCTCTTAGGGATATTATAAGGCAAAGCTCCCGTTATATTGACCGGATTCGGAAAACTCTCACGAAATCGGCGCAATAGAGGGAGTTTTTCCTGCTAAATGCATCTGGCAAGCATCTGCAGTCAAACTAGAGGGGGATTTTCCCTTTATTTTGACCACAGAAGCCTAACTGCACAGAAGGATATCCACAAGTTATAGAAATATGACTGCACAGAAGTATATCCATATGTCATAGAAATGGCCGGGATATTGTTCCACTCTCGCAATTCCACTTTTGGTTCAGCCTACTTTTTATATGTGAAGGGGAACTACAGGACGCTATTTGAGCAAAACAGGCGGCTTGTAGGCTGCAGGCGGAACTACAGGGCTTTATTTCCCCTAATCGGCCATCACATCGTGCTTTATCGACAAAATAGCGGAACGGCGTTCCCTCAAAATTGAGAAAGGGACGCTTAAAGGGCAAATAGCGGACTATTGTTCCCACTAAATAGTGAAAGGCCAATTCGCGCGATAAAGTTAAGATCGACCGGAATGTTCATCGGCATTCTTATTGACCCCCGCGCTCATCAGCTACATTCCAGAGCATGGCCATTAGGCTGTCGGACGGCACATGGAATTTCGGGGCATGGCCATTAGGCTGTCGGACGGCACATGGAATTTCGGGGCATGGCCATTAGGCTGTCGGACGGCACATGGAATTTCGGGGCATGGCCATTAGGCTGTCGGACGGCATATGGAATTCCAGGGCATGGCCGTTAGTCTATCAAACGGCACATGAAGGCCATCACTCTTTTTTGCATATGCTATGCCTTAAAATCATTCGAGTACCACTTGACAATATAGGGTAGGGGGGTATACTATATAAACATGAACGGCAAACATAAACAATCCACTGTGAGGTGACAATAATATGAGCAATGAAGCTGCAGGACAGCAGGCGGCAAGCGGACCAACCGCTACGGTTGATTTCGATATTACGGGTATGACCTGCGCGGCGTGCGCGACGAGAATTGAAAAAGGGCTGAGCAAAATGCCCGGTGTGTCGCAGGCTTCGGTCAATCTAGCCATGGAAACGGCACGGATCGTGTACCAGCCTTCCGAGGTAACGCCGGACGATATGCAAGCGCGCGTAGCAAAGCTGGGATACGAAGCGGCACGCAAACAAGAACAGGCCGCAACAGGCCAGCATCGGGCAAAAGAAATACAGAAGCATAAGCATAAGCTATGGATTTCAGCGATTCTTTCTTTTCCGTTATTGTGGGCGATGGTCAGCCACTTTTCTTTTACTTCTTGGATTTGGCTGCCGGAGATTTTCATGAATCCATGGATGCAGCTGGCGCTCGCGACTCCGGTCCAATTTATCATCGGACGGCAATTTTACATCGGCGCCTATAAAGCGCTCAGCAATAAAAGCGCCAATATGGATGTGCTTATCTCGCTGGGAACCTCAGCTGCGTACTTTTACAGTTTGTACGTAACGGTCCAATGGGCTGGGCAAAGCGGGCATAACCACGCGCCGGAGCTATATTTTGAAACTAGCGCGATTCTCATTACACTCGTCATTCTTGGAAAATGGTTCGAAGCGCTAGCCAAAGGGCGCACCTCCGAAGCCATTAAATCTCTGATGGGCCTGCAGGCCAAAAGAGCCTGGGTCATCCGCGGCGAGCAAGAGCTCAGCATCCCGCTCGAAGAAGTGGTTGCGGGGGATATCGTCATCGTGAAGCCGGGTGAGAAGATTCCGGTTGACGGTGCGGTTTTACAAGGACATTCCTCGGTTGATGAGTCTATGCTGACGGGTGAAAGCCTGCCGGTTGAAAAACGGGAAGGCGATAAAGTGATCGGAGCAACGCTAAATAAGAACGGCGTACTCCGGATGCAGGCGACCAAGGTTGGCCGGGATACGGTGCTGTCCCAAATCATCAGAGTGGTTGAGGAAGCACAGGGGTCGAAAGCGCCGATTCAGCGTGTGGCTGACGTGATTTCGGGGATTTTTGTCCCAATTGTCGTAGGGATTGCTGTTATCGCCTTCGTACTATGGTACTTTTGGCTGGACCCGGCTAATTTCGCAGGCGCACTTCAGAAAACGATCGCCATTCTCGTCATCGCTTGCCCTTGTGCCCTTGGCTTGGCAACGCCGACTTCGATTATGGCCGGGTCCGGCCGCGCTGCGGAACTAGGCGTTCTGTTCAAAGGCGGTGAACATTTGGAGGCAGCCCATCACATCGATGTGGTGGTGTTGGATAAGACGGGGACAGTGACGCAAGGGAAACCTCAGCTTACAGATGTCCAAACGCATATGGATAAACAGACCTTCCTCCGCTTGATCGGAGGGGCAGAACGCAATTCGGAGCATCCGCTCGCCGAAGCGATTGTGCAAGACATTCTGCCGTCGATTCCTTCTTTGCCGGACGCTGCCGCCTTTAAGGCTATTCCGGGCTTTGGTCTGGAAGCTCAGGTGGAAGGCAGTCAGATACTCATCGGAACCCGAAGACTGCTGACCGAGCAAGGAATCGATATCGCCAGTGCGCTGCCGGATATGGAACGCTTAGAACGCGACGGCAAAACAGTCATGCTGGCAGCTATTGACGGCGCGTATGCCGGTTTTGTAGCGGTAGCCGATACGATCAAAGAAACGTCGCAGGCGGCGGTATCCCGCTTGGAGGCAATGGGCATTCAAGTGATAATGATCACCGGCGACAATGCGCGTACGGCAAATGCGATTGCCCAGCAAGCCGGTATCAAGCAGGTGCTGGCGGAGATTTTGCCGGAAGGGAAAGCCGCCGAGGTCAAAAAGCTGCAGGCGAAAGGTTTCCGTGTCGCGATGGTCGGCGATGGCATCAATGATGCGCCTGCTTTAGCGATGGCGGATACCGGCATGGCGATGGGGACAGGAAGCGATGTAGCCATGGAGGCTGCGGATGTGACGCTGATGCGCGGCGATCTGACCTCCATTTCCGACGCCATTGAAATGAGCAGACGGACAATGCGGAATATTAAGCAAAATTTGTTCTGGGCGCTCGGTTACAACACGATTGGCATTCCAATCGCCGCTATGGGCTTGCTTGAACCTTGGGTAGCGGGAGCCGCAATGGCGCTAAGCTCAGTCTCTGTCGTGCTGAATGCGCTTAGGTTGCAAAAGGTTAAACTTTAACAGATGTACAATCCAAAAGATTGACAATATACGGGATGGGGGTATGATAAATAGTAAATAGCCCTCAAAGGAGATAGCCCAATGAACAAGGAATTGGACACGGAAGTTAACCATTGCAGCTTGGATGGACAGGAGCGGAAAAGTCATCATTCCGATAAGCTCAAAGCGGATTTAACCAAACGGCTGAACCGCATCGAAGGTCAAGTTCGCGGGGTCAAAGGTTTGATCGAGAAGGATACGTACTGCGATGACGTACTGCATCAAATTGCCGCGATTCAATCGGCGCTCAATGGCGTTGGGAAACTGCTGCTCGCCGGCCATCTCAAAAGCTGTGTCGTCGAACGCATTCAGGAAGGCGACATGGATGTTGTCGATGAACTGCTTAAAACGATGAACACCCTAATGAAATAACGAAACTAAACTAAAGGAGTGAAAGCAAATGTCCAGCATTATTTTAAAAGTAGAAGGAATGTCCTGTAATCACTGTGTGAATACGGTCGAGAAAGCAATGAAAGAACTTGGTGCTGTAGGGAAAGTAAACTTAGCCGGCAAAATGGTGGAAGTGGAATACGATGAGAGCAAGTTGACGGTTGATGCGATCAAAGAAGCCATCGAAGAGCAAGGGTATGATGTAGTGCAATGAGATTCAGCGGACTGATCGTGTTGTCATTGGCGCTTTTTCTAAGCGGGTGCGGGAAATCGCAGACTACGGAT
The DNA here is from genome assembly GCF_013141725.1 of Paenibacillus planticolens. Taxonomy (GTDB): domain Bacteria; phylum Bacillota; class Bacilli; order Paenibacillales; family NBRC-103111; genus Paenibacillus_E; species Paenibacillus_E planticolens. Next base: position 10,329 of record NZ_WHNZ01000084.1, on the reverse strand, counting down.
CACTCTGTGCACGGTGGGGGCCATGAGGCGGGGAGCGCGGAGCAAGTTCAGGCGATCTTCCAGGTGGCCGCATCACCGGCGAAGTCCAAAGAAGAGACGACGGTTACAATTCAAATCCAAGATATGAATGGTAAGCCAGTCAACGATTTTGACCTGAATCATGAGAAAAAGATGCATCTTATCGCTGTGGGCAAGGATCTTTCCTACTACAGCCATCTGCATCCGGAGTATAAAGGAAATGGGCTTTTTACGATTTCAACGAAGTTTCCGGCTGGGGGCGACTATCGACTTTTTGCGGATTTCCTGCCTAGCGGGAAAGAGAAAACGGTCAAAAGTCATACCTTGACTGTGCAAGGGGAGAAGGCCTCCGCTGTTGCCATTGAGCCTGACCGTACATTGACTAAAACCATTGATGGTAATGAGGTTACTTTAAATATCGATCATCTCATGGCGGGTATGGAGCTTAATTTAACCTATACGTTCAAGGATGCTGTTACAAAATCCCCTATCCAGGACTTGCAGCCGTATTTAGGCGCAGTAGGGCACGTGGTCATTCTGGACGCCAATGCGGATCAATATTTGCATGTTCATCCGACGGATGAGAAGTCCAAAGGTCCGGAGGCGAAGTTCATGACGACATTCCCAAAAAGCGGCGTCTACAAAATTTGGGGAGAGTTTCAGCGCGGCGGCAAAGTGTTCACGGTTCCCTTCGTTGTTAACGTCCCTTAAACGAGATCTCATTTCTATCTAAAAAGGAGCCAACATCCTCCATGCCAACCTATATCATCACGGGAGGCTCCAAAGGCCTCGGAGCCGAGCTTGCGCGGCAGCTCCTGCAGCAGGGCGCTGCGGTACACTGCGTGTCGCGCAGCGAAAGCGAAAGCCTCCGCCAAGAGGCGCTAAGCATGAAAGGTGTTTACACCTTTCATGCTTGCGACTTGGCGCAAACGGACGGCCTGGATTCGCTGATGGAGCGAATCCTTGGCCTTGTTGATCGAGCGGATGCGATCACGCTGATCAACAACGCTGGCCAGCTCGCCCCGATGACGTTCATCGGCCGAGCTGACCAGGAGGACCTGCAGCGCAGCCTACAGGTCAATCTCGTCGCGCCCGCGCTGCTGACGAACAGCTTCATCCGGCAGACGCAGGCGCTGCCGGTGATGAAGCGGGTCGTCCACATCTCCTCGGGCGCGGGGAAAAAGCCCTATCCCGGCTGGGGGGCGTATTGTACCGCCAAAGCCGGGATCGACATGCTGACGCGCTGCATTGGCGTCGAGCAGTTGAACCAGCCCTACCCGGTGGAGGTGATCTCCGTCGCACCGGGGGTGGTCGATACCGGGATGCAGCGGGAAATTCGCGCTGCATCGGAAGCGGATTTCCCGCAGCAAAGCCGGTTCGTGGAGCTGCATACGAGCGGCGAGCTGCAGTCGCCCGAATCTACAGCGGCGCGGCTGCTGGAGCTGCTGCAAGGGGATGCGTTTGCGCAGGGCGAAATTGCCGATCTGCGCACCAAGAGCATGGCACCGCAGTAAATAAAAAGGAGTTAAGCGGCAGGTATGCGCTTAACTCCTTTTATTCTATGTGTGGCTGCGGCATTCTCTAATCTACTGAATGCTCCCCGATACCGAAGGACCTGAGGCAAGCTCCGACGTACAGAATTTGCAGCGCGTTGCTTGCGCTGGAATATCCGACAAGCAGTGCGGGCAAGCCTTCGTCGCAGGTGCTTTTTCTTTCGGCTCCTCTTTTTTGCGGAACTTGGACAGCTGTTTGACAACGATAAAAATGACTGCGGCAACAATTAAAAAGTCCAAAAATGTAGAAATAAATGCCCCATACTTCAGAACAGGCGCGCCCTTGTCGGCAGCAGCCTCGGCGAGGGTGTCGTAATGTTTACCATTCAAGGAGATGAAAAGCTCATTAAAGTTCACTCTGCCCAATAGCAGCCCGATAGGCGGCATGATCACATCATTGACGATGGATGTAATGACTTTCCCGAAAGCGCCACCGATAATAACCCCCACGGCGAGATCGACCATATTCCCTTTAAAAGCAAAATCTTTAAATTCTTTCAGCATAGCGAACCTCCAAGAAACAGCGATTTTTAGCATTGTAGCATATTTTGCCGCTGTCAAACAATGTATTGGAGGCTCGTAGTTTGTCAATCCTTCTGAGTTGATAGAGCCAACTGTTCCTTGGATTCCTGAAGCACCTCTCGGAGCGCGTTGATCAGGACTTGATGATCATCAGGCGTCCCTATTGAAATTCTTACATGATGGGGTAGATTCCAAGCGCCGGCATACCGGAGGATAACGCCTTTGCGCATCAATTGATCATAGATGGATTTCGCGTCGGGGCCAAGCTCCACAAGGACGAAATTACTCATACTACGTGTGAATTTGAATCCCAGCTCCTGAAGATCATCATATAACCGCTCTCTGCCGAGCGCATTCATATCCCGTGTCGCTTCAAGATGAGCGTCGTCCTGAATCGCGGCGACAGCGCCGACTTGTGCCAAGGCGTTTACGTTGAAAGGCTCTTTGACCTGACGGATATTGTGCAAAATGGTTGCCGAAGCAATGCCGTAACCTACACGTATACCGGCCAAGCCGTAAACTTTGGAGAAAGTTTGCGTGACGATCAGCGGATATCCCTGACGCACGAGTTCCAGCCCGTCGCAATAATCGTCTGCGGTTACAAAGTGACTGTAAGCCCCGTCGAAAATGACCAAAACATGCGGGGGGAGCTTATCCATTAGCGCATATAAATCCTGCTTTTTCAAATAAGTGCCTGTCGGATTATTAGGTGAGCAGATATACAGCAGTTTCGTTTTGTCCGTTACCGCAGCCAATAGATCGGCAATTTCATAACGGTAATCTTCGCGGAGCGGTACCTCCACGATTTGTGCGCCCATCAGATTTGCGCCGAATTCGTACTCGCTGAAGGTTGGAGACGGCACAATGACCTCGTCGCCTTCCTCTAAGAACGTCTCGGAAAGGAGCGTAATGAGCTCGTCGGCACCGTTCGTAACAAGGACCTGCTCTGGCGCAACTTCCAGCTTGCGTGCAATGGCCGCACAGAGATCAAGCGTGTCTGCGTCAGGATAGCGATGAATATCTGTCAAATAGGCTTGAATGGCTTGGATGGCTAGCGGAGACGGACCGATCGGATTTTCATTGGAAGCGAGCTTGGTGACTTTCTCGATGCCTAATTCCCGCTGAACTTCCCAGATGGGCTTGCCTGGAGAGTAAGGTTTCATGCGGGTCAGGACGCCGCGCGGGCGTATGTTGTCAGTTGTACGATTACTCATGTTATCACTCCTCGGAATAACTAATTGCTTTAATTAAATAATACATTAACTTGGTAAAGTAGTAAAGCGTAAAATAACCCATATCCCAACTTTTGGGAGAGTAGTATAATACATAGAGATGCGGAATTCGACTTAAGGAGAGGACTCGGCACGGATGGGGAAAAAGAAGAGGTTTGGTATCCGATCCAAAATTATGCTTGGCTACATTTTCATTTTCGTTTGTATAAGTATTGTATTTACGTTAGTGATTAATCAAGTTACCTCGATGCAAAAGGATAGAAACTATATCATTGAGCATGATTTTGCCGTCCACACTGAAATCAACAACATCGAAAAATACGTGATGGATATGGAAAGCGGACAACGCGGATATCTGCTGACCGAGGATCCCGCCTCCCTGGATACCTACAACAACGGAGAGTCCAAATGGCGGCAATCCTACATGAAACTGAGTCAGCTCACGAAAGAAAACGCCGTGCAGGAGCAGAGTTTGCAAGGAATCAAAATGTCGATAGAGCGCTGGGTTAGGCAGCTTAGCGAATCAACCATTCCTATTCTGAAAAAGAGCGCAGGTTCAGGCGCAGATTCCGTCAATCCGTATGATTTTTATCTGGGCAAGCAAAATGTCGAGGATATCCGATCCCAGCTCGATCGCTTCCGCAATATCGAAATCGGGCTTACGAAGGATAGAGCCATGCTCCTGGACGATCAAAACAGAATGTTCACGAGATCTTTGCTTATCATGCTAACGATCCTGCTTATTATAACTTTAACGGCTGCGCTTGTGATCTCGCACTCAATTGTCGGGACGATTAAGCAGGTTACCAAAAGTATTTTGAAATTAAGCTCTTTCAAGAGAGACCGTACGCAGCGTATCCATGTCACGATGAACGATGAGGTGAAGGACCTCGCTGACGCTACGAACATGCTGCTGGACAATCATGAGGAGATGGAGTGGCAGCAGCGCAAGTTGGCGGAAGTGGTTCATGTGCTTCAAGGCATATCGGATATGGAAACGTTAGGTTCGACCTTTATTAGTAAAGCCGCTGAGCTTTTCGGTGCATCCTTCGGCCTTTTTTATTTGCGTTCTACACACAAGGAGAAGGTCGCGATGGAGAAAATAGCTGCCTATGCCATGATGATGGAACATACGGATGACATTGGCATTCATCGGTTTCATTTGGGGGAAGGGCTTGTCGGCCAATGCGCGCTGGAGAAGCGAATGTTCCATTTTATGAATGTGCCTGATCATTATGTCAAAATAACGACCGGACTCGGCGCCGTGAAAGCGCAAAGCGTGCTGATTGTGCCGATTCTGCATAACCATGAAGTCATTGCCGTTATGGAATTAGCCAGTTTAAATAAGTTTACGCATCAGCAGTTGGAACTGCTTGAAGATATTCTTGATGTTCTTGGAACGATTGTTCATAGTGTCCAAACGCGTGCAGAAGTGGAGCGGCTGCTGAAGGAATATCAACTCATGACCGAAGAGCTGCAGATTCAAACGGAAGAGCTCCAAAGCCAGCAGGAAGAGCTTCATATGACGAATGAACAGTTGGAGGAACATAACCGAATTGCAGAGGAAAGATCCAAGGAGCTTGAATGCATCAAAGTAGCTCTTGAGGAACATGCCGTTCAACTGGAGATGAGCTCTCAATATAAGTCGGAATTTCTGGCCAATATGTCTCATGAATTTCGTACACCTCTTAACAGTGTGCTGATTCTATCCCAAATGCTGCAGGAAAATAAGTTGGGCAACTTGAGCCTGGATGAACAGGAATATGCCCGTGTGATCCATTCTTCGGGGACCGATCTGCTGCTGCTCATTGACGATATCCTCGATTTATCGAAAGTGGAAGCCGGCAAGCTGGATATTCATGTCGGAGAACTGAACATGAAAGAGCTTCCTAAGCTCATCCGCAGTCAATTTGCCAAAGTGGCCGAGCAGCGCAATCTCGTCTTGCACATTGAGCAGGATTTGAATGTGCCGGAGCACTTCTATACGGATGAACAGAGGCTGAGTCAAATTTTAAAAAACTTGCTATCCAATGCCTTCAAGTTTACGCATGAGGGAAGCGTGCATGTGGGTATTGAATTATGCAAGGCCGATCAAATCGCCAGGTTTCTGCCTTCGGTGAAACATGATCAAGTTCTCGCGATTTCGGTTAGCGACACGGGGATCGGTATTCCTCTTGACAAACAGGCGCTTATCTTCGAGCCCTTCCGTCAAGCGGACGGCACTACGAACCGGAAGTACGGGGGGACGGGTCTTGGCCTTTCGATCTCCCGTGAGCTCGCCGGACTTCTAGGCGGGAGCATTGGGATGAGCAGTGAAGAGGGGGTGGGAAGTACTTTTACGGTCTATATCCCCTCTTTGGAGCCTTCCGTAAGTGAATTTCAAACGGTATGGGAGGAAGCTGCAGCAGCTAATGAGTCTTCTCAGGAGATACAGGATGAGCATTCCGTCCTGCTGACAGAGACAAGCAGCATTCTGCGAGGGAGGAATGTGCTCGTCGTTGACGATGATGTCCGCAATGTATTTGTATTAAGCAACGCTTTTGAAAATGAAGGGATGACCGTCATCGTTGCGCATAATGGACAGGAATGCCTGGCTGTTTTGCAGAAGGAACCGCAGATTGATCTTATCCTTATGGACATGATGATGCCGGTCATGGATGGCTATGAAGCTATGCGCATGATCAGAAAAAATGCCCGTTACGAGCATTTGCCGATCATTGCGATAACGGCCAAAGCTATGAAACAGGACCGCGACATTTGTTTGCAGGCAGGCGCTTCTGACTATATCAGCAAACCGCTCAATCTAAGTCAATTGCTGTCCATTATGCGGGTTTGGCTGGCTTAATCAAAAAGACCTTTGATTTCTCCTGAAAAGGATTGATCAAAGGCCTTTTTTTATTTAATGGGATTAATGAATGAATAAGTGCTTATTTTTTTAGATCCAATCGTACATCGCGTCCATCGTCCTCAACGGATAGCTCTTTACCGGCTGCTTTCAAGGAATTCGCGTAATCTACCCATGCATCAAGCATGATCGCGCCATCTTTCCAATCTTTCACTTCGCCAAATACCGTAAAGCCGTCGCCGCTGCCTGTTGCCATGAAATCATTCGTCGTTACTTTAAATGTACGGTCTGTATTGAACTTGCCGTCCACATAGATCGGTGTGCCGTCTACCAGCGTAATCTTGGAATATTTCTCGCCAAGCGGCTTCGTGCTGTCCCACTCTACTTTGAGGCCGGAGAATTGAATAGCAGGAAGATTTGAATACTTGTCTGTTACTTCCAGTGCCTTTTTAATTTGCTCTGCCGTCATGGTACCGGTCACATTGTAGTTGCCGAATGGGAATACTTCAAACATTTTACCATAGGTGAGATCACCTTTATCTAAATCTGCGCGAATACCGCCGATATTAGTGAAGGCGATGTCAGATTTCTCAGAAGCGCGCATAGCGTCTGTAATGCTGTTGCCTAACTGTGAGGCACCATCGCGTTCTACGCCGCCATTATCAGCAAAACGGAAGGATTTGCGGTTAAGTGCTTCTGCGACAACGACTTCAACTTCGTTGGATTTCTCTGAAATTTTCGCCTTGTAATCTTCAACCGTTTGGTGAATCTTCGCGTCTGCCGTCGTTAGGTTCGTGTATGTTTCAAGCAAGCTTGCGTTCGAGGAAACGACTTGTTTGGTAGCTTTGTCTACGAACAGTTGAATATGACCAACCGCATACAGCCAGCTTTGCGCTTCAACGACAGGAATGCCATTCACGATTCCAGACACGCGCATATGGGAGTGTCCGCCAACGATGGCATCCAGCGTGCCGTTGCCTGTGCCGTTTGCCAGATCGGCAAGCTCGCTGATGATTTCAGCGGACTTTTGGTTCTGTTCACCCGGCAGGTGAGAAGTGACCATGATGATGTCAACGCCTTTAGCACGCAGTTCAGCGGACAATTCTTTCGCCAGAGGAACCGGATTTACGAAGGAAAGGCCTTCAATATTTGTTGACTTTGTTGTTGTCGTTGTTTGCGGAGTCGCGAAGCCGATGATGCCGATTTTCAGGCCGTCTTTTTCAACGATCACGTATGGCTGTGTCCAATCTACCCGTTTGCCTGTTTCCGTATCGATAATATTGGCGCCGAGAATAGGGAATTTGGCATTCTTAATGTTGTTAATTAATACGTCGCGACCGAAATCGAACTCATGGTTTCCGATAGCTGCAGCATCGTACTGCACTTGAGCCATCGTATCCATGACGGATTGACCATTGGTCGTATTCGAAATGAGAGTGCCTTGCCAAGCGTCTCCGCCGTCTACAACAACCGTTCCGTCCGGATTAACCGCACGGAAATCGTTGACGATTCCGCCAAGCGTTTCAATTCCGCCTTGATCTTGATTGCGTTTTTTATCGAAGCCGACTTCGATTTTTCCGTGAATATCATTCGTGGTTAAAATATCTACAACTTTAAATAAAATCGGTTTTAGCGCCTTAGCTACTTCATCGCGCGTAACTGCAGCAGTCGGGTTGAAGTTGCCGTCAAGTGTCGGAGTGAAAATTCCGCTGATAACCGCGTACGCGACATAAGGGCGGGACTCCTTCGCAATAGAAGCGGAATCCTTGAAGTAGTTCAAAACATTCTCATTTACGCTAGGCAATTGTCCGCCCGTTACTACTTTAACGATTAACTCGGCAAGCTCTTGGCGAGTCACCGCAGCATCGGGATGAAACGTTCCGTCAGCAAAGCCGCTGATCAGTTTCGCAGCAACGGCATTGGCTACTGCTTGCTTTTGCCAAGTGGCAAGGTCTGTGAAAGTGGCAGATGCGGAATCTGCACTTTTCAGCTTGGCAGCTCGGTTGACCATCGTAACGACTTCGGCGCGTGTTGCTGGGTTTGCACCGCGGTAGTCGCTGTCTCCGTAACCTTCGACTACTCCGTTGTCGATGGCAAGGCGCATATCGGATTTCATCTTGCTGGAAGGAGCGTTTACCGGTGTTTCAGCGAAAGCGATGCTGCCCGCAAAAGAGCTTGTAAGAACAGTTACAAGAGCGAGCGCAGTAAGGCGGGTTGTCAAAGTTTTTTTCATGTTTTGGAAAAGCCTCCCTTATATTAATAAGACATTGGTCAAATAGCCCAATTATTAGTATAAAGGAAAATGGTAGTTTTAGAGAAGTAAAGAAATTATTATTATAAAAATAAACAAAAAGAGCCGCTAACCCTCCAAAGGTTAAGTGGCTCTGCGGTCGGTATGAACTTCAAAATGATAGATTGTGTTGCGAGTAAGCACCCGGAAATCCATTCCGTCCCGATCTATGGCTTGAACCCTGGTTGTTTTGAATGGGATATATCGATGAATGCCGGATAGAATCATAGACGTCCCGACTTCAGTTGGGTTCATTTCACGAAAAGTCTGCCCTTGAATCTCATCGAAATCGAATCGATCTGACCGATGTTTGGGCGTAATCCCATCCACCTCGTAGATTTGAAGAAGCTTTAGCAATCTCATGTGTGTTCCCTCCTGTCTAACCCTCATAGCAATAGTATACAACGACTCAGGTAGCTAAGGCCAAATTTTCTCAACCTAACACATATCTAATAATGTCCTTACACTTTCCTTATTTCCAATATATACAATTGAGGCATTGAGATTGAGGGGGCTGCTTCTATGCTGCATACGAAAATGCTGGTCGAGGAAAAAGAGGTTCTTATGTTCTACGAATCAAAGCATCAGGGCCAATTGGAGATTGCTGTGGAAACAATCCTTAAGCATTTATCTAATGATAATGTGCGCAAAGTTTTCGATGACCTTGGCTTGGTCAATATCACAAACGAGGAAATTACGCTTTATTCGCTAAACGGTGAGATCGAGACGATCGACATAGGCTAGCTGCGGCATCTTCCGATACTGACTTTCGGGGGAAGGCTCATAGCAACTCTATTCGATACAATCCTAAATGGTATAGCCCTTACCTTCTCTTTTCGATACAATAAAGAGAGTTGGGTGAGGAGGTTATAATCAATGGCAGTTTTGAAAATGGAACACGTCGGTGTAATGGTAGCAAATTTGGAGGCGTCGATTCGCTTCTATCGAAGAAGTGATCGGTCTTAAGCACAAAGGGACTTTGCTGCATACGAACGGAGTCATTCGACTTGCATTCCTGGGCTTTGAAGCGCTGAATGAAACGGAAGTTGAACTTATTGAAGGTTATAACTCGGCTTTGCCACAAGAGGGGAAAGTTCATCATCTGGCATTTACCGTTGATGACATCCAAGCGGAGTATGCACGGATCAAAGGGTTGGCAGTCCAACAGTTAGATGAAGAAATCACGACGCTCCCGAATGGTTCCAGGTACTTTTTCTTTGATGGATTAGATGGAGAGCGTATTGAATTTTTCCAAACTACGCGGTGATAGGTTTTAGTTATGCGGATAGGGGAACTAGAGGGCGCTATTTGTGTCATGCGAGCTGCTTTCAGGATCAGCAGGGAACTACAGGGTCTTATTGCCTTTGAAATGGCTGTATCTAAGCCGGAAAAGGCAAAATAGAGGACTGGAGTTCCCTTTTTTCTTTGAAATGATTGTTTACGACGTAAATAGAGGACTGCAGTTCCCCTTGGTTTTTCAAACCCCTCGCGCACCTCGCAGCCTGCGGGAACATTCAAAACAGTGGCAATTGTGGAACATTTCCAAAGGGGTTGTAATTGGTTTCCGAGCGTGGTACATTATACCTCGTTGCTTCGGACGGCGAATCACCTTGGATGACGAGTGGACTTGCATCAAGCAGCAACGTATGATAGTATGGATTTCCCGACAGACAACGACAGAAATTGTCAAGAAAAAAAGTGCTTGCAATTGATGAACGAGCTGTGGTATATTACTTCTCGCTGCTTCGGTAACACGGCAGTGAGCGAAAGAAATTGATCTTTGAAAACTGAACAACGAGTGAGTAAGCACAGTCGAGTAATCGAATATAAATGAGATGAATAATCTCGCTAGCAAGTCAATGAGCACAA
>NZ_WHNZ01000083.1 GCF_013141725.1 Paenibacillus planticolens | reverse complement strand
AAAAGAGTCTTTTTGGAAGAAATTCCAAGAAGGCTCTTTTTTTTACATCAGTACAATGCATCATAACAAACCATACTAGCCCTATAAGGAGGGATTGGTATGGGTGGATGCTTGGTTAGGAAATGGTTAGGCATTTTACTACTTGGTTGTTTGGTGATACAAGTCGTGGTCGTTAGCGGATGCTCGGTTAAGATGGATGCTGCGAGGGAGGAAATGGAGGCGCCGCTTCAATCCTTAAACAGCTCTACCGAGAGGAAGCAGCCTGCTCCAAATGTAGAAGCGGAACCGAAGCAAGCGACCCCTCCGACAGAACCGCCAGTCGAGCGGCAAATGCCTGCTAAAAAGGTGGTCAAAGGCATTTATGTATCTGCTTGGTCAGCGGTAGGGAATAAATTTGAGCAATTGATTAACTTGGTGGATCAAACGGATTTAAATGCGATGGTTATCGATGTAAAGAACGATTCAGGGCAAGTTACATATGCCTCGGCGGTGCCTTTGGTGAATGAGATTGGAGCTAACAGCAACGTCATTATTCGCGATATGAAGGGCACACTGCGGAGGTTAAAGGATAAGCAAATTTATACAATTGCCCGAGTAGTCGTTTTTAAAGATCCCTATTTAAGCAATAAGAAAAGCAATTATGCGATGAAGACTCATCAAGGCAACGTTTGGAAGGATAACAAAGGAATAGCTTGGGTGGATCCATACAAGGAAGAAGTATGGGACTATAATCTTCAAATCGCGAAAGAAGCTGCTCAGTTAGGATTTGACGAAGTTCAATTCGACTACGTGCGATTCCCCGAAAACAGCAAAAGGGTTGACGCGGAGGTTAAGTTTGATAATCCGAGTAAATGGACCAAGGCACAGGTCATTGAAACTTTTCTCAAAAAAGCTAAGGATCGTATCGGGGATCAGGCCTATCTGTCTGCTGACGTGTTTGGCTTAACTACCTCCTCTGACAATGACATGGGCATAGGGCAAGATTGGTCCATGATTAGCAAACAGGTTCATTATATCTCGCCAATGCTGTATCCCTCTCATTATTCTAATGGCATGTACGGTATAAAATATCCTGATTTGCAACCCTATGCCGTCATTCATAAAGCTATCGTTGATGCAAAGGGAAAAAACGACAAGATCATGCAGGCCAGTGTTTCTGCCGCTGAAATTAGGCCATGGTATCAGGATTTTACGGCAACGTGGGTAAAGCCCCATAAGACATATGGAAACGTGGATGTGAAGGAGCAAATTAAAGCAGCCAAGGAGCTGGGTGTGGAACAATTTTTGTTATGGAATTCAAATAGCCTATATACTTATCGTTAACCGAATGTTCTTATTCGGATGCTTGAGGATCTTTGAAAGGTTCCTTTTCCTTGACACGAAAAATGGGCTTTTGTTAAGATTGCATTCATATACAATGAGCAGGCTGCTTATGACCTAGTTTTTGAATAAAGTGATTCAAGGAGGAGTATGTGTTGTGAGGGAAGACAAGTTTGGTAAGGAAGGTTTGACGTTCGACGATGTGCTGTTGGTGCCAAGAAAGTCTGAAGTGTTCGGTAAGGAGATCGACGTTTCGACGGTGCTTGCGCCTCACGTAAAATTGAATATCCCGTTCATTAGTTCCGCGATGGATACTGTTACGGAATCGGCCCTAGCGATTGCAATGGCGAGAGAAGGCGGGATCGGAATTATTCATAAGAATATGCCGATTGAGCTTCAAGCCGAGCATGTAGACCGTGTTAAGCGCTCAGAGAGCGGCGTTATTACAAACCCTTTCTCCTTAACGAAGGAACATCATGTTTATGACGCTGAAGAGCTAATGGCGAGGTACCGTATATCGGGTGTGCCAATCGTGGACGAGGCGAATAAACTTGTTGGGATTTTGACCAATCGTGACTTGCGTTTTGTGCATGATTACTCGATCAAAATCAAAGAAGTTATGACACGGGAAGGCCTTGTAACAGCTCCGGTCGGCACCACTCTTCAACAAGCGGAAGGCATTCTGCAAAAGCATAAGATTGAGAAGCTGCCTCTAGTCGATGATAATTTCGAGCTAAAAGGTCTAATCACGATTAAAGACATTGAGAAGGCCATTCAGTTCCCTAACTCCGCGAAAGACGCACAGGGACGTTTGCTGGTAGGTGCGGCTGTCGGTGTTTCGAAGGATGTTATGGAAAGAGCGGCGGCGCTTGTTAAAGCCGGAATAGACGTAATCGTAGTAGATTCAGCACATGGGCATCACATTAATATCGCAGAAACGGTCAAAAAGATTAGAGCGCAATACCCGGATCTTCCTATCATCGCAGGAAACGTAGCTACAGGCGACGGTACACGCGATCTGATCCAAGCTGGAGCATCCATGGTGAAGGTTGGAATCGGGCCAGGATCGATTTGTACGACAAGGGTTATTGCAGGGATCGGCGTTCCGCAAATTACGGCGATTTATGACTGCGCGCAAGCAGCTGCCGAGTTCGGAGTTCCGATTATCGCCGATGGCGGGATCAAGTACTCCGGCGACGTGGTAAAAGCAATTGCCGCTGGGGCGAGTGCGGTTATGATCGGCAGTCTCTTCGCTGGAACTGATGAAAGCCCAGGGGAATCGGAGATTTTCCAAGGACGTAAATTCAAGGTATACCGCGGTATGGGTTCCTTAGGTGCGATGAAAGAAGGCAGCAAGGACCGTTATTTCCAAGAGAATGAGAGCAAGCTTGTCCCTGAAGGTATTGAGGGGCGCGTAGCCTACAAAGGGCCAATGGCGGACACCGTGTATCAACTCGTTGGCGGTCTTCGTTCAGGCATGGGCTATTGCGGCGCGCGTAACATCCAGGAATTGATTCATGATACGCAATTCGTGCGGATCACAGGCGCTGGATTAAAGGAAAGTCACCCGCATGATATTCAAATTACGAAAGAAGCTCCGAACTATTCTTTGTAATTGTCACATTTTGGTTATATTTGGAGGCGCAGGATTTGAACCTGCGTCTTCTTTTTTTTGTCTAATAGGGTGTGTTACAATATAAAAATGGGATAAAAATTACTAGGGAGAGTGAAGTTGTGAGATTGTTTAGTTTTACAAAGAAAAAGATTGCTTTGGTGTTAGGTGTTAGTTTAATAGCTCAATCCGTACTTTTACATATACAACCGGTTTCTGCCGCTGATACAAAAGCACCGGCTGCAACTACAGCTCCAACGTCTGCTACAGCACCAATTGGAAATGAACTGAAGGTCAGTGCCAAATCTGCCATTATCATGGAAGCCAGCACAGGTGCCGTTCTCTATGAAATGAACGCTGATGAAGCACTGCCGCCCGCTAGTATGGCGAAAATGATGACAGAGTATCTTGCCATGGAAAGCATCAAGGAAGGCAAATTTACGTGGGATTCGAAAGTAACGGCATCCAAAAACGCCGCCGCTGTCATTGGTTCCGGTCAATTAATCGCAGAAAATGAAACACTGACTTTCAAAGATATGTTTAATGCCATGTCCATTTATTCCGCGAATGACGCATCTGTGGCTTTTGCCGAGCTGCTTGGGGGCGGATCGGAAGAAAACTTTGCGAAAATGATGAATGAGAAAGCCAAGCAATTGGGCATGTCCGACAAGGCTCACTTCATCAGCGCTACGGGACTATCCCGTGTCGATCTGAAGAACCCGCCGCAATCGATTGAGGGCGAAACGAAAATGACAGCGCGGGATGCTGCAATTCTTGCCTATAACATCCTGAAGGATCATAAAGAAGTTTTAGAATTTACGAAAATTCCGTCTTTGAAGCTCAGACCGACCGATAAAACGCCGATGATCAACTGGAACTGGATGCTGGAAGGCAATTCAACGAATACAAATTTCAAGAAATACGCCTATCCAGGGCTGGATGGTCTGAAAACAGGTTCTACGGATGATGCCGGCTACTGCTTTACAGGGACTGCAGAAAGAAACGGGATGCGCCTGATCACGGTTGTTATGGGCACAAAGACAGAGCCTGAACGTTTCAATGAAACTAGGAAGCTGCTCGATTACGGATTCAATAATTTCGAAATTAAACCGTTCCTAAATGCGAAGCAAGAAATAGATTCTTTGAAAATCGTAAACATTAAGAAAGGCGTTCAAACGCAAGTGCCTGTTGTAACCAAAACCGGATTAACGTTTGTAACGAAAAAAGGCGCAAAAGACACGGATTTTAAAGTTACGGCTCAAGCCTTGGAAGAAACTAAACTGGTAGCTCCAATTGCCAAAGGCGACGTGCTCGGCAAAGTAACGGTGGACTACAATGGACAAGTAAAAACCGTAGATCTCATTGCCAATGACGATGTCGAAAAAGGAAGCTGGATACGCTTGCTGTTCCGTTCTTTCAAAAACTTCTTCAGCGATCTATTTAAAGGGATAAAGGGTGGTTCCTAGACCAGATAATGGGTTGTATAATGCCCCTCCTTCATGTAAAATGTTTGTTTAGAAGTTTACTATCGAATCGTGTAGGAAACTGTATAAAATCGCACTAAGGTATAGGAGGAAATAAAGAATGGAAACAGGAACATCCCGCGTTAAAACAGGTATGGCCGAAATGCAAAAGGGCGGCGTTATTATGGATGTTATGAACGCCGAGCAAGCAAAAATCGCAGAAGCAGCTGGTGCCTCCGCTGTTATGGCGCTAGAGCGCGTACCTGCTGACATTCGTGCGGCTGGCGGAGTATCCCGTATGGCTGATCCGACTATCGTTGAAGAAGTTATGAAAGTCGTATCCATTCCGGTTATGGCGAAAGCAAGAATCGGGCACTTTGTAGAAGCGAAAGTCCTGGAATCTCTGGGCGTTGACTATATCGATGAGAGTGAAGTTTTGACACCAGCGGATGAAGTGTTTCACATCAACAAACGCGATTTCACAGTTCCTTTCGTTTGCGGCTGCCGCGATCTTGGTGAAGCATTGCGCCGTATTGGCGAAGGAGCATCCATGCTTCGTACTAAAGGCGAGCCGGGAACAGGCAACATCGTTGAAGCTGTGCGCCATATGCGCATGATTCAAGGGCAAATTCGCAAAGTACAAGCGATGTCCAAAGACGAGTTGATGTTTGAAGCGAAAACGCTTGGAGCTCCATATGAATTGATGCTGCAAGTTCATGAAACAGGCAAACTGCCGGTTGTTAACTTCGCTGCAGGCGGTGTGGCGACTCCGGCCGATGCTGCTCTCATGATGCATTTGGGTTCTGACGGTGTGTTCGTAGGTTCCGGTATTTTCAAATCGGACAGCCCTGAGAAATTCGCGAAAGCTATCGTAGAAGCTGTAACACACTACACGGATTTTAAATTGATCGCAGAAATTTCCAAAGGCCTAGGTGCCCCTATGAAGGGAATCGAAATTTCCAAGCTGCAAGCTTCCGAGCGTATGCAGGAGCGCGGCTGGTAATGACGAAGATTGGGGTTCTCGCGCTTCAGGGCGCGGTAGCAGAGCATATTCGCGGCATCGAGAGTGCTGGCGCTGAGGGCGTTGTCGTAAAGCGTACGGAGCAGCTTGCCGAGCTTGATGGCATTATTCTACCTGGCGGAGAGAGTACGACAATTGGCAAGCTGATGCGCACGTATGGCTTTATCGATGCGCTTCGGGAATTTTCTGCGGCAGGCAAGCCGATCTTCGGCACCTGCGCAGGGTTGATTGTCATCGCGAAAGAGATCACCGGACAGCCGGAAGCTCATCTTGAGCTGATGGATATTACGGTGGCTCGCAACGCGTTTGGCCGTCAACGCGAAAGCTTTGAGACGGATTTGCCGATCAAAGGCATTGACGAGAACGTTCGCGCGGTGTTCATCCGTGCCCCGCTGATTGAGAAAGTGGGACCCGGTGTGGATGTATTGGCCACGTATGACGGCCAAATCGTCGCGGCGCAGCAAGGACATCTCCTTGCGGCCTCGTTCCACCCTGAGCTGACAGACGATTTCCGTCTGCACAGCTATTTTTTAGATATGGTAAAGCAAAGTCAAGCATAATTGATGGTACAAGCACCTTGATATCACCGGAAACTTCGGTAAGGGTGCTTGCTTCCATATACAACCATTTTGCGCTAACGGAGGAATCTCCTTGTTTGATGTAAAGTTACTTCGAAACGATTTGGCAGCCGTGCAAGCTGCCATGCAGAACCGTGGTAAGCAGATAGAAGAGCTGAACGGTTTCACCGCATTAGATTTAAAACGCAGAGAGCTTCTGCAAGAAACAGAGCAGCTCAAAAATCGCCGCAACACTGTTTCCCAAGAGGTGGCAGGACGCAAGCGATCCGGCGAGAATGCCGATGAGCTGATTCAGGAAATGAAAGTGGTCGGAGACCGCATTAAAGAGCTGGATGACGAGATTCGTGTACTGGACGAGTCCTTACAACAAGTGCTCCTCTCCATTCCGAATATGCCCCATCCTAGCGTCCCTGTAGGCCGTTCCGAAGAAGAGAATGTGGAATTGCGCCGTGTTGGCGAAGTTCCGCAATTCGATTTTGAAGTGAAGCCGCACTGGGAAGTAGCGCAAGAACTGGGCATCCTTGATTTCGAAGCGGCGGCGAAGGTAACGGGCTCGCGTTTCGTTTTCTACAAAGGACTCGGCGCTAGATTAGAGCGCGCTTTAATTAACTTCATGATGGACCTGCACAGCGATGAGCATGGCTATGAAGAAATGCTGCCGCCTTACATCGTTAACCGTGATAGCTTGACGGGTACCGGACAGCTTCCGAAGTTTGAGGAAGATGTCTTCAAAGTGGAGAATTCGGAGTATTTCCTAATTCCTACGGCGGAAGTACCGGTTACGAACTACCACCGGGAAGATATTTTGACAACCGAGCAGCTGCCTGTTAATTTCGTCGCTTTCAGCGCTTGTTTCCGCTCGGAAGCGGGATCAGCTGGAAGAGACACACGCGGCTTGATCAGACAGCATCAATTTAACAAAATTGAGCTCGTTAAGATCGTTAAACCCGAAGACTCCTATGATGAGCTAGAGAAGCTTACAAGCCATGCTGAGCGCGTCTTACAGCTATTGAAGCTGCCTTACCGCGTATTATCCCTATGCACGGGTGATATTGGCTTCACGTCTGCCAAAACGTATGACTTGGAAGTATGGCTTCCAAACAGCGGCGCTTACCGTGAAATCTCATCTTGCAGCAACTTCGAGGATTTCCAAGCTCGCAGAGCGAACATTCGTTTCCGCAGAGATGCTAAGGCGAAGCCGGAATTCGTACATACTCTGAATGGTTCAGGCTTGGCGCTCGGACGTACCGTTGCGGCGATTCTTGAGAACTATCAGCAAGCTGACGGCTCGATCAAGGTGCCTGAGGTTCTTATTCCTTACATGAACAACGTAAAAGTAATCACGAAAAAATAGTACTTGCTTATTATCGAGATTATGTGATACAATGCTTTTTGTCACTGCACAAGGTTGTCTCCTCTACAGGAGACACCTATCGTGGAGAGGTGGTCGAGTGGTTTAAGGCAGCGGTCTTGAAAACCGCCGAGGTGCAAGCCTCCGTGGGTTCGAATCCCACCCTCTCCGTAACCATGGTAATACCCCAACCAAAAAGTCATGCGATTCTTATGGATCGTGTGGCTTTTTTTGTTTTTGTTTGAGAAACATCTAACGGAGTTGTTGTTTTTTTACATGGATAAAAGCCGGGCGCCTTCCGCATTTTAAACATGTGGAGGTGTTACCTATGAGCAATGAGAAGCTGACAATTGATCAAGCGGAATTGGTACAAGAGTGGACAAATGTTCTCCCTACGACCTTGCAGCCTACCGATCAGGCACGCGTATGGGCCGATGAAGCCGATGCTCAGACCGTTAGGGTTCATATTGAAGCGGGAGGGCACTCGGGTTACAACTTCGATTTTAAAGTCAATTACGTGGATGCCAGAGAGGTTAATGTGGAACTGATGGACGTGCAGCAGGGTACTACTCACATTGATGAAACCGGTGATGTCGTTCAAAATCTGGTGGATGACTATGTTCGCCACATTCATGAATGCGCACAAGTCTTGCACAGAGTCACACATGTTTAAACTGCGGAGGGGAGTTCACTCACATGACAAAGCAAAAAGCTCCGGATAAAAATTTGCAAAATGTTGCCAAAGATTTCGAAGCGGCTCCTGTGAACAGTCATAACGCTCAGCAGGTGCAGCAGCAAGTAAATGATCATAGACATCAAGATGCTCTGAATCATAAAGGAAACTAGAGGGGAATGATCACGATGAAGCCAGATGCTTATGGAGTAGCGGATCCGTCTCAAAACCAATCAACCCGAAATAATCAAGGCAAACAGCAGCAAGATCCTCTTTCGGGATCGAAGAAAGTGAAAAACCGTAACCATTCGAGGAATAATGGGCATGGCGAAGGCGCAGGCCACGGTCATTAAAAATTGTTCTCCGGACGATGTTTAAAGATCGCCAAGCCGGACATACTATATTTTGTCGGTGAGCAGAGAGGTGTGGTTCCGTTGGAGCATTCCGCGAAACAAAAACCGTTGCAAAGAGGACTTTCATACCTGTTATAATCAGGCTGGAGGGGATGTGCCAAAGACACTTACCGTGTTTTATAAGCAGATTTTCCTAAAGGTTTATGTGTAACATGTTTAAAAGAAACCCAAAAAACACCGACAAAAAAAGAACCCCTTAATAAGGGTTCTTTTTTTCGTCTGGCGAATAGGGAGCTGAAGTCGGTTCTGCCTGAGCAGGCCGCATTTTCCGGTAAAACAGCAATTTAATGCCGCCGCCGATGAGAATCACAGCTACGATTAACGTTTGTCCGAAGCTGTTTATCCAGTACAAGTAATTATTCGGGAACATCTGATATAGAAACTGGACAATGACTTCCTTGAAGACATAGTAGCCGCCGAGCAAGATAAGGACAAAGCCGATGGATCGGTGATACGCAGTCCAGTTTTCGACGATCGGTTTATCTACCAGCGTACCGTTTTCATATTTCGAGATGCTCTGTAAGGCATCGAAGAAGCTGAAAAACCACAGAATCGGGATTAGGAAGAAGAAAAGGGATAGCCGCAGCACATCCAGCACATAAATGGAGAACAAGAAAATCGCCATCAATTGAATGCCCCGTTTATTCATCGACAGATACAGGTGTGCGGCACCTGGGAAAATAGCGATAATCGTCGCCAAGGTCCGGTTCTTGCGACCGTTATCATCGCCTAGATGAAAGTCATCGAAGAGACTGCGGTCCGTAAGCTCGAAGCCCGCTTGTTTGCGCTCTTGCTGCTTAAGCGCATCGAACATCGTATAAAACCACAAAACCGGCATAGCTAAGAGAAAAGCAACGAAGCTGTTATTATGGGTCATCATGGTGATGAAAAAGACGAGAACGGCAACCCCGAAAAAGGATACCATAGCGGTCAATCCGCGCTGCATAAGACCCAGCTGGAAATGACCTAGACCAGGGACGAAGGAGAGCAGCATGACCCTCGTTCTTTCTTGTGCGGCAGCATGAGCGGCATAGGGATTAGGCTCCCAAGAGGGTGTGTGCGTATAAGGGTCAGCTCCGTAGGGCGCCGCTCCCTGCGGCCCGTAATAAGGCTGAGGGCGCAGCAGGAAGATGATCATATCCACCATATTCGCGATCCCTACGAGGGCTGCGAAGAGGAGCAGGAGAATCAGAGATCTATCATGTGCATGAACAACAGCGACGCCAACGAAAAGGAGAAATAAGGGGCCAAAGAATCCTGCTCCGTAAAGTAAGGCGCGAAAGATTCGATTCATATAGAGATGACCCGCTCCGGGGATGAAGGACAACAGGAAAGCGACGAGGCTGCTTTTGTTAGGCATTTAAAGTGTAAACCTCCTTGTGGTTTATTTGTTCTGCAGAGTATCCAGCCAACTTAGCGTTCTATTTAATAGTTTATCCGAGATCGGTTGATCGATTTTTAATTCGGTAGGAGGAGCGGGTTGCAGCGCGCTTCTAGGTCCCAACTCCTGCGATAATCCGTGAAAAAAGCCGGTAGCCACCAGAATCAGCGTAGCCGCCGCCGCAATCCCGTAATGCAGCATCGTAGAGCGGTACCGGGAGCGTTTGGTTCCCATCGTACGTGCGAGTACGTCATCTACATACTTGTGCTCCTCGATATCCATATAGGGCAGCGTCGCCGTCATTTGCTCCATACAGATCATATACAGTGCCAAGCAATCATCGCATCCGTATAAATGTTGTTCCATTTCACTTAATTCACTCGGCGGCAGCTGCTCATGGATATATTGGCTCCAGGCTTGTTCATCAAAGTGTTTCACAAAAAATCCTCCTCCTTCCAGTTGTTGCGAAGCCACTGCTTGGCCCTATACAGCTTGGATTCGATCGTTTTCACCGTTACCCCGTGGGCACTAGCAATATCTTGGTACGATTGATGATGAATATAATAGGCCGTTAGTACTTCGTGGTAATTGGCGGGAATTTGGTGAAGTTTCCGGCGAACGAGCTCGGTGGTCTCCTTCGTCAGCACCTCTTGTTCCACACCATTGGATGAGAACGGATGAGTCCCCGAGGTCTGACCTTCTTGGATCGGAGCTTCCATCTCTGCGGTCATTTCTTCCCTTCGCCTGTTGGCCGATCGTTTGAAGTCAATGGCCCGGTTCACCGCAATGCGGGTCATCCAGGTTTTAAGTCCTTTCATCTGGTACTGAGGGAGGGAGAAGAAAATTCGGGACCAGACATCCTGCGATATATCCTCGGCATCCTTCGTATGGCGTACGATGGCATAAATCGTTTGGAACAAGTATTGACGATAAGTCGCAACAAGTTCCCGGAATGCCGCCTCATCACCATTCAATATGCGTGTTACAAGCTCTTGTTCCTGAATGTGCTTCTCCTCCTCTCCGCATAAATAGACGCAGGTGACGATGCCCAACCCTGCACTTCAGGCAAAAGAAAAGAACGAATCGTTACGATCCGCTCTTATTTCAGTTAAAGCGCAGCGGTAGAGCCGCTGGACTTGACCGCGGACATCTTAGGCGTATTTCGTACGAACCATTGAGACAGCAGAGCGCTGAGCACACCAAGAACGCCTAGCACGATAAAGCCTTGATTCAAAGAGAACCAATCTCCAATCACGCCCATCAGCACAGGGCCAACGAACATCCCCAACCCATAGATCGCTTGGAAAAAGCCCATTGCCGTCGCCCGCTTTTCGGCAGGCATATGTTTAATGCTCATCCCCATCAGCAGCGTAAAAGAAAGTCCCCGTCCAAAGCCGGCAAAAGCCTGCGTTATCATAAGCACCCATAAATGATGCGTAAAAGGGACCGTAAAGGTAAATACCCCCATGAGAACAAAGCCCCAAACAACCATTCGTTTCTCGCCATATTTGGCCGCCCATTTGCGCCCGCCGAATAGGGAGGCTAGTGCAACAGGTACATTGGCAAATAACGAAAGCATGGATAACGAGAATTTATCGGCTCCTAACGATGTGGCATAGACGGGAGTAAACCCGAAGACCGTAGCGAAGATCAGCACCTGCGACAAAATAGCAAGCAAGGACACGAAGAGGAGCTTACGGTCTGTGGCGACGTCTCCAATTCCCCGCAGTGTAATTTTAGGCGCATCAGGCTCTATTTTCTCGATCAAAAAGAAAGAACCGATGAATCCGAGCAGCCCCAGCAGCGCACCTAAAATAAAAGCTGCCTCCCAGCCGAGCGAGTCTGCCGCCCATCCGGCCGATAGAATGCCGAGCACCTGGCCTAGGGAGTTGAAAAAGGAAATCGTACCGATCGCTTTCGTGGACTCCTCATGCTTATAGTAGCTCGTAAATAAGACGGTGAAGTCGACCCATGTTGCCGCGGCCGCCCCCGCCAATGCCCGGAGAATCAGAATCCACGTGAAATCGTGGGTGATATAGAGGCCGAGCCCGCCGATGGCTGTAAAAAACAACCCGAATGTAATAAAAAGCTTTCGTTTATGAAAGCGGTCCGACATGATGCCTACGGGGATGCGCAGAAGCATTTGGGAAATCCCATACATGCCAACGATCCATCCCGCCAATTGGTGATTCCCGCCAAGGAACTCCACATAAGGCGCCATGATGGGAACGCTCGTATACATGGACATCCAGAACAGCAGCGTAACTGCGCAAAATAAAGGAATGCGATAAGAGCTTGGAATTTTGTTAATTGCCACGGGGGTGCTCCTTTCAAACCTAATCTACCGTTTATTATAGAACATCGTCTGTAGCAAGGCTATGACAGGATGGTTGCAAAATAAGGCAACGTGTGGAGAGCACGTACCTCCTTCTTTTTTGTGCCGCGGAGCATCCCTTTTCACGCAGAAATATGGACTATATTGTACTTTGTACAATGCAGAAGCGGCTTTTTCCTCTCCATCGTCATCTTCATTGCACAAAGTACACTCATTTTGACCTCTATGCTTCGATAACCTCTCCTCCCCCTCCAAAACGTTGCACAAAGTACAATGAAGATCAGCGTTATGGCCGGATTTCAGTCATTTTGTTGCATAACGTACAACATAGGATGTGCTATTGCCTGAGACCTCGCGCTCAGAGTCAGAGTACCCCTGCTCATTTTGGGAGGACCCTCCCTCTTTTTCATTGTTAATATCGTTTGAAAAAGGTCTTACTTGTGCTCATGTTGATTACGCTGATTTATTTGCCGGGATATGTGGATAGTTTATTCACATGTGGACGGGCGCTAAAAAAGAAGAACAGGACAGTGAAGATAACTCTGTTGATTGGATTTTTTAGTCAGGCTTAACTGTTTGTCCCTGTGGAGTGAAGTTGCTTTTTGTGGTTTAACTGACATAGGCAGAAAATAAAAGACGCTTAGGAATAATCCTAAGCGTCTTGATTTTCATGTGAGGGTTGAGTAAGATTCAAGCGAAGAAGCCTACACTTTCTATTTGTGCGAAGTGTGAGCACTGGCGCTCATATATAGGGAACTACAGGGCGCTATTTTAGCAAGAATAGTCCTTTCAACGCGCGAGAGGGAACTGTGGTCCTCTATTTGGCCATTCGGAGTTGGAATGAGCTCTATTTGCTGAAATAAGACCCTGTAGTTCCGCATTAGCACCCGAAACTCCGCTTTGGACCTAAATAGCGCCCTGTGGTTCCTTTATTCCGGGTACCCTTATTCACGCTTCTAAGTAAACGCGCCCGAGATGATTCGAACATCCGGCCTACAGTTTAGGAAACTGTTGCTCTATCCTGCTGAGCTACGGGCGCATAGCAAGGATTATGATAGCACGAAGCCTTGTGTAGCGCAACTTTTTTGGGTGGCCACATTTTATCTTGTGCCGCTAAAAAAATGAGCTCGTGGGAACGCCTACTCCTTCCCCCGCAGCTTGCGGAAAAACTGCGTCAGCATCGTCGCGCACTCCGCCTGCAGCACGCCGCTAACCACATCAACCCGGTGATTGAACCGGTCCTCCTGCAGCAGGTTCATCAGCGTTCCCGCGCAGCCGGCTTTGGGATCGGTCGTACCGTAGATCACCTGCGGAACCCGCGCTTGGACAATGGCTCCCGCACACATCGGACAAGGCTCCAACGTGACGTAGAGCTTGCAGTCGAGCAAACGCCAAGCTTGCAGGTGCTCGCTAGCCTGCTTAATGGCAATCATTTCAGCATGAGCCAGAGGATCCAGCGTGGTTTCACGAAGATTGTAGCCGCGGCCGATAATTTGACCTTGATGGACAACAACAGCGCCGATGGGCACCTCGCGAATGGCTTCGGCTTTCCGTGCTTCTTCAATAGCTGCTTTCATCCAGGGAATATGTTCATTATGCTCATTATGTTCATCCACAGGGGGACACCTCGCTAAAAATAATCTTATCCACATGTGTACAAGGAATCGAACAAATATTCGTTGTTAACAACCTGTGGATAACAATGTGTATAACTTAAAAAGTTGTGGATATGTAATTCTTTTTACATTCATACAACAAATACAATCCGTATGCAAGAGATTTAGTTGATAATAAGATCTGCCATCCGTATAATGAGAAGTAACGTAGGTCTTTTAGACCATAAAGAACGAGATAAGTATGAATTTCATTTGCAGGATTCGATAATGGCAAACTTGCCGAAAGGCAAGGACGCAAAGCTGAGGGTCTACCGTTCCATGGAACTATGACAGCCTGGTTACCGAAAATCGATGCTTTTTTGGGTTGAGGTAATAGGCTGTTCCCGCGGTAAAGGGGCAGTCTATTTTTTTATATAAGGAACACGGAGGAAGGTGTTGATGAACAAATGGCGAGCAGACAAAAAGCTATGAAGTTTTATGGCAGCAAAGAAGGGTACGACGCTGATGTCATGATTGAAAGCAAAGCGATGCTGAGCAAGGACGATTTCGTTGCTACAGGCGTGCTGACGTATGCGCTCGGTGATATTATTGAGGTGGAGCTGCCGGAATATGATAATTTTGCGCTGGGCGATAAATGTAAAATGACCGTCTATACGAGGTCCGGGCTGTTTGTCATAGAGACAACGGTCGTGGCCAAGGAGCAGGGCTCTCTCATTGTCCTGAATCCGCCTGAAAACCGCAGGAAATTTACGGAGAAAAGGGAGTTCCCTCGCGTGGATGTGAAGAATGAGGGGCTGCTTTTCGGACTTCAAGACAAAAATAAGCGGAATAAACATCAATTCGATGACCCTATCAGGTTCTCTATCAAAAATATATCCGTCAACGGCCTAGGTTTCACAATCAACGAGAACGCTATGCTTGAAAAGGTCATCCAAAAGCATTCCCAGCTTGAAGTGGAGTTGATTTTGGGCTTTTTGGTGCCATGCACAATGGAAATTGTTCGGCAAGAAAAAACGAATGAAGGTTATTACTACGGGGCAAGCTTTATCTCCATACCGGAAGAGAAAACGAACGCGCTGCGCGGCTTTATTTTAAAAAATCAGATCGAAACCTATTTCGTCCAGAAGCGGGAAAATGAAACGAAAAAAGCGCTGGAAAAAAAGTCTGCGGCTAATCAATAGCCTTCAGGCTTTTTTTTGCGTTCCAAGTACTATATAATAAGAAGGATGATTTTTGAAAATTAAGGAGTTGTAACTACAATGGCTTTGAAAGCAGGTATCGTCGGTCTACCGAACGTAGGAAAATCGACATTGTTTAATGCAATTACACAGGCGGGGGCAGAATCTGCGAACTATCCGTTCTGTACGATAGATCCGAATGTTGGGGTAGTTGAAGTACCGGACGAGAGAATGCATAAGCTGGTAGAGATGATTGTCCCTAAAAGCATTGTCCCGACCGCCTTTGAATTCGTTGATATTGCGGGTTTGGTAAAGGGCGCGAGCAAAGGCGAAGGGCTTGGAAATAAATTTTTGGCACACATTCGTGAAGTAGATGCGATCGTGCATGTTGTCCGTTGTTTTGAGGATGATAATATTACCCACGTATCCGGTAAAGTGGATCCGATTGGCGATATCGAGACGATTAATCTCGAATTGATTTTGGCTGACATTGAATCCGTGGAGAAAAAGATCGAGCGCTCCCGCAAAAACCTGAAAGGCGGCGACAAGAAGGTCGCAGCTGAGGTTGAGTGTCTGGAACGCATCAAGGAAGCTCTCTATAACGATCTGCCGGCGCGCAGCATTGATTTGAGCGATGATGAGAAGCTGCTTGTACGCGATCTTCATTTGCTGACCATGAAGCCTGTGCTTTATGCGGCAAACGTGAGTGAAGATGAAGTAGCAACAGCGGATGAGAATCCGTTCGTCAAAATCGTTCAGGAATACGCTGCGAAAGAAAACAACGAAGTTGTTTCGATCAGCGCGAAGGTAGAATCCGAGATTGCTGAACTCGAAGACGAAGAAAAAGCGATGTTCTTGGAAGAGTTGGGACTTCAAGAGTCCGGCTTGAATAGATTGATTAAAGCAGCTTATCGCAAGCTTGGCTTATATACGTATTTTACGGCTGGGGTGCAGGAAGTAAGAGCTTGGACGATCCGCAAAGGAACGAAAGCTCCTCAAGCGGCTGGCGTGATTCATACTGATTTCGAGCGTGGATTTATTCGTGCCGAGGTTGTGTCTTATACGGATTTGGTAACGGCTGGCTCCATGAATGGCGCGAAAGAAAAAGGGCAAGTGCGTCTGGAAGGCAAAGAGTACGTGGTGAATGACGGCGACGTTATGCATTTCAGATTTAATGTGTAACCCATAAAAAATAAAGAAAGGAGTGATCCGTTATGTTGGATCGACTTCAGTCCATTGTGGACCGCTATGAGAAATTAAGCGAGCTGCTGTGTGACCCGGATGTAACGAGTGATACGAAGAAGCTTAGAGAGTATTCGAAGGAACAATCCGATCTTCAGGAAGCCTACGATGCTTATAATGAATATAAGAGCGTGAGCGAGCAGCTGGCAGACGCGAAAGCGATGCAGAACGAGAAGCTGGACGATGAAATGCGTGAAATGGTTAAAATGGAGATCGAAGAGCTAAGCGAACAGTCTGCTAATCTAGAAGAACAGCTTAGAGTACTCATGATGCCAAAAGACCCGAATGACGATAAGAACGTCATCGTTGAAATTCGCGGAGCGGCAGGCGGCGATGAAGCTGCGCTGTTCGCAGGTGACTTGTACCGGATGTATACGCGTTATGCGGACGGGCAAGGCTGGAAAACGGAAATTCTGGATGCTTCCGTCAATGATTTGGGCGGATTCAAAGAGATTATTTTCATGATTACGGGTAAAGGCGCTTATAGCAAGCTGAAGTTTGAGAGCGGAGCGCACCGTGTGCAGCGTATTCCAGTAACCGAATCAGGCGGACGTATTCATACGTCAACGTCCACGGTTGTTGTGATGCCGGAAGCGGAAGATGTTGAGATCGTCATTCATGATGCGGATATTCGCGTAGATACGTTCTGCTCCAGCGGAGCGGGCGGTCAGTCCGTTAATACAACGAAATCAGCGGTTCGCGTGACGCACGTGCCTACGGGCATTGTTGCGACATGTCAGGACGGCAAATCGCAAAACTCCAATAAGGAGCAAGCGCTTCGCGTACTGCGTGCACGGATTTCGGATAAGATACGTGAGGAAGAGGAAGCGAAATACTCAGGTGAGCGTAAAAGCAAAGTCGGGACAGGTGACCGTTCGGAGCGGATTCGCACGTACAACTTCCCGCAAAGCCGGATTACGGATCACCGGATCGGCTTGACTTTGCATCGTTTGGAAACTGTTCTAAACGGCGATATGGCGGAGATTGTTTCTGCACTAACTATTGCTGCACAGTCCGATGCTTTAGATAAAGGGGAGCAGGCAATGTGATGCCGACTGCCTCGATGACGATTAGAGAAGCCTATGTAGAGGCTTCTTCTTTTTTAGGGAAGCTGGGCGTGGCGGAAGCGGCTTCCTGTGTGGAGCTTTTGCTGCAGCATCTATTGGGCTGCAGCAGGACAGAGCTGCTGTTCCGCTTCCAGGAACAGTTTCCGGTGGAGCTGGCGGATGCATGGCGCCAGCTTGTAGAGAGGAAGGCTGCGGGTGAGCCGGTGCAGTACATTACCGGCGAGCAGGATTTCTACGGCCTTCCGTTTGCGGTGAGCCCGGCGGTGCTGATACCGCGGCCGGAGACGGAGCTGCTCGTGGAAGCTTTGCTCCACGAGGGCTCGCGTCTGTTCCCGCAAGGGGCTCCGCTGCTTGCGGATGTGGGCACCGGGAGCGGTATCATCCCGGTGACCGTGGCTCACGCGCGCCCGGACTGGCGCGTGGCCGGCAGCGACATCTCCGCGGCAGCGCTGGAGATGGCCCGTTCGAACGCGCAGCGGCACGGCGTGGCTGCGCGGGTGGAGTGGCTCGAGGGGGACCTCCTCGAGCCTTATATCCAGCGCCGGATCGCTCCGGATATACTGGTGTCCAACCCACCGTATATTCCTGATGGCGATCTCCCGGCGCTGATGCCGGAGGTGCGGCTGTTCGAGCCGCACACGGCTTTGTTCGGCGGTGTCGAGGGACTCGACCTGTACCGCCGGATGATTGGGCAGCTGCCGCTGCTGCCGCGAATCCCGACCGTGGTCGGGTTCGAGGTCGGCATCGGGCAGGCGGAGGCTGTCGCGGCGATGCTGCGCGCCGCCGCGGATTGGGAGCAGATCCGGTTCGTGCCGGATCTGCAGGGTATTGATCGCCATGTGATCGCGATCCGGCCCAGCAAGTGACTCTACCAATCCTATCAAATTTAAATAGATTACTAGGTTTAGCCTCTCCTCTTTTTGCCTATACTGGCTAGTAGAAGCGAAGGGAAAGGGGCTTTTCATTATGGTAAAAAGAACGGATCGTCATTCATTTAAACATTTATTATTCGTGGCTTTTGCACTTATTGTTATGATTACTTGCTGGGAGTCTAATCGTACGAATGCGGCGGTTATTTCGCCTACGATACCGGAAGAGTCAATTAGGCTGCGGATTCTAGCAAACTCGGATTCTGCTCAAGACCAGGCTCTTAAGCGTGAGATTCGAGATGCGATTATTGCGCGTATGCAGGATTGGGTCGTTGGACCTCACTCGCTGGATGAGGCCAGAGCGGTGGTTACGGCTCATTTGCCGGAGTTCGATGCGCTTGTCGGGCAAATGATCGAAGCCCGGGGTTATACTTATACGCATACGGTTGAGCTTGGCAAAGTTCCTTTCCCTACAAAGATGTACGGTAACGAAGTGTACCCTGCAGGCGATTACGAAGCGCTTCGCGTCACGATTGGCAGCGGTGAAGGTCAGAACTGGTGGTGTGTGTTGTTTCCGCCGCTTTGCTTTGTAGACTCTGTTTCCGGAGAAGCTGTGGCCGCAGCAGCAGTCGTAGCCAAAACGGAGGGCCAAGACAAGATCAAAACTTCACCTGCGCCAACAGCCAAAGACAGTAAAGCAGCTCAATCAACGGTTAAACAGGACAAAGAAGCGAAAGTAAGCACATTAAGCACATCAGGTTCATCAAGCACAAAAGAACAAGTACAGTCTGCTAGTTCGCAGCCTGAAGTGAAGTTTTTTGTCTGGGAAATGATCAAGAAAGTGGTTGCATGGTTTAGTTAATAACTTGAATTTATTTCGGAAGTAAGGATGATAGATGGTGACAAAGTATTGGAGAGTGGACCCGGATAAAGGAAGCGGCAGGGGTGGAGAATTAACGGAAGCGGCAGCGCTTCTGAGGAGCGGAGACACCGTCGCTTTCCCGACAGAAACGGTGTACGGGCTGGGAGCTGACGCTACGAATACCTCAGCGGTAGAACGTATTTTTTCAGCCAAAGGACGACCATCCGATAACCCACTGATCGTTCATATCGCTGATACCCGGCAGCTCACAGGTTTAATCGAGCCTGCTTGCGTCACGCCTGATCATCGCAGGCTTATGGAAGCTTTCTGGCCAGGTCCTCTTACTATTGTGCTGCCTGTGAAACCAGGCGGCATTTCGCCGTTGGTGACGGCCGGTCTTACGACGGTAGGCATAAGAATACCTGATCATCCGGTTGCTCTGCAGCTGCTTCGTGAAGCGGAACTTCCTATTGCGGCGCCAAGTGCAAATCGTTCAGGCAGACCGAGTCCGACACTGGCATCACATGTTAGAGAAGACCTTGACGGTCGAATCGGAGGCATTGTGGACGGTGGAGGAACAGGTGTCGGTGTCGAATCGACGGTGATCCAGCTTGTTCATGGCCAGCTGTATATATTGCGTCCTGGCGGTGTGACGGCGGAGCAATTGCAGTCCGCGCTGCCGGCTATTCGAATTCATGAGCCGGAACGGGAAGATGTGCAGGCTTCAGAAACGCCGCGTGCTCCGGGCATGAAGTATACGCATTACGCGCCGAAGGGGTACATGCATATCGTATTTGGTGACGATACGGATGCCGTGGCCGCTTGGATTCAGCGTGACATTCATGCGGCCAAGTCAAGAGGGGAATCGACCGGAATCCTTACTTTTGAGGAAAGAGCTTCCCGCTTTGAAGCTGATTTAGTTATTGCCTGCGGATCGTTAGCTGAGCCGGAAACGATTGCTCAGGAGCTGTATGCTGCATTAAGACAATTCGATCTGCAAGACATTCATTATATTGTCGCAGAAGGCTGCCCGGAAACGGGAATTGGTCAAGCGATCATGAATCGTCTGCGTAAAGCGGCAGGTCATCGGCTTGTACGTGTTTAGCTAGCATGATTCCCAGTTTGTCCGCATATCTTGGTTAAGAAAGCGGACAAGGGGGATCGTACTTATGCTCTTAAATGACGTTGACTTTGGGCAGATCATCACCATATTCATCATGGCGATTGCTCTGGGCTTGGATGCTTTTTCCTTGGGGATCGGCATCGGCATGAAGGGGATTCGCTTGATGGATATTTTGAAAATAAGCATTGTGATTGGCATTTTCCACATCATTATGCCGTTAATGGGCATGTTCATGGGGCAATATGTCTCGCTCTTGCTTGGCAATGTTGCTACAGCGGCTGGTGGATGTTTGCTCATTCTTTTGGGCTCCCATATGGTGTACAGTTCGATTCGCGGGGAGGAAGCGACTTCTTTTGATCATAGATCACTATGGGGTCTGACGATTTTCGCGCTTAGTGTCAGTATAGATTCGTTCTCTGTTGGAGTATCTTTAGGGATGTTTGCGACGGATATTTTGCTTACGGTGCTTGTGTTTGGTTTGTTCGGTGCTTTGCTTTCCATAGCCGGATTATTGGTCGGAAGACGGGTTAACGGTTGGGTTGGCGAGTATGGAGAGGCATTTGGCGGGCTTATTTTGCTCGCGTTTGGGATCAAGTTTTTGCTATGATACAATACAGGTGGAGAAGGCTCTGCCTTTGCTTACGAAGAAAGTTTTGCTACGCAAAACACAGTCTATGCTTACGAAGAAAGTTTTCCTACGGAAAACTCTTAGGAGGAACTCATGTTGCGAATTCTATTTGTCTGTACAGGAAATACGTGCCGCAGTCCATTAGCCGAAGGTTTGCTGCGTATCAGGGTGCACCAAGAAGGACTTGCGATGGAAGTTCGTTCGGCTGGGGTATCGGCGATGACGGGCGCTCCGATCTCCCGGAACAGTGCATCGCTCCTGCAAGAAGCGGGCTTCACGGAGTCCATCAGTTCGTTGGCGATTCAGGCGTCTGAAGTGAAGTGGGCAGATGTTATTTTGACGATGACAATGGGACATAAACGGACGGTGATCCAGCGATTCCCGGATGCGGTCGAGAAGACTTTTACGCTCAAAGAATATGTAGAGGATGACCATCAAGTCCTGCAGGCGATTGAGGAAAGGGAAAAACTTGTGACGGAAGTTCAGCTCAAGCAGGCACTGTCGCAGACGGTGACGGTTGAAGAAAGAAATCGTATTTATACCCTTGAACATGCCATTCCGGATTACGATATTTCTGACCCGTACGGGGGTTCGCTAGAGGTTTACCGGCAAACGGCGAAGGAAATAGGCGGGAGTTTAGATAAATTAGTTGCAAAGCTTCGAAGACAGAAAGAGGGCCCTCAGACTGGGAAATGATTTGCGGAATACGTCTTTACACCTGGGGCATAATGCGATAAAATGAACCTATCAAGCAAGACTCAATGTAACTGGCGACGAGTGGGATCAACCACAGTGGAGCATTGAGCTATACGGCCGGTCGCCTGGGCAAAAGAGCAACGCGCTATTTCTAGCGTGTCCGCTCTTTTTTTCGTTTTCTGGTGAACTTTGGGATATAATAGGATGGTCGAATTCGAACAAGCAAAGGAGCGTTCTACTCATGAAAATTGCGTTAGGTGCGGATCATGCAGGCTATCGTTTGAAAGATGTTATCATCCCCTTTATTGAATCATTAGGTCATCAGGTCATAGATTATGGCTGCAGCTGTGCAGATTCGGTCGATTATCCGGATTACGCGCTGCAAGTTTGCGAGCAAGTGGTTTCAGGCGGAGCCGACAAAGGAATTCTCATCTGCGGAACGGGCATCGGCATGTCCATCGCTGCGAATAAGGTTCCGGGGATCCGTTGCGCCCTGGTGCATGATCTCTTTTCCGCCAAAGCGACACGGGAACACAATGATACGAATGTCCTTGCTTTAGGGGAGCGTGTCATCGGACCGGGCGTTGCTGAGGAAATCGTCAAAATTTGGCTGGAAACGGAGTTTTCGCAAGGTGTCCGCCATCAGAACCGCATTAACAAAGTGCAAAGCATCGAAGATCGCTTCGCGATTCATCCTTAGAGGGCGACCGCGATGACAGATTCCATACTTCACACGATTGCAGAAGGCTTGGAAACAAATCTTCGTGAGTTGGTCAAGGTGGGCAGTCTGCAGCTAGGTCATATTCTGGTTATCGGTACGAGCACAAGTGAAATTCTCGGGCATCGAATCGGCACTTCGGGGACGCTGGATGCGGCCCGGCCGATTTTTGAAACGGCGCAGCGTATAAGCCGCGAGTTCGGACTGTACTTGGCCTTTCAATGCTGCGAGCATTTGAACCGTGCGCTCGTCATCGAAGAAGAACTGCTGTCCAGAGCTCCTCAGCTTGAGCCCGTAGCGGTTATTCCGGTGCCAAAAGCCGGCGGCTCGATGGCCTCGTACGCATACCGCCACTTTGCAAAGCCTGTCGTTGTCGAGACGATTCAGGCGCACGCCGGGATTGATATTGGCAGCACGCTGATCGGGATGCATTTGCGGCGGGTTGCCGTACCTGCAAGGCCCCCCGTGCGAAATATCGGTCATGCCTATGTGACCATGGCGTTTACACGGCCTAAACTGATTGGCGGTATAAGAGCTGTCTACTCGCCGGAGGCTGCCGAGCAGCTCTATCAGCAAGCCGCGCCGGATGCCGATTGCTAGGCTATATGTTTAGATAAATTATCCTTTAGGAGGAACTCCATATGACAAACTTTCTAAGCAAGCAAGATCCAAAAATCGTAGAAGCAATGAATCTAGAACTTGGTCGTCAACGCGACAAAATTGAGCTTATCGCCTCGGAAAACATCGTTAGCCAAGCGGTTCTCGAAGCAATGGGTACGGTTCTGACAAACAAATACGCAGAAGGCTACCCAGGCAAAAGATACTACGGCGGCTGCGAATATGTAGACATCGTAGAAGATATCGCTCGCGACCGCGCGAAAGAGCTTTTCGGCGCAGAGCACGCGAACGTTCAGCCGCATTCCGGTGCACAAGCGAACATGGCTGTTTACTTAGCAGCTCTTAACCCTGGCGACACGGTGCTTGGTATGAACCTGGCGCATGGCGGTCACTTAACGCACGGCAGCCCGGTGAATGCTTCCGGTATTCTTTACAACTTCGTAGCTTACGGCGTAAGCGAAAAAGATTTCCGCATCGACTACGACGATGTTCGCAAAGCGGCGTTCAAACATAAGCCTCGCATGCTCGTAGCAGGCGCAAGTGCTTACCCGCGCACGATCGATTTCGAAGCACTGGCTTCCATCGCTAACGATGTAGGCGCTCTGTTCTTCGTCGATATGGCGCATATCGCTGGTCTGGTTGCAGCCGGCTTGCATCCGAACCCGGTGCCGCATGCACATTTCGTTACAACAACGACGCACAAAACGCTTCGCGGTCCTCGCGGCGGTATGATTCTTACGCGCAAAGCTTGGGCAGCAGCAATTGATAAAGCTGTATTCCCTGGTTCCCAAGGCGGTCCTTTGATGCATACGATTGCAGCAAAAGCGGTATCCTTCGGCGAAGCTCTTCAACCGGAATTCAAAACATACGGTCAAAACGTAATCGACAATGCGCAAGCTTTGGCGACTGCACTGACAGCTGAAGGCATCAACCTTGTGTCCGGCGGTACAGACAACCACTTGATGCTGGTTGACCTGCGCAACCTGAACATCACAGGTAAAGATGCTGAGCACGTACTTGACGAGATCGGTATCACAGCGAACAAAAATGCGATTCCTTTTGACCCGACAAGTCCGTTCATCACAAGCGGTATCCGTCTAGGCACACCGGCTGTAACGTCCCGCGGCATGGGCATTGAAGCTATGCAAACGATCGCGAAAGTGATCGCACTTACGCTGAAAAGCCCGAAAGACGAAGCTGTGCTTGAGAAAGCTCGCGGCATGGTGAAAGATTTGACGGCGCAATATCCGTTGTACCCAGGTCTGACTTACTAATAAATACGAAGGGGCTGCTTCAAAAGGTCGTTAACGACCTTTTGAAGCAGCCCTTTTTTTGTGATCCTAAAATTAAGGGGAACTATGATCCTCTATTTAATCCGAAAGCCGCCAATTGGGCGATGTGTGGGAACTATGGTCCGCTATCTCAGCCATTCTGGTTGAAAACGAAGGTTTATTGTTTAAATAAGACCCTGTAGTTACCATTGATTGCTGGAAGAAGCTCATTTTTGCGAAATAGAGGACTCTGGTTTCCTTAACGGCTCCTAGGTGAAAATACCGCATGCTGCACCTTTTGCGATTCTTCCTTCAGGCTTGGCAGGATGGAGGCCAGCATGCCGATGCCGAGGACGCCGGTCGCTAGAATGTACACGGCCATAGCGCCCGACGGCAGGAAGCCGCCGATGATCATGTTAAGGCCGCTGAGCATGATGGCGACCCGATTGGTCATGCTACTCAGCGCCATATAGGAGCTGCGGGCATCATCCGGGACGAGCTGCACGAGGAGCGATTGCTTTAACGGCACATAGGTCAGCTCGCCGATTGTGGCCACGAGCATGAGCAGCAGCAGCAGGGCCGGCTGGTTGCCGAAAACCAGATACGTGTACCCGGCCACATTCAGGAACATGGCGAACAGCATGATGCGATTGTCGGAGTTCCCTTTGAGCAGACGGCCGACAAAAAGGGAAAGCAGGACAACGGCAATCGTATTCTCGGTACGCAGTACCCCGACCAGCGGTAAGCCGTCGATCGTCGACGATAGACCGGGCAACCACGGAGTTTGGTGAATATCTTGAGCGAGCCGGATACCGATGTACCCGTTTAAATTCATCTCTACGGACACGACCAGCACACTGGAGAGCAGATAGATCAAGAATCTGCGGTCCTGAAGCACTATTTTATAGCGTTCGATCATGGTAATGCGTTTAGTTAAGGCTGGACCCTGATTTTCTCCCGCGTTTCCGTTTGCTTCGGGCATTGTTTCTTTCATGAAGAAGGCGGTCACCAGAAGTGCAATGAGTGACATCCCGCCAGCAGCCAATAATAGCTCAAACAGATAGTCGCTGAAGAAATACCCGCCTATCATAGCGGCTACGGATATAGCGAGATTGTTGCTCCAATAGTTGATCCGGTAGATGGCTTTGCGCGTATCCGGCCCCGATACATCAATCAGCATGGCCTCAACGGCAGGTTTGCTTAGTCCCCAAGAAGCGCTGCTGATTATTGTCATGACGAGCGTAAGCTCGGCCGAATGCCAGAGAGGAGAATTCGCGAAGGTCATGATCGCATAGGACAGCATGGCGACCCCTTCCCCGAACAACATCAATTTCTTGCGTCCGATCCGGTCGGCGTAGTGTCCGCCAATGGTAGCGCTGACGAGAGCTACAATGATGGAAATCGTAGTGGCTGTGCCGGCCATCGTGGTACCGAGCGTACGGGCAAAATAAATCGACATGAACGGAACAACCATATTGCTGAGTATGTTGGTTAGAAAGCTAAGAGCAATGCGCAATCGCACATTAGGATGGAATTGAAAGAATGTCATGCTGCATCACCTGTTTCATAGAGTCGTAAAGTCTTGGTGCTACCCATCATAACAAATGACTCTAGGTTAAAAAGTGTATAGAGCTTTGAAAAACTTTCACCTTTTATTCCCTCCAAAGGCTGTTGACGAATCGGTGAGGTGCCCCTATACTCTTGGTAATTCGTGTAAATGGAGGGGATTTTCATGCAGCTGGCTTTACAATATGCGCAGTTAAAAACATCAATAACGCGCGTTTTACAGATCCCCCACACGTATATGGACGTGCCCGTCTCGGTTGAAGAAATTGCCGGCTACCTTTACTGTACGGAACGAAACGTGAAAATTCTGATTCGCAAAATGAGCGAGATGGGCTGGATTGTTTGGACACCGGGGCGCGGCCGCGGGCACCGCTCGGCCATTCGGTTTCTGGTTGCCGCTGAAGATCTGCTGCTGGCGGAAGCGAAAGTGCTTGTCGAGCAGGGAAACTTGAACAACGCGATGAGCTTGTTTCATATGGAGGGTCTTGATGGGGGTGTCATTGACCGGTTCCTGGCATGGCTGGGCAGTTATTTCGGCTACCGGGGCAACTGTGAGTCCGGCAACCCTGAGACGCTGAGGCTGCCCATGCAGTTCAGGGTATTGACACTCGATCCCGTCGATATACTCTTCTCCCGAGATCTCCACTTCGTGAAGCAGGCCTTCGACACGCTCCTCTATTACAATCCGCTCTGCGGCTGTCTGGAGCCGGGTCTCGCTCATGAGTGGGCTTGCAACGACAATGCGACCGTATGGACCTTTTATTTGCGAAAAAGGGTGCGATTCCATCATGGCCGCGAGATGACAGCAGACGATGTCGTCTTTTCATTCAACCGGCTGCGCTCGCTGGGTACGGAGTACTCGCCGAACCGTTGGCTGCTGAGGTCCGTCAGAGAGATTCGCGCTGTGGACCGGCTGACGGTCAGGCTGGAGCTGGATGCGCCGAATTATATGCTGCCTCACTATGTGAGCTCCTACCAGGCAGCGATTGTTCCCGCGGATGTTTATAGCGCGAGTAAGGTAGCGGATGCCAGCATGCTTCCCGTTGGAACGGGTCCTTTTCGAATTGCGAGGCATGATACGGGAGGCTTAACGTTAGAAGCGTTCGAGGATTACTATAAGGAGTGCGCCCATTTGGATCGCATCGAGCTTCTCTATGTGCCGGATAATGTCAGCGATCGAAGATGGCAGCAGCTGAACTTCCAAATGGGCAAGCTCAATCACTATAAACAGCCTGCCCCTGCGCATTGGTACAAAAAAGAAGTGATGATGCTGGGCTCCAGCACGCTCGTATTTAATTTTCGTAAAAAGGGTCCTCAACAAGAACTCAAATTTCGCCAAGCCATTCAGCTTATCCTGAACCGAAGCGGGTTGATCAAGGAATTAGGTCTTTATCATGCTAGACCTGCCGCCGACTTCCTGCCGCCGGAGTCTCCGACTGCAGAGCCGGAGGATCACCAGCCTGAGCGCGCGAAGGAGCTATTGAGAGAGTGCGGATACGAAGGCGAATCTATCACCATGATCTTTACGCTGAAGAACCGGCCTCATGCTGAATGGATTCAATCTTGCTGCCAGGCTGTCGGCATTGGGGTTGTCCTGAAGGAGTATACCTTTGAACAAATGACGAAGGTTCCCCTGTTGTTAGAAGCCGATGTCATTATCGGCGGAGTTGTGGCAGATGATGATGAAGCGCGCTGTCTGATCGAAGTGTACAAAGTAGGCAATCTAGCGGTTCGTACTTATGCGACGGATGAGCAGCGCCTGGTTTTTGATGAAACTATCGCAGCCATCGAAGCCGAGCCCGACGCGCAGGAGCGGTTGCAGCGAATCCGTGGCATGCAGGATCTCATTTCTGACAATTACGCGGTCTTGTTTCTTTTGCATACGACGCAGCAATTGGTGTACAGCCCTCATTTACAAGGGATTGCGTTCAATACGCTGGGCTGGTTTGATTTTAAAAACATTTGGTTTCGCTCTGATTCTATGGAAGAATAAGCGTATTTTAACACCGCTTGAGAGAAGATCTCAGGCGGTTTTTTATTTAAATAAGGAGATTCATGGTAGGTTTGGTTTTTCGGAGGATAAGTTGGATAACATATGATATAATGAACGAGGTTTGTCGTACCTTGACGCTAAATAGGTAAAATACATATAACAATGTGGTCTTTTAGGAGGAAATTATGGGGAAGTTATTTATTTGTGATCATCCGCTTATTCAGCATAAGCTTACCTTTATTCGGGATGAGAATACGAAAACGAAAGACTTTCGGGAGCTTGTGGACGAAGTGGCCACATTAATGGCTTATGAGATCACGAGAAATATTCAGCTTGAGCATGTTCAGGTAAAAACACCTGTAACAACAGCGAATTGCCGAATTATTTCCGGCAGAATGCTGGGACTCATTCCGATTTTGCGCGCAGGACTAGGGATGGTTGACGGTGTGCTTAAGCTGATCCCGGCTGCAAAAGTGGGACATGTTGGCCTTTACCGTGATCCGGACACGCTGCAGCCAGTCGAATATTATGTGAAGCTGCCGACAGATGTGCAGGAGCGGGAACTAATCGTGATTGATCCGATGCTGGCTACCGGGGGATCCGCCAATATGGCCATTGAAGTATTGAAGCGCAGAGGATGCACCCAAATCAAGCTGATGTGCTTAATTGCGGCGCCGGAGGGAGTTAAAGCGGTTCAGCAAGAGCATCCTGACGTTGATATTTATGTAGCGGCCGTAGATGACTACTTGAATGACCACGGCTATATCGTACCTGGACTGGGAGATGCGGGAGATCGTCTGTTCGGCACGAAATAAAAGACTTGTGACGATGGGGGAGAAGAATTAATGAAACGTTTGAAAGTCATTACGATCTTCGGCACTAGACCTGAAGCAATTAAGATGGCTCCTCTGATTAAGGAGCTGGAGAAGCATCCAGAGCATATCGAGTCGCTCGTTTGCGTAACGGCTCAGCATCGCCAGATGCTGGATCAGGTGCTCGACATTTTCAAAATTACACCGGATTATGATTTGAATGTCATGAAAGACCGCCAAACGCTGAATGAAGTTACGATGCGCGTGCTGCAGGGGCTTGAGCCTGTGTTTCAGGAAGCGCAGCCGGATCTTATTCTCGTGCATGGCGATACGCTGACGACGTTCCTCGCAAGCTATGCGGCTTTCATGCAGCAAATCCAAGTTGGACATGTCGAAGCGGGCCTTCGTACGTGGAACAAAATGTCGCCGTATCCGGAGGAAATGAATCGTCAATTGACCGGTGTGCTGGCCGATCTGCACTTTGCGCCAACGGATTTGTCTGCGGACAACCTGCGCAAGGAGAATAAATCCGAGTCGCAAATCTACGTGACGGGCAATACGGTAACGGATGTTTTCCAATATACGGTTGAAAAAGACTTCCAGCACCCGATCCTGGACTGGGTGGGGGACCGCAAGCTGATTCTGATGACGGCGCATCGCCGGGAATCGCAAGGGGAACCGCACCGCCAGATCTTTCGCGCGGTACGCCGCATTGCCGACGAATTCGAGGATATCGCGATCGTGTATCCGGTGCATTTGAGTCCTGCGGTTCAAGGACCTGCTCATGAAATATTGGGCAATCATCCGCGGATTAAACTGGTAGATCCTCTTGATGTAGTGGAAACCCATAACTTCTATCCGCATACGCACATGATTCTGACAGATTCGGGCGGTATTCAGGAAGAAGCGCCATCCTTCGGCGTGCCGGTGCTTGTACTCCGTGATACGACGGAGCGTCCGGAAGGCATTCAAGCAGGCACTTTGGAGCTGGTTGGAACGAATGAGGAGAAGGTCTATGAGCGTGCTCGCGCGCTGCTGACTGATGCAGATTTATACAACCAAATGAGCCAAGCTGCTAACCCTTACGGGGACGGCAAAGCATCCCAAAGAATCGCTCAAGCCATTCTGCATCACTTCGGCAAGGTCGCGGAGCGTCCTGAAACATTCTAACCGTGACAAAATCATGACAAACGCTACAGCGTACAGTTCGACTGTTTGGTTTGGAAACTCGCAATCCCTAGAGCCGCAAGGCTCTGAGGGGTTTTGGGCGGAGAGGCCTGTTAAGTTTCGTCAATTGACAAACCTCGCTTGCCTTCGATACAATAAATGAGGATTCGTAGCGCTATGTCTACGAAACAGGTTTTCCACAGCGGAAAGCCTTCAGGAGGGATGCGATGAAACGGCAAAATCCCAATGATAATCCGTGGCGGGCAGTAGCGTTAACTAGTGCGATTGGCATTGACCTTGCAGTTTGTTTAGGAGCCGGATACTTGTTCGGCGATTGGCTAACACGCGTACTAGGGGCACAATTCTGGTTGTTAGGCGGATTTTTGCTAGGGCTTGTAACCGGAATCATTAGCATTTACTTCATGATAAAGCGGTACGGAGGGCTATGATGGATGAATTTTCAGCCACTCTGAAAACGGTTCAAAATGTGTTTCTTTTCTTTTTATCCTTTTGTTTGGCTGCATGGGCGCTTCTTGTCGATTACCGGGTTTACTTTGCTGGCATTATGCTTGGATCTATGGCGAGTATGATCAACGCGAGGTTCTTGGCCTGGAAGATTAACAAGTTGGCAGCAGCTGCGATAGAGCAGAAAGGGCGCAAGGTGACCCTAGGTTTTCTGACAAGAGCAGCAATTGCTGGCTTCGCAGGTTTGGTTGCCGTTCGGTATCCGGAACATGTCGCTTTAACCACGACAATTATTGGATACTTTTTTGCTCAATTGGCAACACTCGTACTGGGTATTCTTTCTATTAGGAAGTCTAAGAAGTAATTCCATTCGATGAAAGGGGTGAAAATGGGAAATATGGAACATAAGGTACCAGAATTTGAGTGGTTAGGTATTCACTTCGACGCATCAGCACTTATGATGATCGGGATTACCACCATTATCGTGCTTATTCTTGCAATCGCAGGGGCTAGCCGTGCATCCGTAACGAATCCTTCAAAAATTCAAAACTTCATGGAATGGACGATTGAGTTTGTAGAAGGCATCATTGGAAGCACGATCGGTTCTAAGCACGGCAAAGGCTTTATCGCGCTTGGTCTTACGCTCATTATGTACATCTTTATCGGCAACATGCTCGGCCTTCCTTTCTCGATTGTGACGGAAGATCATGTATCATGGTGGAAATCACCGACGGCTGATATCGCTGTAACAGGAGCACTGACGGTTATTGTTATCGTACTAAGTCACTACTTAGGGATAACGCGTAACACGAAGCACTACTTCGCGCATTACTTTGAGTACAAAGGGGCAATGTTGATCCTTCATTTGATTGAAGTTGTATCAAAGCCGC
Organism: Paenibacillus planticolens; assembly: GCF_013141725.1. Lineage (GTDB taxonomy): Bacteria > Bacillota > Bacilli > Paenibacillales > NBRC-103111 > Paenibacillus_E > Paenibacillus_E planticolens. The sequence continues at coordinate 40,721 of NZ_WHNZ01000083.1, read as the reverse complement.
TTACGCTCGCTTTCCGTCTTTACGGTAACATTTATGCAGGTGAAATTATGATATCTGTCATCATCGGAGCTGGTTGGTTTGGAATTGCGCCTCTCTTCGTATGGCAGGGCTTCAGTGTGTTCGTAGGTGCTATTCAAGCCTTCGTATTCACAATGCTGACAATGGTTTACATCTCGCAAACGTTAATCCACGAAGAACACTAAAAGCAAGACTTACCTCGGGTAGTCTCGAGTCACTTATACACAAAACAAACCTAAGAGTTTAAGGGAGGATTTTATCAATGGGAGCAATAGCATTAGTAGCAGCAGGTATCGTATTCGGTTTAGGAGCACTAGGTGCAGGTATTGGTAACGGTTTGATCGTAGGTCGCGCTTTGGAAGGTATTTCCCGTCAACCAGAACTACGTGGTACGCTTCAAACAACTATGTTTATCGGGGTAGGTCTAGTAGAGGCAATGCCGGTCGTTGCATTGGTACTTGCGTTCATTTTTATGGGGAAAGCTTAAGAAACCGTTTGGCGGGGATGGCCGTAGTCGCCACCACGCCTTCGTTTTGCCCACGTTATCAGAAGGGAGTGACGTTACTTGCATATTGAATGGTCCACATTTTTTATACAACTTATCGCGTTTTTGATTCTGTATGTGTTGCTTTCCAAGTTTGCGTTCGGTCCTCTGTTCGGCATGATGGAAAAACGCAGACAATTGGTTAAAGATCAAATCCAAACAGCTGAAGCAAGCCGTAAACAAGCTGATCAACTGTTAGAGGAACAAAAACAAGCACTGCAACAAACTCGTAAAGAAGCTTATGAAATCATCGAGCAAGCGAAACAAACTGGTTCTAAACAAGCTGATGATATTGTTCGTGCAGCTGGAGCTGAAGCAGCTCGTCTGAAAGATGAAGCTTTGAAAGATATTGAGAACGAGAAGAACAAAGCGGTTGCCGCTCTTCGCAGCCAAGTTGGCGCGATGTCCGTTCTAATTGCCTCCAAAATTATTGAAAAGCAAATCGACGAAAAGTCACAAGAGCAACTTGTTGAGCATTACCTCAAAGAGGTAGGAGGCAACGTATGAGTGACATCGTCGTAGCGAAGCGTTATGCCAGAGCTCTTTTTGAGGTAGCACAGGACAAAGGAATTATTTCCCAAGTCGAAGAAGAGCTGAAATCTGTAGCTAGTGCGATTAGGGACAATGCAGACTTGCAGAAGTTCCTGAACCATCCGAATATCGGGACGACCGCCAAAACGGACCTGCTGAAGCAGATTTTTGAGGGCAAAGTTTCCGAGCCGGTGTGGAACACGCTGCTGGTCTTGATTGATAAAGGAAGACAAACGATTTTGTCTGCTCTGGTGAGCGATTATGTGAAGATTGCGAATGAAGCGCTTGGACAAGCGAGTGCAACAGTTTATTCCGCTTTCACACTAACGGAAGCTCAACAAGCGGAAATTGCATCACATTTCAGCAAAGTTACGGGAAAAACGATTCGTGTTGCGACTGTTGTTGAGCCTAAGCTGCTCGGCGGCATCCAAGTGCGTATTGGTGACCGTTTATATGATGGAAGTTTGGCAGGCAAGTTAGACCGCCTATCCAAAGCTTTGGTTTAAAAAAAGCACTGTAAGAATAGGGGTGACGTTCGTTGAGTATCAAACCTGAAGAAATCAGCTCATTGATTAAACAACAGATTGAAAACTATAAATCCGATATGCAAGTGGTTGACGTAGGTACAGTCATTCAAGTCGGGGACGGTATCGCTCGTGCTCACGGTTTGGAAAACGTAATGGCAGGCGAACTGCTTGAGTTTTCAAATGGCGTTTTGGGCTACGCGTTTAACCTTGAAGAAAGCAACGTTGGTATCGTTATTCTCGGACCTTACAAAGATATCCGTGAAGGCGATCCAGTAAAACGTACAGGACGCATCATGGAGGTTCCTGTAGGGGAAGCTCTACTCGGCCGTGTCGTTAACTCCTTGGGTCAACCAGTTGATGGTCAAGGTCCAATTGCTACAACAGAATTCCGCCCTGTAGAGAACATGGCTCCAGGCGTAATGGCTCGTAAATCCGTTCATGAGCCAATGCAAACAGGTATCAAAGCGATTGACGCGATGGTACCAATCGGTCGCGGTCAACGTGAGTTGATCATCGGTGACCGTCAAACAGGTAAAACGGCGATTGCAATCGACGCTATCCTTAACCAAAAAGGTAGCGGCGTGAAATGTATCTACGTTGCTATCGGTCAAAAACAATCCACAGTCGTAGGCGTTGTTGAAAAACTTCGTGCTGCCGGCGCTTTGGAATACACAATCGTTGTAACTGCATCTGCTTCCGAGCCTTCACCAATGCTTTGGTTGGCTCCGTACTCAGGCTGCGCAATGGGCGAGTACTTCATGTACAAAGGCGAGCACGTATTGATCGTATACGATGACTTGTCCAAACAAGCTGCTGCATACCGTGAGTTGTCCCTCTTGCTACGTCGTCCACCAGGTCGCGAAGCATACCCAGGTGACGTATTCTACTTGCACTCCCGTTTGCTGGAGCGCGCTGCGAAATTGAACGATGATCTTGGCGGCGGTTCGATTACTGCACTTCCATTCATCGAGACACAAGCGGGCGATATCTCCGCCTACATTCCGACGAACGTAATTTCCATTACGGACGGTCAAATCTTCCTTGAGTCCGACCTGTTCTACTCCGGTCAGCGTCCAGCGGTTAACGTTGGTAACTCTGTATCCCGTGTAGGGGGCTCCGCTCAAACGAAAGCAATGAAAAAAGTTGCCGGTACACTGCGTGTAGACTTGGCACAATACCGTGAGCTTGCTGCATTCGCAGCGTTCGGTTCCGACCTTGACAGAGCGACGAAAGCTCGTCTGGATCGCGGGGTTCGCACACTCGAAATCTTGAAGCAAGGCGTGCATCAGCCGCTTTCGCTTGCAAAACAAGTTTGCTCCCTGTACACAGTTGTTAAAGGTCACTTGGATGACATTCCAGTACAAGACGTAACTCGTTTCGAGCAGCAGTTCTTGGCTTACCTGGAATCCAACCGTCCGGAAATCTTGAATAGCATTAATGATACGAAAGACATTTCTGCGGATAACGACAAAGCACTGGTTGATGCAATCAACACGTTCAAAAAGAGCTTCGCAGTTTCTGAATAAAATTTGAATACCTGAGCTTTTCTTCATGGAAAGCCAGGTACTCCGTTTATGCCTGAGATTGGGTGCAAGCTGCCTGAGATCAGGCCTTCGAATGAAGGCTTTCCAAAGCCTCAAAAGAGAGGTGACAGGTATGGCAAAAGGAATGCGCGAGATTAAGCGCCAAATCAAATCGACACAAAACACGAAGCAAATTACGCGCGCGATGGAAATGGTCGCAGCAGCGAACTTGCGTCGGGCTCAGCAAGCTGCGGAAGCGGCTCGTCCTTATTCGGATAAGCTGAAAGAAGTAGTTGCTAGCATCGCTGCAGGCTCCAAAGGTGTGAAACATCCAATGCTGCAAACGCGCGAAGTGAAGAAAACAGCTTACTTGGTAATCACTTCGGATCGTGGTTTGGCTGGAGGCTACAACGCGAACGTATTGCGTAAGGCTATGACGGAGATTCGCGAAAGACATCAATCCACGTCGGAATATGCTGTTTTCGTAATTGGACGTAAAGGTAGCAATTTCTTCAAAAAACGCAATGTTCAGATCGTTCAAGAAGTTACAGGACTTCCGGATTCTCCGAAGTTCTCGGATATCAAATCGATTGCGGCTTCTGCAGTTGCTAATTTTGAGAAGGGCTTGTACGACCAATTATTCTTGGTGTACAACAAATTCCAAAATGCAATCAGTCAGATACCAACTATGGTTCGCTTGCTTCCTATGGAGGAAGTAAAAGGTTCGTCTACGGCTAGCTACGAATATGAGCCGTCTGCGGAAGGCGTTCTAGAAGTGCTGCTGCCTAAATATGCGGAAACGATTATTTACAGCGCGGTATTGGAAGGTAAAGCAAGTGAGTTCGGTGCGAGAATGACGGCGATGAACTCGGCAACGAAAAATGCAACGAAGATGATCAGCAGCTACACATTAGCATACAACCGTGCACGTCAAGCTGCCATTACGCAAGAAATTGCGGAAATCGTCAGCGGCGCGAACGCGAACGCTTAATTGATAAAACGCCTCGTTTCAGAGGCGAAGCTTTTCTTAGGAGGGAAACCATGAGCAAAGGGCGCGTTGTGAATATTACAGGGCCTGTCGTCGACATTGAGTTCGGACGCGGACAACTCCCTGAAATTCTGAATGCAATCAAGATTGAAAAAACGGAAGCCGGACAAACGGTTACGATTACGGTTGAAGCGGCGGTTCACCTTGGTGACAACCTCGTTCGCTGCGTAGCGATGTCTTCCACGGACGGACTTGTACGTGGTGCTGAAGCTACAGACACAGGAGTTCCAATCACTGTACCTGTAGGTGCTGCAACACTAGGTCGCGTATTCAACGTAGTTGGAGATCCTATCGATGGTATCGAAACCGTTGATCGTACGTTGACTAGTCCAATTCATAAAGAAGCTCCTGCATTCGAGAACTTGTCCACGAAATCGGAAGTTCTTGAAACAGGTATTAAAGTTATTGACCTTATGGCTCCTTACGCAAAAGGTGGTAAAATCGGTCTCTTCGGCGGCGCGGGTGTAGGTAAAACCGTAACGATGCAAGAGCTGATTCACAACATCGCGCAAGAGCACGGCGGTATCTCCGTTTTCGCAGGCGTTGGCGAGCGTACTCGTGAAGGTAATGACCTTTACCACGAGATGAAAGACTCCGGCGTAATCGCGAAAACAGCAATGGTATTCGGTCAAATGAACGAGCCTCCTGGTGCGCGTCTTCGCGTAGCTTTGACAGGTTTGACAATGGCTGAATATTTCCGTGACGTTGAAGGCAGAGACGTTCTTCTGTTCGTCGACAACATCTTCCGTTTCACACAAGCAGGTTCCGAGGTTTCGGCTTTGCTTGGTCGTATGCCGTCTGCGGTAGGTTACCAACCGACTTTGGCTACAGAAATGGGTCAATTGCAAGAGCGTATTACATCCACGAAAAAAGGTTCCGTAACATCGATTCAAGCGATTTACGTTCCTGCGGATGACTATACGGATCCGGCTCCAGCTACAGCGTTCGCACACTTGGACGCTACAACGAACTTGGAGCGTAGCATCGCGGCTGCGGGTATTTTCCCAGCGGTAGATCCACTTGCTTCCTCTTCCCGTATGTTGACGCCAGAAATTTTGGGCGAAGAGCACTATAAAGTAGCACAAGGTGTTAAACAAGTTCTTCAACGTTACAAAGAGCTTCTGGATATCATCGCGATCTTGGGTATGGATGAGTTGTCCGATGAGGACAAATTGGTTGTAACCCGTGCTCGTCGTCTTCGTCTGTTCTTGTCTCAGCCGCTTCACGTTGCTGAGCCGTTCAACGGATTCCCAGGCTTGTATGTACCATTGAAAGACACTGTGCGCAGCTTCAAAGAAGTTCTTGAAGGTAAGCACGACAACCTTCCTGAAGTAGCGTTCCACAACGTTGGTACGATTGAGGACGCAATCGAGAAAGCGAAAACACTGTAAGGTTACCAATGGTAATCTTGAGTGTTAGCTAAGGAAGGAGAATCCAAGTGAGTACATTCCTACTGGAAATCGTTACTCCTGAGCGCAAAGTGTACGCTGAACAAGCGAACATGGTTGTAGCAAAGGGTGTCGCAGGGGAGCTTGGAATTCTGCCGAACCACATTCCACTCGTGACTCCACTAAAAATCAGCTCGATTACTGTGAAGAAGCAGGGCTCTAAAGACGAGATCATCGCAGTGAACGGCGGTTTTATGGAAGTGCGTAAGGACAAAGTGGTTATACTGGCGGAAAGCGCCGAGCTGCCAGAACAAATCGATGTGGATCGTGCGAGAGCAGCGAAAGAACGTGCGGAGAAACGTATTGCGGAAGCAAAGCAAGAGAACGTTGACTTCAAACGTGCGGAAGCGTCTTTGCAAAGAGCATTGAACCGGATCAGCGTATCCGGCAAATAATAGATCGAAAAAGCGAAGGAACTCAGGTTCCCTCGCTTTTTTTATTACGGCTGAGTATTTTATGATAATTATGGAAAATCTACTCCCTATATCTGAATAAATTCAGGGCTTGGAATTAGTCATCGACGCCCAAAAGGACTTTTGGTATAATATTGAAGGTGAATATTACCAAATTTAATAAGAGAAATATCAAAAGTAAATAGGAATGGAGGCGGTTACATTCAGATGATGTATACAAATAACTATGTAATCGTAGCGATTTTTCTAGGGTTAGGTATTTTCCTCCCGGTGGTAGCGCTTACGATAGGCAAATGGTTAAGGCCGAGTAAACCCGTCGTGGAGAAATATACGACGTATGAGAGTGGGAACGAGCCTGTAGGTGAGGGACAAATCCGGTTTAACATTCGTTATTATTTATTTGCTTTGATGTTTGTCATCTTTGATGTAGAGACCGTATTCCTGTATCCATGGGCTGTTGCTTTTAATCAGCTTGGACTGTTCGCTTTAGTAGAAATGTGCATTTTTGTAGCCTTGCTAGCCATAGGATTAATATACGCATGGAAGAAGAAGGTGCTGCAATGGACTTCAGTTTAGAATCGATATCCCCAGAAGAACGCGAAGAGTTAAACCGCAATGTCTTTATGACGACACTGGAGCAGGTGAAAGCTTGGGCTCGCAGTAATTCGCTTTGGCCATTAACATTTGGTCTTGCTTGTTGCGCCATTGAAATGATGGGTACGGGCGGATCCCATTATGATTTAGACCGTTTCGGAGTCATCTTCCGTACGTCGCCTAGGCAATCCGATGTGATGATTGTAGCAGGGACAGTTACGAAGAAAATGGCTCCTTTGCTTCGCCGTCTTTATGAGCAAATGCCTGAGCCGAAATGGGTCATTGCCATGGGCTCCTGTGCAACAGCCGGCGGACCGTATATTAAATCATACTCCGTTGTCAAAGGTGTCGATCAAATCGTTCCGGTTGATGTCTACATACCGGGCTGTCCGCCGAATCCGGCGGCGCTCATCTACGGAATTAACAAGCTTCAGGAGAAGATTCGCTATGAAGCGAAGACTGGTAAGCAGGTGATTAATCGATGAGTGAGGATAAGAAACCGGAGGGCAGCGCAGAGCTTACTGCCGAGGAGAAAGCAGCAGAGCGCGCCGCGGCGAGAGCCGCCCGCCTGGCGGCGAAGGCTGCCGCTGAGCAGGCCGGCGAGCCGGCAACGGCACCCCCTGCGGAGGCTAGCGCAGCAGGGGATGACGAGAAGGCGGCCAAAGCGCAGGCCGCCGCAGAAGCACGCGCAGCGCGAGCCAGCGCGCGCGGGGCGAAGACCGACGCGGCGGAGCCTGCCGCGCCGAAAGAGCCTTCGCCGAACCAGCCGCTGCTGGACCGGCTGGTCGCGATCTTGAAAGAAGGCGCCGGCGAAGACGCCGTCGTCGATAGCTTTATCAACGAAAGGGACGCGCATCGCCCTTACGTGGTCATTCACAGCTCCCGCTGGCCGGAGGCTGCGGTAACGCTGCGGGATCACGAAGAGCTGCGCTGCGACTACTTGCGCAACCTCTCCGGTGTGGACCAAGAGACGCACCTGGAGGTGGCGTATCATCTGCTTTCTCTCACTCACAAGCGTGAATACTGTGTGAAGGTGAAAACAGACCGGGATCAGCCAAGCATCCCTTCGGTCGCTCCTGTGTGGCCGACCGCGAATTGGAATGAACGGGAAGTGTATGACCTGCTGGGGATCGATTTCCCTGGGCATCCCAACTTAGTACGCATCATGATGCCTGACGACTGGGTCGGCCATCCGCTGCGCAAAGATTACGAACCGCTTGACCCGGAGGTGTAGCATTTGTTACGGACAGAAGAGCTCCTGCTAAACGTTGGACCTCAGCATCCGAGTACGCACGGCGTTTTCCGCGTGATCGTGAAATTGGATGGAGAGGTCATCAAAGAAGCTATACCCGTTATGGGCTATCTGCATAGAGGAACAGAGAAGCTGGCTGAGAACTTGAGTTACACGCAAATTATTCCTTATACGGATCGCATGGATTACGTGTCAGCGATGACGACGAACTATGTGCTCGTTCATGCCGTTGAGAAAATGATGGGGCTGGAAATCCCGGAACGTGCCGAATTCCTTCGCTTAATCGTGATGGAGCTTCAGCGCATCGCTTCCCATATGGTTTGGTGGGGAACTTATTTGCTGGATATAGGTGCAATGAGCCCGTTCTTATTCGCTTTCCGCGATCGGGAAATCATCATTGACCTGTTTAATGAACTTTGCGGAGCTCGTTTGACTTACAACTACATGCGTGTAGGCGGGGTGAAATGGGACGCTCCAGACGGTTGGATCGAGAAAGTTAAGAAATTTATCCCTTATATGTACGGTAAATTAGAAGAATATCACACGCTCGTATCCGGTAATGAGATTTTCCTTTCCAGGATTAAGGGCGTAGGGAAATATGATGCCGATACAGCCATTGCGTACGGCCTTAGCGGCGCTAACTTGAGATGTACAGGCGTAGACTGGGATATTCGCAAAACGCAGCCCTACAGCCTCTATAACCGCTTCCAGTTCGATGTGCCTGTACGAAGCGGAGGCGATTGTTATGATCGTTATCTGCTGCGTATGGAAGAAGTGAAACAGTCACTGCGTATCCTGGAACAAGCGGTGGCGCAGTTCCCGGAGCAAGGCGAAACGATGGGCAAGGTGCCTAGGGTGATTCGTCCTCCGGAAGGGGAAGTGTATGCCGCTATTGAGTCTCCTCGCGGAGAAATCGGCTGTTATATTATTTCCCGAGGCAAGCAAGAGCCATTCCGTCTGAAATTCCGCAGACCGTCCTTCGTCAATCTGCAAATATTGCCAAAGCTCCTGGTCGGTGAATCGATGACCAATCTGATTACGATACTGGGCGGCATCGATATTGTCGTTGGGGAGGTGGATGCTTAATGGTGAACTTGCTGGAAGAGAGTCTGACATGGACGAACTTCTTTGTTTTCCTTTTCTGGGGCATCGTCATGCTGATGCTGGTTCTTGGCTTCGTTACGTATGCCATCTACTTTGAGCGGAAGGTCATCGGTTGGATGCAGCTGCGGATCGGACCGAACCGGACGGGGCCGTTGGGGCTTTTGCAGAGCGTTGCGGACGTATTTAAACTGCTGATTAAAGAGGATACCATTCCGAAGAAGGCGGAGCGCGAGCTGTTCATCCTGGCGCCTATTATTACCTTCATTCCGTCCTTTACGATAATTGCGGCGATCCCGTTCTCGGACCGGATGTTTAATGCGAACTTGAATGCTGGTCTTCTCTACTACGTCGCCCTTACGGGGATTTCCACGATTGGCATCATCCTTGGCGGTTGGGCATCTAATAACAAATATGCACTTCTCGGCGGTATGCGTTCGGCAGCGCAAATGATTTCTTACGAGGTTCCGCTTGTCATCTCCGTGATCGGCGTCATTATGATGACAGGCAGCTTGAATCTGCATACCATCGTTGACCACCAAGCGGGGGGCTTCTGGCATTGGAATTTCATTCCACAGATTCTAGGCTTTATTATTTTCGCGATTGCCGGTGTATCGGAGCTTAACCGAACGCCTTTTGACTTGCCGGAGGCAGAGTCCGAGCTTGTCGCAGGCTACCACGTGGAATACAGCGGATTTCGCTTCGCCTTTTTCATGCTGTCGGAGTACGTGTATGTGTTTATCATCGCATCGCTGACCAGCCTGATTTTCTTGGGCGGATGGCATTCGCCGTTCCCTTTCCTTGATTTTATTCCGGGGATTGTGTGGTTCCTGCTGAAATTCTCCCTCGTCGTTTTCGTCCTGTTTTGGCTGCGCGCGACGCTGCCTAGGGTGCGGATTGATCAACTCATGGGATTCGGCTGGAAAGTGCTGCTGCCATTAGCTTTGGTCAATATGCTGGTGACGGCGATCATTATGACCATCTTTTAGCAAAGTCTAAGGAGTGAACCAAATGAAGGGCATAATGAAAGGCCTAGGCGTAACGTTGAAAAGCATGACACAGAAAAAGATCACGTACGCATACCCTGACGTCCCTATTAAAATGCCGGATCGGTTTCGCGGTATTCAACATTTTGACCCAGAGAAATGCATTGTGTGCAATCAATGTGCGCGTGTGTGTCCGACCGAGTGCATTACCCTCACGGGGAAAGCGAATCCTGATCCCGAGAAGAAGGGCAAGGTCATTGATACGTACGACATTAACTTCGAAATCTGCATTTTGTGCGATCTTTGTACGGAAGTATGTCCGACGGAAGCAATTGTCATGACCAATAATTTCGAGCTTAGTTCGTATAGCCGTGATGATCTTTTCAAAAATATGCAATGGTTGAATGAGAACAACCAAAATATTCGTCAGGAGAATAACTCGGCCATGCCAAAAGGGGGGGCCAAAAAAGATGTTTAACGGAATTGGAGACTTCCTCTCAAGCGGTTCAAGCTGGGCCTTCTTCATTTTCGCTCTTCTTGCCATCGGCGGAGCCATCTTTATGATTTCCTTTACCAAAGTCGTTCATATGGTCATTGCCGTTGCGCTGACGTTCATTAGCTTGGCGGGGTTGTACATTATCCTTGAAGCGGAGTTTGTCGCGTTCGTTCAGGTGTTGATCTATGCGGGAGCCATTTCGATCCTGATGATTTTCGGCATTATGATGACGAAGCACCGGCAAGGGGAAGATGAAGAGCCGAGACGCCCTTGGCATGAGGGTTTGGCGATTGTCGGCGCTTTGGGCTTGTTCGGAGTTTTATTTTATGCGATCCAAAAAACGACCTTTGTCGCCACAGGCACTCTGGATGCCGGCAAAGACAATACGTTGGAAATCGGCAAACTGCTGTATAACGAGCATGTGATTCCGTTCGAAATCATGTCCGTGCTGCTGACAGTAGCCTTCATCGGCGCTATCGTCGTAGCGAAGAGAGAGGAGGATTAGCGATGGGCAATGTCATTACTCCCTATCTCACGCTGGCTGCGATCCTGTTCTGTATCGGCCTATATGGCGCACTAACGAAGAAAAACGGGGTCATCGTCCTGCTTTCGATTGAGCTGATGCTCAATGCGGTGAACTTGAATTTGATCGCATTCTCCAAGCTCGGAGATCATCCTGCGCTGACAGGCCAAATTTTCTCGCTCTTCAATATTACGATTGCAGCTGCTGAAGCGGCTGTCGGGATTGCCATTCTTATTACAATTTACCGGAATAAAGGAACAGTCGACGTAACGGATTTGGATTCTATGAAGCGCTAGGAGGCTAACAAGGATATGGTATCGGACTATTCACAGTACGCCTGGCTCATTCCGTTGTTTCCGCTGATTGCTTTTCTAGCGCTTACGGCTATGGGACGTCAATTAAAAGACTTAGGCATCTATATCAGTATTTTCGCGATGCTTGCATCATTTATCGTGGCTGTATTGATATTTATTGAACGCACTGGCGGCAAAGTTGAGGATTATACGTGGGATAAGCTGAATTGGCTGCAGGTCGGCGATCTCACCCTGAATATGGGGTTTGAGGTCACCAATTTGAATGCCTTGATGCTGGTCATCGTCACGCTGGTTTCTTTACTCGTCAATATTTACTCCAAAGGTTATATGAAAGGCGACGAGCGAATCCACGTATTCTTTAGCTATATCGCTTTGTTCTCTTTCTCGATGCTAGGCCTTGTCATTTCGGAAAATATGTTAGAGCTCTACATTTTCTGGGAGCTTGTAGGGGTATGTTCCTTCTTGCTCGTCGGTTTCTGGTATTTCAAGCCAGAGGCGAAGGCTGCAGCGAAAAAAGCGTTTATCGTCACCCGGATCGGGGACGTGGGGCTGTTTCTGGCTATCCTGCTGCTGTTTTGGTATATGCCTGGACATTCGCTTGATTTTACTTCGATACATAATGCTTTTACAACGGGCAAAATCGACCCGACGATTGTCACCTGGATTGCTGTTCTGATCTTTATCGGGGCAATGGGAAAATCAGGTCAGTTCCCGCTGCACACTTGGTTGCCTGACGCCATGGAGGGCCCGACGCCAATAAGTGCGCTGATCCACGCAGCAACGATGGTTGCGGCCGGGGTGTACTTAGTAGCGCGCACATTTGATATTTTCCACGCTTCACCGGATGCTTTGACGGTTGTTGCTTATGTGGGCGGCTTTACAGCCATCTTTGCAGCGACGATTGGGATTGCGCAGAACGATATCAAACGCATTCTCGCTTACTCTACCGTAAGTCAGCTAGGCTATATGATGATGGCGCTCGGAATCGGCGTCTCGTATACGTCGGGCATGTTCCATTTATTCACGCATGCTTTCTTCAAAGCGCTGCTTTTCTTGGGCGCAGGCAGCGTGATTCATGCTGTCCATACGCAGGATATCAATGAAATGGGCGGCCTCTCCCGCAAAATGAAAATAACAACCTGGACATTCGCCATCGGAACGCTGGCACTCTCGGGTATTTTTCCTTTCGCAGGATTCTGGTCGAAGGATATGATTTTGACGCAAGCCTACGAGCATAACCAGCTGTTGTTCTGGGTTGGGGTCATTGCGGCGTTCTTCACAGCGTTCTATATGTCCCGTCTCTTCTTCCTGGTTTTCATGGGTTCTCCTAGAGGCAAAGCTAACGCGCATGGCGAGCATGGTCATGCTCATGAACCGCATGAATCTCCACCCGCGATGACGACGCCGCTGATCATACTGGCCGTGCTCGCTGTGGTTGCGGGGTTCGTCAATACGCCGTTCAACGGATGGCTTGGCCACTGGTTAACGGGTCAAGCGCATGAGGAGGCAGCCAACTGGATCGTCATTATTTTATCGACACTTGCCGGGCTGCTCGGGATCGGACTCGGGTACCTGATTTACCTCAAACGTTCGATTCCACGCGATGTGGTTTCGGGCAAACTGCCGTGGCTGTATACGCTGCTGAACCGCAAATATTTCGTGGATGAAATCTATAACGGAATCTTCGTCAAGCCGCTGCGCGGATTGGGATGGATTCTCGAGCTGATTGATGTGTATATCATTGACGGTATCGTGCGTCTGGTCGCCTTTACTGTGGTCAGTCTTGGCCGCCTAGGCTCCCGTCTTCAAAATGGTCAGATGCAGACCTACGGTGTCATCATGATTCTAGGGATGCTGATCTTGGCTCTCGCCATCGCAGGAAGGAGGTTCATCCATGCTGGCTAATTTTCCCATATTAAGTCTGATCGCTTTCTCGCCTTTGCTCGGTGTGCTGGTCCTGCTCTTCATTCGAAGCGACCGCGGCCGTTTAATAAAGACGATCGGTATCGTGACGACACTGATTCCGCTTATTTTGGCGGCATGGCTGTACGTCGATTATAACTATCAAGGCGACCCTATTCAGTACAAAGAACAGTTGGATTGGATTAAGGTCCCGCTCAACCATGAAGGCATTCAACAAGTTACGTCTTATTTCTTTGAGTTTAAATACAGCGTAGCGGTAGACGGAATCTCTTTGCCGCTCGTATTTTTAACGGCTCTGGTGTCGTCCATGGCGGCACTGGCCTCGGTGTATATCAAAAAACGTTGGAAAACGTACTTCATTTTATTTCTGCTGCTGGAAACCGGTATGTTCGGCGTTTTTATGGCTCAAGATCTGTTCTTGTTCTTCTTGTTCTTCGAAATTACGCTCGTGCCAATGTTCTTCCTGATCGGAATATGGGGGTATATGAACAGGGAGCAAGCGGCCAACCGCTTCCTTCTCTACAATGGACTCGGCTCGGCGATTATGCTGATTGCGTTCCTTATTCTCGTCAGCACGGCTGGTTTCAACCAAGATCCGTCGCAGACAGAGGCTATCATTTACTATAGCGGGGACATTCATACGATTGCGCATAATTTACTGCAGGAACCGTCTGCCTACGTGAATCAGGAAGGCTCTCCGTTCTTCCTAAGTGCGGCTATGAAATGGACTGTGTTTATTATGCTGCTGGTCGCCTTCGGCATTAAGCTGCCGATCTTCCCGTTCCATACATGGATGCTCAAGGTACATACAGAGGCTCCGCCTGCTGTGGTTATGATTCACTCGGGTATTTTGCTGAAAATGGGGGCCTACGGCCTTATTCGCTTCGGCATCCTGTTCTTTCCCGCGGAGGCGAAGCAGTGGGCCTGGATGCTGGCGCTTCTCGGCGTCATCAACATCGTGTACGGGGCCATTCTGGCGACGACACAAAAAGATTTCAAGCTCGTGCTGGCCTACTCGAGTATTAGCCACATGGGCATCGTCCTGCTCGGTCTAGCCGCGTTTAACGTGTCGGGCCTGCAGGGAGCCGTGTTCCAACTGATCTCACACGGTCTGATCTCGGCCCTGATGTTCTTGCTCGTCGGCAGCATCTACGAGCGGACGAATACCACTGAGCTCGATCGCTTAGGCGGTCTCGCGCAGTCGGTGCCCTTCATCAGCGGGATTCTGCTGATTGCGGGGATGGCCTCGCTCGGATTGCCGGGCTTATCCGGCTTCGTCAGCGAGTTCCTCGCGTTTCTCGGACTCTTCGAAACGCACCGCGTGTACGCCATCATCGGTACGCTTGGGATCATTCTCGCAGCGGTTTATGTGCTTCGCGGGGTGCTAAATATCACGTTTGGCCCGAAGCATCCGGCTTTGGTTCTGCAAGGTATACGCGACGCGCGGTTAATCGAGGCGGTGCCGATGATTACTCTGGTGGCGTTTATCCTTTTGCTTGGGGTGTACCCAAGCGTGCTGAGTCAGCCGCTTCAGCAAACGATAGGCAGCTTGGATCAATTGATCCAAAGTGTAGCCGGGAAGATAGGAGGTTAGTCCGGTGGAACAGCTTCGACTCCATGTCGCCGATTTAGTGCATCTGCTCCCTGAGCTTTCGCTGGTTGCCACCGCGATCATCCTATCTCTCTTGGATTTGATCCTGCCAAGCAGGTTAAGTCGTTCCGTTATTGGATGGTTGACCTTGGTCGGCCTTGTAATTTCTGCTGTATTTGTCTTGCTTCAGTTGAATCCGGATGAGGCCATTCAGCTGCTCAACCAGAGCTATAGAGTGGATGATTTCTCGAATCTGCTGAAATTGTTTACTTTATTAGGAACCGGCTTCGTCGTCCTGATGAGTTTAAGCTTCGTGAAGGAAGACGCGATCCCGCATGTGGGCGAATACTACTATTTCTACCTGCCTGCTGCGCTGGGCGCCATGATTATGTCATCTTCCGGTGATCTGATCACGTTATATGTGGGGTTGGAGCTTCTTAGCATAACCTCTTACTTGCTTGTTGCGATGAAGAAGAAGGATAGCAATTCCAATGAAGGAGCTTTTAAATACCTGGTCATGGGCGGTGTTTCCTCCGCCATCATCTTGTATGGGATGTCCTTCTTGTATGGCATGGTCGGAACGAGCAATCTTTCGGAGATTGGCGCTGCGCTTCCGTCTCTCGTTGCTTCTTACGAGCCGCTGCTGTATGTTTCGTTCTTCATGCTGCTTGCCGGCTTCGGCTTCAAGATCGCCGCTGCCCCGTTCCACAGCTGGGCTCCGGATGTTTACCAAGGCGCTCCTACGCCGGTGACAGCTTTCTTGGCCGTCGTGTCCAAAGGCGCCGGGTTCGCCATTCTTTTCCGGGTATTCTACATCTTGTTTGGCTTTAGCTCTTTCGAGGAACCGAAATTCCAATCCGATATTTTCCTGGCCATCTCTGTCATGGCTGCGATCGCGATGGTGACCGGTAATTTCATTGCGTTGAAGCAAACGAACATAAAAAGGTTGTTGGCTTACTCGGGAATCGCCAATGCGGGATATTTGCTGGTTCCGATCGCAACCTACTTCTCCGCCGTCCATTACGCGAACTTCTCTGAATTTATTTTCTATTTAATCGCGTACTTGTTTATGAACATCGGTGCATTCGCAGTTTTGATGATTATCGAGCAAGCGGAGGGACATACCGAAGCAAAGGGCTTCGGGGGTTTGTACTACCGGGCGCCTTATACAGCTGTAGCGATGGTATTGCTTGTGCTGTCCTTGGCGGGTATCCCTATTTCCGGCGGATTCTTCGGTAAGTTGTATATCATTCTCGGAACGATGCAAACCCATCAATATTGGCTGGGCTCCCTGATGATCGCGACGAGTGTGGTATCCTTGTACTACTACTTCGGAATCGTGCGTCAAATGTTCATGCGCAGCGATTACGAGTCTGCCGAGGTCAAAGTACCGGTTACGCTAGGCGTAACGGTCTGGTTATGCGCACTTGTCAGCTTAGTCTTGGGCTTTGTGCCGCACCTTGTGCTCAGATGGATCGAAAGCATTTTTATGCTGACGAAGGATTTTATTATGATGTAAAAATTGTGAAGAGCCTTTCCCTTGTTGGGGAGGGCTTTTTTATATCACCTTTAACCTGTTTTAGCACAAAATCCACGGTTTTCCGCATCTCTGGTAATTGCCTCCAAATCCCACACAAATCCCACATTTCCATGTACAATAGATTCACATGAGCCAAGCCCCAAAAGATTATTTCAAAAGTTCTGAACTTTTTGCGAAGAAAAACCGTTATATGTATCGAGAAGACGGGTAATGTGGTATAGATAGAGAAGGACAAAGACCATTACGATAAAGGAACTGTGATCTCATGAAATTCATTCGACACGTATGGCTCATCGTTCTGATGCTGCTCGTTGTGGAACTTACAGTGATGGTTACAAAAGCAGAAGCGGCGTATCCCGCATCGACGGATCCCATGAGGGTAAAACAAACTTACCTGGACATGATCCACATCGATCAAGCGTGGGTTGCGGCTGGAGATACCCGTACGCCTATTGTAGTGGCTGTTGTTGATACGGGTGTTGATCTTACACATCCTGATTTAGTAGGTAATTTGGTGGATGGCGTGAACTTGCTTCAGCCTACGAAAAAGCCAATGGACGATAATGGACATGGAACGAATGTAGCCGGTATCATAGCGGCTTCGATTAATAACGATAAAGGTATCGCAGGCATAGCTCCTAATACGAAAATCATGCCGATCAAAGCGTTGGAGGCAGACGGCACCGGCGGCGAAGCGAAGCTTGGTGAAGGCATTAAATATGCCGTGGATCACGGGGCGAAGATCGTTGTGCTTTCCTTGGGTTTGAACAAGTACTCCGATTACTTGGCGAACATTGTGCAGTATGCAGAAGATCACAACGTACTGCTTGTGGCTGCTGTCGGCAATGAAAGCATGAGTGTCAAATACCCGGCGGCGTATCCGACGGTTTTAGCTGTAGGAGGCGTTCGCTCCGATAAGCAGCCAGATCCGCGATCCAATTTTGGACCGGAGCTGGACTTGGTAGCACCATGGGATGTGTATACCACAGCACTGGGAGGCGGCTATCAGTATCAGGACGGAAGCTCGATGTCCGCACCGCAAGTTGCCGGAGCAGCCGCATTGGTGTGGGGCAAATTTCCGGCTTTGAGTGCGTATCAAGTACGATCGCAGCTTGAACAGACGACGGAAAATTTGGGCGAAGAGGGATGGGATCCCAAAACGGGATATGGGCTGTTAAGAGTCGATTTGGCACTGACAAAGCCCTATAATGAAAATCGTTTTGAGTCAAATAATAGTAAAAACAAAGCGGCCAAACTTTCTATACATACTTCTGTGAAAGCAGTGCTAACTTCTGCGCAGGACGAGGATTGGTTCGCGATTGATGCGCCCTATGACGGGTATATCAAGGTATGGTTGAAGAATGCGGATACCACGGGTATTCGTGTGCGCTTTGATTCCGGAGAAACGTTTGTTTCTAATAATACTTCGAATGGCATGCAGCCTTTTCTAGTGAAAGTAACCAAGGGTCGCACATACATGCAGCTTCAGGCGGTGGATCGCACCCGGAAGACGGGGATCAGTTATAGCTTGCAAACGGATTTTATTATCTACAGGGATCCCTATGAGGATAACGATAAGCAGTACAAAGCATTTGCGCTCCCTGCACGCAGTCAAACGATCGTCGGAACTTTTCACCAAAAAGGGGACGTTGACTGGTTCGTCCTTCCCCTGCAGCAATCAGGCACGATTCGGCTAAAGCTTTCCGTGGATACAGGACGTATTGACCCGATGATCCTTTTTCAAAAGGAAGGGGAAAAGGCGATTACGATCGATCAAACCGGAGATGGCGGGATTGAGATCAGCCCGCTAATGGATGTATTTCCGGGGCAATATTATATCCGCATCAGCAATGTGAAGGATTTTACGGAGCCGATTACGGGCGAGTATACGCTTGAAATCGAGTATTCGCCGAAGCTGATTGATCCGAATGAGCCCAACGATAAGTCGTATCAGGCGACTTTTGCAGCGATGAATTCGGTGTATGAAGGATTATTTAACAACAATGAAGACGTCGATTGGTTCAAATTCCGAATGACCAAAAACGGATTGGCGCAGGTGAAGTTAACCAACATCCCGACTTCACGGACGATGTACGCAACGCTGTATGACAGTACATTGAAGGAACAGGGCTTTTATAGAAACGAATACGGCTCTGATGAGCTCTTCATTGAGAAGACGCTGGATGCAGGCACCTATTATATTAAGCTTCAAGCAAATCAATGGTTTATGAGTCAAATGTATCGGTTAAAAATAAGCAGTTACACCCTAATCAGCGGGTTTGCCGATATTGAGGGGCATTGGGCGCAGGATGCGATCAGCAAGCTTACGGATCAAGGTGTGATCAGCGGCTATGGGAACTACCGTTTTGCTCCGGACCAATCGATTACGCGTGCGGAGGCAGCGGCTGTGCTGACTCGGGCTTTGAAGCTGACGAAGCGCAAAGAGCTGAAATTCAGCGATATGGACACGGCGCACTGGGCTTACGAATACGTAGCCAAAGCGCTGCAGGCGGATATCGTTGGCGGGTATCCGAACGGGACTTTCGGACCCGACCGCACGCTTACCCGGATGGAAATGACGCAGATGCTTGCGCGGAGCATGAATATGACAGGGAAGAAGCGGGGCAATTCTCCTTTTAAAGATGTAGATGAGTCTTATTGGGGGATTGGCATTTTAAAGCAAATGTGGGCTGACGGCTGGGTTGCCGGCTATCCGGACGGGACTTTCCATCCTGATGAGCAGGCTACCCGCGCGGAATTTGTCTCCATGCTGTTGAAAGTAATGAATCGGTAGAACCGAAGAGGAGTGACCTATGGGAGAAACAGACAAATGGAATGAAGCTGCCAAGTATGCTTCGCTAATGAATATGGTCGACATTGTTGTTTATATTCTATGTATCGGCTTGGCGTGGTGGGCGCTGCAAGCGTTCCGCTTTGACGTGCTGCTGAAGAACCCTAAGGGTGCGCAAGCCATTATGCTGCAAATTCTGCTTTCGATTGGATTGGGGCATCTCGTTGCCAGTTTTTTCATCCAGTATTTAGGTCTCTCCCTGGGCTTCGGAAAGATGTTTTAATTCGCTTTTTCGAATAATGCTTTAAATTGTTGTCAACAATGGATAGTAGAACGGAGCCAAAATCGAGATCCTTTTCGAACTCTATGATGGTGTCTAGGAATACCAAAAGAACACAGTTGTATCTATGTGGCTTGTGATGATAAACTTAGGAAATGTGCAAAACCTTGTAATTAAAATAAGTGCGCGGAGGGACCATGATGAGCAAAATTATCGTCCGCGGTGGCCGAAAGTTAGCTGGCAATGTGAAAATCAACGGAGCGAAAAATGCGGTACTGCCGATTATTGCAGCTTCCATTCTGGGGTCGGAAGGTGAAAGCGTCATCCACGATGCGCCTCCCCTTGACGATGTACTAGTCATTAATAAAGTATTGCAGAGCTTAGGTATTGAAGTCGAATATGACCGTCAGGTTATTCGCGTTCGTGCCGAGCGCATTGACACATGCGAAGCATCGTACGATTTAGTTCGTAAAATGAGAGCCTCTTTCCTTGTTATGGGGCCATTGCTTGCAAGACGGGGGCAGGCGAGAATTTCCCTGCCAGGCGGCTGTGCAATTGGCACGAGGCCGATTGATCAGCATCTCAAAGGCTTTGAAGCGATGGGTGCCGATATTGAATTGGGTCAAGGGTATATCGAGGCCAGAGTGAAAGGGCGCCTGAAGGGTGCTAAAATTTATTTGGATGTAGCCAGCGTTGGCGCAACCGAGAATATTATGATGGCTGCTACGCTTGCTGAAGGCACAACCATCATTGAGAATGCAGCCAAAGAGCCGGAAATCGTCGATTTGGCTAACTATTTGAATGCGATGGGTGCCATTATTCGCGGCGCTGGAACAGGTGTTATTCGCATAGAAGGCGTAGAGAAACTTAGTGGGGCTGTACATACGGTTATTCCAGATCGCGTAGAAGCAGGTACATATATGATTGCTGCAGCTATTACCGGCAGCGAACTGTACATGGAAGGCGCTATTGGGGATCACCTCCGTCCTGTCATCTCCAAAATGCAGGAAATGGGCGTGATCATCGAAGAAGACGAGAACGGCATTCGCGTTCGTGCAACGGCGCCGTTGCGTGCGGTGGATGTGAAGACGCTGCCGTATCCGGGCTTCCCGACCGATATGCAGTCGCAAATGATGGCGCTGCTGATGGTGGCGGACGGCACGAGCCTCGTGACGGAGACCGTGTTCGAGAACCGGTTCATGCACGTGGAGGAATTCGCGAACATGAACGCGCATATTAAAGTCGATGGCCGTACCGCGATCGTGAGCGGCAATGCCAAGCTGCGCGGCGCGAAAGTATGCGCAACCGACCTGCGCGCAGGAGCCGCGCTTATTCTGGCGGCGCTGGCTGCAGAGGGTGAAACCGAGATTACGGGGGTTCACCATATTGATCGCGGGTACGTCGACATTACAGACGTCCTGCGCGGACTTGGTGCCGACATTTCCCGTTCGGTACCGCAACAAGTGGAGCAGGAAGCTGCGGAGCTGGGCTTTTTCAATATCCAGCCAACATTAGCATAGGATGAATAGAATGAACCGTCGGAGGTGATCCGGCGGTTTTTTATTTTTGGGGTGCGCCGAGCTTCCCCCCTTATTCATGCGGCGACGGTCAGTCTCAGATGCCACACGGTGAGGTAGGGGAACTACAAGGCTCTATTTAGCCCAAAACACCCCATTGAGCGAGGAAAGGGGAACTACGGTCCTCTATTTCGCCATTACGGACAGGATATTGGGAGACAGCTGCGAGTTAGGACCCTGTAGTTCCCCTTCGGCCCAACAGATTCCACTTTTATTTTAAATAAGGGAATGAGGTTCCTTTAAAACGACCCGAGCGCCAATGTATTTCAATACGAGTCCACTCGTCCCAAACACACTGGCTATTTACAGGAAGGGGCAAGCGGAGCTTGACCTCTCTTATCCGTAACATTTCACAGTTATGCGTACATGAGGTTTGCCCTAAATTAGCTCTGATCACATGTTATAGTTCGGTTTTTTACGTAAAAAATGTTTATTAAATTGATTCTTATGTGCAACATAAAAGCGGGGAGTGCCTTAAAAACTGTGATTCGATTGTACAAAATGCAATCATTTAACGGAAAAAGGCTTGAAAACTCCCCCACACGAAGCAATAAGAGTCTTTGGAGACTCCTATCTCCGTTGGAACATGCAATCAGCAGCTTTCTGCTTAATTCATTGCATTAAACGCGGGAGCCCAATAGCGATAGTAATGTTGTATAGAGTACAACATAGAAATAGACCTAGCCTCGTGTTCTAATCTAGCAACGCCTCTCATAAGCTAAGTCATACCAAATTACCTGCTAGTAAACGCGCTTATGGAGGCTGCTGAGACGATGTTGAAGAAGAAACGTGTTCCTGGCCGCGGGGTCATCCTATGGATGGCTGTTTGTTTGTCTTCGATGCTCTGTGTCATCATTCTTGTTCCTGGATTGCTAGTCAAGAAGATTCCGGGCGGCGACGTGCCATCTGCCCAAACGGACGACTACGGCTCCAATCAAGCGACGGTGACCCAACAAGGTTTAATGATTCCCGTGTATTTGACGAAGAAGTCGGTAGTGGAGACGGTTCCGCTGGAGCAGTATGTGAAAGGTGTATTAGCCGCGGAAATGCCGGTTGAATTTGAGCTGGAGGCGCTAAAAGCGCAAGCGATGGCTGCTAGAACTTACGTTGTACGGAGAGTGCTAGAGAAGGATTATAGCAATATGCCTGTGAATGACGCGCTCGTAACAGATACAACCGCACATCAAGCCTATTTGAACGATCAAGAGCTGAGAGAGAAATGGAGCGGGGGTACATATGAGACGAATATGGCCAAAATCGATAGAGCTGTGAATGAAACCAAAGATATGATTCTGACTTACGAGCATAAGCCTATCAATGCGACTTTTTTCTCCACCAGCAACGGGTATACCGAAAATTCGGAAGATTACTGGCCGTTCATGAGCCCCTATTTGCGCAGCGTACCGAGCCCATGGGATGTAAAGCTGTCTTCACGCTACCAGGAAACCGTAGATATCACTTACAAAAGCATGCTGCAAAAGCTGGGGGTTACGAGCATAGCCACCACCGGCACCGGGGAGAAGAGTATGAAGGTGCTAGAGTGGTCGACAGGCCACCGGATCAAAAAGATAGCAATCGGAGGAAAAATGTTCTCTGGCCGTGAAGTAAGAGAGAAGCTCGGACTAGCATCCTCTCAATTCGCATGGAAATGGGCCGGCTCCAAAATTACGTTTACGACCTACGGATACGGTCACGGAGTGGGCCTGAGTCAATGGGGCGCTAACGGCATGGCCAAGGAAGGCAAGACAGCGGAGCAAATCGTAACCTATTATTACACGGGGATCTCTATTGAAAAAGCGGCGCCTTTTATCCAGAAATCTTAGTTCGTAACGTTTCTATAAAAATATCTTTCTTCAAGTATAAAACCTTTAAATGTGTCAAGAATGGTTGATGAGGTGATTAACCATGAGTGATCAAAACAAAGGTTTTCAAAAAGAAGAAGCTCCTAAAACTGTTCAAGGAGCACAAGGAAGTCCATCCGCATGGAAGAAGTTGCTTGCTAAAAAGTGGGTATTCCCAGCAACGTATGTAGCAGCAGCGGCAATTATCTTAACCTTAATGTGGGTGTACCAGGACGCTGGGAAGAAAACAGTCAGCCAAGAAGATCTGGGCATTAAGGTAAGCAGCGAGAATCAAGCACCTGACAATTCCAAAGACGGGGCGGTTGCCGTAAACGCACCAGCAGAGGCTATGCAATGGCCTGTAAAAGACAGATCGCTGGTCGAAGTATCCATCCCATTCTATGACACCAATGCAACCAATGAAGTGAAACAGGCGGCGATGATCCAGTACAATGATCAATTGACGCCGCATACCGCAATCGACTTGAAAGCCAAAGATGGCGCAGCATTTGATGTATTGGCCGCATTGAGCGGTAAGGTTACGGCAGTTGAGCAGAATCCGGTTGTCGGCAGCCTTGTCGAAATCACACACAGTAACGGTTTGATCAGCGTTTACCAAAGCTTGGCTGAAGTGAAAGTAACCAAAGGCACTGAAGTGAAGAAAGGTGACGTGATCGCGAAAGCGGGACGTAATGAATTCGAGAAGGAAGACGGCGTGCACCTGCACTTCGAAGTGCGTCAAGTTACCGATAATGCCGCTGTGAATCCCGAAACGATTTTAAACGCTAAACAGTAATTCAGTTA
This sequence comes from Paenibacillus planticolens, assembly GCF_013141725.1. Classification (GTDB taxonomy): domain Bacteria; phylum Bacillota; class Bacilli; order Paenibacillales; family NBRC-103111; genus Paenibacillus_E; species Paenibacillus_E planticolens. The sequence goes on along the minus strand of NZ_WHNZ01000083.1, from coordinate 17,056 downwards.
GGGATAAAAAGGCGAACAGTTGGCTTTGTCACCAACCAGCCTACATAGAATGAGGGCAGCGGGTATATCCTGCTGCTTTTTTGCATTGATTGCCCTGGGTACGCAGCCCCTGGATTTGCGTTGCATAGCCCACAAAACAAGCCTGTCCTCTTCAAAAAGGACCGCATAAGCCCTTATTCCCTGGTTTTTTTGAAAATAAATATGGGAATTGGGCTTGTCAGGCTTGGTTACGTAGAATATCTAGTCATGCCCCTCATATACTTTACCAAACTATCTCGAGTAGGGAGGCGAGGGGAGTGCACGATTACATCAAAGAGCGAACCATTAAGATTGGTACCTGTATCGTCGAGACCAAGAATACGGTTCGCACCATTGCGAAGGAATTCGGTGTTTCCAAGAGCACGGTGCATAAGGATTTGACGGAAAGACTGCCGGAAATCAACCCGGACCTGGCCAACCAGGTGAAGCACATTTTGGAGTATCACAAGTCCATCAGACATCTAAGGGGAGGAGAAGCGACGAAAATCAAGTATCGTAAGACGCGAAATCCGAAGCACTCCGAAAACTTAGTTACGGTCAAATCCTAAAAGAACCATCATCCCGGCGGTTTCCTATAACTGGACATGTCGAAATTTAACGGAAAAAGAGGAAATAATGCATTTGCAGCGAATTTAGCTTATAATTAGAACTATCTATAAGAGCGCCGATTCTTCACGGGATGGACGGTAGATTTAGGGAGGATTAACTTGAAATGTTAAGCAAGGATATTGGGATAGATCTCGGCACGGCGAACGTGCTCATTCATGTGAAAGGACGCGGCGTTGTGCTCGATGAGCCATCTGTAGTAGCGATTGAAAGCGATACGAAACGCGTGCTTGCTGTAGGAGAAGAAGCTTTCCGCATGGTTGGTAGAACTCCGGGCAATATTATCGCGATTCGTCCATTGAGAGATGGTGTTATCGCAGATTTTGATATTACAGAAATGATGTTAAAGCATTTTATTGCAAAAGTGGGGGGCAAGAACTGGTATTCGCATCCGCGGATCTTGATCTGCGCCCCTACCAACATCACCTCGGTTGAGCAGAAGGCGATCCGCGAAGCGGCTGAGCGCAGCGGTGCACGAGAGGTATTCATGGAAGAAGAGCCGAAGGCAGCGGCAATCGGTGCGGGCATGGACATTTTCCAGCCTAGCGGCAACATGGTTGTAGATATTGGCGGAGGGACGACGGATGTAGCTGTGTTATCCATGGGTGACATCGTCACCTCCTCCTCCATCAAAATCGCTGGAGACAAGTTCGATATTGCGATCACGAAGTACATCAAAAATAAGTACAAACTTCTGATCGGCGAACGGACAAGCGAGGACATTAAGCTTAAAATCGGAACGGTATATCCACATGGCAGAGATCAAGAGATGGATATTCGCGGCAGAGATATGGTATCCGGATTGCCGCTTACGATTACGATTCACTCCAGTGAGGTTCAGGAAGCTCTATGGGATCCGGTTTCATCTATCGTAACGGCTGCGAAGAGCGTTCTGGAGCGCACACCGCCTGAGCTTTCCGCAGACATTATTGACCGCGGCGTCATTCTGACTGGCGGAGGAGCTTTGCTGCACGGACTGGATCAATTGTTGGCGGACGAGCTCAAGGTTCCGGTATTAATTGCGGAAGATCCAATGTCTTGCGTAGTTAAAGGAACAGGGATTATGCTTGATAACTTAGATAAGGTTTCTAAACGTAAATTTTAACTAGACAGTTTATCCAAGAGGGTGAAGAGATGCTAAGAGGACTGTATACCGCGGCAGCAGGAATGATTTCCGAGCAGCGCAGACACGATACCATTACCAACAATATTGCCAACATTAATTCCCCGGGTTTTAAACAAGGCAATGCCTTGTCACGCTCGTTCCCGGAGATGCTCATTTCGACAATACGCGGTGGACAAGGAGCCTCGACAGCTCCGCTTGGAAAAATGAGTCTAGGTGTGTTCTCCGAGGAAAACATTTCCATTCACGCGCAAGGCGACTTGCAGGAAACGCAAAATCCTTTTGACTTTGCCTTGGTGTCAAACATTCAAGTGCCGGGCATGGTTTTTGACGCTTCAGGGAAATACGTGAGTGAAGACGGACAGCGCACATTCCAGCCGAAGGCTCTGTTTACCGTGATGAACGCGCAGGGAGAGCCCCGGTATTCTTTGAACGGTAAATTTACGGTAGATACGACAGGCCAATTGGTGAACGCGGATGGCAATCAAGTGCTGGGTCGAGATGGACAACCGTTGCTCCTTATTGATGGAGCGGGACAGCCGATTCACTCCTTTAAGGTGACAGACAAAGGCGAGTTCCTTGACGGGAACGGCCAACCGCTGCTGAATGCAGCCGGACAACCTGTAGGCTTAATGCTCTCGCGTGCCGAGAATCCCAACTTGTTGCTGCGGGAAGGCAACGGCTTGCTGCGGATTAATCCGGGCGATGAAGCGACGGTAACGCAAGTCGCACCGGGCGATCAAGTTGAGGTTCGACAAGGCTTTGTCGAGCGCTCCAACGTGGATTCTGCGCAATCCATGGTGGATTTGATGTCAGCGCTTCGCGCTTATGAAGCGAACCAAAAGGTCATTCAATCTTACGATAAAAGTATGGACAAGGCAGCGAACGAAGTAGGACGCGTCTAATCTAGCTTGCGAAGGAGCTACACATGAACAATTCCATGATTAACTCATCGGTATCCATGCACAGCTTGCAGCAAAAGCTGGATATTCTGTCCAATAACATAGCGAACGTAAACACAAACGGTTTTAAGAAAAAAGAAGCCTCCTTTGAGGACGTTCTGACCAACGTGAAGTCGCAGCCGGAAGGATTCCGCCAGCAAGGACGGTTCTCGCCGCTTGGCTTCAACCAAGGATGGGGATCGAAGCTGGTTCAAATCCAGACGAACCTTGCGCAAGGGCCTATTCAGTCTACGGGCAATGTCACGGATTTTGCGATTCAGGGAGACGGCTTGTTTGAAGTAGCTGTCAGCAAAGTAGACGCGAATGGCAATCAGGTATTCCAGCCGGCATGGACCCGAAACGGTGCGTTCAGCTTAACGCCTGACGCGAATGGCGATACGGTGCTGACGACCAAAGAGGGCCATTTTGTTACGGGTGCGGATGGCAATCCGATTCGCGTGCCTGCCGGTTTGAGACCTGTTGTTGAACCGAACGGTCTCATTAACGGCTACAGCGAGCAGGATCCGAGTGCCGCGCCGCTTAATTTGGGACGAATCAAACTCGTTCGCGTTGTGCGTCCGCAGTTGCTCCAAGATGTTGGAGATAATTTATACGCGCTTCCAGCGGGGATAACGGCTGCGGAGAAGGCCAATATTTTACAAGATGTGAATCCGGGATTAGATACAACGGGCAATCGGGTTACCTTGATGCAAGGGTTTTTGGAGCAATCGAACGTGACGCTTGCCGATGAAATGACGGATCTCGTGATGGTGCAAAGAGCGCTGCAGCTCAATTCCCGGGCGATTACATCCTCCGATCAGATGATGAATATCGCGAATAATTTGCGCGCCTGATCACAGAAAGGGAGGGATAGGGCTCGATGTCAGACAAGCCTGCTCCGAAGAAGAAAGCGCCACGGCCGAAATGGCTGGACGTTATATGGCTTATTTTCAAGATTATTCGTATTCCTGTTCTTTGCGTGTTGGCCGTTTACGTCGGACTATGGCTTGGATACTCCAAGCTGGGCCATCAACCGGCTGCGGAAATCTTTCATATGAGCACCTGGCGGCATTTATACGATTTGGTCTTTGCGAATTAATTCAAACTCCCGTATTGGGAGTTTTATTTTTGTGTAAGCAAATGTATAATGAATGAAGGTTAATCGTCATATTCCAGATAATAGGCGCAGGAGGGGTACTTTGAATATTCCGAACATGCTCACCATAAGCAGGTTTGTTCTAATTCCTGTGTACCTCGTTATTTTTTTTAGCGGCCATATTCAGGTTGCCTTCCTGATTTTATTGGCAGCGGGACTTACAGATATCTTAGACGGTTATATTGCCAGAACTCGAGGCTTGGTTACACCTGTTGGCGTCATGCTGGATCCCCTTGCAGACAAGTGCATGATGATTGCGGTCATACTTTCTTTGCTCATTACCGGGATGATACCGTGGCAGGCGGCGGCAGCGATATTCATTCGTGACCTGGGCATGATCATGGGCTCTGCCTTTTTTCATTTCAGGGGCAAATTAACGGTTCCCGCCAACGTGATGGGGAAATTAACGACGGTGCTTTACTATTTCGCCATACTCTTCATTGTTTTTCATTTAGACTTCGCCATGACGTACTTATGGTTCGTGATCGGGGTTTCCTTCTTAACTTCCTTCATTTATATTTTTCAATTCCTGTTGTTAAACCGAAGGGCCAAAATCAAATAAAAACATAACGTAAAAAAGAGCCTACGTAAGGGACTGTGCACAGACCGCTTTACATAAGCTCCCCCTATATGAACCTTCACTTCTGCAGTTAATGAAGGGACACCTGTATTGTAAGTGATTACCTTGTATTTTATACAAGCAATTTGAAAGGAGCATTCCCCGTTATGCTAGATATTAATCAGATTCAAGAGATTATTCCGCACCGCCCTCCTTTTCTGCTCGTTGACCGAATCTTGGAAGTCGAAGAAGGCGTGAAAGCGGTAGGAATTAAGAATGTTACCATTAATGAACCGTTCTTTGCTGGTCATTTTCCAGGCTATCCGGTTATGCCGGGCGTGCTGATTATCGAGGCTTTGGCACAAGTGGGCGCAGTGGCCGTATTATCGATGCCGGAGTATAAAGGCAAAATCGGTTTGTTCGCCGGCGCAGACGGCATTCGTTGGCGCAAGCAGGTGGTGCCAGGCGATACGCTAACATTAGAAATGACGATAACACGTGTAAAAGGCACGATTGTCAAAGGCCAAGCTGTGGCGAAAGTAGACGACAAAGTGGTAGTCGAAGGTGAGCTTATGTTCGCCCTTGCTAATAAATAATCCATAGATAAGAGGAGATGAACCTGACTACTATGACGCGTGTACAAACAGAATATCAATTATGGCTGAACGATCCGGCTGTGGATGACGAAACGAAGAAAGAACTGCAAGCCATTGGGGGAAATGAGAAAGAAATTGAGGATCGCTTTTACAAAGATCTCGAATTTGGCACAGGCGGACTTCGCGGCGTAATTGGCGCTGGAACGAACCGAATCAATGTATATACCGTTGGACGCGCAAGCCAAGGTTTGGCGCAATATGTCAAGGGTACCGGCGTACCAAGCCCTTCCATTGTCTTGGCTTACGATTCCCGTCATATGTCGCCGGAGTTCGCTTTAGAGGCCGCCCTGGTCTTCGCAGGCAACGGCATCAAGGCTTATTTATTCAAGACGCTGCATGCTACGCCACAGCTGTCTTTTGCCGTAAGATATTTGGGAGCTGCCGCAGGCGTCGTCGTCACAGCAAGCCATAATCCACCTGAATATAACGGATACAAAGTATATGGAGCAGACGGTGGACAGCTTGTTCCTCAGTTTGCGGAGCAAGTGATCGCTGAGGTTCAGAGCATTGATTCCTTCGATAAAGTGAAGAAGCTGAGTGAGCAGGAAGCAGAGGCGCAGGGCCTGCTCACATGGCTCGGCGAAGATGTCGATCAAGCGTACATAAAAGCCGTAACCGCGATTAGTCAGAATCCGGAAGTCATTAAGGAAATTAGCGACGATTTCCGCGTCATCTTCACGCCGCTGCATGGAGCAGGCAATGTGCCGGTCAGGGAAGTGCTGAAAGCCGTTGGCTTCGGACAAGTTCGTGTCGTTGCCGAACAAGAGCTGCCGGATGCGCAGTTCTCGACGGTGAAGTCTCCGAACCCGGAGGAACGGGAAGCTTTTACACTCGCTATCGCACAGGCGAAAGATTGGAATGCCGATATCATTATCGGTACGGATCCGGATGCCGACCGCATGGGGGCGGTAGTGAAAGATCCGAACGGTGAGTATGTCGTTTTGACAGGCAATCAGTCCGGGGCGATTATCGTTAATTATTTATTATCAAGCCTGAAAGAACGTGGAACATTGCCGGCGAACGGCGTAGTTATCAAAACGATCGTTACGAGCGAAATGGGTGCGGTGATCGCCGGGCATTACGGCATTCCAACGTTAAATACGTTAACCGGCTTTAAATATATCGGGGAGAAAATGACGCAATTCGAGCAAACAGGCGAGCATACTTACCTGTTTGGTTACGAAGAAAGCTACGGTTATTTGGCCGGAGACTATGCCCGAGATAAAGATGCGGTGATCGCAGCGATGCTTATTGCCGAAGCGGCAGCTTATTATAAGAAGCAAGGCAAGACTTTATATGAAGTCCTGCAAGAGCTGTACGAATCCTTTGGTTACTTTTTGGAAAAACTGGAATCAAGGACGCTTAAAGGGAAAGACGGCGTGGAACAAATCGGACGCATGGTGGAAGCTTGGAGAACGAATCCTCCGGCGGAAATCGGTGGTACGCGTGTTACCGATATGGAAGACTACGCCAAAGGGGTTAACGGACTTCCGCTCGAGAATGTGCTGAAATTCAAGTTGGAGGACGGCTCCTGGTTCTGTCTGCGTCCCTCAGGAACCGAACCGAAAATTAAGTTCTATTTTGCGGTCAAGGGAGCAACAGGAACTGAAGCCGCGGAACAGATGGATCGCATCGTTCAATATGTGCTTAGCCGTGTAGACGGATAATGAAATAGGATCAATTGAACCTCTTCAGAACCTAAGTCAGGGATAGGTCGTCTAATGAATAGATGGAATAAATCCGCATTCATTTGGCCTATTTTCCTAGGCTTGGGAGCTGGAGGGGTTTTCGAGTGTATATGGGAATAGAAAGTAAATGCTCTAAGGAGTGGACAATTGGTGAATTGGTATAAAACTTGGAATAACCCGCTCAAAAATGTTCTATGGTGGCTCGTCATTATTGGTATGCTAGGCTCGCTTCCGCTAGCTTACACGCGTCACCAAACCGAAACTTCGACGAAGAACGTCGAGTTCGTATTTGACTATCGTGATTTATTGGATATCTCGGATGTACAAACAAACCCGCAAAGCTTCGTTGCGCAGCAGCTGAAGAATATGAAGGCCGCGGGCATCGGATCCATGTCTGTGTATGAAAGCACGCTGTCCGAGTTCAAAGAGAGTCGTCACATTGATATGTACAACTCAAGGGACGCAGCCGCGCTTACCCAAACCTTCGGTGATCCGAATGAGAACTTCACCTATGTGTTGTTCAGGGACAGCGCAACGCAGCAAAAGCTGGAGCCATTAATTCAGAAGACATTTGCCGACCTGGGCGTTGGCATCAAACCTTGGAGCTTCAAAAATCGCAACGGACTCATTATTCAAATGAGTATGGACGATGCTTCGATTAAGGGAATGGACCCTGACCCGATTACTCTGCAAATGTTGAAGGATCAAGGCTTCCAAATCGTAGTGCGCCTATCGAATCGCCGACCTTTCGTCACGAATGAGATGGATCGTCTCCTGAAGCAGCTTCATGATTTCGGTGTGAAAAGAATCATCGTCGATGGCAATGAGGTTCCGGGCTATACGGAAGAAAACACGGATCTTAACCTTAATAAAATGGCAGATCTGCTGAACAAAAACGGCATCGGTCTGGCCGCTATCGAAATGCTGAAAGAGCCTCAAAAAGGCTTTAATACGTTAGCCAAAGAAACGAATTATAACGTCGTCCGCCTGCACTCCTTCACGGAGAAAGACGGTGAGAAGCTGACAGAACCGCTGAAAAAAGCGGAGCTGGAAGACCGCATTCAAGGGGTTGCCGATCGTTTCGTGCTTGCTGTGAAGGATCGCAATATTCGCATGGTTTTCATAAATGCGAGACCTGTAAAAAGCTTGGATAAAGGTAAGTTGGTAGATCCGCTCTCCGCTTACTATGAGAGCTTGCAAGGTAAAGACGGAGCTATTCCGCGTATTGAGAAAGAAGGCTTTACGCTTGGCATAGCCCAGCCTTTTGAAGTAGAATCGAATGTTTGGCAGAAAGCAGCCAGCGTCTTTATGCTGATTGGCGGCTTGAGCCTAATCGTGCTTATGATTTCATTCTTCATCCCGGAAGCAACGCTCATTTTCTTTGTGCTGGGCTTGCTGGGCTTGGTTGCACTGCACACTCTGTCAGCTAATTTATACGCGCAGGGTCTTGCCTTGGCAGCGGCTATTTCTGCGCCGAGCATCGCAATTATGCGCGCTATTCGTACGGTTCGTACGGGAGCCGCAGCCAAATGGAAGTCCGGTCTTGCTTTTGCCATATGGACATTAATCATAACTTCGGCGATTTCGCTCATTGGTGTTGTTTACGAAGTAGCGCTCCTTAACCACATCACGTACATGCTTGTTCTGCAACAGTTCCGCGGCGTAGGTATACTACATTTGCTGCCTATCGCAATCGCAGGCGTATACTTGTTATTCTTTAGCGAAAACAATACCTATAGCGACAAACTCAATAATATCCGCCGTATTCTCACTTCTTATATTAGTGTATTGTGGATTCTCGTTGCCGGAATTGGTCTTGCGGCAGTCTTCTATTATCTGTCCCGTACAGGTAACGAGGGACAAGCATCTACAGTGGAGAAATTGTTCCGTTCGTTCCTGGAAAATACGCTTGGCGTGCGTCCTCGTACGAAAGAATTTTTGGTCGCCCATCCGTTGTTTTTACTTGGGGCCTACCTATCTGTCCGCTACAGACATGCGGTTTACCTGATTTTCATCGGCGTAATCGGACAGCTTTCCATCGTTGATACGTTCGCTCACTTGCATACACCGCTTCATATCTCGTTCATCCGTATTACCTACGGTCTCGTGTTTGGCGCTATCATTGGCCTCGTTCTAATCGCAGCTTGGGAAATTGTCACAAGGAGTTGGAAACGATGGGTGCCAAAGTTGTCAAAATAGCGCTATCCGGCTACTATGGCTTCGATAATAGCGGGGATGAGGCTGTGCTTCAATCGATTTTGTTCGCTTTGGAGGAACAGGGCCGAGAACAGGGCATCCGCATCGAGCCGATCGTGCTTTCCGCGAATCCGGAGAAAACGTCAGCGATGTACGGCGTTGCCTCGTATCACCGGATGAAGCCGGGCTCGCTGCTCCGCGCGTTGCGGGAAGCGAACGGTTTGATCAGCGGCGGCGGCAGCTTACTTCAGGATGCTACAAGCTCGAAGACCATTCCGTATTACTTGGCTGTGTTGAAAATCGCACAGTGGCTTGGAAAGCCCACTTTTATTTATTCGCAAGGCATCGGGCCGGTGAACCGCCGGATGTTCGACGGCTGGATCCGCAGCGTATTCAAACGCTGCGCCTATGTATCCGTCCGCGATATCGAATCCGCGGAGCTGCTTGAGAAGATGCGCCTCCCGCGGGAGCGCATCGCGGTCGTGCCCGACCCGGTCATGGGCCTGCCGCTTCGCGGCGAGGCTGGGTCTAACGGGTCGGCAGCGGGTGTGCGGACGGTCGGCGTGTCCGTCCGCTTCTGGAACGAGGACCGCTCGGAGCTGGAAGCTCTTTCGCGGTCCCTGGTAAAGCTGCTCGCCGCCGATCCTAACGTGCGGCTGCGGTTCTTGCCATTCCACCTCCCGTCTGACGAGGTGGCTTCGCAGTTCGTGATCGACCGTTTAGGCGATCACGGGGCGCGGGCGGAGATGGTGCCGGGCATCGTCCATCCGCAGGATATGCTTGCGCAGGTCGCGGGATGCGACCTGCTGATCGGGATGAGGCTGCACTCGTTGATTTATGCAGCCTCGCAGTATGTGCCTATGGTCGGCATCTCGTACGATCCGAAGATCGACCAGTTCCTCCATAGGCTCGGCATGAAAGCCGCGGCATCGACCGCTCGCTTCGATGCCGATGCCTTGGCCCAGGAAGCACAGCGTCTCCTGGCGGGTTCAAGTGCTTGGGCGGCGTCCAAGCGCGCCGCCATTGAGGAGCTTAAGGCGCAGGCGCAGCTCCCTGCGAATCGCATCGTTTCATTTTATAAGCAAAAAAAATAGTAAAAAGTCAACCAAAACGTGAAAGTCAACGTCACATAAAGGAAGAGATATCTATGAGCTCAACATCGACAACGATCCCAACTGGAATTGTTTCTGCCCAAGCTATACCCAAAGTCCGTATATATGGGGTTCCTATCTCCAAGATGAGCATGGCCCAAACGGTTGCCTACCTATCCAAGGCGATTGATCAAAGACAGCCTCATCAGATCGTTACCGCTAACCCGATTATGGTCATGGCGGCGCTGGATGATCCTGCTTATATGAGCATGATGCAGCGCGCTGAGCTTATCGTTCCTGACGGAACGGGCGTCGTCTGGGCGGCCAATTATGTGGGAGAGCCTGTAGCTGAGCGGGTTCCCGGCTATGATTTGCTCCAAGAACTGTTGAAAGCCGGAGAGCCGAAAGGCTGGAAAGTGTACCTGCTAGGGGCTTCAAGTGAAGTGATCCAAGCGGCTGCTGCTAAGATTCGTGCGAACTATCCTGGAATCAAACTGGTTGGCGTGCGTGACGGCTATTTTGGTGACGAGCAGGATGCCGAAGTGATTCAATCCATCGTGGATGCGGAGCCGGATCTTCTATTTGTAGGGAGAGCGGCAGCGAATCAAGAGCCTTGGATCGGGAAATACAAAGGGCAGCTTGGCGTTCCGGTTATGATGGGAATCGGGGGAAGTTTTGATGTTATTTCGGGCAAGCTAAAAAGAGCGCCGGTCATATTCCAAAAACTACGTCTTGAATGGTTCTACCGCCTGTTGCAGGAACCGTGGCGCTACAAAAGAATGCTATTACTCCCCAAATTCGCGATGAAAGTGATGCGCGATAAAGAGAAAGTCACAAAACCATGAAAATTTTTATGAAAATTGGCTGAAAACGGTCATTTCAGACAAATTTAGCAGTAGTATTTGTGGACAAATGGGAGTATAATTCTCTTCGGCGGATCACCTGCCACCCAAGACAAGAGGAGCTGTGAAGAAGACATGTATGGATTATATGCGATTGGGTTCATCGCTGCCTGCGTTATTGCAGTGCTGCTGACACCCTTGGTCAAAAAATTTGCCTTCTGGGTTGGAGCTGTGGATGCCCCTAACCAACGAAAAGTTCATACCCGAATTATGCCGCGTCTCGGAGGCTTAGCTATTTTCCTAGCATTTGTCGGAGCGTATTTCGTCGTCTCTCCAGCACTAGATGCCGTAAACTCCAATGCAGCCTTCGGTTTGCTGCTCGGCGGTTTAGTTATCGTCATTACGGGGGCTCTGGATGACCGTTTTCAACTTTCGCCCAAATGGAAACTGCTCGGGCAGCTCATTGCCGCGTGCATCGTCGTTTCCTTTGGCCTCAAAATCGATCTCGTTAACATTCCGTTCGGAGAGACGAACCTGCCTATCGGCTGGTTGAGTATCCCGATTACGATATTATGGATCGTCGGCGTATCCAATGCCATTAACTTGATTGACGGTCTTGACGGCCTGTCAGCAGGAGTATCCGGTATTGCTACCACTACGATTCTTATTTTAGCGCTTATGATGGGCAATGTGACTGTTATTCTATTGAGCGTGATTCTGCTAGGAAGCATCGTAGGATTCATGTTCTATAACTTCCATCCAGCCAAAATCTTCATGGGCGATTCAGGCGCCTTGTTCCTAGGCTTCGCCCTGGCGACATTGTCGATTCTCGGCTTCAAACAAGCGGCCGTTGTATCGCTCTTAATTCCGATTATGATCCTAGGCGTGCCATTATCCGATACCTTCTTCGCGATTATGCGCCGCTACGTGAATAAACTGCCGATTTCGGCGCCGGACAAAAGCCATCTGCACCACTGCTTGCTACAGCTCGGCTTCAGCCATCGTACAAGCGTATTGATCATTTATGGTATTGCTTCCGTATTTGGCGGCAGCGCGGTTATCTGCTCGGTCTTTATTTCCCAGGATTCTACTTGGGGCTTAATCATGATCATTGTCGCGCTTTTCCTTGTCATGCTCGTTGGAGCAGAAGCGATCGGCATTATCAGTAAAAGCCGCAAGCCGGTCTTGAACTTCCTGCAAAAACTTATCCGCAAGCCTGTACAGAGCGACCGGATGGGCAAATAAATCAGCACTTATATCGCTTTACTCTAATCCAACCTTCGGGTTGGATTTTTTTTCTATTTTGTGAACTTCCCTCTTTCTCTAAACAATTGCGAGGTTTTGACCGATAAGAAAGGTACAAGAACTTTTGGTAGGTAAGCTGCGTCTAAACATGTAGAATGATAGAAGAATTTGGGAGGGATTGTCGAAAATGAAAGAAGGCTGGCCGAGCAGGCTGGTCAAGAATGACATGACGATGATGAATAATATTTTAGATAACATAAGGAGGAACTAGCTTTGAAGACCAAGCAAAGAAATAAGTGGATTAGCATTAGCCTCATGGTTGCCATGCTGCTAACCTTGCTTCCGCCACTCACGGCTTCCGCCGCGCCTGTAATCAATATAACGAATTATTACGTACATACTGACCCCAATGATACTACAGTAATACAGGATGATCCTCCCTACTCTGATGCCGCGGTTCCTAGAATCACATCGAACCCAATCACGCTTAGCGTGGATATAGGGGGAATTTCTGACGATCAGATCACGAATATTTATTACGAGATTAAGAATATCAATACCGGGGTAACCACGCCGAACAAAACGAATCGCGCAATCAAGAACCCTAACAACAGCAACCAAATTACCTTTGAGAACATTCAATTAACCGAAGGTTTAAATAAAATCGTTGTTAAATACGGAAGCACTTCAACGGTTGATTCCAAGCCGGCATGGATTTACTTTACACCGGTGTCCAACATCACGAATTTGCAAATTAACGGTGCTGACTTTGCCGATGGGGGAATGTATCCGGTAACCGGTCCATACACGAACCTATCCATTACGGGTAATTCAAATAATGCTTATCAAGTCAATGCTACCGTAGCAGGAGCTACTTACGAAGCAACCAATTTTTCCGGCGGCATCTTTACATTCTTAACAAACACAGGCAGAGCCTCGGACTTGGCTTTAACGCCAGGGGATAACCTAGTAACCTTCGTTGCAAAGAATCCGACGAACTTTTACACGACATCAAGAAACTTTATTTATAACAATGGATACGGTTTTGCTTTTAACGGTAAAGTTCGTTTTAAAGAGACGGCCACAGGGAATACAGACCAAGCATTGGTCACTATACCTAATTTGGAAAGCTCAACGGATAATAACATCGTGTTTACAGCAGATTTAAAGAACAGTAAAGGGAATATTACGGCAGGCAGCCCTGATTACTTGTATGCAGATATTAGTGTTGCCGGAAGTGGGACAACGCTTCGTTATACATTCGCTACAGGCACAACGTCAACTAATGGCGGTTACTTGAATGTTAACCCTGATGTCGCAAGCGGAACAGATCCAAGCTTAGTTTCTCCAGCGGTTGTAACGGGAGGCACTGCCTACGATGTCCATCATATTGAGGCAAACCTTCCACTGAGCGGTACGGCTACTTACCAGGAAATCGACGTTAAATTCGTTACAAGTCTTGGCGGTGAATATACAACAAGATATACTTTCAATTATGTTAATCCAACTTTGCCTTACATTAGCTATACGGCTCAATATTTCGCTCCGGCAGTTGGCGCAGGTTATGAAGTCAAGCTTACTGAGCAAGGAACGAACCAAATCAATGAATTCCCAGCCAAACTTAAATTCCATGTGAATGGAAATGCGGATAAAGTGAAAGTGACTATCCCTGGCTTTGCAGACAGCGGTGATGTGACGGTCACATCCGGCGTAGCGGAGATTGATCTTCATGATATTCCGGACGGTGCTACCAAGATGACATTGGTTCCTTGGAACTCTACAACTGGTTATAACCAGGCTGGTTCCAAAACGTATCAGTTGAATATCTCAAGTGCGCCTTATGTCATTGTGAACAGTCTCTATAATGGGAAAGTAGTCAGCAATCCTGCTCAGATTACCTGTGCGAGCGGTCTTGCCCCTTGTATTACAGGTAAAATAGTTAATTTGCCGCCGACAGGCTACGATGATATTGAAGTATCTGTAAATGATACGAATATTACTTTACCTGCTACAGCAATTAATAGAACAGATGGAACTTTTAATATTCCTGCTAGTGCATTTAATACTCTTTTTGATGCCGATGGTAAAAAGACAATTAAATTCTCTCTTTATTTAAGGCCTGCAGGTACGAAAGTGCTTGTCACACAAACGATTTATGAGATTTTCGTTTTAAGTGATTACGCACCTCTAATTGAGGAGCTAACCCTTGATCCGGGAGTAACGCCATCAACGCCTAGTACAATTCCTGGAGCGTATTTGACTACATCTGATAAGCTTCAGTTAACGGGTACGGTGTTAAACGCTAAAATAAATTCAGCAGATCCGACTTCAACGGCTATTTTGTATGTGAGAAGCGTCCCTAATGGTTCTACTCTTGCTGTGGGTACGACTCCGCAATTAGCACAAATATCTCAAGTTACTAATCCGCTGGACGGCAATCAAATTACGACCAAATTCAAGCTTTCGACACCTTTGAATTTGGATGCGTATGGAGATTATGTATTAGAGCTGGTGGCTAAGAATAAAACAGGCCGCACGACAAGCAAGATGATTACTGTTACTAAACAGCCTGTAGACTATCTGCTGCTTCAACCAACGAATTTTGTTAAAAATGCGGATAAAATTGACCAAGCTAACGTAAATACAAACTTCCAAACCGTAGTTATTCAAGCTGACGGAGCAAACTCTATTATCTACAATAAAACAGAAGCCAAGCTTACCGCACCAGGAGTCTTCCGTTTGGATGTCCCGAATCTTAAAGCGGGCAAAAATACAATTAGCTTCGAAATTATTCGTGGAAGTGCTAAATCTAAGGGTTCCTTTATTCTTAATAATTTGAATACACCAATTGAAGGCGCACAATATCGCACCAATCTCACAGCTAAAATGAGTCTGTTCGATGGGGAGCTCACATTGACATTCCCGAAAGATACGAAGTTGATGAGAAACGATCGTACACAAACGGAACAATTTATTACTTCCGATCGCAAGCTGGTCTTTGGGATCGCCAATCAGGACGATGGTCGTGTAGATAAGGCTTCGGAAACACCGGCCGGAACACGCTTCCTTCAAGAGCCGACAGGTCGATTCAGAGCTGCCAGCAAGTTGTTCTGGATAGATGGCGGAGCGATTGATATTAGTGCGGCAAGTAGTACTTCAACACTTAAAGACGCCTTACAAGGCAGTGGTAACTTACCGTCTCCATCGCTTCCGGGACCAGGGGAGACTGCATTCTACGCTAGATACATCAAAAATTTAGTCATACCTACTGAACGTGGAACCTTAACTTTGAAATATGACGAAGAGGTTAGAAATGACTCATGGAAGTACCTTACTGTTTATCAATTCGGTACATTCTTGGATCCGAGCGGTACTGGCAATCAATATGTAGGCTGGAAAAATATTGGCGGAGTTGTGGATCCCAAAACCCACACGATCAAAGTGCCGGTTGAGAGTTTCGGGTATTTCCAAGTCAAGTATATGAATAATAGCTTTAATGATGTAACTAATCATGATTGGGCACGTGATTACTTGGATATTCTTTATTCCAAAGGGATCATGAACAACAAGACACCAGGACAGTTCTTGCCTAATGATGCGATTACACGCGGCGAGTTTGTAACGATGTTGGTTAACATTTTTAATATCCCATTAGTTAATGAAGATACGACTTATCATACCAACGATCCGACCAATCCTAACTTCCAAGGTACTTTCGCGGATGTACGCCGAGGTCTCGGATTACCGAATAGCAGCAGCTTGTATGACTTTATGCATATTGAAGCAGGAGCTCGGGCAGGAATCGTAAGAGGAAACTCCAATGGCTTGTTCCTTCCTACCAACTCGATTAGTCGTGCAGATGCAGCCGTTATGATAGAAAGAGCAGCAAATATGAAAACAACCACCGATTCGGCCAAATCGCTTGCTAATCTTAAAAAGCAATTTACAGATGCAGGCGACATTGATACTTACGCATTAGCCTCCGTAGAAGCCGTTATTAAAGCGGGCTTAATGGATGGCATCGAAAATGCACCTGTACAAGGGCAGAAAAAGCCTACCTACAGCTATGACCCTAAAGGCAATATGACTAGAGCCCAGGCCGCGGCTATTGCTAACCGTGTGCTCAAGCAGCAAAAGAAAATCCCTTAAAACCTGAATGAACAAGAAGACTGTGTCCGATGTACCGGATACAGTCTTTTTTCTTTCTATATGAAGATAAGAGAATTGAATTCAGCCTATCTTAAGCTAACTTTTAGACAGCGCTCAGTTTCTCTACGCATTTGCTTCACAAATAGAATGTAAATTGTACTTGTGGGTGAAATCTTGCCCGAAGACATGAGTATTTAAAGCAGCTGCCTGCTGGAAAATACTTATCAATGAAATTGTGTATACACTCAAGTATACTAAGTCATGTAGCCGAGGTGATAGACGAAAAGCTACACGGAGTCAACAAGAAGATTCAATAGTCGTCCCGTTGGTTATAAGTTTTTATAACAAAAAACTTTAAAATATTAGGAGGAAACAAACCCTTATGAAGAAAACTCTTTCCGTAGTCCTTACATCCGCTATGGCCTTCTCCATGTTCTCGTCCCTAGCATTCGCTAAGACGTCTGCTGACTTTACAGACTTGAAAGACCTGGATGCTGCGACAAAAGCAAAATTTGATGCGATGATCTCTGCAGGTATCTTCGATGGCGTATCTGACACAACATTCGGTCTGAAAGACGAAATGAACCGTGCGCAATTCGCAAAAGTTGCAGCGCTTATCATGGGTCTTGACATCAACAAAGACTTGCAAACTTCCAGCTTCTCTGACGTTAGTGTAACCGACGAAGCAAATGGCTATGCACTTCCTTACATCGAAGCTTTGAAAACAGCTGGTGTAACAGACGGTTATGCGGAAGGCCAATACAA
>NZ_WHNZ01000082.1 GCF_013141725.1 Paenibacillus planticolens | reverse complement strand
AGTGCCAGAGGCGCATTTCAAATGAGCATTAATGGATCAATCCAGAGCAAGGGGTGGATGGGGGAAGTAGTCTCATTCATAACGAACTAGGAAGATAATAAATAAACTTGTAAGGGATGATAAATTTAAATTTAATGAATCTGAATCCCCTGTTGAAGTACTTGAAAGATATTGGGAAGAGAAATCAACTCATGATAAAACGGCGAGGAACAATTTGGCAGCGTTACAAAGATATAACCAAATAAACACTCAGAATGATGGGTTAGTGCTCCTCGAGGAGAGTGAGTTTGAATTTGAGACAGAGAATTCTCAAAGTATTGAAGTACCATTTAACAATGATGATGCCGCATTTATGTAAGGAAATTTATGTCATTATTAGACAAAACTCAGATATTGTAAGAGGACAAAAACATATATGGATAAGAAGCCGCGTTTTAAGCGGTCTTTTATTTTTATGGATACAACTTCTTGTCCTTTTCAAAAGACAAGAAGCTGCACTGTTTTCCAAAGTAGGACATAAAAATGATATGTTTGCCACAGAAACCGAACAGTACATAGCCCATTGCTAATGCAATGAAGGGTGATGTCGTTTTTAACTCATGTCGTACGAAGGCACCAAGTAGAATAAGGCCAATCAGCCCGATAATGACATTTAGTAATGAGAATGCCCGGATGACTTTACCGACAGCAATCCAACTAGCAGTGGAACCAGCCCCGCTGTGAAGAGCAGAATCCCTGAAGCATCAATCAAATTGAGCCATTTACGAAAGGACATGCTGCGTATGGCGGATTATGGCGTTTCTTCCTTAGGAATCGTCCTCCAACTTAAGGATGAGTGGTTTGTCGGTGTAAAGAAAGGCTACCGTACTCGCGATTTAGTAGACTCCGTTTGCCAATCGGCTGGGTTTGAACAGAAATATGTGTATGAGGGAAATGAGCCTGCCAGGCTAACCACTCTTGTGGAAGCCGGAATTGGTATTGGCTTTATACCATGCACTGGAATGAATCCGCGAGAATATATCCATTATCTCCAGGCAGAATTGTGTCTTTAGTTCAGCATACAACTTATCATAAGCTCGTTTATAAGCAGGCAATCATTACGATCGATCAATTTCTTAGAACGTACAACAACGATCGATCAATTGTCGAGTGTCAAGAATATAGACTTTTAACATCTGCAGAAACTGCGGCTTTTTTATTTTATCGGAACGAATACTTATCATCGATGAAAGACAAGAACTTGTTTCCATTGCCGAAAGAGGGACTTTGATTTTGAGCTAGGTGTAATACTGATTATGTGTCTGATGATGGGAAATGAGAATTATCAGCGTAATTGCCTACCAAGAAAAAGTTAAAGAGTTCTACGAGAAATATCTATCCAATGGATGAACTTTTTGAATTACGGATTAAGAGGAACGATAGTTCAATCACGAAATGAAGGCAGCCGGCACACGACGGCTGCCTTTTGAAGTAGTTGTAGTCCTGTGACACAAGACTGACTACATTATAGGTTTCTGAATCTTGGCAAGATCCACGTACAGGTTTTGATACTCGATAAGACGAAGCTGGAAATGGATAAGGAAGCGGAAAATCGTAAAGGAACGTTTTCAAGAGCAACTGATCAACGGCACCTTACGAGAATCCGAATTTTTGGAAAAATTACAATGAGGGAAGCAAGGTCAGGTATTTAGCCCTGACCTTATTTTTTTTGGCAAAGACAGTACTTTATTAACTATTTAAAGCACGAAATTCAATGGTGGTATGGGACGTGAATTTATATGATGAATGTGTATGGATCAACAGATCGAAGTCAAAAAGAGGAAACCTGCAAGGCTAGTCGCAGCTGGAAAGACACCGAAGAGATGAGCAACTATGACACATCTATCGTGAAGATAATCAACGCGCTCGAAAAAGGCGTTTGGAAGAGCGAGCCTGCGATGAAAGCGCTCAACAAAATTGTTCAAATGAGAGACAAGGGGTTTATCGATAAAGGGACTCCAGCGCTCAACCATACGGATTCCCAGTCGCAATGGTTGCACACAAAGTGGCATTCATTCCGACGGGAGTCTGGGTCGAAAGCGAAATGGAGTCGGATTGGAGGTAAGGCATAAAAGGATAATGTGAAGGGAGAACTTCTCAAGGGATCGGACCCAAAAATGACCAAGGAAGTGAGAGTGCCTTTCCACAAATCTAAATAAATTAGGAGAGTTGATATGAAATTCAAAACAAAAGGAACAATTAAATTAGCTTTGCTTTTCATTTTCGCATTCGTCGTTTATATGCTTCCGGGCATAGTAGCATCAGCTGCGGGAAGCCAGTCCAGCAATCCTAATTTAGCGCTAGGTAAGTCTGTTACCTACTCCGGCGTGGAAGGAGGAATGTCCGGCGGCAATTGGAAATATCCGCAATTTGTTGGGGGAAAAGCCGTCGATGGCGATCCTTCCACGCGCTGGTCTGCGGATAAGGTCGATTATCAATGGCTTATCGTCGACCTGGGAGAAGGAAAGGAAGTCAGTAAAATTGTCATTAACTTTCATGTCACCTCACCTGATTACGCAGTCTTTGTATCAAAGGACGGTAAAACTTATGAAAGTGTGTATCAGGTAACGAATGGCCCGTCAGGCGTGAGCGTAAGTAAGGAAATCGAATTCAGCCGCCAACCGGTCAGATATATCAAATACGAACAATATAAACAATGGAAGCATACGAATAACCAATATTACGGTTCCAGTATTTATGAATTAGAAGCGTATGAGCATGCGAACGATACAGCGGCTAAGGTTTTGAAAGAAGCCGAAAGTGGGCCGCTCAAGCTGTCGGAAGATGGCCGCCGTCTGCTGCTGCCGCAAGTTAGCGAGGATTATATAATCCGTTTGTACGGCTCGGATACCAAAGAAGTGATTGCGCTCGATGGCACAGTAACGAAACCGTTAGTTGATATGGGTGTCAATTTGCTATACAAGGTTGAAAATAAACATGATCCGAGCGATGTCGCCACTTCTCAGCAAGATATCCGCTTCGTGGTTCCCGGGCAATATACGCGGGAAGCGGGCGACAATTCCGTTCCCGACGTGCTGCCGGGCTTGCGTGAATGGAAGGGGCATACCGGAAACTTTGTATTGACGGAAAGCTCCAGAATTGTGACGCTGGATGATTCCTTAAACGAAATGGCCCGAACGATTCAATTTTATTTTAAAAATATGCTGCACAGAGATATTCCGATCGGTTCCGGCGAAGCTCAGCCCGGGGATATTGTTCTTAAGCTTGCTGCGGGGCAATCCATTCTTGGCGAAGAAGGATACACCCTCGACATCCGTGATATGATTGTGATTTCGGCTTCAAAGGCTAAGGGTATATTATACGGTGGAATTTCAATTACGCAGATGCTTTATCAGGATAAAAACCATGTTCATGTTCCTAAAGGGCTGGCTCGCGATTATCCCAAATACGGGGTAAGATCAGGAATGATCGATGTGGGAAGAATGTATATCCCACTTGAATATCTTCAGGAAATGACGATGTATATGGCTTGGTTTAAATTGAACGAAGTACAGGTCCATGTAAACGATTATTGGGGGAACTCCGGATATTCCGCATTCCGTCTAGAAAGCACTAAATATCCGCAA
>NZ_WHNZ01000081.1 GCF_013141725.1 Paenibacillus planticolens | reverse complement strand
TCTATTTGCGCCGATCTCGTGAGAATCTACGAAATCCGGTCAAATTAACGGGAGTTTTTCCTTTTATTTTCCATGCAAGATCAACTTTCGAGCAATTTATAGTGAGTTTTGCAGTTAATAAGCTTCACTGCAAGACAGAAATCAAGGCCTGATGAAGGGTAGCATTGGATGCAAGCAAGGTGTTATCGCTTAATGCAAAGGGTCTTCCTTCTATATTCGTTATCGCTCCGCCCGCTTCTTGCAGAATGACCATGCCCGCGGCGACATCCCAAGGATACAGTCCGTCATGCCAGAATCCGGTCAACCGTCCAGACGCCACTAGACATAAATCGAGACTGGCAGCCCCCATAATGCGTACGCTTCGGACTACGCCCGTCATTCTTCCTATTTGCTCTACAACAACGGAGTTCGGTTTCCAGTCAATGGCTTGAAACCCTGTTGCCAGCAAGGCTTGACCGAGTTCCTGCTCCTTCCCTACTTGAATGGTTTGTCCGTTCAGAAAGGCCCCTCCCTGCTTTCGAGCGGAGTAGAGTTCATTCGTGACAGGATTATAAACGACTCCGCATATCGGAACTCCATCTCTCACAATGCCTACAGAGATTGCAAAATGAGCAATGGCATGGATAAAGTTAATGGTCCCATCGATGGGATCTATGATCCATCCGTAACCCGCAGGAGGCTGCAGCAAAGCGCGATGGGAATCTTCCCTGCCCCCGTCGTTTTCTTCTGACAAAATCCAATGATTCGGATAATCGCGAATAATTTGCTCACGCAGCAGCTGCTCGCTTCGCACATCCACTTCCGTCACCAGATCGGCTTGATTCTTCTTTTCTTGTATGTTCAAGGGCTTATGAATGAGATTCATAATCAGTCTGCCCGCTTCCTTCACATACCGGATTGCATCCTGCATCATTGCGTCTTCATACGCTAATTGCTCGTTCATCATGCTCTCCTTCTTATAACAGTCTATTTTAAAACCCGATTCGGATAGGAACCGATCCGTTGTCTATAAAGTGCGGTTTCCCTTTCGCATAACTTCCAGTTACATAAAAGGATGCGTTTGTACAGGAGCGGAGCTTCTCCCAGCTCATCTGAAATTCTTGGGATCTCTCCAAGCAAACGGGAATAATACAGTGTTCAGGCTGAATCCACGATAAAATCCGGCTATTGAAGCCATCTTCCATCCCATGATGAGAAACTTTCCAAATTGTGCTCCTAATATCCGTTCGCTGCGCGATTGCCTCCCACCCTGGCTCCAACTGATCCCCGCCGAACAGCACACTGGCATTTGGCTCTTCCATCGAACTAAGCCGAATGACAGAACTATCATAATTAGATAATTCAAAGAATCGCGGTAAGTTCTCAAGCACATGAACGTCCATAAGAACGTCGTAGGCTGGAAGAGGATCTTCTTTCCAAGGATACAGATGCGATAAGGTCATGCCCTCCTCCGACCAGATAACAGACTCCTCGTTCGACCCGTATTTGCTGCGCCAAATGATTTCAGTACCCTGATCCGTTAAGACTTGTATTAAATCTAGATACGATGCCAACATCTCATAAACTCTCCAAGAAAAAGGATCCCCTTGCTCATGAACCGCTTGTTTCGCTGGAAGATCGTAGGGCTCGTACGGAAGAACCGCTTTGACAACCGTTTTGGCTCTAGCCACATCCAAGAGTCCGTTGATGTGATCTTCGTGGATATGGGTGAGAATCATCCAATCCAATCGATTCGTCTGATTCCGATTCATCCAAGATAACGGATGGTCCCGATCCTCGGAGAATGTACCGTCTCCCCCGTCAATTAAACAAAGACCGCCGGAAGGCAGCTGAATAAAGTGGGCATCTCCCCACCCGACATTTAAAAATTCAACTTTAGCGCCAGGCATAATCCTACCACCTCTATGATTAATGTATGGCCTTACTTTTCAAACGGCAGCAGATGAATTTTATGCTTATCCACCGTTAAACAAACATTGCCCTGCAGGTAGCCGCGCACGATCGGACTGGAGTCATCGACAATCAACTGAAAGGGGGAAGCATCGACCCAATAGCGAATCATTCGTCCCAGAAAGCTGCTTCTTTGTATCTCTCCGTTCCACACATTATCGCCGGCGACAGGGTTCTCGTTTATGGAAATGCATTCCGGTCTAATCACTAGCGTCACTCGTTCACCAGCCCGATATGGATACTTGCTCCGATGAACCCTTAACAAAGCATCTCCGCATTTGACAACCAAATCATCCTTTTCTTCAGCCACAACTTCACCATCAATAAAATTAGCCGTGCCGACAAAATCAGCTACGAATTTACTTTCAGGCTTAAAGTAAATGTCCCAAGGATCCCCGACTTGACTGATACGCCCTTTATTGAACACCGCTATTCGGTCTGAGACCGATAAAGCTTCATCTTGATCATGCGTAACAAAAATAGCCGTAATGCCTAGCCGCTGCTGCAGCTCTCTTAGTTCATTTCTCACTTCCACTCTCATTTTGGCATCCAAATTGCTGAGCGGTTCATCCATGAGCAGAACCTTCTGCCCCATAATGAGCGCTCTGGCAAAAGCGACACGCTGCTGTTGTCCGCCGCTCAACTCTCTGGGAAGCCGGTCCTGTAAGCCTTGAAGCCCAAACATACTGAGCATGGTACCCACTTTATCCTTCGCTTCTTGACGGGAAGGCTTCTGCAGCTTTAAACCATACGAAATATTCTCGTAAACCGTCATGTGGGGGAAAAGCGCGTACTCCTGAAACACTAACGGCGTATTTCGCTTAAATGCGGGCAGACCATTGACCCGGTTTCCTTCTATATAAATGTCGCCCGCGTCCGGTTCATAAAATCCGGCGATCAGCCGCATTAATGTCGTCTTTCCGCATCCGCTTGGCCCGAGAAATGTAGTGAAACTGCCCTCGGGAATGTCGAGAGACACTCCTCTGATCGCCTCGAAGTCTCCGAAGCTTTTGGATACGTTAGTAAATTGGATCATCGGTTTCACCGTGTTCATCGTTTCCCCACCTTAAAGTTCTATCGATCTGCCTTGCTTTTTCAAGAAAAATTCAGCTAACGCCAGCACAACGAAAGCAATGGAAATGAGGACAATCGTAAAGGCGGATGCGCTGCCCCATGCTCCGTTTTGGACCAATCCAAGAATGGACACCGTTCCTACGGAAGTCTTCGCCGAATAAATGAAAATAATGACGCTTAAACAGGTCACGGACCGCAGAAAAGACACGACAATTCCCGATAAAAACGGTCCTTTCAGCAAAGGAAGCATAATTTTCCTAAATGTCGTAAAATTGCTCACGCCAAGATTATGCGAAGCCTCTTCCAGTGCCCCGCTGATCTGCTGCAGACCTGCAAGGCTGGCGCTATAACAGGTCGGCAAATTCCAAAACATGAGCGCAAGAACCATGATCAAAGAAGTTCCCGTCAGCAGAAACGGTTTTTCATTAAATGCCATAGCAAAACCAAGTCCTAGGAAGACTCCCGGAACAGCTCCCGGCAATATCGCCAAAAAATCAAGCAGCCGGTTGATGCCTACACGCTTCCTTTGCACAATATAAGCTAATGGGAGGGCAAAGAAACCGGCCGCTAGCGAAGCAAGCAAAGCGTATTTCAAGCTGTTGTAAATCTCTCGCCCTTTTGCTGTAACATAATGAATGTTTTGCAAAGTGAACGACCAATCATATCCCCATGTCTTGGTGAAAGCGCCATAAAACAAAACGCCATAGACAGAGAGAACGATTAATGTGATGAGCATGCAGAAGCCAAACAAACTCCATTTAATGCCGCTGGGGAGCGGAAAATGGTCGAGGGAAGTTTCTTTGCCCGTCACGGTGACATAGGAACGTTTGCCAACCCAGGCTCTGTTCCACACAAAAAGACCAAGCGCAGGAATCAATAGCGCTGTCGAAAGCACCGCAGCCGAATTCAAATCGAACAATCCAGACATTTGCATGTAAGCCTCAGTCGGAAGAACCGTGAAGTTCCCGGCTATGATCATGGGATTGCCAAAATCCGCCAGAACACTCATCGCTGTAATCAGCGCTCCGCCTGCAATCCCCGGCCTGCACAAGGGAAGGAATACCTGCGTAAATACTTGCCAATGCGTAGCTCCGAGATTATAAGCGGCATACTCCAAGTTGTTGGAGGTCGATTTCAAAACGCCATGGATAACCGCATAAGCATATGGAAAAAAAGTCATCGTCTGAACCAGCCAAAGGCCGTGCCAGCCGTAGATATCAATATTAACGTGCAGCACATATTTCGAAATGATGCCCTGTCTGCCAAAGAGCAGAATATAGGAAAGTGCAACAATGAAAGGAGGGGAAACGATAGGCAATATCGTAATAAATTTGAAGAGACCTTTAAACGGAACTTTGAGTCTTGTAATCGTATAGGCAAAAATAAACGCAATGACCGTACAGGAAACGGTTGATATGACTGTCATAAACAAGCTGTTCAAGGCAGCATGATACCATCGCGTGTATGTAAAGAGCTTAAGATAATCCTCAAATCGCGTGAAGCTTACCACTTTCATAATCGGCCAAACGACAAAAAAGCACGTGATCAGAATGGTTGCTGCCACACCCAAAGCTAAAACGGGTTCATTTTTTAACCTCTTTATTTCCGCCCAGGTTTCCTTGACAGTAGTTGAACTCAAAGCTTTTCACACCTTTCGGTTAGATGCATGCACCTCCCCCTGCTGATTAGCAGCAAGAGGAGGCGATCAAACATGTTCTACAGCATTTATTTGTTTATCATTTCAGTAAATTTCTTCACAACGTCCGGTTTCATTTGAGAAGCCTTTTCCCTGTCGTAGTTGACAAGTTTAACATCCTCAATCTTGATCATGCCTTCCGGCGGTGCAACGTCTTTTCTGACCGAGTAGCGATTGGACATTTTCGTATTCATTTCCCCAACCGGTTTGGTTAACAACCAGTCCACGAACTTCTTGGCATTATCCGTATTCGCGCCACCTTTCACAATGCCAGCACCGCCAATCTCAAATGCTGTTTGCTCAGGAACGATGACTTTAATCGGATACCCTTTTTGAGCGGATTTGACAATATCATGCGCCCAAGACATCGCAGCTACGAACTCGCCTGTAGCCGTAAGCGTAATTCCGTCGCCGGCAGCAGGTGTGTAATGATGAACATTGGTGTTAAGCTTTTTCAAATAGTCCCAACCTTTTTCTTCGCCCAACCGGAACATTTGGTCAGCAACGAAGATATAACCGCCGCCAGCTGTAGCAGGATTGGACGTAAGGAACAAGCCTTTATAAGCAGGGTCAAGCAAATCGTCCCATGTTGCTGGCTCTTTAACGCCTTTCGGGGCAAGCTCTTTTTGGAATCTTTCCTTGTTCAGAACGATACCCAGTACGCCCATATACCATCCTTGCCAGTAGCCTTTCGGATCATTGAATCGTGACTCAATATCCTTGGCGTTAGGGGACGTGTATTTCTCAAGCAAGCCTTGTTGAGCAAGCGGCTCATAGAACTCAACCGATCCGCCTACAAAAATATCCGCTTTAGGCGTAGCCTTCTCTGCTTGAATGCGCGTGCTAGCCTCTCCAGCGCCGCTTAAACGCAAGTATTCAATCTCAATGCCCGTATCTTCTTTAAACTTCTTTTGAATTTGCACAATATCATCTTCGTTTAATGCCGCGTAAACAACCAATTTCTTCGATTCTGGAGCCGTCGTAGCTTTGGCCGGCTCGCTGCTTGCCGTACTCGCCGGGGCCGTCGTTGGCGAGGCAGCTTGCTTACTGGTGCCAGCCCCACAACCTGTTAAAACCGTCGTTAACATAAATGAAGCTGACAATAACAAACTTAGCGTACGTGCTTTGGGTTTCTGAAACATTTCCATCCTCCTAGATCATCTCTCTTTTTTTATTGAGCAGAAACGACTGCCGATACCTTGGCTTGACCATTGCTTGTTAGAGCATCGGTCCATGTTTTCGTAGTTCCAGGCGCTACAACTGCTGATAGATAACCCATATCATCATCGCCGGATGTGCCATCTGAATCATAGACATGAATTTCAACATTGGTATTCGATGGTTTCGCTACATAAACCGTATTGTAGTTTTCTGAGAAGTTAGGACCGAACTCCGCATCATTAGCACCAAAAGCAATGTTAAAGATTTGATTCTTAGGAGCATCGTTTTTCTTCCAGAATCTAGCATCTGTCTGACCCTGGCCGTTGACATATGCTTTTATGTACACATCGCTTTTACCGCCGAACGGGTCACGATCTTCCAAACTTTGTACATTTTGGAGAACGATTTTATGGGAAAAGTAAGGATTAACTACATAAGTATGTGAAAAATTACCTAAACCATTGAGGTGCACATCGACTTGGTGAGCCGGATCCGACCAGTTCATTCCCTGCAAAGCCGGGCCGTCATCGCTGTCATCCCAACCCCATGGCGCATTCGCAGAATTGGCCGTATGGTTATTGCCTGCGATTGTCCCCCAAGATGAGAAAATGTTAGGGTCGTTCCTGCGATTCCAAAGATCGCCCCATTCAATCAATGCGTAGCCGTAGTGGTTCGTATAGCTGCCCGATGTGTTAGTCGGGAATTGCGCTGTACCTGTGTAGTCGTAGACGATTCCATCTCCGCCCGGAGCGCTTGATCCGTCATATGCCTTGACGCCATGCCCGCCGCTTGGACTTTGTCCGTTCGCTTGGCAGAACACCTTGGGATGGCTTCCGTTGAACAGAACTCCTCCGTCAACATTATCCGAACCTGATGTAATGCTAGGATCATTCGTATAATCGTACCATTGATTATGTGCCATGGTTTCCATCAACTGGAAGGTGCCATAAGTGGATCCATCTTTCCTGATGACAAGGAATAAGCCTTCGAAGTCATTTTCATGCGCATCCAGAGGTCTTGTGTAAGCATCGTCCCTGGCATGGAACAGGTCGTACTCAATAAAGTAATGCGTTAACGTTTCGGAAACTTTGTAGTAGACATAAGCATTTTCATTGTAATTCAAGAGATTATCCCAGTTATTCAGCGCCAGATAATCGCCGTCATAATTGAAATTGGTAATAAAATCTGCGCGCACGTCAAGATCAGCGTTCACATCTTGATAAATTTGAGGCGCCCAGTGCGCCGCCAGCTCCGAATAACTTGCGGCATGAGTCGTGATCGCATTCGTGAAGAAAGGAATAATTAAAGTTAGTACTGACATGAGACTTAAAACCAATTTCTTCATCAGATATTGCCCCTCCGTAAAATCAATTTATTTTCAATTCATTTTGGAGTCGTACTTAACGAAGTTTGCTAGTCTCTTACTTCGCAAAAATCATTCCGCCCTCATGTTGGCAATCCCTCCTTCCATCAACTTGTCGAACGCATGCTGTCTGACATCTAAAATTATAGGTAAGATAACTCGCCTGTGTCAATCGATCCAATGTTAAGTAATTGTGTAGATAAACGCCCACTACGCTTGATTTAAAATGTTTGTAAATCATCAAAAATGTGTTACACTCATGTTGTCAGACAGCACCGGAAATACGCACATGAAACAGAAAACAACGACGGAGAGGAATCGCGGAAATTTGGAGAAAAAATTACTGTATCTCAGAGTCAAAGAAGAGATTGAAAGAAGTATAAACAAAGGCGAACTGAAGCCGGGGGACAAGCTTCCTTCCGAGCCGGAACTTGCGAAGAAATTCGATGTGAGCCGGCCTACGCTCCGGGAGGCGCTCAAAATGCTGCAGCGGGAAAAGGTTCTCATCAGCAGAAACGGCGTCGGAACCTATGTCAACAATCGGTCGGATTTCATTATTAATCCACTGAGCAAGCTGCAAAGCGTCGGTCAGATGATCAAGAATGAAGGCTTTACGGAAAGCGAATTAGACATCAAAATCTATACTCGCGAGCCAGAAGACGATTGGAAAAAGCAGCTGCAAACGGAGGAAAAAGTTGTCATTTTGGAGCGTTCACGGACAGCCGATGGCAATAAAGTCGCGTTCTATTATAATATTTTTCCACAGAGTCTGGTTGCGGGTCATTTCGAAGGGGAATTCACCGGGGCGATCTTTGATTTCTTGAAAAGCAAAATGGGCATCAACATTGCCTACGCGATCACAGAAATCTGTGCGTTAAGCCCTTCCAAGGAAATGGATCAGAAGGCAATGAACGTGCTGGGCAATGAGATTATCTTATTGAAACAGCTCCATTTTGATGAGGACGACCGGCCTGTATTCTATTCCCTTGACTATTTGAAAAATAGCGTATTTAAATTGTTTATCAAACGCGAGTAGATGATACTCATGCAAAAAAAGCCATCCCTTAGGTCAATTTCTATGACCTTGGGATAGCTTATATTATTATGCCGGTTTTCCTGTCATCTCCAAAGCATCGACAGCCTTCTCAGGCATTTCTTCGATGACGGCATTCGGATTAAATTGATTTTCGCTCTTAGCGATAACAATCGTCGCCACACTGTTGCCGATAATGTTCGTGATCGCTCTAGCTTCCGACATGAACCGGTCTACCCCGAGAAGAAGCGCCATGCCTTCCACTGGAATGACGTTATGCGGGATGGCCGCCAGTGTTGCCGCTAAGGTGACGAAGCCCGATCCGGTAATACCTGCAGCGCCTTTCGAAGTAAGCATCAATACGCCGAGAAGTGTCAATATCTGAATCCAGTCCAGATGAACGCCATAGGCTTGTGCAATGAATAACGCGGCCATAGACAAGTAGATGGAAGTCCCATCCAGATTGAACGAGTAACCGGTAGGTACGACAAGCCCTACGACCGGCTTCGATGCACCGAAGCGCTCCAACTTTTCCATAACCCTTGGCAGAGCGGTTTCAGACGAAGAAGTTCCTAGTACTAGCAGCAATTCCTCTTTAATGAACGCCAGCAACTTCATCAAGCTGAACCCATAAAATTTACAAATAGAACCTAACACAACAAAGATAAACAGCGCCATGGTCACATAGACAGATCCCATCATTTTGCCCAGCGAGAATAAAGAATGAACGCCGAACTTGCCAATCGTGTAAGACATCGCTCCAAAAGCGGCAACCGGTGAAAACTTCATAATAATTCCCACGAGACGAAAGAAAATTTCATTCATTTTCTCAAAAAAGTTCATGACAGGCTTTGACTTATCGCCAAGTCCGGCCATCGCCAGACCGAACAGCACGGAGAAGAACAGAATCGGAAGCATATCGCCCTTGGAGAAAGCGGCCATCACATTATCAGGAACTACACCTAACAAAAAGTCCAGAAAGCCATGGCTGGTACTAGCAGCTTCTTTGGTGTACTTGGCAACGTCTTCAGCCTTTACGCCACTGGTGTTCATGCCTGTACCTGGATGAAGGACGAACATGACCGCGATCCCGATGGCCATCGCAAACGTTGTAACGATTTCGAAATAGAGCAGCGCCTTACCGCCAATGCGGCCAACTTTCTTCATGTCCCCCATGCCTGCAATACCAATCACAATCGTGAAGAAAACAATCGGGGCGATCACCATTTTGATCATTTTAACAAAAACGTCGGCGAGCATTTTCATATTTCCCGCTTGACCGGGGAAGAATTGACCAACAACAATTCCGAGCACGATGGCTATCAATACTTGTAAGGTTAAGTTTTTTCTAAGTTTCATCATACCGCACATACCTCCTCAGTTTTGACTATGCTATGTTTGCACTTTCTCCCTGCGTCTTCGCGCAACGCCATCTTCATATGCGGCTTGAATGACTGCCTCTCTAACCTTCTCAACGACAGACTGATTGAACACACTTGGAATAATGTAATATTCATTCAATTCATCTTCTTCTACGACAGATGCAATCGCTTTTGCCGCGGCAAGCTTCATATTTTCCGTCACTCTTGAGGCCCTGCAATCAAGCAGACCGCGGAATAAGCCAGGGAAACATAAGACATTGTTAATCTGATTCGGATAGTCTGAGCGGCCTGTCGCCATCACCCTGACATAGGGCTCTGCTTCCTCCGGCAGA
Source organism: Paenibacillus planticolens (assembly GCF_013141725.1). GTDB lineage: Bacteria > Bacillota > Bacilli > Paenibacillales > NBRC-103111 > Paenibacillus_E > Paenibacillus_E planticolens. The sequence goes on along the minus strand of NZ_WHNZ01000081.1, from coordinate 121,990 downwards.
ATTTCCGGCGTAGGATTCGCCATGGCAAAGACAATAGCGTCTTGAGCCATTTTGGCAACATCCTCTTTCTTTAGGATGCCGGGACCGGATACGCCGATGAAAATATCTGCACCCTCGATGACGTCGGACAATGTTCCGCGGAGCTGCTCCGGATTCGTGCACTCCGCATACCAGCGCCAGAACGGATTGTCGTAATTCCCATCTTTCGTTATCGCACCTTGGCGATCTACGCCAATGATATTCGTCACGCCTGCGGCCATCAGCATTTTCGTGCAAGCAGTTCCGGCTGCCCCGATACCGCAAAGCACAACTTTGCAGTCCTCTAAGCGTTTGTTCACAAGCTTGACGGCATTATATAACCCGGCAAGCAGGACAACTGCGGTCCCATGCTGGTCATCATGAAACACAGGAATGTCCAGCTCTTCAATTAACCGTTGTTCAATTTCAAAGCATCTTGGAGCCGCAATATCCTCCAGATTAATTCCTCCGAAAGTAGGAGACAGCGCTTTCACAATGCTTACAATTTCATCTGTATCCTGGGTAGCCAGGCATATTGGAAAAGCATCCACGCCAGCCAGTTGCTTGAAAAGCATTGCCTTTCCTTCCATGACCGGCATCGCCGCTTCCGGACCAATATTGCCCAGTCCCAGCACAGCCGTTCCGTCCGAGATCACGGCTACGGTGTTCCGCTTGATCGTTAATGTGTGTGCCAGGGACGGCTTCTCATGAATAGCCATACATACCTTGGCCACACCGGGGGTGTACACTCTTGAAAGGTCATCCCTGTTCTTAATCGGATATTTCGGGCTTGTCTCAATCTTCCCTCCCAAATGAAGGAGAAAGGTTTGGTCTGACACATGCACAACTTTCACACCGGCTAAAGTATGAATCGCAGCCGTAATCAGTTCCGTATGTTTGTTATCGTAGACATTGATCGTAATATCCCTAACCGTCAAATTTTTATCCGTTCTAACAACGTCAATCGCAATAATATCTCCGCCTGCATCGCTAATCGCCGTAGCGATATTGCCGAACGAAGCGAGTTCCTTATCCAACTCCAGACGCAAAATAATACTTGTATTCACTCCCGAAGGAATCGACATGGGGCTACACCTCAAAACCAGATTTAAACGATAGTATCGCTTACAGGTTTCATGATATCGCTTTCAATTCAGGACGTGAAGAATTTGACCATATTGTTACTTATGGTCTTTTTGGTCTTCCTATTTTGCCATTCTCCACCCACACATATCTGTTCACCGGACGCCCGATACCGCCATATTCCAGATCCAGTTTTACTCGCCTGCTCTTCTCCAAATACTCCAAGTACCTGCGGGCCGTCACCCGGGCCAGTCCTACTCCCTCCGCTACTTCTTCGGCTGACAGGGGCTTCATCTGCTGAACGAGAAACAGCATGACCTGCTTCATCGTCAGATCCTGCAAGCCTTTGGGCAGTTCCATCTCCTCACCCGCTGCCGGCGTCTCGCCTGAAGGCAGCATCTGATGCTTCACCCGCAGCATTTGATCCAGTTCCGACTGCGTCATTCTCACATCTTTATTCAGCCTTTCTTTCATCATCCGATAATTTTCCAAAGCTTCTTTGACACGCTCATATTTAAAAGGCTTCATAATGTAATCAACGGTTCCATGATGAAGCATGCGCTGAATCGTTGGAATATCATTGGCCGCGGTAATCACCATCGCATCTACATCCAATTGCTCATTTCTAATTTGTTGAAGGAGTTCAAGTCCGCTTTGCCCGGGCATATAAATATCTAAAATCACCAAATCGGGCTGAAGCTCACGAACCCGCTCCACGCCTTCTGTTCCATTGGATGCGGTTCCGACAATTTCAAAGCCGGAAACCCGTTCGACAAATTGTTTATTTACTTCCAGTACCATTGGATCATCTTCAATCAGCACCACTTTAATCATTTAGATTCCCTCTCTTCCGATCATCGGAAAGGTCAGCATAAAGCTTGTCCCTTGACCGAGCTCTGACTCAACTTCCATATGCCCGCCGCATTTATTCACAATGTTATCAATCAAAAACAAACCGATGCCTCTGTTGCCGCCTGCTTTCGTCGAATATCCTCGTTCAAACATATGCTGCTTCGTTGCCTGATCCATCCCGTTTCCGTTATCCTCAACCATAATAGACAGCACCTCGTCATCCTGCTCCAAGGAGATAAACACTTCTTTTCTTTCTTCGTTATACTTCAAGGCGTCGAATGCGTTCTCAATCAAATTCCCCAAAATGACAACGACATCATGATGATCCAAATGCTGCGGAAACCGCATCAAGCGGCTTCCCCGATCCAAGCGCACATCTATCCCCAGTTCCTTGCCGCGGCTGATTTTCCCGATTAATAGCCCCGCAACATTCTCATCTGCGATTTTACTGGACACAAAGCTGCTTAATTCCGATTGCGCCTCCATCGTTTGAAACAAATAATCCAGCGCCTTCTGCTTATGGTCCAGCTGGATCAATCCGCCTATCGTGTGAAGCTTATTCATATATTCATGATTTTGCACCCGAAGCGCATCGACGAATGCTTTGACGCCGGTCAGTTCTTCCGCGATTTTCGTAACTTCCGTCCGATCCTGGAAAATCGCCACTGCGCCGACCGTTTGATGTCCCAGCGTAATCGGCACACGATTGCTAAAAATTTGCATGCCTCCGACATAGATCTCTTGGTTAAAAATAGGATGATTCAACTGCAAGATCTCCGGCAGCCTCGTGTCCGGCAGCACTTCTCTGATCGGACGTCCCAGAACGTCTCCCTCTATCTGCAGCATGTTTTTGGCTTTATCGTTAAAGACGGTTATGTTCTCCCACCGGTCAATCGCAATGACCCCTTCATGCATGGCATTGAAAGTAGCCGTTCGTTCGACTAACAACTGGGCAATTTCCTCTGGCTCCAATTGAAACATTTGTTCTTTAATATGGCGCGACAGCATCCATGAACCCCAGACCCCGAACAGCAAAGACAGCAGAACAGTGACGTAGATCTGTCCCCTCATTGCCAGAATCACTCCTGCAAGACCGGGCACCAGTTGTCCGGCAAGCACTACGCCAACTTGCTCATGCTCCTCATTCATGATCGGCACAAATCCCCTGATGGCTATTCCCTGCTCCCCCTTAGCCTTGGATAAATATGTATGCTCTGCAAAAGCCGAGTGTTCATCACTCCCCTGCGATACTTCGCCGATCCGACTGCTTACAGGGTGCGACCAGCGTATGCCCTTCATATCCATCACAACGATATAATCCACTTCGTTAATAATTCGAATCCGCTCCGCGATTGAATTAATTTCCTGATGGTTTCCTCCCGTTGACACCCCATTGATAATCGAGGGAAGCTGAGCCACCGTTCTCGCAGTTACAAGCAATCTTTGCCCCATTTCTTCTTCCTGCAGGTGCACCACGCGTCCAATCAAAATGATGCCCCCAATACATATCGCGAACAAAACGATGCCGAAAGTCAGAATCGTTATTTTCCAATTCATGCGAAGCGCCTTCATCTTCAGCAATACGGTTCACCTTCTTCATACAGGTCGTTTCATTGTTCATCATACAATATGTTACACTGATTTTATACTTTAAAGACTAACGGGGGAAAATATGAGAACGATTTCAGGAATCGCTTTATTTATTTTGGCTGGCCTCCTTACGGCGGTAGGAATCGGATTCTCGTCTCAATTTAATAGCGGTCCCCTTGCTTATGACGATGAGCAAACCGGACTTCGCGAACAAACGCTCATTCGATTTAGCTTCGTTGTTGCCGAGAACACACCTAAAGGACTAGCCGCGCAAAAATTTGCCGAAATCGTGAAACAAAAAACAAATGACAGTATCAAGGTAGAACTTTACCCTAATGGTAGCCTATACAATGAAAACGACGAGATGGAGGGATTGCGGCGAGGCAGCGTCCAGATGATAGCCCCCAGCTTCTCAAATATATCGGAGGTTGTCCCTGAGTGGATGGTGATGGATCTGCCTTTTGCCTTCCAAAATGAGGATGACGTGGAGAAAGCATTTCGAGGTAAAATAGGAGCCTTATTGCAAAAAAAGCTGGAATCAAACGGCATGGTGGGCTTAGGTTTTTGGTCCAACGGGTTTCAGCAGATGACTTCGAATCAGAGGCCGCTTATTCATCCAGAAGATTTTCAAGATTTAAAATTCAGGATTTTACCCAGCAAAGTCATTGAATCCCAATTCAGACTGCTAAAGGCCAGAACCTCCCCCATCCCTTTTAATCAAGTGTACCGCAGTATGGAATCCGGTATTGTCGATTCGGGTGAAAACACCATTTCGAACATCTACTCAAGAAAGCTCTACCAGGTTCAAAAGTATATGACTATTAGCAATCATGCCTTTCTAGGCTATGGGGTTCTGATGAATAAGTCATTCTGGAACAATTCGCTAACGTCCACACAGAGACAGGCGATCACTGAAGCTATGCAGGAAACGACCTTATGGGCTAATCAGAATGCCATCGCCATTAATCAAAAACAATGGGACGAGCTCAAAAAAATGAACCAAATGGACATCCACACCCTGACTAATGATGAGAGGTATGAATGGCAGCAGGCTCTTGAACCCGTCTATCGTGAAGCTCAAATTTATATCGGCAAGGAACTCATAGACGCCGTCAACGAACTGAGAGGCAAGAAAGGTGCAGAATGAGCGATTAAGATCACCTAAGCTCCGCTTAATAATTCCATACATGCACCTAATTTAATTTTTTAATGATAATTGAAGCGTTAACGTTTGTTGCCGTACCTCCCGCTAAAGTCTGAAGGGTTACTGCGGCGGCAGAAGTATGATTGTTCAGAGTAAGCGTATCGCCGGCTGCTATGGTGATTATTGCTTGCCCATTGTTTTGCTGAGTGCCCGCACCGGAACCATATACAGTATTCAGAACCGGAGCACTGTTTAAGAATATAGTAAATTGGTTTGGTTCTACGCCCGAAACAGAGAAAGCAAACTCGTAATCACCTGGCGTGGAAATAATAATAGCAGAGGCTCCAGCAGTATGACTGATTCCTGCTGTAAGTATACCATTTGAATCAAAAAGGATAGGAGCTTCTACTGCTACAGTTTGAGCGCCAAAATTATAAATGTATCCGTATTCGGCGAGTCCACCTGCCCCTGTCGCTCCCGTGGCTCCTGTAGCTCCTGCAGCTCCCGTGGCTCCTGCGGCTCCTGTGGCTCCCGTAGCTCCTGCGGCTCCCGTGGCTCCTGCGGCTCCTGTGGCTCCCGTGGCTCCTGCGGCTCCCGTGGCTCCTGCGGCTCCTGTGGCTCCTGTGGCTCCCGTGGCTCCTGCGGCTCCCGTGGCTCCTGCGGTTCCTGTGGCTCCCGTGGCTCCTGCGGCTCCCGTGGCTCCCGTAGTTCCTGCGGCTCCCGTGGCTCCCGTAGCTCCTGCGGCGCCTGTCGGTCCTGTAGGTCCCACGGCCGGCCCTCCCGTCGGACCTGTTGGTCCTGGAGGTCCCACAGAGATTGGCGTTGAAAGTATACTTTCCAGTTTGGATTGGAGTAGAAATTCTTTTTTGGCAACCGTATTAATTGTACTATTTACACTGCTATTAATTAATAAAATATCACTGATTGTGGCCGGGGGCCCCGATAACCCCGGAATTGTTCCTAAAACGTACTGCAGCTTTTCACCTTCCGCATTGAGAATGTGGCTTAAGCCTAATTCTTCCATTGCGATTGACGATAACAATAGATTTATCGCTTGATCACGAGTAACTGAAATGTTAGGTGAAATATTAGGTATATTGGCTTGTGACATGCTTGTAACCTCCTTTCGATATTAATAAAATATTCTTACAATCCTTAATGGTGAGAGAATGAAAATCTTTTTCGCCTATATTTTTAGCGGAATTATTTGCAACTTTCAAGTAAAGAGAAGTTAGTTGAATAAAAGGCAGCGTCAGTCTATTTACAGACCGAGGCTGCCTTTGTCTTTTATTTATATGAGTCTAAATTAATTATTTAAGAAGGAGTATAAGATAGACTGGCGCTAAACGAGAGTTGGGTGATATCTGCTGCTGAGGCATCCGTCGACGCAAGCGTCCTTACACGAATACCAATACGATCACCCGCAGCGACTACTAATGATCCACCAACATTTAAATTCGTTGCGGTACGGAAAGTACCAGCAGTAATGACCGTATTCGGGAAACCGAATGTAACCGAACTAGTCAACGGAGTTGTCAAGTAAGCTGAAGAAATATGATCGATTCCATTATTAGGTGCTGACGGTGCGAGGAATACTGTAAAATCATATTGAAGACCGAGAGTATTGATAGAAACCACAGAAGCAACCAATAAATCCGCACTTATTTGTAAATTCTGAACGGTACCCGCGAAGGGAATTGGGAAAGCAAAACCACCTGCTTCGGGTGGCATAGTTGATTCTCCGGAACCATCAATAACTTCAACCGTGTGATTGCCAAAACCCATTAAAATCGGAGCGGCTGATACTACTGTAGCACCACTCAGGATGATCCCTGTTGAAAATGGAATTATTCCTGCACCCCCAGCTGGTCCTGTTGAACCCGTTGCCCCAGCAGGACCAGGTATACCTTGCGCTCCCGTTGCTCCGGCTGCTCCCGTTGCCCCAGCAGGACCAGGTATACCTTGCGCTCCCGTTGCTCCGGCTGCTCCCGTTGCCCCAGCAGGACCAGGTATGCCTTGCGCTCCCGTTGCTCCGGCTGCTCCCGTTGCCCCAGCAGGACCAGGTATGCCTTGCGCTCCCGTTGCCCCGGCAGCTCCCGTTGCCCCAGCAGGACCAGGTATGCCTTGCGCTCCCGTTGCTCCTGCTGGTCCCGTTGTCCCAGCAGGACCAGGTATGCCTTGCGCTCCCGTTGCCCCGGCAGCTCCCGTTGACCCAGCAGGACCAGGTATGCCTTGAGCTCCCGTTGCTCCGGCTGGTCCCATTGCCCCAGCAGGACCAGGTATGCCTTGAGCTCCCGTTGCTCCGGCTGGTCCCATTGCCCCAACTGGTCCTCTTGGCCCAGAAGGACCTTCTGCCCCAATGGGGCCTCTCGGTCCTACTGCTCCAGCTGGACCAACCGGTCCTTGTTGTCCCATCGCTCCTGCAGGTCCAGGAACCCCCTGAGGCCCTTGTGGTCCTTGTGGTCCTCTTGGTCCCGGAGGACCTCCGGCAGGACCAGTTGGTCCTTGTGGTCCCGTAGGGCCAACAACCGTCGGAGTTGTAATGTTCACTTCAGGCGGGGGACACTTTACGTGAATTATTTTTTTAACTACCCGCAGACAACGTTTCCTTTTTTTGCCTTTCGGAGGGCAAATAATTATGGTTTTCTTTTTACATCGTTTTTTATCATCATGACAACTCAATAATGACACCTCCCTATAGAGATAGTTCAGTGTACGCGAGTCGTTTATTTTAGGCATGGACTAATTGCCTGGTTTAAGAGCTAGATTAAGAATATTTTTGGAAAAAATAGGTTAATGATAGGGTAGTTCTGTACCTTGGTTTCAAGTCGTTAAATAATATAAGATCTGATACCCGATCAACCCTAATATAATAACAGGCAGCATGACAAGGAAAGAGGCGGTGCGTTCTTTAGTAGAACGTTCCAATACAAGGACAAGAACAAAGCCAACAATGATTTGGGTTACACCAACAGCTAGCATATGGCGATAAGCATCTATATGTATAAATAAATGCAATCCTTCGGTAATAAATACACCGCCAATCAAGGCACTTCCGTATTTATGTTTGCTTCCTATATCGCGGCTCCATAAATAGCCTGCAATTCCAAAAAGAATACCGCCGATCATAGCTGCTCCCAACCAAACCATAATAAAATATAAAGAGTGAGCGACGCCGTGAATCATCATCGAATAACCGTAATATCCTGCTACCATTCCGATAAGTGATAGGATGCTGGCAATGGCAGACCTGGTTTTCGTGGAACCAAGTGCCCCGACGAAGAAAGCCGGAATCAACCATACTGTGCCTGAGTTTGCAAGTGAATTCCAATTTCCCGGGAGTACACGTTGGCCTAACACGGTAAGAATTCCCACGATGATTCCAGCCGCAGCCGAGAACATCAGATACTCCAGAGAGTTCATCCTTTTCAAACGATTCATCTTGTTTCTCAATGATCTTTCCTCCCAGTCGCTTCAGAATCCACCGGTCATTATTATCCCCATTTTCTGTATAACCTAATAAATCAGCTTCGAAGTCAAGCTTTTTATTTTACAAAATTCGACAAAAGCGGATAGCCGAAAACTTACATATTATGTTACTATTGTACCTATAAGTTTGATAGTGTGGAATGAGGTACAACAATGGATGAGACTTGGATGCAAAACGCACAATTTCTGATTATCGATGATCAGGAATACAATATTAGCTTGCTGGAACGTATCTTACGCCGGGCGGGTTTTAACCATTTGCATTGTACGACGGAGCCCAAACGTCTAGAGGACCTCTTTGAGGAGGTCAAGCCCGATATTATTTTATTGGATCTGCATATGCCGGAAATGGATGGGTTCGCTGCTTTGAAACGGTTGAAAGAGCTTGTTCAAGATGTCAATTACCTCCCCATTCTCGTCCTTACGGCAGATGTCACGCAAGAGGCCAAGAAGGAGGCCTTGCACCTGGGCGCACATGATTTTCTCACCAAGCCTTTGGATAAAACGGAAGTCGTCCTGCGCATAAATAATTTGCTCAAAACACGTTTCTACTACCTTCAGCTTCAAGATCAGAACTATCGGCTGGAGCAGCGGGTCCGGGAGCGGACGTCCGAATTGGAACAGGCTAAGCTGGAGATTTTGCAATTGCTAGGGCGCGCTTCCGAATTTCGCGATGATCAGACCGGACAGCACACCCAGCGCGTAGGCAAGATGGCCAAAGAGATCGCCGAAGCATTAGGATTGCCGAAGCACGAAGTAGATCTTATAGAACGTGCTACGCCGCTGCATGATTTAGGGAAAATCGGTATCCCCGATGACATTTTGCTCAAGCCTGGAAGATTCACACCTGATGAGTTCGATCATATGAAAACCCATACGACAATCGGGGCAAGCATCCTGGAGGGCAGCCTCTTTCGCGTCCTGCAATTGGCTGGAACGATTGCCTTGTCACACCATGAGAAATGGGATGGCACAGGCTATCCGAACGGTTTAAGCGGGGAAGACATTCCGCTGGCTGGACGCATTGTGGCGATTGCGGATTTCTACGATGCGCTAACGCACGAGCGTCCCTATAAGCCGGCATGGTCAGAGGAAGAAGCATTGGAAGAAATACGGAAGCAGCGCGGCATTCATTTTGACCCGAAAGTCGTTGACGCCTTCATGGGGATTTGGCAAAGGAACAGCAATTCAAACTTGAAATGGACGGTGTTAGGATGAAAGGCATGGTGTTTACTTCTTTTTTGGAAATGGTTGAGAATAAATTTTCCCTGCATATCGTCGATCAGATTATTGAGAATTCCGATTTGCCGTCAGGCGGCAGTTATACGTCAGTCGGTACATATGGACACCATGAAATGATTCAGCTTGTCGTTCAGCTCAGCCAACGGACCAACATCCCAGTTGCCGACTTGGTGCGCACCTTCGGTGAATATTTGTTCACCCAACTGATCGAACTTCATCCTCAATTCATCCAGGAAAACAGTTCGGTCTTCAGTTTCCTGCAAAAGGTAGACAGTTATATCCACGTTGAAGTCCGGAAGTTGTATCCAGGCGCAGAACTGCCCGCTTTTGAGTATGAAACGCCCGTTCCGGGAACGCTCATCATGTCCTATCGCTCTTCACGGCCTTTTGCCGATTTGGCGGAAGGACTTATCAACGGATGTATTCAATATTACGGCGAAAACATTAACATGGTGCGTGAGAATTTAGACGAAGGTACGGCAGCTCGATTTATTTTAACGGAAGCGGAAGTGAAATAGATGCAAGAGCCGCAGGAACTCGATGTTCTGCGAAGACAGTTGGAACGGGAAAGGAAAGCCCGCAAAGCTGCAGAGCAGATTGCCGAGGAGAAAACCCGGGAAATCTATTATGTCAATCAAGAGCTGCGACAATTAAACGACCAACTGGAAGAATTGGTGAAGGAACGCACGGCCGAGCTATCCAAAGCGCGCGATGAAGCCGTTGAAGCCAATCAAATCAAAAGCCAGTTTCTGGCCAATATGAGCCATGAATTGCGCACGCCCCTCAACGCCATCATCGGGTACAGCGAAATGCTCAAAGAAGATGCTGAGGATTTAGGCGAACAAGTTTTTGCAGATGATCTGGGCAAAATTCATCATGCTGGCAAACATTTGCTGACGCTTATTAACGACATACTGGATCTGTCCAAAATCGAAGCCGGTAAAATAGACTTGTACCTGGAAGTTTGCGACATACCGATACTTTTGAAAGAAGTATTAACCACCGTCACTCCGCTTATCGAGATGAATGGCAACCGCCTGGAATCGGCTTTCCCTGAAGGCGAGATGAAAACGGACATCACCAAATTGCGTCAAGTGCTGTTTAATTTACTGAGCAATGCCGGCAAATTCACAAGGAACGGAACGATACGGCTCAATGTCCGGCATGAAACGGAGAATGAACGTCCTGGCATCGCCTTCCGTATTCAAGACACAGGCATCGGTATGACCCCTGAGCAAATCGAGCATGTATTCGAGGCTTTCAAACAAGCAGACTCATCAACAACGAGGAAATATGGTGGTACAGGGCTGGGGCTGGCGATCAGCCAGAAGCTGTGCCATGTGATGGGCGGCAGCATTACAGTTGATAGCGTCTATAGTCAAGGTACAACCTTTACTGTCTGGCTGCCCATCCTTGAAGGGGATACTGTGCAAGATCCGCTAACGGATGACCGCGATCAGACGCTGGAGGGTAACCGCACTGTGCTCGTCATTGATGATGACCCGAGCATGCTGAAGTTGATGCAGCGGTTTCTTCATAAAGAAGGATGTACAGTAGCGCTGGCCCAAACCGGTCAAGAAGGAATTCGATTGGCCAAAGAACTGCATCCCTCCTTGATCTCCCTAGATGTGCTCATGCCGGGAATGGATGGTTGGTCCGTGCTGACCACGCTTAAGAATGACCCTGAATTAGCCGGTATCCCTGTCATCATGATGACCATGACCGATGATAAAAATTTGGGTTATGCCCTCGGTGCCTCCGAGTTTTTGATCAAACCGATTCATCGGGAGAAATTAATTCCGATATTGGATAAACACATTCCGGAGCGACAATCCAACGTTGTATTAGTCATTGAAGATGATGTGACGACAAGTCAAATGATGACTCAGATGTTGGAAAAAGAGGGCTACATAGTGGCTAAAGCGGCAAATGGCCGTGCCGCCTTGCAATCCATGTCGCAATCGCTCCCCCAACTGATCCTGCTTGATTTAATGATGCCAAAGATGGATGGCTTCGAATTCGTCACGGAACTGCGAAAAAACGAAGATTGGCGGCAAATTCCAATCGTGGTCGTGACAGCAAAAGATATTACCTCGGAAGACCGCATGCGCCTTAACGGCTATGTCAAAAATATTATTCAAAAAGGCAGCTTTAAACGGGATGCCTTATTGCTTGAGATCCGCAGGCTGATGACTGACGCTAAGGATGAACAGATGATCTGAGATAACAATGGGGAAACTAATCATGTATAAGATTCTTTTGGTAGAAGATAACGAAATGAACCGGGACATGTTATCCCGCCGTTTACTGCGCAAAGGGTATGAGGTCATCATGGCCGAGGATGGACAGCAAGGCGTCGACTTGGCCAGGACCGAATCGCCGAATTTGATTTTGATGGATATGAGCCTTCCCGTATTGGACGGCTGGAGCGCCATCCGGGAGCTGAAAGCATCGCCGGAGACGAAAGAAATCCCTATTATTGCGCTAACCGCCCACGCGATGGCGTCGGACCGGGAACAGGCTTTCGAAGCAGGCTGCGATGATTTCGATACGAAGCCTGTGGAGTGGAGCAGGCTGCTGGAGAAGATTATGAAATACTTGAAAGAAGCATGAAGAAACGGCTCTGACGCAGGAACTGCGGGCAGAGCCGTTTGCTTTTACCCATTCAACCTTCCCATAACTATGGTACTATAGTAGTTTCCATCCGATAGAAGTTTGTCTTTTTTTAGAACGCCCTCTACTTCAAAACCATGGTTTTGATAAAGCTTTATCGCTTTTTCATTCGTTTCGAGCACATGCAGCGAGATTTTTTTGATTCCATTGGAATCCGCCCAATGAATAAATTCTTTTAAGAGGTTTTTTCCTATGCCAAATCCCCAATAGGCTTGTAAGATACCAATGCCAAATTCCACTTTATGAGACGTTCTTTTCAATTTGTTTCCTGCGCCTCTTAGAAAACCTACGATTTTATCATTCTCTTCAGCAACCAAAAATAGGTTATTACTAGCTTCAGTATCCTCTTTAATCAGCTGTTTAAAACCAGATTCATCCATGAATGCTTCGCCTTTTTCCCGGTCGAAATTTTCTGTTTCCCCGTCGATTTGCAATCGGACTTCAGACAGCTGTTTCGCATCTTTTTCTACGGCAGACCTAATCGTATACCGTAAATTATTCACATCAAATTGTTTGGGAGCAACCCTCATTTAATTCTCTCCTTATCGGTGCCTGAACTTCTAAAACAGCTCAATTTTACCATGGATTAGGAGCAGGTCGTCCACATTTTTGCTAATACCCAAAAAAACATCAAAAAAATCAAAAATTAATACAAAGACGCCAAAAGGAGTTTAGGTTATAATCGAATAGAAAGCGCTTACATATGCGCTGCATCAAGGTACAAATCAGCAACTAACTGGAGGGTAGAATATGGGTCTGTTACATCGTTTTACAAGCAAAATGAGCGGCCTGCTCGTCCTCACTCTTTGCATCACCCTGCTGGCTCCCGCAGGATGGGTAACCCCACTCGTCAAAGCGGATTCCGCAAATTTGGTGCTTGGCGCGACGATTGCCGGCGGAACGGGAGTGGGATTCAGCTCTCAAGGAGTATCGAATACCGCAGCCATGGCCATCGACGGCAGCAGTTCGACCGTATGGCAGCCGAACTCAACCGACCGCGACGTTGCCAAGAGTCCGAACGGAGCTTGGTTCATCGTCGATTTGGGGACAGCAAAAACGTACAATAAAGCTGTCTTTCAACTGCCTTTAAGCAATGGCGTAAAAAATGTCAAAATCGAGTATTCGAACAACACCTCGACTTGGACAACCGCCTACGATGCCGCCGTAGTCAATAAAGGAACGAGCACCAAGACAGAAACCGTGACGTTTCCTTCTGTAACAGGGCGATATGCAAAAGTATCGTTCAGTTTCTCCAACGCTACGCCGAATTTTCAGTTAAGCGAGCTTGAATTGTATCTTGTTCCGACCGGCCCCACCGAACCCGCTCCTGTCCCTTCCGTTTTTGCAACCGGTGGTGACAAGTCGGCCGTAGTAACGTGGGAGAACACGCCGCAGGACCCTAAATTTTTGGATGCCGTGGCGACCGTTGTCACTGACGTGAACGACAGCAGCAGAAAGATGACGGTAGCCGTGGGGACGAATTCCACGACATTTACCGGCTTAACTAACGGACAGTCGTATACCTTTGCCCTCCAAAACGCAGCAAGCGATAACAGTTTGAGCAAGTCTGTATTTGTTTCTGTCGTGCCGGGTGTTGCCCTTTATCCGAATACTCTTTTATATAACACCAATCAAATGATTACCGTTAAAAATAAGCTTTCCGCGCCAGGAAATACGGATTATACCGATGCCGTTAATAAATTGCGCAGCGATGCGGATCTGGCTTTAACCAAAGGCCCTTATTCCGTCATGAATAAGACCGGTTTGGCTCCTAGCGGCAATAAACACGACTACTGGAGTGTCGGCCCGTACTGGTGGCCGGACCCAACCTCGCCGACCGGGCTGCCGTATATTAACCGAGACGGCCAATTTAATCCCGAGGGATATACGAATAAATACGATAAGCAAAATTTCATCGATCTTCGCGATGCGGTTTCTACGCTTGCGCTCGCTTATTATTTTACCAATGATCCAAATTACGCTGCGCGAGCTGCCCTGCTGATCAAAACGTGGTTCATCGATCCGGCTACTAGCATGAATCCAAACATGAACTACGCCCAAGGTGTTCCCGGAGCCGAGGACGGCCGCAAGGAAGGCGTTCTGGAATCCGATAAACTGCTTGAAATTATTGATGCTATTGAACTGATTTCGAATTCCCCGAGCTGGACGGCTGGTGATACGCAAAGCTTCAAAAATTGGCTGTTCCGGTATACGAATTGGCTTGCAACCAACCAACTCGCGCAAGACGAGAAAAACTCGCTTAATAATCATGGTGCCTGGTACGATATCCAATATGTCGATTATTTGCTCTATTTGGGAAAAAAGGCGGAAGCGCAAGCTTACTTACAGAACACAACCATTCCGCGCATTGCCTATCAAATCACTTCCAACGGCACGATGCCGGCGGAATTGAGAAGAACGCGTCCGTTCCATTATTTCTTGTTTGATTTGATGCCGTTCTCCATGTTGGCGATTTTGGGAGATAAAATTGGCGTCGACGTATGGAATTCCAGCGGCAATATCAAGAAAGCATACGATTTTATCGCACCGTACATTGTGGACTTTAGCAAGTGGCCTTATCTGGAGACGCTTCCGCAGGACGATGAAAGTCCATTCGCCAAATATTTACGGGAAGCCGCCGTCGTGTTCGGTACCGATGCATTGCGCAGCACGGCCGACATTATGGAAAAAGCGTTGACGCCAGACCAGCCAAACACCAATCGCGCTAATCTTGTATCGCCCGGCATCGAACCGTTCGGTCCGCACAAAGAGTTCGTTGCCTTTGGCTTTCAAGGATTGTATACACCGGTTCAAGGGGCCATTCAGACCAATGACGAGATCCTAGTCACCGTTCCGAAAGATACCGTTTTGACCGGTTTGGTTGCAAGCTTTACGATCACCGGCGCTAGCGTGAAGGTCGGCTCAGTCACACAAGTGAACGGTGTTACGCCGAATGATTTTACAAATCCGGTCGTATATACCGTCGTATCGCCTGGCGGCCAGACAAGAAACTATACGGTAAAAGTCGTAAAGTCCAGCTCCAATTTGCCATTTACGATGTATGCCGTTGGCTTCAACGATTATCGACAAGATCCGTTTGTAGAAGCCAAGCTCAAGGAGGACAGCGCTTATAACAAAAATTTATTTGATGTTATCGCTCCGCTGCCGCAAGCCGCATCGGATTTCGAACCTTTTACTTGGTACAAAGGGTTCTACAACAACGGCACCTTAGTTTCTCAAGCGCAAGTCTTTATCAAAGACGGAAACTCGCAGCATACGCAATCGATGCCGGCGGCCATCAGGCTTTTGAAAGATAGCAATTTCGGATCGAGTATTACGGCCAATGTGGACACAACGAACTATGCCAACATTTCCGGCAGTTTCTTCGCCAGAACTCAGGATCAGAACACCAGCACAGGGTATAAGCTTTATACCGAATGGTCGGTGGACGGAGGAGCAACCTGGAATGTAGCGAATACGCTCGTTCGCGACAGCAGCAATACGACGCTGACCGACTCTTACAACAACATTCCATTCGCTTTTTCAATTAATGATTCTAGAGCGGATAACAACCGGAACTTTCTGCTCAGGTTCAGGCTGGATAAGTCCAGCGCAGGCTATATGAATTTCGACGATCTGCAGCTGTTCGGCGCGCCCATTTACGATTTGAGCCAAAAGGATCTGACTTCATTCAGCTTCCAGACTCTAAGCCTACCAGTAACCGGCATCATCAAAGCTAACAATGATATCGTGTTGACCGTGCCTAAGGGAACGGATGTGACCAAGCTGACAGCCTCGTTCTCCACTACCGGGGAAAGAGTTCGCGTAGGGTCCAAGATTCAGGATAGCGACAATACCGTCAATGACTTCTCCTCGCCGATCGTTTTTACGGTGGATGCGGGAGACGGCTCATGGAAAAATTATACGGTTAAAGTAAGCATAGAACAGCAGACGCCTGCTGACATCGCAGCAGGAATTACGTTTATTGAGGCGCCGGATCAACATGCCGTCAAGCTAGCGCTCCCTTCTGTTCCTGACGGTTATACCATCACCATCAAGAGCTCGGACAGGCCGGACATCATTTCCCTGGATGGAACAATTATTCCCCCGAACGCCGACACGACCGTAACGCTGGTGTTGGAAGTCACCAGAACATCAGACGGTACTAAAGCAAGTACGATTAGCATTCCTGTTGCAATTACTGCAGCCAAAACCGTTATTGCGACATTAACAGGTTCCGGCAGCGTAATTGCCGGTGGTTCGTTCGATCTGACTTATGGATTGGCGAATGTCACAAGCCGTGTTTATGCGCAGGATTTCACATTCACGTATGATCCGAATCAGGTGGAATTTGTCTCAGCAGCATCTGTTAAGGCTGGATTCCAGCTTGTGGGTCAAAGTGAAAAAGCAGGCGAAATCCGGTTCATTGCTGCAAGTTTAGGCCCTGAAATGGCTGTGGACACAAGCGGTGACCTGCTTCTTCTCCACTGGAGAGCGAAATCGGCAAGTACGAGCGCAGCAATAACTGTGTCTAAGATACTCATCTCGAACGGGAATGGGTTGGAAACATCGGTAACGGGTGCTTACCACCCTATCACCATTTTGACAAATGTAGATAAGGCGGCATTGGATGCTTTAATTGGAAATGCACAAAGCGTTTATCATGCGGCAGTTGAAGGCACCCATATCGGCCAATATCCAATAGGAACGAAGGCGCTCCTTCTCGCTGCCATCAACAGCGCTCAAGCCGTTTCCGGCAATCAAAATGCTGCGCAGCAGCAAGTTGATCAGTCTGTAGCTGCGTTGCAAGCGGCGCTGCAAGCATTCACGGCTTCCGTCATCGCACCGGCACCGGGAGATTTGAACGGAGACGGGAAAATTACGATCGGAGATTTGGCGATTGTAGCGAGCTGCTACGGTAAAACTTCCGCCGATCCGAACTGGAATCAGTATCGGATAGCGGATATGAACAACGATGGTAAGATAGACATTTTCGATCTTGCGTTCATAGCTAGTAAAATTCTTTCATCCAACTGAAGAACTTAGGAGGAGGGCAGCGATGCCTTCCTCTTTTTGTTTTCGCGAAGGAACACCCCGCTTAACGCTTACCTGCAACTAGAAAGTTGGCTTGGGAGCGGCTTGCGGCTTGAGATTCGCTAATTGAGGGAACTACGTTACCTTATTTCGGCGAAAAGCGAAATTTCGGCCACTCGAGAGGAACTACAGGGTCATATTTCACCACAATGACCTATGTATCTGCTCCTAATGGCGAAATAGCGAACACTAGTTCCCTCCCCCTCGCATAATTGGCTTTTTTGGACGAAATAGCGCCCTGTAGTTCCCACTATCTTCCTGCGGGACATGGAAACTGAAAAACGCTGCTTCAGATTCAATGGAAAAGAGAGGAGAACATAATGTGCTCCTCTCACACCAAGCAAATCAAATCGTTTTTAGCTTACAGGTTAAAAATCATTCTGGCCATAATCGCAAGGTCAACAATGTCAATCACGCCGTCATGGTTGAGATCGGCAAACTGGTATACGCTCCAATCCGGATCAGCGGACGACTTGCCGTAGTTTTTCGCAACAATCGCCAGATCGCCGATACTGACTTTGCCGTCATTGTTAAAGTCTCCCGGGGTTCCGGTTATGACAGAAGCCCTGAATGACTGCAGCGCTGTGCTTAAGTCAGCTGCGGCCTGCTGCACTTCCAGTTGGGTTGCCGCTGTATTATGAGCAACTGCTCCCGCGCTGTTAATCGCCGTCTGCAGAACTGCTTTCGAACCAGCCGGATATTGACCGGATAGCGTGCCTTCTACCGCACCGTCATGCGCTTGCTGCGCCTCGGCGATAAGAACATTGAGCGCCGCTTTGTCCACATAAGTGATCGTTACGCTATGCGAAACGCCTTCCACTTGCTTTTCCAAACCTTCACCGTTCGCGATCACCGCATGGGCAACGGCGATTGTCGCAGCCGACGATTCCGTGAGCGCTTTGGCGTTCCAGCGCAGCTTCAGCAGTTCGCCGTCAGCCGCCGCCTCTGCGCCGATCGTGACAGCAAGGATCCGGACCCGCCCCGGCGTTTCCTTTTTATCCACGATTGTGAATCCCGGCTTCAACGATTCCGCACCGCTGAATGTCAATTTCTCCGGATCGTAGGTGAACGTCAAATCTTGCGCCAATGCGCTGCCTGCTGCTACATTAACCAACCCATAATTCAGGTCGAACGAAGCTCCGGCCGTTACCGTCGTAGTTCCTGTTAAAGTCGCACGGGCCGTATGTTCTGTTCGAGCCGGAACGACTACAGCGATGCTTGCGGTAACTGCCTTCAAGCCGTCGGAGGTGCGCGTAACTTCCAGCACAAGATGGACTGTCGTTTCCGCGCTTGGCGGAATCAACGTTCCGTCTGTCTGAATGACATCCGGACGATCCGAGCTCTTAATGGCTAACGTATAGCCTGCCGGAACGGATGGAAGCGTCAGACTTGCTGCGTTCTGATCTGGCGCCGGAATCGACGTGATGCCGCTAGCGACCGCCAATGCGCTGTCATTGACTTGCTGCAGACCGTCCATTGCCGCCTGCAAAGCTATGGCTGCCGCATCAATTTCATCCTGTCCGGCATAAGGATTATCGTTCACGCTGATCGCGTTAAACAATACCGCCTGCAGAGCATCCCATGAAACTTTGGTAAAGTTCTCTGCTTCAAGGGATTCCACGGCATCCACTTCTCTGCCGAGCGCCGTTTTATCGACATTCATGAACAACTGGATTTCGGCTACATTCCCATGTGATCCATTCGTTCCTAACCATCGGTAGTACCGGTAGGCCGTCGTATTATTCAGCACTTTGACGTACCAAGATGAAGAATTAGCCGTGCTTGGATTATCTGTGATCGTTACCAAATCGACATATCCACTGCTTGCCGATTCATTGGACCCTTGGAATTTGGCTTGGTATATCCTGGCTGCGTTAGTCCCCGCTCTTGGCAGGAAACGAAGCACGTTCACCGCTTGCGGAGCTCCGAAATCCCAACCAACATAAGGAACAGCTACACTGTGGTCAAAGAACGAACTCGGATTGCCGTCAAATACGTTTGTCGGCGGGTAAGATCCGCCGCTCGTCGAACCAAAGACGCTTCCATTTCCATTGTTATTGGCCGACATGTTCGTGATAGGAGACATATTGCTAAAAGTAACCAGGATGAAGTCCGCGATACCTGCACCGGCCTGTGCTGTCACTTTGTAAGTCCCTTCACTCGTCGCATACAAGACCCCGCTCGGATCGACGAACGCATCCGTAGTTGCCGTATCGTCTGGCTGGGAAACCGACCAAGTCCGGCTGCCGGAAGCCTGCAGCTGAACAAAACGGCTGCCGTAAATCGTCGCGGACCCGGCGGTTACGTTCACGCTCGGTACGCTGCCTCCCGATGCCGATACCGGAATAGCTTTGTTCATCGCTGTTTGCAGGAGAGCAAGAACGTTGTCGATTTCTGTTTGCGTTGCGTTTACATTATTATTAACATTCTGAGCAGCTTGCAGCGCAGCTTGCAGACTTGCCCAATCCTCCGGCTTGCTAAAACGTTCCGCCGTGAGCTTCGAGGCGCTGCCGATTGCTGTGGCAAGCGCAGCTTTGTCAACAGTCTGGCCGATCACTACCGCTTTGCTCGGATCAATGGATCGAATGGCTTCATTCAGGGCGATTGCCGCAAACAACGCCGTATCTTTGCTAATGTTCGTCGTAGAATACCCTGAATATTTAGCTTTTACGCCTAATGCGTTGATATGAGCTTTCTGGAAATCTTCCTGCCTGCCTTCCCAATTCGGACTGGCCGATACTTGCTTAAACCCGCCGCTGGCTGTTTTGTCGCCTGCATAAGCCGAAATGGATTTGGCAGCTGTCAACACGGCACCCAGCGTCGAATCTCCGCTGTAATCGGTGCCGGCCCCCGTCACAGTCACGGTACACGTTACCGGAGGCAAGCTTGGATTCGCCATACTCGTACCGGTAATCTTGACCGTACCCGCTCCGCGCGCGATGACTAAACCGTTCTTATCCACCATCGCAACGTTCGGATTGCTTGTTGTCCACATGATTCTCTTGTCATAGGCATTGCTCGGACTGAGGGAAGTCGTCAGCTGCAGTCTGTTGTTACCGGTAACCTTGCCTGTCGAGGAACTCGTATTCGCAGGCCCGTAAATCGTAGCCGTGATTGGATTGACCATAACTAAACTTGCCGGTACGGTGGTTACGTCGGCAACTTTGACCTTGAGGGTTTGTGCTACCCCTCCGTCTTGTGCGCTTCGTGCCGTTACGGTTACGTTCGCAACCTTATTCGCGCCTGTGCCAACCGCTTTGATGGTTGCCGCGTTTCCGCTGCCAACCACTGCGACAATGCCAGGATCCGAAGATGTCCAGGTTACGGTGTCACTTGGATTGCCGTATAAGGTTGCCGTTACCGTTCCAGTATCGGTTCCGTTAGTTCCGTTATAAATAAGCGTAGCGGAATATTTATCCAAGGACATATCCGATACATGGCTAGTCGTATCCGACGTATCGACCATCACCATATATCTGGACCCTTTTTGCGCTTCGAAAATGATTTTTCCACCTTCAATGGTATAATTCACCGCAGCGCCCAGCGTTAGATTTGAATTAACCTGTTGGACGACGGGCTTTCCTGTTGTCCATGGATTGACAAGCGCAATTTTGCCATTCCGTTTGCTGTTCAAATCAACATAAGGGATCGTTTGCGTCGCTGCATCGTAGGCGCTGGATACTTCTACATTCCCCATCGCACCCAGCCTTTCATAACTAACGGACCTTGCCATATCCCAATTCGGGAAAACCCGTATCGTGCTTGGCACATTAGGCGTGGTGCTGCTCTGCATGACCATGGAATTCAAAGCTTCCATCGACGCTATCGTTTCAACAGCACCGCCGCTTCCGTAGTAAGTGAGGTTGCTGTTTCTAACTTTGGCATTGAGAGCGGTCTTAAATTTGACCAGCAAATCCGCCGCCGGCCAACCGGCTCTTGCTGCAATCGGGTATACCTTAGGGAACCCGTTGTTTTGGCTGCTCCAGCCGGCAAATCCGGCCGCTGCCCATCCATTCATGTACTCAAGCGTGTTCAAAACCTTCTGCAGAAGCTCTTTGTCGCCGTCCAGCTTTTGCAAATTTTCAAACGGGAAGACAACGCCCTCCAGCTCAACCGGTTGGTCACCCGGTTCAATCATGTCGACGTGTGCCTGATTCGGCGATTGATAGTCGGTAGCGATCAGCGTAGGCACAAAGTTGCTGTTATTGTCAGCGTTAAAAATACCTTTCGGCAGCATGGCTTCCGGGAACGCCGTGTGATCCATCAGATCCTGCCAACGGTTAATATTGGCTTGATCCTCCTTCATGGACGGGCC
This sequence comes from Paenibacillus planticolens, assembly GCF_013141725.1. Classification (GTDB taxonomy): domain Bacteria; phylum Bacillota; class Bacilli; order Paenibacillales; family NBRC-103111; genus Paenibacillus_E; species Paenibacillus_E planticolens. The sequence goes on along the minus strand of NZ_WHNZ01000081.1, from coordinate 100,490 downwards.
ATGCTGAATCAGAAAGTTGGACAAAAATTTAATAGCGCCAATGTCCAAATCCGGGTTAATGTCCGCTGCGTCTCCTTCATGAATCGACGAACCAATGACGGAATAGTGGTATTGGCCGTTGCCGTCATCCTGTTTCAATACATAGGAGCTATAGAAGGTTAGCAGTTGTTTCAAATACGGATAAAGCACCGTTTTCAAATAATTATCGTCCAGCGTGTACTCATAGTAGAAAATCATAGGTACAGCCGCAAACATACCGTTCGACTTCTGATCCGTAGAACTCGCGTTGAAGCCGTACGTTTTGGTGGACGATTTCGCGTTTAGCGCCGGCTGGGAACTGGCCATCAGATGAAACGGCGAAAGCGTTCTCACATGTGCTGCGCCGTCAAAGCCTTGTGCCGCCGCATTGTTTATTTGCCAAGGGAGATCATAGGCGATAACCCGGTTGTACGGAATCGCCGTTTCAATCCGGTTAACCGAGCCTGAAGCATAGTAATGAGCTTGTTGGTTGTAGTTCAAGAAATACCTGCCGCCCCAACCCACATTGTCTGCGGGAACCCATTCGCCGTACATCGAGGCCGGAAGGTTTTGCTTGTTCACCTTGCCATTCCCGCTAGTCGGTCTATTGGAGCTGCCAAGAATGTAAAGCGAACCATAGTAGTACTTATTTAGATCCGGATCGTTGAATTGCGCATAACTTTTAAGCCAGTAATTTTTCCACCAGTCTAGATGTTCATTTTTGAGCTGGTTGATTGCGCTCGTGGAAGTGTACGCTGAAATGCTGTTTACGGCGTCCGCTTGAATGGCGGATACGCTCTTGATCGAGTCGTACGCGCCGCTGCTGCTTGCGAAATAAGTAACCAAGTATACGGTTGAACCCGCTTCTACGGTAAAATCTCCGGACTCACCAAGCGAGTCATAATATTTGCCTTTATTGCTGTCGTAATAGTCATTCGCTTCGATTTTCTCGCGGGTATTGACGAGCTGCGCGCCAACCACAGTCGTTGCGGTTGCCGTACGGCTTCTAAAGTTTGAAGTATTTCCGCTTGCGCCCGCATTGGAATCTCTTGTCGTCCAAAGAACAGGATTATCGCCTTTCGAATCAATGCCTCCCGTATACGGATAGGTTGAATTCGCATCCGTTAAATCCGTCGCGCTTGCATTGGCATAGGCCATTTTCGGAACCCATTGCTTGGTGTTCAGAGTTACGGCGCCGCCCCCTTTATTCTCGACTTCGGTTACGAATACATTGTCGGTATCGGCCGTCCACGATCTCATTTCGATCGTCGCGTCGTAGCCCTCATTGTTTTTCAACTGCATCTTCGTAACGACCTGAGCATTCAAAATGTCCTGCGTCATATTAAAGACCGCCGACGCGCTGCTGCCCGCCGCCTTCGTAGGCCAAATATCCAGCCCGCCGCCCGATAAAATACCTTGATTATCTTTCACAGAGCTGCCTTGCGCATGAAGCGTGCCCCAAAAATCGTTTTTGCCAAAATAAAACTGCTGGGAGGTCGTGGAAACACCGGCGGCAATGACGCCGATATCACCGTTCCCCATGAGTTGTCCCGTTGTGTAGCTACCTTTATCCACATCGCTGATTTTAAGTGGAGAAGTGATGGAACCATTAATACCTGATAATATTTGCTGCAAATTAGACCAATCGTTTTGGTTTAAATGATCCAAAACCGCCTGAGGCGCAGTAAAGCCAGATTCCGCTCTGACGGTGTTTATTCCTGGCACAACACTTGTGAAACTTGATGCGGCAAGCGTTATAGCGAAGGTGATGCATAACGTTTTGCGCATAGGTGTACGTTTGGCCGATTTCATTGCGTTCCTCCAATCTATATTTTCATATTCAAGATTCAGATTCTGCCGTACCTTATAACTGTACATGACTTCTTCCAAGACAAGTGATAGTCAATCTTATTAAAAATGTTCGAAATATTAAGGTATTACGTGTTCAATCAAGAATCAACTTTTGAGACAGCCCCCTAATACAACGCCTATGCTAACGATTCAATTTAGATATCTTCAAGGATTTTGCTTGCGATGATCGCAAGATCGGCAATATCGATGATGCCGTCATGATTCAGATCCGCAAACTTGTATTGATCCCAACCGCTATCTGCTGACGTTTTACCGTAGTATTTCGCAACAATCGCCAAGTCGCCGACAGTGACTTTACTATCGCCGTTCACATCCCCCGGTACCCCGGCGATGACCGACGCCTTGAAGGCTTGCAGCGCCGCACTCAAATCAACCGCCGCTTGCTGCACTTGTGTTTGCGTGGCCGCTGGGTCGCCAACGATTGTCTGCGCAGTGGAGATGGCTGTCAGCAGCGCGCGCTTGGCCCCCGCCGGATATTGGCCGGCATGCGTGCCTTCCACAGCAGCGTCATGTGCTTGCTGCGCCTCGGCGATGAGCGCGTTAAGCGCTGCTTTGTCCACATAAGTGACGGTTATGCTGTGCGACACTCCGTCAAGCTGCGTCTCCGCTCCGTCACCGCCAGCAACCACCGCACTCCATAAAGCAATCGCGGTCACTGCCGATTCATTGACTGTTTTCGCTCTCCAAGTAAGCTTCAGTAAATCTCCGTCTGCTTTCGATGCAGTACCTTCGCCAAGGCTTGCTGCGATGATTCGAAGACGCCCTGCCGATTCTTTTTGACCCACGATTAGGAAATCTTCTCCCAATGATTCTGCCGAAATCAAAGCCACTTTTTGCGGATCATAGGTGAAAGTTAAATCTTGCCCGTAGATGCTTTCCTTCGCATGGGGCAATCCGTAAGTCAAGCTAAACGACTCGCCGGCATTGACATGATCGGCTCCGCTTAGCGTTGCTTCCAGCTTGTTGTTTATTGCCGTTACTTTGACGGTTGCCGTTGCCGTAAACCCGCCATCATTTGTAATTACCGTGATGACGGCAGTGCCAGCGGAGACTGCGGTAACTTTTCCTGTGGCATCTACAGCTGCGATTTGTGGAGCGCTAGATGACCATGTCACATTTGGATTCGTCGCATTGGCTGGCGAAATCGTCGGAACCAGCTGCTCCGTACCGCCGACCGTCAGGTCCGCTGCCGGTTTGTTCAGGCTGATGCCGACAACATCGCTCCGCGGTACGATTTGCGCATTAGCCCAGTCAGCATGGTCGCTGTTGTTTGGATTGCCGACCGGCGTGCCCGCATCGTCCACATATAGCGTAAGTTCGTATACGCCTGTTATATCCACTTCAATCGGAATCCCTGGCGCAGGGCCGTTCACGCAGTCCAGAACCGGGCTCTTATAAAGTGAAATCCCGTCGCCTAACACTTCAAACCAGATGGTGCTCGGGGAGCCCTTGACATTCTTTACATCGTCAATGCCGATAACGGCTTTAAACTTGCCGTATCCCCCGCCAATGTTATATTTGATCGTTGAAATCGCATGGGTTCCGATACCTTTTTGATACGTCGTGCCATTGATTTTAATCGGTGTGCTGGCGCTGTTAACGGCATGGTCCTTGAGCGGCGGATGACCCGACCAACCGCTTGTTGCGCTAGTCCAGTTCAAATCGGAAAGATAAGCCGGTTTGCTTGCCGGTTCAGGAAGTGTTTGCTGAATGATATATACGAATGAGGCAACATCGCTATCGTAGTATCCTTCCTTCACGGCAACAGCTTTTAACGAAGTCGATTTGGCTATGTCGATAGCCCCTGTATACGGCGTGCTGTTTTTCGTCGGCGTATCGCCGTTTGTTGTATAGTAGATCGCTGCCCCTTCCGTTCCTGACGCCAATGTGACCCGGAACGCGTCTGCGTATCGTCCTGTCGCTTTGCTTGCTGTTGGCGCATTGGTCTTAGGCGGGACTATGGTATAGACGAAAGCCGCTGCTTCGCTATTTACCCAACCCTCCTTAAACGCTATTGCTTTTAGCGTAGTTGTTTTGGAAATTGCGATTGGATTTACGTATTTTGTACTGTTCTTTGTCGGTGCCGTTCCGTCCGTCGTGTAATAAATGTCCGCGTCTGCTGTGGTCGTACTCAACCTAACCGAGAATGGTGCATTATACGTGCCAGCCGCTTGATTCGCAGTCGGCGTTTCAACAGCCGGCGCGTTAATCGTATAAGCATAAGAAACGACATCGCTGTCCAGCCTGTCTTCGCTGGCGGAAAATGCCTTTAACACAGCGCTTTTTTGTATAACGAACGGTCCGGTGTACAAGTTTGAGTCTCTTGTTGGCGTTTTGCCGTCCAATGTGTAATAGATTTTGGCATTGGGCGTTGAAGCCGATAAGGTTGCTGTTACTGTGGTGCTGTATGTGCCGGCAGGCTTGTCGCTGGAAGGCGCCGCCGCCTTTTCCGCTGTGCCGGATACGATTGCCTCCGCTTGAGCGGTTGAACCGACAGGAACCGAGGCCGTGATATAGCTTACCTTCGCACCATTCACTGTTTTATGTAGTGCCGTTAGGTTGGTTCCGTCTAGGTTAATCGTTGGATAATCGCCGTAAAAGCGCGCTTCCCATGTAAGCGGCCCCGTACCCGTATTATTTTGAAGCACGGTTTTGGTGTTGCCGATGTGGGCAACGCTGATACGGTTATCTCCACTAGGAAGAAAATCAATCTTCACGTCGGGTACCTCGCTCGTAACCAGCCTAGGCGCAGTCGCTACCGTATGATTAGGCGCATCAGGTTCAATACCCATCAGCCCTTCAATGACGTTGCCGATAATGGTGTAGGAAATTTCCGGATATTCGCCATTTGTCTTAGTGCCGTTGTTATATTGCTCGTGTCTGTTTACCCTTGTTTCCATGAGGAATTTAAGCCATTTCCAGCCCTCGTTCACCCGGTTGTACGGGTAAAACGTATCAGGCAGATAGGAATACGCCTCAATATTAGTTGGAGAATTTGGCTTATCTTTCGTTGCTCCCGAGTCCAAACTGGTATATTTCAAGCCGTTGCCGATTTGGTCGGAAATAAAGTCCAGATAATTGCTGTTTCTTTGACCCGGTTCGGTGATGAGCTTCATCGGCATGAACCAGCTGTTCTCTTTGCCGAAATCGGTATATTTCGTTACTCCGTCAAAATCCAATGCCCTGACATAGTTGCCTGTCGTGTCACCGTTCTTGACGCTCCATTCGGTGTTGAAGTAATCTTTCAAATTTTGCGATTTAACGAAAAACTTAGCGGCTTCGGCGTCCAAGCCTTTCGCTTTTAGCATGTTTGCATAAGCAAGGAAGGCTTGATACTGCGAAGCGATCGCGTCCCCGGCTTCGATAATTTTTTCGCCGCTTCTTTCGTTATAGCTCACCGCGCCGGAGAAAATGCCGTTGCCTGTGCCCTCGGCAATTCCATTGCCATTCGTATCGTGTTCCGTAATGAAATCGGTTACAACCTTCGTGTAGAAATTCCACAAGTAGGGATCATTGATATAGTCGTTGTTTCCTGTCCAAAGATACTGCTTATACGCTTTTTGTACGAGCTCAAACTGGGCTGGCACCTCGCGGACAAAATTGGTGTCGCTCTTCCAGTCGATCGTATAGTTAGAGCCGTCAAAGTTAAACGCCCATAGGGTGTACCACTTTCTGGCCTCTGTCATCCCTTTGGCAAAAGTTTTGAACATGCTGAGGTTCTCATTATCAAGCCCGATCATGTGCGCACCTGCTGACTGATGCACAAAGTCTCGGCTATAAAACGCCGTGCGGTGCTTATACCCCGCCCAGTAAGAGGGGATATAGGCAAACGGACCCGCTTGACCGCCTCCGTTGTTCACATTGTTCGGTCCCGTTTTGCCCGTTTGGACAAACTCAAGCGCCTGACCCGTTGCCCATTGAAACGTATCGTTCAGCAGCATATTGGACGATTGCAGCTTGACGAGCTTCTCAGCTTCAGATTGGGCATCAGCCGCTGCAGCAGTCCCTCTTCCCGCAGGAAAAGACGACGCCAGCATACAAAAGACCAAAACCATCATACTTACAATCCATTTTCTCATTTTGGACAATGTAATTTCTCCTTTTTCTCAGGCTGCTAAATCGGGGAATGGTATTCTTTGCCATCCCCCCTGAATTAGTGTTTAAACAGTTGTATTAAGATTCGAAAATCTTTCTTGCGATGATTGCCAGGTCTTCAATATCAATTTTGCCGTCGCCGTTCAGATCCCCGAATTTATAAAGATCCCACTGCGGATCGGTTGAGTCTTTGCCGTAGTACTTCGCAACAATCGCCAAGTCGCCGACAGTGACTTTACCGTCGCCGTTCACATCACCCGGAGTTCCGGTGATGACCGAAGCCCTAAATGCTTGCAGCGCCGTGCTCAAGTCTGCCGCCGCTTGCTGTACTTGCGGCTGCGTAGCCGCTGCATCGCCTGCGACTGTCCGCGCGCTGGACATTGCCGCCAGCAGCGCCGCTTTCGAGCCCGCCGGATATTGGCCGGCATGCGTGCCTTCCTCAGCAGCGTCATGCGTTTGCTGCGCCTCGGCGATAAGAGCGTGGAGTGCCGTTTTATCCACGTACGTGATGGTCAAGCCGTGCGAAGCGCCTTCCACTTGCGTTTCCGCTCCCTCGCCGCTTGCGATCACCGCTTTGGATATCGCGATAGCGGATGTTGACGTTTCGGCAAGCGCCTTGGCTCGGAAGTGCAGCGTCAACAAATCGCCGTTGGCCCCCGCCGCCGCATCTCCACCGATGCTGGCGGCGATGATGCGCACTTGTCCCGGCGTTTCCTTTTTATTCACGATTGTAAATCCTGTCTTCACGGAATCCGCTCCGGCAAACTCAACTTTCGACGGGTCATACGTAAATGTAAGATCTTGGCCGTAGATGCCGTCTTTCACATGTTCCAATCCGTAGGTCAGGTCGAACTGCCCGCCGGCAAAAACACTGTCGGCTCCATGCAGCGAAGCATGCACCGCAGCAGGGACGTAGACTCCAGGCACGACCACTGGAATCAAATCGGTTTCCGCTGTAGCGCCATCGGATGTTCGGGTTACTTCCAGTACGACAAGCACCGTTGCTTCCTCTTGCGGAGGGGTTATCGTCCCGTCCGAATGAATAACGGCTGGGCCATCGGTGTAATTGATCTTTATTGTGAATCCGTCGGGCACCGTCGGCAGGGTCAAGGATGTGGCGCCTTTGGCCGGCGCTTCAATCGCCTTTATTCCGTTTGCAATGCTCGCAGGGGAATTGGGCTCTATTTCCAGTCCCGCCATTGCCGTCCGCAGGCTGGCTGCAGCCTGATCCAATTGAGCTTGTGTCGTGGCTGCATTTTCATTCACCCGGATCGCCTCCGTCAGCGCAGCTTGCAGCGCCCCCCAGGTAGACGGCGTATAATTGCCCTCGTGGAGCGATTTGGAGGCAGCGATTTGACTGCCAAGAACCGTTCTATCGATATTGATGTAAAACTCAAGCTCAGCTACGTTGCCTCGATCGGCTTGTGCCGAAGTATATCGGTAATAGCGATAAGCCGTTTTATTATCCAAAGCAATGAAATTCCATCCGGGCGTCGGTGCAGCGGTAAACGTATACAAATCGACATAGCCGCTGGTTGCCGAGTTCGAGCCTTGGATTTTTCCGCTTAACATCCGTCCCTCAAAATTCGCACGCGGATAAAATCGGACAAAATTTACCGCTTTGGCATTGCCGGCGCCAAAATCCCATCCGACATACGGAGTCCCTGTACTATGGTCAAAGAATGTATTCGTTTGACCGTCGAACACATTCGAAGGCGGATAAGATCCTGTAAGCGTGGATCCAATGACGCTGCCATTTCCCGCAACCGCTAAATTAGACATAGGGGACATTTGAGCAAAAGTAATCTGTATTTTCGCAATGTCACCTGATTTTGACGTTGCCATAACTTGATAGACGCCTTCTTTGGTCGCGTATAATAATCCGTTCGCATTAATCTTAGCGTCGACTGCAGCCGTTCCGTCCTGATTGACAACAGACCAGCTTACGGTCTCTTGCAATGGATGCTGCGCTTTCAGCTGCACAGTTCTGCTGCCATAAATCGTCGTGTAATCATTCGGCGTGCTGACGATAAAATCGGTTACGGGTTCTCCGGTATCGCGAGTCCCAGCCGGTACAACCACCGGAATGCCGGCGGTATCCCTCGTGACCGCATCCGACGTTCTCATGACTTCAAAAACGAGGTTTACAATCGTATCCGCCGCTGGAGGGATGATCGTTCCATCCGTTTTGATGACATTCGGTTGATCCGAATTTTTGATTCTGATCGTATATCCCGAAGGTACCGTCGGCAAAATTAAATTTTTCTGATCTTTAACCGGCGCTGCAACCGATGTGATGCCGGCTGCGATATTCACGATCGGATCGATATCCGATTGGATGAACCTTGCTGCCGCTTCGTAACCTTGCCCGCTTCCTTGTGTAATTTTGGCACGGACTGTCGAAGACTGGTTTACTGTAAATGGAGCTTTGTACACAGGGGAACTGGAAGTAGGTTCGCTGCCGTCCGTTGTATAATGGATTTCCGCCTGAGGATCGACAGCGTTCAGCGTGACCTGCTGCGATCCGGCGAAGAATGCGCCATACGGTTCCATCGACAGTTTGGATATTTTAAGCAGTCTGACACTATGAGGTTGAACATTTTCGCTATACGACGACATGGTCCCGAGGTTAGCATGAGACCACATATCGCTTACCAGATAATTGCCGTTCAGCCCCAAATCGCGGGCAAAATCAATCGATCTTGTCTGGGCGGAATCTTCCCGGTTAAATAAACCGACGATCCAGGTTCCGTCAGGCAGTTGGCCTTTCCAAACTTGGCTGAGCGGGCTTTTCACGTCTCTGACTAACGGCTTGCCCACAAAGCCGAGCTTGTTCATATCGATAATTTCCCAGTTTTTATAGTACACGTCATTATTGCCGATATTCGAGTATCGATCGCCAATGTTTATGCTGCTCCCGGCCATCGCCAGCAGGCTGATTCTAAATTTCTTTTCCGCATCCGTGCTTCCCGTTGAGCTTAATATGCTGAAGTCTCCGTCAAGCGCAACTTTCCCCGGCCCTGAAACATCCGATAGCCATACGAATCCGTCAAAAAGATTGTAGGCCGGCGGCCACTTGTTATCCTGGACAGTCCCTCTATTGCGTACGCTGGTATGCCACCATACACCCTGCACGTTGGTATCCGTTCTCCAGTCTTCACTTGCTCTGATCAGATCTGCGTACTTATTTTCAGCATCAGCATGGTTGCGATTTTTTTGGTTCGCATAATAGAGGATGAAGTTATCACCGGCTGCTTCTCTCATCCAGCGGTAGAAGGTTTCAGTCGCCGCAGCGCCGTATGCATCATCGAAAAGTCTGATGAAATCGACCTTCAGCATATCGGCTCCGATGCTTCTGTAGTAATTCACCATTCCCTTGATGTATTGTTCCGCTCCCGGTTTACTAGGGTCAACCATATACCAGTCCTGGAAGCTTTTGCTCGGATCGGTCGTGTTCACGATATCTTTGATTTTAATATCCGTGCCCACGACTTTAACTGTCTCGTCATCGGCAATCGACTTAAGAACCCATGAGGGATTATAGTACACCGCATATTTCAAGCCTTTGGCATGAACGTAATCCGCCCAGTATTTGTAATCGTTCGCCCATGTTTTGTAATGGGTAATATATCCGTTCTCATTATGCCGGATCCCGGTGTTGATCCAACCGTCAATTTGGATATATTCGTAGCCGAAGTCTTTATACTCCGCTGCAATCCAATCCACATTCGCTTTCATATTCGCCTCAGTAAATCCGCCGCCATAGGAAGTAGCGTGCCATCCCATGGTACCTGTCGTTCTTTTGGCGTATACGATGGGGTCAGTTGGTTCGGCCGCTTTTGCCACTTGAACGTGAGACCCTGTAAAAGAGTTGCCAAAAATCATGGAAGAAGTAACGACCGTAAGAAGCATCGATTTAAACATACGGTTTCTTCGCTTCATTATCAGGTGGACTCCTCTCGATTAAATCTTACCTACTTTATTTCACTGCGATTAGAAAAGAGGGGAGAGAAAGGAGTTCCTCTCTTCCCCCCAAACGATATTCCCATTCAAGGATATTATGGGGTGACGAGTATCCATCTCGCGATCATCGCAAGGTCGGCAATATCAATCACGCCGTCATGATTGAGGTCCGCAAACTTGTATGCATCCCAATCCGCATCCGTGGACGATTTTCCGTAGTATTTCGCAACAATCGCCAGGTCTCCGATGCTGACTTTACCGTCATTATTTATATCTCCAGGAACTCCTGTGATGACCGAAGCCAAAAAGGTTTGCAATGCTGCGCTCAAGTCCGCCGCTGCCTGATCTATTAGCTGCTGCGTAGCGGAAGGATTGCTAGCTACCGCTTCCGCTCTGTCGATGGCCGCGTTCAACACCGCTTTCGATCCTGCCGGATATTGACCCGGTTGTGTGCCCTCCTCCGCTGCGTTAACCGTATTATGCGCTTCGGCAACCAGAGCGTTCAGCGCCGCTTTGTCCGCATACGTGATTTGCAAGTCATGGGACGCGCTGCCGAGCTGCGTTTCTGCACCGTCGCCGTTCGCGACAACCAAAGCTGCGCTGAGGCTTACAGCAGCCGGTTCCGCGAGCGATTTCGCTTTGCCGTGAATGACCAGCAGATCGCCGTTCGCATTCGCAGCTTTATCGTCTCCGATAGCAACTGCAAGGATACGAAGCTGGCCGGTTACGGCATTCGTGTCTACGATCACGAGAGCATCTTTCAAAGCCTCCGCTGAGAGCAGATCGACTTTAGACGAATCGTAATGGACGGTAATATCGTAACCGTAGATGCTGCCCTTTACATGCTGCGCTCCGACCGTTAGATCGAACGGACCGCCTGCGTAGACGCTGTCTGTCACGTGTAAGGTGACTTGAGGTGCAGCAGAGACCTGCACGCCAGGCACAAACACCGGAATGGCGTCGGTTTCCGCAGCCGAACCGTCGGACAATCTGGTAATTTCCAGAACGACATTCACCGTTTTATCCTCGCTTGGAGGGTCGATCGTACCATCCGTCTTGATGACGGAAAGATCATCCGACTGTTTAATCTTAATCGCGAACCCGCGAGGTACGGCCGGCAGAGCTAGAATCGTTGCGCCTTGAGCAGGGTCTTGAATCGATGTGATTCTCTCTGCAATCAATTCCGGCGCGGCTTCCGTTACCGTAATCGTTGCTACAGCCTTGGTCGAAGTGCCCGCCACAGTGCCTTCAACCGTAAAACTTCCAGGCGATACATATTGGGACGGGTCGATAGGATCCCAAGTTACAGCCGCTTCCTTGGTCGAATTGTCACTGTATACCGCAGTAACGAACGGAGGAAGCTCAGGCATCGTTTCCGTTTCGGTATCCAATTGAACTGGATCAATGCTTACGATGACCGGAAGGACGGAAACCAATTTAAGATAGTCCCATGTAATGTTATAACTGCTGCTGCTTGCATTCTTTCCGGTAACCACGAACCTAAATGAATGGCTTCCGGCCGTTGCGAAAGTGATGTTGCCAAGGTCTGCGGACGTAAACGTTTGGCTTGCCAAATATTCATCTACCGGGGCGCCTTGCGCCTTCCCGTCGATGGATAGCTGTGTGGTCCCCCTATTGTTATTGGTCTTATAACCGAAAACGACATTATAGGTACCGGCCTCAGGAACGTTAACCGCGAATTCGATCCAATCGCCCACTTTCGGAGCCGCTGCGGTTTGCAAATATTTCCCTCCGCTTGCATTCGCATCATTAGCTGTTGAAAAGGTTAGTCCCGCCGAATATGTCAACCAAGGTGCCGGGGGCAAATAGCTTTCTCCCTCGTATAAGGTATACGCGCTTTTGGCAGGCACCTTCACCTGTATGCTGGCGGTATCCGCCTTCGTTCCATCCGATTTCTTGGTCACTTCCAATACAAGATTGACAGCCGCAGCGGTATTCGGCGGAATAATGCTGCCGTCTGTGCGGATAACATCCGTGTTGTCCGAGCTCTTGATCCGCACCGTAAATGCGGAAGGAACCGCAGGGAACGTTAAGGATACCGCGTTTACCGCCGGCGCCGAAATCGTCGTAATCGCTGCCGCCACTTCCGCTGCGCTCATCGTTTCCCCATTGCCCGATCCGTTACCCAATGAATCCTTAATTCTTTTAAACATATTAAAATGGTTGGTTGTGATCTTCCCGTCAAACGTTACGCCTATATTCCATGTAATGGCTCTGCCATTGCTGATGACTTGATTTGTGTAATCAATAACTTCCAGATCCTTGCGTGTGATGCTGTCTCCCGACCATCCTCCGAAAGGTGTGAAGGCATGCCATTGGATTCCTTCTATCCACCTGCCGGTTATATTCGTACCCAGAATCGTATCTGTACCTCTCTCGCCGGCCAAGTAGTCTTGATAATCCGAAGCTTTTTTGAATGAAGACGCGCCGAGGTTCAGCGCTATGACGGAATTGGGATTTCCGGATTTTGCGGCATCGGAATAATATTTGCCCCAGGCAGGCTGAAAACCGTTTGCGTTATAAAATCCGTCGAACCACCAGCCGGCGATTTTGGTCCCGTAGCGCTCCGAATATTCTTTAATCACCTGAGCCCACTTCTGCACGAAGGTTTCATCCACATGCCAGTTGCCGTTGGAGTCCGTCTTCGATAAGCCGAATCCTCGTGCGATATTCTCATCAAGCTTTGGCGCATTGCTCGGTAAATAAAGCATGAGCTTAATGCCTTTTGCTTGCAGCGCATCGGCCATATCCATAATCAAATCCCGGTTGGAGTTTCTTTCTCCCGGTTGATATCCTGAATAGCTGTCAATTGTGGCGTTCGGCGCGTCATAATAACCTGAATTTTGCCCGATTGTAAAGAGCACCCATTTGGCTCCGGTTTGCGAAACATCGTTTGCAAACCGATTGACGTCAAATGCGTTTACGGCATCGTTCCACTCTTTGCTGCCTCCATTTTTCGTCTCATTGATCCAGTTTTGCAGATAATGAAATCCGACGCCGTAATTGCCGGACATCCAATCCGTATTCGAATTGTTAAGCTGCGCCTTGGCTGCCGGCATCGGCATAAATTGCGCAATCATCATGCAAAGAACAATAAAAACGAATAATTTTCTCATCATTTTAGCCCTTTCACCCGTCCTCTAGGATCGGCAAGCACCGAATTCATGGCCGGTGCTTACCTTGAATTGTAATGCCTTACTGCGCGTCGAGAATTTTCCGAGCGATAAGCGCAAGATCCACGATGTCGATAACGCCGTCATGATTGAGATCGGCAAATTTGCTTTGATCCCAATCGCTGTCTGTGGATGTTTTCCCGTACAATTTGGACACAATCGCCAAATCTCCGATGCTGACCTTGCCGTCACCGTTCAGGTCTCCCGGAATTCCGGTAATGACCGAAGCCTTGAATGCTTGGAGCGCTGCGCTCAATGCTGCTGCAGCCTGTTCTACTAACTGCTGCGAAGCGGAAGGATTGCTTGCCACCGCTTTCGCAGTGTCGATCGCCGCGTTCAACACAGCTTTCGATCCCGATGGATATTGACCCGTTTGTGTGCCCTCCACCGCTGCGTTAACCGTATTTTGCGCTTCGGCAATCAGAGCATTCAGCGCCGCTTTGTCCACGTACGTAATTTGCAAGTCGTGGGACGCGCTGCCGAGCTGCGTTTCTGCACCATCGCCGTTCGCGACAACCAAAGCTGCGCCGAGGCTTACAGCAGCCGGTTCCGCGAGCGATTTCGCTTTGCCGTGAATGACCAGCAGATCGCCGTTCGCATTCGCAGCTTTATCGTCTCCGATAGCAACTGCAAGGATACGAAGTTGGCCGGTTACCGCATTCGTGTCTACGATCACGAGACCGTCTTTCAAAGCATCCGCTGAGAGCAAATCGACTTTGGCAGGATCGTAATGGACGGTGATATCGTAACCGTAGATGCTGCCCTTTACATGCTGCGCTCCGACCGTCAGATCGAACGGACCGGTTGCGTAGACGCTGTCTGTGCCGTGCAAGGTGACTTGCGGCGCAACAGAGACCTGCACGCCAGGCACAAGCACCGGAATGACGTCGGTAACTGCGACCGCTCCGTCGGACAATCTGGTAATTTCCAGAACGACGTTCACCGTTTTATTCTCGCTCGGAGGAATGATCGTTCCATCCGTTTTGATGATCGACAGATCATCCGATTGTTTAATCTTAATCTCGAATCCGTCAGGTACGGTCGGCAGCTCCAAGACCGTCGCGCCTTGTTCAGGGGCAGGGAGCGATGCAATTCTCTTGGCAATGGTTCCTGGTGCGGCTTCCGTTACCGTAATTGTTGCAACAGCCTTGATCGAAGTGCCCGCCACTTTTCCCTCAACCGTAAAGCTTCCAGGCTCTGCATATTGGGAGGGGGCAATAGGATCCCAAGCAACAGCTGCTTGCTTAGTCGAGTTATCGCTGTACACCGCAGTAACAAGCGCTGGGAGATCAGGCATGATTTCCGTTTCTGTAACCAGTTGGACAGGCGTAATGCTTTGTATGACCGCGTTTACAGAAACCAATTGAATAGAATCCCATGTCACCGCATAAGCGCTGCTGCTTGCATTTTTTCCGGTAATCACAAATCTGAACTTATGATCGCCGGCTGCAGCGAAAGTTACGTTGCCAAGATTCACCGAAGCGAACCCTTGCGCGCTTGCATATTCGTCGACCGGAGCGCCTTGCGCATTTCCGTCGATATATAACTGTACAGTTCCTCTATTATTATTTGTCTTATAACTGAAAATAACATTGTAGGTACCGGCCGCAGGTACGTTAACGGTATATTCCAACCAGTTGCCTACCGCCGGAGTTCCGGTAAATTGACGGTATGATCCGCCGCTTGCAGCCGCATCCGATGCGGTGCTCGTTCCCAGGCCCGAGGTTACAAACGCTGTTGTTTCACCCTCGTAAATTTTCGAGATGCTTAACACATTTATCGTATAATAATTTTTCGTTAGTCCATCTTGAGCGGTCACGACCAAAATATCGCCGCTAACCAAATTGCCCGAAGCTTTTGGCGCGTTTGCCGAATCCGTTACCGTATATGTCTGCACCGAGCCTGTCGGAGATTCGATTTGAGTGACGAGATCCGCACCAGTAGTTCCAGGCACTACGGAAAGAGAGTGCGCCGCAAGATCCAGTGCGGTCACATTCGGATGACTAGCTTTCAGCTGGATCATTGCATCTGACGCAACAAGGATCATATAGACAGCGTTAGCGCTTCCGATCTTGGCGGATGAGATCAGCTTATCTCCGGCCGCCAGCACATCCGAAGCTTGTTTGGCTCTGCCGTCTGCGTCCGTTAAGGCGTAATTTTGGACTGCCCCGTCCACACCGGAGAGTTGAGCGATCAGCTGGCCGAATGTTGTGCCGGTAAGCGCCGTAATGACGCGTCCTGCCGTATCAAATTGCTGAATGTTCGGATGAACGGCTAACGGCTGAATCGCCGGATTCGAGCTTTGGATATTCGCCCAGTTCGATACGGTCCATGCCGGGCCGCTTGTTGCCGTAACATTCACATTATCGAAAGAAATCGAATCAGCATAATTGACGATCGCTCCGGCCGTACCCTTCAGATTGAGGTTCTTCATCGTTATATTTTGGACATTGCTGCCATTCAGGCCCGTAATCTCCAAAGCAGAGCCATTCGTGCCCGGACCCGTGACGATATTTTCATAGTGAATATCCCTCAAAATCGGCAGAACCGGTGCCGTAGCACCGTCGTTGTTGACCGAGTAATTTGCCGAAAGTCTGACGGCCAATCTCGTCTTGGAAATGGTAATATCTTTAAACGTTACATCCTCAACGATGCCTCCGCGTCCGGCGCTCGATTTGATATCGATGCCCTCCCAGCTGATCGAGCTAACGGAATTGTTTTGAATCAGCACGTGTCTGACCGAGCCGGACATTTCACTGCCGATCACATAACCGCCGTTGGAGCCGTCGACCACATTATCGGTGACCCGGATGTATTCCGTTGGAATGCCCAGATTGTAGCCTTCCAAGTTTTTGCCCGATTTGATCGCTACGGAATCGTCACCGGTATGGAAATAACAATTGAAAATGTTCGCATTTGTCGATGAATCCGGATCAATCCCGTCGCCGTTGGCTATCCGGTAGGACGCATTTTTGGAAATGAGCTTTACATTATCGAAGGTAACATGATCGCTGTAGATGAAATGCGTGGTCCATGCCGGACCGTAGCTTACGGTCAAATCCTTGACGTATACGTTCTGCGCATTCATCATCATGATTGCGCGTCCGCGCGCTCTGTTGCCTAATTTCGCTTTTTGGGCGTTTCCAAGATCCAGTCCGTTTCCGTCGATCGTTCCTGTGCCGGAGATGACGACATTGGAAATGTTGTACGGACCTTTCGCATCCCGACGTCCGAGTGTCAACAGAGAGGCGTAGCCGTCCAGCTCGAATCCTTCAAAGCGGGTCGGGATGACCGGGTAATCGCTAAGATTCGTCGTTCCTTTCAGCGTACCGTCGATTTTTATCGTCATGTTGCTCTTCAGGAACAACGCCCCGCTCAAAAAGGTTTTATTAGGTGGAATATAAACCGTACAGCTTTCCGGACATTCGTCGATCGCTTTTTGAATCGCCGCTGTATTGACTGTAGAGCCGTCACCAACGGCTCCGTAATCCTCAACATTCAACGTACGGCCGGAAGCTTTCGTCCGGATCGTTAATCCAGAGCTTGATTCAGACAAGTTTCCGCTCGTATCCCTCGTCTTTAGTGTGAACGTATAAGAAGTGCCAGGGGATAATCCCGAAACCGAGTATCCCATTTGGGTCGTTTCGCCGACTTGCACGCCGTCCCTGTAAACGACATACTTAGCAAAATTGGGGATGCTATAAATATTTGCCGGTTTATCCCACAGTAAGAGCACGGAACTATCCGTTTGTGATTCTGGAGGAGAAAACGCATTTTGCGGTGCCTGCAAATTGGTTGTACCGTCAGGCACAGCAACTGTTACGACCGATTGATCTTCCGCCGCAAGCGCACCCGAAAACGGCAAAATTTGTGCAATCATCAAACAAAGAACGATCAGTATGAACCATTTCCGCTTCATCATTTTCCCATTCACCCGCTTTCATGGATCGGCAAGCACCGAGTTGTTTAGCGGTGCTTGCCTTTAATTGAATTGCTATCAAACCTTCATTACATTACTCAACGTCGAGAATTTTCTGAGCGATCATCGCAAGATCGGTAATGTCGATGACGCCGTCATGATTAAGATCCGCGAATTTGTATTGATCCCAATCGCTATCTGCAGACGATTTTCCATAGTACTTCGCTGCAATGGCCAAGTCTCCGATGCTCACTTTACCGTCCCCGTTCACATCCCCCGGAATGCCGGTAATGACCGAAGCCTTGAACGCTTGAAGCGCTGCGCCTAAGTCAACTGCGGCTTGCTCGACTTGCTGCTGAGAAGCTGCGGAATTGCCGGCTACCGCTTGCGCGCTCTCGATCGCCGCGCTCAGCGCAGCTTTCGAGCCTGCCGGATATTGCCCTGGCTGTGTGCCCTCCACCGCTGCGTTCACTGTAGATTGCGCGCTGGCAATCAGATCGTTTAGCAGCGCTTTATCGACATAAGTGATGTGCAAGTCGTGGAACACGCCGTCAAGCTGCGTCTCAGCTCCATCGCCGTTTGCGACAACCAGCGTTGCGCGAATGCTCGCGGTTGCGGATTGCGCAAGTGATTTCGCTTTGCCGTGAATAACTAGCAGATCGCCGTTTGCGCTTGCTGCTTTGTCGTCTCCGATGGCAACAGCAAGGATGCGCAGCTGGCCGGAAGCCGTCTTTTTATCCACGATCATGAGTCCGTCTTTCAAAGCTTTCGCTGATAATACATCGATTTGGGACGGGTCAACCTCAATCGCGAGATCGTAGCCGTAAATACTGCCCTTCACCTGCTGCGCCCCAATCGTCAGATCGAATGAACCGCCGGTATTGACGCTGTCACTTCCATTCAATGTAACCTGCGGAGAAGCGGGTGGCTGGGACCCTTTGATTAAGCGGGCATCCGCCCAATCGCTTGAACCGCTAACTCTTGGATTTGCTCCATCCGCACGGCCAAGAACGACTAATTTAAGTTCATTGACGCCGGCAGTGCCGACATCAATCTCTTTCGGAAGCGTGTACGGGTTGGTCCGCATGATGCCGCTGTCGAACAGCAGCTGTCCGTCGCCGTAAACATAGAACTGCACGGCGGTCGGTTTATTCGGATTCGTCAAGGTATAATCGTCGGGACCTACGACCGCTTTAAATCTTGCGAACTGGCCATTCAACTTGTAAATGATTTCCGAATCGACGTGCGTTCCGATCCCTTTGGCATATGGAACCCCGTTTATTTTAATTGGGTTAACGGTACTTTGTTCGTTCCGGTCTTTATTGACTCTGTTGCTGCCGCTGGTCGCGGAAATCCAGTTCAGATCGCTGAGATATACCGTATCCGACTGCTGATCTTTGGATTTCGCCGGCACTGTCACTTGAATGCCTGCGGTGCTTGTAGTTGACGAATAGTCGGTGGTGTCCGTCACTTCCAGAACGAGCGTAACCGTTGCCGGGGTATCCGGAGGGGTAATTGTTCCATCCAGACCGATAATATCCGGCTTATCCGAGCTTTTAATTCCGATAATAAAGCCTGCCGGCACAGACGGAAGCGTTAACGATACGGCATCTTTGGCCGGAGCCGCAATCGCCGTAATCCCGGCCGCAACCTGGGCGGAAGTTAGAACGGCATTGCTTTTTGCAGGCACAACCACTTGAATGGCCCCCGTTTCCGATGTGGAACCGTCCGAAACTTTCGTCACTTCCAACACAAGCGTTACCGCCATATCCATATCTGGCGGAATAATCGTTCCATCCGTACGAATGACGTCGGAATTATCCGATCTCTTAATCTTGATCGCATATCCGGCAGGTACTGCGGGAAGTGCTAATGTTCTAACATCTTTCCCCGGCGCGGTAATCGACGTTATTTTAGAGGCAACTGTAGCTGCATTGGCTTCCCCGATGCCGATTCTGTCAAGATCCGGGCCATAGGCCGTATTATTATAAAATTTAATCGTGTTGCTGCCTGCTTGAAGCTCAATCGATATCATCGCAGATAAAACCGTATTGAAATCAGGGCCGTTTAGCGGCACTTCCAAGCCTGCACCGTTATTGACGCTGATAAAGAAAGATCTAGGCGCGCCCGTCAAGTAGTCGATTCTCAAGTTGTATAAACCTGCGACCGGGGCATTGATATTCGAAAATAAAGCATAATTGGCTGCATTATTGCCTATATATCCTACCTTTTTGCCGCCGGAACAAGGTGTGCAGCTGGATACTTTCGTAGTCGTGCTGCCAAGGGTTGCGTTCTCCGCCTCATAGAATGAAGTGATCGTGCTCTTGGCCGGAACGACGACTTGAAGGGCAGCGGTAGACGCTTTGGAATTATCGAAAGTGCGAGTAATCTCCAATACAAGCGTCACAGTAGCCGGATTAACCGGCGGAACAATCCTGCCGTCGACTCCGATAACAGTCGGTTTATCCGAGCTTTTGATCGCAACCGTAAAATTCGCCGGCACAAGGGGCAATGCCAGAGAAGTCGCATCCGGCAAAGGTGCTTGCAGGGACGTAATGCCTGCGGCGATTTCCGCCGGCGTTCGATCCGCTAACAACGCTGCCAGGGATGGTACGCCTTCCCCGTTGGAGTTGCTTGCCGTGACCGTGTAGTTATATTTCGTATCCATCGGCGCGTTTAAATCCGTATATTCCAAAGCAGTTATTCCCGAAGCGATTTGAATATACGGCCCGCTGCCTTCGGCATCAGCCGATTTCTTATAAACAGAATAAGAGGAAGCACCGAACGTATTATTCCATTTCAATTTTGCTGCGCTGGCGGAAGTCCGGGCAACCGATACCCCGCTTGGAGCTGCCGGAGGCACCGAGAGCTTCGTATAGAACATAAAGGTTCCGATGATTTGTTCATTTCCTCCTGCAATAGCCGAAATTCTCCAGAAGTACTGCTTATCGTTTTGAAGACCGGTCACGGCTTTTGATACAGTGTTTACGGTGTTGTTAAATACGATTTTAGAAAAATTGGAATCATCTGCAATCGTTAATCTGTAGCTGTCTGCATTAGGCACAGCAGCCCAACTGAAATTTACGGGCGCAGCCGTATCGATATCCATGGCACCGTTACCCGGCACGACCGTCAGCGCCGATAGCGGAGTTACCTTTATCACTCTTGACCCATGCGAAGCGATGGCAGCCGAATAGCCGGTGTTAAAAGTGCCCTGCTCTGAGTGACTCCACAAATCCCTTACCCATGCCGGGCCTTGAATGCCCAAATCCGACCAGTTGACGGTAACATTCGCACTTGATCCTCCCGTACTAAACAAGGCCACGTTAAACGAACCGTCCGGCAGTTTCTGGTAAAACACTTGCGCTGACGATGAATTCGAAAGCCGTTTACCCGCAACGCCGCTCTGGTTAACGGCAATAATTTCGTCATTTGTCATTAATCTCACGCCGTAATCGTCGAGATTCGTGAGATCGCTGCCAAAGTAAAAATGGGATGCCCCGATCGCCCAAAGGCTCACATACGTTTGTTTCTCGTCATCGGTCAACCCGTCATTGGCTCCGTTAGCTACGTTAATGGAATCAAAATCGCTCCAACCTCCCGGACCGGCATATGGAGCCCAATTCGCCGCCGTATTGAATCTGCCGGAAACATGGCTCCAATCCGTCAACGTGGCACAGTAGCATTCTACGTCTCCTTGCGTTCTCCATCCGTTGGCCAGCTGCTTCCATGTAGCCCCATAATTGATGTTTAAACTATTGGACAACGCCAAATGAATCGGTCTTCCCGAATTTTTCAACGCCTTGGACCATGCTTCGATATCTGGAATATCAAAGTCCCCAACGCCGTCGAGTTTAAGAAAATCCGCACCGTACGAAGCAAATAATCGTGCCCACGAGTCGATGAATTCTTGAGCGCCCGGCTTTGAATAATCGATGTAATACATGTTTTTGTAGTTATAATTCTTTTCCGTTTTGGTCGTATCGGCGATATCTTTGGCATAATAAGGCGTTCCTTCAATCGGCGTGTTTTTATCCACTGCGCCTTTGGGAATGCCCGGCGTTACATAAATGCCGAATTTCAGCCCCAAACTATGGATGTAATCACCCAATGCCTTCATACCGTTCGGGAATCTGGCAGGATCCACGACCCACCTTCCATAGGTATCAACATTCGTCGTCCAATTCAACATATAGAAGTCATCTAGATTTACGTATTCGTAACCGTGCGACTTGAATTTTGCGGCCAATACGTCGGCTTGCGCTTTAATCTTCGCTTCCGTCGGATCCTTCCTGATAAAACTCCAGCTGCTCCAGCCCATGATCGGCTTTTGGGCCAAGCCGTTATCCGAAGCCTTCGCTTCTTGCGGCGGAACGGCAAACATCGAGATTAAACCGCTTACTAAGATGAAAAAAGAAAGCAAAACGGCGGTCGGCATTTTTAGTATCTTAAACATACTCATCCTCCCATTTTATTCGCTTCTTTGATTGCCTTAAATGGGGGGATGGCCATGATACCATCCCCTGGAACTTTGAAATTATTCGAAATTGAGCATTAATTTTGCAATAATGGCGAGGTCTTCAATGTCAATTTTGCCGTCGCCGTTCAGATCCGCAAACTTGCAAGTATTCCAATCCGCGTCTGTGTTCGATTTTCCATAGTATTTAGCTACAATCGCCAGATCTGCGACACTAACCTTACCGTCTCCGCTTACATCTCCAGGTATTCTGGTGATAACCGAAGCGAGGAATGTATGCACAGCAGCGTCCAGATCCGCTTTCGCTTGATCGATTTGCTGCTGCGAAGCCGATGCGCTATCAGCAGCTGCCATAGCGTTATGGATAGCCGTCTGCAGAGCTGCTTTCGATCCTGCCGGATATTGACCAGGCTGGTTGCCTTCTGCAGCTCCGTCGTATGTGCTTTGAGCGCTTGCAATAGCTGCGTTCAACGCTGTTTTATCGACTGTTGGCGTATAAGTGATCGATAGGTTATGAGAAACGCTGTCTAAAGCTGTTTCTTCTCCGGCTGCATTAGCGATAATCACGTTGGATAAAGCGATTGCTGTTTGAGCAGATCCCGTGAGCGGCTTGACTTGCCATTTCACGCTCAACAGATTTCCGCCGGTTTTTACCGCATTGTTCTCTCCCAAGCTTGCCATTAGAATTCGAACTGTATTTGCTCCTGATGCTTTTGTATAAATGGCATTTGCCGTGGAATTTAAAGACGTTGCGGAAATAAATTCTACTTTCGACGGATCGTACGTCAAGGTAATATCCTGCGAATAAATGTCTTCCTTCAAGTTGCTCAAACCGTAAGTCAATTCAAACGTATCTCCGGCATTGACGCTGCCTGTTCCGCTTAATAAGGCGGCAGTCTTAGGTGCAGAGGTTACTGTGACATTAGCCGCTGCTTTAATCGTTGTTCCGGCTACCGCTCCATACACCGTAAAGCTTCCCGCCGCCGCATATTGGGCTGGGCTGATGCTTTCCCAAGCTACGTCCGCTTGTTGACTCGAGCCGTCGCTGTATACAGCCGTTGCTTTCGAAGGCAGTACTGGTGCTGTCCCTGCAACCGTTGCAACATCTGCCGGGGTGACGCTGACAATTATCGGCGCTGCGCTTTGCAGCGTGAATCCGAGGAAGTCGAGAGAAACGGTGTAACTCGTCCCCGCCGTACGACCCATTAATGTGAACCTTAATGTATGATTGCCTGCTGATAGTTGAACCTTGCCGAGATTTGCCATATACATTCCTGCATCTGTAGTGACGATATACTCATCTACCAAAGGGCCCTGATTGACACCATCGATCGATAACTGCGGATTTCCTCTGCCGTTATTTTTCTTAAAGCCTAAATTCACTTCATATTCTCCAGCTGCCGGAACATTTGCCGTCATTTCAATCCATTGGCCGATCGCTGTAAATGCGACTTGTAAATGCGTTCCGTTTGAGGCTGAATTTTGAGCAAAATTATTGACACCTGCACCTGCCGAAAAAACAGATGTCGTTAAGCCCTGTGACAACGTATATTGACCGAACGCCGTTGAAGCCGTGTCCAATTCACGGACAAAGTCCACCAAAAGAATCGTAAATGTAAAACTTGCCGTACCGTCTTGCGAAGTAACTACCAATTTATCTCCTGCCGCAAGAGCGCCTGCGCTTTTTGCAGCGCCGGCTGCATCCGTTACGGCATAAGTCTGCGCCGTCCCGTCGGACGATTCAACCTGATCAAGCAGGTTGGCAACAGTAGTGCCTTTATAAGCCGTTATTGTAAGGCCTTTATTATAAACGGCGACAAGGTTAGAACTTCCAGACGATCTCGGTTCGATATACGAATTTGAAACTGTCGCTAACGTTGCCGTCCGGTATGTCGTTTTCGACACGCCGTCTGCCGCCGTTACGATTAACACGTCTCCGAAGGCCACAGCACTCCCATCCGCTCTGGTAGTTCCAGTTGCAGTCTGAACCGCATAAGCTTGCTGCGAACCGTCCGTCGATTCAATTTGTGACTTCAGTTGTAAGGCGGTCGTCGTTGCGGCTATTAATCCGATTTTACGCTGCGCTAAATTAACGGCTAACAGATTGACATGGCCGGCAGCTTTCAACTGGATATCCGTATTGGAGCTTGCCGCTTGTGCTTGCTGAGAGGCGAATGCACTACCAAGAAGCATTACACATGTAAAGAGCGTTAAAAACATGACTTTAATCATTTTAGAATTTTTGACATAGCTCATTGAGCATCAAATCCTTCATTTATATTTTTTGGGGGGAGAGGATATACTCTCCCCGACCAAATCCTTCAATTATGATTGTTGTTCCAAAATCTTTCTTGCGATTATAGCAAGATCTTCGATGTCGATCTTGTTGTCGCCATTGAGATCGGCAAACTTATTAAGCTCCCAATCCGGGTCGGCGGATGACCTGCCGTATAATCTTGCCAAAATAGCCAAGTCGCCAATCGTGACTTTTCCATCGCCATTCACATCTCCTTGTACTCCAGTGATAACCGAAGCAAGGAAGGTTTGCACAGCAGCGTCCAAATCCGCTTTCGCTTGATCGACTTGCTGCTGCGAAGCCGATGCGCTATCAGCAATTGCCTTAGCAAGATTAATTGCCGTCTGCAGGGCCGCTTTCGATCCTGCTGGATATTGACCGATGCCGCTGCCTTCGGCTGCTGCATTGTGCTTGTTTTGAGCATCTGCAATCAAGGTGTTCAATGCGGCCTTATCGATATAAACAATTTCGATATTTTCTTGCGCTCCAACTCCTTCAGGCGTGACTTCTCCATTCCCGTTCGTCCCATCGCCTGCAACAACGACATTGGACAAGGTGATTTGCGATGTCGTAGATGCGGTTTGCGCTAATGCGTTCCAATGAAGCTTCAGCAGCGCACCGTCGGTATTCACCGCATTGTTCTCGCCCAGACTTGCCGCCAGAATTCGAACTTTACCGCCGGACACCTTGGTATCAACGATGACGAGATGGGTTCTTAAGGATTCCGCCGATAAGAATTGTACCTTGGCAGGATCAAAGTTTATCGTAATATCCTGCGCTAAAATGCCATCCTTAACATGAAGCAGGCCATAGGTCAGATCGAAAGTTCCGCCGGTATGAACGCTGCCGCCTCCTTTTAGTTCGGCAGTTAACTTGGCATCGACCACAAACTTCGGAGTCAACTTAAAGATCCGATCGTCGTTTGCAGCGGGTTTCGCTCCTGTGCCCGTACGATTGCTCGTCGAAAAATACAGATTCCCTTTCCGATCCTCAAACACGTCCCGGATTCGGCCATAGGTGTTTTTGAAATAAGATTGCTGGGTCACTCTGCCATTATCGTCGAGCGTAACCAGCAGCAGCTGCGAGCCTCTCAAATTCGTGACCAACAACTTGCCTGCCCATGGACCGTTCTTGATAAAAGTGATACCCGAAGGCGCCCATGTGTCGGAGCCGGCATGCAGGATTGGTGCAATCGTATTGACGCCGTTAACTTTCGTTACCGCATCCCCTTGAACGATCGGCCAACCGTAATTGGCGCCTTTAATGATTTTATTGATCTCGTCGTGCGCAGTCGCTCCGTGTTCGGAGCCGTAAAGCTGGCCGGAAGCATCCCAGGCAAGACCTTGCGGATTCCTGTGTCCCCAGGAGTACACATAGGAGCCGGGGAACGGATTGTCTGCCGGAACGTCGCCATCCAGCGTCATGCGCAAAATCTTTCCGCCATAACTATTCAAATCTTGCGCAATATTTTGGTTGTAAACTTCGCCGACTCCGATATACAGATATCCGTCCGGCCCGACTTTAATGCGCCCTCCGCTGTGATTGCCGTTGGCGTCGCTTCCGGGCAGCTGATCGAGCATGATTTTATCAACTGTCGCTTTGTCGCCGGCAGCGTTGACTTTCAAGCGCATCAACCGGTTATAAATTTTATTCGTTCCAGCCTCCTTGTAAGTGTGGTAGACATAGAGCAGGCGATTCGCTGCAAAATCCGGGTGAAGAGCCAATCCGAGCAATCCGCTCTCGCCGGTAACGAATGTGTCCGGGAATGTTATCATCGGTGCCGACAACGGCTGGCCTTCGCGAATAAAATGCAATGTCCCTTTACGGTCCGTGACGTACAGCGTGCCTTCGCTGTCCATGTCTAACGCCCATGGCACCCACATATTTTCAGCAAGCATGACTGGAGCGTTATAGGGCATGTCGGTACCTGCCGGCACAACCAGGGTTATATTAAATATGGCTGACATGCCGTTTTCGGCCGTGACGACGACTTTATCGCCTGAAACGATCATGCCTGTTGTTTTGGGACCGCTGCCTGTATTCTGAACGGAATAGAGCTGCGTCGAACCGTCCGTAGAACTGAGCGTCGCCATTATATCTGCAGGGGTGGCGCCGCTGACGGCCGTAATCGTATGGGCTGTATTGTTCACCGCCGTCAAATAAGGGTTAGTGCTCTTTAACCGGATATCCGTATTGTCCGATCTGTCGGATAGTCCGGCCGGCACTTTTACCAATTCAGTAAAGTCGAAAGTCGTTGCATATGCGGAACTGGCCGTATTTTTGCCGGTTATGACAAACTTGAATTTATGGCTTCCTGCCGCTTGGAAATTAACGCTGCCCAGATTCACTTGGGTATAAGCCTGAATCGTATCGTACTGATCTATCGGCTTGCCCAGCGATATCCCATCGACGGATAACTGGGAAATCGATCTGTTATTATTGGTTTTATAACCGAAGGTGACACTGTATGTTCCGGCTTCCGGCACGTCGAGCGTAAATTCAATCCAGTCGCCTACTTTAGGCGTGCCTGTAAACTGCCGGTAAGTGCCTCCGCTTGCAGCCGCATCGTTGGAAAGATTCGTTGAGATGGAAGAGGTAAATGCAGCCGTTTCACTCTCATATCTTTTGGAAAAGAGCGTGTCGATTTCATAGCTTGCCATAGTCACTCCGTCTGTAGCCGTTACAAGCAATTGATCGCCTGTAACAAGCGCTGCCGAGCCTTTCGGGCTATGGGCGGAATCAACTACTGCATAGCTCTGTATCGATCCGTCCGTTGATTGGATTTGAGCCGTCAATTGGCTTGCAGTCGCTCCGCTAATCACATAGACGATATGCTTGACGGCATCTATATCCAATATTTGAGGATGTGAATCTTTTAGTTTAACGCTCGTATTGGCATCCTGTGCGACGAGAGTTAACGTATACTCTGCGGTTGCAGCTGCGTCTTCGGCCGTTACGACTAACTTATCGTCAATCGCAAGGGCAGAGGCATTATTTTTAGGATTGCGGTTTTTATCAATGACGCCATACGTCTGTGCCGAGCCGTCCGCCGATTGGATCTGAGCAAGCAGTTGATTCGTCGTTGTGCCGGTTACGGCGGTGATGATACGTTTTGGAGTAATAGCGATAGATACGAGATTCGGATGAGAGGCCTGCAGTTTGATATCCGTATTGGCACTACCGGCTGCAAGTGCGCCAGACACGGTGAAAACATTGCCTATAATCATCGAAAAGAGCATGACAATTACACACATTTTCGTAAACAAAGCGGAACGCTTTTTCATTTTCGTTAACTCCTCTTTTAATTTTCAAAAATTGCCCTGGCTATGATCGCAAGGTCCGTAATGTCAATGATGCCGTCCCCGTTCACATCGGCAGATTTACATTGCTCCCAATCCGGATCGGCGCTCGATTTGCCGTAGAATTTTGCCGCGATGGCCAAGTCGCCGACGGTGACCTTGCTGTCTCCGTTCACATCTCCGCGCACACCGGTGTTGACGGACGCCAGGAAAGCTTCAAGCGAAGCGCTCAATGCCGCCTCCGCTTCATCCACTTGCTGCTGCGTGGACGCTGAGTTGTCAGCTAACCTTTTTGCGCTTTCGATCGCCGTTTGCAGCGCAGCTTTCGATCCGGCCGGATATTGACCGGCGCTGCCTCCCTCGACTGCACTATCATGCTTGCTTTGAGCGCTGGCGATGACGTTGTAAAGCGCTGTTTTATCGACAGTGACCATGGCTTCGATCGATACGTGATGTGAAACGCCCTCAACTTGGGTTTCAACGCCTTCTCCATTCGAGACGATAACGCTGGATAACGCGATTGCCGTTGTTGTCGATTGGCTGAGCGACTTGGCTTTCCAGCTCAGTTTCAGTAAATCGCCGCCGTTATTTACCGTATTTCCCGCTCCAAGGCTTGCCGCAATGATGCGGACCTGACCCGGCGTTTCCTTCCGGTCTACGATCTGCAGTCCGTCTTTCACGGATGCTGCGGAGACAAACTCCACTTTCTCCGGATCATACGTGAAGGTAATGTCCTGGGCATAAATGGTGTCATTCACATTCGACAAGCCGTAAGTCACATCGAACGATTCGCCTGCTTTAACGCTCTCCGTCCCGCTTAATGCGGACTTTGTAGCACCGCTCTCACGGATTGCCGTTAACTTGATGTAATCGATAACGATCGAGCCTGCGCTTGTTGCGACGAATCTTACCGGGTAGCTGCCCGCAGCCGCAAAGGTAACCTGGCCCAGATCCACCGGAATAAACAGATTGGCCGTCGCATTGTTTTCGTTGACCGGGGAACCTTTGGCAACCCCGTTGACATAAGGCTGAACGGTAGCTCTTCCCGTCGTATTGGTCTTATATTGGAAAGACACTTGATAAGTACCCGCCGCAGGAACGGCAATACTCAATTCAATCCACTCCCCGACCGGTACGGCATTCGTTTGCAGATAGCTAATTCCATTCGTTGAAGAAGTCGAAAGCGTAATGCTTGGGATGCTCTTCACAACTGAATTCAGCTGCGAATCGGCTTTGAGCAGAATTTCAAGCGGTACGAAAATAAGATAACTTTTCTTCGTTGTCCCGTCTTGAGCGGTTACGACAAGCAGGTCTCCCGCCTCAACTACTCCCGAATTTTTTGCTTTGTTTGCCGAATCCGTGATGGCGTAAGTTTGTACCGTTCCATCCGTTGATTCTAGTTGGTTGATCATATCAACTACTGTGGTTCCCAAAGTCGCCGTAATCGTGAAGGCCGCCGTATCTAAATTCGTCAGATTCGGGTGGCCTGCCGCTTTTAATTGAATCGATGTATTGTGCGGGTCCTGTACAGCAAGCGGATAGCTTTGTTTTCCTGTTACCGTCACATGGCTCAAGTCTGCTAGAGCAGTAAGCTGATTGCCCCATGTATTTTTGTAGTAGGAAGTATTCGTCACGGTTATGTTGCTTGCATCCTTTAACTGTATGACCTTCGGGTTAGCGCTCCCTTTGACCATTTTCACATTGTCCAAGATCGCATTTTTAACATCATCCAGCACGATGGCATACCGGTCATCATTTTTCTCAAATCTTGTCGTGACATTGGTAAATGTAAGACCATCTACATGTCTTGCCCAGAAGCCGTAGGACGGCTGTTCCCCAATATCTGAGATGTTGTACTTGCCGACACCCAGCTCCGGAGGACTAATTTCCGCATCGGCAATACTGTTGCCGCCCTTGACTAACACATCCACATTGTCAAAATGCAGATTCTCGATATAGCCTATGCTGCGTCCGTCCGGCAGAGCCGGCCCGCCATCGCCAACTTTGTAGCCTGCAATGATCGGCGTTGCCTTGCTCTGATTCGTATATGGAACCCATCTCTTGGAAGGATTGCTGTACTGGCTTCCTCCATACACTTCTTCGATATTGACATCCTTAATGAAAATATTTCTGACATGTCCGATATTGACATTTTTGCTTAACAATTCATCACGCTGCACGCCGTTTTCCATCCATTTCATTCTTACGGCATCGCCGCCGATCACACGTCCCCTATTGGATATCGAGATAAAGAACGGTGCCCGTGTGCGTCTCATTTGCGCCTTATGGTGGATTGGACCTGTTTGACCATAATTCAAATAAATATTTTCCACCGTAGCGCCGTCATTCGTGGAAATGGAAAATCCGGCTTTATTTCCCGCCAACACATAAATATTATCCACGTAAGCATTTTTAATATCGTCAACGGTTTCACTGCCGATTTGGAACAAATTGCAGTTGGTGTCGCCAATAATATTGCGAACATAGAAATTAGCTGCCGGTTTTGTAAAACCTAATGAAGAGTCGCTGCCCGGCTTGACAATATCGTCGGAGGTGCCTTTGGCATAAATATTTTTCGCGTACACATTGCTGGTTTGCATGTAGTCAAATACGTCTCTGGCACTGCCGCTCGCATCTTTCCCGTAATAGAAGTCGTGTGTGTTGACATTTTCCGAACCTGTTGAAAGCATTGCAAAATGCCCCGCCCTATCCACTCTGAGCATATTGCTGATGTCTTTTTGCTTGAGTTCATTTTTGCCGTCCGGGTCAATGCTTAGAATATAGTACGGTTCGTCCGTGGTCGGCGAATTGGTCTCCTCGTACCACAGATCAAGCCCGTTATCGAGGCCGCCGAATTCAACGTTCGTACACAGTTTTACCGTAAGCATCTTATCGCTGCGATTGTCCGGAGCATTATTCATAACCCCGTCGCTTGTCGTCAAATTGCCGTTGCCTGTAATTCTGCCGTTGCCAATAATCTTGATATTGTCTAATCGTTCACCAAAAAACATGCTGTTTCTAAAGTAATGGTGGCCAACATCCTGCTTGGTTAAGTAATTTTCAGGATCTTTGTATGGACCTGTAGACGTTGCCGACGTCCCCGAGCGATATCCTAAATCCGAGAAATAGGTGGTCTCCGGAGCATCCCCGCCTTTAAGAGCGGATAGGGTCGCATCTTGATTGACATACAGGTAGACATTGCTTTGAAGATGAACGGTTCTTACGTTAAACGTGCCGTTCTCGAACAGCAGCGTACCGCCGCCTAATGCATTCAGATACAAAATGGCGTTATCGATGGCTTGCGTATCATCCGCTTTACCGTCGCCTTTTGCGCCCATCAGTTTGGCATTGAATTTGCCTGTGTAAAATTTGGCAATATTGGAGTCCCCCGCGTTCACTCCTCCAGCAACTGCGAGTTTAAAGTAGTACTCGGTATTGGGAGCAAGGTTTGCAATCTCCACTTCTTTGCTTTGTGCACCAACGGAAGCGTTGCTCTCGGTCCATGTTGCTCCTTGATCCGTTGACTGCATCAATTTCATGGAAGCGGCACCTTTGGCAGCGCTCCAGCTGAACTTTGCCTTCGTGTACGTGTCGGCGGTTTCCTTATACGTAAGGCTCTTATCCAATACTCGATGAAAGTCGCTTACTGTGCTGACTACGTTTAAAGTTGCTCCACCCCATGGGCTGGTCAATATTTCCGGCTCGGAAGTCGTGTAGGAAACAGCAAATTCATAGCTGCCTGCCGTCACTGTCACGCCCTCAAATGTAATTTGAAGATCCTCTCCATTGGCCGGTCTTAAATCAAGTCCCCTCAATGTGATGAGCTGGCTTCCATCCTCTTGGTTAGCAATAGCTGCCGTGCCCACCTGCGGGAATCGGTATCCTGCTCCCGTTCTGCCGACAGATTGAGTCGCTAGTCCCGAGAGCTTCACTTTGCCTCTGCCGATTACATTTACCGATGTGTTATCCATCGTTGCTCCGATCCCCTTCGGAACCTTGAGCGCAACCTCTGTTGCCGGACTTCTCATCCCTGCAAAGAAATTCAGCACGACGTCAGATGGCGTATTTGCTGTGATTGTGCTGCCCACGAGCTCCGTCTTGCCTCTCAATGCGCCTTTGATGACCTTTATCGCATACTCGCGGGAATCCGGTCCCGCTGTTACCGTTACAATGTCGCCTTGCTCAATCGGGTCCGTCATTTGCTTCGTCCCTTTTGCGCCCTTGACTGTGTAAGTTTGAGAAGCAGTTGACGCAGCCGTAATTGAATTGAGCAGTTCTCCCACTGTTTTTATGGTCAATGTGGTGCGGCCTGCGCCTTCTGCCGTATCGACTGTATACATATAAGTGTCCCCGGATGTAATCGTAATGGCATCTTCTGTAATTCCGCTAACATAGTTGTAGGCAGGTTCTTTCAAGCGAATGCCCGTCGTATTGTCTTGTTTTACGCTTTTCGCAGGAACGGATACCGGAATGCTTGATGTGAGCGCTGTGGTCTGATCGGAAGTTCTCGTAACTTCCAGCACCAATGTCACGGTTGTGTCGATTTTCGGAGGGAAAATGGTGCCGTTTGTTTGAATGACAGCCGGATTATCCGAGCTTTTAATCGCCAAGGTAAATCCAGCTGGCACTGCTGGCAGCGTTAAGCTGGCGGCATCTTGTGCGGGTGATGGAATGGAAGTAATGGTTGCGGCAACTTGCGCTGCAGTGGACCCGGCTGGCCCATCGATCGCAGCCATGGAGTAGGCAACAATCGGCGTAATCACCGGGCCGATTACGATTCTATCGAAATCGGGAGCCCATGCCGTATTGTTATAAACTTTAATCGAATTCGTTCCGGCATTCAGATTAATAATTGTAAACGTATTCAAGATAGGATTGAAATCAGTGCCGGGTCCGCTCACGGATACTTCGGACGGCTCGCCGCCGTTGACGCTGATAAAGAATGATCTTGATCCCGAGCCAATGCCATAAGCCATTTGCATAAAATATGGACCTGCGGAAGGGACGGTAACGTTCTCAAAAGTTACGTATCTGTCCGGACCGTTCCCAAGGTTCTTTAACTTTTGTCCGTTGCCCGTACCGGAGCAAGGCGTAGTTCCGCTGCAGCTTGCTGTCGTAACAGGCTGAGTGGCCGTATTGCTCGTTATTGCCGCACTCTCGGCTTCATAGCCGGTCCAGATGGCACTCCCCGTTTTGGCGGGTACGGTCACTGTGATGCTGCCGGTAGTAGCGGTCGTTACAGGGGTATCTGTCGTTCTCGTCACGATGAAAGTCAAATTCACGTTCGTATTCACTGCCGGTGGAATGATCGATCCGTATAATTTAATAACATTCGCGTTGCTTGTAGAATTAATCCTGATTCTAAACCCGTCGGGTACCGATGGAAGAACCAAATACGGCGCATCGGCAGGCGGAGCTGCAACCGACGTTATGCTTGCCGCAACTTCGGCAGCTGTCGGCATGACAGCTGCCGATGCGGTATTCGTATCTGCCGGTGAGAAAAACACGCTCAAACCGATCAATAAAGACAGAACCAGTGACACTGTCTTTTTCACAAATATATCACCCTCATTGAGTATTTTTTTTCTTGCTTTCGTCTAACGAAATCTTCCTTGTTAAGAATCTTAATTCTTGCGGAGCCGGACCCGAATTCAGCTTTTGGCCGGTTGCGCCAGCAGGCCGTTCTTCTTCACCTCCATTAGATTTCAGTTTGGCCGGCATTACCGCTAGCTTGTTGACTATACCTGGCCGCCGCCCATTGCCCCTTACTGTACATCACTTCTCCGAAGAGATGTGATAGGAGATCTTATCGAAAATGTATAAAATATTAAGATGCTGACATCCCTTTCATTGGACAATCCGGCTGCGGTATTCCGTCGGCGTCTCGCCCAGATACCGTTTAAAGGTTTGCCCAAAATACCGTGGATTATCATAACCGATATAATCGGCCACTTCTTGGCACTGATAGCCACGCTGCAATAAGACGCAAGCGATTTCAAGCTTTCTTGAAATCAAATACGCAAGAAAGGTCTGTCCTAGCTTTTGCTTGAACAGCGCAGCCAGATAGGTAGGAGAAACATTCGCCTGCTTAGAAACTTCTGTTAAAGTAAGTCTCCTGCGGATGTTGGTATCGATATATTTTAAAGCAACCGTAATTGGTTTCTCATTTGGCTTGCTCTCGGGCACGATGACAAAAAAGGGCAAATCCTCATCGTCCCCAATAATGATGCTGACGACATGCGTCCCATTCTCCTTTAAGCGCTTTAACAGCTCCAAGCCGTCATCCGCAACGACAATGTTCATGCTGTAATCCCCCCTTTAGAAATAAGCAAGCGTTATACGTTGGATTGTGGAATTGGAAAGCTTCGCAGTCAAAAAGACTGTCCTCCCAAGCTAGGAGAAGTCAGTCCATGATGACAACGTTGTAATGAAGATGGATGAAATCAACCTTTTACCGCTCCGGAAGAAAGCCCGTGAATAAAATACTTTTGGAGAAACAAATATACCGCAGCAATGGGCATAGCCCCCATAAAGGAACCGGCAGCAACCCAGCCGATGTTGTTGTTATATTGTCCGAAAAAGCTGGAAAGCGCTACGGTGATCGTACGCATGGCAGGCTTTTGCAAGAAGAATACAGAGAACTGATAGTCGTTCCAAATTTGGACACCGGCTAAAATGATCACCGTCGCCGTAATCGGCTTCAGCAGCGGCAAAATAACTTTGTAAAACAATTCGAAGCGACCTGCTCCGTCAATCATGGCAGCCTCGTCAAGCTCTCTTGGAATCGTACCGATGAAACCCGTATATAGAAAAATGGTAATCGGCAAAAAGAAAGTAACATGCAGCAGCACAATGCCCCAGAATTGATTCATGCCGCCGATATCGACCATAAACTTGTAAAGCGGTACAAGAATCGTTAATGGTGGAACGATTAAGGCAGAAATAAAAAGCATGTAAATAAATTTATTCCATGCTGTTCGGTGCCGGGCTAAAGGATAAGCGGCAATCGAACCAAAAATGATAAGCAGAGCCACCGATATGGACGTTACCGTCGTGTTGTTGATAAACGCACTGCCCAGGTTCGCCTCCCGCCAGGCGTTTTGGAAGTTATCCCAATATAAGTAACCGGGCATGATCCATTTGGAACTCGTATCGTCCGAAGCCTTGAAAGAAGTGGTGATCAGGACGTAGAACGGTAAAATATGAATCAGACAAATCAACAGGGCATAGAAGTTCTTCCACTTTTGGCTGCTTCTCATGCTGTAACCTCCCTGCGTCTCAGATAAAGTAAAGACGTTAGACTGACTACCGATATCATGACGAACATCAAATTTCCGATGGAAGCGGCATAGCCCGCGTCCTGACGGCCGAAATAAAGCTGGTACATGAGCGTGGACAACGATGCGGAAGCATACCCGGGACCGCTGTTCGTCATCGCCGTAATAATATCGAACAGCTTCAACCCCCCGATCAGATTGAGCACGATACTGATCGTGAACGACGGTGCGAGCAGCGGCCAAGTGACGTTGGTGAAGCGGGAGAATGCCCCTGCGCCGTCAATCGTTGCGGCTTCATAATAATCCTTGGGAATGGTTTGCAGGCCCGCCAGAAACAGCACCATCGCAATGCCCAGGTATTGGTAGGTGTTCACGAAAGTAATGATCCACACATTAATATTGGGATCGCCGAGCAAATTCACGGGTTGATCCTGGAACAGCAGGAGAAAATCGTTAATTGCACCGCCTTGGAATTGAAAGAAAAAGTACCAGACATAGCCCATAATGAGCGGACTAATGATAACCGGCAAATAGATGACGGTTCTTGCAATGCCCCTCGTCCGGATGCTTTGATTTAAAAATAAAGCGTAGGCAAGCCCGATCATATTTTGAAAAACCGTACTCCCGATGCCGTAAATGATCGTATTCTTGATGACTTTGATAATATCGGGGTCCGTAAACATGCGTTTGTAATTGCTAAGGCCAACCCGTTTGTATTCCTGCGAGTAGCCATCCCAATTCGTAAACGAGATTTGGATTCCTTTGATAAACGGATAAAAAATAAAGATGCCGAATAAGATCAACGCTGGCAAATACAGCAAGTTGAGGACGCTTTTGCTGCGGATCGCTCTTCGAAAGAATCCGCTTTTCGTCTGCCGTTCGGCGGAAACAGGCATGATGGTTGTCTTTGTCTGTGGCTCCGTCATTCGTGCCCCCTCCTTGGGTCTGTAAGGTTAGGAAAGAAGGAGGGCGGACGCCCTCCCTGTCCAGCAATTATTTGTTGCGCAAGCGTTCCACTTCTTGCTTCATCTTGTCGGAATACTGCTTCGGTGTTACGCTGCCTGCCAGCAAAGCCGTGCCTGTTTTACACATAACATCCCACATGCCGTTTGGCAGGTAGACCCTGTCAAAGTACGGGAAAACCCGGATGCTTGCGTATTTATTGTAGTATTCCGTAAATTCATGCTTGGATTCTACGCCTTTCAAGCCAGGAGGAAGCTTAGACGCGTTGGCGATTTTCGCCATATTCTCAGGCTTCGCAAAGAAAGCGATCACTTTCTTCGATTCTTCAATATGTTTGCCGTCTTTCCAAACCCCCATCGTATTGCGCTCTCCGCCGGAGAAGTTCGGCGCATCGCCGGCAACCATGGAAGGCACCGGCATGAAGCCGATTTGCAGATCAGGCTTCACTTTATGGACTTCATCCGCGAAGGATGGACCGAGCAAGGAGAAGGCGACTTTGCCTTGTGCAAATTGCTGTGGAAGATCGCTGTATTTTGCAGTCAGCACATCTTTGTTGATGTAGCCCTTCTTCTGCATTTCGAGCAGTTTCTCAGGCAGCGCACTCCATTTATTCCAGTCGAATTTGTTATCCAGCAAGTTCTGCCCCTCGTTTTGCTGCGGGCTGATCAAGAGCGAAGTAGCGAAATAATCGAAGAATTGGCCGATCATCCAGTCGTCTACACCGGAGAAGAAGAATGGCGTAACCTCTCCCTTGCTTTCGGTTTTCAGCTTCTCGGAAGCTGCCAGCAATTCGTCGAACGTCTTCGGCGGCTCAATGCTGTATTTTTTCAGCAAATCCGCATTGTACGTCAAGCCGTCCTTCGCTTCGCTCAAGACAAGAACATGCACTTTGCCATCTTTATCGGTTACGACGTTCTTAATCGTGTCTGTCATATTGGATACCCAAGGCTGGTCTCTCAAATCCGCCAAATATTTGCCGTAACGAATAATCGCCCAACCATGCGTATCAAAAATATCAGGCAGATCATTGGCCGCCATTTTGACTTTCAAAATATTTTCATACTCGGAACCCGGGAATTGCAGATCCACATCAATCTTCGGATTTTCCTTCGCATAGTCGCCGGCAATCCCTTTGTACACGTCTTGTACGGGTTTGTCATTGGTGTTGAGGTAAACAGTGATCTTCGTTCTGTCGCCGCCTCCGCTACTGCCTGTATCCGTACTTTTAGGCGCTTGCGTCGGTGCAGGTGTGGCGGCAGCCGGTGCAGGACTTGTGTCCCCTCCTGCTTGTCTTTGAGAACATCCCGCCAATGTTACGGATAGGGCCAACATGGATAACATGCCGCTTAGTAGAACTTTTCTCATCTTGTGACTTCCTCCCTTTTTCAATTAAGTTGTAGCGACGTTTCTCTTTCGATACAAATCGTAACATAAAAAAGAGCGCTTACACATGTACTAAATCTACGATGTAAGCGCTCTTTTCTACAGTGTTACCTAGCTCGGATATCGGATAGAAATCCTAACCCTTTATAGCTCCATCCACCACGCCTTTGACGAAATATTTCTGCAAAATTAAATACACGATAGTTAACGGCAGCATACCGATGAGACAGCCTGCGGCCACCCAATTGACATTGCTTTGGAATTGAGAGATGAAGCCGGACAGTGCGACCGGGATCGTCATCATGTCCTTCTTTTGCAGGAAAAAGACGGAGAATTGGTAATCATTCCATACCTGTACACCGATCAAGATAACGACTGTGGCTGTAATCGTTCTCAGCAATGGCAAAATGATTTTGAAAAAAACACCGAACCTACTGCAGCCGTCGATCAGACCGGCCTCATCAAGCTCTCTGGGCACCGAGTGAATAAAACCCGTGAATAAAAAAATGGTTATTGGCAATGAAAACGTAACCTGAGTTAGGATAACGGCCCAATAGCTGTTGATCCCGTTCATATCTACAATAAGCTTATACAAGGGCACCAAAATGGTAAGAGCCGGTACAATGAGACAAGCGACGCTAAGCGTATAGACGAAGTTATTCCATTTCGTTTGGTATCTGGCCAGCGGATAGGAGGCAAACGCCCCGATAAAAACCACAAGTACGACAACCGAAAAGGTGATGATGCTATTATTCAAAATAGCTCGATCCAGCTGCGCCGCCTTCCAGGCGTTCGTAAAATTCTCCAGATATATGCTCGTAGGGAATAACCACTTGCTGCTTGTATCTTGCGATGATTTAAAGGACATGTTAATCAAAATATAAAAAGGAATGATGTGAATGATAACCATCAAGGCTGCTATCGTATAGGCAATCAAGTTCCCGCGTTTGTTCACATTTTCACTTCCTTTCTACGCAGCAAATAGAGCGCAGACAGGCCGAAAATACAAATAAATAAGAACATAACATTGCCTAATGCTGCGGCATAACCTGCGTCTTGACGCGCAAAATATAAGTTGTACATCATCGTCGACAACGATTGCGAGGCATAGCCTGGACCGCCTTTTGTCATTGCCATGATGACGTCGAATAATTTCAAGCCGCCTATGATATTGAGAACTACGTTGATCGTAATCGCAGGCATCAAGAGCGGTAACGTAATGCTAGTCAATTTCGCCTTCCATCTAGCCCCGTCGATATCTGCAGCCTCATAATACTCCTTGGAAATCGATTGAAGTCCGGCCAAATAAATAATCATAGCAATCCCCATATATTGGAAGGTGTTGACGCAGCTAATTATCCATACAGCCCGGGGACCTGAAGACAACCAATCAACCGGCCCTTTATAAAATAACAGAAACAGATCGTTGACTGCTCCCCTGTTGTATTGGAAGAAGAAATAGCTGATGTATCCCATGATTAGCGGACTGATGATAACCGGCAAATAGACAACGGTCCGTATGAAACCTCTTCCGCGAATTTTTTGGTCCAGGAACAGGGCATAGGCCAAACCGAAAATATTTTGCAATAGCGTGCTTCCCAAGCCGTAAATCAGCGTATTTTTCATCGTTAATAGTATTTTTTTATCCGAGAACATGAGCTTATATTTATCTAATCCTACCCAAGAATACTGCTGCGAATAGCCGTCCCAATTCGTGAAAGAGATCTTGATCCCTTGGAAGAGCGGATAGAAAATAAAAATGGCAAACAGCAGCAGCGCAGGCGCATACATGATATTTAATGCAGCCGGCGATTTGAGGATGTGATGCTTAGGAGTTCGTTTTTCTCCAAATTTCATGTGATCCCATCTTTCTGTTATGGGAACAGCCCGCAGTGACATACCGGTCAAACCACGGGCGATTCCTTTTCCCTTTATTTCACTGCCCGGAGACGGTCAAATTCTTTTTTCATGTTTTCGGAATATTGTCTAGGCGTAATGGCGCCGGCCAGCATATCCTGCCCGTTTTTGCACATCACGTCCCACATGCCATTGGGGAGATACTCCCTATCAAAGTAAGGAATAACGGCAACATCCTTATACTTCTCGAAATCTTTGGTCAAACTGCCAGCATCGATGGCGACGCCTTTGATTCCGGGAGGAAGCGCTTGAGCCTTGGCTACTTTGGCTACATTTTCAGGCTTGGCGTAATACGCAACGAATTTTTTGGCTGCTTCTTGGTTCGGTGAGTTTTTCCAAACGCCCCAAGTCGTTTTCTCGCCTCCTGCAAAAGTCACCTTATCGCCGGCAATTGCTGCTTGAATCGGCATTAGACCGCCTTTCACATTCGGATTCGTTTTCTTAGCTTCTTCAATTAAAAACGGACCGTATATCCCGAAGGCCGCTTTCCCTTCTGCAAAAGCTTTGGCCGAATCATCGTATTTCGCAGTCAACACATCTTTGTTCAGGTAGCCTTTCTTTTGCATGTCCAGGAATAACTGGGGCAGTTGGTCGAAATTTTTCCAATCAAAGGAGCCGTCTTTCAGCTCTTTGGCGTAATTTTTGTTCCCGCTGATGAAGTAGGAGCTTGCCATGAAGTCAAAGAATTGACCGATTGGCCAGCTGTCTGCGCCACCGATATGGATCGGGGTCACTTTGCCCCCGCTTTTTGTCTTAATTTCTTCGCATGCCTTCAGCAGTTCTTCTATCGTTGTAGGAACCGCTATTCCGTATTGCGCAAGGATATCCGCATTATACACCGGACCTGATTTATCTTGATCGATCGGCAGCGCATACACTTTTCCTGCGGCATCCGTAACAGCCGGCTTTATGTTATCGTCCAGTTGGCTTACCCAAGGCTGATCCTTCAAATCGGCTAAGTAGTTTCCATAACGAATTTTGGACCAGCCGTGCGTAGAGAAGACATCCGGCAAGGAGTTGGACGCCATTTTAATCTTCATAATATTTTCATATTCGGCGCCTGGGGCGCTAAATTCAACATGGATACTCGGATTTTCCTGTTCAAAACTTTTGGCGATGTCCTGCAGCACATTGGCCGGCTCACCAACGATGTTCGTTGCTACGGTTAATGTTATTTTCTTATCATTAGCAGCTTTGGTTGCTTCCGGCGTGCCGGTAGCGACGCTCTCACCGCTATTTGGCGCGCTTCCGCATGCCGATAAAATGGAACCCGTAACGAGCATGACGGACAAAACGGTAAACATCTTTGACTTCTTCATACATATCCCCCTAATGACATCTTATATAGCTAGCTGAACTATACTAACCACATTCTATCAATTCTGATGACGCTTTCATATGAGCGAGATCAACACAAGAAGCGCTCTTTTCTACACATCAACCCGAGAGCTGCACGAATAATTTTAAAGTTGACCATTTCCATTTCAATCTATATCCTGTTGATAAAGGAGTGGTTCTATGACGTTTTTCCATACGCTGCGATTTAAATTAATCGGCATCTACTTACTAACGATCGTTACCCCCTTTATCATACTAGCCTTTATTTCGCCTTATTTCGCTCAAAGCTTAATTACCAAAGAAACGGAGAAATTAACCGGCGGCATCGTAAACTCCTTATCTCGAAACATCGAAACGTATTTGGACGACCTTGAACGGTTAACTTCCTCTCCCTATCTTAACGACAATGTGCTGCAAGCTTTGAAATTAAAAGCAAGCAACCGATATGAAAGCGCTGACGCTTATACGCGATTGCAAACGGACCGTGCATTGACCTCAACGCTGCCCAATTTTTTAATTAATACTAGAAACGATATCTTATCCACCATTACCATTACGAATAACGACGTTTTTTTAACAACAAGACTCAATTTATCCGGACTCGTGCCTAACTTTCCATTTACAGAACAAGACTGGTACAACAAAGCCATAGAGGCCGACGGCAAAGCCGCGTTTATCAGCTCGCATCCGCAAAATTATATTTCCAATTCCAAAGCTTCCGAGGTTTTTTCTGTAGCAAGACTCATTAAAGATCCAGATTCCAGACAACCTTTAGCCGTCATTCTGGCTGATGCCGATACACGGGTTTTAGAAAAAATAACGAATGATACTTCCTTCAATGTCAGCTCGATTATCGTCATTTTGGACGAGAACAAACGCATCATTTATGCCAATAACTTTGTGCCGGATGACGTCAAACATGAATTGGAAAACAGCCGAGACCTGAATTCCATTAACACCCCTAACTATGTAACCGTCTCCAATAAACTTTCCACTTCGAATTGGAACGTTGTTGTTTTATTAACAAGGGCTGAGGTAAAATCTAAGGTTAGATGGATTTATAATATCGCTGTGCTCCTGTCGATTGGCGGACTTTTCGTAACCTTCTTTGTTTTTCACTATTTCTCACGCTGGATCGTAACGCCGTTCAAACGAATGATTGAGATTATGAGAGAAGTAAAGAAAGGGAATTTGCAAGCAAGGTTTACCGTCGTGAGCAAGGACGAGATTGGACAGTTAGGCGATTCCTTCAACAAAATGATCAATCAGCTTGACGACTTGATTAACCGCGAATATAAAGCGGTATTAGCCCAACGGAACGCGGAATATCATGCACTGCAATCACAAATTCAGCCTCATTTTTTATACAACACCTTAAACGGAATTATTGGGTTGAACCGGGCCGGGGAAACCAAGAAACTTGAATCCTCCGTCTTATCGCTAAGCGGGATGCTTCGCTACATCTTGGAAGGTAAACAAATGGCCTCTTTTAAAGAGGAGTTTGAGTTTTTGCAAAAATATGCGATGCTTCAGCAGCTTAGGTTCGAAGAACGATTGTTTATGAAATTTGAGTTGGACGACTCCGTAGCTTCCTTCCATATTCCGAAGCTTCTGCTCCAGCCCATTGTGGAAAATGCAATTATCCATGGTGTGGAGCCGTGCGATAAGCCATGTGAGGTCAGCGTATCGGCGAATACGATTCAGGTCGATGAGAATTACTTTATACATGTGGAAATCAAGGATAACGGCGTAGGATTTCAAACCAAATCTTCCCATTCAAAGCAGCACATCGGCATCTCTAACGTCAGATCACGACTGCTTATGTCCAATGAAAAAGCGGAAATGACAGTAACTAGTTCCCCCGGTTCGGGAACGACGGTCGTGATCCGCATACCGCTGAAGGAGAAAAGAGTATGAATATCATAATTGCAGATGACGAAAGACTGATTCGTTCAAGTTTATCCAGCATGTTGGACGAATTAGAAATCCAGGTTCATGTCGTGGGAGAAGCTAAAAATGGCGAGGAACTCGTGGAACTCGTCGAGCGATTGGCACCCGACCTTGTATTTGTCGATATCAGGATGCCGAAACTGACTGGCTTGGATGCGATCAAAAAAGTGAAGGATACAGCCCCTTCTACGCAATGGGTCATCTTGAGCGGCTTTGCAGATTTCGAATACGCACGGGAAGCGCTTCAGCTAGGTGTGCAAGATTATCTCCTCAAACCGGTAACTCCCGAGGAATTACATAGTTGCGTGAGTAAAATGTACCGTGTTTTTAAAGATGATATTGCGGCAGCCAACCGGGTTTTCGAACACGAAGTCATCTTATTCGTTAACGGAAGCCGGTCTGTCCATGATTTTAACGATGATCCAAACTTTAAATATTTGGGATATATATTTTATTTTGATAGTTATCTGACAGAAAAAGAAAAAGTACATATAAGAACACAATTCATGAACCGAATGCAGGATCAATTGGACGGCTTATTGAGCAGCAGAACGATAAGATTCAGCTTAGCGACATTACAAAACGGTAATTTTGCTATTATTATCACTTGGAATACCGACCCGCATTCCGATGGGGAGAAAGTTAAAACGGAAATGGAAAACGAGATTGAACAAACCGTCAACCTGTTCAGCAACGATACCTTTCTTACAACCGCTTTTAAAACCGGGTCCTGCTCAGATTTGCAGCAAATCATCGAACAGTTTAGAACTCTCGACAAGCTATCGATGCTGCGAAGTATAGTAACAAATCGCGTAGTTCCCCTGTCTGGCTTAAACCATTTGGAGAAGCAGAGCGGGTTGTTGAATGTGGCCAATCATCTTGAAACGATGTATAAATTTATTCAAGAAAAGGATTTTTTCAACTACTCAAAGGAGCATACGCTCTTCAAGAAAGCGCTTTCCGAAAAAGACGTGCAGACATCTACGATTAGCGCTGTTTCTAACTACTTTAACGTTTCCATCAACTTCACGATGCCTCCCGGCTCTAGCCAGAACGAATGGCTGGCGGCCTTGATTAGCCATGTAGAGAATATGTTAAGGGAGAGTCCTGGCGAAGAACGACTGCAAGGAGATTGGATTCAGCAAGTTATTCATTATGTGAATGAGAATTATATGAAAGAAATCAGTATCGGGCAAATTGCCGGCGAGTTTCATGTGACTCCGAATTATTTGAGTTCGCTCTTTCATAAGAAACACGGCACGACCTTTGTGAAATTTCTAACAGAGACACGGATGCTCAAAGCGAAAGAGCTCCTCTTAAAGAATCCAATGATGAAGGTACAGCAAGTGGCTGAAGAAGTCGGATATTTAAGCACACGCCATTTCACGAAATTGTTCGTTGAATATTTCGGTTGCTATCCTTCTGAGGTGAATAAAAAGAAATAAGCATTTTACTTTTCTCTTACCCCGATTCGGCTGCAGGAGTCCTATGTCTTATCAGCCTTCGGACACAGCGGCCGTTATCTTCGTGAAAAGCATCGTGCATCTCTGCTGACGGACGTCAGAGTCCTTATTTGCCAATTTCGGGGAGAAATCAATCTCCAAGTGAGCAAGTAACGGCGCTGGTGTCCGTAGCATGTCCGAAGAGGTTCTTTTCCATCGAATAGGGGCCTCTCAGTCCGTTAGCGAGGACAAAAACTGCGCTAAGGCCATTAAGTCTGCTCGACCAGTTGAGCGAACTGCCTTCCAAAACTTTTCGTCATAGGAACAAGTTATAAAAGCAAACCTTCCCTCTCCCCGTGACAACTGCAAAAGCGCAGGTAAATTGAATACTCTAGTGCTATTTCGCTGACTTTGATGCAAAAGTACAGGTAATTTCGGTGAAATGCACCATTTTGGCCATTTCTAGTGAATTTACTGTACAAATGCAGGTATTGATTGAAAACTGCACTTGAAGATGCTGATTTTGATGTATTTTTTGCAGTTCGCATCGAAATTCAGATTCAAAGCAATCCCCTCAACTATATTTCTCCGTATACGAGTCTGCTTTATTGCAACCTTCCGCGGCACATTATCACTGTTGTTCTACTAAAGTTTCCCGTTTGCGGAACGAGTTATATCACAGTTAAAATTTGACTTTTATGATGATTGTCGTGATCATTAAATTCGTGAATGATATAAAGCAGGGAATAAGGTGTGCCGGTGTGCGGGCAAGTTTCTACTCCGTTCGCGGTAACATGTTTAGCAGCAAGGTCTGGATTGGCTAATAAAATGTCAACCAGCCCAAGACGAGTTTGCTTAAATTCATCAAGCAGGCGATCTTTTGAAATTCCCGATCTGGCATAGTTATAGGCTTTTTCGTTGAACGAATTAAAATCCGGAAATACCATTCCTTGACCATTCTTAATCGCTGGAATAATCGTTGAGATGAGGTAAGTATCCCAATTTTTAAGATGCGAAATAATTTCTCCTACGGATGCTTTCTTTTCAGCAATAGGTTGTAACCAAATACTCTCGTGTACTTCGTGTAAGGTGTCCGTCCATTCTGTGAACTCTTTATATCGAAGAATCGTGCTAATACCCAGGCTAGTCATATTGGAACCTCCATTTCAATAATATCGAATCTAGCAAAAAGAGACCCACAACAACGGGTTGAAGGCCTCGATTAATATTTGTAGATCAAGAAAGCGTACGAACCGGCGATCCGGATAAATAGGCTTG
Organism: Paenibacillus planticolens; assembly: GCF_013141725.1. Lineage (GTDB taxonomy): Bacteria > Bacillota > Bacilli > Paenibacillales > NBRC-103111 > Paenibacillus_E > Paenibacillus_E planticolens. Next base: position 55,809 of record NZ_WHNZ01000081.1, on the reverse strand, counting down.
GATATCTTCTACCACGTCTCTGTAAAAAGCCTCATAATTCGCTTTCGATACATAGCCGATATGCGGCGTAGTGAGAAGATTCGGAAGCGACCGGTAGATATCGCCTTGCGGCAGCGGTTCTACCTCGAACACATCTACCGCGGCGCCTGCGATCCAGCTGTTCTGTAAAGCCTCGGCAAGTGCAACCTGATCCACGATCGGAGCGCGGGACGTATTGATCAGATAGGCCGAAGGACGCATACGCTTGAGCTCCGCTGCACGAATCAACCCTCTTGTCCTCTCGCTTAATACAAGATGAATGGACACGAAGTCACTGCTCTCCAGAAGCTCCTCCTTGGAAGAAGCTAATCTCACTCCAACCTCGTCGGCCCGCTCCTTCGTTAAATTCTGGCTCCACGCCACGACATCCATGCCGAACGCATGGCCAAATTTGGCGATTTTGCTGCCCAGTTTGCCGAGCCCAAGTACGCCAAGCGTCTTGCCGTACAAATCCGTCCCAATCGTGCTCTGCCACTGACCGCTGCGGATTGCGTTGTGCTCCACCACGATGTTTCGGGCAAGCCCCAATATCAAAGCCCACGTGAGCTCGGCGGTTGCGTTGCCTGCACCTCCCGTGCCGCAAACGATCACGCCTTGCGAAGCGGCTGCCGCCAGGTCGATGGACGCATTGCGCATGCCGGTTGTAATTAGCAGCTTCAAATTGGGAAGCCGGGCAAGAAGCGATGCGCGGAAAGGAGTCCGTTCACGCATGATCACGACAATTTCGCAGTCGGCAATCAGTTCCACCAGCTCATCCGGTTGATCGATATGCCGATCGATACTCTTCACTTCTACTTTGTCCATAATCGGAGACCAATCCGCGGCAGTCAGCGCCACCTGCTGGTAGTCGTCCAATATCGCACAGCGTAATTTCATCACAAATTTGCCTCCTTCACCGTTTTCGTCCCTCTGATCTCGCAGATGCGATCAATTGAGAGGTTCTGAAACTTGCATTTCTTTTTCCATAATAAAATCATCCATGACGAATCCATTCCCGATGTCCGCAATTTGTTCCCGTACGGTTCGGAAGCCTTTTTTCTCATAAATTGCAATACTGGATTCGTTATGGCGATTGACCGTCAGCCAAATATGGCTTAGGTTTCGGTCTTTACACAACTGCTCCAGGAATGCCAACGCTTGGCTGGCATAATTGCGTCCCCGGTGCTCCTTGCCTATATAAAACTTGCTCAAGAAGAGCTTCCCCTCTTCTTCTTTAGCAGACATATATCCGACTGAGGAGCCATCGTGCTGGATCAAATAATATTCGTAGCCCTGATGATCGATTTGATCCGAAATCGCCGGAACCGCCTGGAATTTGCCGATCATGTAATCTATCTGCTCTAGTGTAATCAGAGATACATAATATTCGCGCCATATATCTGCCGCCAATCGAGCAACCTCTGCGATTTCTTCCGCCGTATTCACGTGTTGAAACATTAAACTCATGACAAGTGCCCGCCTTTCCTTGAAACTCTCATCCCATACATGTCTAAAATTATATCAAATATTTCCCCGTAATCGACTGCTCCGCATGGATAATCTGCGAAGGTGTACCCTCGAACACGACCTGGCCGCCCTTACTGCCTCCGTCCGGTCCCATATCGATGATCCAATCCGCTTGGCTGATCACATCGAGGTTGTGCTCAATGACGATCACCGTATTGCCGGCATCCACGAGGCGGTTCATGATCTCCAGAAGATGGCCGATATCTGACATATGCAGGCCGGTCGTCGGCTCATCCATCACATAGATGCTGCCTTTCTTATGCAGCTCACTTGCCAGCTTGATGCGCTGGCATTCCCCGCCTGAAAGCGTGCTAAGCGGTTGGCCGAGGGTAATATAGTTTAGTCCCACATCACTCATCGCCTGAAGCTTGCGCACAACCTCTTTTAGCACAAAAAATTCCAATGCCTGCTCCACCGTCATCTCCAGCACTTCTGCTATTGACTTGCCGTTCAGCTTGTATGCGAGCACCTCTTCCTTGAACCGTCTGCCTCCGCATACTTCGCAAGGGAGCTTCACGCTGTCAAGGTACGCAAGATCTGTATACACAACACCTAGCCCTTGGCAGTTCTCGCACGCCCCTTTGGAGTTGAAGCTGAACAAGCCCTGGTTAACCTTGTTCGCGGAAGCAAACGCCTTGCGCACGTCATCCATAATGCCCGTATAGGTCGCGGGATTCGAACGCGTGGACACTCCTACCGCCGATTGGTCGATGACGATCGCATCCGGGTGCTGGCTGAGGAATACATCATTAATAAGCGTACTCTTGCCCGAGCCGGCGACACCCGTAACTACTGTCAGCACTGCGGTTGGAATATCTACAGTAACGTTCTGAAGGTTGTGCAGGTTGGCATCCTTGATGGACAGCTTGCCGGAAGGCTGCCTGCAGTCGCGCTTCAACTGGAGCGCCCGCTTCATATGAGTGCCTGTCAACGTACCTGCCTCCAGCAGGCCTTCGAAGCTTCCTTCATAGACGATATTACCGCCGCGGCTGCCGGCGTAAGGCCCAACATCAACAATATGATCAGCCAACTTGATCACATCGGGATCATGCTCGACGACGATCACGGTATTGCCCTTATCGCGCAGCTTCTGAAGCAATCCATTTAACCGGTGTACGTCACGGGGGTGCAAACCAACGCTGGGCTCATCGAAGATGTAAGTGACATCCACCAGACTGCCGCTCAGGTGCTTCACCATCTTGACGCGCTGCGACTCGCCGCCGGACAATGTATCCGTCTCGCGGTCCAGGGTCAAGTAGTCAAGGCCGATATCCACCAGATGCTGCAGCCGCTCCGTCAGCGACTTGACGACCGGTGCGGCGACCGGGTCGTCAATCTCCCGAATGATGCGGATGAGCTGTCCGACCTCCATGGAAGACAACTGAGCAATGTTGAGTCCATTGATTCTGCAGCCCAGCGCAGCCTGACTGAGTCTCGCGCCACGGCAGCTGGAGCAGGGACCCTCTGTCATGAACGGCGCAACAGCTTGTTGTGTGCGCTCGGACTTGGTTTTTACATCCTGTTTGATGTACTTGTTGGTGAACTTCTCGATGACGCCTTCTACGGTAATATTCACTGCCTTCCCGGCGAATTGCATCTCCACTTTTCTCGCCTTGCCATACAGCAATTGCTCCAGCTCGTCATCCGAATAATCGTTCAGCTTCTTGTCGGGATCGAAGAACCCCGACTGCACGAGCATCGACCAATCCATGCTGTTCACCGTATAGCCAGGCAGCATGATTGCCCCTTCATTCAGCGACTTTGACTTGTCCAGCGCCTTGCTCATATCCACGCCTAGCCTGCGGCCGATCCCGTTGCACTCGGGACACATGCCTTGCGGGTCGTTAAACGAGAACATGTTTGCTTGTCCAACATAAGGCTTGCCCACTCGGGAAAAGAGAAGACGGAGAATGGGCGAGATATCGGTAATCGTGCCCATCGTGGAATGGGAACCGCCGCCAAGCCGCTTCTGATCCACAACAACAGCCATGCTCAGGTTCTCTATCGCATCTGCATCCGGCTGCGGAAAACGCGGCAGAAAGTTGCGGACGAACATGCTGAAATTTTCGTTCAGCAGACGCTGGGATTCGGTGGCGATCGTATCGAAAACGATCGAGGACTTGCCTGATCCGGATACCCCTGTGAAGATCGTGATCTTCCGCTTGGGAATGCGCAAGGACACGTTCTTGAGATTATTTTCCCTAGCAGCTGAGATTACGATATACTCCTGATTAGATTCACCCATGCTTAACATCCTTTCGATCAAGTTAATTTCTACCTATATTCACATTGTACCATTCATCGATCCTCCGAAGAAGGACACCGCTTGGTGTCCTGTCAGCTTAATTGAAAATTTCCATATACTAACTGTCAATCAATTAATATTATCAAATTTTATTTATACACTGTTTATATTCAGTTTAAAGATGTACGTTATCATCACCCTATAAACTTTGATTTGGAGGAACTACCATGGAGCTTCAATCCAGAAACACCTATGAGCCGAACAATGGCGACTTAGCCGTCGAGGCGCTCGGACTGGTCAAAACGTTTGGCGATAACCGCGCAGTGGACGGCGTAAATTTGAATGTGCGCGCCGGCTCCATTTACGGTGTGCTTGGCCCTAACGGCGCAGGCAAAACAACCACGATTCGCATGCTCGCCACACTGCTTCGTCCGGATAGCGGATCGGCCAAAATCTTCGGGCACGACGTCCAGAAGGAATCGCAAATCGTGCGCCAATTGATCGGCGTCACTGGGCAATATGCTTCGGTCGACGAATCGCTCAGCGCAACGGAAAATCTTATCATTTTCTCCCGGCTGCTCGGGCTGGGACGGGCCGAATCCAAGCGCAAAGCCGCGGAGCTGCTTGAAGAATTCGGATTGACGGAGGCCGCAAAGCGTCCGCTCAAAAACTTCTCCGGCGGAATGCGCCGCCGGCTGGATTTGGCGGCAAGTCTCATTGCGCAGCCGCCGCTCATTTTCCTTGACGAGCCGACAACCGGACTCGATCCGCGCACGCGCTCGCAAATGTGGGACACGATCAGAAGGCTCGTGAACACAGGCTCTACGGTGCTGCTCACCACGCAGTACCTTGAAGAGGCCGATCAGCTCGCAGATCGCATTGCGGTCATCGACCGCGGCCATGTCGTCGCAGAAGGCACCGTCGACGAGTTGAAAGCATCCGTCGGCACTTCATCCCTGCACCTGCGTTTGGAAAACCCGCTAGACATCGAGAGTGCGCGCGAAACCGTTGAACGCGTGCTGAAAGTACCGTCTACAGTCACAGCGGAAGCGGCTAAAATCACGGCTCCGATGACCAATGCCGACCTGGTGACGGATCTGCTGGTCTCCCTGCGCGAAAAAGGCATCAAGCTTTCCGAGATGAGCGTTCAAAAGCCAACACTGGACGAAGTCTTTTTAACGATCACTGGTCACGGGGTAACCCCAAGTACCTCCGGCGCCGCTGGAGAATCGAACGAATTGGAGGCCGCAAAAGTATGAGCAACTATACAGCTAAAACAGGAAATACAAGATCGTTGAAAAACCATACGAGCATCGGCCAAACGATTCGCAACTCCCTCACGATGGCTTACCGGGGGATTCTAAAAATTCGCCGTACGCCGGAGCAATTGTTCGATGTGACCTTGCAGCCGATCATTTTCACCCTCATGTTCACCTATATTTTTGGCGGGGCCATCTCCGGAGATGTCGCTAGCTATTTACCGGTCATCATTCCGGGGATTCTCGTGCAAACGGTGATTACGACTTCCATTGTCACCGGGGTACAGCTGCGAGAGGACATGGATAAAGGGGTCTTCGACCGCTTTAAATCGCTGCCGATTGCCCGAATCGCGCCGCTAGCAGGAGCCTTGCTTGCCGATACGGTCAGGTATACGATTGCAACAGTTCTCACCTTTACCATGGGCTATATCATGGGTTACCGGCCCGGCGGCGGTATTGAGCATGTTGCGCTCGCTGCGCTGCTCGTTATTTTCTGCTCCTGGTCGATCTCCTGGATCTTCGCGTTTTTCGGTGTGATTGCTCGAACAGCATCCAGCGTTCAAGGTATTTCAATGCTTGTCCTTTTCCCGCTGACGTTCTTATCCAACGCATTTGTACCCGTAAACACGATGCCGAATTGGCTGCAATTTTTCGTGAAAATCAACCCGATCTCGCACATTGTCACCGCCGTCCGGAACTTAGCGAATACCGGAACGGTAGGCTCCGACCTCGTAATCTCCCTCATCGGAGCAATCGTTATTGTCGCGATCTTCGCACCAATAACGGTTCGAGCGTACATGCGCCGTACCTAAAACAAAACCCCTTGATCGTTGGGAATGCCAACAGCAAGGGGATTTCTTTATTTTCTCTCTAAGGTGTGATGACATTCACAACCCCATATGAAGCCGACCCTCTCCCGGCGAAATAGCGTCCGCTCTTTCTCGTTCATTTGATCCAGCCCAACCCCGTCGACATGAATCGTACCTGAGGTAGGAATCATTCAATATAAGTCCTCTGTGGGTAATATCCCCAGAATCTTGGCCTTTTTAATTACCTCAACCCGCGAGCTTGCTTGCAGCTTCTGGAAAAGCTCCGTCAAGCTGTACTCGAGAGAACGCTGGCTGATCAACAGCGCTTGTGAAATCTCCTTGTTGCTCTTTCCCTTCGCGAGCTCACGCAGCAGCTTATCCTCCTCCTGCGTAATGGTCGTTTCCTCCCGTCCCTTCTCGCCCTGGACCACAATCTCCTGTCGTCTGAGCTGTTTCAGCAGAAACATCGGAACGATAGCTTCCTTCCTCGCGGCGCAGCGGATCGCTTGGATGAGCTGCTCTCTTGTAGACGTTTTGGCAATGAATCCGGACACGCCCGATTCCATCAATAAGTTAAAATGCGGTGCGATCTCAAACCCCGAATAAATGAGGATCACCGCGTCGGGAACGTAATCAAGTATTTTTCTCGCAAGATCTGCGCCATTGATACTCGGCATATAGAGGTCGAAAAGCATAACATCGAATTTCTTGAGACGCACGATATCAGGGACGCAATATACATCCGTTTCGATCGTAACCTTCATGCCCGGCTCGGATTCTATCAACATCTTCGTCCCTTCCACGACCGAACGATGATCATCAACCAATAATATTTCCATAACCCTCACCTATTAGCTAATTTTTTGGAAAAGAAATCATGACCTGAACGCCTTGCTGCGGTGCCGACTGAAACTCGATCTTCCCCTCCAGACTGAGCACCCGCTTCTCCATGCCGGCAAGACCCATGTGCTGGAAAGACCCATCGAACGCAGATAAGTCCATGCCGACTCCATCGTCGGAATAAGTAAAATGCATTCGGTTCCCATTTTCAGATAGCGACATCGTGACCTTCTCCGCCTTTGAGTGCTTTGACGCGTTATTTAGCAGTTCTTGAACAATCCGGTATATGCCGAGTATTTGTTCTTCGCTTAAGCCTTCCGATGGCTGCCCGGCATTAAATTCAATCTCGTAATTGGCGAACATCCTCGTATATTCGAACAGACTTTTGAGAGATTCGACCAGTCCCATCTTCAAAAGAAAAGGCGGGCGAAGCTCGTTGCAGGTAATGCGGATTTGATGGATCGCATCGAGCAGCCCCTCTTCGATCTGCTTCAACTCCCCCTGCGCCTCCGTACCGAACATGCCGTCGGAGCGCAGCGATTCCAGCCTGCGGTACCAGATGATCAGATCCTGCAGGACGGAATCGTGCAAATCGCTCGACAAGGCGAACCGCTCCTTCTCCGACAGTTTGAACAAAAGTCGCAGCATCCACTTTGGTGTCTGGCTCGTTGTGACCAGATCTTCCAGCCGCTTAATGAGGTCTTCGATCAGACGGAGATTATCGTAAAGCAGCGTCACATAGTGGACGGCGGTCTCGAGCCACTGTTTCTCAATCGGAAGGAAGGCATTCCCTGCAACGATCCTTAAGTATACGGGATGCTTTTTCTCACCGATCGGAATCCAGGTATCCTTCGCGTCCATCGCGGCAGCCTCCTGGCCATGCGGCACCTCCTCAATCGAAGCGTCACTTACCTGCAGAACAGCAAGGACCTCCTCGAGAAGACGATGCTCCAGCTCCGATACCTTCATGACATTCGCCAAGTCATTCGAAAGGCCGTTCAACCTTTGCTGCAGAAATTTGTGCCTCTCCTCACTCTGGACAAGCTCCTGTTCCTCAAGCTTTCTTCGGGTGATATCCTTGACGATCCCATGAATCCCGTTCAAGCTGCCGGATAAGTAGATCGGCACAAACGTAATACTGGCGATCCGCTGCCCGTGACAGCTTAAGAGGCGGCATTCCAAATCCCGAGGTTTGCCTTGCTGCATAACCTCAAGGATGGCTTCGTAGATTTGCGGATGATCCTCATCATAGATCGTGCCCAGAAAGCAGCGCCCCTTCAGCTGGGATAGCTGGGCCCCTATAATATTTTCAAACGAGCGGTTCGCATTCACAAAGTAAAAGCCGTTCAATTCAATGGAGAAAACGCCATCCAAATTGTTCTCGAACAAGGACTTGTATCTCTGCTCACTCTCCTCAAGAGCCAGCTCCGAACGCATTTTCTCGGTAATATCAAGCAATAAACCGTTCAGACGTTCAACGACTCCCGCATGATTCTTCCATGGATGGATGATCAGCTCCCCCCATCTGATTTCTCCCTCCACATGGATGTAACGAATGGCTTGACGGATTGAAATGCCTTCATCCAGCTTGCTTTTGACCTCCCCCATAAGAACCACGTTGTCATCGGGGTGGATATGATCGTGCAGCCGTATCGGGTTGTTCATGATTTCTTTCCGAGGGATGCCCGAAATGGCCTCGATGCTTTCCGAGCAAAAGGAATATCTTCTAAAATCCTTATCCGTTGACCATACAGCCGCATTAACACTATTCAGAATGTTCTCCAAGAGTTCCTCTGATTCCTTGCGCTCGGAAATATCCCTGGCTACGGCCACAACGTACTTTACCTCTCCGCTGCCGTCCAGCACAATCCTCACACTCGCTTCTATATGAACCAAATAACCTTCCTTATGAATCAGCCGATACTCGAGTTGTGTCGATTGCTTGGTCTGTACGGCGTTCTGATGAACGGATCGTACCCGCTCTCGATCCTCGGGGTGGATGATATCGAAGGCATCGAATCCCTCATATTCATATACATGATAGCCGGTTAACGAGAGAATGGAGGGAGACACGTAATGTACGATGGCTTGATGATCTACCAGCACAATCGTATCCGAGGTGTTCTCTGCGATAATCCGGTACCTTGCCTCCAGTTCCCAAGCATCGGAATCTTCCTTGACTACTACGGAGTAAGCGATGGTCTCATCGTTCTCATTCACAATCGGTATCCTTTGGACAGCCGCCGTCACAGGGAGGGCATTTACATTTCCGTAGGTGACCTCATAAGCCTTATTGCCCCAAAGGAATCGCTCATGCAGATCAATCAAATACACGGGATCCGGCAAGTTCAGCAGCCACTGCCGAGCTCCCTTGATCACATCCTCAAATGCGCCCATGATGTTCTCCTTCTAAAATAATGAATTGGATACCCTCATTATAGCTGATTCCCACTCATCCAACCGCGCAAAAAAATAGGGATTGCCCGCAAAATTCAACGGTAAATTAGTTGGTTAGGAACAACATACCAATGACAGTTTGGTCTATAAGTCTTAAAATTTTAATAGAGTTGAAATTCATAATTTCATCTATGCCGACTTCATAGACTCACGCTGGAAGGGATGAAAGGATGAGAACCAAGAAACTTGTTATTGTCGCTATCATTCTGATCTTATTTTCCAATTGGAATTATGTTCATGCAGCAGATGCTCCGGAACAGAGCGCCCAAGATTTAATCGCAACCTATAATCAACGTATACAAGTGATCCAAAACTTAAGCAGCCAACAAACGGAGATTCAAGGTCAGCTCGCATCGATTAACCGGCAAGTTTTTGAATTTGATAAATTGGCTAACGAGCTGCAGCCTCAGATCGATCAAGTGAAGAGCCAAACGGAGTCATTGCAGAAAAATATAGCCGATGTTCAAAAAGATATTGATGCCCGCGATCTCCTGCTCAAAAATCGGCTAAGTTATATGTATACGAGCGGAAATATGTCGGCTTCTTATATGGATGTGCTTTTTGGCTCTTCTAGTTTTAGCGATTTCATAAATCGGATTAGCATGTTAATTATGATTCTCGGCCAAGATAAGCAAATTATCGATACAAAAACAGATGATAAAACAAATTTAACAAAAATGAAGGAAGAACTAGACCAGCAGCAATCTTTACTAGTAGCCCAGCAAAATACGCTAAATTCTGCAAAAGCCGAGCAAGAAAAAAAGGTCGAGGAACGTCTTGCTTTATTAAAGCAGTTGCAGCAGCAAAGCCAGAATGAAGTTGACATGGCTCAGAAAGATGTGGAGAATTTATCGCTCGTCGATTCCCAGCTTGCACCCGAAGTGAAAGAACAGCTGAAGGCTGCGCTGGAAAAAGAAATTCAGAGCGATGGCAATTGGGTGTGGCCGGTCCCTTCTTCCCATACCATAACTTCGGACTTCGGCCCCCGCGGCGAGGAGTTCCACGCCGGAATCGATATCGGAGCGCCTATTGGGACTTCCATTGTCGCGGTTGATAACGGAATTGTGCTCTACGCAGGGAAAGCCAACGGGTTCGGCAATTGGGTCGTCATTAAACATCCCAATGGTTTAATGAGTGTTTATGGGCATATGTACGGGGATGGCATCTATGTATCCGTGGGCCAAGAAGTACAACGCGGCCAAGTCATCGCAGTTGTCGGCAATGACGGTCAGTCAACAGGACCTCATCTGCATTTTGCCGTTGCAGCAGGCCTTACTGGCAATCAGATGAACTACATTGATCCTCGCCCGTACTTGAGTAATCAATCTATGTAAAACAAAACAACGGCCGACTAAGACTTAATAATAAAGTCTTAGTCGGCCGCTGTTTCTATTGCACTCTCTTGACTTCGTTGTTTACGACGTTGTCACATCAGCTGAGGCTTGCGTTACCGGTTTGGCCATGTTAGTAATGAAACGATTGTGAACAATTGCATTTCCAGCTTGCGTGCCCAGCCTCTGACCCAGGCTGTTTCCCAATATCCCTCCAACTACTGATCCAACAACAGTCCCAACACCAGGGAGAACCGTTGTCCCAAGCATCGCTCCGTATTCAATCCCGGCCATGACACCGACTGCTCCTGTTACATTTCCCGCCGTTTTCACGGTAAATTCTTTTTTATCCATTTGTCCATTGGATAAATTTTTCACATCTTGGATTTCGGATATTCCGCCAGAGATAAGACCTGCCCATAATGAACCGCCTTGTAACATAGTGATCTCTCCTTCATGTTCATTTCACACAGTAGAAATTGTGCCCTATTTATCAAGCAAATCATCCGTTAAAATATTTCCAACATTTCCTCTTATAACTCACTAGGAACGGGATCCTCTATATCCTTCTTCCCCTCTATCTGTAAAGCTGCAAGATCCGATGTAAGTTCCTTGACTTGATCCTTTAACTCGAACCATGCTCCCGTACCTTTTACCGCAAATTTGCGTATGGCTTTTCTGCCTTGTGGAGAAACAGCTAGTGCAACAGCTGCCGCACCGAGCAGAATCGCGAATAGTGATTTATTTTTCATCGGTTAACCCTCCATCAAAATGTATTTAAATAATTCCATAAAATGAAAATTTTTATTCGAAGGAAGGTTAAGTTTCAGGAAATAAACGATTGCATATTTCAAATATGGACTGTGAATAATAGCTTAACCAACGAACAAGATCATTTTAACAAGGGGGAAGGAGAGTACAAAATGTTGTCATTGCAAAACAAGAACAGATTTCTCCACGTCTTACCGGGGAGAATACGCTTGGAAATCAGCGGCCTAAAAGGTTGCAAGCATACGGCTGATCTGCTTATCCGAAGGTTCTCGACATGTCAAGGGATTTACAAAGCAGTGCCTTGCACACTTTCAGGCAGGCTGCTTCTGCTTTACGACGAGAAACGGATTACACAGCAAGACATTTTCGAGATCATCCGAAATATGGAAGAGCAGGTTGTTCTCCGAAAAACCCCAGTCACCATCAGTGATCAGACGGTCTTTGCCGGGGAAGACATTCAGCAGGAAGTTGCAGCTGCAGCCGATGTTGACCATGGACCACCTGAAGACATCCGAGTTCTCCCTCAAATCCAAAACCCAGACAGGAAACAACCCCTGAATTCGGTCCCTCTTCCACTGGTATTATCCATGGGCGGACTAGCTATTCTGGGAGCGAAGCAGTTGTTTATGGGACAATCGGCATTAGCAAGAAGTCCGGCCCCGTTCTACTTGTCTGCTCTCGTTTCCGTCGTCACGGGCTACCCTTTCTTAAAACGGGGAATTCAAAACTTTTCAGAAAAGAAACAAATCAATTCAGATCTCTTGCTTGGAACGAGTGCACTGGCTCTCGCACTAATCCGTGAGAACTTAGTTGTACTAGCTGGACTCAGCATCCTGCAATTTGTCAACTGGAAGCGAAGTCAGTCCGTCTTACATGCTGAGAAAGATGTATCTTTATCGCCAACTCTTCAAACGTACAGTGAAAAGGCCAGTAAATTAGGCATGCTTGCTTCCGCAGTAACGTGGGCGGTTACTCGAAATCCGCTGCGCGCAATCGCCGTTCTTCTGGCAGCAAATCCGCGGTCCATGATCTTACCTGCCAAATGTGCATGGAATCAAGCTGAACTTGTTTCTAATGAAAGAAATTACATAGTTCCGGAAAAAGGATCGTTGTCTCAACTTGCCCGTACGAAAACAATCTTAATGGAAGACTCTTCATTGCTTTTTGACCCGCCTCAAATTGAAGAGTTAGATTGTCTAACGGCGAATCATGAAGACACGGATAAAATCATATGCAGCGCAGCATCGTTGATGGCAAAAAGCAGTCATCCATGGAAAGAAGAGATATGGAACAAGGCTAAACAAACGTGCCGTACGATCCGCACCGCATTTCACGTAGAAGAAGACGCGCATGGAATCAAAGGAAAAATAAACGATTCCCTTATTTTACTCGGTAGTTTCAAGTATCTGGAGGATCATGGCATTGATTGTACGGCTTATGAATTGCAGGCCAAAAGACTGATCAAAAAAGGCAGCAGTGTCCTGTATGTCGGAAAACAAGGATTCAAGAGCGGCGAATGTTTGGGTTTAATCGTCAGACATCAAGAAACCGCCATCAATGAGCAGGGCCTTACGGCAGTTTCCTTCATGGACAAAGGTTGGCGCATCCGGCTATTAAAAAACAGTCTGCAAATCACCGATGAATTGCTTTCCAGATATCATATGGACACAAGCTGGTTGGGATTGGAGCAGGGTGAAATCATAGAAAAAATCGCCATTATGCAGCAGCAAGGCGAAGAAGTCCTCTTTGTCTCAAGTTCTGACCACAACCCGTTCAATGCCTATTTGAAAGAAGCCGGGTTAGCTTCAATTGCTAGCGATGAGTTGAATAATATTTTGGAAAGTGCCGAGTACGCGGAGATCATCGATCAAACGGTCAACCAGCATGCAGAAGTGACGAAAAAGTGGAATTTACTAGGGAGTGCTTTAGCGACCTTCGGGATGATAAGTGCACCTGTTGTCAATCTAGCTGCAGATGCGCTATCCCTTGTTTTTATGTCCCGATCGAAAAAAATAAGCGAGTCCTTCCCGACCACACCGGCAACTACGTACCAGCCTGAAATCGCGGCTGCTGTAGAAGCTCCGATTTGGCATGCCCTTTCTAGCGAGCAAGTCACCGGGAATTACCATGTCGATCCAAAAGAGGGTCTGACAACCGACCAGATTCACTCTCTCCGAAACCGATATGGTCTGAACGTGCTTGAAAGCAAGCAGCCTACTCCCTGGCTTGTCTCCTATTTGGGGCAATTCAAGGAATTTACAACCCTAATTCTGCTCGGCACCTCGGTTCTTGCCCTATTTACCGGAGGATTGTTCGATGGCATCGCCATGGGGTCCATCCTGCTTGCCAATGCTGCTATTGGAACGATTCAAGAGCGTAAAGCCGAGAAAGTCGTCGAGACGCTCAATCAGTTCCAACCACCGGTTTGCAAAACAATAAGAGAGGGATTGCAAGCAGAAATGTCCGCTGCAGAACTGGTGCCGGGCGATATCGTTTATTTTGAATCCGGGGACCGTGTCCCAGCCGATATTCGTTTAATAAACTCTTCGAGTTTACGCGTTAACGAGGCGGCTCTGACCGGCGAATCATTGCCTATTGAGAAAAATGAATCGGCATTGCCAGCAAATTGTCCACTGTCCGAGAGAAAGAATATGTTATTTATGGGGACGGATGTGTGCGCGGGCAAAGGGATTGGCGTTGTTGTACATACAGGGATGCAAACTGAGATGGGCCATTTAATGTACCTTTTGAAAAATCATGAAAAAGAAGTGACACCTCTACAGGAAAAGGTAACATCGATTAGCAAAAAGTTTGTAAAAGGCGCTCTTGTAGCGGGAGGACTCGTCTTCGTTACCGGCTTGCTGCGCGGCATACCGATTACCCAAATGGTAACAACCTCCGTCACTTTGGCGGCTTCCGCTATTCCAGAAGGCCTGCCGGTTACCATTACCATTGCACTCAGTGCGGGAATTTTCCGGATGGCTAAGAAACACGCGTTGATCAGAAAGCTTTCTTCTTTGGAAACGTTAGGAAGAACGACGATCATTTGCACAGATAAAACTGGTACTTTAACGAAAAATGAAATGACTGTTAAAACCTTGTCAACCGTAGACCGGGCTTGGGCAATAACAGGCGAAGGTTATGAACCGGAAGGCAAGTTCGAAGAACTCCATCCCGAGGTGGCTGCCGCTTCCGCAGCAACCGTCCAATCTCAAACAGATGATGATCTCCCGATTGCAAATAATCCTGATTTAAAGCGAATTCTCCAAATCTGCGTGTTGTGCAATAATAGCAAACTTGAACAAGAAGAAGGAAGATGGTTAACCAAAGGGGATCCAACGGAAGGCGCTCTTCTCGCGCTTGCAGCCAAAACCGGCATGTGGGACAAGGATATGTCCCATTGGCATCGCGGACTTGAGATCCCATTCGACTCCGGCACTGCAAAAATGAGCGTTGTTTGCAAAGACACACAGGCCGGGAACGAATGCTTTCTATTCTCTAAAGGGGCCGTAGAAAGCATTGTTCGCCATTGTAATCGATATCAAAAAAATGGTGACATTTTTCCTTTATCGGAAGAACAAAAACAACTTATTTTACAGCAAAATGAGAAGCTCTCATCGGAAGCCTTACGTGTGCTTGCCTTTGCGTACAGAAAGTTGGATGACCATACCCATGAAGAGGGAATGGATGAGAAGGAACTGATTTATGTCGGAATGGTTGGCATGATGGACCCTCCAAAACCCGATATCGAACGCAACCTCCGCGAGGCTTTAGAGTTAGGTGTGAAACCGGTCATGATTACCGGCGATCATCCGATCACCGCTATTGCCATCGCAAAGCAGATTGGCATCTATAACGGGACTCAGAAAGTTCTATCCGGTCATGAACTGGAACGAATTTCCGATGAAGAACTGGATCGGATTGTGGACGAAGTCACTATTTTTGCGCGGGTTACACCCGAACATAAACTTCGAATCGTAACTGCCTTGCAAAAACGCGGTCACATTGTCACCATGACTGGCGATGGCGTCAATGACACCCCGGCCATCAAACAAGCCAACGTAGGGATTGCGATGGGACGATCGGGAACGGAAGTTACGAAAGAAACAGCGGATATGGTTTTGACCGAAGATCAATTTGGAGCCATCGTTGAAGGGGTTAAAGAAGGGCGAACGATCATCGGCAATATCCGTAAAGCGCTCGGCTGCTTGCTAACCGGAAATTTAGCTGAAATTATTGTGACTAGCGTCGCGGTCATGGTCGGTCTGCCGATTCCCTTGGTGCCTATTCAAATTTTGCTGATGAATCTGCTGACGGATGCTCTGCCAGCCATGATCTTGGCTGTAAATCCGGGGAATAAAACGAAACAAACAAAGCGGATGGATATCGTCGATAAGGAATTGTATCAAAAAGTGATCACTCGAGGAGCCCTTCTAGGCTTAGGATCCATCGGTTTATTTGCCGCAAGCCTTGCTACCGGGGCGCCTGTCCCAGTTGCTCAAAGCATGGCATTCGCGACCTTAGTTGCCGGGCAGTTAATCCAAACCTTCTCCTGGCGTCAAGAGGGTTCGGAGGAAACCGTTCGGGATTGGACGAAGGACCAGTTTTTACTTGGCGCGCTTGGCATCTCTTGGATGACTTTACTAGCGGTCTTGTATCTTCCACCTTTAGCCGGATTTTTCCATACCGCTCCCCTGTCGATTATGCACTGGCTGCCAATCATCGGAGTAGCCGGTTCCGTATCGATTTTATCAAAACCGCTGCTTGCCCTTATTGCAAGAAAAGATGAAACCAAACGGTTCCCATCTATTGGCGAATATGCGAGTGCTGCGGTTTGAAAACCGTAGTATTCGCAACTTTCCATCGTTTGGGAAATTTTATTTTAAAGGGAGAATTCTTATGATTCAAAAGAACATAGACAAAATTATTATTGGTACCGCGCTTACTGTAGCAGCCTCTGCCCTGCTCCCGATTGCCAAATCGACCTTGCAGCCGATCACCGAAGCCGGGATACAAGGCAGTGGCGGCCTGCTCACGAGGGTCAGATCCCTCCTCCAAATTGCTCGGGAAGAAGTGGAAGATATTATCGCGGAAGCCCAGTTTGAAAGAATGAAAAAGCAGCTTGATCGAGAAATCGCGTTGTTGGATGACGAAGTCAAATCCCATGATGAATGAGGTGAATACGGGCAACATGGAACAAAGCATTGATTTTCATTTGCGGGAAGCCTTATCTCATCTGGAAACCGCATTGAACCAAAGCGTGAGGAGTGTCCTAGAAAACGATGGGGCAAAAAAAGAAATCGGCTTGAAATGGGAAAAGTTCCTTGGAGAATTCATAGGCCAGGTTCGCGAAAAAGGTAAAAAGTCCCGAATCAATCTTCTCAGTTGGATTACCTTCCCCCGCATCCGTTAACACGGAAAGAACGCCTCTTGATCACAAATCCAGTGAGCAGAGGCGTTCCTTTGTATGCATCCAACTGTGCTGAAAAATACGACTACTTCTTGGTAGGGAAGACTCCCAGTTTCCTGCCTAGCCACATGTACAATGGGTTCTTGATAGGAATCACTTCCCTTCCTATTAAACTTTAGGCGCTTTTTTACAAACCTATTTTTCTCGCGGTCGTATCTTCATATACAGCTATAATTTTTACCAAATGGAGAGTGAAATCCCAGTGACGTCTACCGGTGCTACGAGTGAGAGCTGAATCCTGATAGGTATCGTTTATCAACACAAAAAAACCTAGCCTGCGGCTAGGTCCTTGTATAAACTCATACCTTTTGGAGCGTGGGAATACCGACTCAACTTCAGATCCGCCTGATTTGGGGAACTACATTCCCTTATTTCGGCGCAAAGTGGAATTTCCGGAGCTGGAGGGGAACTCCAGGGTCTTATTTCGTGAAATTTGAACCCATTCAGCCCAAAATGGCGAAATAGCGGATCCTAGTTCCCACTCACCCGCTCAAAAGGCTGTATCAGGCGAAATAGCGCCCTGTAGTTCCCTTCTCATTCAGACGAAGCATGGGAGCTGGCCGTTCCGGGCGAAGTTATCCTCATTACTCTTCAAAAATTTTAGTTAGCAGCCCGCCCAGTTCTTGCAGGGCTTGCTCCTCCTGCTCGCCGTCTGCTTCCAATGTCACTTCTTCGTTCTTCTGAATGCCAAGCGTCAGCATGCTGAGAGAACTTTTGCCGTTCACTTTTTTGCTGCCCTTCGTTACGTTGATTTTACATGGAAAGGCGCTGGCTGCTTGAACGAACACCTTGGTAGGGCGCGCGTGGAAACCGGATGGATTGAGTATGGTGAAAGTTTGGGATATCATGCTAAGTCACTCCTTGTCTTTTGTTTAACGAATGCGTGGATGCTCTCTTGGGTACTCATCGCCAGAATTTCTTCCGTATATCCTGCCCACTCCTGGTGGGATAAGCCCTTGATTAAGGCTCTAGCCGGTAAAATAGAGCTGGCGCTCATGCTGAATTCATGCAGGCCCAGTCCGAGCAAAATGGGAATGGCCGTTTCATCTCCCGCCATCTCCCCGCACATGCCTACCCACTTGCCTTCCTTCTCCGCTGCTTGAATGACCATGCGAATTAAACGCAAGATAGAAGGGTGACAAGGCTGGTACAGGTACGCAACGTTCTCGTTCATGCGGTCGGCCGCCATCGTATATTGAATCAGGTCATTCGTTCCGATGCTGAAGAAATCAACCTCTTTGGCTAAGAAATCAGCGGCAAGCGCGGCGGCAGGCACTTCGATCATAATTCCCACCTCCAGCTTGTCGGATACCGGAACACCTTCCCCAATCAGCTTCTCTTTCTCTTCCTGAAGAAGGCGTTTAGCCTCTCTCAGCTCTCCGGTTACCGCAATCATAGGAAACATGATTTTTAACTGGCCATAGCTGCTTGCTCGAAGCAGAGCTCTTAGCTGTGTGCGGAACATCTCCTGTTGGTCCAAACATAATCGAACGGCGCGAAGTCCGAGAAACGGATTGCTTTCCGCCGGGAGCTTCATGTAAGGCAGTTCTTTATCTCCGCCGATATCAAGCGTACGTATGACGACAGGTTTGTTGTTCATTCTTTCGAGAACATGCTTATACACTTGGAACTGCTCTTCTTCGCTTGGAATCGTACTGCGGCCCATGTACAAGAATTCGGTTCGGAACAGTCCGATGCCTTCCGCCCCGTTCGCCAGCACCTTTTGCAAATCCTCCACACTGCCGATGTTGGACGCAAGCTCGACACGATGGCCGTCCTGGGTCACCGTCGGCTGGTCCAGCAGCTTGCGCAGCTCACCTTTTCGTTCTTCATAAGCAACCTTGCGCGCTTGAAACGTTTCTAGCTCCGTCTCGGACGGATCTACGAGAACCGTGCCGAGGATGGCATCCATGACGATCATCGTTCCCGTCTCGATGTCCGCTGCCGCTGCACCCGCTCCGACAATGGCGGGAATCTCCAGCGAGCGAGCCATGATCGCCGAATGGGAGGTACGACTGCCGACCACCGTGATGAAGCCGAGCACATAATCCAAATTGAGCTGCGCGGTATCCGATGGCGTCAAGTCTTCGGATACAAGCACGCACGGCTCATTGATCGCGGACACCGCCGCGTAAGAGACTCCGCGCAGCAGGCTCATGACCCGCCCGGAGACGTCGCGAACGTCAGCCGCACGCTCTCGAAGCAGCTCATTGTCCATCGAGAGCAGCGTGTCGATAAAACCGCCTGCCACCTCGTGCAGCGCATATTCCGCATTGATGCTCTCATTGACAATTTGTTCAATGATCGCATCGATCAGGTCGGGATCTTCCAGAAGCAGCAAATGAGCTTCGAAAATCTCCGCTTTCGAGGCGCCCATCTTCTGCTCCGTCATCATTCTGATTTGCTCCAGCTCTTGCTTGGCAGCTTCCACCGCTTGGCGGAAGCGCGCCGTTTCTATGTCAGTGTCTGTTACCTTATCAGGCGCAGGCACGTAATGGTCTTGATGTAAACGATACGCTTTGGCCATGGCTATGCCGGGGGAAGCGGCAATGCCGGTAAAACGTTTTGTCATCATTTTAGCCATGTGAGAACTCCCCTTTCTTAGGATTGCACAGCTTTCTTCAGCCGCTCATAGTGGTTGACAATTTCAGCATGAATCGGATGATCCTCGCGGATTGTCGTGTATTTGGTTATCGTTTGAGCAAGGCCCAAGTCATGTAAATCGGTTTGAATTTGCAAGGCTTCCGGATCGTCGGCAACGTCAAAACGGAGCGCTGCTGCCATTGCCATCGCAAGATGCTTGGGAGTCATCCCCAACTCATAGGCTTGCAGCGCAGGACGGACAAGGCGATCGTTGCTGGATAACTTGCGGATCGGCGATCTGCCGACACGCGTGACTTCATCCGTCAAATACGGGTTGATGAAACGATTTAAAATTTTATGAATATAGTTCGTATGCTCCGCTGCATCAAACCCATATTTCCGGAGAAGTACAGCGCCCGTTTCTTCCATCACTTGCTGCACAAGATCAGCAATTTCCTTATTGGCCATTGCTTCTTGAATGGTATTGAAACCTTGCAAATACCCTAAATAAGCGGCGACACAATGTCCCGTATTGACTGTGAAAAGCTTTCGTTCGATGTAAGGCTCAAGCTTGTTGACATAATGGACCCCTTCGATACGTTGAAAGCCGGGAATCATTTGCGATTCGTCAATGACCCACTCGTAGAACGGCTCTACGATGACCTCGAGCGGATCTTCATTGTTCTGGATCGGCACGATGCGGTCGACGGCGGCATCCGGGAAAGCGACGTTCCGGCTCACCTTTGCCTGCAGCTCCTCGCTCAAATGGCTGAACACATGATCTTTGAGCTGCGTGCTGCCGCCGATCGCATTCTCACAGGCAATGATATGCAGCGGCGCCGCGCCGCGCTCCAGGCGCAGCTCCAGCCCTTTGGCAATACCGCCCGCAATGTGCTGCAAAATGTTCACGCCAACGGCTGTCGTGATGAGATCCGCCTGCGCAACCGCTTCAGCGACATCATTCCCGTTTTTTCCGTTAATTGCTGTTACATTCGTAACGTTGAATGAAGCATGATCAGCATCTGCCAAGGACACTTTGTACGTCTGTCGTTTCTGAAGGAGCTCAACCAGGCTATCATTCACATCGGAGAAAATCACTTCGTATCCTGCCTGAGAGAGCACAAGTCCAATAAAGCCTCTGCCGATATTCCCTGCGCCGAAATGGAGAGCCTTCATGATTCCATCCCGCTTTCAAAAATGGTAACCATCTCTTCGGCTGTCGCTGCTTTCATAATGTTTTCCATACTATCATCATCCGAGCAAATCATGGCGACATTCGTCAAAATATCCAAATGATCGTCGCCTACGGCTGCAATGCCAATCACGAGGAAAGCTTTCTCGCCTTCTCCGAAATCGACGCCTTGCGGAATTTGCACGATGGACAGTCCCGTCGAGGAAATGAGCGACTTGGAATCCTGTGTGCCGTGCGGGATCGCTAACCCGTTCCCCATATACGTCGAGAGCGTCTCTTCCCGCTCCAGCATTTTGGCGATGTAAGCTTCAGAGGCGTGACCGGCGTCAACGAGCAATTGACCGGCCATACGAATGGCTTCGAATTTGTCTTTCGGTTGTGCATTCAGCTTCACTTTATTGATCGATAAGATACTCATAGTAGGTTCTCCCCTTGACTTCTATTTTTTATTTTCTAAAAAAGCCTCAAGCTCTTGGGATAAAAATTGTTTAATTTCCTGCTGGCTGCCCTCTTTGAGCAGTTCAATCATTTGCGGAATGAGCAGATAGGAGCTAATTTCGCTGAGCACCTCCAAGCTTTCCTTCGAAAGCTCCTGCGGGCCAAGCATCAACAGCACTTGCCTTACTCCCGAAGGCGTAATCTGATCCAGCACCAAGTCCTGCGATAAACGGAATAAAGTCAATGACGGCACTTTCACGAATTCACTTCGGATATGAAAGAGGGCCAGCCCCGTATCCGGGATGACTTGGCTGCTTTGCCGTTCCCTTTTTATCAAAAGTTCAACAATCCGGTCTACGTCCTCGATGACATCGGTTAACTTGACATAGCTGCACATTTCCAGCAGCGTTGCCTGTAAACTATCGAACGATTGCTCCAAACGATGAACGGTGAATTGATCGATGATCCTGACGATTTCGTTGACATACTGCTTAATACGATACAATCTGTCTGTTCTCAAGCCGGCTTCGGGCGACAGCTCCGCCTGCTCCTTAACGACATCGTCTTTTTGCAACGTCACGTTTTGGATAAAAAGCCGCAGACGCTCCGCCTCTTCCTTCGTCAAGAGCGGGCTCAGCTTCATGTATTGCTCCTCATCCAAGGGCAAATCCACCGTCGAGATGATCAAATCATACTCGCTCTCTGGAATGCGCGCCGCTTCAAACCATGAAGCGTGACCAACGATATCGATTTGCGGAAGCTCCTTCGTCAAACGGACAGCGAGCATTTTGGACGTTCCCAATCCGCTGGTGCATACGAGAATCGCTCTTACATTGCGGCGGAACTGCTTCTGCCTCTCCAGCGAAGCCCCGAAATGCATGACCAGATAGCCGATTTCTTCATCCGGTACGACTGCCTCGGTTATCGTCTCATTAACCGCTTCCCGTATATCTTCAAACAGCCCTTCATAGTCTTTCTTAATTTGGGCCAGCAGCGGGTTGCGAATATTAGCTCCTGTCCGCAGCTGCTTCAGTGCCGATTCGAGATGGCTTAGCAAACCGTCCTTCAGGGAGCGATCACTGCTGTAATTGATCCCGCTTCGCGCCTCCATATGACGAATCAGCTTCCATACAATTTCCATGTAGCTGAGCTCTTCTTGCGGAAGGAGCTGATTCGGGTGAGAGACATCCCTAGGTTGAAGCAGCTCGGCTATATAAGAGATCTCAGCTGTTGAAAATTCCATCTCAATTGCCTTGGTCAAATAGCCGATCACATGGGTGAGCAGCTCGCTCTGGCGGATAGATTGCTTTTCCGCATGCAGCTCAATCGCTCTTCCAAGCTGAATTCTAGAGACTGCAATGGATATGTGAATCAGAAGATTCGTATAATTACTTTCGGATAAAGCGTTCAGCCCTTCATCTTCAGCTTGCCATAAGGCTTCCTCCACTTTGGAAAAATGCTCCTTGCCGATAAGCTCAAGCAGTTTCATTGTGACAGGCGTGAGCACCTGGACTGCGTTGCCGAACAAATCCGATTCGTCCAAATAATTTCTCGCCAATCGCGAAATCATTTTTCGCATGTTCGCTTCGGAGCCGCTTAAACCGACGCCGTATCCTCTTCTGCGAACAAGAATAAGATCAGCCTTCTGAATCCAGCCCTCCAATTCATCTAGGTCGCTTGTAATCGTAGGAATCGTAACGCTGAGTTCATGAGAAAGTGTAAAAAGCTTGACGGGTTCGTCCTCTTGCAGCAGCATGCAAAGAATGAGCAGCTTGCGGTCTTGTGCGGAATATTCAACGGCAGAAGCGTTCAGCAGGTTCCGCTTGAAAGCCTCCAGTGTCCCGGGGTCTCCTTGCAGAAGAATGCCTTTGCCCGATTTTTTTTGCAGCGTCAATCCCGAATCTGCGACAATTGCCTCCAGCTCCGATAGCTCCCTATGAACGGTTCTCGTGCTTACTTTAATCTCCGCAGCAATTTCCCCAGCTGTCACCTCGTCACTCCGGCTGAGCAGCAGCTCTAGAATTTGACGATGCCTGTGAGTCACTCTCATGTTCATGCACCTCTTACCAAAATGGAGATAACGCCGGCAAAATAGCCAGCGTTAAACAGGTATACTAACTCAATCGTTTGACGAGCTCGTCATACTCAGGACTTTTCATAAAATTGTCGATAGAGATATGTTCCGCCTGCGGGGCTTGATTACGCGCCCGGTCTGTCAACGATTTATGGGTGACGACGATATCGGCATCGGCGGGTATTTCACTGATCGCCGTATTAATAACCGTGACGCCAACGCCCGCTTCTTTCATTTTCTTTCTCAAAACGGAAGCTCCCATCGCACTTGACCCCATCCCGGCATCGCAAGAGAAAACAATTTTGTTAACCTCGCTGGCTGGTTTCGTCACTGCCGCAGGGGCAGCAGTTGTGCTAGAAGCCTGCTTCATTTGCTTCATTTTCTCAGCAGCTTGTTCCAGATTCTCTTCGCCTTCGGACTGCTTGCTCGTTTTCAGCAATAGAGCGGCTACGATAAAGGAAACAACGGTTGCTGTGATAACGCCTGTGAAAATCGAAAGCATTCCGCCTTTTGGCGCCATTGCAATATACGCGAAAATACTTCCCGGCGATGGCGGAGCCACAAGGCCTGCATTGAACATAGAGAACGTAAACGTTCCCGTTACCCCGCCTGCAATAACCGCAAGAATCAAACGAGGATTCATCAAAATATACGGGAAATAAATTTCATGAATCCCGCCAAAGAAGTGAATGATTGCCGCGCCCGGAGCCGATAGTCTGGCGGAACCGCGTCCGACTAACCAATAGGCAAGTAATATGCCAAGACCCGGACCCGGATTCGATTCCAACATGAACAGAATCGACTTGCCGGTTTTGGAGGCTTGCTCCAAGGCAATCGGGCTGAGCACGCCATGGTTGATGGCATTGTTCAGAAACAATACTTTGGCTGGTTCGATCAACACGTTCGCCAACGGCAGCAAGCCTGCATTCACAAGCGTTTGAACACCATATGAGAGAGCTTTGCTTACGACCTGAACAGCCGGACCTACAACCGTATAAGCGAGAACCGCCAAAATGCCGCCAATAATTCCGGAAGAGAAATTGTTAACAAGCATCTCGAACCCGGATTTGACCTTGCCCTCGATCGATTTATCGAATCGTTTGAGCACCCAGGCTGCGAAAGGACCGACGATCATCGCTCCCATGAACATCGGGATGTCCGTTCCGATCACGACCCCCATCGTCGTCACAGCGCCGATGACACCGCCGCGCGTCCCGTGAATCATTGTCCCCCCAGTGTACCCGATGAGCAGTGGCAGCAAATACGTGATCATCGGTCCTACCAGCTTCGCTAAATATTCATTCGGAATCCAGCCTGTCGGGATAAATAAAGCCGTAATGAGCCCCCACGCAATAAAAGCACCGATATTCGGCATCACCATTCCGCTCAAAAAACGGCCAAAACGTTGAACCTTTACGCGAGTATCACCCGTAGATGTTTGTCTTTGTGTAGCTGATGTATCCATTAGGATAACCTCCCATGATTAGAATCATGATATTGTTTATGTACTTATCGTAAAGCAAAAGCGCTTTCATATTCAATCAAATCAAAATCCCTTTTCGTCATCATTATTGTTGCCATCATTTTTGACAATGGGTCAGTAAAGACGAAAAAAGAGTTCGTTCTTCAGCAGCGAAGTCCGGACTCTTTGTAATTTACTTCACGATTCTATTGCGAATTGCATAGACGACGGCTTGCGTTCGGTCTTCGACGCCAATTTTTTTCAAGATGCGATGAACGTGTGTTTTCACTGTGCTCTCGCTGATATGCAGCTTCGCGGCAATTTCTTCGTTCCGTAATCCGTACGCCATCTCCTGCAGCACTTCATGCTCCCGTTCCGTAAAATCTTCCATCATCGAAACCGGCATTTGCTCGGCCGCCGCCGATGCTTGTATGGCATTCGCGATCACTTTGGCCGCTACAGCCGTGCGAAAAATCGCTTCGCCGCGATGCGCAGCCCTAATGGCATCAATCAAATCCTCAGGCGCAGCATCTTTGAGCAAATACCCCACCGCTCCCGCACGGATACCGTCATAGACATACCCTTCTAAATCGAAGGTCGTCAAAATGACCACCTTCGTGCTGGGAAAGGCCGCCATTATTTCACGGGTAGCCTCAATCCCGCTGCATTCGGGCATTTGCACATCCATCAAAATGACATTCGGACGGGAACTGGCAGCAAGATCCACGGCTTCCCGACCGTTCGCCGCTTCCCAAGCTAATTCCATATCCGTTTGCGCTCTAATCATATACCCGATTCCATGCCGGATGAGCTGCTGATCATCTACAATGGCTACGCGGATTTTGTCTTCTTTCATGACGGATCACCTTTCTCATGACGGTTAGTAAGCGGCACCTTGAACGTGATACCCAATCCATGCGGATCGCAAGGTTCAAATTGGCACGAACCTCCGATTCTCTCGCAGCGCGCAATCATTCCGGACATGCCAAACCCCGGTGAAAGTTCCGTATCCTTCGTGTAAATACCATCGTCTTTGACCGATAAAACGAGCATTTCCCGACTTTCATACAGATCAATCTCAACCTTCGCTGCCTCGGCATGACGAATGACATTCGTCAAAGCTTCTTGCAGCAAGCGATACATCAATTCCGAGATTCCGGTATTCCAGGGACGCATGGGCCCGGCACATGTAAACTTGATTGGCAAACCGCTCTGTTGCTGCACGTTTCGAATCAGGTTTTGCAATTCAGTTGGACCATTTCCTGAGTCCTCATTGGCCATTTGATGAACAACGAGCCGTACTTCCTTGAGACAGTTCCGCGCCACATCCAAAACATTGCTTATCGTTTGATCCATATTGCCGGGTTCCACTTTAATGACGTAGGGCAATGCCTGAAGCTGAACAATAACGGAAGTTAGTCCATGCCCAATACTGTCGTGAATATCTCTGGCAATTCTGGTTCTCTCTTCAAGTACGGCATACCGCTGCGATCGGGCCGTCGCTTCTTCCAGCTCGCGATGCGTCCTTTGAAGCTCTTCGTACGCCAGTTCCAATCGGGCATGCATATGACTTAATTCTTCCAAATGACGCCGGCTGCTTTCATTCGCTTCCCTTCGCATGCGCGCTCCCCAGAAGAGACCATATATCCCTGCGCCCGTTAAAGCGTTCAGCAGCAGTTCATTAAAGCCAACTTGTTTCATCATTAAAAGAAGCGCTGTGTTGGTCGCGATTACCGCGATCACTAACGATATGGAATGTACGGTCGGCAGCTTATAGGCCGCATAGCCGATAAGAAAAAACATCAGCGCAATCGCCGGCCTTTCTCCATGCAGCAGAACCCAATAGCTTACATTCGCCAGCCACAGTGCCGTGACCATGAGAACATGCTTGCTCCCGGCCTTCCATTGGGCCGGTATCCAGAGCAGCGCCATACAAGCTGCGGTAAGCATGATCCCAAGTCCAGTTTGTAAAACGGATTCCGAATCCATCGTTTTTGCGATGATATAGATAAAGATGCCGGTAATCAAAATGACTCGGAATTTTTGATACACTTTGGCAATAATAGTTGATAACCGTTGCTGAGCTTGCATACGAACACTTATCCCCCATCGTATTATCTGGTTGAGCCGCGTAATTGCTTATATCTTAGAAACAGGAAGTAACGTCTTGCGCATACGCTCCCCAGCGAAATAAATAATAGCGCACTGCTCAATGATACCAGAAGATGCGCTTTCCCCCAAGATTCTGCAAGCATGCGCAAGAGCACAATGCCCATGAATAAGACGATGCTGGCCCACGAGCTTTGCGAAGTTACTTTGCCCGATTGAGGGTGAATTCGGACTTTGTCAAGCTTTCCTCGCCATAGGCCGATGCCTATGCCGACAAACAGGCAAATCACATAGAGCAGAAGATTAAGCGGCGTCATAGCAGTCTTTTGCAAAACGTTTGAAAAGATTAACCATACAAACAAAGCAGGTGTAATCCACATGCGGGAAGGGCGAACTTCTCTTTCTCTAACCATTAGGAGAATAAGGATGACAAGCACAATTAAATAGGTATTCATTTTGAAGCCTCTCTTTCAATGTTTGGTGAACTCAGGATCAAGTATAAAATAAAATGAAATGAAAAAAGTCCACCCTCGAGTTGATTTTCGTGCTCTGCCCTCCACCTCTGGGTGGATCTGCATGCCTAGCCTTAATAAAAAAAGAAGATGCCTCAAAGGTCATATTGACCTTTAGAGACATCTCCTCTTTCATGTAAAAGTATTTATTTGTTAGTCTTTGGAACCTCACCGGAAGGTGCGGCACAAACGCCGTCAACACAAGCTTCGCCGGCATCATCCATGCCAGGCGCATTAAGTACAGTGAGCGGCTTCACTTCTTCCCAAGCTTTCTGTACGGCTTGAAGGAACACTTCGCTCGACTGAGCACCGGAAATCCCATATTTTCGATCGATCACGAAAAAAGGAACTCCCCGCGCGCCAAGCTGACTCGCTGTTTGCTCATCGCTGCGCACTTCCTTCGTATAATCGTCACCAGCAAGCATCGCGGCGACTTCGTTTTTATCGAGACCAACCTCTGCCGCTAGCTCGGCCAACGTTTCATGATCCCCGATATGTTTCGATTCTGTGAAATAAGCCTTGAGCAGCCGTTCCGTCATTTCGTGCATTTTATTGTGTTTGGCAGCGAATTGAGTCAAACGGTGCGCATCGAACGTGTTGGTCACAACCATCGTATCAAAATGATAGGTTAATCCGACGGATTGCGCCTGGCCGACCATTTGGTCATTCATCCCTTTGGCTTGTTCGCGGCTCATGCCGTACTTGGATGCCAGCATATCGTGAACATCATAGTCCACATCTTTCGGGGCGTTAGGGTCAAGCTCAAAGCTGCGGTAAATAACTTCCACTTCATTTTTATTCGGGAACTGTTCCAATGCGGCTTCAAATTTGCGCTTGCCGATGTAACAGAACGGACATGCAAAATCAGACCAGACTTCAACTTGCATATTGAGACACCTCCGCTAAATGATCCTTGTAATCCTCTCGATGTAATGATTATAGTTACAACGCAAATAGAAGTCAACTGTTACAGAATTGACTGATTTTTTGTTGAACTAACGTCCTATGCTGGGATATCCCTTGGGAACTGTTTGGTAAGGCTTTCTTTTATGTCAGTCTATTATCAAATAGGAACTATGATCCGCTAATTCTCAAAAAATCTGCATTACTGCAAACTGAGAGAACTACGATCCGCTATTTTAAGTAAATTGGACAAAAAAGAAGTTTTTCAGCGTATTAAGACCCTGTAGTTCCGTCTACCGCCTAAAAACTGCCCGTTTAGCTCAAATAGCGCCCTGTAGTTCCCCTCCCACAGATGTTATACAAAAAGCTGCCCCTCCGTCATCTGCGATGACTTTTGGGGCAGCCTCATGTTAATTGGATAACATAATTTTTTGCGCTACAGCAGCAAGATCAAGAATATCTATAACGCCGTCGTTATTGATATCCGCGCTTGCTAACCAGTTCGGACTGCTCAAGGTTTCTCCATAGTGACTAGCCACAATGGCCAGATCGCCGATACTGAATTTGCCATCACCGTTCAAATCCCCTGGTACGACTGTAATTTGTACACGAATGGATGCGCCTTGCACAAGCGTTTCTACGCCATGGCCGTCGGAGACGACCACGTCTGACAAGGAGACCGTGCTGCTCGCCGATTGCGCTGCCGGATTCGCTTGGAAGCTCAGCTTCAAGATCGCTCCGCTGTTGCTGTCCGTAATGGCATGATTTGCTCCTTGGCTGGCCGAAATGATGCGAATGTGCCCCGGAGTTCCCGCTTGACTCACAAACAGGCCATCGACCAACGGGGTTACCGCTTTTAACTGCATTTGCGCAGGGTCATAGTTCACGGTCATATCTTGAGCGTAAATGCCTCCGTTAACGATCGAGCCCAGACTGCTTAATCCATAGGTCAGATCAAACAATTGCTCCGGATAGACGACGCCTGTTCCCGTTAGGGTTGCTGTCGGCTGAGCGATTTGCACTACCGTAATATTGGCCAGAGCCTTATAGGTTGTGCCGGCTACGGTTCCTTGCACGCTGAAACTTCCTGCGGCCGCATATTGGGATGAAAGAATGCTGTCCCAGATGACAGGCAGCTGCATAGTCGTGCTATCGCTGTAAACCGCTGTTACTACTGAAGGCAATATAGGCGCCGTTCCTACGGATGTCGTGATACTGACCGGCGTAATGCTTGTAATCTGCGCCTGGACCGGCGAGTCAGCCAATAAGGCCGGCGCCGAAATCATAAATTTGCGGGAATACATATCCGTTCCCTTGGACCTTACCGCTACTTTGGACAAGTCAGTCAAGCTGCCCGGCAGCTCATAGCTTGTTGCACTTGCCGGCAAGTCGGCAAGCACCGTAGCGTTATTGTAAACCGTGTAACCTTCGCTCAAAGCGTTGGAGTCCCACTTTAGAACTTTCGCTGGTCCGCTGTCATCCACTTTCAAATTCTGCGGAGGCGTTGGAGCATTAAACACTTGAGCTTGCGTAAGGCGCGGTGGCCCTGTAAGATCTGTGCCTGTATTGCCTCCGGATGCATTTTCTACCGTAACCTTGATATATCTTGAATGATAGGTTTTACCAAGGTTAATAGGGTACGAGCTGTCTGCCGAATCCGTTCCGCCGTCGTTGCCGGCTCCATACGTATAGCCCTCGGCTGTCCGTTTATCCACTTGCGTAAATTTCACTGCGTCGAAATCGGCAGCTGAGGTATGGTTTGCGAAATCATCGGAAACATAGATGGTTGCGCCCTTCAACCGGGTCGATTTGGCAAACAATCTGATTTGGCTAAAATCCATGGCTTGCCCAAGGTCGATTACGAAGCTGCCTTTTTTCGCTCCGTCAGTACCCAGCCACGAATAATTTCCGATTTGATCCAAACTGCTCACATTGGTTACATTCCATAAAGTAGGATCTTGCAGTACGCCGTCAGTCAGTTTATTGGCATTCCCGTATCCATTACCCGCAGCTGACTGCTTCTGGATTGGGTTAGCGCCTGCTGTCGGCCCTACGTTATAAGCTTGTTTATTAAGCGCAAGATTGACGGACGAAATCCCTGACGCCACTTTGGTTATCGTGATATCGGAAAGCTGGAGTTCAGCATCAAAGGCAGAGTTATTGCCGCCGTTGGAGCTGCGGTAAATCCCCCACTTAGGACGTTCATACTGGTCAAAAGCAGCCGGGTACTCCGTCTCAAAGTTGCTGCCTTTTTCCGGCCTTCTCCATAAATCTTTCGTCCCATCGCCTGCGCCTTGATTGCCAAACACTTGATAAACATCCGGACTGTCAAAGGTATATACCTTCCCGGTTACCATATCCGTAATCTTAATGGTAAACCAGCCGGAATCCGAAATAAGCGCGTTAAGATCAACCTGAATCCAGTGGCTGTCGATCTCTTTTAACGGAATGCTCATCACGGTCTTATCGCCGTCCGAACGGTTATGATTCACAACAAGATTCCTGCTGGTCGTTCCGGAAATCGAGAAGGCGAGGATATACGCGCCGTTCTCACCGCCGGTGTTGCCGCCCGGCAAGGTGTCAGCCTTTTGGGCATTCACGGCCTTCAACTGGAAAATATGCCTGAAGTTCGACTGATTCCACTGGTTGCCGTCCGGAATATTCCACTTCCATTGATAGGAAACCAGGTCGCCATTATGGGCTACA
The DNA here is from genome assembly GCF_013141725.1 of Paenibacillus planticolens. Classification (GTDB taxonomy): domain Bacteria; phylum Bacillota; class Bacilli; order Paenibacillales; family NBRC-103111; genus Paenibacillus_E; species Paenibacillus_E planticolens. The sequence continues at coordinate 25,103 of NZ_WHNZ01000081.1, read as the reverse complement.
AAATCGCCGGTTGAATCTTCGCTCGGACGAATTTCAATTCTTTGCCTATCATTTATAGCCGCTCCGCCAACAACATAGCCTTTATCCCAGTCAAAAACACCTTTGTGGCCATACTCGCCGTCGCGGACCTTATCCGCGAATTCATTGTTCAGGCCTCTGCCGTATTCGAATACCTTGAACACATTTTTGTTCAACACGCTGTCCCAGACGTTCGTGATATGGTCGTCGGCCGCAGTCGCCCGGGGCTGATCGCCATAATATTCGTGGTAAGCGTCTCTGATCCGCTTGGTCAATCCTTCTACCGGTTCGTCGGTACCCATGGCACCACCCAATACGTTAAAAGGAGACACGCCTTCAATTGCGTTCATCTTAATTGTCTTCGCATTCGCGCCATTCCCGCGGGCCGTTACATCCAATGCGAATATGGATGGGCTGCCGGTGTTGAAATTGAATGTAAATTCACTCGTGCCCAGCGGCAATTTGGCTAAGTATAAGGACGCAAATGTAACCGTACTGCCTGATACCGAGTAGTCGGTCGTTGGACGAAGCGCAGTGCCGCCCTTTGTTATCCCTGTAAGGGTCTGTCCAGCATTAAGCTGCATAGTTGCAGAAATAGGAGCACCCTGATCCCACGTACTGTAGGTACCCTTATCCGGTACAAGTACAGTTGTGTTAGAAACGGCATCTTTGCCATAAATTTTCAATCCGGATATCCCCATCATGGATGCCGCATCGTCTGTCCGTTTATCGCGGGGGCCGACTAGAACGGTGTTGATCATCACGTATCTGGCTGTAAACGGAAACAGAAATGTTTTGTTATCAAAGCCCCATTGTTGTCCGTTGTAGGTTACATAAGACCACAAGCCTTCTGTTTCCGTACCGCCCGCCAACGTCCATCCGTTCGCCCTCCAGTCGTAATTGGCCGCTGAATCAGAAGCCGTAGGCGCACTTGCCCAAGAACTGGGGCTATTGGAATAATAGACCTCGAATCTTGTCGCATTGCTCTGGATATTGGCGATCGTGTTCGGTATTTCAAGGTGAAGTTTATCAATCGTTTTTGGAGCGCCCAAATCCAGGGTTAAGGCTAGTGAAGATGGCGAATAGTTGCCCATGTATACATTTGAGCTTGAATTGCGCCAATATCCGCTTCCCCCGGACCGCAAAGCATCTGCTCCCGGATGATTAGCGGAGTCTTCCGAGCTTACCTTGAGATTCCCCCCAGCTATCGGTGTAAAACGGGACGGGTCCAATAGGTTGACAGAACCTTGGCCTACGCCTGCACCTGATCCCGTTACATTAATCGATGCAGTTGCGCTCAATCTTCCAATCTTAGCGTTGATCACAGCCGTGCCTGCACTTATGCCGGTAACCAGACCGCTATTATCGACAGCTGCCACAGACGGGTTACTGGATACCCATGTTACCGTCTTATTGGTTGCTTCTTCAGGCAGTATTTCTGCGCTGAGCGACTCGCTCTTGCCAACAGCAAGGCTTAAGCTGTTCTTGTTCAGTAAAACTGAATCTACCAGAGTAATCTCTTCAGGGGAAGTAAAGTTTATCGTATACTTCGTTGCACCCATAGCTCCTGAAGGGTCAGATACCGTAATTGTTACGGGGCCTGACAGGTAGTCGGACGGATACACGATATCGGCGTTCATTCCTGCAGATGCGACCGCTTCTACTTTTGGCAATGTTGAGGCTTGGCTCGAAAGGATTTGTGTATAGGCGGTTTGACCAGGTGAGAAGTTAGCGATGGTCGTTCCGTCTAATTTCAAGTCAGCAAGCTCAACCTTTGATCTGGATGGTTCGCCGAAGATGTTGAATACATTACTGCGAATTCCAGCTCCTTTCCCGCTGTCAAGCGTATTATTGACATCGGAGACAAGCAGTACATATTGAGCGGAGACCGGCTCGGTCAACGTGCGGTCAACTTTTTCGTTATTGCTAAGAGGAGTCGTTTTCCCCACGCCGGTAATAGCCGTCCAGGAGGCTCCGTGTGCCGTCTCAAGAGGCTTCTCCGTTCCCTTGGAACTCGTTGAGAAGTTATTGCCCTCCACAAGCTCGTCATACGCGGCTCCATCATTGGAATAGTAGACCTGGTAATTTTTCAAATAACTGCTGTTATTCGTCCATTCAATTTGAATTCTGCTGATATCAATTTTCTTCTCCAGTTGCACAGCCGCCCAGTATTGATGATTGCCTCCGTCTTTCGTTATCAGAGAGCTGTTCGCCTGCCAATAGGTGGCTGCATCGTTATCAATAAAGTTTTCTTTGACAATGCTGCCTGAGGATACAACCTTGATCTTAGCCCCCGGAATTACCGCCCAGTTCTTATAATCAGAAAGACTAACTTCTATATAAGGCCTGATGCTGTTCGTATTCGTAATACCTAAACCGTTAAAGTCGCCATAAATCTTGATTTTACCCGTGGTGTCAGGCTTGTAGCCATCCGGGTTCCAAGTTACGTTCACCTTTTCGATATTCCCTGTACTCAGGGTGACATCCAACTGCGAAGGCAATGGCAGGCTGCTAAACGCCGTGCCTTCAGAAGCCGCAATTTCTTTCGGCCTTGCCCAGGCAACAATATCTTTCGTTTGCGTCTTGGGATCCCAGCCATCGGGAAACACAAAGCTGGTTTTATCCCTTTTGATTAAGTAGACATCCGACAGATACATCGTTGAAGCTTGGAATTCGTCTGCGTAGTCCGCGTCTGCTGCGCCGTTATACATCCCGTGATACAGGCCCCACTTGGAACGGTTTTGCTGGCCTGCTTCAACAGGCAGGTCAACTCGCTCGATACGGCCGGTGGTCGGGTTCGCTGCTTCCGGGCGTCTGTAGGTCTCAGCCGTCATACCGCCTTGGAACAGCACCTCGCCTGTGCTCAGATCGACAAGTTTACCGTAAATATAACCTTTGTCAGCGGTCAAAATCGTTACTTGCAAATCAAGCCAGCGATCAACCACCTTATCAAAAGGAATCGTGAACAGCGGCTTTATTCTGTCCGCATAGAGAGAATCAGGATTGTTCCTGAATTCAAGTTGGCCTTGGCCATCACTGGAAACAAGCGAAAGGGTAGCTACTGGTTGGCCCGCTGCGTTGCCGGCAACTTCTTTCAGTTGAAAAATGTGCCAAAACCTCCGCGGATTAATGAAATCGCCAGCCTGATAGTTACTAACATCCTGCTGGAACTTTAAAGTTTCAGACGGAAGCATAAGCCGCCAGTGGTGGGTCATAATGTCGCCGCCCACACTATTTGCATCGCTATTCGCTGCATCGGTGTTGCTTTTAATCTCCAATCTCTGGCGGTCGCTGCCCACTGCGCCCCGATCGCCATCGTCCCTGCTCACGCCGCTTGGAGTAACGAAAGGCTTAAACTCGTGAAAGCGCAAAATGTCGGAGTTGAGCTTGTCCGTGCCGGGAACGTTGGCAATCCCGTATTTTGCAAGCATAGCCTCATCGTTTTTGCCTATGGTCTGCAGATACATGTTGTCTCCCAGCCAGGAGTCATTCACTGTCGAAGCCACAGGGTAGTCACCTGATCGATCATAGACGGATTCCGACCATGCTTTTCCGCTATACGACGAGGGGCTGCCCGGTCCTTCTATGGCACCCGTCGTGCTGCCATTGCCAATTCGGGACGCTCCCATAACGTCCCATGCGTCTTCGCCTCCCTTAATATTGAGCGGCAAATACTTGTCGTTAGCTCCCATAGTGTCTGCCATTGGAGGTACTTGAGTATCAACAGTAACCCTAATGGTGTATTTTCGACTGTTGCTGCTCACATTCTTATCCTTTACCACCAAATAATAAAGCGTAGTTCCGCTTGCTGAAAATTGATCCATTTTGGCGTCGCCTTTGTTGATGCCGCTGGCCGCAAAAGTAATCGCAGTCGTTTCGTTGCTTCTGTAAAGTGTCGCAGTTGCGCCTGGGTTCGTTGTTACATTCAGCATTTGATATAAGGTGCCGTAGGGCAATGATATACTAATTGTTGCCAGGTTAAGATCGACTACTGCGTTTGCCGGCTTGTTCACTTCTATGTCCAGTATGTCTAAGCTGTCTCCCGCCGCTGCCAAAACTGTTGACGCTGGAAAAACACTAATGATAAGCGAAAGTACAAGTGAGAATGAAAGAACAGAGCTTAATACCCTTTTTAGAACTCGTTGCTTAAACATCTTAAAAGACATCCAAAAGCCTCCTTGAGTCAAATACGGATCATTAAAAGAGGGAGTCAAGACAACAGCTGCTTTCCGTGCGATTTACAAATGAATGCGCGATCAAATCCGCCTTTCTTGGAATCGCTTCCAAATCATGAGGATCAAATTCAGCTCCTTCCTTCTCCTAGTTTCATTATTGTAAAGCACAAGCTTATTTTCGCAGATGGAAAAATTTATGATAGGGGTGTATTTTTTTAACATCTGGGGACGCAAAAAAACACGATCCCAAAAAGGTTCGTGTCAACATTTTCAATAATAATCCGTCGAACACACAAATTTCATTTATGTACAATCAGACCATATTTGATTTTTATACGCTCCAATTTCTCAATCATCGGGCCTGAGATAACGAAAAGAAAGAACACGGTAGCCACCGCATGCACCATATCAAACCAAAAACCTGAAATGTATACAGCAAGCAATCCTTCCCAAGTCAGCGTGGTTGAAACCATCATCAGGGAGCCTAAGTTGATAATTCCGCCATAGATGATCAAGGTGGATAAACCGCCGAACAGACATAACGAAAGTCTGCTCTTCTTAAGCCATCCTTTTTGAAATAAAATACCTGCCACAAAGCCGATAAGTCCAAAACAAAACATTTGCCAAGGCGTCCAAGGCCCTTGCCCGAAGAAGAAATTAGATACGAATCCAGCTGCGGCACCTACGAGAAAGCCAGCTTCCGCACCGAAACAAACCCCTGCAATAATGACTATCGCAACAACCGGCTTAAACTGGGGAAGCATGAAAAATGCCCCGCGACCCGCTACGGCAATAGCAGCCAGCACGGCGATAACGATGAGCTCTCTTGCTTGTGGTTTACGTTTTTCAAACACCATAGCAAAGGGAACCATCGTATATAAGATAATCAAAAGACTGATAAAGTAATATTTACGATCGTCGAGCACATAAATGCCTATCGCCATTGTTGCCGGAATGACAATAAGGATAAGCAGCGCCGAGAGCAGCGTTCGTCTGCTCAAGCGTTTGTCAGCTGCAAGCTTTTCTGACATAAATCAATCACACCTTCTATCGTTACTGCATCATTCCAAATATGACGCGCCATTCGATTTGCTGCTGTCGTATAGAAGCTGTTGCCGGAGAAAAAGGCATGAGCGGTATTGGAAGTAATGATGCTTCCATCAAAAAACATCGCGCATTCCTCCCCATACTTCGCACAAAACTCAATATCGTGCGAAACCATAACGATGGTAACGCCATCTTTATGAAGCTTTCTTAAGAACAAGCCTAACTTGTCTTTAAAAAATGCATCCAACCCTTTCGTTGGTTCATCGAGCAGCAGGATGCTCGGCTCAAGCAAAAGCACTTTGGCTAACGCCGCTCGCTGCTGCTCGCCTCCGCTGAGGTCATAGGGATGCATGCCCAGCAAGTGTTCAAGCTCTGCAAATTGAATGACAGCCTCAACTTTAGCTTTCTTTTCTTCCTTCGTGAGATTTGCCCCGGAAAGCATTTCGTAGAGATCCAATTCCACCGTCTTCTTCACAAATAAGGTTGCTGGATTTTGCGGGAGAACGCCTAAGCGGTTAACAAACAGTTCCTTAGCCTTCATTTTAGCAGGATTATCGCTATGGATGCGTACTTTTCCCCGATAAGGTTGCAGAATTCCGTTAATTAGGGATAAGGTCGTCGTTTTCCCGGTGCCATTCCCTCCGACAATGCAATAGAACTGCCCTTCTCTGACCTCGAAAGAAAGATCTTTGATCGTATCTAGGCCATTGCGTTCATGCCTGAACCAGACCTCTTTGAACGAAATGGCAACAGGGCCGGATGGGGCAGTGCTTTTTGTGCTAATTTCGGCATTCCGCGCAGGCGTTTTGTCAGCCAAATGAGCGCTTAGCCATTGTCGGCCTTCCTTGACGGTAACCGGACATTCTAAATGATTAGAAACACCTGCATAGATCTGCATCGGAGTGGGCATAGCGGCAAACATCGGATGGTTCAAGGAACGTAACACCTCGCCAACACGGGGCGGTGTATCATCCGCGATCACTTTGCCTTGATCCAGCACAACGAGCCGATCCGTAAGAGCCAGAACCTCCTCTAACCGATGCTCCGTCATAATGATCGTAGTTCCCAGCTCCCGGTTAATCTTGCTTACCGTTTCCAAGAAATCCGCAGCCGCGATAGGATCAAGTTGGGACGTAGGCTCATCCAAAATGAGCACAGCAGGATGCATCGCCATAATCGATGCCAGATTCAGAAGCTGCTTCTGCCCGCCGGACAGCTCTGTCACACTTTTGTGAAACCAGCTCTGAATCCCGAAAAAGCTTGCCATTTCAGCGACACGCAGCCGAATCGTCGAAAGATCGTAACCCAGGCTTTCCAGCCCGAAAGCAAGCTCATGCCAAACTTTATCCGTCACAATTTGATTGTCCGGATTTTGAAGAACAAATCCAATCTCGGAGGCTTGTGTGCGTTGGTCTACTTCATGGATGATTTTCCCTTGGTAAAAAATATCTCCACTACGCTTGCCGTGCGGGGTCAGAACCGTCTTAAGCTGCCTAAGCAGCGTGCTTTTCCCGCAGCCTGATTTGCCGCAAATCGTAATGAACTCTCCGCTTTGGATCTTAAGATGAATAGATGACAGCGCGTTCGTTTCATTCATCGGAAATGCAAAGCTTAGATCCTTGATGTCATAAATCTCCATTTGATTTCCTCCACAATTTGAATAATCACCGGCATCAGGCAAAGAATCGTATAAGCGATATATACGACCACACTAAGGGGCGATATCGCTTTGACATGAATCGATGGGAAATAGCGGATCGTATTGTATCCCATCCACGCGCCCGTGCCTACAACAAGCATGAGTCCTATCAGCACAAGACACGCAACTTTATCCCTGGTATCAAAACGGAATGTTGAGAAACTCGTACGACCGGGCAATCCGTATCCTCTAGACTTCATAGAATCCGCTGTTTCGATGGCATTTTCCAGTGCCCAGGTCGTCATGATGGAGAGAATTCGAATCCCGTTGCGAGCTCTTGTGACGATATTGCCTTGCGTTACATCTCTACCAATGCATTTCTGAGCATTGGAAATCACTTTTAGCTGCGCTAAATACCGGGGGACAAAACGAAGTACCATAGAGAGTATCAGCGACAAGGCGGGCAATATTTTACCAAAAATAAAAATAAATTTATCCGATGTCATCACCGCATTGTAGCAGGAGAACCATACAATTACCGTGACGTACATACACGCGGCGGCTATGCCGTACAAAATGGATTCGAGGGTAATCGGATTCCCATTTTGCAGATAAAACAGAATCGTAACACCCGCGTGACTAAAAACAGGGTTCATAACGGCCATAACCACAAGGAGCGGAATCATGTAAAACAGGTTGAATTTGACCGCTTTCTTCCCTTTGAGCATGATGGCGTACAGGGCAGCGCTGATAAGCGCTATGGCTTGAAAAACGGGATGCATGAACACCATGCTGCACACGAGTACGGCCACGAAATACATGAAATTTATGAAGGGATGAAAGGTAGAAAAGGAATCTCTCATTACTTTTTCCCTCCTCCCGCAGCCTTGCCGTCTCCGACATCGCGTCCAAGATCGCACGTGTAGACCCAATCGATGACATCGCCGTCTTTGAGCACATAGCGGCTGGCCCCATAATTCGGAAACCATCCGTTTACTTTATACATCCAACCGCTCAGCTCTCCGCAATCAAACTCATAAATATTATGAATGCCCTCGATATAATTGCTGTTATAGATAGGCGTCATGGAAAACTCCATATGAATTTTGTTCTTCTTCATCTCTCTGAGCAGCACATCAAATACAGATTCTCCCTCATAAAAGGTAACGGTTTGCGCTTGATAGATAACGCCGTCCTTCGGCAATACCTCCAGCTTATCTTTATTGAAGCTGCTCATATTATCCAGGATCGTTTTGCAGGTGACAGATAACGTCGCTGTTAATGCTTTTTTCTTATTGATCGTGACATCCTGCCATTCGACAGGCTTAGGTTTCCCCTCCGGGATCGGATCAGTTAAATATTTATCCTTCTTGGGTTCTGGTTCTTTCGTGCCCGCTTGGGGCTGCGTTGAAGGTTCCGGCTTGCTGGTCTCAGCAGCCGGCGGAGCCGAATTGGTGACGACGGGTGCTGCCGGTTTATCGGCAGGGATTGCTTCTTGAATGGATGATGCTGGCTTTGTTTCCTGAGGAATATCTGGCTTACTGGGTTCGTCCTTCTGTGCAGCAGCTTCCGGTTGAGGAGAATCCGCAGCCTGTTTGGTTTCCATTTGCTTCTCTGGCATTAGCGTTGAAGTTGGTATTTCGCCGGGCTGAGAGGCAATACTGCTTACAGCTGTCTGATTCGAACTTTTCGGACTGTTGCCGCCCCAGAAGAAAGCGATGGCCAAAACTCCGACAATTCCAATCGCAACGAGCCACTTCTTCATCGACATGTTGAATTCACACCTTTAATGAATAAGCAAGGGCAAACATCTGCCCCTGCTTATAGATTCATATTCTTATTTGATATCTGTCATATCATATAGACGAGTTTGCCCTTTTAGAAGTCTATCGTAAGCAACCAATGCATACATAGCTTGATCAGTTGCCATTGGATCTACTTCGCCTGGTTTTGCACCGCCATTATCGAAGCCGCCCGTTTTAATATGATAAAATCCTCCGTCTGCAGCAGCAAAGCTGAGTAAAGCGTCAACAGCCGAGCTGCCGTTTTTGATAAACCTTGCATCCGTGTGCGGGTTAATGCCAAGACCCGTCAAAGCAACAACAACCTGAGCAATGCTCTCGGAATTCGTGGATTCCCCACTGGCGTAACCGCCGTCATCTTTCTGCGACTTGGACAGCCACACAAGTGCGCGATCTACCGCAGCTTGTACGTTCTTGTTCGTTTTGTAATACGGCGTCAGACCTTGGATGGCCATCGCTGTTATATCCGGATCTGCTTCCGTCGCTTTCTCACCCAGCGCCCATCCTCCGTCTGTTATTTCCCTTTTTAAAATAAAGTCAATTAGAAGATCTCTTGTAGTCTGTGTTTTGACACCAGCGACTGTCGGAATGTCAAAAGATTTGCTATCCAGCGCGATAAGCGCAAAGATAGGACCATTAATGCCCTGCTTGATCAAAGTGTCATAATCAGCCAGCCACTCTCTTAAATTGTACCCGGCTACTTGATCAATGCCGCTGCCGATCGACGTGAGGCCCAGGATAACCCGGTCATACTCCGTGTATTTTACCGCGTGCAGCTTACCTGATTTTTCCTTTAAAATCTTCTCTACATTGGCGTAATACTTAGCGTAGTAGGCATCTGGAACTGGAACGCCGGAGCGTGCCAGTCCAAATACAGTCCAATCTCCACCAATGGATGCTACCACTGGATCGGTTACGGTTTGCTGCATGAAAACAGCGGTCTGGTTAATTAGCTTTTCAACAAGCGCTTTTTTGAGCAGATCGGGCTGAGCTGTTTCTTTTTGAGCATCATTCTTATAATGATAAGCTCTCATAGCAACAACGGCCGCCATTTCTCTCGTTACCTCATCGCTAGGCTGGAACCGGTTGTCCCATCCGGACATAAGCTGACGTGCCATAATCGTTTGAACATCAACTTTAGCCCAATCGGATACAAGGTCTAAATCTTCAATGGTTGGTGCTTGCCCACCAGCTTGAATGCCCAGCGCTTTGACAATGATGACCGCCATTTGCTCTCGTGTCAGTTTCTCGTCTGGATGAAATTGATCGTTCGAGAACCCTGTAATAAAACCTGCTTTATACGCTGCGTTCACATAAGGATAGAACCAATCCTTCTGAGAGACGTCTGTGAAGTTAATGATGCTGCTCGTCTTTACATCTATTCCGAGAACACCCACTAGAATCTTAGTGAACTCTGCTCTTGTAATCGTGGCTTGCGGATTAAATTTCCCATCGCTGCCGTCAATAAATTTTTTCTGAGATGCTTCTGTAATAGCCTCAATTGCCCAATTTGAAATGGAATGGGTGTCTGCATACAGATTTTTCAGATCGAACGGCTTCACCGTCTCCAGCTGACTTACGGAATAGGAAACGAAATTCGTGAAATGGTTTGTTTTAATGATCAGATCGTTGTCTTTTACATATGCGTAGGTAATTTTTTCATTCCCTTTTGTCGCCTCGGCACCTTTGACATCCGACTCATAAATCTCAATCGGTGTGAAGGTATCCCCTTCGATAAATCCAACGCTTTGATCTTTAGCACCTTTGATGACAAAAGTAAGCGGCTTATCGAAAATGACGGATTGATTCGCATTCCCCATGGCAAAAACATGAGCCAGCTTAACCGTCTTCGTTTCTGCGCTTTTTAAACTGCCTTTGACGAGATTCTGCAGATTCATGTCATCGGTATTCAAAGAGGTTAACAGTTCAACATGAGAATCCCCTGACTTCAAAACAGTGCCCTTGTCGATCGAAACGGAGATATCGCCTTTGACGGCGGTGATCGTTGGGATGCTGTCTTTCACTTCATCCAAGCTAAGAATAACTTTGGCTTTCACGTTAGGAATGTTAATCGTAATAAGCTCTTTATCCTTCAATTCAATGGTGATGTTTACGGTGTAATTTTCGGTAATCGTTGCCGGAACATCAATAACTGTTTTTTGATCCGTTGAATTAACGATTGGTTTTGGATCACCTGTATATTTATGACCCAGATCTTCCCCTAAATTAGTCGTGTAGCGCCATTGCAAACTGTCGCCATCCTGAAGCGTATATTTGGTTGCCCCGAAATCCGGATAGTCGCCATTCACATTGTACATCCAACCGCTGCCGCTGCCGTGGTCGAATTCACCGTCACCAGCAATGGATTGCACATATACACTGTCATATTTCTCAGACCACTCATATTTGTAACTGATCCCGCGGCTGTCTAATACTCGCTTGAGCAAACTCCATGCGGTATCTCCCGACTGAAGTTCTACGCTCGTTGCAGGAATAACATCCCTCTTGTTGATCGTACGCTTATCAACGGATATGGTAGCATGCTTCGTCGGTTGAGGAGTTCCTCCTCCACCCCCTCCTCCAATTGGCGGTATTACAACCGTACTTGAAGCGTAAGCGATAAAGTCGGTAAAATGTTTGGTTTTAACAATCAGATCGTTCCCACTGTCGTAGGCATACTCATTATTGCTGCTTGCTTTGCCTGCCTCATCACTTGCAAACTTCTTAATCGTATGCGGTGATCCATTCTGGATAAAGGCAGCATCTTTGCCTTTCATGCCAGTGAAAGTCAAAGTGACAAATTGATTAAACTCTACTCGGTTAGTACCGCCAAGCGTGATGGCCTGATGAACGGTATCCAGTTTCTTGCCGTTCTCAATGATCGTTTTTATTTTATCTTTTAATGAAGAACTTGCCGCATCATTGGATGTGATTAACTCCAGTCCTGAAGAATCCCCACTAATAATTTGGGCTCCCTTAGGAATGACCATCGATATGCTGCCTTTGACAGCTTCAATTTGGGGCAAGCTGCTGTTCGAAGGCAAATTGACTTGAATTTTCGAAAGATTATTAATAGGGATTTCTATCGTTATTTCTTTATTTGCATCTGCATTCGTTACTGGAATAATGTAGTCTTTATTATCGGACGGGATCACAATCTTAGGTTGATCACCGCTCGGTAACGGGAGTTCATTTTCGCCTGGAGTCGGGATATCGAGGACATCCGTCATATCATACAGACGGTTGCTTCCATTCACGAATCGATCATAGGCTACTAATGCGTAAGTGCCTTGATCCGTAGCCATGCCGTCTACTTTTCCTGTTTTAATATGCTTAAAGCCGCCATCGGCTACAGCAAATGACATTAAAGCATCCAATGCAGATTTACCATTTTTTATAAATCTTGAGTCTGTGTTTGAATCTATGCCGACTGCTGATAATGCGGTTACCACCTGTGATAGACTCTCGCTGCTTGTACTTCCGAAGCTTGTATAACTTCCTTCACTATTTTGAGATTTGGAAAGCCAACTAACAGCTCGATCTATTGCTGCTTTTACATCTTCATTAGACTGAGCATACGGAGCAAGTGCTTGCATTGTCATTCCGGTGAGATCAACATCGGGTTTACCGCCAGGAGATAGTCCCCAACCTCCTTGATCAGCGTTACCCTTGTTTGATTCTCCATCTATCAAATACTTAATAAGTTTATCTCTTGTTGTTTGTACTTTGCCTTCTGCAGCTGAGGGAATTATGTAGTTTTTAGAATCAAATGCAAGAAGGGCGAAGATTGGACCATTCATGCCTTGTTTAATGACATAATCATAATCCGAAAGTGCCTGTAAAAGATCATAGCCACCAACATCTTTGGGATCTTTGCCAATTGAAGTTAGTCCCAGGATGACTCTTGAATGCTCGGTACCTTTTGTTTTATCCAAAACTCCGGCATTCGCAATCATTTTATCTTTTACTGTACTAGTTACATTGTCATAGTACGATTGATAATAGCCATCAGGTACGGAATAATTGGCTCTGGCCAATGAAAGGACAGACCATTCCCCGCCACCCGTTCCAAAAACCGGTTTTTCTACTGTTTTCACAATATATGCTAGATTCTTATTTAAGATTTGCTTCGGGTTGCTAATAGTACTAGCTTTGTAAGTAATAGTAAACGATTGCTCAGCTGAATTCCCGGAAGCATCAGTGGCAGAAACAGTGATTGTGTTTGCTCCAGCGGTAAGAACAACGTTGTATTTATTATCAACTTTGGAGATTACTGTCCCGTTTAGCTTAACTACCGTTGTTATTACTCCAGGTCGATTATCGGTTACTTGAACTCCAAAGCTCAGATTTGGCTGGGATACTTCTTGGTTATTCGTTAAGCCGGTTACGGTTATGCTTGGTTTTTCTGTGTCAACGTCCGTCATATCATACAGACGGTTGCTTCCATTCACGAATCGATCATAGGCTACAAGTGCATACGTACCTTGATCAGTTGCCATAGCATCTACTTTTCCTGTTTTAGTATGCTTAAAGCCGCCATCAACTACGGCAAATGACATTAAAGCATCCAAAGCAGATTTACCATTTTTAATAAATCTTGAGTCTGTGTTTGAATCTATACCGACTGCCGATAATGCGGTTACCACTTGTGATAGACTCTCGCTGCTTGTACTTCCGAAGCTTGTATAACTTCCTTCACTATTTTGAGATTTAGAAAGCCAACTAACAGCTCGATCTATTGCTGCTTTGACATCTTCTTTAGACTGAGCATACGGAGCAAGTGCTTGCATCGTCATTGCGGTGATATCGACATCAGGTTTACCACCAGGAGATAGTCCCCAACCTCCTTGATCGGCGTTACCCTTGTTTGATTCTCCATCTATCAAATACTTAATGAGATTATCTCTAGTAGTTTGTACTTTTCCTTCTGCAGCTGAGGGAATTATGTAGTTCTTAGAATCGAATGCAAGAAGGGCGAAGATTGGACCATTCATGCCTTGTTTAATGACATAATCATAATCCGAAAGTGCCTGTAAAAGATCATAGCCACCAACATCTTTGGGATCTTTGCCAATCGAAGTTAGTCCCAGGATGGCTCTTGAATGCTCGGTACCTTTCGTTTTATCCAATACCCCGGCATTCGCAATCATTTTTTCTTTTACTGTACTAACTACATTGTCATAGTACGATTGATAATAGCCATCAGGTACAGAATAGTTAGCTCTGGCCAATGAAAGGACAGACCATTCTCCGCCGCCGGTTCCAAACTTCGGTTTATCTACCGTTTTTAGAATATAGGCTAGGTTTTTGTTTAACTGTTCTTTCGCATTGTTTACAACACTAGCTTTGTACGTTATGGTAAAATTTGTTTCTGCCGTATTGCCGAATGCACCTTTGGCCGTGATGGCAATTGTGTTTACACCTGAGTTTAGAACGACATTATATGCTCCGCCAGTCTTCGAGATAACAGTTCCGTTCAACTTGACTACGGGTGTTATAACAGATGAGGTGTTATCCGTCGCTTCCACATTAAAGCTAATATTAGCCTGGGCTACTTCTTGTTTATCCGTTATCCCGGTAACTTTTATTGTCGGTTTAACATTACCGTTCAGACTGGCTAGCATTCTATCTATGTCATTCTGCTTGCTTTCCATGTTAGTAAGCAACGAATACGCTTGATCATATAGGGATTTAACAACTGCATTCGATAGAATCGCTGCTTTATTCGGATCACTGTTTATTTCTGCGATCCTAGCCGTCAGTGCATCCTTGTTAGCCGTTTGTATAAAGCCCGGACTCCACTCGTCGCCTCCCAGCGATGCTCCAAAGCCATACACAGTAAACTGAGTTCGAATGACATCCTCATCATGAGGTATATAGTCGGACACCCCTACATTCGGGATTACATTATTTACGGCATACATCCACCCGGACATAGACGTATAATCGAATTCTCCCAGCCACTGCTCGTTATTCTTTGTACCTAATTGAACTCCATCTGCATCCATTTGCTCTTTGATATAATTTGGCACATTTACTTGACTGCCAGCGTCTTTAACCTTAGATAAATAAAAACGTTCTTCAATAGTTCCGGTATGCTGTATATTATCCTCACCCAAAACGCGCGTGAGTACAGCTGCTACATTTTCACCTTCATAAAAAGGAACTTTAACCGGCTCTTTAAAATAGCCTTGCCCTAATGTAAATTTCTCAACGGTAAGAGTTACATTCCCCAGTGGAATGGCTGGTACCTTATTAACGGTCAATGGCTGAGTAGCTCTAACTGTTCCCGGTGCTGCAATTGCACGATAATCCGTAACTTCAAGTGTATAATTTCCTGCACTTACTCCTTTATCAAATGCAGCTATACCGTTTGGGTTCGTTACGACTGCGGTCCCACCAACTGTTACTTTCACACCGCTAGCCGGAGAATTAATAAATTGGTTACTTGACCAATCATAAGTGCTCTTCGTGACCGTAACGGAGAAAGGCTGATTGGCTTTGACATCACCAGGTTGAACAGAAATGGATTGAACCAATTGCGTCTCAAGATCACCGTAATACACGCTAATTTGGTCATTGCTTTCTAGATTAAATAGATCCATAGCGACAGAAGGTATGATCCATTGTCCTTGACGCTTGACAGCAATGTTCCATCCATCATAGCCGCCATATAGTCCTGCGTGTATCCCATTAATTCCTGTCACATACGGACCATAGGGTGAATCTGCAATGTCTAATGGAATTTGGGCTTGCCTTAAATCAGCTTGCAACGCTTCTAACGCGTTTGAACCTTCCGCCACTCCTTCGTGGATAAGACCTTGCGGTCCTTCGACGTGAAGCGCAACTGAAACCGGTCCTTGATTCGCAGCGAAAACTGGATTAGCTGGCGCAATGACGTTGAATAATACAGATAATGCCATTACGAATGCTAAAAAGGACGACATAGCTTTACGATGCAGTTTGCTTAACATACTGTTCTTATCTCTCCTTATAATTTTCTTAAAAAACACTTAAAAAGCAAAGCAAAAAAGGCAAAGCCCAATAGTGGGGTTTGCCTTTAATTCCAACATAAAAAAACTACTTGCATATGCCAAAATGACATAGCAATGCCAACTAATTTCTCACCCCCCGGAGAAATAGTGCGACAAGCAAAATAGGCAGGTATCCTGGCTCATGCATCCTCGTAAACTTTTCGCCTTCCCATCCCCTTAAGTGGGGAAAGTGGCCTGATAGAAAAGAAACTCCGCATTTACAGTGGCGGGACCGCGCAGGCATTGCACCTGACTTCCCTTTTAAGCACTTTCGACGATGTGATCGAATGTGCACCTTATTTGCACGTATATGGTTGTACTGCCCATACTAGCGGTTAATCCTTTATTTGTCCAGTAGATTCATAGGAATATTTATCATTTCACATCCGCATTAATGTCATAAAATACTACCTCTTGCGTAAAATGTAGGATACAAGAATGACAGTAGACTTCAACCGAATAATGAATTGCCGGCAATTAACAAAAGCAAAATTCCACTCAGAATGGTCCCGAATTGACCAACTGTGAAAGAGCCAATACGAATCCCCGCTACTTTGCGACCGAGAACAACACCGAACCATACCGTGATGAAACTTCCGAGAGCGGCGGTTATGGAAATAGCTAGAGGCGATAATCCAAGTAAACCTGCACCTAAGCCATTCGTAATTGCATTAACGGATAGCGCTACCCCCAGAATAAAAGCCTCACCTAAACCAATATCTCCCGATTTATCAACATCCGCCATTTCAGGATTCTTCAGAATTGACTTCATGGAGGCCGCATCCGTTTCAATACGTTCAACCTCTCTGGATACATGTTGTTTCTTTCGCGGAACTGCTAATAAAATAATGCGGATCCCCACAATGAACAATAGAAATGCACCTACCAAGACAGGATAAATGCCTGGCAGAACCTTCGAAAGCCATTGTCCAGAAAGAATCCCAAACATGCTAAAAAGAAAACAAATAATGGCGATTACGACATTTGAAGAAAAACCAATACACGTACCACGAATCCCATAAGAGATTCCAACACCTAAATTATCCAAACTTGAAGATACGGCAAATCCCAGGATCAAAAGCCATGCTGTCATTGTGTTTCACTCCTCCAACTGTTTACAGTCAGAGTATTGATGATTTTGCAATAAAGTGCTTTTCCAAACAAAAAATGTTGAGATTATTTCAACACTTAGCCATAAGGGGTGAAACCATAGGATGTCCGACAAAAATAGGGAAGAGACGCTGGGACTTACGTTAACCGCTTTATTAAAAGCACGTTCCTTTTCCATGCGGAAACTAAGTTCACTCACGGGGATTGATACAGCTACCATTTCTCGAATCATCAGTGGAAAACAAAAGGCAAAGCTCAACCACTTGGAAACCTTTGCCTTCCATCTCGGGGTTCCAACCGCACATTTATTTCAAGCTGCAGGATTCGATATCACAATGCCTCAAGCTGAAACACAATCGGACATATACACGTCCATAAGCAGTGTGCAAAAAATTCTGCAGTCTTCAAATTTAATTGATCATTCGTTCACAGCCGAACTCGTCCAGAAAGAACTGAGCAAGTACGAGCAATATGCCCTAACAGAAGAAGGACGGCAAATCATCATCGACGACTTCCCTTCCAAAGTGGCAAGTGTCAATGGAGCCGGGCCTTTCATTGATGGGCTTAAACTAATGTATCTTCAATTTTGCGAAGATGACAACACCTCAGAAAGACGTGCACTACTCGGCAGCGCACTTCTTTATTTTGTGATGTCCGCCGATCTTATTCCCGATTACGTTTTTCCTCTAGGCTATTTGGACGATGCCATTGCCGTGCAATTGGTACTCGATCGTTTAAATCAATCTGACAATTAAAATCATGCATTTAATAAACTTTATTCATTACACTTGCGTCAAAATTTTTATGCAATAAAATAAGTATGAGTATTTATGCTTAATCATTTCAGGGAGACACGAAGAATCATGGAGTTAAAGAACATCGTTTTGCCAAATAATAGGACCAGAGTCCGCAGGAGTTGGTTGAAAAAGACGCTAATAGCTATAGGCGCTTCTGTCATTGTATGCTTGATGCTCCTATTCATGACACCTTGGGGAATTGATCTTCGGACAAATCTGGCCGAAATGGTGATCAATACCCAGCACCGTGAATGGGCATGGGTTTTGGTTGGTGCCAAAAAGCGTGATGATATGGTTAATCAGATGCAGAAGCAAATCGATGTTTGGGGAGTCGACAAGCAGCATGATAGCTTAATCAAGCTAGACAAACGCAAACGAACAGCTAGTGAATTAATAAAGGTCGTTGACATCCAGGATGAAACGCATAAGAATCCTACATGGCGCGGCAAAAAAATGGTTGTCTACGATCCAAGAACAATCCGCCTTGTAACAACTAGCCATAAGCAAGAGGGTGAAAAAATTACGGACATGGTCAAACGGACAGGTGCGCTTGCAGGTGTGAATGGCGGAGCGTTCGATGATCCCCAAGGCTTAGGTAATGGCTTTGCACCGATTGGGTTTCTGATGTCAGGCGGCCAAGTCGTTCTTACGGAATATGACGGTAGTGTCAAGCAGCACGTAGTTGGGTTTACCAAGAACGGAATTCTGAAAATTGGATTATATTCCATTGATGAGCTGATTAAAGATGGAGTTACCGATGCTGCCTTCTGGAAACCGCGCATTATCGAAGACGGCAAGGGACTCATCACCAGCGGAGACGGCGGGGCGGGACGCGATCCAAGGACGGCCCTTTGCCAGACAGGGAACGGAACGATCATCTTTCTCGTTATTGACGGACGTCAGCCGGGGTACAGCATGGGGGCTACACTTAAAGAAGTGCAAGATATCTTTCTATCGGAGGGATGCCTGAATGCGGGCTTTCTGGATGGAGGGGCCTCATCCGAATTAGTCGCTGACGGCAAACTGCAGACAAAGCCTGCGAGTCGTTACGGCGAACGCCGCTTACCTGACGGTTTCCTGGTATTGGCAGATCCAAGCAGCTATAAACCAGATAACATGTGGGAAGGCCTAACGAAGATCGATGCTGGAGGTGCCTATGACAATCCAGGATTCCAGCAGGAGCAAGCTAAGCTTCATGCGAAAGCGGAGCATAACTCCTCACCACCTAAGCCAACAGCAACCCACAAACCACAGGCGGGCAAAGGGCTTGATCAGCCCCCAGCAACGACACCAAGAAACTCGTCACCGAGCCCTACGTCTACCAAAGGAAAATCAGCTGCTAAACCTACTCCAAGTAGTAGCCCCAGCGAGGAAAAGACAAGCTCCATCAAAAAACAGTGAAAACTATTCAATTAAAAAACAAAAACTGCTTCTCAGTAGATCATCTACTAGGAAGCAGTTTTTTTCATCAAGTCTTTACTTTTTTAATGCCAATGCTCTAAGTATGACAGATACAGCTTCAGCCCGGGTCGTGTTCGCCTGCGGCTTCACCGTGTTGTCTTCATATCCATTAACCAATCCTTTGGCAATGGCGGTCTCAAGAGCCGATCGTGCCCAGTCGGATACCGACGAACGATCCGAAAAATCGATGTTCTTGGCAACCGGATCCATCTGTGCCGCACGAATGACGATTGCTGCCATTTGCTCTCTTGTTATGAACTCGTCTGGCCCAAAAGTCTGTTCCGTATAGCCGTTAACAACGCCAAGTGCTGCTGCAGTTGAAATCGCACTTTTTGCCCAATGCGTTGACGTGTCTTCGAAACTTTTTCCATCCTGCGCTTTAAGATTCAACGCTTTGAAGATAACGGTAACGAATTCAGCTCGCGTGATTTTATTGTCTGGTTTAAAGGAATTGTCCGGATATCCGTCGATCGCACCTTGTTTAACGAATTCACGAATGCTGGCTTCGGCCCAATGTCCCTTGATATCGGTAAAACTAGCCGCATCCTGATCGGCAGCCTTTTTATCGGAAATCAGCACAGCAAATTTCGTGAAATGCTTGACAGATCCGGAAGCCGTCCCCTTGGCTTGATCCACTTGCAGATCATCCAATTGCACCCATGTACGGGTTTGTTCATTAAGCCAATATACGCCTACCAGCGACTTCGTGAAGTCCACGGCAGTCTTGTCGAAAGGCAATGTGATGACAACAGATTTGTTAAAATCGCCTTCACTGTCTTTTTTGATTTCATAGACACCGCTTATTAATTTAAGAGATGAGTCAACGGGCAGCATGGACGTATCGCTTAGTTTATCTACGGTCACCTTTATACCGCTAGCCAGTGCTCCAGCCGGCACATCGATTGTAGCATCATTCAAAGTTAACGTTCCACCCTCAATCGCAATCGTTCCTTCGTTGGATGGCGCTCCGCCTCCGCTGCTTCCACTGCTTGAATCATCACTTTTAGTAACAATCGTATAGCTGGCCGTTGCTGCATTTGTCGTAGATTGAGGCACTTTGGAGTCGATAAGCAAAATATCTTTCAAAGTGATGTTGGCAGCACCGTTTCCAGTCTTCGTGAAGGTGAAGGTTGCCAAATCCAAAGATCCGTTATCGCCCGCCACGTTCCCTGACTTGGTATGGGCAAAGACGAGATGCGTTCCGCCCGCCTCAGAAAATATAACCGGAGCACTAAAGCCAACCGTGGATGTCGATTCGCTTCCCAGCTTGAACTTTAATTGATTGGGATCAAAGTAAAGTGAAAATTGATAGGCATACAAATCTTCCAGATTGCTGCCCTTTACGGTAATTGTGAAGTCTTCGCCTACGTTCAGGACATTCTTGGAAGCTTCCATAGAAACCGATGGTGAGGTCGTTGCTGCCAAGATTTGTTGTGGCATCAGCATGATTAACATCAATAGCATCATAAAAAGAGCTTGTTTTTTATGCGGCATATCCAGGTTCGTCCTTTCTCATATAATGAATCGGATGACATTGTCCGTCGTGCCGGATTATTTCTCAGGCAGCGCCGGGACACTTTTCGGAGCTACCCGGTTATGCGTTGCTTGCTCATAGGAATAGCCGATTTTGATTAGCTGACCTTCCTCGTAAGGTCTGGCCAGCATCTCGATGGCAATTGGCGTTCCGTTTGCTACGTATCCTGCTGGTACGCTGATCGCCGGGAAGCCGGAGAACGGACTCAGACGATTGGCGTTACCACCGCTCGTAGGTGTCGTGGTAGCTGGATAGAGTAAGACATCCAGATTATTGTCGGCCATCAGACCAAGCAGCGATTGTTGGGTAAGACGCGTTCTGAATAACAGAATATCTTTATAGTCCTGGTTTGTATCGAGTGGCGCCACATTGTTTCTCGTGGTTAATGTACTTTTCAGTGAAGCCAAGAAATCCGTTTGAGAATTGACGATATCCGTAAGTGAATGATAGCGAACCGAGTTCGGATCGACCAAACGCGGGTTTGATAAGTAGTCATTCAAGTTATATTTGAATTCGTAGGCGCTTAGACTCGAATAACTCACTATCGTGTCTGCATTAGGAATGTATACATTCGTGACAACCGCGCCTTGTTCGCGCATACTATCAGCTGCTTTGTTCAGCAGGGCAAGCACTTCTTTGTTGGTTCCTACCACGGATGAATTGGTGACAAGCCCGATACGTGCGCCTTTTAGCCCATCTTTAACTAAATAATTCGTATAGCTGGTCGGCTTTTTGCCAATGCTGCCCGCTGTAACAATATCATTAGGATCGTAGCCGCTAACCGTGTCGAGCATGATAGCAGCATCCGCTACCGTTCTAGTCATAGGACCGCCAACATCTTGAGACAGGGCCAAAGGAATGATGCCGTCTCGGCTAGTCAATCCGATTGTAGGTCTAATACCAACGATGCTGTTATAGGAGGAAGGAATTCGGATTGAACCGCCCGTATCCGTACCCAGACCTGCAACCCCGAAATTAGAAGCAATGGATGCGCCCGTTCCACCGCTGGAACCGCCCGGATTTTGGGTCAATACGTAAGGATTTTTCGTTTGGCCCCCCAGTGAACTATTCGTGTCTGTATTGATGGCAAATTCACTCAAATTGGCTTTGGCCAAAATGATGGCTCCCGCATCCTTTAACTTTTTAACCATATAAGAATCGCTCACCGTCTGGTTATCTTTCAGACATGTGCAGCCGGCGCTTGTAGGCATGTCGACTGTGTCGTAATTATCCTTAACAATGATTGGGATTCCGTGCAGCAGTCCACGCGGACCTTTGTCCTTGCGTTCTTGATCCAGACTGGCTGCAATCGCTAAGGCATTTGAATTGATCGTAATTAGGGATTTAATCGTCGGTCCCTGCTTGTCATATGCGGCAATCCGATCCAAATACATCTGAACGAGTTGAACCGAGGTCAGCTTGCCGGCAGCCATTGCATTCTGAATGCCCATAATATCAGCTTCCAACAGTTGGAACGGCTGTCCGTTGTCGTAAAGAACTTTTTTGCCGAGATAAGCAAGATCGGAAATATTGATGATGCCGTCATTGTTGAAATCCGCGGATGAAACCAAGCCCCAGTTCGGATTCTTGAAATCAATCCCAAAGAAATTCATTAATAAAGCAAGGTCGCCTACATCTAACACATGATTGCCGTTAAGATCGCCTGGGACCAAGCTGGAAATTTGGAGTGGAATGGAAGCTGCCTGTGTCAGCAAGGTGCTCCCGTCGGAGAGCCCTAGCTCTACGGAACCGGTGATTCCGCTAAGGTTTGTCGCCGTCTTGGCTTTGAAAGCCAGTGTAAGCACGGGATCGTTTTGAGTCAGTCCACCCGCAGAATCGGTGACAAGGACACTGACTTTGCCTGGTTCGTTATTTTCACCAACGATGCTCAGGCTGGATTTGGCCGATGTGGTTTTTATGTATTCAAATGATGTCTGATCGTATACAAACACAAACTTACCCACTGACGCATTGTTCGGTGCTCCGATTAGGGAAACATTCATATAGACTTGGTCGCTTACACTTATGGAAGCTGGACCTGACAATTGAACTGTCGCTGTAGACGGACTGGTGACTGTAGAAGCGCTGGCAAGTGAAACTCCAAGTGGATTGATCAAGACCAGGACATTCATCGAGATGCTGAAGAGCAGCAAAATAGCAATTTTAGAAAAGAATCTATGAAATGATTTATTCATGACTTCCTCCTTGTTAGTAAATATGACATTAAAATAAGGAATGCAATGAGTTATCCATCAAAATCAAAAATAAAGCGACATTTAATGTTATAATTTAAGCGTTTAATTAATTATCATTTTAGAAAACCTCCTTGTTTGCTTATCTATTACTCTATTAATGTTATATTACATAACATAATATATTGCAATTTATATTTTTCATTATAAGAAATACCTACAAAAACTTAGATAATCCTATAACATACCTTTACATTAATATTTGCTTTATGCATGCCTATCTGCATTCCCAACACCTTAAATTTATCTCCTTTTCTCCTTAAGTTTACCTCTTTCAATGAACGTGGTATTATTCTATGCTGAAGATACTAACTAAGAGACAGCATCCTACTTTTGAAAGATGAGAGGGTGATCGGCGCTAGAAATGTAATCGCTTACTAATGAGCATCATGCATGACGTTTCTTTTCCAATCTGAGGGAGGTATATGAATGCGCAATTTTAAGAAAATGATTTCATCCGTATCCATGATGGCGATTGTCCTCAGTTTATGGAGTCCTGCAGGTATTTCGCATGCAGCAACTCCAATCACTGATGCGAATTCAACGATTTTTGGCCCCAATGTCTATGTATTCAGCCCAGATATGCCAGCTGCAGATATTCAAAACACGGCTAGTTCCATATTTGGCAGACAGGAAAGCAATGAGTTTGGTACAGAAAGAGATGCCCTCTTATTTAAACCAGGAAGTTATAATGTTAATTTCTATGTGGGCTTCAATACGCAAGTATCTGGTTTGGGACAAAATCCGGATGATGTGTTGATTAACGGCGGGTTGAATGTGAATGCAGATTGGGATAACGGGAATGCAACACGCAACTTTTGGCGCGGTATCGAAAACCTGAGTATTAATCCGACGCTCACAATTCCTGCTCCATCGCATATCTCTTCGGGGACAACGCAAATCGCCGTTTCACAAGCAGCACCTCTTCGACGGTTACATATTAAAGGTAAACTGAATTTGTTTGACTTTGATTCAAATTGGAATGCCGGATGGGCAAGCGGAGGTTTTCTAGCGGATTCCATTGTCGACGGTCAGATAACGCCAGCTTCCCAGCAGCAATGGTTCTCTCGAAACAGCCAGTATTCGAGTTGGTCCAACGGGGTTTGGAACATGGTGTTCGTAGGTGACAAGAATGCACCGGCGGGGACATTCCCAGATCAACCGTATACGGTCGTTCCGAACACGCCAGTCATCCGTGAAAAGCCATATTTATATATTGACAAAACGGATCAATATCAAGTGTTTGTTCCATCGCTCTCACAGAATACGCAAGGAGCCAGCTGGGTAGCGGGAGCAACGCCAGGTCAGTCCATCGGGATCGACCAGTTCTATATTGTTCGTTCGGATCAACCTAGCACATCGAGTGCTGCAAGCATCAATGCTGCATTAACAGCCGGGAAGAATTTGTTATTTACGCCGGGAATCTATCCTTTGAATGATACAATTCGTATCAACAACGCAAATACAGTTGTACTTGGAATCGGGATGCCAACGTTAATTCCAACGACAGATAAACCTGCAATGACGGTCGCGGATGTGGACGGCGTGAAATTAGCAGGA
This sequence comes from Paenibacillus planticolens, assembly GCF_013141725.1. Lineage (GTDB taxonomy): Bacteria > Bacillota > Bacilli > Paenibacillales > NBRC-103111 > Paenibacillus_E > Paenibacillus_E planticolens. The sequence continues at coordinate 674 of NZ_WHNZ01000081.1, read as the reverse complement.
CTGCTTTATGAAGCTGGTCCAAATGCAACCTCCACTCTATTGGAAATCGGACCTGCAGGCAGTACAAACAATCACGCAACGAATCCAACCTCGTTACACGATTTATTCTTCCGTACAGGCGGAGCCGTAGCTGGGACGAACGCATCCCAAATGAAAATTAACAGCAATAACGTCATCGGCGATCATTTCTGGATGTGGCGTGCTGACCATGGCGCTGGCGCCGGTTGGACCAGCAACGTATCGACGAACGGTCTCATTGTGAACGGAACCGATGTCACGATTTACGGATTATTCAACGAGCATCACAATGAATATCAAACGATTTGGAATGGGAACGGAGGCCGGTTGTATTTCTATCAATCCGAGATTCCATACGATGTTCCGAATCAAGCGGCTTGGATGAACGGAAGCAAAAAAGGCTATGCCTCCTATAAAGTGGCGGATTCCGTAACTACACATGAAGCTTGGGGCCTCGGCGTTTACTCCTACTTCAGAGATGCAGCTGTGAAACTCGATTCTGCCATTGAAGCGCCTAACGCCGCAGGGGTCAAAATTCATCACGCTACGACCATTTGGTTAAATGGGACGCCAGGCAGTGAAATCACGCACATCATTAACAATCTGGGCGGGCGTGTCTACGGCAATTCAGGCAGTGCGATGAGACAAACGCTCAA
>NZ_WHNZ01000009.1 GCF_013141725.1 Paenibacillus planticolens | reverse complement strand
TGCAGAGAATGGCGTAGTAAATGCCAACCCCCTTATGGCATCGATTAAATTCGACAATAATTTAAACGACGATGCAAATCAAGGGCAATCGTTGATAGCACATGGAAATTATAGTTATGTAGACGGAGTATTACCCGGTACCAAAGCTCTGCACTTAGAAAGCGGAAACGGCAATTATGTCGGTACGACGCAAAGCTTGAATGTTGGTAATGACAGTTTCACTACTTCCTTCTGGTATAAGGGCGACACTAAGAATAATCAGGTCATATTATCAAACAAGGATTTTGGTAAGAGCTCTAACGCAGGCTGGGCGATTTATACATCACCCAATTCGGTCAATATGAATTTAGGATTCCCGACCGCATCAGTAAATTTTGGCCGCGACACGTTTAATGCTTCCGCTTGGCGTTACGTGACATTTGTTGTGGACAGAGATAAAATGCTCGGGTCGTTGTATATTGATGGTTACGAAATGGCTGAAACTTCGCTGGGGGTCGGCACTTTAGATACATCGAACCCATTAAATATAGGTAGCGACGGAGTGGGCGGCAATGGTGGCAATTCATTCGATATCGCTGATCTGAAAGTTTGGAAAGGTGCACTAAGCAGTGATGCAGTTCAAGCTAGTTATAATGGTTATGGTTTAAATAAAGTAGATATGAACGCACTTAACGACACCATATCCGAAGCAAATACACTCATAGCAGGCGGTCTCGGCGACGGTTTCAGCCAAACCGATTTTGATTATTTGAAAAATGTTTTTAATATGGCAACTTCGGTTGCAACAACGCAAAAAGTAAAATTATATACACAGGAAACCATCAATTATTACGTACGTGAACTAGGCAACGCCATATT
>NZ_WHNZ01000080.1 GCF_013141725.1 Paenibacillus planticolens | reverse complement strand
TACCAACCACTCTAGAGATGATGCCTTACAGAAAAAAGAGGACTGTTATCAAAACCAGTCCTCAAGTAAATAGGATGCATCATTGGCTTTTGATTAAAATTCTCTGACTCATTTCATCCCAATCTACTTCGGCACCTATTGCCTCACTAACAAATCTAATGGGTACATAGGTAACGTCCCCGATCAAACTGGGCGCAACATCCATTGTTGCGGAAAGATCATTAATTTGTGATTCCTTCGATCCAATTTGGATCGCAACCTTATTTGACCCTTTTTGAGCTGTAATTTTATATGTATCTGAATCCCAGGATACGGTGGCACCCAGCATTTCAAAAATTTCACGTAACGAGATCAACATACGTCCATCTTGTTGGAAGATTCTATTTTCCACTTGTTTTTCTTGACCATTTAGCCAAACGTAAATGCAGTCAAATGAGCAATGATTATAATAGAGGTCACCACTTTTAACCGTAGTTCCAAATTGTTTTATTTTTTCAATTAGAATTTTAGACTCAGGGTTCAATGGATTAGCGGAAAGATCAACTTCTTTTAAATATTGCGTAAATTCAAGCGGCTGGATATCATTAATATTATTTTTAGAGAGTAATATTTGTTGGAGTCTGTTCATTTGAGCAAGTGGTCTAATATCTTGAATGCGATTCTCTCTCAAATCAACCGTTCTAAAATTAGTTCCTTTTAGTGGAGAGATATCTTGAATTCGATTTTTACTCATGTATAAGCCTGCAATGTTATTTAAATTTTTTAGTGGTGTGATGTCCTCAATTTTATTGTCAGCCAACTCTAGCAAGGTAAGCTTATTTGAATTTGCTAGTGGACTAATGTCTTTAATTTGGTTCCCTGCCACTCTTAAGTTACCTAGCTCTTTCATTGTCGATAAGGGTGACAGATCCACAATTTTATTATTGCTTATTTGAATAGAAAAGATCGGTGAATTTGTAAATGGTGAAATGTCACTAATGTGATTATTGTTTGCTATGAGCATTTCTAATTTCCCAAAAGAACGAATGGCTGAAATATCACTGATTTGATTTTCTTCAATATTTAAAAAAGTTAGTTTAGTCAAACCACTCAAGCTATCTATGTTTTGAATTTGATTATGATTAATGCTTAATATCTCTAGATTGGGGGACTTTGAAAGTACACTAATATCTTTAATTTGATTGTGGTTCAAGCCAACACTGATCAAACTGGGTAAAGATCCCAATGAACTAATATCGTTAAGTTTATTTCCCCCTAAGCCTATTTTAGTTAATTTAGGAAGATTAGCGATCGGAGAGACATCACTTATATTGTTATTATCTAAATATAGGCTGTATAAGTTTTTCGCATGTTCCAGCCCTTTTAAGCTGCTAACGATACTTCCTTTCCTCGTTTGATATAATGTGTCTAGCTTCTCCAAATCATCTATCGTTATTTCACCACTGTACTTTTGTAGCACATCTCTAATTGCGATTTCCAGGTTAGGATCTTCGATTAATGTGCTTTCGGCATTCGTAATATGGTTATAACTCAATGTAAATAATAAAAACAAACAACAAAGCAATACTAATTTCGTTATACTTTTCCCCATTGAACTTACCTCTTTTTTTAAGTATTTAGATTGGATAATCGAGTAATATGAGCTTGAATTTTTTCAATCTCTTTATTTTTAGATAACCACCAATTACGACTCCATATCCTGTGTATTTTCCAACCTTTACTCTCTAGGAACCTTTGTCTATACAAATCCCTTTCACGAGCAACTTTCGAGGAATGATACGCTGCCCCATCACATTCAACACCTAAAATGTATCTCTCTTTAGTCATGGGATCTAATATTGCTAAATCAATCCGATAACCTGAAAAGCCAACTTGAGTGTGAACTTCATAACCACATGCTCGCAAAGCCTGGCAAACCTCTTCCTCAAACACGCTATCGAAAATCAATTGGTTATTAAATTCTTGAACGTTAGTCGCATCAATAAGACCGTTTAGAATCGATTGGGCAAGTTCAAAGTTACCATCAGAAATAGCTTTACCGTATTCTAGATAACGTTTGAATAATCTTACACCCTTTGCATAAGTTTCAACTCTCGTCCATTCACTCGGTTCAAATGAACATACAATGTAAACTTTGATTTTAGCACGGGAAATTGCAACGTTTAGTCGGTTTTCCCCTCCATCCCTTGCTAATGGTCCAAATTGACTAACCATTTTACCTGTAATGTCTTTTGCATAACCAATGGAGAACAAGATTACATCCCGTTCATCCCCTTGGACATTTTCAATATTTTTAACAAAAAGACCGACATTTTCTTCCCCATTTTTGCGGTTTTTAGCTGCTTCAATTAATATTTGAACTTCGGGATTACTTGCAATCCTTTCCTCCAAAACATCATTGATAAGGTCAGCCTGCTTCTTGTTGAAAGTGATGATTCCAAGTGTTGGTTTGCTCACATCTTTCTGAAGTATGTCCAAGACTATATCAACCGTTTTCTCTGCTTCAACGCGATTGGACTGATTTTCCCAATGACCTTCAACAGAAATAAATTCAAAAGGTTTTGCTGCACTTTCCTTAGATACTGATGGAGCAATTTGTACTCTCTTATCGTAAAAAGCATAGTTTGAGAAATTGATTAACTCTTCAAACTTCGAACGATAATGCCAAGTTAACCATTTGTCAGGGAATTTAGGTTTAGCCCATTCTAACAAGCTTTTTGCCTGTTTATCTGTTTTATCAACGTAATTAATGTTATCTTCGTCTTCGTCCTCTTCATCATCAGTAGAAGATTGAAAAAAGGAGCTAGGCGGAAGTTGCTTTTCATCTCCAGCGATGACTAGTTGTTTCCCACGATAGATAGCTGGAATAGCATTTTCAACAGGGCATTGGGAAGCTTCATCAAAAATGACCAAATCAAACATTTCTTGATGCATCGGAAATATCGCACTAACCGCTTCAGGAGTACATAACCAGCATGGAACAAGCTTTAACAGATCATCATAAAAATGTCCCACGACTTGACGTAACGGCAGAAGTTTACGTTTCTTATTTGACTCATGTTTTAACTTCTGCCGCGTGCTTCCTTGGACATCTAATGATTGGCTAGCCAGTTTACTATCGACTAACGGGGGGACTGCTTTACGACGATCTGACAATAGAGAGTAAAAGCGCTCTAAATGCTTTTGATATAATTCTGTAGATACATCTTTCACATGAGGCTCATTAGTTTCAATTTGCAAGATCCAAGCGTGCAAAAAACTGTTTTCAATCAATATTAACCATTGATCAACTACATTTGCAGTTTTTTCTAACGACGTTTTTTTGTTACATCTTTCTATTAGTAATTTTTTAAGACTTCCCATTTCCATTTTCATCTGATCAAGACGGCATAAACTGCTGAAATCATCCAATGTATGAAGTAATCCATCTACATAAGGGATATTGTAATTACCACTATTCATGTGACCCAAAAGATTTTTAACTTGCTCGTCCCGTAAATATGTATTTAGCATTTGTATGGTGACGTTAAGATCACGAGTAATATTGGCTAGGTTGATAAGTTTATTCAACTCTCCTGCAAATACCAAATTGGAAAACTCATCTAAAACATGATTGGTATCTGGATTCTTTAGCCATTTAGGAAAAGCTACTTGCGCATGAACAAAAGCATGAAGGAATTGCAACGCTTGTTCCTTGAACTTAATCCATTTTTTCCAAGCATCAATGTTATTCTCAGTAGGCGCATCCGCGAAGAAATGTGATCCAATCGATTCTTTTCTTAATTTTTCAAAAAATAAGAAGGTTTCAACACGTTCCCGATATTGACGAACTGAATTCCCATCAAAACTAATCCCGATTTTCTTGCAGTGTTCTTGAATCTCATTTTTTAGACTGTACCAAGTTGTGTTGAAGAATCGGGTTAATTTCTTATTTAATTCCTCGAAAGAGTTAATTTTTGTACTCCACTTTTCTGCTTCTTCGATTGATAAGTTAGTTTCAGGCTCAGTTCTGTTACTTAGAAAATTAATTTGTTTATTCACAGAAGCAAAACTTTTTCTAACTTTATCAAGATGATCTTCGTTTTCGTATTCTCGTTCATCATCTACAAAAAATTGGATTATATGCCTATAAAGAGCTCTATTTTTTAAAGATTCCAATGCTTGTTCTAAATCATGTAATGCTTGCACATTTTCCAAGTAATTTACTGGATCAAATAATAAATTCAGATCATTTTTTAATTCAAATGCCTTTTTGATATCCACAGATAGAGTCTCTAGTATATTTTTCAGTTCAAGATGCTGCTTTACTGAGAAAGCAGCAAAACTCTTCCTCTTACTCCATGGATAATTAGCATGATCATATTTGTACATTAATTCTATAATTGTTTTTATATCAACGAGTTGCACTTGCAACTCATCAAATGTAAGATTTTTTAGTAAATCTTCGACTTCAATAATTTTATCCTGATCCCATTTGGCATTACTGTATAGATAAAAGAGACTTCTTCCAAAAGTTCTTTCTTTGTGAAGAGAGTGAGCAATCTGATTTAGTTTCTCTGCCAGTGCATGTTTCTCATTTGATATACGATTATAATCTTGTCCATACTTAGGTGAACTACGATCAATAACTGAAGCTATTTTTGAATACACATCGAGCTTATTTTTATTGAAATCATGAACTAAAGCAACATGATTCTGAAGGTTTATTTGTCCTAGTCGATTGTATACAACATCAAGGGCTGCTGGTTTTTGGCAAACTAACAATACCCTTTGTCCTCTAACCATTCGATCAACTATTAAATTTACAATTACCTGTGATTTACCTGTCCCTGGAGGTCCATGAACAATTAAGCCCTTTTTTTCTCTTGCTGCAACAACTACAGCTTCTTGGCTTGCATCTGTATCTAGAACAAAGAAGTTTTCTGAAGGATGTACTCGATTTAATTCATCTGTATCTATTTCATCAAAATCATTATCCTCATTTTCTGATCCTTCAAGTAAATCATGAAGATAGCCACCGTCGGGCATCTCCTCTAATAAAGTATTGTAATCGTTTAAAAGAGTGCTTGTTGATTGTTGAAATTTCCCCATGACTACAGATGGAATCAGTGTAAATCCTTTCTTTCCCTCAGGAATATTTTCTTTTTTCATTCCTTTAAATGGAACAATGGATTTTGAGTTATCAACCGTTAATGATATGTCATGCTTCCTTAACAAATCATATAAGAAGGGAATAATGGCGTTGACTTCCTTTGGAAGTTCATTTAACTCATTTTGAATGGATGTACTAATGTCTCCTCCAGCATACTTCTGAATAGCCATAATGAAAGTTCTATTGATAAATGGCGTTGATTCTTCGCCAACTTCCAGAGCCCAATATGGTTTATTCTTTATGTTTGTTTTAATTAGACGACCAGGGAAGAAAAGAATTGGACATCGAATGAAAAAATCTGGGACTAAAAAGCCCTCTAAAAAACCATAGGCTATGTAAAAAGGGTTATTCCCCGTCTCTTGTTCAACTAGATCAACTTCGCGTTTTAGAGCAAGCAATTTGCGATTGGTTATAATCGCATCCTCTACGAGACTGTTTTGAGGAATAATCGGGATTTGTTCTTGAAGGGTAACTACTTGTTCTAAAATGTTATTATCAAGCCCGAGTTCTATGCTGGATAAACTACTTATATCGAAATGATTCTTATTGGTAAGTCTCATTAATTTCAAGCTTTTATTGTTTGCAGTAAGATCAGTAAGTCGATCTCGATAAAGTGTAAGTAGCTCTTTCATAATTAGACTCCTACCTTCAATTAAAAGGAAAATTAGGCTTTTTTGCCTGTTCCAATAATACCACTAAATATGCTAATTTCCACCATATTATGAATTACATAATTTAACTGAGGATAACGATTGACCCATATAGATTTCATTTTCAAAAGGAAGGGTTGTAAGGAAATTATAATAAATATCTGCTAAAATACGCACAATTCTCTTCTCTAGATGGAATCATCGGCTTTACCCACTGATTTGTGATAAGTTTTGTAAATAAATTAACAATAAAAAGGGACTGTAGCTAATTACAGTCCCTGATTTATACTACGTTTTTTATCTTCTCTCAAGTTTCTCTTTTCTTTGCTAATACGTTATCCTATATTCCCTCGATTCAAAATTTTCAGATGTGATTCTTCCCTCATATTAAAACTGAGTGTGTTTGACCCATATTTATTGAACTTGTATTGCAGATATCTTGATACATCATCTTCATGCGTAGAAATAATAATTTGCTTATGCTGGAAGTCATTTCTAAGAAGTTCTGTTAGAGAGGCCATATTAATTTCATCCATGGACTGAACAGGGTCATCAATTAATAATACACCTAGATCTTTATTTCCATAAACTTTGTTTAGGGATAGAGTGAAAGATATGACAAGTGCCGATAGCTGACCTGAGCTCAAAAAATTTAACGCATCATGATCCGAAGCGTTGTCTGAAACAAAAACTATACTTTCCGCTTCAACCTTCTCCTTAATAAATAGCCCTAATCCCCTTTGATAATTCTGCATTATCTTTCCACTGTAGATATAGAACGGGACCTCAATATCCACCATTATCTTCTTCCAATGTTTTTTTATGGAGGAGTCGTAGGTTTCAATTATCTGTTTAAGTTGTTCCGATTGTTTAGTTAGTTTAACAAAATCTTCATTGATTTTGTTAAACAGCGTTTCATCCTCTACTTTTTTCGCTTCATTCTGATTGAAAAATTGAAAATCAATGTAACGTTTTTTACGTTCAACTGCCTCGACACTTACTTTTGCTACGTTAGCCTCAAGCCCATTAAAGTTCTCTTGATATAATGTTTGAAAAGTTAAGAACTTTTCATCGAACTCAGCATATCCTTCTTCAATGACATACTTTCTACCACGCAGTTGGTTCGAAAAATTTTCAACTGCAAACTCCAAATTCTCCAGAGGAATATTAAATTGATTGTTAGTGTGTGCCGAAAGATCGATGTTGTTCTGTGCACAGAAGTCCAAAAAAAGAGCTATTTCTTTCTCACGCCGATATCCGATTTCTAATTGCGTGTAAAATGCTTCACTTACTGAGTTCTCTGGATTTGAAAGGTATCCTTCTAGCCATTGAATGATAGCAGAGAAATGAACTTGAAAAAGATCCTTTATTTCTTGCTCCTGGACTTTTGTGGAATCATCATATAAAGAAGAAAAATACTCCTTTTTGGCTTGGAATTCAATAAGTAACCTCTCATGGTCTCCCCAATCATAACCACAAAAAGGACAGTCTTCTTTTGATTTCCCTTGATGAGTATGGAAAGCATTCAATTTTTCTAAAAGCTTGTCCCTCGTTTGATTTAGTTCACTTACAATACTTGATAACATGGAAACGTTTTGTCCTTGACTCCTTATTGTCTCGACTTTTTGTTTTACCGTTATTAAGTCAAACTCAACCTCACTATGTAACTCATCATAATTTATAGAGAACATACTTTTTTGATAATCCTTCAATTGCATCAAATAACGCCGTAGCTTTTTCTGTTTTTCAAACATGTTCTTTATTTCCTGATATCTATCAAGAAATGACGAGGCGGTTATAGTTGATTGTAGCAGGATCTTATTATCAGCATACTTGTTTAACCTTTGATTGAAGCTAGCCAATTTAAATTGCTCAAAATGGATAATGAAGTCCTCAATCGAAAGTAATTCAGCAATAAACTTATCGCGCATTTCCTTGTTGTTTACAGTAAGATTTTCCCGATCCCATAATTTATCGGTAATGTCCCCCAACAATAATTCGTACTCAGTGACATCATGATTTAAGACTCCATCATGATTTTTGTAAGATTCCAAGCGAATTTTAATATTGCTAATTACAGTTGACTTTAATTTCTTTTCCTGATCAATAAACTTAACTAATCCTTCAAAATATTTCTTCTCCTCAACTTCATCCTTCGTGTCGAATAGACGGCTTATTTCCGCCATCCTTTCTTTCCCAGGCCTCTTTAAAAACGAGGTGTTTTCTTCTTGCTGAATATAATAAAAAAGACTATATAGGCGTTCTAATTCGTCTACTCCAAATTTTTCACTTACTTCTTTCTGAGTTGACTTTTTATCATTAGTAAGAGAGCTATCGAATGTTTCAAGGAGGTATGTATCAAATATTTCCCACTTTCCTGGCTGCTTATCAATCCCCGTTAGTCTTTTGCTTGTAGGGAGTGATTTAACTATTGTTCCTTTTTCCCCTGTATTGGTGGTTAACTGCACTTTAAGTAAGACGTCTTTTGATGGGTTGTTACTAAATAGAACATCACTATAAGCCACACGAGCATCCTGAGGTTTTTTAATTCTATCGATCTTGCCCGTTAAAGCCAATTCAATTGCATCAAAAATAGTTGTTTTTCCGAAACCATTTGGTCCATCTAGCACAATTAATTGACCATTGCTCCAATCCAGAATAAGATGATCAATCCCTTTAAAATTTTCTATAAGAACCTTATCAATAGTGTAGTTTGTCATTTATTCAACATCCATTCCTATGTATTCCAAAAGCCTTGTTCGTAACGTCTCTGCATCAGCAGATTGATGCACTGTATCACCCTCAGCATCTTCAACGGTTATGATGTTCAGCTTGAATAAATCATTGCGTAATTGGAGCAATTCGGGACTAAGAGAACTCGTTATCGTATCCTTTAAACTTGAGATTTCTCTATTCCTCTTTGTTAAATCGAGAAATGGCAACTTGATAAATAGCTTACTTACTAAATTATATTCTGATTCACTATTCGGTGATTGCTTATGTTCTTGAAATGCAATTTCGTCATTTAGGAGTGAATGTAGGTACGACATTACACCACGGTCATCTGTTTTTTGGAGTGCCATATCCAGTTGGAGATCGGTGTATGTCAAAACGTACTTCTTAAAAAGATAAGGATCTTCTTCAATATCAAATATTCTTTTATTCTCCGCAGTATCTACCCCAGATTGAGTTCTTTTCACACAAATCAACATTGAAAGATTTTTATCCATTTGGGGTTCATAACCTTCTTCTAACCCCTTAACAATACCGTAATAGTCGTTAAACTGGTCGACGCTGGTCTTATCAAACTCAGTGCCATCTAAAAATATTGTTAAATAATAACTTGCTATTGTAGAATCTGAAGCAAGAATTATCGTTTCTTCTGGCTCTAATAAGCGAATTTGGTAATTATTTTCCTCGAATATTCCTTTGATTAACCTTAACATTAGTTCAGTTCCCCTTTTGCAGTGTTAATGTCAATTAAACGAATCCTTTTTATTTTCGTAATCTTATCATCACTTTTGGCATCAGCATCATCATCAATATCTGTAAATTTATTAGCGGCATGTACAAGCGACTCGGAGTTGATATTATCAGTGATCATTACTTCAATTTCATATAAATTATTTCGAATTGCAGCATTGCTTAAAATGTTACTTGCTATTGTTGATTTCAACCTATCTTCATTTCTATATTTTCCTGCGTCAAGTTTTATAGTTGTTGGTAAATAAACGATGTTGTTCGATTCTTCCTGCACAATATATTTGTAATCATGTGTATTCATTTTTTGTTTAATTTCAAAAAAAGCGGTTACAAGAACATCCATTCCATATTTTGGAATAAGGTTTCTATAGGCCTCAGCATTCGCCTTGTTGATATGAATATGAGGAGTAACCATTTGGCAAAAAGTGAAAAATTCAAAGTTATTTAGAGCTCCAAGCGTACGAACATATTCTTCCACTTTAAGCAAATCATCAAGTCTATCCATATCTTCATTGTCCATAATATATTGGTGGAGATCCGCAGACAAATTATCACAAATACCATGGAATTGTCTTCTAAGTTGAAGTATTACATACTCCTCGGATGGCTCCTCCCAATTACATTCAAGCACTTCAATAATTTTTCTAAAACTTATCCTATCAGGTGTTTGTGCAACTCCATCTCCATCCTCTTCTTCTTCGCTTTGCTCCTTTATGTGCCTGCGAGTGACATTTTTATCAACTTCACCTAAAAGGTAATGATAAACCACATCTAGCTGTAGTTGTGTGTAATGACTGCCTTTTTTAACGTAATATTGCTTTAAGCGATCAAATATTTCACTTTCCAAATCAGATAGACGACAATAACTTTTTGAATCCAAGTATGTATATTTAGAGAACTTTGCAAAAGCTTCATCATACGCCCCAGCAACTGACATAACTATGTTGTAGTAATCCCAAGGTGAAAAATTTTTTATTTTAGGACTTTTTGATGGATCTTTAGGTGGCTTTGGAGCTGTTGGAGGAACTAGAACATTTATTAACTTATTCTTAATAATCTCTTCCGACTCAATCTCTGTTGTTGAATGAAGATAACATTCTTTACATGACTTAAGAAGCGTTTTCCCCAGCAAATTCCAAATGGCATCTTTGTATTCGCTTAGAGTATGGGCCTTGTACGACTTCACCTGATGGATGGATATATAATCCTCGCCATTCAAAATACAAAAATCTTCATACCATTCCAATTCAAGCTGATAATTATCATAATCACCTGGGCTAATTTTAAGTATGTAATCAAGCACAACATTGAGTGCAACTTTACCTTGATATTGATAGCCGCTCCAGCTCGGGATTGCACTGTGATATGGGGTAAATTCAATAGTCCCTGTAGTAGTCATTTCAACACCCTTTGTCTTATGACATAATAAGGTAAAGCTATTCGACTTTTTTTAATTTTTTCCTGCATTTTCCACGATTTAAATAAAAAAATGCCTACAGGCGGATACCCATGGCATTAAATCGATTTACGCTTCTTATGAAATTGTACTACCTCATGTAAACTTAGGCGGCAATAGTCAAGAATTCGGCTCAACAGCCGTTCTCCCCCCAAATAACATAATCCTTCCGCCTCGTGTACAAAAACACCCGATGTATAGAATGTCTCATTCTCTTTGGCATTGTGCGGGAATACCCAAATAGTGTCTTTATCATCTAAATGCACTTGATGTAGTCCATTAGAAATTAAAAAGGAGTCGATATTAATCGGTAAAGGATTTAGCATACAATACTCACGATAGTCGAAACCAAATTGGTGATGCAGAGTTTCATTTACCAACCGAAAAACTGCATTCTTCAAATCATAAGTATTGTCACTCAATCTTACAGTTTTTACTAAGACTTTAGAGAACTCAACTAATTCCCTGAGTAGTTCGAACCTTTGTAAGTCAACTAAGACCTCTGGTGCCTCGTGTTTATTACAGAGCGGATCAGAGTATGACATATCCCAAAAATTTTCATAAAATAATGGTAGTTCATAAATAACTTCTATCCTTTTGATCAACCTCCTCCATCGTATGAGGAGATGAACATCGTATTTCTCTCTAAGTTCTTCAACGGCTTGGTATGAGTAGTCAATAAGAGAGGCAAGTATCGTTTTTTGATAATAAGTCAACACGACAATCCCCACTTTTCCATTTATTAACAACCATTATTCCCATAAATTATTGAAACTAAAATGGTGTCCCTCTAAGATATGAAGTAATAACCCCTTTAGAAGTGTATTAAACATAAATGATCGCTCCTCAGGCGGGGAGCGATCATCTTTTACTTAAACATATCTATGTTCTTCAAAACA
>NZ_WHNZ01000079.1 GCF_013141725.1 Paenibacillus planticolens | reverse complement strand
TTTAAACCTAAGCATTCAACTTTACGCAAATTTCGTATCTAGTCTTCAGGGAATAAATCCCTACTGTGGCGATCGTGGCGAAGGGGTTAACGCACTGGTTTGTGGATCCAGCATTCGTGGGTTCAAGTCCCATCGGTCGCCCTTTTCCCTTTTATTATTGGGGATTAGCCAAGCGGTAAGGCAACGGACTTTGACTCCGTCATGCCTAGGTTCGAATCCTAGATCCCCAGTTTATTACCTTTTAAGCGGTCGTGGTGGAACGGCAGACACACCATCTTGAGGGGGTGGCGCTCACAAGGCGTGAGGGTTCAAATCCCTCCGACCGCATCCCAGATTTACAAAAAGACCTTACATAGTAAGGTCTTTTTTGTTTTGACACAACGAAAGAAGTGCAGCGGAAAACCGGATGAATATTATAGAACCTAGCCGCAGGCTAAGTTTTTTTGTCCTATACTGACATCGCAGCAGCATGAAAGCTGTGGTGGCGATGTGCCTGCACCCGTCATTAACCGGAAACTATCCTTTTCGAAGAACTACATTCGGAAAAAAGGCGATTTTATAAACAATTGAGGGTCGATATAGTTTATTTCCATATAAAATCACGAACGATTACCTTGATTAATTCAGAAATCCTATGTATTATTAGGATAGCTCGAAAAATACAGAATAATTATTCCTCATGAAGGTGATTTAATGTCCTTACCGGATGATTCTAATGAATACAAGAAGAAGCTGTGTCACCTGTATAACGAGATTTCCAAAGAGTTATTCGGATTTGGTACAACATTGCTGAAGGTATCATTGGATCAGAATATCATTACTTTTCATGCTAAGCATCGTCGATCCCCCCGCTCAACGGCGTTAGAAGGAGAGGCTCCTACGTTGAAACACGAGGTCGATTTCTACATGTCCTCGATTTACAAGAAGAGAATCCGGGAAAAGCTGGAGCAAGAACTGGGGCTATCTATGGATGCCGTATTAAGAGACTATGATCCACCGACGCAATGGGCGATAACGAACATTATTCTTAAACCAACTAAATAGTCAAGACCACGGTGTTTCTCTTTTGATCTATCTTAAGAGTTTACCCGATTGTATAACACTTGATGTCTCTTTACATTGTTTACGATGAAAAGTGCTCTTGTTAGAAGGTATCTTCTATCAAGGGCACTTTTTTATTTATTTAGCCTTAGCAAGGGCGGGCTCGGCATATATTTGTGATCCCGTGTAGAATACTAGTGAAAATTTGACAAACGGATTTACGCTTCAACCTATATATGAAACTTGGGAGGATGTTTGAAAATGAAACAAAGAATGCTTCGCGGTTTGATTTCTTTATCTGTAGTAGGACTGGCATTGACAGGCTGTGGAGCCTCGCCAACGAAAGAGGGCAATACGAATTCGGCAACAACTTCGCCTGCGGAAGCATCAAAAGGCGAACCTACGCAATTGGTTATTTCCACTTGGGGTTTTTCAGACGATTTCTTTAAGAAAGAAGTATACGCACCTTTTGAGAAAGAGCATAATGTTAAGATTGTTTTGGAAATAGGTAATAACTCAGAACGTTTAAACAAAGTGAAACAAGGAAGTTCAAAAGTCGATCTTATCTACTTATCAGATTATTATGCACAACAAGGGATTGAAGCAGGACTGTTCGACAAGATCGACCGCAGCCGTATTCCGAATTTAAAAGACATCTACGATATCGCTAAGGCGCCGCTTGGCGAAGATTACGGTCCAGCCTATACGATTGGCCGATTTGGAATTGCCTATAATCCGAAAGCAACAGGTAAGGAGATCAAATCGTGGAGCGACTTGTGGAGTCTTGAGCTCTCCAAGAAGCTGACTTTGCCTAACATTACGTCTACGACGGGTCCGATGATTTTAGATGCAGCGTCACTAGTAGCCGGGAACACTACATTCAATGCGGATCAAGCTTTCGCAAAAGTGAAAGAGCTGAACAAAGGCGTCGTGAAATATTATGGTCAAACCTCTGAATTCGTAAATATGTTCTCGCAAGGGGAAATTGCTGCAGGACCTATCATGGAAATGTATGTGAAGGATCTGAGAGCGGCTGTGCCGGAGACGAAGTTCATTTCCCCGCAAGAAGGGGCCTATGCCGTTATGAATACGGTGAACGTCATCAAAGGAAGCAAAAACAAGCAGCTAGCCGAAGATTTTATCAACTGGCATTTGAGCAAAGAAGTGCAGGAGAAATCAGCTAAAGCAAAAGTAGATTCGCCTGTTAACACCACGCTTCAACTTTCAGCTGATGAAGCGCAAGGGATTACTTACGGTGCCGATGTCGTAAACAAACTGATCAAAATGGATATGAAATTCGTCAATCAGAATCTTAAATCTTGGATCGACCGCTGGAACAAGGAAGTTGCTCAATAATTGAAATCTTACAAGGGTATATGCTCGTGTGTATACCTTTGTTTTCTTCAACAGGACTAAAGGGGGTTTGTTTATGAAAAAGAAGGTCATCCTCGATGTGGATACGGGCATAGACGATGCGCTGGGAATCCTGCTTGCCGTACGCAGCGGGGAAATGGATGTCCTCGGCATCACTACGGTGAATGGAAACGTATCGCTCCATCAAGCAACTTTGAATACATGCAAGATCCTCCAACTGTTACAGATGGAGAATGAGATCCCGGTCGTTAAGGGCGCGAACAAGCCTTTGATGCGCCCAACTTTTTTTGAGCATCGCGTTCACGGCAAGGATGGGCTTGGCGGAGCTTTAAAAGACATGCCCGTTCATACGAAGGTGCTTGAGGGACATGCCTCCGATTTCATCGTGGAGCAAGTGAGGCGGCACCAAGGGGAAGTCACTTTAGTCATGACGGCGCCGCTGACGAATTTAGCCTTAGCCGTTATGAAGTATCCTGATCTGATTCATCAGGTAAAAGAAGTGATTGTAATGGGAGGCGTCGTTCAAGGCTTCGGCAATGTGACACCTACAGCGGAGTTTAACATGTACGTCGACCCGGAAGCGGCAAAGATTGTATTCCAAGCGGGCTTTCCAAACCTGACGCTCGTAGGCTTGGACGTAACCCGTAAAGCGCTTCTGACAGATGACCATATCCAGGCACTCGGAGACTCGCCTATAGGCCGATATGTGAAGGAGAGCACAGCGGAATATATGCAGCGTTACTACGAACGCAATGGCGTAAGAGCCTGCGCGCTTCACGATCCTCTTGCTGTCGGAGTTGCTCTGAATAAACAGCTGGTCACTACCCATCACTATTACGTCGATGTAGAAACGAAGAGTGAGCTGTGCGATGGGCAAACGGTATGCGATTTTCAAAACCGCTTGTCCAAAGCGGCTAACGTTCATGTGTGTACCGAAGTTTCGGCTGACGATTTTCTCGAACTTTTTATCCGCACGCTGCGAGCATAGCGAACCTAGGAACAGGAGTAAAGCTGCATGAAAAGAAAGTATTTATTTTTATTATTGCTGCCAGGCGTATTGTTCCTGACGGTTTTCATGGTAGTTCCGATTCTTCTAACGATAGGTTCGACCTTTTTCGATAAAGGAACATTTACTTTTGCAGGGTATTTCAATTTCTTCAAGGACCCGTACTTTCTCAAAATTGTGTGGACGACGCTGCGCGTCAGCTTGGTAACCACCCTTATTTGTATAGTGCTTGGCTTTCCGGTAGCCTATTTTATCTCCAAACAGAGTCCTAGACAGAAGGCAATTCTGCTTGCTCTAGCGATATTTCCGCTGCTGACGAGCTCTGTCGTGAGGTCGTTCAGTTGGATGATTATTTTAGGGAAAAAAGGGTTGCTCAATAATGCCCTGATCGCGATCGGTCTCATCAAGGAACCGCTGGATATTTTGTACACGCCAGCGGCCATGATGATTGGACTCATCCATCTGTTTTTGCCGCTCATTCTGATTACATTGGTCGGCGTTCTTGAGAATATAGATCCGGATCTGATCAAAGCGGCGGAGAGCTTAGGAGCAAACCGATTTACGGCTTTTGTGAAGGTCATTGTGCCTCTCAGCGTTCCTGGATTAATCATAGGCAGTATCCTTGTTTTTGTCGGAAGCTTAACGGCTTATACGACGCCGGCATTGCTCGGAGGCAAGCAGCGGGTTATCTCCACATTTCTCTATCAGAATGCGATCACTCTTAACGACTGGTATCTCGCCTCTGTTATTGCCGTGATTATGATCGTGATCACATTCGTCGTCATTGCGCTTATGAATAAACTGGCTACTAAATTAAATCCGAAGGGGTAGAAGTATGCGGGAAAAGAACCGGGGACTGGCCTTTTTTACCCTCCTTGTCTATATATTCTTGCTCGGGCCGCTCGTCATTATTGCGTTTGCTTCATTTGAGCCAGGGAGTGTATTGAAATTCCCACCGACAGGATTTTCGTTGAAATGGTACCGCAACATTTTGGATGTGAAGATGTTCATGACGACCGCGGGCACCTCAATCATGGTATCGCTGATCGGCAATCTGTTTGCACTGCTGCTCGGCGTTCCGGCGGCGTATGCGTTAAGCCGGTTTACGTTTAAGGGGAAAGAGGCGCTAAATGCCGTTTTTATTTCCCCCGTGCTGATTCCAGGTATCGTGCTTGGATTTACGATGCTGAAGTACCTTATCGTGATGTATCACCTTCCGATCTATGCTGCTTTGCTGATTGGACATACCGTGATTATGCTGCCTTTCATCATTCGCGTCATCGCATCCAGCTTATCGAATTTCGATTTTGCGGTTGAGGAAGCTGCATTAAGTCTTGGTTCGGGCCAGCTGAAAACCTTTTTTAAAGTGGTCCTGCCGAACATCAAATCCGGTATTATTGCGGCCATTCTTATTGCCTTTTTGGAATCATTTAATAATGTCGATATCTCGGTCTTTATGACAGGCCCTGGGGTCAGTACGCTGCCAATTCAGATGCTGACGTATGTGGAGAACCATTTTGATCCTACGATTGCTGCTATTTCTGTTTTGCTTATGATCTTTACCGCGGTACTTATGTTCATCATTGAACGGTTGATGGGATTATCCTACTTCACCAAACGATAACGGAGGCTTTCATCCATGGCATTGCTAACTCTGGAAAATATTTCGGTTGCCTACGACCAGCAATATATTCTGAAGGACTTCAATTTAAGTGTAGAAAAAGGAAACTTGATATCTCTTCTCGGTCCAAGCGGATGCGGGAAAACGACGACTTTACGGCTTATCGCCGGGTTTTTAGAAGCTAAGGCAGGCAAGTTCGCATTAAACGGTAAAGATTACACACGGATTCCCGTTAGCAAGCGCAACTTCGGATTCGTGTTTCAGAGTTATGCTTTGTTCCCGCACTTATCGATTTACGATAATGTAGCCTTCGGCCTTCGTCTGCGGAAGGTGAGCGGGGCTGAGCTGGACCGACGCGTCCGGAACATTCTGGATACGGTAAGCTTGTCCGGCTTCGAGAAGCGTTATCCGAAAGAACTGTCAGGAGGCCAAAGACAACGGGTAGCTATTGCGCGGGCTCTCGTGATTGAGCCTGAACTGCTGCTCTTTGACGAGCCGCTAAGCAATCTGGACGCCAATCTGCGCATCAACATGCGGGTTGAGATTCGCCGTATCCAGCAGGAGCTCGGGATCACTACGGTCTATGTATCCCATGATCAGGAAGAGTGCTTCTCGATATCGGATCAGGTAGCCATTATGAACAAAGGGATTATTGAGCAGCTCGGAGCCCCGGCAACGATTTTCAAATATCCGAAAACGGAGTTTGTCGCTCGGTTTATTGGTTTCACGAATTTTATCGCCTTCGATACAAGGCATGATGACAACGAGTTGATCACGCTGAAAGTAAAGGACCAAATGTTTACCGTAACCAAACATGCCAGCAAGGGAGAACAGCCCGGTATGCAAGGAGCTATTCGTCCGGATGATGTGGTTATCGGTATGCCGGGCGAAATTGAGGAAGGGCCAAATCGATTGACGGGACGCGTTAAGGTGAGCACCTTCTTAGGGAGAAGCTATCAATACGTCGTTGAGACAATGCTCGGAGACATTACCGTTAATAAAGAAATGGAATTTTCGTATCCGAGCGGTCAAGAGGTTCGGCTTCTTTTTCCAAGCGAAAAATTAGTTTTAGTAGAGTAGCGGACTTGGAGGTAAAGGCAGATGCAGGTTGATTTACTGATCGAAAATGTACGGATTTATAATAGTTATTTTAAAACATTCATTGAAGGCAACGCAGCCGTTCTAGACGGCAAGTTTCTATATATCGGAAAAAAAGGCGCGGAAAGCTTTGCAGCCGCAGAGCGCTTGGACGGAAAAGGGCGCTACATGATCCCCGGCCTCATCGATATCCATCTGCACATTGAAAGCACGATGGTCACGCCGGAAACGTTCTCCTACGGCCTCATTCGCAATGGTGTTACGACGATCGTTCCAGAGCCTCATGAAATCGCCAATGTTTTTGGGCTAGACGGGGTAAAGGAATTCATCAAAGCAAGCCGCCAATGTGTGGCGGACATGTTCTATGCCATTCCCAGCTCGGTTCCTGCCACATCGATGGAAACGTCCGGCGGCTCGATTGAAATCGAGGACTTGGACGAGCTTTTGCGAACCGAACGGATTATTTGTTTAGGCGAAATCATGAACTACGTTGACGTCATAACGGATCCCGATTGCAAAACGAATCGCATCATCCATCATATCCGCACGAACTATCCTCATCTTATTATTGAGGGGCATGTACCGAAACTGCTGGATTTGGATTTGCATAGGATGATATACAGCGGGGTGGATTCCGATCACACGCATCAGACGATTGAGGGCATGGAGGCCAGGATCGCTGCAGGCATGTTTATTGAAATTCAGGAAAAATCCATGACGCCTGAAGTGATGGCGTATTTGGTGGAGCAAGAAGTGTCTGAGCACTTTTGCTTTGTGACCGATGATGTGATGGCTGACTCTTTCGAGCGGCGAGGTCACTTGAATCATATTGTGCGTAAAGCCATTGAAATGGGCATGAAGCCTGAGCATGCGATTTATGCGAGTACCCTTTCTCCGGCCAAAAGAATGCGGATGTATGATCGCGGCGTTATTGCTCCGGGCAAAATTGGCGATTTTCAGTTAATTTCCAACCTGGAAGAACTGACGATCGACCAAGTGTTCAAGCACGGACGAAAAGTTTATGATGCTCAAGAGGCGTATGCCCCGATTACAAAATCACCTGCTTTTCCGGCGCATTACTATCAAAGTGTCCAGATGCCGCCATTAACGGAAGCGGATTTCTCAGTCAAAACGGAAATCATGGATGGCCGTTATGACTGCCGCGTGATGATGGTCAAGAACGGCTCTACATTCACAGAAGAGCATCGGGCTGAGGTTCAAGTTCGTTCCGGGGAGCTTATGTGGCAGGAAAGCGGTAAAGGGCTTATTGCTACTTTCGAACGCTATGGCAAAAATGGAAATCGGGCTTATGGTCTAATTGACGGCGATACGATTAAGCGCGGAGCGATAGCGACGACGTATTCCCATGACAATCATAACTTGCTTGTTGTCGGTCGCAATCCGCTAGATATGGTAATCGCCGCTAATGAAGTGATTCGCAATCAAGGCGGCTTTAGCGTTGTAGAAGACAGTAAGGTTATTGCTTCGCTTAGGCTGCCTGTCGGGGGAATTTTAACGGAAGCTCCCCTCGAGCAAGTAGCCAAGGAAGTAGAACAGCTGCGTAAGGCGATGGAGTCGTTAGGCTACTGCCATTATAATCCTATCATGTCTATTAGCACGCATTCTTTACCTGTTAGTCCTGCCTTGAAAATTACAGACCATGGTTTAATCGATGTGAATAGCGGCAAAGTTGTACCGCTGATCATCTAATATAAAAATCCCGCACTCATTTAAGAGGCGGGATTTTTTGCGTCTATTTCTTGTCGGCAAGCCAAGTAGCGAGGGAAGAAACTTCATCGTCTGAAAGCTTGCCTTTGAAACTAGGCATGGCCCCTTTTCCGTTCGTAATGGTTGTAGAAACTTGATCCTTGGACAGTTTACTTCCTACTTTTTGTAGATTAGGCCCTACGGCACCTTCCAAGTTGACGCCATGACAGCTTACACAATTGGCTTTGAACACAGCTTGTGCGTCGACTTTTGTTGTACTTGTCCCTCCTGAGCTTTGAGTCGCTGTTGGGCTTGTTGATGCGGACGGACTTGCCTGTGGTGTAGTTGGGCTCTTGCCGCAAGCAGCTAGAGATCCGGCCAGCAGCAGAGTAAGAACTAATAAGGTTTTCTTCATGTGGACTTCTCCTCATATGAGTAGGTTCAAGAACAAGACAGCCATTGATAGCATGTAAAATTCTGCGCTAATGTCTGTAACTTTACATTGCCCGTATTTCTAATTTTCATGCAAAACATGAATAAGAAAAATAGCTGAGGCTCATGATATCCATAACTACCATAACTAACCTATTGTTCATAAAAATCCAAGGAGGCATCAATATGGCTGAGAAAAATGTGGGAAATTCCCCTGACCCGTCGCGACGCAGTTTCTTGAAGTATACCGGAACTGCTATAGGCGGAGCGGTTGTAGGAGGAGTAATCGGCAGCGCAATTTCTGGTGGATTTACGAAAAAGTCGACAACGCCTAGCCCTTCACCATCCGCATCTCCGCAAGTGCAAGCAGGAATGGACTATAACAGAGCCCCGATGTTTTTCAATCAAGCGCAGCTGCAGATGACGGAAGCTGCTGCCGAACGTATTTTTCCAAAAGATGATAACGGACCGGGCGCTAGTGAGCTGGGGGTTGCTTTTTACATTGACCATCAGTTGGCAAGTCCTTGGGGAGTGAATGCCCGCACGTATCGGACGGGTCCTTTTGTTAAAGGTGAAGCTACACAAGGGGATTACTTAAGTATTGAGCGCCACGAGTTGATTACGATGGGATTGCAGAGCATGGAGGATGCGAGCAAGGCGAAGTATACGAAATCCTTCGTAGAGTTGGCTCCCGAGGAGCAGGATGCCATTCTTACCTCCATGGAGAAAGGCGAAATTAACGTTGTAAATGGCGTAACAGGCAAAACCTTCTTCAATCAATTCCGCGTACTCGTGATGGAAGGCGTATATGCGGACCCGCTTTACGGGGGGAACAAGGATATGCAGGGTTGGAAAATGCGGAAATATCCGGGCAATCAGATGAGTTATGTAACAATCATCGACAAGGATCAATTTGCCGCTATGGAACCGCGTAGCTTGCATGATCATTTTGTTCATTAAGAATGAAATCCAATGAGGGAAAGGAATAAAGCGTATGGCTACTAAAATGCCGAAAGTTCCGGTAGTAATTGTTGGCATGGGATGGGTAGGGGGCATCATCGCCGCCGAGCTGACGAAGCAAGGAGTAAAGGTGGTTGGGTTGGAGCGCGGGAAACCAAGGAGCACACAGGACTACTACATGGTGCACGACGAGCTGCGCTATGCATCCAGATACGATCTGATGCAGGATCTTTCCAAGGAAACCGTAACGTTCCGTAATACGGATAAAGTAGCGGCTGTCCCGATGCGTGAGTACGGTTCATTTCTGCTCGGCGAGGGGCTTGGAGGAGCGAGTATCCACTGGAACGGACAAACGTACCGGTTCCTTCCTTACGATTTTGAAATTTATAGTAAAACGGTTGAGAGGTACGGGAAGCAAAAAATACCGGATGGCATGACCATCCAGGATTGGGGCATTACCTACGATCAATTGGAGCCCTATTTCGACAAGTTTGAAAAGTTAGCCGGCATATCGGGTGATCCGGATCAGAATCCGATGGTCGGCAAGCGCTCGAATCCCTTCCCGACGAAGGCCATGGTGAAAACGCCGATTTTGAAGCTTTTTGAGGATGCAACGAAAAAACTAGGCTATCACCCCTATATGATGCCATCGGCGAATTTGTCGGAGCAGTATACGAACCCGGATGGCATAACCAGAGCGGCTTGCCAGTATTGCGGATATTGCGAACGTTTTGGTTGTGAGTATGGAGCGAAGGCCGATGCTGTGGTTACGGTGCTCCCAGTCGCTGAAAAGTCGGGCAATTTCGAACTGCGGTCTTACTCCAATGTCATTCAAGTGTTAAATGACGGCAAAAAGGCTAGCGGAGTGGTTTATGTCAACACGGTTACAGGCGAACAATTTGAGCAGCCTGCTGATGTTGTGATTATGGCCAGCTATGTGTTCAACAACATTAAGCTTCTGCTCACCTCCAAATTGGGTAAACCCTATGACCCGGCTTCCGGAAAAGGCGTAATCGGCAAAAACTACTGCTATCAAACGAACGGAGGCTCCGCTACCGGCTTTTTTGATGACAAAGCGTTCAATTTGTTTGCCGGCGCCGGATCGCTTGGGATGGAGATTCCTGATTTTAACGGTGACAATTTCGATCATAGCAATCTCAATTTCCTTCACGGAGCTGGCATTCGGATCTCGCAAACCGGACAAAGACCGATTGCCACCAACTCGGTACCTAAAGGCACACCTGCATGGGGAAAAGATTTTAAGCAGAAATCGCTTAAATATGCGAACAGTGTTTTGGCCGTATCCCCTCAAGGCTCAAGCTTACCGTGGAAGCATCATTATGTAGACCTGGATCCCACCTATAAAGATGCGTATGGGCTCCCATTGCCGCGTATCACGTTTGATTTCGAAGAGCAGGACCGGCAGATGATCAAATTCGTGAGCGGGAAAGCGGCAGAGATTATGAAGGAGATGAATCCCACCACCATTGGCTCGTCCGACCAGCTGGGGCCTTACAACATCGTGCCGTATCAATCGACGCATAATACCGGCGGCGTTATAATGGGTGCGGACCCGTCTACCTCTGCTGTAAATTCCTATTTACAAATGTGGGATGCCGAAAATGTGTTCGTCGTCGGAGCGTCGGCTTTCGCTCATAACAGTGGCTACAACCCGACAGGTACGGTTGGAGCGCTAGCCTATAGAGCCGTTGAGGGGATCGCGAAATATTTGAAACAAGGCGGTATGGTCGTTTAATTCAGTCGCGGACATGAGCCTATAGATGGGAGGGATGGCATGGGGCAAGAAGATTGGATTGTGCATCTGACCGAAGTGCGCAAGCGGTTGATTATTGTTTTGGCTTGGTTTGTGGTTGTGCTTTGCGCCGGACTGTATGTCTCAAGTGACATCTTGCTGTATTTGAAATCGCAGCCCATGATCGGTGAAATTAAGTGGAATGTGTTTTCGTTTACGGATGGGCTGATGATCTATATGAAGTGCGCTTTCCTCTTTGCTTTGTTGTTTACAGTGCCGGTGCTGCTCTATCAATTATGGGCTTTTGTCCGGCCCGGGCTTACAGAAGCGGAGTCTAGAAGCGCCCTTCCGTACATCCCTGTGGCTTTTGCGCTGTTCATTATCGGGGTAGCGTTCAGCTACTGGGTCGTGTTCCCCATGATGGTTCGCTTTATGATGCGGATGAATCAAACGATCGGTGCAGTGGAGACCTATGGGATTGACCGGTATTTCGGGTTTCTCTTTCAAATTGTATTTCCGATGGCGATCGCGTTTGAGCTGCCTGTGATACTTCTCTTTTTGACTAAAATTGGCTTGCTCACCCCAGAGCGGTTGAAAATGTCCAGGAAGTATGCCTACATCGCGTTAACGATTACAGGATCATGCATTTCGCCTCCGGATATGGTTTCGCATCTATCGGTTACGGTTCCTTTGCTTCTGTTGTTTGAAATCAGCGCATTGGCATCCAACTGGCAATGGCGGGCGATGAGGCAGAGCAGTCCGAGCAATGGTTAGGGTGAATGGATAGGATGAAGAGCTAAGAGGAAGAGCTAAGATTAATAACATAAGTTTGTATAAAAGGAGAATACTCATGTTTAACAATATTGGTGTGTCAGGTTTAATCCTGATTCTGGCGATCGCTTTAATCGTCTTCGGTCCTTCCAAACTGCCGCAGCTAGGTAGAGCGTTCGGAGATACCCTGCGAGAGTTCCGTAACTCTACGCGTAGTATCATTGATGAAGGCGATCGGGAGAATTTGATTGAGAACGAGGGTAAGAAGCCGTTTTAAGGCGCGAACCTAAGCAGATGGGGAACTACAGGGCGCTATTTTGCTAGAAACAGCCCTTTGGACAAGGGGAAGGGAACTAGAGTCCGCTATTTTACCACTTCGAGCAGATAGTTAGATGATTGATGTGAAATAGGATCCTGTACTTCCCCTCGAGTGCCCGAAATTACGCTTTTCGCCGAAATAAGGGAATGGAGTTCCCATCAGTTGAATCTCAAGTTGAGATGGCAGCAAATGAAGCGGAAATCCTCGAAGCGGGTATACGTCAATCTTAAAAGGACCGTCAGGGGGAAACTTGCCTGATGGTTTTTTTAAGGTTTTTTAAAATGATTGTAACCTTTATGTAACTCGCCCGATGGTATACTTTAACTATTGAAAAATATAGGAGTTTATACGTAAATATGGGATCGTGCGGGAGGGGCGTAACGGGATGTGGGATATTCACATGAGGGCGATTCATCTGGATTGTGAGTTTGATAACGCCATGTTGTTTTGCCAATACGTGATGGTCTTGACGGACGGCATAATGACCGGTGGGGGACTTGTGGAGGCATACAACGATAATGAGGTTCAAGTGGGCAGCCAACGATTTTCCCGCAGTCAATCGATATTTGTCGTGACTTTGCCGCCGCAGTGCCAGATGATGTTTTGAATATAACAATTCGATCCTCAGAAGTGTTCCCCAAAAAAGGGGCTTTTTTTATTTTAAAAAGAAATAATCCTCCCGATTCTGGAAAAATTCATTTTATATTAATATTAAATTAATCAAAATATGGATAATTAAGGAATAAGTCGTAATCTGGATGTGGTAAAACAAGTGACTATTCGTTTAAGACTAACCTTGCTTTATTCAACTATTTTGGGATTTGCCTTATTGGTTTTTGGCATAGCACTCTACTTTTTTTTACAATTTTATATATTTAATGATTTAAAAAAATCACTAAGGAACCAGACTGATCTTATACAAAAGAATGTAGCCTATCAATTAGAACTTTCCCCTAATGGGTGGAATTTATTTATCCGACTTGATGATTTTGATACAGTTGGCTCGGGTATTTTTATGCAGATAACTAATATCACTAGTGGCTACAAGACAAAATCATCTAATTTATGGAATGTTGATCTACCATTTTCAACGGAGGATTTACAAAAGAAGAAAGAGGGTTTTTATTCCTCGGTAAGTATTCATAACTCTCCTTTTTTAATATACAATCATCCGCTGATCTTAAATGGAAAGTTAGTTGGTGTTCTACAGGCTGCGTATAACGTCGGTGTTATAAGGAATTTCCTTTCTAGTTTGCAATGGATACTTTGTATGTTATCAGTTTTTGTGGTGCTGCTTGCTATGTTTATGGGGTGGCTTTTTTCTAAAAGAGCCTTAAAACCAATGTATTTTTTAATAAATGCAACAAAAAACATTAAAAATAGTGAAGACTTTTCAACAAGGATAAATTATAAAGGTCCACAGGATGAAATTGGATTACTAAGTGAAACGATGAATAGCATGCTTCAACGTATAGACTCAATTTATGGTGAATTGGAACAATCATCAGCCACTCAAAGAAAGTTTGTTGCCGATGCCTCCCATGAGCTTAGGACACCACTTACAACTATTAATGGAAATGCTGAATTTCTTATTAAACTGATGAAATCTTTGCATGAAAAACTGTGTGATCTACCTGAAAGAGAAGAAATCGAAATTTCTTTAGAAGCACTGAATGATATTACAGACGAGTCAAGAAGAATGGGGAGACTTGTGAACGATCTTTTGTCACTGGCGAGAGCTGATGGAGGTCTTCAGATAAACAAAGAAGTTTATGAATTACAACCTATTGTTGAAACAGTGGTAAGAAAGTCTGAGTTTATTCCAAAAACAGTTGATTGGACAGTAGAAAATATAGAATCATTGCTGGGGGTATACATCTTAGCCTACAGGGATTATATGCAACAGTTATTATTCATTTTTATCGATAATGCTTTTAAGTTTACGTATCAAGGGTATGTAAAAATGGAATTTGAAAGAAATGGGAACAGGATAGGATTAATTATTAAGGATACCGGCATAGGAATGGATAGTGACGAATTAATCCACATTTTTGATAGATTTTACCGCGCAGACTCTTCTAGAGGAAAAACCCCAGGAACCGGATTAGGGTTATCGATTGCAAAATGGATATTAGATGAGCATGACGGAACCGTTGAAGTCACTAGTTATAAAGGTAGAGGCTCTGTCTTTAAGATATGGTTGCCTATTTATATTGAAACTAGTATAAAAAAACCTCGTCATTCCGGAAGAGAATGACGAGGTTTTGTGTGTATGAAGATGTTTATATGGTCACATCTTTTGCCTTTGCTTGTTTCACATTGGCGCTTCCAAGCTGCAGGAACAAGTTAATGGTAAAGAGGATAATGCCGATAACGACGACCAAGGAACTGACAATGACGATAGGGAGCATGGCTGAATTGCCGGAAATAAGCTCGATTGCGAGTCCGCCCTGCATAACAGGCAGGCCTATGTTGTGCAACCAGAAATGAAGCTTAGCTAATCGTGTTTCTGCGGCGTGCGGATAAAAGTGATAGATGAGACCGAATATCGCCATGGATACCCAACCCAACAAATTCACGTGCGCATGGACCGAGGCGAGTCTGAAATCTTGAATGATACCCATCGTCATTCCCAGCAGAACACCTAGCGTGATATAAATCGCAGCAATTTTTAAAAATGTTTTGGCCATGTGGCGTACACCTCCCAAATTTTTGCTTCGTCATTTATTGTAAGTTAAATACGACTAAATGCAAGGTGCCAGGTAACAAAATAGATGTAACATTTTTTTAAAGGATGTCTGCACAGAATAAAACGGAAGAATGGCAGCGAAGTCGGAAGTTTAATGTTATATAATAATTAAAAATTTCACATTTTATTATTGCACAGTGTAATTATTTTGTTATACAATATATAATATATTAATGAATGTAATAATACATTGGCAAGAGTGAAGGGAGAGACGGTAATGAGCAGTTTGGCATCTTCGATGGAGTTCGAGAGAAAAAATTTTAAACATTTTTCACGCCAACGTCCTTACGACTTTCAGAAAGTTATGGCGAACCGGCAGGAACGAACAGAACACGACGAGTATGGCGAAACAGCTTTCTATCCTCTATCACCTGTAGCATTAGAACTTTATTATTTTCATCTTGATCCGGAAGCAGGTTAAATGACGATCGCAAGATGTTGAATAACAGCATACGAAAAAAAGGCTGCTCATAGGTCATTTCAGACCCATTGAGACAGCCTTTTGTCGTTCGGTTATTTGCTGGCCGAGACGGTTTCTATTTCTTTAACGCTTTGATAAATGAGGTTGAACAGCTCTTCCAGGCTGCCTTCTTCGATACAAGAGAAAGCGACGCGGAGGTCGGTCGTTCCTAGCGCGATGGTGCCAACGCCATGCTGGTTCAGCAAGTGCACACGCAATGTTTCGGCATCAACGGTTTTGAGCTTTAAGCACATGAAATATCCGGAGTTGAATGGGTAGTAGCCCCATGCATCATCGAACTTGCCGGAGTCCAAAATGGACTTCGTACGGTTAGCGCGGCCTTTCATAATCTCATACTTCTCTTGCTTCTGCTGATTGAACTCAGGGGAGTTAAGCGCATGAAGCACGAACGTTTGGGATGGGTGAGGGCCGCTGGAGATCGTTGCCCGGATGATGCCCATCGTTTTTTGTTCCAGAGCGCTAAGCAGCGCTTCGCTTTGGCCGGCATACGTGACGAAACCGACGCGGAAGCCCCAGACGTACTCTTCTTTGGTAGCTCCGTCGATTTTGACCGCAAGCACGCGCGGGTGAATGTCCGCTAATTTACCGAACAAAGACTCGTGCAGCGAGCCTTCGAAGAAAAGTCCGAAGTAAGCATCGTCTGTCAGCACCACGACGTTGATTCCGGCTTCAGCAGCTTCTTTGATGGCAGCTGCAATTTCATTGCCTTCTTCAGCCCCAGGCGTGTAGCCCGTTGGATTGTTCGGGAAGTTCAAGACAACGATCGCTTTGCCTTTGGATTGCTGAGCGAGCAGCGCATCGCGGAGGCCGGCGGCATTAAATCTTTGATCCTCGTTGTATAGCGGGTAGTTCACAATTTTCGCGCCGCGGCGGATTTCGAATGTGAGCTCGTAATTTTCCCAGTTTTTGTCCGGAATAATCACGGCGTCCCCAACATCTGCGAACAGGTCAGCGGCAATGCTGAGGCCGTGCGTCAATGCATTCGTTACGATCGGGTTGCCGATCAGTTTGCTGCCGATTTCAGGGTTTTCTTCGAGCATCTTTTTGCGCCATGCCGTTCGAAGCTCGGGCTTGCCGGCTGGCGGCGCGTATTCGTATATATCTTTTGGTGCGTAGGTGGAGAGAGTATCTTGAATGACCTTCAAATGCATCGGCTGACCGTTCTCGATGGCAATGCCGATTGTCGCATTGTATTTCTTGGCTTTTGCCTTAGCTTCAGCAGATTGGCTGAGAATGCCTTCTTTCGGGAAGTAAATCGATTTACCTAATGCAGAAAGCATGTCAAATACGTGAGAATTTTCACGTTCCAGGGTCTCGTTTAACTGTCTTGCCAGAGGATTCATAAGCATGGGTCATTCCTTCCAATGAGCTATTCATTTTTTGCAGTTATTATACCACTTATGCTTACGTACGTCACGGCGTGAAACAATTATTTTTGGAAATGATTGCTTCTTAATCTAGACCCGCACCTGATTTAAAAATCCCTCTAACCGCAGCTTCACATCCGGCCATTCGCAAGCAATGATGCTGAACATGACCGTGTCTCGCACAAAGCCGTCATGAAGCACGCGATGTTGGCGGAGTACGCCTTCTTTTTGGGCGCCTAAACGCATAATTGCCGCTTGGGAGCGCTCGTTTCTCAGGTCTGTTTTGATTTGAACACGCAGCAGATCTAAAGTTTCGAAGCAATGCTGCAGCAGCAAATACTTGCATTCGGTATTAATTCTAGTCCGCCACACACGGGGGTTGTACCAGGTATGCCCGATCTCTACGTGGCGATTGGCGGAAGAATAATCGAATAGACGCGTGCTGCCGACGAAGGTGTCGGTTTGTTTGTCATAGACGGTGTAAGGAATGCCCAGACCTGCTTTTTGCTCATCGAGTGCTTGACGGACAAACTGTTCAACAGCTGAAAGGTGAAGCAGCGGGGTCATGTAAGCAAAGATGGCGGGATCCGAGGCTGCCTCTGCAAGACCGCTAATGTGGGATTCCTGCATGGGCAGCAGAACGACTTGTGTTCCTTCTAAAAGGATAGGCTGGAAATTCATTGGCATAATTCTCCTTGTCAAAGTGTCAGATATATGAGATTTTAGTTAGCATAATAGAATATTGGAGTAATAAAAAGATCCAATTTGTGCGTCTTTTTGTATACCAATTAAACGAGGAAGGAGGAGTAAGTATGGAGTTTCACATCCCTTATCACGCCTATCGAAATCAGTATGCAGGCAAATATGCCGCTCTGTATCATGCTCTGCATGACAGCATCCTGGCGAATAAACTGCACTGCGATACGAAGCTCCCATCGAGCCGCGAGTTGGCTGCTCTATATGGGCTGTCGCGGGGAACGGTTAATCAGGTCTACGATATGCTGATTGCTGAAGGGTATTTGCAGGCTGAAGTTGGTAAAGGAACTTTTGTCGTCTACAGCGGGGAGCAGGAGAAACGGCAGCCGTATAAGGGGAAGGATATTCGGCTTTCAGACTGGGGGGTGCGGGTTTGTGAGGCGGAGCGGGATTGGCGTGGGCGCGGGCAGAGGAGAGAGCTAGGGCAGGAGCAGGAGCAAGAGCAAGAGCGAGAGCAACTGAGAGAGATTTCGTTTGTGATGGGTCGGCCGCACTTGGATGAGTTCCAGCGGGAGCTGTGGAACCGCGGGATGTATGAGCAGGTGCGGCGGATGACGGAGTCGCCGCAGGAAGAGGCTTACGTCGCCGAGGGGCATTATGCGCTTCGCGAAGCGATCGCACAGCACCTTAGGCGGATGCGCGGCATCGATGCACCGCCAGAGCGCATCGTCATCGTGAACGGGTCGATGCAAGCGATCGCGCTGCTGACCCAGGTGCTCGTGAACGAAGGCGATCCCGTCATCGTGGAGCGCCCGGGTTACCAAGGCGCCAGCCGCGCTGTGCTGGCGGCCGGCGGGGTGCCCATCCACGCGGATGTGGATGGGCAGGGGCTTGTCCCGCAGCCGTGGAACGCACGGCTGCTTTTCGTGACGCCCAGCCGCCAGTTCCCTACGGGGGCGGTGCTGGGCCTGGAGCGCCGCCAGCAGCTGCTGGGCTGGGCGGCGGAGCAGGGCGCTGTCATCGTCGAAGACGACTATGACAGCGAGTTCAGGCACCGCGGGCGGCCGATTGAGCCGCTCAAGGTGCTGGACCAGGAGGGCCGAGTGGTCTACATCGGCACCTTTTCCAAAACGATGCTGCAGGACCTGCGCATCGGATATGTCGTGCTGCCGGAGGCGCTGCACGACGCTTTTGTGGCCGCGAAGCGGCTATACGAGCCGCACCCTTCGGGGCTGCTCGAACAGCGCTCGCTCGCCGCTTTCATGGCGAGCGGCGGCTACGAGCGGCACCTGCGGCGCATGCGGCGGGTGTACGCGAGCAAGTTCTTGCTCCTGCAAGCGCTGCTGCAGGAGCGGCTCTCCACCCTCTTCGAATGGGTGGAGAGTGATGCGGGGCTGCATCTGTTCGGCTGGTGGCGGGGAGACGCCCGCACTTATGCCGCTTATGCAGCTGAGTGCCGTAAAGCCGGCGTCACATGGAGCGATGCCGGCTCCTACGGCATCCCCGAAGGCAAAGCCGGGGCATGCTTTGGGTTTGCCCATCTCACGGAAGAGGAGATACGCCTCGGCGTTGCCGTTCTGAGTGAGGCATATGAAATTGTCACAAAATCACCAAAATGATTTTGGCATGGTTGTCAGAGTATGCTATGATCTAACATGTGGTCAATTAATCATTTTATTGTAGGAGTGATCCCGAAATGGCAGGATTAAATGGTGGAGGCACAAGCGTGATTGTGCGTTTGGAAATACATAAAGAAACAGTCACATTTGGGAAAATTGCTACAGCCATAGGCGATGCAGGAGGCGATATCGTCGCGGTTGACGTAACGCGAGCCAGCAAAACAACAACAACACGGGATATTACCGTTCAAGTAAGCGACCCGGAACATACCGAAGCTATTGTTGCAGTATTAAAGGGAATTCCCGGTGTTCGGCTAATTAATGTCTCCGACCAAACGTTCCTTATGCATTTGGGCGGCAAAATTGAAGTCACTCCGAAAATGCCGATTAAAAATCGGGACGATCTGTCCCGTGTATATACGCCGGGAGTCGCCCGTGTTTGTATGGCGATTCATGAAGATCCGGCTAAAGCGCACTCGTTAACGATTAAACGAAATACGGTTGCTGTCGTATCCGACGGGACCGCGGTACTTGGGCTGGGCAACATCGGACCGGAAGCGGCGATGCCTGTAATGGAAGGGAAAGCCATGCTGTTCAAGCAAATGGCGGGCGTTGATGCGTTCCCGATCTGTCTCGATACACAGGATACAGAAGAGATTATCCGTACCGTGAAAGCAATCGCACCTGCGTTCGGCGGCATTAATCTGGAGGATATCTCCTCGCCGCGTTGTTTTGAGATTGAAGAACGATTAATTAATGAGTTGGATATTCCTGTATTCCATGATGACCAGCACGGAACTGCGGTCGTTATTCTTGCAGGCTTGCTTAACGCAGTCAAGTTGGTAGGCAAGAAGCTGGAGGATTGTAAAGTAGTCATCACGGGTATCGGTGCGGCAGGAATTGCTTGTACCAAAATGCTGCTTGCTGCTGGCGTCACCAACGTTGTAGGCGTAGATCGTCAAGGCGCGATTGTCCGCGGAGAAAGCTATACGAATTCTGCTTGGGACTGGTATGCGAACAATACGAATCCTTTTTCACAAAAAGGCACCTTGTCTGATGTGATTGCCGATGCTGATATTTTTATCGGTCTTTCGGGCCCGGGCGTGCTTAAAGCCGACGATGTGAAGAGAATGGCTGTTGATCCGATCGTTTTCGCCATGGCTAACCCGACACCAGAAATTACGCCGGAAGAGGCGGAGCCATATGTACGCGTAATGGCGACAGGCCGCTCGGATTATCCGAACCAAATTAATAATGTGCTTTGCTTCCCGGGGATTTTCCGCGGCGTGTTGGATTGCCGTGCTTCCCGTATCACGCAGGAAATGAAGCTTGCCGCTGCTAAAGCGATTGCTTCTGTGGTAAATGAAGATGAGCTGAATGAATATTACATTATTCCGAGCGTATTCAACCATGCAGTCGTTGAAAAAGTGCGCGAAGCGGTAATGGAAGCCGCCTATGAATCAGGTGTGGCCCGCCGCCGCAGTCAGCGTGAGACGCAAGATTCCCACCACGAATAGACGTGATGAACATAGCAGTCCGGTGCAGCTCTTAGAAGAGCGCACCGGGCTTTTTTTGCTGTTTGGGGACAGCCCCGCTCCCCGACCGTGATTCCCTGCTCCCCCAGTGCGTAGCAATCTGCATAAAATAAGCCGCTCCCCTAGATTCAGCAGTCAATGCTGGATCAAGAAAAGCGGCGTGTGCTTCACAGCCTTGCCCAAGCAGCTATTTCGAGCCTGCTGAGCAAGGTTTTTTTAAATCTCTTCCTCTGTCCATTCTCTTAACTTGCGATCAGACGGAAGCAGGAAGGTTAGAATGCCGAGGAGTGGCAGATACGCGCATAATTCCATCACTTTCGTCGTTCCGATCGCGTCGCAGAGATTTCCAAGCACTACACTGCCGATACCGCCCAGTCCGAAGGCTAATCCGGTAATCAGTCCGGATACGGTCCCTACTTTTCCAGGGAACAGCATTTGGGCGTAAACAACGGTGACAGAGAAGCTGGATAACAGAATTACACCAATGACGACGAGTAAAATATAAGACCAAGTCATGCCGACATGCGGCAGCATCAAGGCGAAAGGCGCTGAGCCCAGCATGGAAAAGAAAATGACGTTGCGCTTACCGAATCGGTCTGCGAGCGGGCCGCCAAAAAAAGTTCCCACCGCGCCAGCCGCGAGGAACAAGAAGATGAAGTCCTGCGCACGGTTAATTGACATGCCGTAGGTATCCTGCAGGAAGAAAGCGAAGTAGCCGCTCATTGCTGCGCCGTACCAAGACCGAATGAAAACAAGAAAGATCAATACGTAAATAGCGAACATCACGCGTTTGCGGTGTACGGGATTGACGGTCCGTTTCACGGCGGACTTGGCTTTGACCGGAGCAGTGACCAGCACGGATTTGTACCAGCGGGCAATATACAGCTGTACGGCAATCGCGACCGCTGCAACGCCGGTGAACCAGATGGACCCGAAGAGTCCAAGCGGGATGAAAATCCACTTGGTCATGACCGGCGCCAAGGACTGGCCGAAGTTGCCGCCGACCTGGAAGATCGACTGCGCGAGACCTTTGCGCCCCCCGGCAGCCATATGCGACACCCGGGAGCCTTCCGGATGGAAAGCGGCTGAGCCCAGCCCGACAAAGCATACGGACAGCAGGACGACCCAATACGAATGAGCGAAAGCCAGCAGCAGCATCCCCGTTAATGTAGATGCCATGCCGATCGGCAGCATATAGGGAGACGGCTTGCGGTCCGTATATAGTCCGACAACGGGCTGCATGATGGAAGCCGTGAAATTGATAGCGAACTGTACCCATCCAACCTGGGAATAGCTTAAGCCCATCTCGCTTTTCAGGATCGGGAAGATCGCAGGAATAACAGATTGAATCGAGTCGTTCAGCAAATGGACAAGGCCGATTGCAAATAAAATTCGGTACACAGTCGGTTTAATATCTCCGGTGCCCTGCAAGCTTTTGGAGCCGGAAGACGGTGTTGTAGTGGCAGCCATGATGCGCTCCTCTCGTGATAGCGAATCCTCTATTTATCCAGGAAACGACCGAGGTCTTCTCCCATTTTCACTTTGGATCCAAGTTTCAAGTCAGGGCGAGGTTCAAACATATCATCTTCAAAAAGGAGCACGACGGTTGAGCCGAATTCGAAATAGGCTAGTTCTTGACCGCGCTCCAATGTTTTGGGGAGAGGCTTAACGTATTGAATCGAGCTTACATTCAGCGCCCCGACCTTTACGACCGCAACTTCACCCGCATTATGCTGAATGAATGTGATTAATCGCTCATTTCGGCTTAGTACCCGCTTCATATGGCGAAGGCCGAATTCGTTCACGGGATACACTTTACCGAGTACATGCTCTTTCTCAAGGATGTCTCCCGTTACCGGCGAATGAATGCGGTGATAATCCGTTGGGCTTAAGTACAGGACGAAATAGAATCCGTTTTTGTAATTGACCGTACGGGGCGAGCGATTCAGCAGCTCCTCAATCGTATAGTCTTGACCTTTGACATTGACGATCAAGCCTTCTTTAATGTCGCCGATCCCTGTAATCATGGCATCAACCGGACTGACGACGCGGGTTTGGTCTTCGTGAATCGGGCGTAATCCCGGTTTTAAGCGGCGAGTAAAGAAATCATTCAAGGATTTATAATCCTTTACATGCTTCTCAGCATCTTCAATACGTATACCGTAGGTTTGGGCAAAACGAGGAATGAACATCCTGCTTGCTTTGGACCTGGCAAAAGCTCCTGTCACTTGGGATACCCATTTGCGTGAGGAGAGCTCGGTTAGCAATTTAAAAAACGGTTTTGACATTAAATTAACTCCTGTTCATTCGTGGTTAGGCAAAGATCCCTATATATGGTTCTTCGCTAATCTTGCCACAGAAAGGTAAAAGAATCAATTGTCGAATGGAGAAGGAACGGCAAGGTAGGTGGCTAAAAAAACAGCCTGAAGGCTGTTTGAGGTGAAATATGCTTGTCAATGCTATTAATGAGGTGAACTTGCACAATGTCTTTCATGATCGTGCTGTTAATATGTTTGATCCCGGCTTGTATGTTAATTGGTGCTTGGCTTTTTGCGACCTGCCGTATTTTGTTTCATTTGTTGGCAGTGGTGAGCGCGTATGCGTTTGGTATCATTACCGCATTGGCGGTGTATGAGATTTTGCGGGACGATACGGTATTTATGACGAATATTCATGCTGTTTTCAAGAATCGGTTATTTCTGATGAGCGGAGCTTATTTAGGAAGCTATGGGATCTACACGCTGTGGATATGGCTGTTTCGGGAGCTTAGGAGCGAGTAGCCCGTGACCGCGGTAACTATTTCATTTTCGGATCGTCTATTAAGTATGACGGAAAAAAAGAGGCAGGAGCGAACGTGAAACGTATGAGTTCTAGATTAATCAACAGTACGGTGTGCGCGGCTGCGTTATCTTTGCTTGTGATCGGATGCACGTCCCATCCAAAAGATAATGCTCCGCCAGCCGGATCTGCTTCGCTGGCGCCATCTTCAGCGGCTACGACTGTCCCAACACCGGCATCAACACCGACACCGACTCCGGTACGAACTAGCAATATGACGATGTCGTTGGACGAGAAAATCGGGCAGATGATCTTCGCAGGCATAGATGGATACGGCATGAATGCAAATACCCAAGCGCTGCTTGCAACGCGCCGCGTGGGCGGCATTATTTTATACAAGCCGAATATAAAAGATTCAAGCCAATTGACTTCGCTGGTGAATGAACTGAAGCAAAAGAATGCAACGAATAAGCTGCCGCTCTGGATCGGCGTGGACGAAGAAGGGGGCAGGGTGACACGCCTGCCGGACGAGATTAAGAAAACGCCAACGAATCAAGAGATCGGCAAGAAAAATAACAAGCAGTTTGCCTATAATGTTGGCAGCTTGATAGGTTCTGAGCTTCGCGCGTATGGGTTAAATGTCGATTTCGCTCCGGTTCTGGATATCAACAGCAATCCGAAAAATCCGGTGATCGGCGACCGTTCTTTTGGCGCGAGCGCTTCCCTCGTGAATACGCTGGGCATGCAAATGATGAAAGGACTTCGGGATCAGCAGATCGCATCCGTCGTCAAGCATTTTCCGGGCCATGGGGATACATCTGTCGACTCGCATGTGGGGCTGCCTGTTGTTCAGAACGATTTGAACAGGCTGCGCAAATTCGAATTGCTTCCATTCGCGGAAGCTGTTAAACAAGATGCAGATGCCGTGATGGTTGCCCATATTTTGCTGCCAAAGGTGGATGGCCAGAACCCGGCATCGATGTCGAAGAAAATCATGACGGACTTGCTGCGCAAGGAGATGGGCTTCCAAGGAGTGATCATGACCG
The DNA here is from genome assembly GCF_013141725.1 of Paenibacillus planticolens. Classification (GTDB taxonomy): domain Bacteria; phylum Bacillota; class Bacilli; order Paenibacillales; family NBRC-103111; genus Paenibacillus_E; species Paenibacillus_E planticolens. The sequence goes on along the minus strand of NZ_WHNZ01000079.1, from coordinate 86,026 downwards.
ACGATATGACGATGGGCGCCATCGAAAAAAACTATGATCTCGGCGCTTCCGCCGTGAAATCGGTGTTGGCAGGAGCGGATGTGATCATGGTCGGCCACGATTACAATAAAGTCGTCACGGTTATCGAGGCGCTCCGTAAAGCGGTTCAGGACAAGCGAATTCCGCAGGAAACGATTGATCAGAGTGTGGCGAGGATTCAGAAACTGAAGCAAAAATACAAGCTGAAGGACGAGAGCGCAGGGCCGGTCGATACCGCTGCTCTCAATAAGGCTGTACAGCAAGTGCTGAATACGAAATAGCATACCATCCATTAAAAGGGGTACCCCTTAGTCATGTTTTGACTAGTGGGACACCTCTTTTTGATTGTGCAATTTTTGCTCTGAGTTCGTGAAGGGGGCTAATACACAGGCGTGCCGCCGCCCAACAAAAATTTGGCATAAGCCATCGGATTATAGTAGGTTGCTTTCCATGCTTCCAGCATATTTCCTTCCCGGAAGCTATAACGCTGATCCTTGCCGTTGCATTCAATGAATAACGGATAGCCTGCGGTGGTAATCCCGACATCCAGGCCAAGATCCGCCAAATGCGGCAGATGCATGCTCAAAAACTTCGCTACCCGGAGGGCGAACGCTGTAATTTGCTCAAACACGGCAGACGGGTCAAGAGACGGATACTCGGCTGCCAAAATATCGGTCAATGTCTTCACTTCGCCACCCTGTGCGACATTGGTCAAGAAAAGCTTGTGGGAAGCGACTTTGGCGACGATCCCCGTCACGCCCCAATCGCCGGAGGCCCCGCGCTGCACCGCTATGCGCAGATCGAAAGGACGGCGGTCGTAGGTAGCCAGAGGCAAGCGCTGCTGCACGAGATAGGCGCGGCTTTGGATTTTGCGCAGCAGGGTGAGGGGCAATTGTTTGCGAAAGCGGACCTCCCGCCAAATTTTATTGTTGATTTTGAGTGTTGCGGGATAAATAAGCTGCCAGCCGGCGGGAGTCCGATCCATTTTCATAACGCCGCGCCCGATGCTAGAGTTTGTAGGTTTAATAATGATAGAGTCATAGGCGCTCATCATGACTTTCATATTTTTGAGGGTAGCGGGGAAGGTGGCCGGCAAATGGGGTCTAATGACTTCATCCTGGAGCAGTATTTCGTGAATTTGCAGCTTGCTGTACCGATTCCAACGGTTAAAAACGTGAATGCCGTGCTGTGTCCAGCTTTCCAGCTCCTGATCCGAACCAGGGTCCAAATAAACGGCCCGGTTATGAATCACTTTCGGCATGTCAATCCATTCCCGAATATAGTGAATTCCTCTTTGCACATAGGCATGAACTCTCATCGTATGGATGTGAACGTCTTGCATGCGGAAGTAGCAGGGGGTAATGCCAAATTGTTTGCCGGCGTCACTGTAGAAATGAATGGCTTCATATTTTGTGTTCCCTAGGGGAATGCCTGCGTACAAGGAATCGTTAATTAATATACCCACATAGGGATTAACCATCAGCTTCACTCCTTAGCGGTCTTCGCCAGAAAAACTGGCATCGAGAGCCTATTAATCTGCATTGTGCCAACGCGGCGACATACGCTAACGGCTCCAATACAGCTTATGGAAAAGCTGTGCAGCTTGTTTGTACGGATGCCGATACTTTTGACACGGTGGGGGCAGATGCCCAAACTTTGCTTCTATATCCGCATATGTATAGAAGAAGGAAGGGGGAGTTACATGTGAGCCAGAGACCTATGCGTGTTGTCATTGTTACGCCAGGTGCTTTTCCCATTCCCTCAGGAAAAAGCTCTTCCGTTGAGCAAGTTGTCGAGAAAACTGCCGAGAAGCTCGTGAAATTCATGCCCGTTTATGTACTGGGGAGAAGAACGGCGTATCAACCAAAGAGTGAAGTACGGGGAGGATGCCGCTATATCAGAGTGCCATATAGGGGTTCTCGTTCCTATATTTCCGCCGTATCTCAACAAATTGCCAAGCTGAAGCCCGGCATTATTCAGGTTGAAAACCGGCCGCACTTCGTCCACATTTTGCGCAAGCGTTATCCAAGAAGCATGATTAGTCTGGTGCTGCATTCCAAAATATTTATTTCCAAGCCGTACATCTCAAAGAAATTCTTAAGAGCATGTTTAGCCGCAGCAGATGTCGTTATCGTTAACAGCGATTATATGAAACAGGCGGTGCAGGAGAAGGCGCCGTCTGCCGCACATAAAATTGTCACGCAGCATCTGGGTGTGGACGTTTCCAAATTTACGTCAAGATGGTCCCCGGAGGGAAGCGAATCTCGCATCAAAAAGCTTCAGGAGCTAGGCTACGAGAACCGCAAAATTATCCTCTATGTAGGACGGCTTATCCCGAGAAAAGGCGTGCATCATCTCATGAAAGCGATGAAAACCGTGATCGAAAAGGAACCGGATGCGGTTTTAATTCTAGTCGGCGGCGCCTTCTATGGATCCAAGAGGTTGACGGAATATGTGAAAAGCCTGTATCGGGAAGGGAGCAAGATGCCACAGAATGTGAAGTTTATCCCCTACATGTCGCATGCCGATATCCCGAAATGGTTCCAACTTGCAGACGTTGTCGTCGTTCCTTCCGGAGAAGGGGAAGCTTTTGGACTTGTGAACATCGAAGCGATGGCTTCCGGAGTCCCCGTCGTAGCGACAAACTCAGGCGGTATTGGTGAGGTTATTAAGAGCGGGACTGTCGGATATTTAGTTGATTTAGATAAAGTGGAATCGGACCTTCCGCGTTATTTACTGCGTCTTTTGGCAGATGGAGAGCTGCGTCGAGCCATGGGGGAGCAAGGCATTCAGCGCACCCAGCAATTGTTCACGTGGGATAAAGCAGCCGAGCAGCGGCATGACTTATATAAGGACAAATTGGGGAGGTAACTATTTATCTGGGTGTCCGCACATTTTTACGGGCTAACGTACATCTATTATTCAGCTTGAATATGTTACAAAAGACCAATTTATGTGGAAATGGAGAGGAGTCTATGAGTAAGCGTAAGAGCAGCAGCAACAGAGAGAGGCCTTATGTGCAAAAAGTGAACTCCCGAACGAATGAGCTGAAATGGCTCGACGAAAGTGAACCGCCTTCACCTGCTCCGGTTAAGCAGGAGAAATTGGAAGCAACCCCCAAAGCGATTCCTCTCGCTGAGCCGAACATCGCCAAGGCGTCGACAGCGAAAGGAACGATTGTTGAGACGGGCAAAGGATACAAACTACCTGCTTCACAGGTCAACGTATCTCACACTTCAGTGCCCGCCCCACCGCTGCTTATGCTCTCTGAGCGTAAAACGGGCAAGTTCGTAAATCCGGTCGTGTACACGGATGATATCGTGGAAGAGGCGGTAACATGGGAGAAAATCGCTAATCGTTCGGTGGACGAAAGTAAAATCAAGCCGCAAAGCATCGGCACGAAAGTGATTAAGGATTTCGCGGTCGATCAATCGAAGCTGGCGCAAGCGAGTGTGACGCGAGATAAGATCGCGGGTCACAGCATTCACGATGAACATGTGGCTCCGCACAGCATCTCCGGCGAGAAAATACAGGATCAATCGATTCCGGGCAGCAAGCTGCTGGATAACAGCATTACAGCGGATAAACTCGCCGATCAAACGATTGATTCCTTTAAGCTGGCGGACGGTTCTATTTTATCTCAGCATTTATCCGAGCTTGTGATAACGAATGAGTTGATTGACGACCAATCGATTTCAGCGGACAAAATACGCAGCGGCGCCGTTCAGGCGAAACATTTATCCAATTACAGCATTGACACCGCCAAACTGATGGATGCTGCGATCACAACGGATAAGCTAAGGGATCAAGCGGTTACGGAAGAAAAAATTGCGAATGAGAGCATCTGCTCCGTTCATTTCCAACATAAAGTTATTTTCAACGAGCATTTGGCGGATGGCAGCATCCAGAGCCACAGTATTGCGCCGGGACAAATTGGATCTATTCATATCGCGGATGCCGCAATTGAAGGTTATCATCTGGAAAGTCATGTGATTACGGAGGATAAACTGGCGCAAGCGTCGGTCACCGAGGAAAAGCTTGCCAATCAAGCGGTTACGAATCAGAAAATCGCCCCTCAATCCATCGAATCCAAGCATATCGTCAGCGCTTCGATCCGAACGGAGCATCTTGCAGACGGTTCCGTCCAGGCTTCGCATCTTGCTCCCGGCGCGATACAAGCCGGGCATCTGGCCGAAGGCTCCGTGCACGCCAAGCTGATTCAGGATGGCTCTGTTACATCGGCCAAACTGGCTCCAAATACGATCGAAGATAGGCATATTCTTCCGAAAGCGGTACAGAGCGGGCATCTCGCAGACGATATCATTTCAAACGTGAAGCTGCAGGATGAATCGATTACTTCGTCGAAGCTGGCTGAAAGTTCAATTGAAGGCAAGCATATCCGGCAGCAGGCGATTCAGAGCGGACATCTCGCAGACGACAGCATTTCAAACGCAAAGCTGCAGGATGAATCGATCACTTCCTCGAAGCTGGCGGAAGGCTCAATCGAAGGCAAACATATCTGGCAGCAGGCGATTCAGAGCGGACATCTCGCAGATCATATCATTTCAAACACGAAGCTGCAGGATGAATCGATCACTTCCTCGAAGCTGGTTGAAAGTTCGATTGAAGGCAAACATATCCGGCAGCAGGCGATTCAAAGCTGGCATTTGGCTGACAGCATCATCTCCGGCTCGAAAATCCAAAGCCAGTCCATCGGATCAAGCCATTTAACGGAGAAAATAATTGAAGAAAGACATATTAGCGAAGGAGCCATTTCGCAGTTTCATTTGGCCGAACGCATTATTTCTTCTTCCAAGCTGGAAGAAGGAGCTGTGACGAACGACCTGTTGGCGGCAGGCAGCGTGGATACATCGAAGCTGAAGGAACAAAGCGTGACATCCGATAAGCTTGCTGCAAATGCAATCACGACGGAACACCTGCAGCAAAGCATTATTGGCAGCGAGCATTTAACAGATGGAGCGGTGCTTGGCAAACACGTTTCGCCGGGGACGATTGGAACGGCGCATTTGCAACCTGGCGTCATTACGAGTGAGAAACTGGGCTTAGGGGCAATTCGCTCCGAGCATATCGGGAATGGCGTAATTGGCGAAGAGCAAATCGGGTATTCGGCGATTCATCGCGATCACCTTGCCGAGGAGGCCGTAACGACTCAGCATTTGCAGGATCAAACGATCACGACAAGCAAAATTGCGGAGGAAGCTGTGACAGGCACCAAAATAGCTTCCATGTCCATCGACTCCCGCCATCTGCAAGAAAATAGTATCGACGGCAGTCATCTTAAGCCTGGGTCGATTTCGTCCCAGCACCTCGCGGACGGCTCGATTACGCTTAATATTTTTGCTGATCGGAGCTTAGACGGAACGAAGCTGATTGAGCAGTCCATTACAGGTGAAACCCTTGCCCAAGGAGCGGTGACAGAAGATAAACTGGCGAGCGGCGCAGTTGGCCCGCAGCATCTGCAGCCCGGAGCGGTCTCGGCCCGGAGCTTGCAGGAGCAAGCCGTAACGGCAGGCAAACTAGGCGATAATGCCGTTACAGAAGCTAAGTTAGCCGACGCCAGTGTAACGGGCCGCAAAATCTCCGGCAAATCCGTGCATAGCGAGCATATCGCAGACGGTGCTGTCACTGCGGCGAAGCTGGCTAACGAGAGCATCCATGGCAGCAAACTGGTTGCCGGCGCGCTGAGTTCAAGGCATATCGCCGATGGCGCGATCAGCAGCGCGAAGCTGGCTGCGCGGGCCATCAGCAGCGAGCATATCGCCGATGGGGCTGTCACCGGCGCCAAGCTTGCGAAAGAAACTGTCGACAGCTCGAAGCTGACTGCAGGTGCGGTAACCGGCGATAAACTGGCGGACGGCTCGGTCAGCGGAGCAAAGCTGGGAATTGGCGTTATCGCCAATGAACATCTGGCTGCGGGAGCGGTCGAGAACAGCAACTTGGCGGCGAATTCCGTGGATGGCACCAAACTGACGCTAGGCGCAATCAGCAACTACCACCTTGCGGATAGTTCCGTGTATGGCGCGAAATTGGCGACAGGCAGCGTGGACAGCAGCAAGCTGACGGCAGGCAGCGTGCATCATGAGCACATCGTGGACAGAGCCATTGACGGGAGTAAGCTGGCGAAAGGCAGCGTGGATGGCAGCAAAGTGGTTCCAAACGCAATTGGGCGGGAGCATCTTGCAGACAGCGCCGTTGATTCCGCCAAGTTGGCTGAAGGGGCTGTGCATCGAAACCATCTGGCCGCAGGAGTCATCGATGTGTCAAAGCTCGCGGATAACAGCGTAATTAGCTCCAAACTGGCGGACGGCGCGGTAACAACGGAGCACTTGATCGACGGAGCGATCAGCGGAGCGAAGCTGGCGCCGGGCAGCGTGGATGGCAGCAAGCTGGTATCCGGCGCTGTTGCCGGCGAGCATATCGTGCCAGGCGTCGTAGACGGAAGCAAGCTGGCGGCTGGCAGCGTTGACGGAAGCAAGCTCGTGGATAACGCCGTGAGCAGCGAGCACATCAGCGCCGGCGCCGTGACGGGCGCGAAACTGGCGCCGGACAGCGTAGATGGAAGCAAGCTGGTATCCGGCGCTGTAAGCAACTATCACCTCGCAGACGGCGTGGTGGATGCTGCGAAGCTAGCGGCTGGCAGTGTCGACGGCAGCAAGTTGACAGCAAGCTCGGTGAGCGGCAGCCATATCGCGGATGGAGCGATAGATAGCAGCAAGCTGGCAGCAAACAGCGTTGACAGCAGTAAATTGTCCCCGGGAGCGGTGACGGGGGACCACTTGGCGGACGGCGCGTTGTTTGGCGCCAAGCTGGCGGCAGGCAGCATTGATGGAAGCAAGCTGGCCTCCGGCGCAATCAGCGGCTATCACTTAACCGCTGGCAGCGTGGACGGCAGCAAGCTGGCTCCGGGCAGTGTCAATGCCGGCAAGTTGGCAAACGAAAGCGTAGACGGCACGAAGCTGGCCTCCGGCGCGGTAAGCGGCAATCATCTTGCGGAGGGAGCTGTGGACGGCAGTAAGCTGGCAGCCGGTTCGGTAAGCGCCGAGCATCTTGCCGAGGGGGCTTTGGACGGCGCTAAGCTGGCGGCGGGCAGCATCGATGGCAGCAAGCTGGCCGATCGTGCTGTGAGCGGCGATCATCTTGCTGAAGGAGCTGTAGACGGCAGTAAGCTGGCGGCTGGCAGCGTAGACAGCAGCAAGCTGACCCCGGGAGCGGTGACGGGGGATCACGTGGCCGATGGCGCGTTATTTGGCGCGAAGTTGGCGGACGGCAGCATAGACGGCAGCAAGTTGATCTTCGGCGCAGTGAGCGGCAGTCATATCGCGGATGGTGCGATTGACAACAGCAAGCTGGCAGTTGGCAGTGTGGACGGCAGCAAATTGTCTCCGGGAGCGGTGACAGGGGATCATGTGGCGGACGGCGCATTGTTTGGCGCGAAGCTGGCGGAAGGCAGCATAGACGGCAGCAAGTTAGCGTCAGGTGCGATCAGCGGCCATCACTTATCCGAAGGCAGTGTCGACGGCAGCAAGCTGGCAGCGAATAGCGTAGACGGCAGTAAGTTGATCTCCGGCGCAGTGAGCGGCAGTCATATCGCGGACGGTGCGATTGACAACAGCAAATTGGCAGCGAATAGCGTAGACAGCAGCAAGTTGTCCCCGGGAGCGGTGACGGGGGATCATTTGGCTGATGGCGCATTGTTTGGCGCGAAGCTGGCGGAAAGCAGCATAGACGGCAGTAAGCTAGCGAGAGGTGCGATCAGCGGCTATCACATATCCGAAGGCAGCGTGGACGGCAGCAAGCTGGCAGCAGGTTCGGTAAGCGCCGAGCATCTTGCCGAGGGAGCTTTGGACGGCGCTAAGATCCAAGCAAGCAGCATCGATGGCAGCAAGCTGACCGATCGTGCTGTGAGCAGCAATCATCTTGCTGACGGAGCTGTAGACGGCAGCAAGCTGGCAGTTGGCAGCGTGGACGGCAGCAAATTGTCCCCGGGAGCGGTGACGGGGGAACATGTGGCTGACGGCGCATTGTTTGGCGCGAAGCTGGCGGAAGGCAGCATAGAAGGCAGTAAGTTAGCCGCAGGTGCGATCAGCGGGTATCACTTAACCGAGAGCAGCGTAGACGGAAGCAAGCTGGCAGTTGGCAGCGTGGACGGCAGCAAATTGTCCCCGGGAGCGGTGACGGGAGATCATGTGGCTGACGGCACATTGTTTGGCGCGAAGCTGGCAGAAGGCAGCATAGACGGCAGTAAGTTAGCGGCGGGTGCGATCAGCGGCTGGCACTTATCCGAGGGCAGCGTCGACGGCAGCAAGCTGGCAGCCGGTGCGGTCAGCGCCGAGCATCTTGCCGAAGGAGCTTTGGACGGCGCTAAGATCCAAGCAAGCAGCATCGATGGCAGCAAGCTGACCGATCGTGCTGTGAGCGGCAATCATCTTGCTGACGGAGCTGTAGACGGCAGCAAGCTGGCAGTTGGCAGCGTGGACGGCAGCAAATTGTCCCCGGGAGCGGTGACGGGGGAACATGTGGCTGACGGCGCATTATTTGGCGCGAAGCTGGCGGAAGGCAGCATAGACGGCAGTAAGTTAGCGTCAGGTGCGATCAGCGGGTATCACTTAACCGAGAGCAGCATCGATGGCAGCAAGCTGGCAGTTGGCAGTGTGGACGGCAGCAAATTGTCCCCGGGAGCGGTGACGGGAGATCATGTGGCGGACGGCACATTGTATGGCGCGAAGCTGGCGGAAAGCAGCATAGACGGCAGTAAGCTAGCGAGAGGTGCGATCAGCGGCTGGCACTTATCCGAGGGCAGCGTCGACGGCAGCAAGCTGGCAGCCGATTCGGTAGGCAACGAGCACCTTGCCGACGGTGTCTTGGACGGCTCTAAGATCAGGGCCCAAAGTATCGATGGCAGCAAGTTGGTGTACGAGGCGATCACCAGCTTCCATCTGTCCCCGAACAGTGTAGACGGCAGTAAATTAGCTGCCGGCACGGTCAGCGGGGAACATCTGACTGAAGGGGCCGTAGACAGAACGAAGCTGGCAGCAGGCAGCGTGGATGAGAGCAAGCTTAGCTTCCATGCCATACAGGTTCCTCCGGTTAAGAAAGCTGTCGTTCAGCAATTCGGGCTCGTTCCTTTTGAATTAAAAGTTCAGGATGAAATTGTGGAAATATCGATCCTCTTTGACGAACCGTATGCCGATGTCAATTATGTTCTGACTGCGACAACCAGCCACCCTGCCTGTTACGCGGTTATTAAGCAAAAACAAACGAACACTGCGCAGTTGAACATTGTGCGATCCCGCTTTTCGCCGGATGCGTACGGCATCATTAACTGGATTTCCGTAGGATCAAAAGCTTAACTTCTTCGAAGGATCATGCCTTTATGCATGGTCCTTTTTTTGACCTTTCTCTTTGAGTGAGGTCGTGTTTAGCGGAGCAGATTTTGATTTTGTACAAACATTTATGTGTCTTGACGAATAGAATAGAGAAACGCTGTAAAACATTTATCCGCGATGAGAGGAGGACTTTCATGAAAATTGCCTTAATCTGCCCGGATTCTCTGCCTTGTCCACCGATCAAAAGCGGAGCCATTGAATTATTGATCGACCGGATAGCTCCAAACTTAACCAAGCTAGGTCACTCGGTTACGGTTTTTTCTATTCAGGATTCTTCCTTTGATAATGATGAGTGGATAAATGGCGTCAGATTTATTCGTTTTCGCAAAGCCCAATACTTCAAGGAAGTGCAGAGCTACTGCAGCACGCACTCATTTGACATTATTCAATTATTTAACAAACCGAATTGGGTTGAAGACATGAAGAGAGCAGCGCCGGATGCCCGTGTTTTTTTATCGCTTCACAACTTGTTGCTTAAGCGCCAAAGCGATGATCAAACGCTTCTGAACGCCTTCCAATTAGCCGATCATATCCTAACTGTCAGTCAATTCGTTGAACAGGATATTCTCAAGGTAATTCCTACAGTCGCAAGCAAAATTTCGACCCTATACACGGGGGAAGACCCCAAGCGGTTTACGCCTCATTTCAGCAAGAAAGGTAAAAAGATCGCGGAGAAGCTAAAGCATGAATTGGGTATTCCTGCTGATTTCCACGTTGTCCTCTTTGTCGGCAGACTGCTGCCTAAAAAAGGGTGCCACCATCTGATCGAGGCGATGAAGACCGTTATCAAAAAGCATCCCAAAACCGCCTTGGTCATTGTCGGAAGTAAATGGTATGGTGACCGGACCGTCAGCAATTATGTGACGAGTCTCCAAAGAAGGGCTCAGGCCGTGTCCGCATCTATCTATTTTACCAATTTCATGCCGGTAGACAGGCTTCCCAGCTATTATACGATGAGCGATCTGCTTGTTTGTCCTTCCCAATGGCAGGAGCCGTTAGCCAGGGTGCAATACGAAGCTATGGCTGCAGGAATACCGGTCGTCAGTTCAAACCGCGGAGGAAATCCGGAAGTTGTTCAAAACGAGAAAAACGGTTACATTATCGATCTTTATAACACACCGGAGGCATATGCCCAGGCCATTAGCACGTTGTTAAGCAGCAAAGCGAAGTGTGACAAAATAGGCCGCGAGAATAGGAAGCTGATCGCAGAGCGGTACAATTTTGAAAAATACGCCTGCTGTTTATCGGAGCTGTACGAAGCCAAATGAACCGTATAGGATTGGAGTGAACAGGGTGAGGATTGCCTTGATTTGTACGGAAATGCTGACTGTTCCTTCGATAAGAGGAGGAGCTATTCAAATCTTCATCGATGGTGTCATTCCTTATTTAAGTGCGAACCATGAAGTAACGGTATTTTGCATAAAAGACAACGCCCTTCGCGATCGTGAGGTTGTAAAAGGCGTAACCTACATTCGGGTTGAGAAGAACAACTACTTAATGAATGTAGCCAGAGAGCTGAAAAAGCTAACGGCAGGCAACCGGACTTTTGACGTCATTCATGTGTTTAACCGGCCACTAAACGTGCCCGTCATCAAGGAAGCTATGCCTGGAAGCCGGATTGTTTTGAGTTGTCATAACGAGATGTTTCGCAAAGAAAAGCTGCCGGATGACAAGGGGCGCCGTGTTGTAGAAATAGCCCACAACATCATGTCCATTTCTAACTATATCGGAAGCACAATCGTGAATCGTTTCCCTGAGGCTGCAAGCAAGGTGAAAACGGTCTATTCCGGCATTAATTTGGATCGGTACAAACCGATTTGGAGAGAAGACGCGCAAGCGGAACGAACGGCACTGCGCAAGAAATACGGCGTCGAGAATAAAAAGGTTGTGCTGTTCGTTGGAAGGCTATCCGCTAACAAAGGGGCTGATGTATTGCTGCGGGCGATGCAGAGGGTTATCCAAAAGCATGAGGATGCCGTGCTGGTCATTGTCGGAAGCAAATGGTTCAGCGATAATCGCGTAACCGGGTATATTTCCAGTCTGCGAAAGCTAGGCAATTCGCTGGGCACAGACAGAGTCGTCTTCACAAACTTTGTGCCTCCGAGCAAAATCCCTTCCATCTACCTGTTGGGGGATGTGTTCGTTTGCAGCTCGCAGTGGCAGGAGCCGCTGGCGAGAGTGCATTATGAGGCCATGGGCGCAGGCCTTCCGATCATTACGACGAATCGCGGGGGAAATGCCGAGATCATATCGAACCACAAGAACGGTATTGTCATCAGTGCCTATACGGATCCGTGGGCTTTTGCCAATTCGATCAGCCACATCTTCACGCACCCTTCGAAAGCGAATGAACTAGGCAGGGCCGGCCGCAAATTTGTGGAAGGCAATTATGGGTTCCAGCATGTCGCCAAGCGTTTGCTGGAATTGTATGTATAGCTTGCGGATAGAAGGAGATAAAGCGATCGCTGAAAAATCCCCGATGTTAGGTGCTGAGACGTCGTTTTTCAGCGTAAAAGTAGGCGGAGAGGGCAAAAGGTTGAAGTTAGCGCTGTTAAAACAAGCTTAAATGTGGGAAGGGGATTCCCTTCCCTGGGCGACGGTAGGAAGATAACTGGAAAATCTCCCCCTAAACCGCTCGAAAGATGGCCTCGCAGGAAAATAAAAGGAAAAAACTCCCGTTAATTTGACCGGATTTCGTAGACTCTCACGAAATCGGTGCAAATAGAGGGAGTTTTTCCGGCTAAATGCATCTTACGAGCTTCTGCAGTCAAATTAGAGGGGATTTTTTCCTTTATTTTGACCAAAGAAGCATAACAGCCCTTTGCCTCGGCAAGCAGTGGTAGCCGTGAGCTTGTGCCAGTGTTTAGCATGCAGCGGGAACAGCCGGCATATGCGAGTGTTCGGCTTTTATGCCAGCGGCTGGCTTTCCTCCAGCCACTTCACAAATCGGCCAATGCCCTCCTCCAAGCTCGTAGACGGCGTGTAGCCGAGGAGACGATGCGCTTTCTCGAAGTTGGCCCATGTCCGGGGGACGTCCCCGATCTGCATCGGCTTCCACTCAATGATCGCTTTCTTGTTCATCGCGTTCTCCAGCACCGTGATAAGGTCCAGCAAGCTGGTCGGATGGTCGTTCCCAAGGTTGAATACTTCGTAGCCGGGATGGTCGAAATCGATGGATCTACGAATGCCGTTTACGATATCGGCTACATACGTATAATCGCGACTCGTTGTGCCGTCTCCAAATAAGGAGATCGGCTTCCCCATCGCCATCTTTTTGGCAAACAGATGAATCGCGAGGTCCGGCCGCTGCCGGGGACCGAAGACGGTGAAGAAGCGCAGCGCGACGATCGGCAGGCCGAAACAATGGCTGTAGCTTCGGCATAAGGCTTCGCCTGAAGCTTTGGTGGCGCCGTACGGCGAGGCGATGAGCAGGGTGGGATCGGCTTCGGAGAACGGCACCTTGTCATTCAGGCCGTATACAGAACTCGACGATCCAAAAACAAACTTGGAGACGCCGTATTTGACCGACGCATCGAGCAGGTTGACCGTGCCTGCAAGATTGACGTCGACATATATGCTCGGGATTTCGAGCGAGGGACGGACGCCTGCTTTGGCTGCCAGATGGACGACTGCGTCCGGTTTCCAGGAGCCGAAAATCCGGTCCATGCCGGCTCTGTCCCGAATATCGGCTTCCACTAACTCGTATCCGGGCGAGCGCAAGTGCTGCCGGATGTTGTTCTCCTTCACTTTGCGATCGTAGTAGTCGTCAAAATTATCGATCACAAGCACTTCGCAGTTGCCGTCCAAGAGGAGAGAGTCCACCAGGTGGCTTCCGATGAACCCTGCCCCTCCAGTAACCAGAATCCTTTGTTTCATCATGGTTTCCTCCTAGGCCTCCAGATCATAATGCGCTTATCCAGGCGCGTACGGATTCGTCTTTGACCGGATGGGCGAACATGACTTCTGATTTCTGTGAGGCATGTTGAATTTCTTGCAGGGCGATATTGGGCCGGTAGCGGAAGCACTGCCTGTTCTTGCTGGGGTACTCCTGGCATCTGGCGCCGCACTGCATGGCAAGCGTCATGTATAAGATTTCCCCCAGAGCAAAGACATCCGTCTTGGCCAGGATTTCTTCCAGCATCGGCTTGTTAACCCTCGCGATCATGCTCCGCACAAGGCTATGGCGGTAAACCTGCATCGGGTTGAACGTGCCGTAGAAGTGATGGCTTTGAAAAAACGGCTGCCAAAGCCCCCATTCCTTCCACATGCCCAAAGCGGTTGTCCAATTGCTTTTGTGAGGCGTCTTCTCTGTCTTCAAAGCCTCCACTAAACAATCGTAACCCTCCATGTGATGGTTCAAAAAGGCTTCAAAGCCGTCGTGAATGAACATCACGTCATACTCGGTATAAACCAGGTACTCATACGGAATTCGCATATCTTCCAGCCATCTCATGACGTCATAGAAGAATCTTCCGGTTCGTCCTCTTCGCAAAGGCCTGCTGTAGGGACAGTAGAGGACGTGTTCGCTCTGGCACACCTCTTTGCCGAAGCTCCGGTCACTGCCGCCGTTATACAGCACGATAAAGGCATTCGGGTTAAACCTGCGAAGATTTCTAATTTGTTGGCGAAGCGCAGGTTCGTTCTCGTGTGCTAACAGAGCGAAACAAATCATGCGGCTTCCTCCTCTATTTTTTTAGGTTGAAAATCCAGTCGCGCACTTCGGCGTCTTTGACCGGATGAACGAACATGACTTCAGGCTTCAAGCTGGCCTCTTTGGCATCCTCCAAGCGAATACGATGGTACACGCGGAGGTATTCGACGCTCGGCTTAGGATAAGCCTTCATGCGGCCGCCGCAATTTTTGGCCAGCGTAATGTAGAGCATCTCACCCAAGGCATACACATTCGTATGGGTGAACAGCTCTTCCAGCATCCCTTTGTCAATGACGGATAGCATTTGCTTCAGGATGGAACGCCGGTACACTTGCATCGGATTGAAGGTGCCGTAGAAATCTTCCCGCTTGAAGAAGGGCTTCCAGCGGCTCCATTCCTTCCACATCGTTTTGCCGGGAATCCACCAGTTGCGCCTCGCGCTCTTTTCGTGCCGAATTAATTTCACCAGGCCGTCATGATCCTTGAGTTCACTCTCGACCATTTGTTCAAACCCGTAATTGACGAACATCACGTCATACTCCGTATAGACCAAATAGTCGTAGTTGACGTTACTATCCTCCAGCCACCGCATCACGTCGTAGTAGAAACGTCCGGTCTTTCCTTTCTGCAGCGGCCTGCTGTACGGGCAGTACATGACCTTCATTTTTCTGCAAAGGGCTTTGCCGAAGTTCGCATCCTGTCCGCCGTTGTACAAAACAATGAGCACGTTATTCGGATTATATCTGCGAATGTTCCGGATTTGCTGGCGAAGGGCGTTTTCGTCGGCATGCGCTAATAGTGCAAAACAAAGCATGTTTCCGCCTCCTAGGATTGGTTGAAAATCCACTCACGCACTCCGGCGTCCTTCACAGGATGGACGAACATAACCTCCGGCCGTTTTTTGGCTTCTTTGATTTCTTTCAGCGTGATGGCCGGTCTGAACCGGAGGAACCGTTTGGTATTATCCCCGTAAATTTTACATTTGCCGCCGTATTTTTTAGCTAAGGTAATGTACAGCATTTCCCCGAGACAAGGAATATTCGACGAATCGAACAGCCGCTCCAGCCGCTTCTTATTGAGTCCGGCGAGCATCTGTTTAATAATGCCATGCCGGAAGACCGACATCGGGGAGGAGGTGCGGTAGAAGGAATCGGAGTTGAAAATCGTCTTCCACCGTTCCCAGTCTTTCCACATGTCTTTAGCCGGAGGCCACGAGGCTTGGTTCGGATCGACTTCTTTGCGGATCATTTTGATAAGGCAATCGCAGCCTTCCATTTTGCCCAGCAGGTACTCCCGAAACCCCGAGTTGACAAACATGATGTCGTATTCCATATAGACCAGGTATTCATATTCAACCTTTTTATCCTCGAGATATCTCATGACATCGTAGAAAAACCGGCCGCTGGTCCGCTGCTGCAAAGGACGGCTGTAGGGGCAGTACATGACTTTTTCTTCTTCACAAATCTTTTTGCCGAAATTCGCATCCTGTCCGCCATTGTAGAAGACGATTTGGACGTCCTGAGGGTTATATTTGCGAATATTTCGGATTTGATTCCGCAATGCATGTTCGTCCTCGTGGGCTAACAAAGCCATACAAATCATGAATGCAGCCTCCTCTGCCTATACGCCTTATTTGTGAATCTCGTTATGGAATAGCGTTAGCGCACGAGCTACGGCCTGATCCATATTGTAGTATTTGTAATCGGCCAATCTTCCCGCAAACAGCACTTTATCCTTGATTTTGTCTGCTTCCGCTTGGTACAGCCTGTAGCGTTCTTTGTTCTCGTCGCGCGGAATCGGATAGTACGGCTCATTTTTTCCAATGGTATAGGTTTCAGGGTACACGTAAGAAATGGTTGTTTTGGGGGATTGCTGGCCGGTCAAATGCTTCTGCTCCAGCACCCGGGTGTAGTCGTATTCGTGCGGGTAGTTGACCGTCCCGACTTCCTGATGGTATTCCGTATCGAGGGTATCGAATTCAAAGCGCATGCTGCGGTACGGAAGCTGTCCGTGCATATAGTTGAAGTATTCGTCGATCGGACCGGTATAGACCATCCGCTTGCAATCGATCTCCTGGATGATCTCTTGGTAATCGGTATTCAGCAGCACTTTGATGTTGGGATGTTTGAGCATCTTATTAAACATAGGCGTATAGCCGTGTTTAGGAAGGCCCTGATAAGTGTCTTGAAAGTAGCGATTATCCCGGGAAATGTAAACGGGAACTCTTGCAGTCACAGAAGGAGCGAGCTGTTCCGGGTCTAATTCCCAATGCTTAAGGGTGTATTTATAGAACACATTTTGATATATAAAATCGGCCAAGTCGCTTAGTTCGCCGCTTGCGCTTTCACGAAGCTTCAAGATCGGGACTTTAACGCCATAACCGAAGTGGTCGATCAGCAGCGCTTCCAGCTTTTCGGCATATTTGGGAGGAAACAAGGCATAGATGGAATTGAGATTAAAAGGGACAGGCACCTTCTTGCCGTCAATGACCACACGGACTTCATGAAAGTAGGGACGCCACGACGTGAATTGGGAAAGGTAGTTCCAAACCATGCTGGAGTTGGTATGGAACGTATGTGAG
This sequence comes from Paenibacillus planticolens, assembly GCF_013141725.1. Taxonomy (GTDB): domain Bacteria; phylum Bacillota; class Bacilli; order Paenibacillales; family NBRC-103111; genus Paenibacillus_E; species Paenibacillus_E planticolens. The sequence goes on along the minus strand of NZ_WHNZ01000079.1, from coordinate 69,369 downwards.
CCGTACTTATGAATCAGAATGCCGTGTTCGTCATAGCAATCATACGAGTTTCCGCCAATATGATCTCTTTTGTCGACAATCAGAACTTTCTGCCCCAGTTGGGAGGCAATTCGCTCGGCCAGCGTTGCGCCTGTAAAGCCTGCGCCGATGATTAACCAATCTGTTTTCATTCCATGACCTCCTGATCGTTTGAAATTTGCGCTGCTCGCCTGGCTACCAGATGGTTTTACGCGCATATTTGAGATACTCATCTTTAAATTTCGGATTGTGATGGCTGTTCCAAGGTTTTTTGTCGGTTGTGTAATGTATGATGGCCGGCTCGAAACGCTGATGATGGGAGCGGTGCACTTGATAGTTCCATTTGGGGTCCAGCTTTAGCCATTTGTTTTGGAGAACTGCGTTTAAAGCGTCCTGATCCATGTATTTGAGCTTCTCCGGATTTTTTTTCATATAATGTAAAACTTTCTCGGAGGTCTGGTTGTCTCTCCACTTTTTCAAGTTAAGGAGCAGCACGCCTGCGTTAAAATAGCCGGAACTTTCCGGAATACCGAGCTCCTCGTAACGGAGGACTTTGCCGGGAATTTGTACGGCGCCGAGTTGATATTTCTCGATATCGACATCCCATAGCTTCGCAATATCCTCTTTCACAATGAGGTCGCAATCCAAATAGAGCGCTTTTCGTATATCGTTTGGCAAAAGGGCCGGAATCGCAATGCGGTAGTAGGTTTCCTTGCTCAAATGATAACGAACGACGACATCCCGGAATAAAGAATCATCCACCGTTAAGAATACAAGCTCCTTTTGAAATGCTTTCAGGGCATGAAGAAGTTTCTGTTTATTCTCCTTAGACAGATTGCCGTCGATCACATAGATCGAAGCGGGCCGATTCTCTGATTTATGTTCGAATAAGGAAGTAAGCATCACCGCTAAGTGTTTCACGTAATTGTTGTTTGCAGCTACGACGATATGAATTCTCTCCAAGCGTAGTCCTCCTTCGTAACACATTGGTTTTTACCCGTCTAGATATTTGTATTACCGGAATGAAAGGGTGGATTGTACGTTTGTCCTCAAAAACAGAATAAAGCTGATCCGCGTAGGTAAAAGTTGATTTTTCCCAGTGCGTAGTTATCCGTCCGAGTTTCTAGTAAGACAAGGCGCATACACTTTAAGATGACAGTGATTAATGTCTACCAGCGGTTGCGGTTAGCAGCAATGAACTCTACACGACGAGGGAGAGCGGCCATGAAGATTTGCATGATTGGAACTGGTTATGTAGGACTCGTGGTTGGGGCATGTTTGGCGGAAATGGGGCATGGAGTCATTTGCGTGGATAACAATCCGGCCAAAGTATCCGCATTGACTAACGGACAAGTACCCATTTACGAACCTGGACTTACGCGGATGGTTGAACGAAATGTGCAGGAGGGACGGTTAAATTTCTCGCTGGACATCAGCCAAGCTGTTGCGCAGAGTCAATTTATTTTCATCGCTGTCGGAACGCCTCCGGCCGAAGATGGCTCCGCCGATCTTACTTACGTGATGAAAGCCGTACAGCAAATCGGCGAAAGCATGCAAGATTATGCCATTGTGATTACGAAATCAACGGTTCCTATCGGCAGCAGCGAACGCATACGCGGCATGATCGAGGAACAGTTAACGATCCGGGGGCTCGCGGATTTGGAATTCGATATTGTGTCGAATCCGGAGTTTCTAAGGGAAGGCTCTGCCATTAATGACTTTTTGAACCCGAACCGGATCGTGGTCGGCAGTAGCAACGACCGGGCTTTGGCTTACATGGAGAAGCTGTATTTGCCGCTTACGAGCAAGGGATTCCCTCTGATTCACATGGACATTGCTTCCGCTGAGCTTGCCAAGTATGCCTCCAATGCGATGTTGGCGACACGCATAAGCTTCATGAACGAAATTGCCGGTATCTGTGAGTCGGTCGGTGCAGATATTGAGCGTGTGCGGCAGGGAATGGAATTGGACCATCGGATCGGCAGTTACTTTTTATCGGCCGGGGTTGGGTACGGCGGTTCTTGTTTCCCTAAGGATGTACGGGCTATTATCCAAAGCGCCACGGAGCGGAATATTCCAACGCACATCTTAGAAGCCGTCGATAAAGTCAACCACAAGCAGAAGAAAAAATTGCTGGAGATGGTCGTCGGCTATTTCGGAGAAGATTTGACCGGACGCAAGCTGGCGGTATGGGGATTGTCCTTTAAACCGGAAACCGATGATATTCGTGAAGCGCCGTCCATCGAGACCATCGAACAACTCAGAAATCGCGGCGCTCAGATTCATGTGCACGATCCGGTCGCTCTGCAGAATGCGTACCAGGCTCTGGGAGAGGAGAACATCCAGTATTTCACGGGGCTCTATCCGGCTCTGATGGATGCGGATGCCTTGTTGATCTTTACAGAGTGGAAGCAGTACCGGTCGGCGGATCTCAGCCGAATCAAGAGCTTGCTGAAGAATCCGGTTCTTTTTGACGGAAGGAATTTATTCGATCCCGAAAAGATGAAAAAAGAGGGATTCGTCTATCAAAGCATTGGCAGGATGAAGTGATCGTTCTTCCTGTCACAATTCATACAGAAGGATGATGATCGCTATGAAAGTTCGGAAAGCAATCATTCCCGCAGCAGGTCTGGGGACCCGGTTCTTGCCGGCAACCAAAGCGATGCCAAAAGAGTTGCTGCCGATCATTGATAAACCGACGATTCAATTTATCGTGGAGGAAGCTGTTGCATCAGGCATTGAGGATATCATTATTGTGACGGGAAAAGGCAAACGTGCGTTGGAGGATCATTTCGACAACGCCTTTGAGCTTGAACATCATTTGCAGCAAAAAGGGAAGCTGAGAATGCTGGAGAAGGTGCAGGAGCCTGCTCAGCTCATCGATATCCACTACATTCGTCAAAAAGAGCCGAAAGGCTTGGGTCATGCGATCTGGTGCGCAAGAAAGTTTATTAATGACGAACCCTTTGCTGTGCTGCTTGGCGATACGTTCGTCCAGTCTGACGTTCCGTGCTTAAAGCAGATGATGGACTATTTCGACCGGTACAAAACGTCGATTATCGGGGTGCAGCCTGTCAATCCGAAGGATGTTTCGAGCTACGGCATTATCGATGCCCAGCTGTTGTTCGACCGCTTTTACAATATTACGAAGCTTGTGGAGAAGCCGAGGCCGCAGGACGCTCCGTCCAACCTTGCCATGATCGGCCGGTATATATTGACGCCCGCTATTTTCGGAATTTTGGAGAAGCAGGAGCCGGGTGTCGGGCAAGAAATTCAGCTGACCGACGCGATCTCGAAGCTTAATGAGGAAGAGGCGGTTCACGCATGCGAGATTGACGGTGTGTGGCACGACGTTGGGGATCATCTGGGCTATGTGAAAGCGATTCTGGACATATCCGTGCAGCGGGAAGATTTGAGGCAGCCTATTTTGGAATATATCCGATTCATGGAAAGGAAATAACGAGTGGTTAGAAAAAGGAGCGAGCGAAATGACGTCATTTCAAGTCAAAGGTGACAAGAGGTTTCTTGTAATCGGCAGAGTGGGCGATACCTCAATCCATCAACAATGGCTGCAGCCTGCGGAGTATAAAAACTTCGATCTTTGTCTTAGTTATTTCGGTAATACGCCACAAAAGTATGTGAATGATTGTGACTTTTATCATGAGATCCCGGGGCTGAAATGGCCCACAGTGAAGGATACGATTGCAGCATTCGGAGATGACATCCTTCACTATGATGCCATCTGGATGCCGGATGACGATATAAGCGCGAGTGCCCGTGACATTCATCGCATGTTTGAGATTTTCATGGAGCAGGGTCTCGAACTGGCCCAGCCGAGTTTAACGCGAGACTCTTACTACGGGCATGGAATTACCCTGCAAAACAGCAATTATTATTTGCGATATTCCCACTTTGTCGAGCCTATGGTTCCTCTGTATACCAGAGAGACATTCCAAAAGCTGCTGCCTACATTTGAAAAGAGCGAATCGGGCTGGGGACTCGATTTTGTCTGGCCTAAGGTGCTGGGCTATCCCTATCAAAAATTAGGAGTCATCGACGAGGTGGCCGTCAAACATACAAGACGCGTCGGAGGCGGCGAACTCTATAAAAATATATCGGGTTCACAGTGGGACGATTTGTATCGCATTACAGCTGAGTATGATGCTCCCGTTAACTTCAGAATGAACCATTACGGCGGCATACCGAAGGGCAAACGGCTCATGTTCGCGCTGCTGGCCCACAAAGATGAGCATGTGCTTGCCGCACAGATTGAAAATATTCGCAAATTCAACCCGGAAGCCGGCATTGTGCTGTATAACGGGGGAGACGAGAGCGGTTTCGGCAGAGGCATGAATGCGGCTACTTGCGAGTACAGCCGGCATCTCATTTGGGGACACTTGGCACCATTCCTGTGGGATGTGATGAAGTGGCTGGATGAGCATCAGGTTGAATACGAGTATTTGGTCAATCTCGATGATGATGTGCTCTTTGTGAAGCCAGGTTTTGAGGCATATCTGGATCAAACGATGCAGGGTTACGACTGTATGGGGTGGGATATGCAGATCTGCCGCAGCGTCAAAGATGCGGATACGATCAATAAGCGGTCGATGTGGCAGGAATGGGGACGTTGGGGATCCTTGTTCCAAATGAACCACTTCATTCGCTATTTTAATCCGACACAAGTTTACCGGCGCGGCATCGTCAAGAAGATGCTTGAAGAAGCGGACGTTTCGCTGGTTGATGGGTGGCTCTCTGAAAGCAATGTGGTTGCATTGGAAGAATTTTTCTTTGTTACATTCGCTGCTGCATTAGGTGGAAAATGCCGGGAGTTCCCGCGCGACGACCGGTTGAATGTGATGCGGCATGAGCATGAGATTGAGCAGAACGAGGCGCACGCCGCCATGCATCATTATATGTATCACACGATTCATCCCGTCAAAGGCGATCGCCTTCTTAACCTGCACGAACAGTTGATGTCCGGAGACATCCCTTATGTGGATCCGAATCCGCCGCAGCTGCAGCCGAGTCCCTTGGCGCATGTGAAGCATCCGCGGGCAAGGCGGGTCAAGCGCATGGTTTCTAAGAAACGGCTGCTTCGTAAGAAGAAGCCGATGCTGAAGGGAGCGCCTGGTAGAGGAAAGAGAGTGCTGAAAACAAGAAAAACGCCGATCAGGAAGAGATTGAAAATGTCCCTTTCTAACAGACTCAAAAAAGGGAAAAAACGGTCCAAACCGAGAGTGAATGTATGGAGCAGGTTTGGCAAGAAGCTGGCACGTAAAACTAAAAATGCGGCGTAGTTCGTATAGAAATACGATTGGAGTGGTAACGATGAAGATTGCATTTATTTGCACTGAAAAGCTTACCGTTCCGCCGATTCGAGGGGGCGCCATTCAAATTTTAATCAATGGCGTGACACCGCATATTGGCAGTAGGCATGATCTCACTATTTTTTGCATTACGGACCGGGAGCTTCCTGATCGGGAAGTGGTAGGTGGCGTCAAGTATATTCGGGTTCCGCCCGAAGATTATGTGAACGGTGTTGCCAAAGAACTCGCAAAGCTCCATGCCGGCAATAAAAAGTACGATGTCATCCATGTGTTTAACCGTCCGAAAACCGTTCCAGCGTATAAAGCTGCTATGCCGAACTCCCGCTTTGTTGTCAGCTGCCATAACGAGATGTTCAAGGACGGGAAAATATCGATGGAAACGGGAAACTCCGTGATTCGAACGGTGGATAGGATCATGTCGATCTCCAATTATATCGGCCAAACGATCACTACGCGTTTCCCTTCCGCTAAAGGCAAGGTGAAGACCGTGTATTCGGGCATCCATTTGCAGCATTATAAACCGATCTGGACGCCGGAAGCGCAAGCCGTCAGGAAGGAACTCCGGAAAAAATTCGGACTCGAGAATAAAAAAGTCGTGCTTTTCGTAGGACGTTTAAGCAAAAACAAAGGGCCGGACGTGCTGATCAAAGCCGTCGAGCAAATCAGCAAAACCCATAAAGATGTCGTTCTCGTCATCATCGGCAGCAAATGGTTCCATAATGAGCAGTTGGATGAGTACGGAGCAAGCCTACGCCGGCTTGCCAAAGCGCTCGGCGAGCGAGTCGTCTTCACAGGCTTTGTTCCCCCTAGCGAAATCCCGGCCCATTATTTGCTGGGAGATATTTTCGTCTGTTCGTCCCAGTGGCAGGAGCCTCTGGCCAGAGTTCATTTTGAAGCTATGGGCGCAGGACTTCCGATTATTACGACCAACCGCGGGGGAAATGCGGAAATTATTAAGCAGAATGCCAACGGAATGGTAATCGAGGATTACAGCAATCCTGGAGCCTTTGTTAAGGCCATAACGTTTATGTTAAACAACCCTGGCGAGGCGTTGCGGTTAGGAAAAGCAGCCAGAGCGGCTGTTGAAGGCAACTTCGGCTTCGAGCATGTGGCGAAACGGCTTGAGAGCCTGTACGCCCCGGAAAACAAAAAATGACCTTAAAGCCATATCATGACGGAGGTGTCAGCATGGATACTACTTTCTCGGACATCTTGAAGAAGGTGGTCTCGCAATATCCTTTGAAAGTGAAGTCGATCTCCCTGTTATCCGATAAAGGAAAAAAAGCAGTCTGGTCCATCCAAACCGACAAGGGCGAACTGATCATGAAAAAAGTTCCTTTTGATGAAACGCATATTGATTTCATGCTCCATGCGATTCGGTATCTTAGAGGAAATGGCGTCAACACCCCGGATGTGCTCAAAACCGGCTCGGGCCAAGGCTATGTGAAGCTGGACGGAGAGTACTTCGTCTTATTTGAAACCGTATACGGACGATCGCCGGAATATGAGAACGACAGTGACTTATCCCTTATTCTAAAAGGAATGGCGAACTTCCACCGGGCATCGAGAGGGATCGAATCTCCCAATGGATTCTACCCTTCCTATCTTTTGACGAAATGGAAATCAGACTTGCAGACAAGAATGGAGCGCCTGGCGACCTGGAAAGAACAGCGCCAGCAGGTTAAAAATAAAAACGAGTTTGACCGTTTGTTTTTGGCCAATGTGGATACTTTCCTGCAGCAAGCCCGAGCAGCGCTTACGACGCTGAATCAGCCTTGCTTTGTACAGTGGGTGAAGGAAACCGAGGCCACCAAAACGCTGTGCCATCAAGATTTTGCGGCAGGCAATCTCGTTGTAGGCAGAGATGGGAAGCTGTATGTTTACGATATGGATTCGCTGACGGTAGATCTTCCGGTGCGGGATCTGAGAAAAATATTAAATAAGGTCATGAAGAAGGGAGGCAGCTGGAGTCTTCCGACCATGCTCAAGATGATGAAAGCTTACCAGCAGGTCAATCCCTTAACGAAAGATCAGTATTTGGTGCTGGGGGCAGATATTCAGTTTCCGCATTTGTTCTATGGACAAGTGTCCAAATACTATGAAAACCGAGAGGATTCATGGCCCGTCAATAAGCATATTGCCCGTTTAAAAGACATGATCTCCACCGAGCTTAGTAAAAATAATGTGCTCAAGTCGTTCCTCGGACGTTTGGATGAGGTGGTGAAACGTGGATCTTAATCAGGAAGAGCTGAAATTAGGCAAGCGTCTCATGGCCGCCAATTACCCGCAGATCGCGGTCAAGAACATCCGGGTCATTCAAAGCGGAGGCGTTAAAACGGTCTGGAAGCTGGAGACATCCGCAGGAACCGTTTGCCTGAAACGGATCCGAAAGTCCATTGGGATCGTGAAGTTCACGACGGCGGCGCAAGATTATTTGTTCAAAAAAGGGGCCATTGTTGCGAAGATTATTCCGACGAAGGATAAACGGCTGTTTTTTGTCCATGAAGGGTATGCGCTCGTCCTCTATGCCTGGGTGCAAGGCAGCGATCTGGAGATGGATCGGGTTCCTGAGCATCTGTATACGGGGCTGAAGGGTCTCGCACAGTTCCATAAAGACACTCTGGGATTTATCCCTCCTGAAGATTGTGACATCTATGACCGGATGGGAGTATGGGGCAAACATTTTAGCGGCATGCGCGATGAGTTTATCCTGTGGAAGGAGCAAGCCATGCAGGAAAAATCGCCATTCCATCTCTCTTATGTGAAGAATGGGGACGCAATGATTGAGATGGCTGATCGTGCCGTCAAATTGCTGGAAGCTTCCTGTTACGGGCAATGGGTAGCCGACATCGGCAAGTACGGTTACATGTGTCATCAGGATTACGGCAAAGGCAATGCCCTTCAAACGTCCGGGGGCGTTTGTGTGCTGGATTTGGATAATTTGACTTATGACATTCCGCTGCGCGATATCCGCAAACTCCTATTGAAACGCATGGAACAATTGGGACGATGGGATGCCAATGAGCTGAAAAAGTGTATGAGCTATTATGAAGCGATTCTTCCGTTTACACCGGAGCAAATGCAGGTGCTTTATATTGATTTGCTTTTCCCGCATAAGCTTTATGGGTATGTGAAAACACCTTTCAAGAAAGGCGTGCCAGGGGACGAAAAGAAGCTGCAGAACATCGTAGCGTTTGAAATGGAGAAGCTGCCTGTCCTCAAGAAGCTGATCAAAGGAATGTAAGGTGAGAGGGTCAAACAGATAAAAGGACGAAGCGGGAGACTATCCCAGCTTCGTCCTTTTTTTGGGTTTGGTAGAAGTTCGTTTAGCCGCAGACTTGGGACGCAGGTGCCTTTTGGCGAACTTGTTCGTTTTTTTGCGGCTTCGCTTCCTAAGGATGCGCCGTTTCGTCCGTTTTCGAAGATAGCCTCGTCTCAGGCGGGACTTACGTTTGAGTCTTTTCCTCTTTCTGAGTGCTGTGCGGCGGGAAGCGGGCACGCCCCTTACAGCAGGGGGTTGGTTGGCAGGCGGCACTTCCGGCCTAGGGAGCAACTGCTGGTTCATTTCCAGCAGTTTATCTCCTTTTACCGGATGAATCCAATAATAGTAGGGATGCGCTCTATGCTGCTGCACGCTTTCGAAGGTAATGTTTTCGCCCCAGCGAACCATGTCATTATACTTGCTTCCTTCGGGGTATTCCCGGACCCTGCCTCCGCAGGCACTCGCCAGCGTGACAAAAAAGACTTCTTCCAAGGCGGCAGCTTCCGAGATGCCAAGCAGGTGATCCACGGCGGCATGATCCACATGAGCGAGCATACGCCTGACAATATCGTGCTTATAGATCTGACCGGGGTTAAAGTAAGTCAGAAAGCCGTCCGTCCGGAAGACGGGCTGCCATAAATGCCATTCGTTCCTCATGTTCTGCACGGGAAGCGAGTACGGATGATCCCGATCGTTTTCAAGCCTCCAACCCATGCTGTCGGACTCCGCCATAGCTTCATCCAAGAAGGACTGAAAGCCATGCTTAACAAACAGCATATCATGATCCATCGACATCAGATATTCATAGCCTGCGCCGATCTCTTCCAACCATTTCATGATGTCCCACATGCCGGGGACGATAATTCCGGCTCTTAAGGGATGGTTGTGCGGAAAGGACCAAACGTTCACGTTTTTTCCAAAATCGGGGTTGTGTCCGCCGTTGTAGAGAAGGATGCCGGCTTCAGGATTAAAAAAATGGATATTTTCGATTTGTGCCGCCAATACATGCTCGTTCTCATGAGCAATCACTACGACGATGAATCTTTTGTGGATTAGCTCTTCTATGTGGGTAGGGGTCATATCCATTGCGACACACACCGCCTTATGATTTGTTCGTTGCAACAGCAGTTGTACTTATCATATTCCGGAGCCGGCAAAGTGTGTGAGGCTAGTGAGGTTGATGTTGATTCATCCAAGCGTGCAAGTCGGCAATCATTTGCGGATAGGAAGAAACCGGGTACGTGAAATCGGCTCGCGTAGAGACCAGGCTCTTGTCTGACTTCATGTCGTCGTTATAGTGAATGGTGATGGCGTCATGATGAAATTGCTGCTGAAGCATCAGGAGCAGCTCGTATTTGGACAGCTTAGGCTGACCGGCAAGGTGTACAAGGCCATGAATGGGATGATGGAAGCACCATTCGATGGCCTTGGCTAATTCGAGTGTCGTAACCCCGTTCCAGAACACTCGGCGATATCCTTGAATGTCGCCCTTTTGCTGCATAAACCAATGAAAAAGCCCGATGCCGCTCTGTTTCAACTCAGGCCCGATGATGGAAGTGCGGATCGTTACGGCGTTAGGGCTGTAAACTTCGCCGAGACTCTTGCTTTTCCCATAAACGGATAAAGCATCCGTAGGATCCCATTCGGTGTAATCCCCGCGCGAGCCGGAAAAAACACAGTCCGTGCTGATGTGGAACAGACGGAAGAGATACTGCTCCGCATACATAGCGAGTTGATGAGGAAACAAGCTGTTGACATAAATGGCTTCCGCTTGCCTCGTGCGGGCTTCTTCATTCAGCAAGCCGGCCGCATTGATGACGGCATCCGGCTTTATCTGATTGAGCAGGTGCCGCAGATGCTCATCGTTTCTCACGTCGAGCGATAGGGCCCCGGTATCCGACGGATCAGCCGACCGCACGGTAGTCCAGACTTCATAGTCATGCTGCCGGGCGAAATAGTCCCTTAACATGTGGCCGGCCATGCCATGACCGCCGATAATAAGTAATTTCAAGGAAGGAATCCTCCTTTAAGCAGCATCTCTAAAATTTCTTCCGACGTCATGAGTGAATCGTTGGAGGCATATTGCGTAAAGGTGGATTTAGGCAGATGGCTGTAGAAGTTATACAGGGAGGAGGCCGCATTCGCCGGCAGGATAACAAAATATTTTTCATCATATTGATAGGTAAAGGGAATTTCATGTGTGGAAATCAGCACTTCGTGCAGCTTCTCTCCAGGGCGGATGCCGACATCCCTCACAGGCAGAGGTTGGTCTGACAGCTGTTTCATCATCACCTGAGCCAAGTCGAGAATGCGGCAGGCATTCATTTTCATAACAAAAGTTTCTCCGCCTACGGCCGCTTTGGCCGCACTTAACAGAAGCCCGATCGCTTCAGGAAGCGTCAGGAAGAAGCGGGTCATGTCCTCGTGGGTAAGCGGGAGATCTTCTCCTTGCAAGATGCGGTTCTTGAAGAAAGGGACGACGCTGCCGTTGGTGCCCAGCACATTGCCGCCTCGAATGCAGACAAACTGGGTCGTGGAGCTGAGATCGTTCGCCCGAACCATCAGCTTCTCTCCCAGCGCTTTCGTCATGCCGTAAAAGTTGATCGGATCTACGGCTTTATCCGTGGAGACGTCGATAACCTTTTTGACCTCGTTTCGAATACTGGCTCTGATTACATTTTCAGTTCCTTTTACGTTCGTTTTCAATGCTTCATCCGGCTGTGCCTCACAGATGGGTACGTGTTTGAGGGCAGCCAGATGAAACACATAATCCACGTTCCGGCAGGCGTCCTCAACGGCTTCCTGGTCACGGACATCACCGATCATAAAAGTGAGGGAAGGATGGAAAGAAAAGTCGCGCTGCATCTTCACTTGCGAAAATTCGTTGCGGGAAAAAATACGAATTTCCTTAGGCATCTCTTGCAGGAGACTGCGGGTAAGTTCTTGCCCCCAAGATCCGGTTCCTCCCGTGATGAGGATGGTTTGATTATGAAACATAGCTCTGTCCTCCTAGTACAATTTTGACAACTTTGCTCGATACGTTCGGATCCAGATAGCCTTCCGGGCACTGCCATGCAGGGTGAGGCTGCAGCATCAGCTTAACGCAAGCGGCAATCCGCTCCGGCACAAGCCCTGATAGTAAGTTGCTGCCGCAAAGCAGGGTCTCGGGTCGTTCGGTGCTTTGGCGGATGGTAACGGCCGGAACGCCCAGAATACAGCTTTCTTCCTGCACGGTGCCGCTATCGGTAATCACGCAGGCGGCATGCTGCTGCAGTTTCAGAAAGTCGAAAAAGCCGAATGGCGGCAGAAAGCGAATGAGCGGGTGCGAAGCCGTGGCCCCGAGCTTATCCAGGCGATCCTTCGTACGGGGATGGGTGCTGCAGATGATGGGGAGCTGTGTATCCTGTGCTGTTAGCTGCAAGCCTGCGATAATTTGCCGCAGCCGGGATTCATTATCGACATTTTCTGCCCGGTGGGCGGTAACGAGAATATATCCTTTATCCGCAATGCCCAGCTGTTCTAGAATACGGCTGGCATTTGCCTGCTCCTTATAATGCTCCATGACTTCATAAATCGGATTCCCGGTCATCCAAATCCGCTGGGAAGGAACACCGTCACGCAGTAAATTCTCTCGCGCACCGGGGGTATACGGCATATTGCAGGTAGAGATGGCATCGATCGCTTTCCGGTTGATTTCTTCAGGAACGCGAGTATCGTAACAACGATTTCCTGCTTCCATATGATAGACGGGAATGCCGTGCCGCTCGCCTATAAGCGCTGTAAGCGCACTGTTGGTATCTCCCAGAACGAGCATGCGATCCGGTTTCTCCTGCAGCAGCACTTTTTCGACTTCAACGAACATTTGAGCAATCTGTTCGCCGACGGTTTGAGCTTGGAGCCGAATATGGACATCCGGGAGGCGAATGCCCATTTGCTCGAAAAAGACGTCGCTGAGCGAACGGTCATAATTTTGTCCGGAGTGGACGAGAAGATGCGAATCTGCAAGGAGGTCAAGTTTGGCGATCACTAAGCTTAACCGGATAATTTCGGGACGTGTTCCAAGAACCGTCATGATCTTCATAGCGTAACTCTCCTTTTCATAAGAGGCTCCGGTAATAATTCAACGTATCGCAGACCGACTGGGCGAGCGAAAGGGTGGGCTGCCAACCGGTAGCGGAGCGAAGTTTGGCATTGTCGCCTTGAATGAGAGGGGGATCATTAGGGCGAAATAAGCGCTCATGGGTGGCTACCTCAAAGGGTATTGCCGCATACTGCTGCAGCAGATCAACGATGTCGCTGATGGGGTAGGCTGTGCCGCTGCATACGTTGAACAGGCTGCCGGGAGGTGCGGCGGTTAGCTGCATGAGCGAGCAGTAGGCGGCGGCTGCATCGCGGACGTCAAGGAAGTCGCGCTTTACGGCCGTATTTCCGACGACGAGCTTAGGCGGGAGATGGCCTTTCTCCATCATCGCCACCTGTCTGGCCAGCAGTGCGCATACGCCGGTGGCATTACCCGGTCCAATCAAATTGAATGTCCGTGCCGCAAACGCCGGAATGGCATAGACATCGCCATACATTTGTATAAGAGAGGTCATAAACTGCTTGCTCCAAGCATAGGGACTGACGGGCCCGACAGGGGAGGTTTCCGTTAAAGGCGCAAAAGGCACAGAATGGAAATCATATTCATATGCCGTTCCCACACTAAGGAACCCTTGGATGCTCCTTGCCGATGTAGACCGTACAGCCTCCAACATATGCAGGGTGCACCATGCGTTTGTATAAAGAGTTTGAACGGGGTCGGCGTAAGACGCACTTACATCGTTTGCTCCTGCGAGATGGATGATATGGGTGATCGGATGCTCCTGCAAGAGCTTGGTGATCGTAGCGGCCTGCGTAATATCACCGCATACGTAGTGCAGACGGTGGTGCTGCAGCAGGCAGTCGGACCTGCGCCCAACGCCGATGACGTTCATATTGTGCGTGAATAAACAGGCAGCCATATGCTGCCCAACGAACCCGTTAATACCCGTTAGGAGTACGAGAGGGGGTTCTCTCCATGCTCTCATACAGGCTCACCGGGCAATAAGAGTGATTTGAGTTTGCCGAATTGCTCATTAGCCAGGGTATAATCGGACGGTCTTCCGATGTCGAGCCAGAAGTCATTGTTTTCAAAGTGGCGGACCTTTTCATTTGCAGCCAGGAGGGCATGAATCAAATCAGGAATGTCGAAATATTGATGGGACGGGATATATTCGGCTACTTCGGGATTCATCATATAGATGCCCATGCTCACATAAGCCGACCGGGTTGGCTTTTCTACAAAATTAGTGACATACTCGTCCTGCGTTTCGAGCACTCCAAGCTCAATCGGAATGCCTTTCTTTTGGGAAGCAATGGTCAATATGCTTCCTCCCTTAATATGAAAATCTCTGAAGCGGGCAAAATCAAGAGTGGTTAAGACGTCACAATTGATTAGCAAAAAGGGGCCTGGCCTGCGGCCAATCAGCTTAATTGGACCGACAGTGCCTAAGGGTTCATTTTCAACATAATAGGAGATCGAAACCCCCCGGGAACTGCCGTCCCCGAAATACGTTTGTATGAGCCCCGACAAGTAGCCGCATGCCATCGTAATGGACGTAAACCCGTAATTACGGAGCTGTTTGACAATAATCTCCAGAATGGGTTGTTCGCCAACGGGCAATAACCCCTTCGGAAGCACCTTGGTATAAGGCGCCATGCGCATCCCCTTGCCGCCCGTCATGATTACGACTTCCACAGAAACCAACTCCTTATACGACATATTCATTAGGTCGGTACAGCTCGGGATGCTTGCTAATCCATTCAATCGTCCTGGTCAAGCCTTGCGTGAGCGGCACAGACGGCTTCCATCCCATCAACGCTGCCGCTTTGGTGCTGTCCGAGAAGAGGCGGTCGACTTCGCTTTTCTCCGGCCTGACCCGCTCACTGGCGATGCGTACAGGAAGATCTCTGCCAACAATTTGCAGGATCGTGCGAGCCAGCTCACCAATGGAGATTTCCGCTCCGGACCCGGCGTTTATCGTTTGCCCGACGGCAGCCTCATGGTTGGCCGCGCAAATAAAGGCATTGGCGGTATCTTCAACGAAGGTGAAGTCCCGGGTTGCAGTGAGATTGCCAAGAACGATCTCGGATTGATGCAGCGCTTGATTAATAATCGTTGGAATGACGGCTCTCATTGATTGGCGAGGACCGTAGGAATTAAAGGGCCTAACCGTTACGACAGGCAGCGCATACGAACAGTAAAAGCTTTCAATTATTTTATCTGCCCCGATTTTGCTTGCCGAGTAAGGGGATTGGCCTTGAAGCGGATGGGTTTCATCCATAGGCACATAGCGGGCGCTTCCGTAAACTTCGCTGGTTGAGGTATGAATCAGCTTGGGTGTGCCTAAGTCTAAAGCGGCTTGAGCGATATTTAAGGTGCCAATGACATTCGATTGCACAACATCAGTCGGATGTTGATAAGAATAAGGAATAGCGATTAGCGCTCCCAAATGAAAAATAGTATCCATGCCCTTGACGGCACGATAGACCCCGTGAGGATCACGCAAATCTCCTTTATAAATGTCTATCTCTTTCTGAATATCACTAGGCAGTTGATCAAGAAAGCCTCGTGAATTCGTTGAGTTATATCGGATAAAGGCTCTGACGCGTGCACCGTCCGCAACGAGCTGATGAACAAGATGACTGCCGATAAAGCCGGCTGCACCTGTGACCAATACCTGCTTCCCTCTCATCATGAATGGGACCACTCCTTCCAACATATGGTTACAGTCTATTCTCTTTGCATAGGGATGTAGTGGACTAACCCCCACTTCGAGGTTCAATAGGAAAAAATAGGTAAAATGTGCATGCGAAAAGGCTGTTCCAAAGGATCTTTGCAGATCTTTCGGAACAGCCTGTTTTTCATAGCGCTCCATTAGCCATACGTGTAAGAGATGCCGGAGAATGTGACAGGACCAGTAACCGTTGCGCCAACTAACAGAGAAGATTCCAGTTGAACAGTCAGCGTGTAGCCTTGGTTGGATGTTGCTGGAACGTTGGAATCGATAGCTTGGAAGGAGACCGTAAGTTCTTGTCCTGTGGATAAGAGCACTTCTTGTCTGCAAGAGAAAATGACGGCATTGCCACGGAGTACGTTAAATAATAAGACGGGCGCTAAAAGCGATGAGGTTATCCCAACGGTAGCATCTAAAATAACTCGGTTTGCGCCTTGTGGAATCGCTAGTCCAAATTGTGAAAGAGTAATGGGAGTCGTCGTAACTGTACGAGAGAGAGAGCCGCTTGATGCTCCGGGAACGCTTGTCCCGATGCTAACAATATTTGACATGTGACCACCTCCTTTCTCTATATTCTATTAAATTCAAATAACTTTGCTTGGATGGCTGTCATAGATTTCCAGTTTTTTGTGAAAATAGTTACATATCATCCGAAAGTTAAGTTAACCCGATAGACGCATTAACAGGTCAAGTTGGTGCTGAGACACATATTCTATATCTAAACAAATATTGGGAGGTGCCGTGTAAAATGAGTGCTCCCCCTTCAAAGCCCTTCATTTTTCTAAATACAGTTCCAAAAAGTGGAACGAACCTCTTGAACCAGCTCTTGCTAGGCATTCCGGGTTCGAAAATGAATGAGTATGTCTTTTATGAAGGGTTGGTCAAGGATTTGGCTGCGCATGCTTCAATTCTGAGCAGAGCACTGCCGAATGAGCTTTTTATGGGACATGTATACTATTCCCCCGAATGGGCGACGCTGCTCGGACGACTCGGAATCAAGACGATCTTCATGAGCAGGGATTTGCGTGATGTGCTTGTTTCCTTGACGTATTTCATTATCGAAAAGCTGCCCGACTACCCTTTATATGAGAAGTTGATCGCATTGAGCAGCCAAAAGGAACGGTATTTGCTCTTAATTAACGGCATAGGCGATTACCCGAATATCAAAAATTGGTTCGGCGTGTTTCATGGCTGGTTGTCCGAGCCGGGCGTGTTAAACGTCACTTATGAGGAATTGATGACGTCGCCGGAAACAAGACGAAGAACCATCACAGCAATCGCACAATTTCTATGGAAAGACAGCAAGCCCCCGATGCCGTTTTCCGAGCTGGTCCGCAGCATGGAAGGCAATATGGACAGCGATCGTTCCTTCACGTTTCGCAAAGGCATTATCGGCGGTTGGAGAAAAGAGTTTGACGATGAAGTTATAGCAGCGTTCAAACGAGTGGCAGGTGATGTTTTGATTCAAACCGGTTATGAAAAAGATTTGGATTGGTCATAACCGGAGAAGTGGAGGTGAGACATGAAAATCGTAATACCGGCTGCTGATTTGCATATTGGGGGCGGTTGTAAGGTGTTGGTCGATATCGCCGGAGCGCTGACGAACAGGGGACACGAAGTTGAAGTGGTCATTCCGCAGACGGCGACCGTGAAGTATAGCATTCCTTGTAAGCTGACGGTCGTGCCAAAGCTGGATAAAGCCTATATTCCTTATGGCGATATCATTTTGCCCAATTTCTATACAACGTTTCAATCAGCCTTCGAAGCTTGGCCTGAACAAACGGTCAGGCTAAGCCTCGGCTTTGAGCCGCTTTGGGTGCCCAATCGCGAGGCGGCTTTATGGACCTATGCCCAGAATGTACCGGTCATCTCGATTTCCAGTTGGTTGGATCAGCAAATTTACGACCATGTGGGGCGGCGAAGCACGATTGTTTCCCTTGGCATAGACCCTCTCGTGTTTCGTCCGCAAGGTCCGCGGATGAAGCCTCTCCAGAGCCAGAAATCAGGAAAAGTCATTCTGTACATCGCCCGGGATAGGGATGACTATGCGTTGAAAGGATTCGATGATTTCTATGCTTGTATGGAAATTATCAAAAATGAGTATGCAGGCGATTATGTCGTGTATTTGATCTGTCCGGATGGAGAAATTTCACTCGGGGAACTTTATATCCCTGAGCGCATCTTCTATCCCATCAATGAACACGAGATGGCGAAGCTTTATCGAACGGCAGATGTTTTCGTGGCCTCATCTTGGTTCGAGGCGTTCTCGCTGCCTCCCCTGGAGGCGATGGCCTGCGGCACGCCGGTCGTGACGACGAATTCAGGCGGTGTAATGGACTTCTGTTCTCATATGGACAGTGCCTATGTGACCAAACCGAGAGATCCCAGGGGGCTGGCACAAGGCATTTGTGCAGTGTTATCGGATCGCCATTTGGCGGAGAAGCTCGCTCTTGGCGGCAAAGCCGCTGCCGCAAGGTTAACGAAAGCCCGTTTTGAGCGAAATATTGTGAACGTATTGGAGGATATCTTCGAGAATCGTTAAGGTAGGTGTTTCAAGTTTGAAGGCAAATTCGAAAGTATCCATTGTCATTCCTTTCTATAACTGTGCTTATGTTACTGAAGCAATTGAAAGTGCACTGAGTCAGACGTATCCGAATATCGAAATCATCGTTGTCAATGACGGCTCTACCCGGCATATGGAGAAAATTGTTCCGTATATGAATCGAATTGTGTATGTGGAAAAAGAAAACGGCGGCACGGCCAGTGCACTGAACGTCGGTATCAGGAAGGCCACAGGCGACTATTTTGCATGGCTTAGCTCCGACGATAGGTTTGAACCGAACAAAGTGGCCAGGCAATTGGCTTTTATGCAGGAAAAAGGGGCTAAAGTCAGCTATACGTCCTATGTTCATATGGATGGACAGGGGCAAATCTTTGGCGGACCTTCAGGCATAGGCTGCTCCAGCAAGATGGAATTTTATAGGACGATGCAAAAAGGCTGTATTATCAACGGCTGTACCGTGATGCTGCATATGGACGTATTTCAGAAGGCCGGTTATTTTAATGAAACGCGCAAATATACGCAGGATTATGATTTATGGATAAGGGTTATGAAGCACTTTGATTTTTATTATTTGGATGAAAGCCTTGTGCGGTATCGTGTGCATGAAGGGATGGGGTCCCGTAAGTATGAGAGTGAAATCGTCAAAGAAATCCACTCGGTTCAAACTGTCTATCGTAAAACGCTGGACGCTTTGATCGCCAAGGAAAGGCTGACGGTTACTTTCCCCATTATTACACTCAGTATCGGCGGAGCGCAGAGGATGCTGGCAGAGATGGTCAACGGGCTGTCGGCCAAAGGGCATGACGTTACTGTGCTGATGCCGCTAAACGGCGCTTTGAATTATTCCATTAATGCCAAAATCGTTCGTACCAAACAGCACTATTTGATTCATGAGTCGGAGTATCCCAAATCGGATGTGATCGTCTCCAATTTCTATACCATTGTTCCGGGGGTTCATCAAGCAAGTTTGAAAGGGAAAGGCGTGCATGTCCGCTTAAGTCTCTGTTATGAACCTTCTTTTCTGCCGGAGAATCAAGTCTCTTTTCCGACCTATCACATTTCAGAGCATATCGTCGTTCTCTCCAACTGGCAAAAGCAGATCATTGCGCTGAATCACGGTCATCAGGCGCACATTGTGCCGGTGGGTGTCGGCACGGCTTTTAAGAACATGCATATTCGCAATACGCAGTCGCAACTGCAAATATCTGCGATTATGCGCAGACCGGAAGGCGGCTACTCCTGGCATAGAGAGCAGGAATATTTAATCAGCCAGTTGGAAATCGTGCAGGCCCGGTATCCGCATGTCCGAATCAACTTGATGTCCCCTCCGGAAGAGTTTAACAGTTCCCCCCTCTTGCAGGCGGTGAAAGCGAGTCACCCGGCTTTTCGCTATCTGACTCCCGGGCACGATGGCGCCATGGCTTATCACTATAACGAAACGGATATTTTCGTGAATTCCTCTACGTATGATTCGGCTTCTCTGCCGGGACTTGAGGCGATGCGCTGCGGGGCGGCTTTGGTCACGACCTATAATGGTGGAAATATGGATTACTGCCGCCATGAACAGAATGGTTTGATGTCTTACCGGTATGAGAACCGATTGGCGGCCGACGTCAGCCGGTTGATTGAAGATGCCGATTTGCGCAGAAGGCTGGCGGCAGCGGGGGAAGCCGAAGCGGCGAAATGGACGTGGGAACGCAGTGTAAACGCCTTTGAAAAAGCTTTATATGAAATACGGGCATCGCGATAGATACCCAGATTTATATTTTTAGGTGAGCGTCTAGGACGAGGGTCCCCCCCTATGAGTAGTATAGGAATGTGACGAAATCCAATATTTGTTAGTATGTGAAAACCTTGGAGGTGCACTATGTCCCGATCAGAAAAAGACTGCGCGGTTAAGAAAACCAAGCGTGTCGTATGTAAAGATGACTGTGGCAAGAAGAACAAAAGCAAGAAAAAGCAATGTCATGTGTGCAAGAGAAAGCTGAGAAGAAGAACGATCAAAATCATCTGCAAACAGGCTAAAGCCCCGGTTGTCAATCTCACGACCCCTCCACCGGAAGTCAATGTTCTAACGAACCCCCCAGATGTACTGATTACAACACCGCCCCCTATTGTTAACGTAGATACTCCTAAACCTGATGTTCACGTCAGAGTGGAAACACCTAAAACGGAAGTGAAGGTGAAGGTTGATTATCCGGATGACGATTGTATGGAAGAGTTAAGAGATCAGCTTAGGGACTTTAGAAATACGGAAATTGAACTGATTACGACGACCGGTGCAGGCGCCGGAGCGGAACCTCCAAACCGGATAGGAATTTTGGAGAAAATTGGGAAAGGAACGATAACTCTACGTCCGACAACCGGAAATACCTTGGACCAAGTTGTCATCTATTCGCTCTGCCACATTGTCGGATTTAGACCGTTTATACCGGTTGGAGCTTGAACACACAGGTACTGATTGACGACACCCCTTAATGAAGGAGGCTTTATTAATATGCTTGATATGGTAGTTATTATAGCTGGTAATAGTTATGCTACAAACAAAGCTGTCATTAACTGTTTTGATGCCACAATGGACTTTCCCGGACTTGAAGTTGGCGCAAGGGTAACACCTGTTTTGGCCGCTTTAATGCAAGCGGGTTTTACGTTGGTGGATTTTGACGGCAATGACAATGTCACGACTTACTTCCTGATCAAAGAAGAATCATCGGCAAGCTGTACGCCGTTAAACGCGGTTGCAGGCCGCTTGAACACAGAAGTCACTGTACAAACAGGCGCAGGAACAGAGAGCGGCTTGCTGTTACTTATCGGTTCCAATGTGATTGAGCTTCTAGAGCCGTCAGGAGATATTCTCCTTATTCCAGCTTCCAGCATTGAATCAGTGATATAAGGAGGAGAAACCATGTCATTCGCAGATTTACTGGCGAGTTTTATCGGAAGAACGATCGAGGTGTATTTTACGAGTAATCCGCCCTACGTGGGACAATTAATATCGGTTGACGATTGCATTTTCACGGTACAGATCAACAACACATATTACTACAGTCCCCCTGTAATCGTGACCATCGTGGCGGATCAAGTTGATTATATTCGCGTAGTAGCATAAACGGAAGGGAGGGGATCACGTAGATGGCCGCGAATCTCCTCCGTCCCCCTGAGGGAGAACAGTGTGCTCCTTCTTTATCCATTTCATCCAATCGGCATATTTCTCCGCATGTTGATGCGTAATGCTGGAGTTGCGAATTCTCCGATGATAGAGAGGCTCTGACAGATGCCTTAATGCATAGGATCGCGATAAGCGGATGATAATCTCAAAATCTTCGTATAGCCTTCCCTCGTAAGGAGCATTGACCATCCAGCCCTGGATGCCTTGAAGGGCCGCTACCCGATAGCATCTGGGGGCTATAGGAAGAGCTTCGGCAAGAAGAGCTTCGGGATAAACTTGCGCAGGTGTCTGGCGTATCCCCCCGAAAATAAGCTGTTTGCGAGCTCCTTCCGTCCATTCGTAATAGTCTCCATACAGAAGCGATGTCTCTGGTGCTGCCGTGTTGGCAGCGCTAAGTAAAATCCGGACGGCGTCCGGAGGAAGCCAGTCATCGGCGTCAAGCTCCAGCAGCCAGGGGGTTCTGGTTAAAGTTAGAGCCGTATTCAAACTGCGAGCTTTGCCGTAGTTAGCAGGATTGGTATACATACGAATGCGTGGGTCTGCAGGCAAGGAGGCCAGCTTCATCTTCGTGTTGTCGCTGGAGGCGTCATCGATGATGATCAGCTCCCAATCCGGGATGCTTTGCGCCAAGACGCTTCGAATCGACCAAAGGAGATAATCGGCATTATTAAATGTACATATCACAATGCTAATGGCTGGCGATGGCTCCTCTTTTGGCCGGGATGCCGCTAAGCCTGCTTCAAGAATCGGTCTGACAAGATCCCACTCTTCCTGCTTCCGCTGCCATTTAGGGTAATGTATAGCCTGGGGCTGCCACCAAAGACTGATGATGGTGGGCCATGACCATGCTCCCTGCAGCTGCAGCACTTTATCCATGAGCAGATAAGTCTCGAAGGGCAGTCGGTCTTTTTCCGAAAAAAAGGGACGGCCACTCGACCGGGCTGCGTTAGTTCTCCAAACGAGCGGAGGGGAAGGTAGATTGTGCCTGGCAGCGGGTGTCCCGCGCTCGTAGACTAAACCGGCACACTGCTCAGGAAGCGCTGTAAGGTGCTCGGAAAGCTCCGTTAGAAAGCCGCTGTGCAGTAAATCTCCTGCCTGAAGCGTTATAAAAAAGGGCTGATCATAGGCATGAAGATGCTCGTTCAAAGTTTCTGCCGCATAGTCATGAACGAGCTGGACGGACCACTCGGGAGCGATATGCGAAAGATTGGCTATGGTCGCATCGGTATGAGCTTTGTTAGACGTTCCAAGCACGTAAACCAGCATATGCGTCTAATCCCCCCAACAGCAGCAGGTGTTAATGCTATTCTATGCTGATGCCGGGGATGTGGTTCTCAATGATTTGATGTACGAGCAAATAGTCATAGATGCGAGAAGCCGATGCTTGCAAAGATTGCCGGTTGGACGAAATGACGATTTCAGGGCTGAATGGCTGCTCATAAGGCGCTGTAATCCCCGTAAAGTTTGGAATGACGCCTGCCCGTGCCTTCATGTAAAGGCCCTTGGGATCGCGCTCCTCGCATATGTGGAGGGGGCAATCCACATAAACTTCAATGAATTCACCTTCACTGAATAGCGATCTTGCCTGCTCCCGATCCGCCCGGTACGGTGAAATCAGTGCCACGATCGCAATCATCCCCGCATCGACAAGCAGCTTGGCCGCTTCTGCCGTTCTGCGAATGTTTTCGCTACGATCTTCCGGGGAAAAACCGAGATTGCCGTTTAAACCGTGCCGAAGATTGTCCCCGTCCAATACGTAGGAACGCACGTTCTGATTGTAAAGCAATCGATCCATCTCATAGGCAAGCGTAGATTTGCCCGAGCCGGACAACCCTGTAAGCCAAAGTACGCAGCTTTTGTGGGAATTCAAGAGATGCCGGTCCTTTTTGGAAATGTTGGAAGGCTGCCACTGAATGTGTTTATCGGACAAGAGGTTCCCTCCCTTAGCTTGTATTTCTATATGTATATGCTAGAGGAGAATGTCAGGTTCTGGTCTGATTTCCGTATAGAAATACAAATATGATAGATGAAGGAACTAGAAACCTTAAAATTGGATGAATGCGGCGTATTCCCACTTTGCGCTAAGCCGCATATGCTAAATAGGAGAGCCTAACGGTACGAGGAGGGAAATCGACATGCAGGAACAGATCACTTCGATTTTGGAGCATATGGCGAAGTCGCAGCATGAAATGGCGCGCACCTTGGAAGCGAAACGTGAGGTTGTTGTTCATATGGCGAAAATGGTTAGTGAAATTCCCGACCATAATCCTACCTTCGGAGAGATCGAAGCGTTAATGGAGCATTCCCTGAGTATTACCAAAGGGATTTCCAGCTATCTGAACAGCCTTGCTGAGCTGGAAGACGCCATCGCGGATACTCTTTCGCCTATTGTGAAGGCCATGAAGGAACAGCCCGGTGATGAATAAATGAGGGGCAGGGAGTGGAGAAATTGGACAGAACGGACAGTTACTTATCTTTCTTGGATGCCACGGCCAAAATTCAACAGAATGTCGCTCTGATTTTAGAGGCCAAGGCTGTGCACGCCGAGAAGTCGCGCAATTGGATTTGCCATCATTTGTCTACAGCAGCCTATGAAAGCAATGCCGAGCATGTGAAACAAGCGGTGGATATCCATGAACAGCTCATTGAGGTTATTGCTGGAATTACCAAAATGGAGGTCGCTTTTGCCAAAAATTTAGGCATTCTCATTGCGGAAGAAGAGAGCTCCGGTTTTGGCGGAAGCGGCAGCGGCGGTGGCGGAGGTGGCCTAAGCGACTTGTTCGGCGGTTCGGGCCTCGACTTTTCAAAATGAGGATCAATGAAAGAGAACAGCAGATAAAGCTGGATATACTAGACTCTCTTGCCAAGAGCCAACGGGCCTTGGCCCGAATCATTGAGAGCGTAGCCGTGTCCGTAGAAACATCGCCGCAGCTAGCCGGCCAAGTCGCTGACAATCTGGCCTCTATCGTAAACTATCAACAAATATTGGCGCGGAAAATCATCGGATTGCCGATTCGCGTGAAACAAATCGGACCCCCGGGAAAACCATGGTTGAATGTATACGCCGGTGTTCGTCAAGGTGTTCAAAAGCCCCCCTCTTCGTAGAAGGAAGAGAATGGGGCTTTTTTTAATGCTTTCATCGAACCGGCAGTAGTCATTCGCCAATTTCTAGCCAAGCTGGGTAAGCGCATATGAATCTGTCCCAAGGCAGTCATACTATGAAAGCAGGTCGAACATACATCATGCGGAAGGCCTTGAAGAGGGCGGCGAAGATGACTTATGACAGATGTCCTATTTTCAGCTGGAGATGATACGGGCTTAAACGTATGCCGTGTCCATCGGGATGGATAAACATACAATGGGAACGAAATCGAATGCACATCACAGTGGGAGGGTGTGGATATGAAACAGCGCAGGCAGCGAAAGTTGTTAATACCCAGGAGGAGAACTAGACCCGTATTCAAGCCCATTTCAAATCACGAATCGCCAAAAGTATCTGTCGTCATCCCTGCCATGAACGAAGGAAGAACAATCGCAGCCGTGATTCGTCAAGCCCGAATGGTTCATCCGGCAGCTGAGGTCATTGTGGTCGTCAACGGTTCAACGGATGGCACCGAACGGATCGCCCGCCAGATGGGGGCAAGGGTCATTTCATTCAAGGAATCGTTAGGCCACGATGTTCCCAGAGGCGTTGGCGCCAGTTATGCGAAAGGAAGTACAATCCTATTTATTGATGCGGATATTATCATTGCAGCGAAAGATTTGAAGCCATTCGTGCTGGCGGTGGATCGGGGGGTGGATGTGGCGCTAAACAGTTATTCCGGCAAAACGGATAAAGTGGACGTACATCCTGTTGTGTTAGCCAAGCATGCCCTCAACATTGCACTCTCCCGTCCGGACTTGCGAGGAGCTTCCATGACGACAATCCCGCACGCCATCAGTCGTAAAGCGTTGAATGAAATCCGTGCCGGCAACCTGGCCGTGCCGCCTCTCGCCCAAACCATAGCAAGCGTAAAGGGGCTCACGCTGAACAAAGTTTACAATGTGAATGTGGGTCGGATTAATCCAAGAAAACGAAGAAAATTTAAGGTGGACCCGCTGCAAAATCTTATTCTTGGAGATCACCTCGAAGCCCTGAATTGGCTGCATGAACAGACGAATGAGCGTGGTCAGCTAACGGATTTAACAAGGGACCGAACCTTTGTGGGGTGAAGCTGATGAATAAATTAATGAGGAAACGAGTGAAACAAAGACCGAAAGCGAGAACCGTCATCCCCGTACGCCGCATGCGCAGGGGCTCCAGATCGGTGGCGGAGCTTAGAAGAAGAGTACATGCAATCGGCGCCAGGTATGCCACGGACCATCCTCTGCAAGAGCACATGGATCCAAGTTCGTATATAAACTCCTTATGGCATTCGTTCTATACGTCGAAGGAAATTGGACCGATTTCGGAGGGGCAGTATCTGAGTATCTCCCGGGCGTTCCTTGCTGGTTATAGCGAGAAAATGGGGATGCCCACTCCGAATCTCGTGCTTGTCCCGACAAGGAAAACGATAGGAGCGGTGGTTACCGTTTCTAATGAAGAGAAAACGATAGCGCGTGTGCTGAATGAACTGCAAAGATTGCCCCTTCAGGAATTGATTGTCGTGATTAACGGTTCAACTGACAACAGCGTTCATATTGCCAGACAGTGTCCTCAGGCCACGATTGTTCATTACCCTAGTCTCGTTGGGCATGATGTCGGGCGATCGATTGGTGCAAAGCTTTCTTCATCTGACATGATGCTGTTCCTGGATGGCGATATCCCGATTCAAAC
Organism: Paenibacillus planticolens; assembly: GCF_013141725.1. Taxonomy (GTDB): domain Bacteria; phylum Bacillota; class Bacilli; order Paenibacillales; family NBRC-103111; genus Paenibacillus_E; species Paenibacillus_E planticolens. Next base: position 43,399 of record NZ_WHNZ01000079.1, on the reverse strand, counting down.
CGAGCAGTTGGTTCCCTTCATACGGGCCATCGACGGGGGATGGGATATCGCTTTAAACGATATCTCTCCGTATATCGGTCTGTTCGCACATCGCGACGGGGTTTCGATTGTTAAACAATTCGTGAATCGGGTTCAGGGTCGACCGGAGCTCCAAGCCAACTCCATGACGGCGATTCCCCACATGCTCTCCCGCAAAGCGCTTGAGGTGATCGGAAGCGCAGCGTTAGCGGTACCTCCTAAAGCACAGGCGAAGGCAATCCGCAATGGATTGCGTATTTGCGCACCGGCAAGCATCGATGTGGTCACTTCCAACAAACCGACCAGATTCAACACCGGGACGGCCAATCCTGTTTCCAATCTGATTGTTGGCGACCATCTGGAAGCACTTCATATGCTGCTGGGCGAACATGGAAGCAGACTGCAATTTAAGGATGCTCATCGGACTCGAACAGCCCTGGCGGGGGGATCGGTATGAACAGCACAAGCATCATCATTCCAACTTTTAACGAAAGAAAGCTGCTGCTGGATTGCATCTACTCCATCCGGGAGCATACAAGAATCCCTTATGAAATTATTGTGGTCGACAATGCCTCTACTGATGGGACGCTCGACGATCTGGTCCGTGAGAGGATTCCCTTCGTTTCCTTCTCGGAAAACAGAGGCTTCCCTGTGGCTTGTAATGCGGGCATGAAGCTGGCTAGAGGCAGCTCCGTGCTATTGCTGAATAACGACGTTCTGCTCACGCCGAATTGGTTGGATCACATGCTCACTTGTCTGTATCACCGAAGCGATATCGGCATTGTAGGACCCATGACGAACTATGCCAGCGGTATCCAACAAATGAAAGAGCCGTATACGAATATGACGGATATGATCCTCAAGTACAACGTGGGAAATAAGGGGAAATATGTTGAGGTGCAGCGTTTGGTCGGTTTCTGCTTTTTGTTCAAGCGCGAAGTCATGGAGAAAATCGGCTTATTGGATGAACGATTCAGTCCCGGTCATTATGAGGATGACGACTACTGCTATCGCGCAAGAAAGGCCGGCTACAAGCTCATGCTTACTGAAGATACCTTTATCTTCCACCACGGAAGCGCGAGCTTCGGCAAGAAGGGAGAGAGCCAACTGCAAGGTATTGTGGAGCGTTCGCGCAAGCTTTTTATAGAAAAGTGGGGCATCGATCCCCAAGCTTTTATTTGAGTGAGCAAGAGGAAAGGATGGCGTTGCTATGAAGGGAGTCATTCTAGCGGGGGGAACTGGCACGCGTCTGCGACCCTTGACGAAAATGATTAACAAGCATCTTCTGCCCGTCGGCAAATATCCGATGATTTATTATGGGATTGAAAAGCTGAGAGCAGCGGGAATCACCGATATCCTGCTGATCACGGGCAAGCACTCCGTCTCCCTCTACACGGATTTCTTAGGCAGCGGGAAGGAGTGGGGCGTTAACATTTCTTATAAAATACAGGAAGAAGCCGGCGGCATCGCCGATGCCTTGGAGCTTGCGGAAAACTTCGTGCATCCCGGCGAGAAACTGCTTGTGCTGCTGGGCGATAATCTGTTCGAGGATTCGCTCGTCCCCTATGTGAATCAGTTTGAAGCTCAGCCAGAGGGAGCTAAAGTGTTTTTGAAGGAAGTGGAGGACGCTAGAAGATACGGGGTTCCGGTCATGGACGGCGAGCTGATCAAACGAATTGAAGAAAAGCCCGAGCATCCGCAGTCTTCTTATTGTGTCACCGGCATTTATATGTATGACTCCACCGTATTCGACTTGATTAAGACGGTGGAGCCTTCTGCCCGTGGCGAAATGGAGATTACCGATGTGAACAACTTATATGCGGAGCAGGGGAAGCTCAGCTATCATCTGCTGACAGGGTGGTGGTTCGACGCCGGCACCTTTCTGTCCTGGTTCGAAGCGTCCGACAAGCTGCGGGAGTATCCGAACCTGCAGGCTCCGGCTAAGCCCGACGCCGGTGATGACACGTGAGGAAGTACGATTACGTCATTATCGGAGCGGGGATTATCGGCCTCACCATTGCCCGTGAGTTGAAGAAGCGGGAGCCTGATGTGACCATTTGCATATTGGAAAAAGAGTCCGATGTGGCTGCGCATGCAAGCGGCCGCAACAGCGGAGTGCTGCACGCCGGCTTCTATTATTCCGCCAACAGCTTGAAAGCGAAATTCACCAAAGAGGGCAATCAGGCGATGCGTGCTTATTGCAAGCAAAATGGCCTGCAGCTCAATGAATGCGGCAAGCTTGTTGTCGCCAAGGATGCCTCCGAACTAGCGGGCTTGGAAGAGCTGAAGCTGCGGGCAGACATCAACGGCGTGCCGTTACAGTGGATGAATGAGGAAGAAATCGCGGTCATCGATCCGAATGCGAGGACATACAGGAAAGCTCTGTTTTCACCGACAACGGCGTCGGTCGATCCTATAGAAGTTTGCCGCACCCTGAAGCGTGAAAATGCAGAGAACGGCGTCGAGTTTCATTTCCTAACGAAGTATCGCAAACATCGGGGAGACCTCCTTTTTACAAACTCAGGTACTTATAAGTACAACTATTTGATCAATTGTGCGGGACTTTACGCGGACAGTATCGCTCATGACTTTGGATTCGGAGAGAAGTATACAATCATTCCGTTCAAAGGCATTTATTTGAAATATACGAAAAACAAAACGGATGTCGTCACGAACATCTATCCTGTCCCGAATTTGAAAAACCCCTTTCTCGGGGTTCATTATACAAAAACAGTGGATGGCAGCATCAAAATCGGGCCTACGGCGATGCCAGCCTTTTGGCGGGAAAACTACCAAGGTCTGCAGGGCTTTAACCTGAAGGAGTTTCTGCAGATTGCCGGTTATGAGTTGAAGCTTTTTATCACCAATTCGTTTCATTTCAGACGTTTGGCCTTTCAGGAAATGCGCAAGTATATCAAATCCTATTTCATCGGGCTAGGCATGAGTATGGTAAAGAACATCGATCCCAAAGGCTTCGGCCATTTCCTAAGACCGGGCATCAGGGCGCAGCTGCTCCATATTGAGACCTTGGAGCTGGTTCAAGATTTTGTAATCGAAGGCGACAATCGCACCATGCATATCCTCAATGCGGTATCGCCGGCTTTTACATGCTCGATGCCGTTTGCCGCCTATGTGGTTGATCATATTATGAAACAACGAGGAGGAGCCCTTTCATGAAAGTGATTTCGACCAAGCTGCCGGGGGTCGTGGTGCTCGAACCGAAAGCGCATGGTGATCATCGCGGATTTTTTATGGAAAGCTATAACCAGCAAACGTTGGCAAACGCAGGCATTCACCATGCCTTTATTCAAGATAATCATTCCTTGTCGGTAGAAGCGGGCGTTCTTCGTGGTCTGCACTATCAATTAGAGCCCAAAGCGCTAACCAAGCTCGTTCGTGTAGTATCCGGTGCTGTTTATGACGTTGTCGTCGATATCCGCAAAGGCTCCCCCACTTTCGGAGAGTGGGTCGGCGTCATTTTGAGCGCGGACAACAAACGCCAAATTTTAGTTCCGAAGGGCTTTGCCCATGGCGCCTGCACATTAGTTCCGAACACGCAGCTGCTCTATAAAGTGGATGATTATTATTCGCCTGAGCATGACCGTGGCATTGCTTGGGACGATCCGGATCTTGGCATCGCTTGGCCGATCTCGCAACCGATTTTGTCCGAAAGGGATCGTCAGCAGCCTGCGCTTGCGCAAGCGGAGAATAACTTTGTTTATGGAGGGGACTTATCATGAAAACCATCTTGGTTACGGGAGCGGGCGGCTATATCGGCAGTGTGCTGGTACCGAAGCTGCTGGATAAAGGCTATGCCGTGAAAGCGGTCGACCGCTTTTTTTTCGGTACCGATAAGCTCCCGTCACAGCATCCGAATCTCGTCATGATCAAGGAGGACTCCCGCCGTCTGAAGGAGGAAGCCTTTGCCGACGTTTATGCAGTCATTGACCTTGTGGCGATTTCCAACGATCCCAGCGGTGAATTGTTTCAGGAAGCAACGTACCAAATTAACCATATTTCTCGCGTGAGCACGGCGCATAAAGCGAAGAAGCTTGGCGTGAAACGATACATTCTTCCGTCTTCCTGCTCCTTATACGGCTTTCAAGCCCCTGACGTGATCGTCGATGAAACTTCTCCTACGAATCCGCTGACGACGTATGCCAAAGCCAACGAAATGGCGGAACAAGGCGTGCTGCCATTAGCCGATTCCCTCTTCACGGCCGTTGTTATTCGCCAAGCAACCGTCTACGGCCATTCTCCTCGCCTTCGCTTCGATTTAGCCATTAACGGGATGGCGCTGGGCGCTTATCAGAAAGGGGTTATTCCCTTAATGAGAGACGGTTCTCAGTGGAGACCGTTCGTTCATGTTCAGGATACAACCGATGTCATGTGCTTGCTGCTGGAGGCGGATGCCGGAGTCATCAACGGTCAAATTTACAACGTGGGCTCGGACAGCAACAACTATCAGCTCGGAAAATTGGCAGAGGAGATCACAGGGGTCATCCCCAAGCCGGTTACCATTGCCTGGTATGGCGCGCCAGATCACCGATCCTATCGCGTCAGCTTCGACAAAATCGAGAAGGCGCTGGGATGGAAAGGCCAATGGACGGCTGCGCAGGGAGCATTAGAAATTTATAACGCTCTGGCGGCGGGTGAAGTGCCGAGCATGGATCAAACGATTACGCTGGACTGGTACAGCGAGCTCATCAAATGGCACAAGATTATTCAGGATGCCACGCTGTATGGCGGTATTTTGGATATTCAAGGATCGAGGGAATAATGAAACGCATCGCGCTGCTAGGCGCTAAAGGCCAACTGGGCTCCGACATCCATCGGGCATTGAAGGAGAATAGCCAGTTCGAGGTTATCACGATAACGCGTGAGATGCTGAACGTGGAGAATACGGAAATCATCATTCCGGTTCTTGAAAAGCTTGGCCGCATTGACGTGCTCATTAACTGTACGGCGTTTCACAATACGGAGCAATGCGAAGCCGATCCGCTCAAGGCGCTCGTTATTAATTCAATCGCCGTTTTGCGCATGGCGGCTTATTGTAAGCAGAATAAAACGCTTTTCATCCATTTCAGCACAGATTATGTGTTTGACGGCAGCAAACAAGCGCCTTATACCGAGGAAGACCGGGTAAGTCCGCTGAATGCCTATGGCAGCAGCAAAGCTGCGGGAGAAGAAGCGATCGCAGCATATTTGGATACCTACTTTATTTTCCGTGTATCTTCGCTGTTTGGAGAAGCCGGGGCCAGCGGGAAGGGCGGGAATTTCGTGGAAACGATGATTCGGCTCTCGAAGCAGGGGAAGCCGATTTCCGTTGTTCAGGATGTCATCATGTCACCTACACATACGCGGGACGTGGCTGAAATGGTGCGGGCTTTCCTAGAACAAGAGATTACGGCATACGGTGTTTATCATTGCTCGGGCGAAGGTGCTTGCAGCTGGTATGAACTGGCGGCGGAGACGTTCGCGATTTGCGGTATTGCCTGCGAAACGACACCGATCCTGAACAGCGCGTATGCGGCTAAAGTCCGCAGACCTTTATACAGTGTGCTGGACAACAGCAAATTGAATCGCATTTATCCGATGAAGAGCTGGCAAAGCGCATTGGCACAATATTTGCAGCTCAAAGGACATGTCAACATCAGCGGAGGCGAGAAGGAATGAGTGCATTAAGAGCTGTGAGAGCGAAGACGAAGCAGCCGGTGAGAGCGAGAAAATTGCCGCTGCGATCGCCGAACAGGAAGAGGAAGCGTGATCGGAGAGTGCGGAAAGTTAAGCTCCAGCCTGTCGTCTCCCTGTCTCGTTACAAGGAAGAATGGACAATGGGCAGCCACCAAGGCTATGGAAAAGGCTGGTCTCACGGGTTCCACATGGGCCGCTGCCAAAGCTTGATGCGGGACATTCCTCAGGAACGCGGCCTTATCTGGAATTTGAAGGTGATGTACGTAAGGGCTAACGGGCTGCCCTATGCAGCGATGGATGAAGGTATCGAAGCCAGTCTGCGGGATATGGTCAGAGAAGTTATCGTCGTCAATCCGGCCGATCCCATTGTTCAGATTGCACAGGAGGCAAGACCGGATCTTGTGCTCGTACTCGATGCGATTGGCCAATCGGTGCCGGGAGATGTCGTGCAGGCGATTCGGGCACAGGGCATTCGCACCGCGATCTGGCTGCCGGACGATCCCTACCATTCGGATCAATCGATGGGACTCGTGCCCCATTTTGACTATGTGTTCACACTGGAGAAAAGCTGCGTAGAGCCTTACAAGTCTATGGGCTGTGCGAATGTGCATTATTTGCCGTTCGGTATTCATCCTGATAGGGTAAAGCTGGACTATGTGCCGACGAATTTCCGCAAAGATATATGTTTTATAGGCACAGCTTTCTGGAACAGGGTTGCTTTCATCGATGAAATGGCCGACTATCTGCAAGACAAGGATTTCATGATTAACGGCTACTGGTGGGACCGGTTGAGCTCCTACAATAAGCTGTCTTCGAAGATTCAAGGCTACTGGCTGAGTCCGCAGGACACGATGAAGTATTATCACGGGGCGAAAATCGTCATCAATCTGCACCGGGCCACGGACGATGTTTCCCATAACAGCAACAGCAGGCAAATTCCGGCTTTCTCGCCGAATCCACGGCTATTTGATATTACAGCGTCCGGAACTTTGCAGTTAACGGATGTCCGTGACGAACTGACGAATTTCTATAAGCCTGGCGAAGAGCTCGATACGTTCAGCTCCCCGCAGGAGCTTATCCAGAAAATCGAGTACTATCTAGCGCATGAAGAAGAGCGGCAGCACATCGCCTTGCGTGGAATGGCACGGACGTTGAAGGATCACACGTACCGCAATCGATTGAATGAATTGTTAACGATAACGCAAAAAGGCGGGTGAACGCATGCTGCCCCTAACGAAGAAACAAAGCGCTAAAAAGCTGGTCAAAATCATCTCATTTCGGAGAAGCAAACGGTCCCGCAAGCGCAAAGGCAAAGGTTTCCCTGTTTCTATACGGTTAAAAAGGAAGCGGAGACGGGTTCCGCTGCTCCCGCCGCTCCAGCCCGTGCCGGTTGAAAGAGGATCTATGTACGATCAAGGCTATAATGAAGGTTTTGACAGAGGCTTCGATAAAGGCTACAGGGATGGGAAGCATGCAGGGGGCGATGCCATTGTGGATAGCTTGCTGCCAGACTACCAAATCCTGCCCGATATCACGATCGAGCAAGTTGTCGCTGCCGGCGTGGAACATTTGCGGCCGCACATTTATCACCTGCTTTCAGCAAGGGAGCTGGGGGAGAGAATCGTCGCCGCACTTGACGCAAGAACGCCGTTTTCCCTCGCGCGGTTAGGGGATGGCGAGCTGCTGACCCTGGCGCAGGAAACGATTTTACCGATTGAACAGATTAAGCAGGAAGGCCCGTTTCTCTCGTATGCTGGCGTAGATGTACCGGACCTGGCGATTAAAGCGGAGCTGGTGCAATCGATTCGCCGGGCTAGCGTGATAGGCATTCCGAAGCTGCGGGTACGCAATTTCCAGCCGCTCGCGTTTGCGGTGTTTAAAGCAGAAAATATTAACTACCGCGAGCTTGTCATGACGGACTCCCTAGTGAATTACTATCTCTATCACGAGGGCTACTTGTCGCGAATTACACAGGGCAGAAAGGTGCTGCTGGTCGGCAATTTGGCTCCTCATTTGGCCGAAGTGCTGCGCGCGCACGGGGTGAATATTGTTGGCGAGATTACGCCGGTTCTCGGTGTGAAGGACATTCCGCATATTAAAGACAACATCGCCGGCTACGATTTCGACATTGCCCTTGTTTCCGCAGGGATCTCGGCTGTCGTTATTTCGGAGTGGATTGCGTCGAACATGGGGAAAGTAGCGATCGACTTCGGGCATTTGGCGAATTCAATCGTGAGAGGGGAGGCTCCTTACCGATGAGAACAGCAAGCAAACGAGCTGTCCGGCTGCTCGCGGGCAAATCGCGTAAATTCAGCAGAAAAAGCAAAGGCAAGTACGCTAAGCTGAGCAAAATGGGAAACCGGGGAAACGTCCTGTCCCTATCCACAGCAAGCTATAATCGCGGCTACAATGAAGGTTTTAATTTGGCCTATGACAGCGCGCACGATTACGCTTATCAGCTTGGTTGGGAAGCAGGAGCAGCGCCCTCGAACTTCCAAGGAACAAGCATCATCATCGTTACGACGAATGCTCAACGCCAACATCTTCAGAATTGCATCGAGAGCATCTACGAGCATACGCCGGAGCCCTTCGAAATCATCGTTATCGATAATGCGTCAACGGATGATACGGCTCAGTATCTGAAAGAATTAACCGGGAAAATCCGCTACCGGATACTGACCTCCAATCTCGGCTTTGCCGGAGGGACGAACCAAGGGCTGCGGATGGCCCGCGGCGCCAACCTGCTGTTCTTGAACAACGATACCATTGTGACCAAGGATTGGCTGAAAAATATGCTGGCCTGCTTATACAGCAGCGAGAAATTCGGCCTGGTGGGACCCATGACGAATTATATAAGCGGCGAGCAACTGCTGGAGACGACCTACGCGTCTACGGAGGAAATGCATCGTTTTGCCGCAGCCTTTAACCAGTCGAACGCCGATAAATGGCATGTCAGCACCAGATTAACGGGCTTCTGTGTACTCATGCGTCGCGGGGGTTTTGAGCGGCTTGGGTATTTGGACGAAGGATTTGAGATCGGAAATTGCGAGGATGACGATTTCGGCTTGCGGGCGCGGATGATGGGATTAGAGCTCGTTATTGCCAAGGATACCTTCATCCATCATGTCGGCAGCGTCACCATTAAAGCGCTGGGTGAACAACGTTTTGAAGAGGTATATGGAAGAAACCTGGAATTCTACGCTCGAAAATGGGGCGAGTCCCACAGCTTGCTGCATGAGGTTCGGCAAAAGCTGGATGGCGGCAGCGCGGCGATGAATGACTTCTATCCGAGCCATATTGTCGTCCGAGGCGTATCATCAAGGCTGTATTGGATTGAGAACGGCCGCCGCCACCCGATCGAGGGGGAGGCGCATCACTTGTCTGCCAGCCGTGTCTCCCAAGTTGACCTGCGCAGCTGGCCTATGGGTCATTCCCTGCCGCATCATGAGGTGCAGAGCAAGCTTGCGGCGCTTGCACAGGGAGCTTGCGTCGACGGTGTTTATCACGAGGGTGCGCTGGTCCGAAGCGAAGGAAATACCATCTATCAAGTTAAAGGCGGCAAGCTGCATCGTTTCATTAATGAGTGGTCGCTAAGATACTGGAATATGGATCTGCGCCACCAAACGCATGTTGGCTGGGATGAGCTGCACCGGTTTGCAACCGCGCTTCCGCTCATTGCTCCCGCCATCATCAAAGCGAATAACGTGTAAAGGAGTCAGGAATCTATGAGAGTGAAGGCTGTAGTACGCAGAAGGCTGAAAGGCAAGCTTCTCAGGAAAACGAAGCCGCTTCGCGGTAAGAAAGCCCTCCTGAGAAAGAAAAGGCGCCCCGCCAAAGAGCTCCTCACACATCAAGGAGGCTTCGACAAGGGCTTTGACAACGGATACGACAGAGGCTATATGGATGGTTTTCACAAAGGCTTTGAACAAGGCTTCGACCATCACTATTCGGCCTCTTAAGCAAGGGGCGGCAGCTTGAAGCGTCTGCATAGGCAGGCTGCCGCCTCCTTTGTTTAGCCTGTCACGGCAATTTGCCTTAACTTATCCCCAGCGCAAAATGATCCCGGCGTGCGTAAGTCCAGCACCAAAGCCATAAAGCAAGAGTGTGTCGCCCGTTTGCACTTTGCCTTCTTTGACCCCTAAATCAAGCGCGAGCGGAATGGAAGCCGCTGACGTATTGCCGTAATATTCAAGGCTGTATAATGCTTTCTCAAAAGGAATTTCGCTTTTTTCACAGATCGATTGAATGATCCGCAGGTTGGCGCTGTGCGGGACAAACCAATCGATGGCTGTCTGCGATAGTCCACTCTTGGCCAGCAACTGCTCGATGCCGTCCGGAACCGTGGACACCGCGAATTTATATACTTCGCGTCCGTTTTGGACGAGCTTGCCGTTGCCTGTTAGCGGTATATCCTGCCACTGCGAAGCCAGCCCGGTGCGGTACACATGCTTGCCGCCGGAGCCGTCCGAGCCAAAATGATGGGCTAGGAAAGCCGGCCGTTCATCCTCGCGCTCCACGACCACGGCCCCGGCGCCGTCGCCGAACAGAATGCAGGTCGACCGGTCGGTATAGTCTGTGATTTTCGACATCGAATCTCCGCCGACGACCAGAATTTTGCGGTGCAGGCCAGCCGCGATCAGTCCGCTTGCCGTATGGAGCGCATAGGCAAACCCTGCGCAGGTGGCGTTGAGATCATAGGTGCCGACAGCAGGGAGGCCGAAATGAGCTTGAACCATACAAGAGACCGGCGTTGAGGGCAGGTCAGGCGTATGGGTGGTGACAATGATCAGTTCCACGCCGCTCAGCGCTTCCGGATAACGGTCCAGCATATTTTGCACGGCAGCTATACATAAATGGCTTGTGAATTGGTCGGGGGCGGCGATTCTGCGTTCCCGCATGCCGGTGCGCTGCACGATCCATTCATCATTCGTTTCCACCATTTTTTCCAGATCGGCGTTGCTTAAAATATGCGAAGGCACGTAGCTGCCTATAGCGGAGATACGGGCGGGCAAGGGATTCGATAGCGACATGAGAATCTCTCCTTTTTTATTACCTAGTATTAGTACCAGATACTAATTTATATGTTTAACTTTACTGGAAAACAAGTTGGCTGTCAATGTGTGGTTTGCTCAATTGGTTGGATTTGGGGCATAATTCCAGTAAAAAAAGTTGGTTCGTAATTCTAGACGAGGTGCAACACGTATTAAGGGAAATGCCTTCATCACTGAATCATCTAAGAGGCACTTGTCTAATTTCGTTTGATTTAATAGGTTTTATGATAAAATATGGTTATTATGGATGTGAAGATATGAGGCTTCTATTGGAGGGAAGTTAATGAGGGTAGTTTGGTCCATATTTATAACAAATTCAATTATTTATCTTTCAATTACACTCTTAATAGGACTATTAATTTACAGATTTCTTTTGAAAAAGAAGTAGCTGCAAGCTATGCGAAAAAGGTGGAGGAAGATAACTGGAAAATCCCCCTCTAAATTGCCCGAAAGACGACCTCGCAAGGAAATATAAGGAAAAACTCCCGTTAATTTGACCCGATCTCGTAGATTCTCACGAAATCCGGTCGAATAGAGGGAGTTTTTCCTGTTAAATGGACCTGACAAGCTTCTGCAGTCAAATTAGAGGGGATTTTTCCCTTTATTTTGGCCGTAGAAGCATACCTGCACAAAGGGCTGCCCCCATAAGTCATAGAAATGACTGGGGACATGGATCCAAGGCGCAATTCGTATATTTTTATCAGAATAGTTATAGAAGCGCAGTATTTTCTATTTTAGATAATTAGTTATTTTTATATATTGGGTGGGGAGGTGAACAGCCTGATTGAAGCGGAAAGAAGTGCTTCTCAGAAGGAACATAAATGATAAGAATATCAACTAGATGGAGGGCCCGAAAATGAAAAGAAATAAACCCATGATATCGATGCTCTTGGCTATTTTGATGGTGCTAAGTGTAGCACCTATGAATGCTATGGCTGCCGGGTATACGATTAACTACTCCGCAAATGGGGGATCCGGCGCGAAATCAGAAACGACTGACGGCGTGTCTGCTTATACGATTCTGGCCAATACGGTTGCGGGAATTACTTACACCAATCATACCTTTGTGAAATGGAATACGGCTCCAAATGGCTCCGGTACAAGCTATACGCCAGGAAGCTCGAGTGTACTTAATGCGGACTTGAATCTTTCTGCGCTCTGGTCATTAAATGCTCCGACTGTAACCGCTACCACGTATAACCCGCTGCAAATTACAGTCTCTTGGAATTCGCTTGCAAATGTTCATTATAAAATCGAAAGAAAAACGAATGGCGCTGCTGACACCGAATATGCCGTATTGAATGGTGACTTAGTCGCTAGTGCGTATAATGATACAAGCGTCACGGCTGGCGGAAAGTACGATTACCGTGTCACAGGATCTGACGGCAGCTTTTCGGCTGCTTCAGGAGTAACAACTACGCCCGGTGTGATGCCTGCTGCTTCCACTCCAGCCGTTCAACCTACGATTACAGGTTATGCGAATAACGGCACTACAACCATATCAGGCACAACGGTTACGCTCACTGCGGATGCAACGGCAAATGGGCTGCCTATGTATTACACTCTGGACGGTACAACGCCAACGGGAAGTTCGACGCTTGTTCCCACCAATAGACAAATTGTTGCAGCTCCAGCAGCGAATCGTCCTTCACCTGTAACGTTAAAAATAGTTGCGTATAACGGTTTGGAGTATTCTCCCGTATACACGCATACGCTGGCATTCAAACTTGCCGTTCCAACGGATAGCAAAGCGGGTGCCTATGCAAACGATACCTATTTCCCAACCACGGCTAGTCTCACAAGTGCGGCAGGAACAACGGTTTACTACACCATGACAACAGATGGAACAGAACCAGCAGTTCCTACCGGTTCTTCCTCCGTTTATTCAACGCCAATCCCGATTCAACCAACTCAAACAACGAGAATTAAAGCTGTGGCTAAAGGAAGTTACAATATGGCTGACAGCGATGTCGTAGAATTGACTTACAAAGTAGATCCTACGCTCAAATCGCTGCTTGCACTCAAAACGGGCACATGGACTGAGGCTCAGAAAAAAGACTTGATTCAACAAGTTATTGCACAGTTGACGCTGGACGAGAAGATTAATCTGATCGGCGGAACATCAGGTTCGGTTGCCGACGGCACGGCGATTAAAAACTCAGGCGGTGCAGGCGGTACTTATACAAGCCGTCGATTGATGTCGATGGGCATTGCTCCATTAACGCTCTCAGACGGGCCTGCCGGTGTTCGTATGGGCTATAAAGCCACAACCTGGACGTCTCCAACGGCTATCGCATCATCATGGGATAACAAATTAATGAACGCGATTGCTGTTCAAACGGGTAAGGAAGCCGTATACTACAGTGTCGATGAGATGCTTGCTCCGGGGCAAAATATTTTGAGAAACCCGCAAAGCGGCCGTAACTTCGAATATTTCTCGGAGGATCCGTATCTTTCCGGTCATATCGCCCGTGAATACACGGAAGGTGTTCAGTCTCAGAATGTTGGCGTTACAATTAAGCATTTTGCTGGTAACGAGCAAGAAACGTATCGCAGCGGTGGCAATTCAATCGTGTCCGAACGTGCTTTACGCGAAACTTACCTTAAAGGTTTTGAAATATCCGCATCGGCAAAACCTTGGTCTGTGATGTGTTCCTACAATCGTTTGAACGGCATTTATGCTTGCAATAACGAATGGCTTCTGACGAACGTACTCAGAGGTAACTTCGGTTTCGACGGCTATGTTATGTCTGACTGGGGTGCGACGCAAGGCATTCTTGAGACTGTAAAAGCACAGAACGATTTGACCGAATCAAGCCTTAGCGCGGCTAAAAAGGCAGAACTGAAAGCTGCGATTGAAAGCGGAGCTTTTGATGTGAAGTATCTCAACCAGAACGTGATGAACCTTCTTAATGTAGTTACGAAATCCAATACATTCAAAGGCGAATATGGCACATGGGGTATCCAAGATAACCTTGTTCAAAAAGAACAAGATTTCTACAAAAGCTCTCTCTTTACGGAATCAAACAATCTTGCACGCAAAACAGCAGCTGAAGCCATGGTTCTATTGAAGAACAACAACGTTCTTCCTCTCGCAGCTCAATCTAAGGTTGGTTTAGTTACAAGCGCAAATTTGAAGGGTCGCGGAGGTTTTGGCGATAATGGCGTAACGGCTTCAGACATCGTAGCACGCGGAGGCGGTAGTGCCGGCGTTTACTTCGATCCTACGAATGCTTCAGTTGTTTCGCTTGAAAAAGCGCTTCAAGAATCTTTCACGGTTGCCAATGCTGGCAGCGTTAAAGATATTAAAGAAGCAGCCGGTTATACCAAATCGTTAAGCTACACGTATACTTCGAACAGAGTAACGGGCATTAATTTAACCTACACAGGTGCATTTAATCAGGCTACGTTAGAAAATAGAGCCGCTGCTCTTGCAGGCAGCACAAATTATGGCATCTTCGTTGTGAGCCGTCAAACGGGCGAAGGCGCGGACAACGCCCTAACCGGAAACGACGGTTACATACTCACTGATGAAGAACAGAAGGCTCTAGTTGCCTATGCAACTGCCTTCCATAATGCGAATAAAAAATTGATTGTTATTTTAAATATCGGTGCTGCGCTTGATACGACTCTTGTTAATCAATATGCAGATGCGATCCTTGTTTCTTGGCTGCCTGGTCAAGAAGGCGGGCATGCCATTACCGATGTTCTTTCAGGTGCCGTTAACCCTTCAGGCAAATTAACTCAAACGTTTACTACGCATTTTGAGAACAGCCCGTCCATTGAGGCCTCCAAAGCGCTTCCGACTCGCACAGGATTCAACATGGCGGCTAATTCAGGAAATGCTGCTAACGTGGGTACGACTAACGGCGGCTGGGGAACAAATCCTGTATTTTATGATGAAGGCGTACTGGTTGGCTACAGATGGTTCGATAGCAAGTATGCGACGAAGGCTGATTATGACTCTAAAGTGGCGTATCCATTCGGATTTGGTTTAAGTTATTCGAAATTCGAGTTCAGCAACCTAAAGCTTAACAAACAAGTATTCGATAAAAACAAGGCGAATGACACGATAACGGCGACCGTCGATGTTAAAAACGTTGGCAACGTCAAAGGTAAGGAAGTCGCTCAGTTGTACATCGGCATGGATAACTTTGCTTCTGAAGGCCGTCCGATGAAAGATCTTCGCGGTTACCAAAAAGTTGAACTTGCACCGGGTGCCGTACAAACGCTGTCTTTTACAATTAAATTAAGCGACCTGCAATATTATGATGATGGATTTAATAACCAGCTGTCGGGAACGGAAACAACGTCCAACGTTTCTTACGGCGGCGGTAAAGGCTGGACGGTTAATGCGAATAGTAAATTCAATGTCATTATTGGAAATACCTCCAACAATTTTGTGCTGAATGATTCTGCTGCTAAACAAGGGGCTACGGCATCTTTCGTATATGGAACTCCTGCTTCCGGCGGCAGCGATAGCGATGGAGGAAGTGGCGATGGCGGAAGCGGCGGTGGAGACACATCGACAACTCCGAGCGAACCTGTTAAAGAAGAAGTGCCGAAAGACAAACCTTCGACAGAGGGTGGAAAAGGTTCTTCTTCCGACAAAACGGCTGCTGAAGTTCTGAAAGAAAAATTCAAGGATGCCGTTCAAATCCCTAGCTGGGCACAGAATGCGATTGCAGACCTAGTGGAAAAAGGCATTATCAACGGCAAAGAAAATGGCGTATTTGACCCGTCAAGCCATGTAACAAGAGCAGAGTTTCTGAAAATGATTGTGAAAGCTTTTGATTTTAAAAGCAATGGCGACGCGCTAACGTTTAGTGACGTTCCTGAGGATGCTTGGTTTAAATCATTTGTCGATATCGCAACTTCATTGGGACTTGTAGAAGGAATCGGAAATAACGAGTTTGGACCGGATAATCAAATAACCCGGCAAGATTTATGCGTTATGATTTATAACGCACTTAAGGAACAAAAAGTGGCATTGCCTGCTGCGGCTGCATCTAGTGCTTTCACAGACTACGATTCCATTGCTGATTATGCGAAGGAAGCTGTAAACGGCTTAAGCTTATTAGGCGCTGTGAATGGACGCTCCGAGGGCGAATTTGTGCCTAAAGCCACTGCGACAAGAGCCGAAGCGGCCGTCATTATTAAACGTGTTTTGGATCTCTTCAGTAAATCGAACGCCAAATAAGCATTTTTATAAAAGGTTGCGCAGGATAGTATTCCTGCCAGCCTTTTTTCTTTATGACCAAAAGTCTAAAAGTCTGAATCGTTACATCCAAAAGTCTGAATACTGATTTGAAAGCCCTTCCTCTCATACTAAAATAGTAAAAAAGTTCAAAGGATTACACTCAACTAGAAGATGTAATCATATGATTTGTATGGAGGATGTGGTGAACAGACATGGAAAAGATTGAAAAGATTCGTTTTGACGAACTCAGAGAGATTGAATTAACACGTTATATTAAGGCAGGGACAAATCAAGAAATCGAAGAGGAAATCAACAAGGTTTTTCGAGGTGTCGAGGCAGGAGATCCGGTTCAGGACTATCAAATTTATATGCTCGAAATATTAACCTGCATCCTGAAAGCGGCCAAAGATTTAAACCTGGATATTGAAGTGGTTTTGGGCGAGGCGTTTGTACCTTTTACCCAAATATCTAATTTCACCACCATGGAGGAAGCCAGGATTTGGTTGACGGAAATTTGCATTAATGTGAAGAACCATATCGCCGCAAAACGTCAGTCCACTTTTACGAATCTAGTCGATAGAGCTAAAGAGTATACCAAAAAACACTATCATTTAGGTGATATTTCCATAAATAAAGTATGCAGCCACCTTCATATAAGTACAGGCTATTTTAGCAGCATTTTCAAGAAAGAGACGAAGATGACCTTTGTTAATTATTTGAACGATATTAGGTTGGAAGCTGGAATGGTGCTGCTGCGTACAACCGATATGAGAGCTTTGGAGATTGCGGAAAAGGTCGGTTACTCCGATGCCAACTATTTTAGTTTTAGTTTCCGCAAAAAAGTAGGCGTAACGCCAAGAGAATACCGAAACAGTTTCAGAGGAGTCTGACAAAGTCGCTTATGGCGGCTTTTTTCTTTTGTAGCCATATAAGTTTTGGTGATGATTTCTAAGTTTTGCAGCAGTATTTTTTAGTGTGTTTTGAATAGAGTTCAGATAATATATTAGTATCATAGCATAATCATTTCAAACATCAGGGTGAGGGGGTCTAAAATGAAGCTTTCTTTAAGATCCCATTTTAAATCTTTACGCTCGAAGCTGATTTTTGGCTTTTTAATTACGACTTTTCCGTTGATCATTTTGCTGATTACGAATAATCAGTACGCCATTCAAGTCGTGCGCAAGCAAGTTTTTCAATCTAATTTACATACCATTAATTTATATATGGGCCAAATTGATCGTAATTTAGATGAAGTTGATAAATACTTATACAACACGCTATCGACTGAGCCGGATTTCTTGAGGCTGGAGCACCCTATTAACAATGATAGCCAGCTATACTATACAGCTAAGGTCCAATTGTTTAACAAACTTTCAACGGATAGCAACAACTATAAAATAACGGATTCTTTATTCTTCTATTCAGCAATTAACAATGATCTAGTCACAACTTCTTTGCTTAGATATAACTTCAACGAACGTGAAACGATAAAGGGCGAGCTGAAAAATATTTTGATGCAGCTTCAAAGCAAGCCGGACCCCGAATATCGTTATGATCAATGGCACGTTATAAAATTAAACAGCAATTATTATTTGTATCATATTGTAAAAAAAGGGAATGTCTATCTTGGCGCTTGGACAAGTGCCCAAAGGATCATGGTGCCGACTGATTTTATTGATCTGGGCAAGCAGGGCAAGGCATTATTTGTGACTGATCAACTTGAGCCAATGGAAGAAACGAATTTTTTTCAATCTCATGGCATTCAGATTCAGTATGATGTTGATGAGTATATGATGACGGGGGAAAAAGAGAAGTTTTTGGTCGTAGGACAACAATCACATAAGGGTAAATTCAGCTTGCTGGCCTGGATACCTGATAGCAGTATTTTGGAAAAGTTACCTTATTGGCAGCGCGTATTAACGTTTATTGCGCTCGGCTGGGTGGTAAGTTTAGTCATTTTCATTTTCTTTTTAAGAAAAGTGCTCCTATACCCGATTAACAAACTCGTTAAAGCCATGAAAGTTGTGCAGATGGGCAATCTAAATGTAGCCGTTACGTATCAATCATCATCCGATGAATTTGTGTTAATGAATCGGACGTTCAATCAAATGGTTTCACAAATTCAAGATTTGAAAATAAATGTGTATGAGGAACAATTACAGAAACAAAAGGAAGAGCTTAAGCATTTACAGCTTCAAATGAACCCGCATTTTTTTCTTAACTCGCTTAATGTCATGTATAATCTTGCGCAAGTGCAGAAATACGAACTCATTATGGAAATATCGCGCAGTCTTGTACAATATTTAAGATTTATGTTTCGAACGGATTTGACGTTTGTTTCGTTAAAAGATGAAATCAACCATACCCGGAACTATTTGAAAATACAAGCATTGAGGTTCCCGAATCATTTGTCGTTCGACATCTCCGTGCCTGAAGATTTGAACACGTGTAAAGTACCTCCGCTTGTTATTCAGACTTTTGTCGAGAATACGATCAAGCATGCAGTAACCTTAGACGAACCGATTCAACTAGCGATTACTATTCGTCAAATTGAGGGGGCAACGCCATCTATTCAACTGCAAATTCAAGATAGCGGCAAGGGCTTCCCTCTTGATGTATTAAGCCGGTTGCAGAAAAATCAGGGACTGTATTCGGAGAAGGGCGAGCATATTGGGATTGCCAATGTGCAGCGCAGATTGCATTTATTGTACCAAGAGAAAGCAAATCTAACCTTTTCGAACGGAGAGAATTTCGGAGCTAACGTTGTAATCGTTCTGCCAATTGCCACGTAACGCTAGGAACCGGGGGGCGAAAGATGAGAATAAGAGGGATCCGTATTGCTTTGCAAGTGCTTAGTTTGATCCTGGTGACTGTACAGCTTGCTGGATGCACGTGGAGTCAGAAGAAGTCCGATCAACCTCCCTCTATGAAGCAGTCGCCGGATAGTGTGATTACGTTCTACTTTTATACGGAAACCCAACGAGATATGGGAGAAATTGAGACGGAAATTAGTAAAATAACGAAAGAAAAATTGAATGTTACCGTGAAATTCATGCCTTATATGAGCACCTCCGAGCTGCAGCAGATGATGATGACGGCTGACAACAGGCAAATTGATTTGATGCTGACAGGTAGTAGTACGATTAATACATTAATTGATGGAAATCAGCTTATTCCGCTGAATCATTTGCTGGCTACAGAAGGTCAAGATATTCAAAAAGTGCTTGGTCCTGATATTTTAAATAGCGTTGTAAGGAACGGGGGGATCTTTGGAATTCCCAGCATGAGGGATTTAGCAACCAATTATGGCATTGTGATGCGCAAAGATATAGTTGATACATATAAAATAGATACCTCGCAAATAAAATCCATCGCTGACTTGCAAACGGTGTTTCAAACCATAAAGGAAAAAGAGCCTGGGCTAACTCCGCTCGTTCCTTATGCAGGTTCCATATATGGCGGAATTCGTTCTGGAACTTATGATGAATTAGAAGACAGCATCGGCATTCTCCCAGCATATGATAACGATTTGAAAATTGTAAATATCTATGAGAGCGAACAATATGCCAAGGACCTGAATTTGATACGAACTTGGTACTTGTCCGGCTTTATTGACCCGGATGTTGTGTTTAAGAGAAGCAGCGCAGCCGAGCTGGTCAGGGCTGGGAGGGCATTTGCTTATTTTAGTCCCCTGAAGCCCAATGTTGAGCAGCAAGAATCCAGATTAACTGGCTATCCGATGGTCGCCGTCCCGTTCTCTCAGCCTGTCATGACAACGAAACAATTGAATACATCGATTATGACGATCCATAAAAATTCCAAAAATCCGGAAAAAGCAATGAGTATTTTGAACTTGCTCTACTCCGATGAGCGGATCATTAATTTATTGGACAATGGCATCGAAGGGAAGCATTACATTCAAATCGCGCCTAACGTCATTGATTTTCCAGAAGGCATCAATGCTTCCAACACGGGATATGTGTATAAATCATGGGCGGTTGGCAACCAATTCCTTTCCCATGTTTGGAAAGATGACGGCGATGATATATGGACGAAGATGGACGTGTTCAACAAAACCGCAAGGTTATCGAAGGCACTCGGGTTTACGTTCGATTCGTCTCCTGTCAAAGCGGAATATGCTGCTGTTAAGAGTGTGCTCAAACAATATGCATATGCACTTGAAACCGGTACGTACGAGCCTGCGGTGAAATTGCCTGAATTTAATGTGAGGCTTAAGGCAGCAGGGATTGATACGGTGATTAAAGAGAAGCAGCGTCAACTCCTTGTCTGGGATCAGAACAAACGATTTAATCAAAATCAAGCGGGAGGAAACAAATGACAGAGAAAAACGCATATCACTTATTGTTGGTAGATGATGATATACATTCAATTGATTGCGTGAAATCTGGAATTAATTGGGGCGAGTATTCGATTGAAGAACCTCAAGTTTCTTATAATATTAGACAAGCCAAGGAAATACTGAAGCACGGTCATATTGATATTATGGTCTGCGACATTGAGATGCCGCAAGGAGACGGCCTGGAACTGCTGGAATGGATAAACGAACAGCGGCTTACGGTGGAAGTCATTTTCTTAACGTGCCATGCCGATTTTAAATATGCGCAGAGGGCCATTCATTTGGGAAGCCATGCTTTTCTATTAAAGCCAGTCCCTTTTAATGAGTTAATCGAAGCTGTTGTGAAGGCGCAGGATAAAATCATCAAAGAACGCGAAACGATTAAATACGAAAAGACCTATCGCCTTTGGAAAACTCATCAACCACGATTAGTTGAAAGCTTTTGGATTGACTTGCTTCATCAGGATATCTCCTCTAATCAAGATCAGCTGCAACGATTATTAAAGGAGAGAGAGATTCCTTACACGATGGATACCAAGTTCGTACCGGTATTAGTCAGTGTACAACGATGGCATAAACCATTAACGAATCGTGAACAGAAGATTATGGAGTATGCCCTCAGGAATGCGTTGGAGGAAGTATTTATCGCGAATAGCGGAATCGAATGTCAAATCGTTCAAGAACGGGATGGCAGCATCCTTGTTTTCATCGACGGTGCAGAGGGAAGCAACTTTGAGAACGAGCAATTAAAAAAGATATGTCAGATGTATATCCAATCATGCAATCTCTATTTTTATTGTGATATATCCTGCTATATCGGTGTTTCATCATTTATATACGAAGCTAGAGCAATGGTAGAGTCTTTATACCAGCTTGAAGCGAACAATGTGAATTTAGATAATCGCGTATTTCTGTTAAATGAGAAGGAAAAGCGTGCTGTACTGGTTATGCTGCCTGATATGAACGCTTGGTTTGAAATGTTAAAATTGGGTTCTACGAAAGAACTGATGACTGAAATCAATTATTTTTTTGATGGATGGATGTTAACCGAGAGGCTGGATCCCTCTTTATTGCATGAACTTTATCAAGATTTCATGCAGATGATTCACTATACATTAAGGATTAGAGGGCTTCAAGCTCACCAAATCTTATCGGGTTCCGTAGCTATGAAATCCATGGTAACAGCCATTAGAACGGTCACTGACCTTAGAGAATGGGTAATTACCGTCATTCAGTTTGTTAGAGATCACTTGGATTCACTGGAAAATTCGCAATCCGTGATTGAGAAGGTCAAGCATTATATTGACATTAATTTGAACCATGAAATTTCACGGGAGGATATCGCCAAACAAGTTTTCTTGAATGCAGACTATTTAAATCGTATTTTTAAAAAGGAAACCGGGTTGCCGATATCTGAATATATTTTGCAGCAGCGCATGAAGACGGCCAAAGAATTATTAATTAAAACAGAGATTCCAATTAGTAATGTCGCCACTTCCGTCGGCTATTCCAACTTGCCTTATTTTTCGAAAATGTTTAAAAAAGTAACGCAGATGAGTCCGCAAGACTTCCGTCAATGCCGGCAACCTGTCAATTTCTGAATAAATATAGCACATGAATCTCTTATCGATTTGTTCCGGGCTGTTGTAACTGGAACAAGGGGGTAAGAGATTTTTTTTCTGAATCTCTTAATGTCTGAATAGTTAAACCGAGAGGTCTGAATACTGATTTGAATAGAACATAGACAACGTTACTATAGAAGTAGGACCTAGGCCGTGATGGAGGTGTATAAAGCTTATAAATCGAGAGCTCCTTTTTTAATGAAAAAGCATTCAGCTTCACTGCAATTTTTCAAAAAAAGTTGAAGGAGAGTTGGCAATTGAAAACAAAGAAATTTAAAAAGACATTACGAGTGGTGACTACCAATCTATTAGTAGGGACCCTAGCCTTTTCTTCAGCAGGAATAATTGGTCAACAGGCTGCATTAGCAGATCCAGCGGCTGTAAATATCCCGGGTTTGATTGAAGCAGAGAATTATACGGCTGCAACGGGATACACGACTGCAAATATTGAAAATCAGGCTACAGCTAGCGGCGGAAAAGATATTACAAACGTAGTTGCAGGCAATAGCCTTAGTTATTTAGTTGACGTAGCTACCGCTGGAAGTTATAAGGTGACTATGCGCTATGCGGCCTCAACGGCTAATACGAAGTCTTGGTCGATAAGAGACGGCAGTGGCAACGTGCTTTACACAGGAGATACACCCTCTACAGGCGGCACAACGACTTGGGGAACCGTATCCGGGTATGTTGATCTGCAGGCAGGCGTTAATACAATAACTCTTTTTAACGATAAGAATGGTTATAAAATAGACTCGCTCCAATTCGATGTGTATCAGGTACCGGCGCCAACGGGAACCCCGACATCAGGCACCTATGGTTCAACAGTGTATGTGAGTCTCTCCGATGTTGTCCCTAATGCGCAAATTTTCTACACCACAGATGGTTCTACTCCAGTTGTAACTGTAACCAATGCTACCTATGCCCCTGGGAATGCGGCTACCAGTTTGTATTTCACTCCTATCCCTATATCTACGACAACAACGATTAATGCAATTGGCACTAAGTATGGAGCTAGTAACAGCGCGGTAGCTTCAATCAGCTACACGTTCGATCCAGCTTCGAAAGCCGTGCAGCCGACAGCGTCCAAGGCTTCAGGAACTTATAGCGGAACGCAGAGCGTAACCCTTTCAACCACAACCGCGAATGCAAAAATTTATTACACGACGGATGGATCTACACCGGCCACATCGGAGACAGGTACGACTAAGCTCTACACTGCAGCGCTATCGATTACTTCTCCTTCTTCCACATTGAAAGCGATTGCAGTTGCAGATAGCTTAAATCCAAGTGATGTAGCTACCTACAACTATGTGATCAATGCAACAGCGGCGGCAGCACCTACTGCTGATATTACTACAGGCGCCAATATTGCTAGTGGGGCAAAATTGACCCTGACCTCGTCTTCAACCGGGACCAAAATTTACTATACGACTGACGGAAGCACGCCTACGACCTCAAGCACCTTATACACAGGCAAAATCCCGTTAACGAACAGCATTGCAGCAGGCAATACGGTTACGATTAAGGCGATTGCTAGCGGGGGTGCTTTTACAAGCAGCACAGCGGCTTCGTTTACCTACACGATTGACCCTAGTCTTGTGCTTCTTACCAATGAAGCCTCTATCCCTGCAGTTGTAGCCGAAATGACGAATCAAGAGAAGGCGGATATGGTGAGCGGCGGCGGTTCAACCTCCAAATTGCCAGGCGCTGCCGGAGCCATTAAAGGGGTAACCAGACTAGGAATTCCGGTGACGGTGAATACGGATGGCCCTTCGGGCATACGAATTACCGCTCTTCCTTCGGGTGTAGTGGATTCGCAAGGAAATCAAACCACCAGATATGCAACGCAATGGCCCAATGGTTCTGCACGTGCATCAACTTGGAATACCACGCTTGAAGAACAGCTTGGAACCGCTTTTGGTAAAGAAATTCATTACTTCGGTTCTGATATCTTACTCGCTCCCGGCATGAATCTTCACAGAAGCGCACTGAATGGCAGAAACTTTGAATATTTCTCCGAAGATCCGGTGCTTACCGGCAATATAGCGGCAGCGGAGGTTAACGGTATTCAGTCCCAAGGTGTGGGTACGACAATTAAACATTTCGCCGCTAACAACCAAGAAACGAACAGATCCAACGGTTTAACGACCGTCAGCAAAAGAGGACTTCGTGAAATGGAGCTAAGAAGTTTTGAAATTGCCGTAAAAAAATCCCAACCATGGGCAATCATGACTTCCTACAATCAGATTAACGGTATTAGTGCTGCATCGCACTATGATTTGTTGACAACAGTAACGAGAAACGAGTGGGGCTTCAAAGGATACTTTATGACCGATTGGGGAGGTCAAGGTAATGCATCCTATTGGCCTGCGCAAACAGGGAATAACGCAAACTCGTCCAATTTAAAAGCGGGACTGGATCTTTCCATGTCAAGCGGTAATGCTGCCAATGTATTGACGGGATTATCATCCGGATTTGTTTCACAGGCGGATCTAGATGCTTCGGTTACAAGACTGCTTCAATTTATTATCAAAACGCCAACTTTCAAAGGTGATTTGCCAAGTACAGAACCTAATATCTATGCGGCGCAAAACGATGCTATTGCTTTCCAAGCGTCTGTTGAAAGTATGGTCATTCTTAAGAACAACATCGTAAACAACAAGTCTGCTCTTCCAATCGCAAACGGCAATATTACGGTTATCGGTAATGCGAGTACCAATATGGTTACTGGCGGCGCAGGAAGCGGCAGCGCGAATATCGACAAATCCAAAGTGTTACAACTCCCGGCAGCACTTAATGCTGCATACACCAAAGGTACAGTCATCGATGCAACTACAATGGGGTTCCCACAAGTAGCCAGCGTGTTAGCAGTTGGCGGTTTGGGTGGTGATGCTGCCATGAATGAAATGTCCATTTCAGACAGTCAAATGAATGATCTAGTCAAAAACACAAGCAGTACGGTCATGACAATTAAACGAGGATCTGCTGAAGGTTCTGATATTGGCGCCACTAAAGGTGCCTACTATTTAAGCGATGCAGAACAAGACTTAATTAGCAAAGCCTCAGCTAAAAGTCGTGCCCAAGGGAAACCATTTATTGTCGTACTGAATATGGGAGCTCCAGTTGAAATGGAGAGCTGGAAAGACAAAGCTGATGCCATTTTGTTTGCTTGGGAGCCAGGTTCAGTATTAGGTAGATCCGTAGCGGCTGTACTTACCGGAGCAGCTAACCCATCGGGGAAACTTTCGACAACATTCCCAATTAATGTAGTTGGAAACGCAAGTAACGGTAAACCGTTCCAACCAGCCGTAGACTTCGGACAAACCAACGCCCAAGGCGGCGAAGTGTACAACGAAGGCATTTATTCCGGCTATCGTTACTACGACACATTCAATGTGCCTGTATCGTATGAGTTTGGTTATGGTAAAAACTATTCCACATTCGAGTATAGCAATTTGCAGCTGAGCTCGGGCTACTTCAACAATGCGAGTAGTATTCTCAATGCAACGCTTGACGTGAAGAATACAAGCTCAGTTAGCGGGAAAGAGGTTGCCCAACTGTATGTGGGAGCACCAGGCAAATCCATGGATAAGCCGGTTAAAGAGTTGAAGGCTTTTGCTAAAACCGATGTATTGGCGCAAAATGCCAAACAAACGCTGAATTTCAGTGTGGATGCGAAATCGCTTGCTTCCTATGATGAAGCCCGTGATGCTTGGGTTGTTGAACCGGGTCAATATGTCGTATATGCCGCAGCTTCTTCCAAAGACATTAGACAGGTATCGACCTTCATCGTTTTAAGCGAGATCGTTGTCGAGCAGGCTCACAATGTTCTGAATCCGGATAAGGTGATGAACGTCATTAAACCTGCGGTAACCGGCAAAGCGATTACGGGATATGTAAGTGTAAATGCAACCACAAATGCAGGTCAGGCTCCTGTACTGCCTTCCACAGTGCAAGCAATTTATAACGATGGAACCATTCCATCTGTGAATGTGACATGGAGTAGTATAGACGGACTCGCCTATGCCAAGGGTGGAACTTTCACGGTGACAGGTGTCGTAGCTGGTGCCGCTATTCAACCGACAGCAACGATAACCGTCAATGGTACAGCATCGAATACGACGCTGAAGGGTGCTTATTTGGCGGGACTTTCTGACACCACGTATTTAACATTCAATTTAAATGGAGCAACGAATGTAGATGCTCAAGATCTGACGTTAAGTTATGATCCAGCTGTTTTTGATTACATCGATACGACTATTTTAGGTAGTTCAACGTTTGCTCATTCTCCTGTAGTCGATCCTGTTGCTGGGACAGTGAGATTCCTTCTGGCCAATACGACAGGCAATGGCAATGCAGATGGCTTGAGCATCAAGCTGAAGACCAAGTCTACAGCAGCTGTAGGATCAAGCCTCGTGAAGGTATCAGGAACTATTTCCAATGGTCAAGGTGACGTAACCAGTATTCCAATTGGATCGAAAATCATTACCATCAATCCCAATATCCTTAATAATGTTGCGGGTTATGATGTAGGCGATCTGGGAATCGTTTCACACAATTACGGTGCCAAAGTTGGAGATGAGAATTGGAACAGCATTAAGAATGCCGACTTTAACGAGGATGGTGTCATTGGTCTCTTTGACTTGGTGAATGTGGCAACAAAGATCTTAAATAATTAACGATAAGTATTACCGAGAGGGTATTAGCAGTACCCTCTCTATCTAGCTTAATTTGAGGTGCTATGATGAGAAAAAAGTATAAGTCCATGTCCATGTTCATGATGATGATCTGTCTTGTTTCACTTTTACCTGTGAATAGTGTCATTTTCGCTGAAGATACGGCCTCGTTTCAATTAAAATCAAATAAGAGCGGTATGAATACCGGGGACGAATTTATTCTGACGGTAGAAGCGGATAATGTGAAGGATTTGGTGGGATACGAGGTTGTTGTTTCAGCCGATACGGATAAGCTTTCCTACTCATCGGCAGTCTCATTACTTTCAGGCGGACAAACGATCGTAGTCCCAAGAGATAACACGTTTACCATTGCTTACTCCAAGATGGGCAACGAGATGCATGAAAACGGTCATGTTCCTCTGAGCTCCATCAAATTTAAAGGCATAGCTGCCGGAACAGCCAATGTGACGCTTCAGTCAGTCAAATTGATGGATGGCAGAATGAATGACTCGGATTTTTCTACGAATCAGACGGCATCTGTCACCATTTCCAGCAGTCCTGGTTCAGGTGGAGGTTATGTTTCCATCCCATCTACCACGATTACAATTACAGAATTGGAAATGAAGAATGCAATTAATTCCGCCAATGAAGGCACAGCTACGATCAAAACAACAATCGCGAAAGATGCAAACGAAGCTATTATTAATATTCCTGAACCCATTATTAAAATGGCAGCTGACAATAACATTCAGAAGATCGAGATTGACGCAGGCATGGCTACCGTAACTTTGCCGATGGATTTGTTAAAAACTGCAACCTCCAATGTGCAGCTTTCACTAAAGAAAGAGGATGCAGGCAAACTCTCTCCAGAAGTGTCGAAGGTGATTGGAAACAATCCTGTTTACGATATTAGACTAGGTGTTGATGGGAAAGAAACGAGCCATGTAAATGATGCAAGTGTAAAAATGTCTTGGGATTACAAACTGGATGACACGAATAAAGACGCCGGGAAGGTTGTCATTTATTTTATTAATGAGAATGGAAAACTTGAAGTTGTAAAAAATAGTAAATTTAATCCTGCAACCGGAAAAGTTTCCTTTCATACCGAACAAACAGGTAAGTATGTGGCTTTGTACAACGAAGTAAGCTTCCAAGATATTGCCAATGTACAATGGGCCAAAGCCAGCATAGAAGCATTGGCCGCAAGAGGGATCATTAACGGTGTTAGCGAGCATATGTTTGAACCGAACAATAACGTTACAAGAGCACAGTTTATCAAGATTCTTATGCAAGCATTTGACCTGGATGACGACCATGCTGTAAGCACGCTTACTGATGTTAAAAAAGGCGAATGGTACTATAGTTCAATTGCAGCTGCGGAGAAGTTAGGGATTACGCAAGGAAAAGACGACGGCAGTTTCGGTATAAATGATTCCATAACGAGACAGGACATGGCCGTAATGATCGATCGGACGATAAAATTATTGAAAGTGAAAATCAGCGGAAATACAATCGCCGCACAGTTTGCGGATAGCTCCGATATTTC
The DNA here is from genome assembly GCF_013141725.1 of Paenibacillus planticolens. GTDB lineage: Bacteria > Bacillota > Bacilli > Paenibacillales > NBRC-103111 > Paenibacillus_E > Paenibacillus_E planticolens. Next base: position 15,235 of record NZ_WHNZ01000079.1, on the reverse strand, counting down.
GGAATATGCAGCGGATGCTGTGATAGCGATGCAGAAAATTGGCGTTATCGAAGGCGTTGGTAACGGCAACTTTGCACCAAAAGATCATGCGACCAGAGCACAAGCTGCTGTCATTATATATAGGGTCTTTAATCTTGTACCTTAATGTTAAATGACTGGTTTTCGCTGCACCGGAAACTGGTCTTCTTTTCACAAAAATGGATAAAATCCAAAAAATAGGTCACTCTAAGGGCTATCGCCCATGTCGGGCGAATGATACTGACGACGACAGGGAGTGAACGTTAACGCATGTTTCATGGCAGGAAAAAGCATGTCTGGATCCTACTAATCTGTATCGCCTTGTTTTGCTCAACTTCAACGACTGCCTATGCTTTTGGAAAAGGGGCTAAGGGGCCGGATGTATATGCGGTTCAGGGGATGCTGAAATCTCTGGGATACTATAGCGGACCCATTACAGGTTACTATGGCAACCAAACACAATCGGGTGTTAAAGCATTTCAAAGCAGATACGGCCTTCCGGTTACCGGAAACGTCGATGATCAAACGCTTCAGTCCATTCTATGGGCGTATGGGAACTTGAAAATTCCTAAAAAACCGGTTCCACCGCCGGCACCGACCCCACCGCCATCCGAACCGTCGCCGTCGCAGCCTGAACCGCTACCATCCCCTCAAGTCCCGCCGACAACGGGATTAACGGTAGAGGAACAGCAAATGTTGGATTTGGTGAATAAGGCGCGCGCTGCTGCTGGACTAGCTCCGCTTGCTGCCGATGCAGAACTGACCAAAACGGCAAGACTCAAAAGCCAGGATATGGTCGACAATAAATATTTCTCTCATGATTCGCCGACGTATGGCTCACCCTTTCAAATGATGGAAAAATTCGGCATCACCTATAACGCAGCAGGAGAAAACATCGCATGCAATCAATCCGTGCAAGCGGCCCATGAAGCGCTGATGAATTCACCTGGCCACAAAGCGAATATATTAAGCAAAGATTACACACACATTGGGGTCGGTATCGTAAATGGAGGACCCTGCGGTAAAATGTTCACGGAACAGTTTATCGGGAAGTGAAATAATGCAAAAGGCCTCAGCCTGCGGCGTGATTTCCGTTGAAGGCATGGTGAAGCAGGTAGCGGATTTCGTGAAATAATGCGAAGAGACTGTCCTATAAGTTATGCTACTGTGGTCAAAATAAGGGGGGAAATTCCCTCTAATTCGACTGCAGAAGCTTGTCAGACCCGTTTAGCAGGAAAACCTCCCTCTATTTGCGCCGAGTTCATGAGAATTCTCTGAATCCGGTCAAATTAACGGGAGGTTTTCCTTTTATTTTCCTGTTAGGTCATCTTTCGAGCGATTTAGCGGGAGATTTTCCAGCTATTTTCCTTCGCCTAATTCTTATTGCTCGGATTGGAGTGCGAGATGTTTAAGTAGCGGATACTGGCTTAATCGCCTCGGTCCACTCGGTATATTTCTGAAGGGCGGTCCCTTGCTCAATGGCGTGACGGGCCATGTAGATACCTTCTTCAATGGACCCCGCTTTCCCGGAAACCCAGAGCCGCACGGCGCTGTTGAGCAGCACCATGTTCAAGTAAGGGAGTTCAGCTTCTCCGCGCAGGACGGCCAAGGCCGTTTCACCTTGCAGCTTGGCGGTCCATTCAACTTCAGGCACTTCGACCATCAATTCATAAATTTCAGGATCTACAATGAACAATTCGCTGGAGCCTTCTTGAATGACGTAAGTCCGCGTGCGTTTGTCGACGGAGAGGTCTTCCGATCCTTCCATCCCCTGCACGACGATACCGCGAGAGATGCCCAGTTCGATAAGCAAATTCGTAATTTTCTCGAATACCGTGCCATGAAACACGCCGATAGCCATGAAAGGGGCTTCCGTGAAACGAAGCAGCTTCTCGGCGGTGTTAAATACGGTCCGCAGGCCCAGCTCCATGCGGAGTTCGCGCAGCTCTCCGAGCGGAGCGCACCAGCTTTCCGTCGGCGTGAACAGGAAGCCTGTTCGTGCCGCAGCGGAAATCAGCGCTTCGCGCGCTGTCGTAAGCACGGGCACGCCAAGAGCATCCAGCACATCCGTCAATGTGATGCCCCATTTGGGAGGCATGCTCGGACTGCCGTGCAGCGCAGCAGGAAGACCGCAAGCCGCAAGCACGAATGCGGTCGGCAAGGTCGCGATGAACGTACGTGAGCGTCCGTCGTAAGGTCCGGCGCAGTCCATATTGCCGGGAATCGGATAAGAAACAGTGCGTTTACGCAGCGCATCGATAAAGGCTTTAATCTCATCCGGCGATTCCATTTTGATCCGTTCGGCTACTAGAAATGCCCCCATTTGAGCCTGTGTAGCGCCGCCTGTCAGCATGAGCTCGGCTGCTTGGGAAGCCTCTTCATACGAGAGATCTCTTGCTCCGCGTTTGCCGCGGCCAACTTCTTTTAGTAAAGATATCATCGTTTCCGGCCTCCTTGATTCTGATCTTGTAGTATTTGGTACACCTTGACGATGGAGGTAGCGACATCTGCCATGCGTTTTCGCTCATTCATGGCTTGTTTTCGCAAAAAATCGTAGGCTTCCGCTTCGGAAATACCTTTAATCTCGCATAAGATCCGCTTGGCTTGATCGACCCATTTGCGTTCCTCCAGCTTGGAGAGGAGCTGTTCGCGTTCCTGCTGCCACTCCGTGCGCCTGAAATAGTGATTCACGCCCAGAAGCAGTGCGCAGTGAATTTCAAGCGGACTCATCGTTGAACCGATTAAACCATCTATACCTGCATCCATTTTGCATTCGTTAGAAGGAAAAGTGTGCACATCGCACCACCAAAAGAGGGGGAGGCTGCGCTGAGCCAGCACACAAGTGCGCCATGCCTCCACTTGGCCCGGGTTTACACTTAATAATACAGCATCGACCTTAGGAATGATAAAGGAAATTTCTTTTACTGTAGATGCCGCATAGATGCGAAAGCCCAAATCTTTCAACACTTCGTCAGGGAAGGGTCCATGGGTACGATTTGAATAGCTCATCTCGATGGCAGATGACGAGGAGGTAGCTGAGCGAGTTTGCTTTAACTCATCGATCAGTAAAAATGATTGCAACATGGGTATACCTCCATCGTTAAGCTTTTATCTCATGGCAACTTTATGTTAGGTTTAATGGGTGGATGAATGATTATACGGCACAACTATAGCATATGCACTTGAATTTTGTCGATATAGTAGGAGAAACTGCCGGTTGAAAATATTTTGTGTCATGTTTATTGACGCGGATCTAAAGCCGTACTATAATCAAACTAGAAATCGGCACAATGATGTGCCACAAACTCAGGCAATGGCGCCTATCCTCTTACAAATACGTAACCGGATAGGCTTTTTACGTTTACTTAGTCTTATTTAACATGCTGTTCACGAAGATGTGGCAGCAGTGGCGAAGAGGCCGATAACATCCCAACGTAGGAAGGGGTATGTTTGTCGGCCTTTTTCCATGGTAGTATAAACGCTAATGCAAGTAAGGGTAGGAACAAAAAGAAGGCGACGAGCCTCACAAAGGGAGAGGAAAGATCATGGTTGATCGGAAAAGTTTTTTGCAAGTCGGACACAAAGGGTCCTTGTTCAGTGCATTCTTGTATTTTGACATGAGCTTCATGGTTTGGGTGCTGTTAGGACCGCTGGCGGTCATTCTGGCTAATGATTTTCATCTAAATGCCGCCGAAAAAGCAAATCTTGTTGCCCTGCCTACATTAGGCGGAGCGGTGCTTCGGCTGGTGCTTGGCGTTCTGACCGATAAGATCGGTCCGAAGCTCACCGGACAAATCGGATTGACGCTAACCTTGGTTCCTTTATTCTGGGGATGGCAGTTCGCCGACACCATGGGTGACATGTACTTCGTGGCGTTGATGCTCGGTATTGCCGGAGCAAGCTTTGCCGCCGCACTGCCGCTTGCAAGCTCTTGGTACCCGCCGCAATATCAAGGCTTGGCGATGGGAATCGCCGGAGCGGGGAACAGCGGAACCATCTTCGCAACGCTCTTTGCTAACCGGCTTGCCCAGCATTATGGCGATTGGCACGTCGTATTCGGTATTGCGATGATTCCGATCGCAGCGACTTTGGTTATTTTCAGTCTATTGGCGAAAGACAGCCCAAATAAACCGGCGCCCAAAACAATGGCTGAATACGGCAAAGTTTTGAAACAAAAGGACTCCTGGCTGTTCTGTATTTTATATAGCGTAACGTTCGGCGGTTTCGTCGGGATGTCGACCTATTTAACAATCTTCTTCAATACGCAGTACGGCCTCTCGCCGGTTCGCGCAGCTGATTTTACAACCCTATGCGTGATTGGCGGAAGCTTCTTCCGACCGGTAGGCGGTTGGCTGGCCGATAAAGTCGGCGGTATTCGGATGCTGATGGGGTTATATGGGGTTGTCGCCTTGATGATGGCGGGGATTTCTACGCTTCCGGCACTCCCTGTGACAACGGTCTTGTTATTTGTTGCCATGATGGCTTTTGGCATGGGCAATGGTTCGGTGTTCCAACTGGTGCCGCAGCGGTTCAAAGCGGAAATCGGCGTTGTAACCGGAATTGTTGGCGCAGCAGGCGGACTGGGCGGTTATTTCTTGCCTAAAATTTTGGGGAATGTGAAGTTAGCGACAGGTTCTTTCGCGCCGGGCTTCCTCATTTTGAGCGCCATTGCGGCATGCTGCATCATTATAATCGCGGTTGTCCAGAGGGAGTGGAAGCGCAGTTGGATTGGCGAGGGCGGCAAAGTGAAAATGACTCCGACGGTTATTTAGAAAGGAAGATGATACTATGACTCCAAAAGAAAAGCTGGTTTTAGTCGGAAATGGGATGGCGGGTGTTAACGCGGTTGAACATTTGCTTAAACTTGCTCCTGATAAATATGAAGTAACGATTTTTGGTACAGAGCCTCATCCGAATTATAACCGGATTTTGCTATCCTACGTACTTTCGGGAGATTCCAAAGTCGAGGATATCGTCATCCATCCTTATGAATGGTACGCAAACAATAAGATTACACTCCATACAAACCAAACGGTAACGGAAATCGATACAACGGCTCAAACCGTAACGAGCGATAAAGGGGTAACGGTTTCCTACGATAAATTGATTTTGGCAACAGGGTCCAATCCTTTTATGATTCCACTACCTGGCGCGGACAAAGAGGGGGTTATGGCCTATCGGACCATCCGTGATTGTGAAATCATGATTGAATCCGCAAAAAAATACAAAAAAGCAATCGTCATCGGCGGCGGCTTGCTCGGATTGGAAGCAGCGAGAGGCTTCTTGAACTTAGGAATGAAAGTGGATGTTGTTCATATCGGCGACGCGATCATGGAGCGTCAATTGGATTACACAGCGTCCAAAATGCTGCAAGCAGCTCTGGAAGAGCAAGGGATTAACTTCTTACTGGAGAAGCAATCCGCAGAAATCATCGGTCATAAACGAGTTACTGGTTTGAAATTCAAAGACGGCACAGTGGCTGAAGCCGATCTGATCGTCATGGCGGTAGGCATTCGCCCGAATGTAGCGCTGGCCAAAAGTTCCGGCCTAGAGTGTAATCCCGGCATTATTGTAAATGATTATTTGCAAACGAGTGTTCCCAATGTGTATGCGGTTGGGGAATGTGCGATGCACCGTGGCATTGCATACGGTCTTGTAGCGCCGCTCTATGAACAGGGCGCTGTGTTAGCGAAGCATTTGGCAGGCGTGGAAACGGGTCCTTATGAAGGCTCCGTTCTCTATACGAAGCTGAAAGTATCCGGTGTTGACGTATTCTCAGGCGGGAAATTCGGGGACGAAGAAGGAACGAAAGCGATACGCATTCACGATGAGTTCACCGGTGTGTACAAGAAAGTCGTGATTAAGGAAAACAAAATCGTCGGCGCGGTGCTCTTTGGAGATACGGCGGACGGCACGAGGCTTATGCAAATGATTCGCGAAGAAACGGATGTCAGCGGCATGGCTAAGACTTCGATTTTGACGGATGCAGAGGGTGGAGGCGGTGCGGCTTCCGGTGTCGCCGATATGAAGGACGATGCGATTATTTGCGGATGCAACGGCGTAACCAAAGGAACGATCTGTTCCGCGATTAAAGAGCAAGGTTTAACCTCCGTAGATGAGGTGAAAAACTGCACGACGGCTTCCCGTTCTTGCGGCGGCTGCAAACCGCTTGTCAGCGATCTGTTAGCTTTCACGCTTGGGTCCTCTTACGATAAAAACGCTGTAAAAGAGTCGATTTGCTCTTGCACGGACTATACGAGGGATGAAGTTGTTGAGGCTATTCGGGAAAAAGGCTTGTCGCATGTACGCGAAGTCATGAGTGTGCTCAGTTGGAAAAATGAAGAGGGCTGTTCCAAATGCCGTCCTGCGCTCAACTACTATTTAGGAATGGTAAGTCCTGAAACCTATATAGACGACAGCACTTCGCGCTTCGTTAACGAGCGGATGCATGCGAATATTCAAAAGGACGGCACCTACTCGGTAGTTCCGCGAATCTATGGCGGCGTAACGAATCCGACCGAATTGAAGCGGATTGCCGAAGTAGCGGAGCAATTCAAGGTCCCGACCGTGAAGTTTACCGGGGGACAACGTCTTGACTTGCTCGGCGTGAAAAAGGAAGACCTTACGGCGATGTGGGAAGCGCTCGATATGCCCTCGGGCTATGCGTACGGTAAGGCGCTGCGTACTGTCAAAACATGCGTCGGCGAAACATTTTGCCGGTTCGGTACGGGCGATTCCATGGCGGTGGGCATCGAGCTGGAGAAGCGTTTTGAGCGTTTGAACACACCGGCCAAGGTGAAGCTGGCTGTATCGGGATGTCCGCGGAACTGTGCGGAATCCGGTATTAAGGATTTAGGCGTTGTATCCGTAGATGGCGGTTGGGAGCTGTATGCCGGAGGAAACGGCGGTGTGAAGGTACGCGTTGGCGACCTCTTAACAACGGTGAAAACAGAGCAAGAAATTATCGAATATGCCGAAGCCTATCTGCAGTATTACCGCGAAACCGGTAAATACGGCGAGCGCACAAGCGAATGGGTGCACCGTTTGGGCATCGAGCATATCCGTGATGTCGTTCAGAATGAGGAAGAGCGCAAACCATTATGCGACAGAATGAACCAAGCGCTTTCCGTGACGAAGGACCCTTGGAAACAAGCGATCGAAAGCCGGGAAATTCAGCGCGACCTGTACGAAGTCGTTGAGCTTATCTAATAAATCGCTGAGGAGGAGAGACCATGAAAACACAAGATAGGCAAACGATTTGGGTGGAGGCCGTATCCTATGAAGATTTAGCTGTAAATACAGGCAAAACGATTCGTTATCAAGGGGAAGAGGTAGCCCTCTTCAAGATGAAAAGTGGCAAGCTGACCGCGATTCAAAACCGCTGTCCGCACAAAGAAGGCGTGCTTGCCGAGGGCATTGTCTGTGATGAGCATGTGTTTTGTCCGATGCATGACCGCAAAATTCATCTTCCATCGGGTCTCGTGCAAGCTCCGGATACAGGCTGTGTTCAAACGTATTCGACGAAAGTTCATGAGGGGACCGTATTTATCGGATTTTAAGTCTACAGAAGACCGTATTCAGCTTAGTTGGCTAGGCCAAAGAACTAAGCTTGTACGGTCTTTTTCTGCGCCCAGAAGCTTCAGAAATTCCTGCTCGGGCGCATCGGAGATCCGGACGCCGTTCCACGTGTCGATGACGATTTTACGCAGCTGATGCTGTTTAAGCAATTGCCGGAACAGGAGGCGCAGCTCATGGACGGTCTCCGCCTGATCATGGCTGCGGCTGCTCAGCTGATAAATGCGCTTCCCGTTGTTTTCAATCCAATACAACCAATCGCTCCCTTTGAGAGCTAAATAGTTGCCGCTTTTGCGAGAGAAAGAAACGCCGGTCTTGTCAGGCCATGGGACCAGCAGTCCAAAAGGATTAGCCGGATCGACAGCACTGACCAGCGTGAATGCAGGCTGCCGGTCCGAATCAATCGCCGCTGGCTGATGCAATTGCCGGATGAAGTCTTTTGTTGCGAATTGGAGCGCATGCAAATCGGCGATAAACAGTCCTCGGACGACAAGTCCCCATTCTTCCAGTTGGCGCAGAGCGGTATGAACGGCTTCCCATGGGAACGGACATAGCGCAGCGACCAGATCTTTGGTGATTAGACCGAATTGCTCTAAGAGATGATGCGTCCACTGCATAGCGGAAGATTGCCTGTCAAAGGCGGGATTATGCAGCGTGTTCAGGGCGTACCAGCGGCCAAGACCGGACTGGAATTTATCTCCTTTCTTCGCAGGGGAAGCGCCCGCAGCATGAAGCCGCAGAGGAGCGAATTGATCGTTAGCGGCATGACCCTCCCACACGAGGCCCAGTAATTGCTCCAGCAATGTGGATGGGGCCCTTCCGGTTTCAAGACCAAGCTTGCTGAGAAAGACAGCTCCTTTATCCTGCATGAGGCTGAGAAGCCCCGGATCGGAAGCGGGTTTATGGCGCATGGCGGCAAGGCAAGGCTCAATAAGCGCAGTGCTTTCCGTCAGAAAAAAGGCGATACGGCCTTCTTTTTCGTCGGGCTCCTTGCGGCCGATCCACATGATTTCACCTGATGAGCACAAGGTGTCGAGATCCTGCTTCCGGTAGGACAGCTGTCTGGTCGGGAACAAAACCGACTCCCACAGCGAAACGGGCAGGAAGAAGCCTTGCAAATCGGAGATGATTTCCTGCAGTCGTTCCATGCCGGGAACGTCCGTTCTATTTATTAGCTTCCGCATGAGCGGCATATGCGTCAAGAAAGTCATCGGTAGAATCGCCGAGCTGTCTCGTCTAAGCACCTGAAGAGATTGGCGTATTAACCGCGAAGCTACCTTGCTGCTCGTCCAAAGCGATTCCAATTCGGGATCGGCAAAAGGTGCAGGCTCAATGACCCGTGCGCTTACCGCTTCCGCAACCCAGCTCGCAACAGGCGCAGCCTCCATCCCGTAGCGAGCCGCAAGTTCCTCCTCGGTGAAGCTCAGCTTCCCGTCGGCATATCTTTGGAAGACGAACGTTCTGGCGAGAGGATCCAGGAAGAGCGAAGAATAAAATTCCACTTCATCACGGCTTATATAACGAGTCTCCCCGGTGAACGGAGCCGCTGCCGCCTTGCCTTGCTCAAGCAGTTCATGCATCCAGGCGCGGGCTGACGATTCGGAGGCCGAACCCGCCTTGGCGAGCTCGGGGACGGAAGCGTCGCCGCGTTCTTTTAAATAACGCAGCACATGCTCGGCAGATGTCCACGCTTCTTCCGTTTTGGCGAGACGCGTCTCTTCGGCTTCGATGACCTGAGGGCTTATCGCGTTCCGGACGGTCTCCGCTCCGAAAATATCAGCTGCCATCTGCCTGCTAAAGCCGAGCAATTCTACTTGCAGATCCTGGGATAAGCTATCTGATTCATATATTTTCTGGGCCACGTAATCGGATTGAAATTGAGCCGCCAAAGGAGAAGGAAAATGGTTGCGATGAACGGCAAAGTGAATGTCTCCTGCCTGAATGGCTTCCAGAATGACTTGTAGATGGCCCATATCGACATGTTCTTCCAGGCATTCGCGCATAGCCTCTTGAAAGAGCGGGAAACGCTCCTTGAAAGGCAGAGCTTCTTTCATAAGCTCTTGCCCGCGGAGCCGCTTGAGCCAGGCAGGCATTCTCGTAAAGCTGCGGGAAAGCAGCAGGGAAGTTTCCGCCAGCCGCTGGAAGGCGGCGCCAAACATACCGGACTCCGCGACGGCTCCAATAATCAGATGCTCTGCTTCTATATAAGAAAGAGACATGATATCAGACACAATCGATTCTTGATAGCTAGGAAAAATCAGTTCGATCCCATTATCCTTGGCATTCGTATAGAGGGCTGTATACCCTTTGTGGATAAGTTGCTTCTCCAGAGCCATTAACCAAGTTCGGTTTACTTTACGGCCGAATAGGCTGTGCAGCACATAATGGGTTTGGTTCTGTTCATCGGCAAAGGCTTCAATCACAACCGTCCGATCGGTCGGTACCGTATTAACCGCAATCTGATTGCGGATGAGTCCGATGAGAGATTGGCTGGCTTCTGCATCAAAGAAGTACTGCTCCATGAGCCATTCTTGAACGTCCAGATCTCCTTGCGTGCGTGACTCTCCAAGCAGGCGATCCCGCATCTCACGCCAAAGCGCTCCCGTTTGCACGCCGAGCTGATAAGACTTTCCGCCGGATTCTCCGCGCCAGAAAGGGATTTCGCTGTACCGGTTGTCGGCTTCCTGCACGTAGATGCGCTCCGGACGCTTGCGGACGATTCGCCAAGAAGCCGTACCCAGCTGGAATACGTCGCCGACCGACGATTCGTGAATGAATTCCTCATCCAGCTCGCCCAGATGAAGGCCGGTTTCGTTGTGATGCACGGGGTAGGCCGTGCTCTGGGGAATGGTGCCCGCGCCCGTCAGCGCGGCCATTTGTGTGGCCGCCAATCGTTCCAAGCGGCCGGTTTCGCGGTCCCATGCGATGAGCGGACGCGCAAAGGGATACAAGCCCGCGAGCACCTCCAGCATCGCGAGCCAGCGTTCCTGCGGCACCTCGCGGAAGGATTCGCTCTGCGCGAGCAGGCGCGCCAGAAGCGCAACATGCAGCTCATCGCCCATGGCGGTCATGGCGACAAGCTGCTGCGCCAGCACATCGAGGCTGCCCCGCGGAATGCGGATGTCCTCGATGTCGCGCGCCGCGATCCGCCGGCCGAGCACCGCGAGCTCCGGCAGCAGGCTGCGGCTGCGCGCGAGCAGCACACCGCGGGAGACGCTGCCGACGGCGTGGCCGGCGCGGCCGATCCGCTGGATGCCTGCGGCAGCGGTGAAAGGCGAGTCGATCTGGATGACCAGCTCGACATGGCCGACGTCGATGCCGAGCTCCAGCGACGACGTAGCCACCAGGCAGCGCAGCTCGCCGGCTTTGAGCTGGCGCTCGACCTCGAGCCGGGTCTCGCGGGCGACGCTGCCGTGATGGCTGCGCGCGATCTCATGGCCGACATGGTCATTGAGCCGCAGAGTTAACCGTTCGCACAGCCTGCGGCTGTTGGCGAAGATGAGCACGGTGCGGCAGCCGTCCATCAGCTGCAGCAAGCGTTCTACAAGAGGCGTCCAGATTGCCTCTTTATCCGCCCCGGCTCGCGCCGGCTCCGGCATCGTCACCTGCAGTGCGTAATGCTTCTCGGCCTTGCTTTCGATAATTGCGACAGGACGTGGCTCGTCCGCCTCCCATCCGCCGAGAAAACGAGCGACCCGCTGGATCGGCTTCTGTGTGGCGGAGACGCCGATCCGTTGAACGGATCGCCCGCACCACATGTCCAGCCTTTCCAGCGTCAGTGACAAATGCATGCCGCGCTTATCGGCCGCCAGATCGTGGATTTCGTCGATGACGATCTGTTCTACGCTCTTTAGCATCTCCCTTGCGCGCGGGGAAGTAAGCAGAAGGTAGAGCGACTCCGGTGTCGTCACCAGCAGATCCGGCGGGTGTTTCAACATGGAGGCTCGCGTGCTCTGTGTGGTATCGCCGGTACGAACGCCGACACGGAGTCCGTGCCAGGCGGCATCCTTTTCAAGCGTGGACGCAAGCTCTTCGATTTCGTTTATATAATGAAACAAATGATCGTGAATATCGTTGTTTAACGCTTTAAGCGGGGTCACCACCAGCACACGAACACCGGGGGCGTAAGGATTGCCGAGCGCCTGCTTCTTTTTCATAATACCGTCCATGCAAGGCAGTAAAGCTGCCAAGGTTTTGCCTGAACCCGTAGGGGAAGAGATGAGGGTATGCGTGCCGGAGCGTATTTCCTTCCAAGCCTGCTTTTGCACGTCAGTGGGTTCGCCGAAGCGCGAAATAAACCATTCCCTCAGTATTGGATGAAACGGTGACAGCGATGCATCCGGTGTAGGCGTCATCCGATCATTCACTCCCTTACTCGCAATTTCTTCCAACATAGCATAATGCAGGCGTTTTCGCCAACGGAGTGACGGCTCGGGACAGAAGGTATTCACTTGGAAAATTTTTGGGTGGAAAATGAAAGATCACCCTCCTAAAAATAACCATATCCACGAATTGTTCTGGTAGATGCATTTATCTTAGAATAAGGAGTGTGAGTGAAGCTTGATGCTCAAAAAAGTAATCGCGACTGGCCTAGCTTTTGTAACGATCATGGGAAGCAGCACTGCCGCTTTAGCCAAAGACAATGACAACCGCAAAGATGACGGGAAATACGAAATCCATCTCACCTTTAACGATTTGAAGAGCGCGGAGTGGGCGATACGCTACATTGCGAGTTTAGCCTCGCAGCGTGTTTTTGAGGGATATGAGGATGGGACTTTTAAACCGCAGAACACCGTTTCGCGTATTGAAGCGATTACGGCGGCCGTTCGTCTCATGGGACTTCGCAGCCAAGCAGAATCATCATCCAAAATGAGCACTCATCTCAATTTTAAAGATGCCAATAAAGTTCCTTCCTGGGCTGTCGGCTATGTAGCTGTTGCGGTAGAAAACGATTTATTTGCCGAAAATGACGACAACGTTCAGCCTCAAAAAGAAGGCGACCGGCTGTGGGCGACAACGCTTTTGGTTAAAGCACTGAAGCTGGATGCTCAGGCCAAAGCGAAAATGAATACGACGCTGCCCTTCAAGGATGCGAAGCAAATCCCGGCAGGTTCCGTCGGTTATGTGGCCGTTGCCATTGAAAAAGGCTTAGTGGACGGCTTCGAAGACAATACGTTCAGACCGAATCAGCCGGTGACAAGGGCTCAGCTTGCTGCATTGCTTGATCGTACAGGAGGTCAATTGCCCGATCAAGGAAACAACACACTAACGGGAACCGTAAACAGTGTTGCCAACGGTAATGCACTTGTGATGACAAGTTCAGGGAGGACATCTACCTATTCCTTGCATCCGGATGTTTACATTTACCGGAACGGGACCAAAGTGAGCCCTTCCGCCCTGCAAGCTGGGGACGAAGTGAGCGTAAGAACTTTTAACAATCAAATTATTTATATTGAAGTGATCAAATCCGTGCAAACCACCATTAACAGCGGTACAGTAAGCGCGGCGGTTGCGAACAATACATTGACGCTTACGAAGTCGGGCGTTACATCTTCTTTGCTGCTTCATCCGGATGTCGTCGTATACCGAAACGGTGTCCGAGTGAATCCCGGTGAGCTGAAAATCGGCGATGAAATTAACATTCGCACCTCAGATAACAAAGTTATCTTTATTGAAGTGACCAAGCCGGTTGTTCCGATATCCAGCAGCGGTACAGTCTCGGCCGTCGTGAACAGCAATGTGCTAAAGCTTACGAAATCAGGTGTTGTAACCGACTATACTCTGCACCCGGATGCGGTTATTTATCGCAATGGGGTGAAGGTTGCCGCTACCGCCCTGCAAGTTGGCGATGAGGTGAATGTTCGTACGTCGGAGAATAAAGTTATTCTTGTTGAAGTCACACAAACAGCGCAAGCCATCACGAATAGCGGAACCATTACTGCCGCCGTGAGCAACAACATACTTAAACTCAAGAAGAGCGGCGTGAATTTTGAAATAGCGCTTCATCCGGATGTCGTCGTTTACCGCAATGGGGTGAAGGTTGCTGCTTCCGCCCTGCAGGTTGGGGATGAAGTGAATGTTCGGACGTCGGAGAACAAAGTTATTTTTATTGAAGTCACACAAACAGCGCAAGCCATCACGAATAGCGGAACCATTACTGCCGCTGTGAGCAACAACGTGCTGAAACTCCAGAAGAACGGCGTGAATTTTGAAATAACGCTTCATCCGGATGTCGTCGTTTACCGCAATGGCGTGAAGGTTGCTCTATCTGCGCTTCAGGTTGGCGATGCCGTCAACGTCCGCACCTCGGAGAACAAAGTCATCTACATCGAAGTGACCAAAATGGTGCAGCCGATTACAAATAACGGCACCGTGAGCGCAGCGGTCAGCAACAACGAATTGAAGCTTACGAAGTCAGGAGTTACCACAACGTTTACGCTTCATCCGGATGTGATCGTCTATCGCAACGGCGTGAAGGTCGGGGCGGTTGATCTCAAAATCGGCGACGAGGTCGATATTCGCACCTCCGACAGCAAAGTCATTTATATTGAAGTGACCAAAATGGTGGATGAGAATTTGCCGTTTGAACTTCAGGGGAAATTAAAAGGAACGACCCTGAATGCCCAGGGCGGACTTGCTACGATTTCTATCGTGCAAACGATCAATGGCAAGGAGGAAACGACCATTTATCAAGTTGCTTCCGGCGTGACCATCTCCGGCAACTTGGCGTTGTTCAAGGAAGGGCGGCTTGTACAGCTGAATGGTACGAATAAGGTTGTGACAACGATCACGATAAAGTGATTGAGGTGAGTATGCTAAGAAGCCTTGCGGGGCTTCTTTTTTTATGGTTTTGGCGGTCTGGAGGGGGCTGCAGCTTTGAGAGAGCCGAAAAGGCCCTCTCGGGAGAAAGGTGGGCGAGGATTGGCGGTGAGACGTCCCAAAAGGCCGTCTCGAGTGCTATTTTTCCTCGGAAATGGGGAAATTGCTGCGCGAGCGGTCGAAAAAGGCTTTCTCAGGAGTCGTTAAGGCTTTAGACTATTGTGAGACGTCCGAAATGGACGTCTCACTGACCGATGCTACGTTATCCTGAGCGAACCCGTTGAGCCAGTCCGGGCGACCTGGCCTCGACTTCTGGCCCGGACGCGGACCCGGACCCCCCCGAGCCGGAGCTCGGACCCCGAACCCCGAACCGCCCACTAACGCTGTATTTCCACGCTAGCTTATGCTAAAGCCGCAAATTGTCCGCGATAACGCTGTTACACATGCTTAACTCCAGCGCTTATCCCCGCCCTGATCCCACGCTGAATTACCGCTATAAAACAAAAAAGCCCATCAATAATGGGCTAAAATCACAGCGATATCATTATCATTAAATTGAAAAGCGCCTTCTTCTGATTTAGCAAAGTGATGGCCTCGTGACTCGATATATTGGCAGAGTCGAAACAGAATGCCCGGTTCCACATTCAGGAGCTTTGAAAGAGAAAACACATTTTTTTGATCAGTGATTACTTCCATCATGGATTGTAATAGCCTCCTAAAGATGTAATGTACTTGTTAGTTACTATCATAGTACATGCACGAGATCACTTACTGTCGAAATGTTGGGTTAACAAAACGTTCACTTTTAGCGTGCCGGGTACCA
>NZ_WHNZ01000078.1 GCF_013141725.1 Paenibacillus planticolens | reverse complement strand
GCACCGGATGAGGCGGTCCAGCTCAGCGACACTTGCGCGTTGCCAGCTGTCGCCGCCAGGTTCGTCGGTGCCGCAGGCGCTGTAGGATTGGTGGCGATAGAGATTTGCCCCAAATTGATCCAACCGTCCGTATTTTGTTCCGCATTGGCAAAACGAACTTTCTTGGCCGGCAGGAATGGTTGCCACGATTCGATGCTGCCCCTGCCTCTTACATCGGCTTCGCTGACGCTTTCCAGCGGATTGACTACACGCATAACCAGATTGAAATTGCCGTTCACGCCAGGATTACCGACGTTGTAATCAAAATAATAGGGGCTGCCGAAATTCAAATAGCTGCTTGAAGTATTCCAATCCGGGAAAGTGCGGATTTGCAGCGGTTGGACTTTTGACAAATCCCAGTTCGTCTCCCACGTCCGTACCACGTTTCCACCGGAATCCTTCAATCCGATCAGCACTTTCCAGGGATACGGGAACGGAGCCACACCTCTGTTTTCGATGCGAACCCCGACTTTTAACGGACTTCCCGATCCTACGTTGTTATAGTAGGATTCTTTTACGGACAATTCGTAGCCCATTTTGCGTATCGCTTCGGCCACTTTCGTATCGCCGCTATTGTAGCTGGTAATGCCTTGCTGATTGATCATCCAAGAGATGTGGGTCAGCTCGATGCTATCCAGCAAGTTGGATACTTGCCCGCCGCCAGTCGGCCAATTCGAGAACATCGATCCTTGAATCTCAGGCCGTGCTTCCCCGCCGATCGACTGGTTGATCCATCTGTTTTCCCCACCTACATCCAGAGCAAGCTGCAGGAAAGCGTCGGACCACCCTCCCATAGAAACCGGCAGCGTCATGCTTTTCGGCTCGGTCGATCCCGACCTGAATTCTTTGTAAGGCCATGAATCGTCGGCGAAACCGATATTGGCCTGTACAGCATGCCCGCCGCCCAAACTGTGGTATCTGATAACAAGTTTGGTTTTGTTGAACGCATTGTCATATGCGTCAATGACGGTATTTATCGATGCGTCCGTCGGAAAAAGGTTCGGATAACCGTCGGAGGTATCCCTGTCGAACGGCCAGGTATGCCACTCTCCCCATAGCCCAATCAATCCCATATGGACATATGAAATTCTGGGATCCCCATCATATTTCGCACCGAAGGCTTTAATAAAATTCGATAGCGCCTGCAGCAAAAACGGGCTGTCATAATCCGGACTTGTCGTCCCCCAGAACGTATTTTGACGCATTGTCACATTTCCGTTAAAGCACGCAGGAATGCCGTTTCCGGGATGAGTGCCCGTTCCGCCGGGATATTCCATGTAGAGCCGGATGGCCGCCTGATTCCCGCGCGAAGCCACCTCATCCAGCACTTGCTCAATCATTGCCCAATTATACGAACCGCAATTGGACGGGTTGGTCATGATCTCGCTCAGGGCAAAATAAGACCATTCCATGCTGTGCGGATAGCCGGTGGCGTAGTCGGTTTTCGAAAAGAAGAAAGGAAGGAAACCTTTCAGCGGATTGTCGAGCGGACCGGGCGCATAAGTTAAAGCGTGACTTTGCAGAGCCGGGTCCGCCGACGGACTGACCGGCGTGGAATGCGGTCCTGCGGGAGCCGCATTCACAACCGCAGGGATGACGCTCGTCAATAAAATGAATATCAGAACAAACAGAAGCTGTCGTTTTGCGATTTGTTTGTAGGATTTGCTTTTTACCATTCTCCTCATCCACAATACCTCCTCTTAATTCACGCTGATTGCGTCAATGAGCAGTACCGCATACGTGCTGTCACTGTGCACGAGTCTGATGTATTTGGCGTTGGCCAGCGACGACCCGAAAGCGCTGAGCGGTATTGTGATGTCGCTGTAGCTTCCTCCCGCCGTTCCGTAGTTACTGATCGGCCCGATGGTATGATCCGTTCCGTCATTCAGCACGACGTTCCAATGCTTTAATGTGTCGGAAGGATTCCAGTCCCTCATCCGCAGCACCAGATTCGTTTTCCCGGCCAGACTCCTGTTGATGTTTTCCTGGAAGTATTGCCCCGCTCCGCTGGAGTTAAGGACAATATTGCCGCCACTGTCGGAACCATAGTAAGCGCTGTCAATAACCCAACTGATGCTTTGGCCCAAGTCGTTCACTTTATTGTTGAAGTTCGTTGCACTCGCGAACGAATCGATCGTTACGGTGGATACCTCCGGCATCGCACTCGCCTGATTGGAGTTGCCGCTCGTGCCCGCCGAATTGACCGCTTGGACAACATAGTAATAGGTCGTACCGTTGGTCAGCCCCGTGTTCGTGAACGACACCGCCGTCACTCCGCTGGCGACTTGGGCGTATCCCGAACCGCTTGTCGTCGATCGCAGCACATTATAGCTGGTCGCGCCGGTCGATGCTGTCCAACTCAAAGCCACCTGTGCGTTGCCGGCCGTCGCCGTCAAGTTCGTCGGCGCTGCCGGTAAAGTCGGTGCTGCCGGCGTCGCGCTCGCCTGGTTGGAATTGCCGCTCGTGCCCACGGAATTGACCGCTTGCACGACATAGTAGTACGTCGTACCGTTAGTCAGGCCCGTGTTTGTATACGATGTCGCCGTTATGCCGCTGGCGACTTGGGCGTACCCCGAACCGCTCGTTGTCGAGCGCAGTACGTTGTAGCTGGTCGCGCCAGAGGAAGCGGTCCAACTCAGCGACGCTTGCGCATTGCCGGCCGTCGCCGCCAAGTTCGTCGGCGCAGCTGGTGCGGTCGGCGGACCACTGTTTATGGCAACCGAATTGGACAACACGTTATACCCTGTGGCAGCGTCCCAGGTGTTCTGATTCGCCAAACGGATCGAGTATTCCGGCCGAGATCGCAGGCTGCTTCCGTTATCCGGCAGCCACAGCGCAAGCTTGTAAGTTCCACCAGGCATGTTGGAAGGAAGGGTAACGGTCTGCGTGGATACATTCACAGAGCCGCTTTTCCACAGCCGCACATCAATGTTGTTCAATTGAACATTAAAACGGTTCGTTCCGTTATCGAAAACAAGGAAGACCGGCCTCGGTTTAATCGGACCGGCGTACCCGGCGTTGTTTAAATTGGCCGAGAACGCGAAGCTTGCGCCGGCGTTGGCCGACGTTGGAAAAGTGGCGTCAACAAGGCTAAGCCGGTAGCCCAACTTCCGTTTGATTCTCGTAAATGCCGTCTCGGCTGGATCGTTGCCCGCTGACGGCAGATTCGCATTTTTCCAGATGTTGGTGTTTACTTGCGCATAGTCCTCATTAATTTCGGTGAAATGCAATTTGCCCATTTCGGCCTGCACGTTCACGCCTGCCGAGTCGTTGGATCCGGAGGAATCGCAAGTTTCTCCGCCTACCATTTTGTTAGCTCCGGGTGAGGTCGCAAGGTCGTACATCCACTGTTTCTTTTGCTCTACATAGAACCAGCCCATCCAGGAATTATTGTCGTAAGTGCCCATATCCGCACTATCAGACAGAAAACAATCGTTATGGAATCCGATACGGTCCCTCTCCTCTTGTGTGAGTGGGCTGCTTCCGGATGGAGTCGGCAGTTCCAAAACTTCCTTGATAAAGATCGGATAACGAATGACGACCGGTATCGATGCAGGCGTCGTACCCAGAATGCTCTTAATAATGCGATAGCGCGTATCCGCCTGTGTTCGATTGAAAGGATCCGTAAAAGAACTAGTATGCCACTCGCCCCAAGGACCAAGATAACCGGCCTCGAGATGGTTGATCACATCGGCATTAGCTGTAAAAATAGCGCCCAACTGCTCGGTGTGGCGTATAATTTGACTTTCGGGGACGGACGGCGATTCGGACCAGGCGTATGCCGGCCGCAGTACGATTTTTAACCCGGCCTGACGTATGGCGGCAAGGCCCGAGCTAAGATTGTCGAGCAAAGCCTGGGGAAGGTCCTGATTTTTGTATTTATCCAAATGAATATAACTATGGATGAGCGTATTGCTGTTTTGCTTGGCGCGCGCAAACGTCCGGTCCAGCATATCCGGGTTAAAGCCTGCGATGCTTGTTGCCGCACTTGCGTAATCGTTGACGGCAGGGTCATTGATAATCTCGTAACGATTATGGAAGCCCCTTTCCGGATTGGCAAAGGCGGTCGCAGAATCACCGGTATACTGGAATGTTGCCCCGAATGCCTGCGTTACCGGCAGTGCACCAAACAGTACGACAGCAATAAGAAGCATTGCCCATACTTTTCTTCTCAGCATCATTTTTCACCCCATCATTCAAATTTTGTAATCGCTTTCGTTTATAATTTTGATCTCCTCTCTAGCTGTACAAGTATAGTAATGACCGGCACCACCTCTTTCTCAAAATCTGCTTGCTTCTCCATCACCTCCTTTAAAAAATATGCTCCAATAAAAAAATCCCGTTGAGAGGGATCTTGGATGCCGATTCTTATGACTGATGTGCTCTATGGGCTCTATTATATGACATTCAAAATGAGTAATCAACAAATATTTGCGCAAAAATTTTCTTAGACATTACGTAAAAAAGTTAAAGCCTCGATCTTTGCTTATGGTTCGTGATCAAATGAGTGCAAAAAAAAGAAGACCGAGCGGCAGCTCTGATCCTCTTCGGAAAACAGTATGGATATGTGGTTTTTTTGTTGCGGATTTTATGCTGCTAATGCAACTGTTTATTTAACGCCTCAATCTCCGCCTCGGACAAGCCGGTTATTCTCAAAATCACGGAAACCGACAAACCTTCTTGCAACATGCTAGCCACAATTTCTTTATCTCTTTCCGCCTTGCCTTCCTGCCTGCCTTCCTCTTTGCCCCTGGACTTTACATAGTCTAAAGCAGACTGCTCATCCAGCAGCGCTTTTTTCCGCATCTCATACAGCATCCGCGCTTCTTTGTCTTGGCTCAAAAACTCCAATGTCGTCATCGCTTTTTTCAAACCCGGTGTTTCCATCGCTAATTCCTCCCATCGATCCTGATTCGTACCGTTAATGAACATCATTTGGAATGTAGCTGAAGGTCAAGATATTGATCGAAATGACTTTTTGTAAGGTCGTGTACTGCTGGCCTTCCTCTAATTGCTCCTCGTACATTTTGGCCGAGTAATACAAACTGCGCTTTGCCATATCGTACTTGTTGCTCACCTGGATCTCCAAATTCACCTGTTTGCCATCCTCGGTTTTGGCTCGGATATCCAGAATAGACTGTTTATCGGTCAAGGCATTTTTATCGATATTCGAATTAAGTATCGTCAGACTGACAAATGGCTTCGGCTCCGTTTCCCGCAACGCTTCATTCAGGAAATTGAGCAACACTTCATCTTTATTTTCTTCGCTGCCAAAAATTTTTTTGAATACAAAATCGACAGACGGCTTCAACAGTTCAGTCATCGTTTCAACTCCAACGGCTTGCAATTGCCAGAGATTTTTCTCTTTCCATTATACCACAAAAAGGCAGAGCGCAGATGGGAAAGACGCCTACTGTTTGTCGCGGCTAGTGTGCCGCTGTACGGTGTGATCAAACAGCAACCAATTTATTCCTTGAATGATCATTGCCATCGGCCATCAGTCTTAGGTACTTTTCTTCTTAAAAAAACACTGCCCTTTTTTATTGGGCAATGTTTTCGTTATTCTTATTCATCGGTTGGATTTCATCGGTTCAGCTTGTTATATTACTTTTCTAGCTTCCTTTAGTCTCTCAAGTTCCTGCCTAACATCTTCTTTGAAGGCTAAATCCGGAGCGCTAATCGTAGTGGCGCCAACCATTTGGTTTACCCTGTGTGCCGCTGCGGACTTGGCTTCTACGTGCCAGATTTGTTCCTCCATTCTAATGAAGTTTTTCCGGATGTTCTCGGCATTCACCGAGTAAATCGTATTATTCGCGTTTTGAATAGCTTGAGCTGTGTTTACTCTGGACAAGTAGAGCAGCTTTTTGTCTTGTAGTTCACCATATAGCACCACCAACTTTTTCAACTGGTCCTCTAAGAGCAAGGTCTGCTGCTTCACAGTCTCATATTGTTCTCGGCATGCCTCGAGCTTCCTCTCACAGATCACTTTCTCCTCCACTGCCATCTGCGCAATTCCTTCCTCATTCCTGTCAATCGCCATATTCGCTTGTCGAATACGCGTATGTACAAGATGATTCAGCTCGGTAATCATCACTTCATACTTCCGCTCTGCGAGTAATTGATTGGATAAGGCAAGCTTCGCTTCGGTGATCTTTTCTTCCAGTTCTCTAATATATTGCTTAATCATACTAAGCGGGTTTTCCATTTTATCGAGTACCTCATGGATGTTAGCCATAGCGATATCGTTCATACGTTTAAAAATGCCCATTTTCCTTGTCCTCCTTAAGTAAGTTTCGTTCCCATTGGTCCAAGGCCGCTGCTCGCTGCGACGATGGCGCATGGTACAAGACGGAATGCCCGTCCATAGTTAACGCAGGCATAACCACAGTGTTTATGTTCATTCTTCTTTTTTTGATATTCTTCCAAAATACCCAGGCAATGATAACAAGTAAGAGTCCAAATGCAATAAAAAGGATCGGTCCACCATGGAATCCGTGATGATAATGACCATCTGCAAATCCCCCTGGGAACTGATTGCCGACATCAAACCGGCCTCCCGAATTTTCATGCCTCATGCTTTTCTCCACCTCTCTTCTCGTTTTTTTCTTACAAGTTGAAGTATAGGCTCCGTTTCTTAAAAGTTTGTTAACGCCAACTGAAGGACGGTTGAGCATTCACTGAGAGTCTGCTGAAATAAGTTTACGCACATCATAGAATTGCATAAAAATACAATATACCGTATACTTATGCATATCAAAAAATGGGAGGCTCTATCATGTCACTTGTCATAAGAAGTGCTGAACTTGATGATTTGGACGGTTTGACCGAGTTAATGTACGAATACATCGTTGGTTTTTATAAGAAACCCAGACCCGCCACTGAAAAAGTTCATCATTTAATTCAGATGCTTTTAGAAAAGCAAAATGGCGTACAGTTTGTTGCAATACAAAACGGAAAGTTAGTTGGTTTTGCCACATTATTCTTTACATTCAGCACGATGAAAGCAGATAAATATACCGTAATGAACGACCTTTTTGTTATTGAGCAATACCGAGATACAGAAGTGGAATTACAACTGTTTTTAGAATGTCAAAAATACACGCAGGATCATGAATTTGCCCACATGTCTTGGATAACGGGTACGGATAATACACGAGCTCAACGTTTTTTTGATAAAATGGGCAGCATGAAGGGGGATTGGGTTAATTATTCAATTATCTAAGCTCTTGTTATCCCCTGTACTGGAAAAAGCAGCAGAACCAATTTGGTCCGCTGCCTTCTCATTTTAGATCGATCGATACTTTAAAATTAAAGTGATAACGAGTAACACAACGCATAAAGATAATGTGTTTGTTATCAAAAAAGCTAAGCCGGCACCCGTGACAGCCAAACTTATTGCATAAGCTTCCATAAGGCTAATTCCTAAAAGCATAAGCAAATACGCCTTTAAACTTAAGTCCGCTACAGATTTCGTTTTCAAAATTTGAATGATTTGAGGAAGCCAACCCAATGAAAGAATAACGCCGCCGATTAGTTGCATGACAGAAAAAAACATCTAATGCACCTCATTTATTTCTATATGATGCCGCTTTTTGTTCTACACGTATCATATGTCGGAATGGGGATTCGAGTGTATTTTTATCGCATGCATTGGAGCGTGAGGAGGGCATTGAGTATAGCAAAGGGAACTCCATTCCCTTATTTCGGGGAAAAGTGGCATTTCGGGCGCCCGAGGAGAACTACAGGGTCTTATTTCACCACAATGATTTACCTCCCTGCTCGGAATGGTGAAATAGCAGACCCTAGTTCCCTTCCCCTAGCCGAAAGGGTTGTTTCCAGCAAAATAGCGCCCTGTAGTTCTCCTCTCCTGCATGAAAAAAGAGGCAAGCTTCGCCTCCCCCTACTCCATCTTCCGTACATTCGCCAAATCCGCTATTTTCTTGCTTTCCAGATACTGCTCCATCTGTCGTTCCGCGTCAATCACAACCTGCTGGATCAGACACTCGGTTCCGTGATTAAAGCTGCATTCGAACAAAGAGGCTGTCCCTTCGATCGCACGAATGATATCGAGAAAGGAGATATCCTCCTGCTTGTGCTTGAGGCGATACCCGCCGTTGGCGCCCGGTGAGGACTGAATCAGTCCGGCCTTGACAAGCTTGGTCATCAACTTGGATAGATAGGTCTGTGAAACGCCTAGCTTCTCAGCCAGCAATTGCACGCCAACAACAGGCTTATCGGGCGCTGACGTTACCAGATAAAGCATCGCGTGAAGCGCATAGTCGGTTGCCTGGGAATACTTCATTCAGCACCTCCATCAAAGATTATGTGAATCCATAATAACTTTAGCTCATCTAAAAATCAATTTCATCATTGACAAATAAATGTATTTGGGAGTAAGCTTTCAATGTAATTGAATATGTCCTCGTTAGGTGAGGCTCCTATACGAACATAGGCCACTGCCCGGAAATATCGAAAGATGCCAATGGGTAGAACAGGAACTGCCGGATTAAGGCTTTTCATAAGGTGGCTAAGAGCAACCGCTCTTTACGTTGTATAGTGCTAAAACTGGACTAGGGGGAACCGGTTTATTTCATTGTGAACTTATGCCCCCTGGGACCAATCCCGGGGGGCTTTCATATTATATGTACAAAGGGGGGAAACTGGAAATGGACAGTAGTAGTCGAATGCGACAGTTGAACAGATCAAAAAATGCTTTGCTGCCACGGAATTCGTATTTCCATCTACCAGTATGCCCTCAGCAAACCGTAAGCAAATCAAACCCTTTTTTGCAAAGGGTTCATTTGCCGAGCCGATGAACCTGATTGCAAACTGAACAATGGAATGTTTACGCTCTCCTCATGCAATGCTGAGGAGAGCTTTTTATTTGCAAAGGGGGTTTTCATGATGAAATGGAACGGTTTTCTCAATATTAGCAATAAATATAAATTCGGATTGGCCGACGTTATGGTCATTCTCATGCTCTTATCTATTCTTTATTTAACAGCCCATCTTGGTGCCGGCATGGAAGTTCCTTTATCCGAAAGCGATCAACCGACGATGAACCTTGACCCGCATCTGCTTCCTTATTACGCGGGACGATCGCTGCTCAGAATGTTTATTGCCTTCGGGGCTTCACTATTATTTACATTTGTCTACGGGCGTATCGCTGCATATAACCGCATGGCTGAAAAAATCATGATTCCTGCGATAGACATCTTACAATCTGTTCCGGTGCTTGGGTTTCTTTCAGCCACTGTGATGATGTTCATGGCGCTCTTTCCAGGGAGTCTGCTTGGTGTTGAATGTGCTTCGATTTTTGCTATTTTTACCGGTCAAGTATGGAACATGACTTTCAGTTTTTATCATTCCCTTACGACGATTCCACGCCCGCTAAACGAAGCGGCCAGTATTCATCGACTCGGCGTATGGTCTCGTTTTACCAAGCTTGAAGTGCCTTTTTCTATGATCGGATTAGTTTGGAACAGCATGATGTCATTCGGCGGAGGCTGGTTCTTTCTCGCGGCAAGCGAGTCGATCAGTGTGTTGAATCAAGACATTCATTTGCCTGGAATCGGCTCCTATATGGCAATGGCTGCCGACCAAGGGAATGTAAGGGCCATTATATATTCAATAATTACCATGGTCATTATGATATGTCTTGTGGACCAATTGTTCTGGCGGCCGCTTGTCGCTTGGGCACAAAAGTTTAAGAACGAGCACTCGGAAGCAGCGGAAGTTCCGCAATCTTGGGTTTATGACATTTTAAAACGTGCGCGATTCATTCGTTATGTCAATCATACCGTTGCCATTTTCTTTCACGACTTAACAAACAGATTCAAACAAAGGAGTTCCTCCATCCAATGGCCGAAACCGTCGTCTTTCGTGTCCAAAAGTGTGACCTCGATCATTTGGATCATCGTTATCCTCTTCGTTGCCAAGTATGTCTATGAAGCCGTTTTAGAAATCATACAGCTGTCATGGAGCGAATTAATTAGAGTTGTTGTGCTCGGAATGAAAACCGCACTGCGCGTATTCGTATCAACCCTTCTAGCTGTCGTCTGGACGGTTCCTGTAGGCGTCATGATCGGTATGAATCCCAAACTTTCAAGGATTGCTCAGCCCATTGTTCAGGTACTAGCTTCTTTTCCGGCTAATATGGCATTCCCCTTGTTTACAATTCTGTACTTGAAGCTTGGAGTAAGTATGAACATAGGTTCTATTCCGCTCATGATGTTGGGAACCCAGTGGTACATCTTGTTTAACGTCATTGCCGGAGCGATGGCTATTCCTTCCGATTTGAAAGAGGCAGCGTCGATTTTGCGATTGACCCGGGTACAAACATGGTTGAAGTTAATATTGCCGAGCGTGTTTCCGTTTCTCGTTACAGGGTGTATTACAGCAAGCGGAGGAGCCTGGAACGCAAGTATCGTCTCCGAGCTTGTATCTTGGAAAGACAGCACTTTACAAGCATCTGGATTAGGTTCTTTTATCGCCCAAGCAACAACAAAGGGAGATTGGCCGCAAATCATCTGGGGCATTATTGTGATGTGTTTGATGGTTGTGCTTGTAAACCGGCTGGTTTGGCGTAAGCTGTACGCGATCTCAGAAAAAAAATATCATCTGGAATAGAGGTGTTTGATCATGAAAAATACATTAATCCAACTTCAAAAAGTAAGCAAACGTTATGATATGCCCAATACGATGAATGTCAGCATTCTAGAAGATATACAGTTGAATATTGCAGAGGGTGAGTTTGTATCCATTCTGGGACCTTCCGGCTCGGGCAAATCTACCCTGCTGCGTATTATTGCCGGACTTGTGCCTCCTTCTCAAGGTACCGTTTTGTATAACGGGCATGAAATACAGGGAACCAATCCGGGCGTGGGGATGGTGTTTCAATCCTTTGCATTATTTCCTTGGCTTACGGTACTTGAGAACGTAAAGTTAGGGCTTGAAAACAAACCATTAACGGAAACTGAAAAAATGCGCAAAGCCCTCTCCATAATTGATATGGTGGGTCTCGACGGATTCGAAGGCGCATACCCCAAAGAACTGTCAGGCGGTATGAAACAACGTGTCGGCATTGGCCGCGCACTGGTTATGGAACCGGATATTCTGCTGATGGATGAGCCTTTTTCGGCCTTAGACGTGTTAACAGCGGAAAACCTTAAGCGGGACTTGCTTGAATTATGGACAGAGAAAAAAATCCCTACAAAATCAATCATTATGGTCACACACAGTATTGAAGAAGCGGTGTATATGTCCGATCGGGCGATTGTCTTATCTCGAGACCCGGCTCGTGTTATATCGGATATTGTGATTCCTATGCCTCATTGGCGCGACAAACAAGAAACGCAATTTACAGGGCTTGTTGATAAAATTTATTCCATATTGACCAAACGTGAAATCAAGCATAATGAACATGTCGAAGAACAGAAGAAAAAGATCGAAAAAGTTCAAGAAGTACCTGCGGGTGCGCTTACAGGATTTATTGAGTTGATTGATGATCTTGGCAAAACGGTCGATTTATACAAACTGGCGGATCAATTAAGCCTGAATTTGGAGGACTTTTTGCCAATTGTGGAAGCAGCTCAGATGCTCGGTTTTGCCTGCATCCAGCATGGAGATATCGAATTAACGGAAATTGGCCGTCATTTTGCTGATGCAAGTGTTTTGGACAGGAAAGATATCTTCAAAAAGCAGGTGCTTCAGCACGTCCCTATGGTCGAGAAGATTATCTGGATCCTGCATTCTAAATCGAACAACAAAATGGAACGGGAATTTTTCCTGGAAATCTTCGAAAAACATTTTGGATTAGAAGAGGCCGGTCATCAACTTGATATTTTGATTGATTGGGGAAGATATTCGGAATTGCTGGCCTACGACGAAAAAGCAAAATATCTCTATATTGAACACGAAACAGCCGCTGCATCGGAATAATGAATGACACAAGCCTCGGAATCGTTAACTGAGAAGAGACAGCCGCTCTACTTAGACCGGCTGCCTCCACTCAAAGTAAGCAATACAACATAACTTTTGAGCAATACTGTGAAACAAAAGTGCTGGGATTTCGATTAAAGTTATATTTGTAAACGCTTGCAAAAGAGAGGATGAGGATGATGACATTTGTTTCTCCAGGAAAGGCTAAAAAAGTAGGTTTTGCGCTTGGTTTGACCGCTTTGTTGACTGTCTCTGTGATGTCGCTAGCAAGTGCTGCACCAAGTATTGATTACCATATTTGGTCATTGCAGCAGCCGGACGGCTCGACGATTAGTTCGTCACAACTGGTTTCGGGATATTCCAGTAAATATTTCTATACGGCTTCCGACGGAGGCCAAGCGTTCATGGACCCTCAGACTGGGAGTACAACATCGGGCTCGTCTCATCCCCGTTCCGAGATGAGGGAACAAACAACCGGCGGAAGCAATGCAGCTTGGAGTTGGACCGGAACTAACACAATGACGAATACAGCAGCAGTGACATTACAGGGCGGAGGTTCGAGCGGTTCAACTACGATTGGACAAATTTTCAACAGTACCGATTCAATACCATTGGTCGAATTGGAGTATGAAGCAACCCCCAACTCCAAAGGAGGCAATTTCAAATTATTATATGAAGAGGCAAAAGGAGCCGGTACCTACACCGATTTAAGCACCAAAGCTGCTCTAGGTTCAAAATTCACTTATGAAATGTCGCTTTCCGGTGGCGTAGCGACCGTTAAAATCAATGGCACGCAGGTATTTTCTAAAAAACCAAGCTTCTCAGGAAAAACTTTCTACTTCAAGGCCGGCAATTACGATCAAACTGCGACATCAGGTTCGGTTAGCACTACGCCATATACTATTGTTGAGCTTTATTCCGTCAGTGTAGTACATAAATAAACGAATAAAAAACACAAGGAGCCCTTGCCGCGTGCAAACGGCTCCTTTGTGCTTAACTCATTTTCCTCTGTTAGCATTCTTTATTCAGAAATAAGTTCCACTATTCATCATCGAAATGATCAAGCGTCTTTTATTCTCACAATAGAGGTACATGCTTGAACCGATTGAACTACAGATCCATGTCTCTACAATGTTAACATTGAAAAGATTATAAATCGCAAGAATAGCCAATGCATAAGCAATAAACATGCACACTTGCATTTGCTTTAACGCTGTCTTTGAACTTTCTTTTCCAATCAGCGCTTTAACAAAATCAGATATCGTATAATATCCATTGTATAAGTGAGCTTGGAGAATAGCATCGTCAACAGACAATTTTATGGCCTTCGCAGATTCAATGAGTATACCTTCAATTTCAATACCACAGCGAGCGAATTCTTTTAATAATGTATGAGAGTTAATTTCTATTTTAAATTGGGATTTTGAGTGACAAAGACTCTGTACAAAACTAATGAATTTCTGTTCTCTTTCCGTATTCTTCAACATTTTTTTTCTAACAAAATAACTCTTTTCATCCATTCGATCCTCTCCTACCAATCATGTGGTATCCGCCATTCGCACTCCAAGTATAAAATAGTACGTCCCAGATAACTAGGGTGGAAAGTACATAACTTTCGGATACTGTGAGGCGCACAGAAAAACCGTCAGTTCACCCTGACGGTCCTTTTCATACGGATATGTCACCTTCACCTAACCTCTACATAACATATATGACAGTATTGAAGCATCTAGGAGGAACAGTATGATATATCGTTGTCCTGTATGTGGGGGTTGGTACGAATACTACAGTCATGGTCATAATGAGTTCTGGCTCCAGTCAGGCAAAGGGGCTGAAATAAAGGATCAGACAATCATAGATGAATGGAATTCGGTCTCCATTCCACCTGCGCCTACACTGCACTCCATCACAGTTGACCCGAAAACCAGCGCGCTGCTAATTTTAGATATGGAGACGACTATATGCAATCATCATCGCTGTATAGACTCCATCTCCAAGATTAATAAGCTATTAACGATGTCCCGCGATGCAGGCATGCTCGTTGTCTACAGCCTTACACATATGGGAAAACCTTCGGATATTTCCTGGCAGATAGCTCCCTTGCCCTGCGATCCTATTGTAAAATCAAACGTTGATAAATTTTACAACACCAATTTAGAAAACATCTTACAAGCCCATTGTATAAAGACGGTTCTTATTACTGGTTACGCTGCTAATGGTGCAGTCCTTCACACAGCAACCAGCGCTGCTTTCCGGGGATATGATGTAGTGGTTCCAGTTGACGGCATATCTGCAAACAATCCTTATGCCGAACAGTATACGGCGTGGCATATGCTGAACAGTCCCGGAACTCGCAATCGGGCCACTCTAACAAAAACCAATCTAATAACTACTCATTAACGGACCTCGCTGCCGTTATTTTGGATCAATGTGCTTAATCTCATCAATAACGGACTCCAGAGCCGCTACTTGACCAATAGACGACTAAATGCCCACAGATTTCGCAAATAGCTGCTTTGGCGTCCGTTAGAATTAATAAGTGGCTGATTTCCTTCGAATAAAGCCTACAGAGTCCGTTAGCGCAAGGGAAGCCAAAGGGTTCATTTTACTGCAGTAATACATACCTTTTATAAAAATCTATCAGTTTTTGCTCCATAGATGGTTTTAATTCATCTAACTCAGCATTCAGCTGTTCGAAAGTTTCCTTATCCATTTTGTATAATGGTTCTTCGTAGGTTAAGCTCGAGATAAAGGAAACTCGGTTTGCAGTCGGGGGATGCGAGGCATCCAGCCGTGCTCCGGCTTTTACGGAAGCTCGGTGCAACCGCTCCATTTCTCTTTCCGGTAAAACTCTAATCTTCTCTTGAAAATCTTCGAAAAAATGACCTGTTCTCTTTGTATTGATTACTTTGAAAATTGTAAATTCAAACATGCCGTCAAGATGCAGTTTATTCAACAAAGATATCGTGGCTTTAGGACTTGCCGTCTGAGTTACGAGCTGATCGGCTAAATATTCAGCACGTTGCGAATCTTGCCAAAATAGATGGCAAAGGATGTAAAGAAGAAAATGAATGAGCTGCGATAATGCCAACAGAACTAGATTCGCAAAAAACATGAAAAAAGCAAGAACCCGATAACCCGGATCCCAAAGCTGATCAGGTCGTATAACGGTATACCAGTAAGTTAACGTGTAAAAAGCGGAGCCTACCCAATAACTCCTATTTTGATCTCCATTGATACCATGAGCTAACTCGTGCGCAATTAATGCACTTAATTCTTTTTCATCAAGAATTTCTAGCAAAGGGAGTCCTAACGTGATTATTTTTTTCCGTCTCAAGCCAATCTCTCGGTAAGAGGCATTAAATTGTTCGTTTATCACAACGCCGTGAACCTTTTCTGATCCCATTACTTTAGCCATATCATCCATTACGCGATATAGGGCGGGAAAGGCGTCTCTCGTGAGCGGCTTTTCCCGCAATTGATGGAATCGAGGTCTAGCAGCCCATGAAAATACCAATAATAGACAACCCAGCAGCAAAATAATAATTTCTTGGTAATAAAAAACGACCAGAAGTAGCCCACTTATAAAAAGAAACAAGCTGAACAAATGAATAACAGAGGCGACAAGGTAGGTGAACAGGCGTAACCATGAAAAGGAAGTGCGCAAGCTGCCTTTCTGAATCAATCCCTGCAATAAATCCGAACCCATCTTCTCGCCAACCTGCAAATATGTACGTTCAAAAGCATTTTTGGGGTTGCCTTTTTTATGATCAGCCTTTACATTCCACTCGCATTTATCGCACCAAGTAATAAAGCCTTGGTGAACAGGAATTGTTTCCTCACATTCTGGGCATATTGTTGTTTCCTGCATGTCAATGTTCGAAATCATGCGTAAATTCATTCCCCCGTCGCTGAAGCTCGTTCCTTCGATATATCTTCCATCTAAAACCAAATTATTCCTGCTATATTTTTATTACGTTTTTGTACACGGTCTGTAAAAATCAGGCTTCCAATCCTACTGTCTCAACACGAATCGGTCCTAACTCCCCATCAATGCCTTTCATAACAGGCGCAAAATAGGCTGCGAAAGCCGTTAATATCGGAATGCTGCCCGCAATAACTAGCAAAACAGGAATTCCATATGAATTAGCAATAATTCCACCCATGTAACTTCCAGCAGGCTGTAAGGAGCCTCCTACCATAAGCCGTGCCGACATAACGCGCCCCCTTAGTTCGCTTGGAACCATCTGAGCGTAAAGAGAAGAGCTGAATGTGCCAAAGAATGGACCGCAAACGCCAAGTAAAACGATCCAGCATAAAGCCAGCATGAACGAACTTGTTTGACTAAGCGCCATATAAAGCAAGCCATGAGCGAAAATACTTCCAAGCATCGGAATCCGACGCCGTTTGAAATTATTTATCATTGAAACAAGCAAGGAACCCAGGCATATGCCACCCGCCATAGCGGAGCTCAGCAGTCCGATTTGCGAAGCATTTGCATGCAGATGTTGCATGGCAAAGGGAATCATCATGCCGCCTACGGCAACCGAGCACATATTTTTCATAGCGACACAGATCATGATCCCTAACAGTGCAGGCGCTTTTTTGAAAAAAGTAATGCCGTCCCAAAGCTCCCGATAATATAAGCCTGATGCCGGTGGCGCGTATTCTTTGGAATCCGCCAATCGGGTCGGAATAAGAAAAATGAATAGCGCTGAGATTGCAAAACTAACCGCATCTATGGCCAGCGCCGAAGCCGCCCCTAAAGATGAAATGACAAATCCCGCAATAGCCGGTCCTAGAATGACGGCTCCATATTGGGAGGCATCGATGAGCGAATAGCCGCGTACCAGTGACTGCTTAGGAATAAAAGATGGGAGAACGGCCATGCTTGCCGGTTGAAAAAGAGCAGACGCCGCTGCGTTGATGATCGCCATTGCAAATAGAACCCAAAGATGTACCAAGCCTAAGTAACTTAGTACAACTGTTATACCGATTGCTGTAAAACGTATCGCATCAAGAAGAGCCATTAAACGTAAGCGCTGAATACGATCTATTAAAGGCGCCCCGATAAAGCGGACAACCAGCTCGACGACTCCAGCCGTCATCGCAAGCGTTCCCATGATGACCAGGGAGCCTGTAGTTGTGTAAACGAACCATTGCAGTGCGAACAGACCGAAACAATCACCCAGAGTACTTACGATTTGAGCTGCAAACAGCTTCCAAAAATGCCCGTTTTTCAACGATCTCACTCCTCGTCGATAAATTCTTTCAGCTTAGCTGTAAGTTGATTCAGCGTTTCATCACGAAGGGAGTACGTTACGTGGCTCGTTCCCTCGGCTGTTACCCGGATGAGACCGGATGCTCTGAGCGCAACAAGATGGTGATGAACCGTGCTTTTGGCCAATCCGCTGAATTGAACAAGCTCGGTAAAACTTCGCGATTGTTTGCTCATATATTTGAGCATAGATAACCGATTATCGTCAGCGAGACTGCTCAACAATCGACTTAACGCCGGATGAGGCTGGTGTGAAGGTACTGGATTTACATCGCAAGCATAGAAACACACAATCATGTTCTTGTAATGGTTGGATGTGTTCGTTGGCTGCAGGTGATATTGTGGGACAAGCAGTATGACCTCCAGTTCTGGGGTGGGGAGCTGCCGAATCCCATTCGTTGCCTCTTCGAACAAGGCTTCCGGAGACATCGTCGTCATCCAGGTTCGCTTTGTTTCAGCGTCTTGCAGTAAGCCTTCCATCATTCGAGCATCAAGCTTTGAGAAATACTCTTGGTCCCATCTGCGGAGCAAATGCAAGCAGCGATTTTTTCTATCCAGAATGTTAGAAGGCAGTGAATCTACATGCGGGGAAAGCAAGTTAAGCAATTCCGCTGGCTGTAGGCGTTCTAACCAATTGAGAAACGAGCTGGTCGTAACTTTATCATGATCTGGACAGACAGCAATCAATAAATCCAATCCATTAAAGTCGTCGAGATCTGCCGCATCGAGTTCTTGGGAGAGCGAAATCGAAAGGCTGCTTTTCACCGATTTTCTCCAATCAGAACCTAATGCTGTGCCTTTCATGACATTTTTTTTGGCGTACGCAAACAAACTGATGACTAATTCAAAGGTAGGATTGCAGGCGATTTCAATACGATAGCTCATATTTTGTTCTACTCCGATCGAACTTATTTTATTTCTATTTTAACAAAACAAATGAACGTGTCAAGAGAACCTCCTGATTGAAGGGAACTTCATTCCCTTATTTAAGCGATAAGCGGAATTTCGGCGTATAAAGGGAAACTACAGGGTCTTATTTCACCTCAATCATCACATATCTGTTCAAAATGGCGAGATAGCGGACCGTAGTTCCCTTTCCCTCACGCAAAAGGCAGTTTGAGGTGAAATAGCGCCATATAGTTCCCCTACCTGACTGACTACCTGTCTGCCTGCGAGCAGGGAGGCTGGGACAGAGAATAAAAATAACCGTCAGGGAGAAAAAATCACCCTGACGGTCTATTAGGTTTGTTCCGTAGATTGCCGAACAACCAATTCCCCTGAAAACAAAGGCCGCTGCGCTGCCTTTCCTTCGATAGTGTCCAGCAGCAACTTCATGGCGGCTTCGCCCATTTGCGGACGGGGATAATGGATGGCCGTCAGCGGCGGGTCGGTTTGGGAGGACATGAGAATATCCTCGCAACCTGCCAACGCTAGCTGCTCAGGCACCCCGACACCCGCTTTGCGGCAAGCAGCGAGACAGCCCGCAGCCATCAAATCATTGGCGCAGACCAATGCGGTAAAGCCAACAGCACGGCTGCTCAAAACGGAGTAAAGCGTTCGTTCGGCCGTCTCGAACCTGCCGCCGCCAACCAATAAATCCTCCGCATGCCACGTACAGCCTGCTGCCTCCAACGCATGAATGAACGCCCGCAGTCTGACTTCATAATGGTGCATGGCTTCTCCGCCGCCCATGAAGCCAATTCGCGTATGGCCATGCTGCTGCAAATGACGGACCAATGCGGCCATCTCAGCTTCCCAGTCCACATCCAAATAAGGGATGCCGAGCTCCGGTCCAACCGGCTTCAAAACCGATGTAATCGGGATTTCCAGCGATTGGAAATGCTCCACCACCTGCTGCTTCAGCGATTGTCCGAGCAACAGGATCCCGTCCACTCGGCCCATAAACAGGCTTTTGAGCTGTTCTTCTTCCTCTTCACTGTAGGTTTGGAAAAAAACAAAGTATCCTCTGGCTTTCGCGTGATGTTCAATACTTATCAAGAGCCCCGCCTCGAAAGGGTTCCCGAGATAGTTGATCAGCACGGCAATCTGGTTTGTTTTTTTCGTTTTCAAGCTTCGAGCCAGCTGATTAGGTTGATAGCCAAGCTCGCGAATAGCTTCCAGCACTTTCTGCCTCGTCTCTTCCTTCACAATCTCCCGATTATTCAATACGTAGGAGACGACCGCAGAGGAGACTCCCGCGCGGTCGGCAACATCTTTTCTGCTTACCATATGCTTCCACCCAAATCAGATTTAGAATCAAATACCGAACGTATTGCCGCCGTTAACCGAGAGGCACTGTCCTGTAATAAAAGCAGACTCCGGCGATGCTAAGAAAACGACGGCGTTGGCGATATCAGCAGGCTCTCCGACTCGCCCTAAAGGCACACCGGCACTGTAGCCTTCCGTGCTGATTCCCTCATGCCGCTCAACGGGAATCCACCCGGGAGCGATCAAATTCACCCGAATGCCATGAGGTCCCAGCTCACTGGCCCATGATCGCGTCATGCCCACCATGGCGGACTTAGCCGTCACATAGCTGGAGAAATTCGCATTCCCGATTTGTACAACTTCGCTGCCGATATGAATGATGCTTCCTTCTCCACCACGCTTCATGCCCGGGAGCACAGCCTTCGCCAGAAGCAAAGGCGCCTTCACAAAAAACTCTAACTGATCCAAGTAAGTTTGCCAAGTACTCTCTTCAATCGATACCATGGGCTGAGGACCGGTTGCATTGTTGACCAGAATATCAATGCTCCTGCCAAACTGCCGCTCCACACGATCGATGAGCTCAGTTACCTCCGGCTCACTCGTGACATTCGCGCGGAATGCTGCGGCATGGCCCCCCGCATCCGTTATTCTGCGCACCGTCTCCTCCGCATCCTGAGCGCTGTTGGCATAATTGACCGCTACACGGGCACCCGCAGCCGCAAGTGCAGCTGCGATATGACGACCCAATCCGCGAGATGCTCCGGTTACCAGAGCGATCTTCCCTTCCAGTCTTGCCGACGCTGTCAAGACGATCACCTCTTCCTGTGAGCTTACTTGTAGACACTATTTCCAGCATCCTGTAGATGCAGTTCCTTTAATGGTACCATAGACTCTTGCGGAACATAAAATTTAAATGGATTCTCATCAATAACGCCTAACAATTGCTTCCGGTAAGGAGAAGCGTTCTCCAAAAGCTGCTCCGAAGCGGTACGGTAATCAATCGGTCTCATCCAGATCGGGCTGTAGCCTAAGAACAGCTGACGGCGTGTAAATTCGGACTGGTTTGGCGCACCGGCATGCCACAGATTTTGCGGGAAAATGAACACATCGCCCGGCTTCCCGCAGACTTGCACTTCTCCTGGCACCTGGCCGCGGACATCCTGACTCTCCGGATGAAACGGCTTATTGTGCGAACCCGGGATAATTTTCGTATTACCGCGGTCTGGCTGCGACATGTCGCTCAAAATGTAGCACGTTTTGATATAATACGTAGAAGTAAGTCCGTTTTGTTTAGGAAACTGCGGATGCGGTCCGTCTTGATGCCAGTTAATGAAGCTGTGCGATTCGGTCTTCACATCGTTCGGATTCGGCTTCCGAATCGTTAAATGCGAGATATGCAGCTGAATGTTATAGCCAAGCAGATTAACCATCAGCGGCAGCAGCGTCGGCTCATCGATCAGCGAGGCAATTTCATCGTCACGCTCTACACTGTTATAAATGTTGTAAGCCAAGGATTCCGGTTCTTCAGCGACGATGCGGTCAATGGCGGCATTCAGCCGATTAACCTTCTCTTCTGACAAAACACCCGGCAGAATCAAATAACCGTTCTCGTGAAATTGTTGCATCAAAGCAGGAATATCCAAAGTTTGTTGAGTCATAGTAAATCGCTCCTTTTTAAAATAAGATTTAATGTCATTATATCGCTCGAATTTACACGTGTAAATAGTCTTTTAAAAGGAGGGAAGGAAGCCCTTACCTCCTTCCTTCCGATCATTTTACTTCAAATATCCGAGTTCCTTGATTCTTTTCTCCGCTGCGTCCAAGTAAGCCTTATAATTCATCGAACCTTCCAAAGTCTTGAGGAAGTTGTCATAGTCGCTGAGCGGACGCTTGCCGTACAAGAATTTGGAGAACTCTTCTTCAATATAGCGACTCGCGTCTGCGGCGTTATAGCCGTTCGGCATATCAACAAATCCGCCCAAGCCGTCAATGTGCGGCTGTTTGCTTGCGAATTCCATAAATTTAACCTGCGGACCGAATTTCACAGACAAATATTCCATTTCCGGGCGGCCTGCGAATTGATACAGCCAGAAATAACCGCCCTCTTTGCCCATCAGATCCGTCGGAACAACTTTACTGCCATCGAGGTTATAATGCTTGCCTTTCACCCCGTATTGCACCAACAAAGAACCATCCTTCGAAGAAACATAATTCAGCAAGTCGATGACCTTCTGCAGCTTCTCCGGATTTTTCTCAAGCGACTTCGGAACGGCATACATGCCTGCTGCCTTACCGATGTCATAGGCGCTCGCATATTTGCCGCCAGGACCTTTCAAGGCATCGACCTGCACCCATTTCGCATTCGGATTCACTGCTTTCATTTGCTCGACAAACTGATCTTTCGTCATATTCGGCCAATCCAGGTAGACGATACCTGCCTGCCCTTTTATCGCCTTTTGCTGATGCTGCAGGCCCGTGTTGGCCAAAATCTCAGGATCCACCGAACCGGAAGCAATCATTTTCTGAACAAAGGCAAGCGCATCTTTCATCCCGGGATCATACAGCGAATTCACCATTTTATTATCTTTCACGTAGATTGTCGGTGTGCCGCCATCCATACCTACGCCATAGGCACCGAAAACAGTGTCAAACGCACCCAATTTACCGCCTGTGAGACCATACGTATCTTTTTTCCCATTGCCGTCCGGATCTTTCTCTGTGAACGCTTTCGAAACTTCCAGCATTTCTTCCGGTGTCGTAGGGACCTTGAGATTCAGCTTATCCAGCCAATCCTGGCGAATCCAATAAGTGTTGTAGGGAACCTGCGGTGACTTGGCAATGGCATACGTTTTGCCGTTCAGCATCCCTTTCTTCAAGCTGTCTTCTCCAATAAAGTCTTTTACCGTCTTAAGCTTATCCAAATAAGGCGTGAGGTCAAGCAATAGTCCTTGATCCGCAAATTGCTTTAATTGCTGGCGGTCTACAGCGAATAGATCTGGAAAGTTCGCAGATGACATGCGCACGTTTAACTGATTTTTGTAATCATCATTCGATGCATACACGGTTAGGTTGAGATCCGTGCCAAGCGCCTTATCCAGCTCTTGCTTAATAATGTCCTGATCAGGAGAAGGAAGGCCACTGCCCGTTTCGATAATGTCAAGTTTGACCGGTTTGGAGCCGGC
This sequence comes from Paenibacillus planticolens, assembly GCF_013141725.1. Classification (GTDB taxonomy): domain Bacteria; phylum Bacillota; class Bacilli; order Paenibacillales; family NBRC-103111; genus Paenibacillus_E; species Paenibacillus_E planticolens. The sequence continues at coordinate 197,831 of NZ_WHNZ01000078.1, read as the reverse complement.
TGCCGGCTTGCCGCTCTCCGCAGCTTTGTCGGCAGGCTTGTTCGCAGCAGGTGCTCCCCCGCAGCCGGCAATGAGCGTTCCTCCGGCGAAAGTCATGGCCAGAAGAATTGGCACGAGCAATTTCTTTTTCATAGATACCCCTTCTTTCTTTTGAAAAGTAAAGTTGCTTCTATTGTCGCCGTAGCGGAACGAACCAGGCTGCAGTCCTGATCCATTCAAGCACGGGGTCAACCTTTGACGGAGCCCATCAGCATTCCTTTGGTGAAATGCTTTTGAATGAACGGATACACGAGAATGATCGGCAAGCTTGCAGCGACAACAGACGCCATTTGCATCGTTTCGGTAGGAAGCATATTTTCGGCATTTTCCAGCGGTTGCTGGGTCAGCATCAGAATTTCGCGAATAACGACCTGCAAAGGAAACAAATTGCGGTCCGTCACATACATAATCGCTTGGAAAAATTCGTTCCAATGACCGACCATGTAGAACAACCCTATTGTAAGCATAGACGGAACAGAGAGCGGCAATACAATTTGCCATAAAATCCGGAATTCCCTCGCTCCATCCATCCGGGCCGATTCAAACAACTCTTCAGGAAGACTTTCAAAAAAGCTTTTCATAATCAAAATATTAAAGCTCCAAATCGCATTCGGTAAAATCATCGACCAGACGGAATCCAAAAGTCCCAAGGATTTCACAACTAAATATGTCGGAATAAGTCCTCCGCTGAACAGCATCGTAAAGACGACCATAAGGAGGAAATAGCTTCTGCCCGGCAGATTGCGGCGGCTAAGCGGATATGCCATTAGTGAAGTCAGAATCAGATTCACCAGGGTACCGACGACAGTGATGAAAATCGTCACCCAGAAAGCTTTTGGAATATTGGTTTCGGTGAAAAGCTTGTGATAAGCGCTAAAGGTGATGGACTTCGGAATGAGGATGAAGCCCCCGTTCTTCAGCACCTCGGAGAAAGGTGTGATGGACACGGCTACCACATACATTAGAGGTACGATGGCCGCTAGTGCAGCAAGTCCGAGAATAGTAACGACGATCGTGTTCACGATCCGGTCTTCCCAGCCTCTTACCATATGCCATCACCCCATTTCTTAGATAAATGATTGGAACCGAGTACCAGCACGAGGCCAATCACCGATTTGAACAATCCTACGGCTGCCCCCAGAGAGAAGTTTAATTGCTGCAGTCCCGTCCGGAACACCCAGGTATCTAAGATATCCGCAACTTGATAAACTTGAATGTTATACAGAATATAAATTTGATCGAATCCAGCATCCATAATATGCCCCAGCTTTAAAATGAGCAGCAGCACAATGACATTTCGAATGCCTGGCAGTGTAATGTGCCAAATCATCCGCAGCCGGCTTGCGCCGTCCACGCGGGCTGCCTCGTACAAGGTCGGATCGATTGCCGTCATCGCAGCCAAGTAGATGATCGCGCCCCAGCCGAGATCTTTCCAAACTTCCGAACTTACCAGAATGGTCCGGAAGTAATCCACCGATGTCATGAAGGGGATCGATTGCCCCCCGGCATCTTCGATGAAACGGTTGACAATGCCGGAGTTTTGCGAAAGAAGTGCGATTAAGATCCCGTAAATAATGACCCATGATAAGAAATGCGGCATGTACGTTAACGTCTGTACGATGGTTTTGAACCAGCGCAGCCTGCACTCATTGAGCAGCAGCGCCATAATAATTGGCGGGGCCATGCCAAAGAGCAGCTTATATATGCTGATGACGAAAGTGTTGATCATGAGCTGTCCGAAATAAGGGGATTCAAAAAACGTTTGAAAATGCTTGTACCATGGATCAGCCCAACCACTGCCGAGAATGCCATCCAATATTTGAAAATCCTTGAACGCAATGATCACACCATACATTGGAATATAGCGGAAAATAACGAAATAAATGACGCCGGGCAAAAGCATGAGATAAAAAGCGCGGAAAGCCCAAACCTGCTTCGCAGATAATCTAAACTTCGATTCTCCTGCCTTGCTCCCCGCTTTTGTCTTCTGCCCAACGACGACTTGCTGTTCCATGAGACCACCTCTTTTCCATCTGATCACTCGCTTCCTAACGGGTTGAGTTTAGTATAGCAAGCGCTTTCTTTGGAAAATATACAGTGATCCTGCGAAAATGTCCGAATTTTTGCAAACGCTTTAGTGTGGTTTTTCTGCATGTTCATGTTCCACAGCTGGAAGCTCGATGCGGATTAACGTGCCGACATCCGGCAAAGAGTGAATGGACAGTCCATACTCCGCTCCAAAATGGAGCCCAATTCGTTCGTGAACGTTCTTAAATCCGATTCCGGTGAATCTGTGTTTGCTCGGCGCTTGGTGACGCTCTCCAAACAGGCTGTTCACAGCCTCCCGGGTCATCCCGAGCCCGTTGTCTCTGATCGTAATGATCAATTTCCCCTTCACGCACTTCGTCCGGATACGGATCGTTCCCTCACGCTTGAGCGGAACAAGGCCATGGAAAATTGCATTTTCCACAAGCGGCTGCAAAGTTAGCTTCAGAATTGTTTTGGATAGCGAATCAGAAGCGGCGTCGATCTCCATCGTGAATTTATCGCCGTATCGTACCTTCTGAATGTACGCATACATGCGCAGTCCTTCCAGCTCGTCCGCCAAGGTGACGAACTCCGTGCTTTTATCAAAACTGAATGACAACAAGCCAACAAGCGTCTTGATCGTTTCCCGAACCTCTTGAATTTTGTGCTGCTTGGCCAAAGAGCTAATACAAGCGAGGGTGTTGTACAAAAAATGAGGGGCGATTTGACTCTGCAGCATTTTCAGCTCGAAATGCTTCTTGCGGCGTTCCGCTTCCTTCGTTTCCTGCAGCAGATGATGAATCCGCTCCATCATGGCATTATAGCTTCGCGCCAAACGGCCAATTTCGTCATTTCCGGTGGCGTGTATGGTGTGAAGCACTTCCATATCGCGAACCCGGTCCATCTTCGCAACCAATGTGCGGACAGGCAGCGTAATATATCGGCTTATCATATATGTGCTGGCTAAGACAAGGAATATCCAGAAAACGCCCGCTGTGCTGAAATTTCTATATAGGCTGCGGATATTTTGATAGAAAAAGCTATTCTCGTAGAAGGCGATAAAATACCAACCAAGCTTGTTCATCCCCGACTTCACGGCAACCAAATCGCCTTGCGGACCTCCAATCTCCGATGCTCCCAGAGGAAGCTCCGACACGCTGTCGACAAAGCTTGCATCCAGCTCCGGCGGGAACACAGACATATTATAAGGGAGCAGCCGGTATGAGCTCAGAGGAAGTGCGGCATCAAAGGCATGGACAACATTCTTTTTATTGGTGATGATCGCGAAGGTTTGATTTTTCGTATTCATGAATTGGGCGATCAGATTCGTTAATTGAACGAGATCGATCTCCACAACAGCGATCCCTTTTAAGGCCGTCGAAGAGGATTGAATCGGCAGCACGAAGGCGACTGTTTTACCCGACATCGGGGATTGATAAGGCTCGGTTATAAACATCCCGTAAGTTTCCTTGGCCTTCGTAAGCAGCATGGGGATGTGCGGGTTGCCGACGATTTCAAAAGTCGTTTGCGAGTTGGAAATAATGTGACCATCTTCTTCCCGAACCAAATAGAGCGACTTATACAACGTACTGTTCATATTCGCATAAGAGCGCAGAACGTCCGCTGCTTCCTTCTCCTTGCCTACGTTCAGCAGGTCTTCACGGGTAGAGATGAGCATGAGAATATTTTGCACATTATCCAAATAAGCGTTCATGTACAGATTGGTTCGGTCAATAATAATTTGGGCGTCCGAAACGACCTGCTTGCGAAACAAACCCTCCGCTTCCCGCAAGTTGATCCAGCCAAGTCCCCCTAACAGAATCAGCGTCCCCAGGGATAAAAAAAGAAAATGTTTGGCCACCATGCTCCAACTGCCAAACCATGAGATAAGCGCTTTCATATTGTCATCAGCCCTTTTTATAATCGGTTGGCGCTACCCCGGTCCAATTCCGGAAAAGCTGCGAGAAATAACGGTAACTCGGAATACCTACCTGTTCGGCCACTTCGTACACTTTAAGCTGCGTATTTTGCAGCAGTTGCATAGCCTTTTCCATGCGCAGCCGGGTCACGTAATCATTGAAGGATTCCCCGGTTTCTTCCCGGAACAGACGGCTAAGGTAGTACGAGCTCAGCCCAACCTCATCCGCAACGGAGGTCAGCGTAATCGGCTCACCCAGCTTAGTCTCTACGATCTTTTGGGCTAGGTGGACTTCTTTTCGAATCTTCCGTTCGTCCATCGTTCCTGACTTTTGCGGATTGGACAATTCCCGGCGCGTCCGTTCCTGTTCATAATCCCTTAGATCGGTTTCACGCCGGATCGCTGCTCTCGCCTTTTCAACGGCTGTCTTCATATCCGCTTCATCAAACGACAGCTTCGTAAAGTAGTCCAAGGCCCCCAGCTTCAGCGCTTCTTGCGCATAATGAAAATCGCTGTGACAAGTTAAAAGCACGAATTGGATGAGCGGAAATCTTTTTTTAACCATGCGAAACAATTCCAATCCATCCATGATCGGCATCGTAATATCCGAGATAACCAGATCCGGTTCCAAGGTTTCGCACAGCTCCAGGGCCTCCTCCCCATTCTCCGCTTCCCCGACCAGTTCAGCCCCGAATGAAGCCCATGGCATGGATCGGAGCTCTTGTCTTAACGGCAATTCATCGTCAATGATCAGCACGTTTATCGGTGTTATGGACATGTCGACCTCCGCCTTTTCAGTAAAATCCCTTACACTATTATGACAATGATATCAGTAATTATGTGCAAAATCACCCCTTGCGCGTGGCTTATAAGCCATGTGGGAACTACGAACCTTTATTTTTTTAAAAAATGACCATCTTGCCGCTCGAAGGGAACTACGATCCTGTATTTCAACATTTTCATACATAAATGTGTTAAATAGGGAAAATAAGACCCTGCAGTTCCCTCTAAACCTTGAAATTAGCCTATTTCCTCCAAATAGTGGCCTGTAGTTCCCTTCGGAAAAAAATCGGAAGGATGCGACACAACAAAAAAAGAGCTAACCTCAAACAGAGCATACTGCTTGAAGATCAGCCCCTATAATTATGGTTCTTTCCGTCACATCCCCTGAAGCGCATCCTTCAGTCTGGCCGTCACTTCCGGATACTCCCCGGCCACATTTCGATTCTCCCACGGGTCGCTTTGCACATGGTACAATCGGTCCCCTCGGTCTCGCTCGACAATCAGCTTCCATTCCCCGTCGCAAGCCATCCGCCAGGAACTCAGATGCTGCGGCCCATCGTCCAAGCCGGATATCTGCACCTCTCGTAAAGGGCTCTTCGCCTCACCTCGCAGCACGCTTTTCAAAGAAATCGAATCCTCCGCTTCTTCCATCGAGAGATCCGCCAAATCCAGTATCGTGCTTGCCAAATCCTGCAATTCAACAAGCGCATCGCTATACTGTCCCTTCCGGATGCCAGGACCGCTAATGACCAGCGGAATGTGCACGGAACCGCGCTCCGGCTTGCATTTGCCGAACTCATCGAAATCCCCGAGCATATCGCCATGATCCGATGCGTAGATGATCACGGTATTATCCAAGTCGCCTCTGCGCTTTACAGCATCTAGAAGCAGACCGATATTTCGGTCGATATTGGCCAGCATGGCGGCATAATTTTGCCGAATCCGGTTCCACGTTTGTTCCGGAACGCTGCTGCTGTTCGGCTCTTTGAATTGAACGTGCTCCCACTCGGCTTTCATCCGGTGTGTAATGTCCCACGGTTCATGCGGACCGACAAAGTTAACCATGAGAAACCACGGCTGATCTGCGGGAAACGTCTCCAGCATCTGAAGGCCGTTTCGCGTCAGCCAATTATCGCAATAGGCCTCATCCGGCAGATCCGTAGCATCCGTGCGCTGACCGCGATCTGTCATATCCTTCAGGTGAATATCCGCCAAGCCTTCCTTGTATAGATAGCTCATATAAGGGTCCTTCGGAGACTGTTTGCCCGAAATGATCGCATCGATTTTGCCCGCGTTATCAATCGCATCTGTAAAACCAAGCTGGCTTAATTCATCAATCCAGCCTTCCAGCCCCCACCAATGGGTGGCTTTGTGCAGGTCGAACTTGCCTACGCCGCCGACACGGTAGCCGTTATTTTTTAATTCGGAATAGAACGTTTTCCGGGATAGGGAATAGTTCTCATGATTACCGGCCACCTCCGGCTTGTTATACCGCAATCCCGATGCCAGACAGGCCCTTGCCGGCGCACACAAAGGAGAAGAGGTAACCGCCTTCGTAAAGGTGACGCCCTGCTTCATCAATGCTTCGATATGAGGCATACGCAGCGGCAATGCCTCCATGCCCAAATCGGCCAAAGCGGCCGGCGCATAAGGCATCCAATCTCCCCGGTGCGTGTCCGGAAACAGAAACAGAACGTTGGGACGGCTCATCCCTTTTCCCCCCTTTCATGAAGAATCGGATCTTCGACGCTTTGCTGCCACGCTAACAGCTCATGTTCCATTCGCTGCAGCTGTTCCCGCTTTGCAGGATCCTCCGCCAGATCGCAGGTTTCCCCTGGATCGTTATATAAATCAAAAAGCTGCGTCCGATTCGTACCCGCTCCACCGCTGCGGAAGTAGCGGATTAGTTTCCAGCGTCCGTCACTTACCATACGCTGAACATTTTTATAGGCGGCAAATACGTTCTTCCTTGCAGCCATGGCCTCGCCGGAAATCATTCGTACCATGCTCTTGCCCTCAACCGTTCGCGGCAGCGGCGTTTCGGTTAGTTCGCACAAGGTCGGAAATATATCGATCTGACAGCCAAGTCCGCAGACTTCCTTACCTTTCGGCAAGCCGGGTCCTTGCATAATAAGCGGGATATGAAGGCTGTGCTCATATAAGCTTTGCTTGCCCATAAGTCCATGCTGCCCCAAGGCTATGCCGTGATCCGCTGTATACACGATAATCGTCCGCTCTCGCTGATTCGTCTCTTCCAACGCTTGCACAATGCGGCCAATTTGTTCGTCCATATGCGTGATCATGCTGTAATACTCAGCCAGATGCCGGCGAACTTCTTCGGGCTTGCGCGGAAAGGAAGCCAATTGCTCGTCACGCACATGCAATTCGCCATTGTCGAAGGGATGCTCCGGCATGAAATTGCCGGGAAGCGGCATATCCTCACTCGGATACCGCTCTAAATAAGCTTGAGGCGGAGTCCTGGGATCATGCGGCGCTGTAAAGGCAACATATAAAACGAACGGCTCCTCTTCCTTATACTGCTGGATGAAATCAACAGCTGCTTCTGCAAAAAGCTCCGTAGAAAACTTTTCGCTCGTGGCGGCTTGATCCGAATCATAAATCCCATTGGGATCATAGTCATGTATGGGCAGCCCAATATGCTCCCCCATGCCGCCAAAGAAAATGTTCGCTCCGTCCGAGAAGCTTCTCGCAAAGCTCCCATTGCCATTGTGCCACTTGCCGGTGCCGAATGTCCGATACCCCTCCCTTTGGTACACCTCAGGCCATGTAGGACAGGAAGGATTTATCGCCCACAGCTGCGGATTTTCCGTCTCTTCAAGCGTAACTTCTTTCTCCGTCACCGTCGCACGAAAAACATTCGTCCCCGTCAAGAGACAGGCGCGACTGGGTACACAGAGTGCAGCGGTCTGTCCCCCCATCGTGTAGATGGAGGCAAATCTTACGCCTTCAGCCGCCAGCCCATCCAGAACAGGTGTTTGCACGACCTGATTTCCATAGGCGCCAATACCGTCGAATCGATGATCGTCCGCGATTATAAATACGATATTCGGCTTCTTGCCCCGAGCTTCGTGTTCTCTCATGTTAACCTCCAGAATCCGGCATTTATTTGATGGCGCCGCTCGTCAAACCTCGCTGCATGTACTTTTGACCGAATATATATAAAATCACAACCGGTATCGTAATCAGTACAAGCGCTGCGAACACTTTATGGTAATCAGAGGTATACTCTTTTATAAAAAATTTGGGAGCCATGGTCACGGTCAGCATCGTTTCCTTGCTAATGAAAACAAGCGGCAGCACGTACTGATTCCACGAATTCAGGAAAGCCAAGATGCCAATGGTCGTCAGTACCGGGATGGCTAAAGGCAGCATCACATGAACAAATCTTCCCCAGGCATTCGAACCGTCAATCTCCGCTGCTTCCAAAAGCTCGCCAGGCACCTCATCGAAAGCATTACGGGCCAGAAGCAATGAGAAAGGAATGCTCATCGCTACTTCCGGACCGATTAAGGACAAATACGTATTCATCCAATGAAACGATTTGATCGTTTGAAACAAAGGGACGAGCATCGCGACGGGAGGGATCATCAGACCGATCAAACAGATTGCAAAGACAGCGGAATCCCCGGGAAATCTCAGCTTGCTAAAGCCAAACGCCGCTAAAGAAACAACGACAAGCAGCAGCAGAACCACCGAAGTCGACACAATAAAGCTGTTGATTAGAAAATGCGGAAACAGTTCCAGACTGACGACAGCCTGGTAATTCCCCCACCCGTCCCCTTCGAACGAATACATCACCAGATAAATCATGGGAATCACCCAAACAGCTCCCAAGATGAGGAGAAGAAGATTCATCGTGATTTTCTCAGACAGTTGCATGCGACCGAACATCTTGTCTACCTCCTCACCTTGTTATAAACGCGCAGTTGGAACGCCGTATAGCCGAAGGCAATGAGCAGCAGAACTACAGAGACCGCCCCGCTGTATCCCGTTTTATATTTGAGCAGAGACTCCCGGAACAGGAAAGTAGAGATGAGCTCCGTCTCTCCTCCCGGACCGCCCTCTGTCATAATCCAAATGAGGTCGAAAACTTTGAGCGCATGGATAATGCCCAGAATGAGCAATGTGATGTGCGTACCGCTGAGCATCGGGAAAATGATATGGCGGAACTGCCTCATAACCCCGGCGCCATCGATTTTTGCCGCTTCAAATATTTCCTGATCAATATTTAACAAACTGGTGTAATAAATCAACATGTAAAATCCGGTGTTGGCAAAAATATAGACGGCAGCGATTGAATTCAGCGCCGAAGCTGGCTCGGACAACCAGGAATGCGTCCAGCTTTCAAACCCGGCAAACCGCAGCATCGTATTAAGCAAGCCGAAATTCGGCTCATAAATGCCGGCGAAAGTCGTGCCTACGGTGACAACCGCAATGACATGCGGCAAAAAGAAGATCGATTTAAACAGGCCGCCTGCTCCCCAAACGCCGTTCAGCAAGGTGGCAAGCAGGAGCCCAAGCGCCATCGACAGTGGAATGGTCATCACCAAAAAATAGAACGTATTGCCAAGTGCCTGATAGAAATTAGGATCATGAAACAGATTCACATAATTGTCGAGACCGATAAACAACTTACTTCCAATACCTGACCATTCAAAGAATCCGATGTAGATATTATAAAAAATGCCAAAAAACGTGAACACGGATACAAAAACAAGCAATGGCAGAGCGAAGTACAATCCAGTGAAGCGCCCTCGTTTTTTCTTTTTTGATTTGGCTGTTGCAGGTTTCGTTGTCGATAGCACGATATCCACTTGGCTCCTCCTCACAACCCTCACGGGTGGAGGAACCTCAGCTAATGATGACCGAGGCCCTCTTCTTCGTGAACGTAAGCTTAATTAATGAAACGAAATGTAATCTAAATGAGCAAAATAGTTGTTCGAATTCGTATTTTTCGTATGCTTCACGACTAATTTAATCGTATGATTGCCGGCTGCCAAATCTTGCTTATCCAAAGCCAGCACCTTATTTTGCTGCGAGGCCGCATAGGAGTCGAATGTCGTTTGCAGCACGCCGTCTACGTAAATATCGAATTTGCCCCCGCCTGCTCCTTTTTGGGTATACAACTTAACGCCCGTTCCGTTAAAAGCGTACTCGGCATAGGCATCCTGCGTGGAGCTGTAAGAAATCGTGCCGTCATAACTGGTAGCCCGGGAAATATGATTCCAAGCGCCGCTATAGGTGATGGCTGCATTCGTATCATCGACAATCGTGTCCGTTTGGGTTTGCACCGGAGTTCCCAAGTACTCGAACAAATCCAGATTGACGTTGGTCCCGCTCGAATTGGGGTTCTTTGTGCCGGTGGCGACCATTTTGATTGTGTGCGTGGCGTTCCTGAGCGACGTTGTTTCGTAAGCCGTTACATCAAAGACCGGCGACGACGCATAGGAATCATATGTCGCTACTTTATTGCCATCGATGTAAACATCAAAGATGCCTGTCGATGAATTTTTTTTCGTAATGAGCCTGATGCCCGTGCCTGTAAATGTGTATTCAGCAGAAGCACCGGCTTGAGCGGTGTTCCTATCCGTACTTTTGAAATAACTGGAATTGCTTTGATCGGCCCAGGTGCCGGTGTATGTAATGAGCGGGCTTCTGTCATCGGTTTGCCTCCAGCGCGGAATCTGCCCGATACTATGCATCAAGTCGAGCCCTGCCTGAGATATTTTCCCATTAGGACCTGGAGGAACGCTTACTGCAAATGAAGCATACCGCTTGTTGTAATAGTGCACCTTATTCGCTGTATACGCTGCGCTGCTCCACGGTGCCGCCGGCGATTCATTATTTTTATAGGACCAGTAATCCGTATACAGGCTCCAAGCTTCCTCCCAAGGCGTGCTATTGCCAACCGGCGGGTCCCCGTTCACTAATTCGGTCACATGCACATCGGAATCGGCCGCTTTATTATCATCATGGAAAAAGACGAGCGTATCCGGCTGTATCGATTTCACATGGGCTTCCAACTGCGCTGCTTGGCTATTATTGATGGCTTTGGCATGATCAAACCAAACCGCAATTACGTCCCCATAATTCGTCAGCAGTTCGGTCAGTTCATTTTTTGCAAAATCGATGTACGCGCTGTTCCCCATGACGCCACCCGGAAAATGGTACCTGTCATCCGCATTAAAATAGATGGCGAACTTCAAACCGTACGTCGCGCATGCATCGGATATCGCTTTGACGATATCAAGGTTTGGCGCAGAGCTGGTCGCTGTATCGTAGGTTGTATACGCGCTATCCCAAGCCGCCCAGCCATACCGGTGTTTGGCTACCGCAATCACGTAGTCCATACCGGCGTCTTTCGCAGCGGCTACCCATTGATTCGCATCAAAATCCGTCGGCGCAAAAAGCGTAGAAGGGAAGTTTTGCGGGTTCCCTTCGCCGCCGGCTGTACCGGTGTATGTGTTTAGTCCATAGTGAGGGAAAAAGCCAAAACCTAATTGTACATATTCATCCGGCGTTATCGCCCCAGCGCTGGCGGGAAAGGCAGAAACGGACAGCACCGACGCAACGAGCAAGCTGCCCATGGCTAACATCGCTTTCTTTTTCACAGTTATCTCCTCCTGTCTCTATTAGCGTTTCACGGCATCTGAGGCTTTTTGCACCTCGGCCATCGCTTGCTCCGGTGTAGCCGCTCCGGTCGCCACTTTTTGTAAATTAGCAAAAATCGCTTGTTCGATGGAGGCATTGTCCAAGAAGCGGATACCGCCTACTTGATTCGTAAGTGCGTTCAGAACCACATCAACCGATTGCTTCTCAATGTCCGTTTTAAGATTGGATTTATCCATGGACAGCCCTTCTTTCACGGGAAGGAACTGCAGCGCTTTGCTCAGAATCGTCTGATACTCGCCCGTAGCCATGAATTCCACGAATCTCCAGGCAGCCTCTTTATGCTTCGAATCTTTACTAATTCCAAGGGGTACATCGCCGTTAATGAGGACACTTGTTTGACCGCCGGCAATCGTCGGCATAGGCACGAGTCCGAAGGTGCGGTCGCCAATTTTCAAGCCATCCTTGTTCGCTACGTCTGTCATGATCCATGCACCGACGAGAATCATTGGAAGCTGTCTCTTCTGCTCATACATATCGCGAAGATCCGGATCGAATTTGGTCGTCAGGTTGCCGTCTTGGAAGAGATGATCCGTGTAAAATTGCTTGAAAGCATTCGTCGCCTGAATGAACGCCGGATCGGTAAACTTCGCTTTCCCCGCATCCGCTTCATATATTTTACCCGGCGCAATTTGATTGACGAGGGTATAGAAAACATCCGTTACAGTTGCGCTTTTGCCACCGGCAAACCCTAAACGCGGCACAATGCCCGGCAATTTGGCATCCTCAAATTTTTTCACGACTTGTTTCAGTTCGTCATACGTTTTAGGCGGCTCTGCGCCTACTTTCTTGAACAGATCTACATCATAAGAAAGGAACGGCGTAACCGCGACCCCTGTCGGTATCGTCTTATAATCATTTTTCTTGGACGATTCCAACGGTGTAGATTTGAACAGCTTCTGCCAATCTTTCCCTAACGATTTCTCCGCCAAAGGCGCTAACGGTTCAAGTACAGGCGAATAGTTCTTGATCATCGGTCCGTTGGAAAACGCCATAACATCCGGAACCTCGCCGCCTTGAATGGCAACTTGAATCTTCTTGTCGTAGTCAGCCGATGGCGTACGAACATAGTTCACTTTGATTTTAGGGTATTTCTCATTAAAAGCTTTGATTAAGGTTTGCCAGACGTTATCTTCCGGGGACCAGGACCAGAACGAGATTTCACCTGCGATCTCTTCCGGCTTTTGTGTAGCAAGGGCAGCTTTGGTATCGCTGGCTGGGGTTGCTGTGGTGCTTTTTGTCTGAGAGGAGCATGCGGACAAGAGAAGCAGGCCTATCAGCAAATAACTCATGAGTCTCATTCTTTTCATAAACAGAACACTCCCTTTGAACTTATTTAGTATAAACGTAATACCAAGTAAATAACTCGGCTTAGTTGATATTAATTTAATGTCTATTTGGGAATCTGTCAACAATGAGTTTTTTATCCTTATGAAAAGTCCATTTCATCCCATATTTCAGCTGAACCTCTGCATTTTAGATTATGAAACGCTTTCAAACTCTATGTATTTAGTATATATCTTATACTAAATAAAAGCACGGTAATTTAGGGGTTCCGCCAATATTTTTTTGACATGGAGAGATATTTTGTATATCATTCATACTAAATGAGTATCATGTACTGAAGTAAGGTTGTGATCAACATGCGTTCTAACGGACCGATCGGAAATTATGATCTTGTTAAAAAAATAAATATGGAACATGCCATCTCTACGATTCTGAAATACCGTCCACTATCTCGAGCGAAAATCGCCTCTCTGACAGGACTCAATAAGATGACCGTCTCCAGTTGCGTAGATCTATTCGTGCAGAAAGGCTTTGTCGTTGAACTCGGCACGACGGGAACTTCGAGAGGGCGCCCCCCTACTCTGGTCGACTTGAATGAGAAAGCGGGCATCTGCGTGGGGGTTGATGTTGAAATCAACCAATTCACCGTGCTCGTCACGGATCTGCTCGGCAAAAAGCTGGACAGCATGATTGTTCCGCTTCAAAGCAAAGATCCCTTCTTTTTCGTGGAAGCGATATCGACGATTTTGAAAGATTTAGAGAACAACCACGTGCATCGCCAGCTAGGCATTGTTGGGGTCGGTATTGTTATTCCCGGCTACTACAATATACGGACGGATGTGGTAGATTTCAGCGCGAACCTGCAGGAGTGGAACGATTTCCCCTTGCGGAACGAAATCGCCAAACGAGTTCCCGGGCTTACCATTCATGTGAATCCTGCGCCTTATGCGGGTGCGATGGGTGAAGTCCATTTTGGAGGGGCCAAATCGGCGGATCATCTCGTGTATGTCACCAGTTCTTGGGGACTATCCGTCGGCGTTTACAGCAAAGGAGAAATGTTCACCGGTACGACGGGAACGGCGGGGAGACTCGGGCATTCCACCATCCATATGAATGGCAAGAAATGCACCTGCGGCAGCAGAGGCTGTTGGGAGATGTACGCTTCTATCAAGGCGCTGTACGAACTTTTGGAAACAACCCCTCAAGAGCTGTCGTTCGCAGACATTGTGGAAGGCATTGAGCGCGGTGATTGCAAATTTACAAGTGCCGTGCACGAGCTTGGCCATTATCAAGGCATCGGCCTAGCGAACGTTATCAATGCCTACAACCCAAGGGTCATCTGCATTGGTGGGCTTCTTGCGCTGCTCGGCCCTGCGCTTATTAACTCCATCTGGAATACGCTGCGCGAAATGATTCCCGAGCGCTTTCTTCAGAATTTGGAGATCTACTGCTCCGATTTAGGGGAGCTAGGCGTTGCCCACGGAGGCGTTTCGATGGTGCTGAGGCAGCTTTCTACGACAATTATCGAGAAATCGTTGTTGGAGTAAAAAGATTCGAAGGGAACGAACAGGAACTACGGTCCGCTATTCCCACAAAAAGCAATCATTCGCCAGCTTCAAGGCGTCTACGATCCGCTATTTTGCCGATTCGAGGGCAGATGCAGGCTTCTGGGGTCAGATAAGACCCTGTAGTTCCGCTCACACCCGGTTTTCAGCTGGTTTCAATCAAATAGCGGATTGTAGTTCCCTTTTAATCAACGGGATTCGTCCCCGCCGTTCTGCCAATCATACCCCCGCAACGGCTCAGCTAAACGAAGCTTATGCCGGCCATGAAACGGGTCACGCGCTTCAGCCCGTACATAATCGTCCACATAATGCATCAGCAGCATCTTCTCTTGAATCGCCTCCGGCAGCGGGAGCAGTTCCTCCAGTGACGTATGCGACGGCAGCTGATCATCCTGCATATGGCATTCATGGAAGATCGTCTCGACTTCTCCGGCAACCTTGTTTATGTAGGTTTCATCTAACCGCGTATCCCCGCTAAAATAGAAATATGGCTTGCACAATAGGCCATAACTAAGCATTTCCGGCACATGCTGCGTCCGAATCAGCTCGAAGCGCACACCCGCGATTTCAAACGCATCCTCCACGCATTCCACGTCGAAATAGTCCTCAAAAACTCGCTTTCCTCTTGTGGTCAGCTCCAACCCATGGCGTAAAATTTGCCACAAATCGTCCCGCAGCCCTGCAGGCACATACAGCTTCGGCTTCGCTTTGCCGGGATATACCCGGTGAAACAAGGCCAGCTTTTGCAAGCCGTTAACATGATCCTCGTGCAAATGTGTCACGAAAATATGCTCCACCTCGTTGAGCTTCATCCCCATCTGATGCAAGCTAACATGGTTTGATTCCGGAAAGTCGATGCACAGATTCGTATCGGCAAACGTTACGATTGCGCTGTTATGGCCCTGCTCAACGCTGAAGCCGTCGCCGCACCCCAAGAATGTTAATTTCATAAAAACCGCCTCCTTGTTTATCTCCAAATAATCACGCCATTCCTAGCGAATTTGTAATATGATAGCTGTAGAAAGTTGACATTTTAGGAGGACAACATGAATACACAACACAAACCTAAGCCAAAAATCCAACTGCGTTCCTCGCTCTTTATCCTCATGATTTCGTTAATCATTGTACTACTAACCGACAGCGTATTCTACACGTACACGAAGAGAATGTTGACATCGGAGCTTAAAACCAAGCTGGAGCTGATTGCCGATAACGTCGCCATCTCCATCAAGCATTCCAAATCGGGAGAGAAATATGTTGAAAATCTAATCGGGCAAAATTTACGGACAGCTTCTCTTGCAGCTCAGTACCGGCTCGACCCTGATATTGAAAAAGTAACCAATGAGGAACTTGTCGTTCTCAGCAAAGAGTTGATGGTGGACCATATTACGCTCATGAAACGTAACGGCGATGACATCATTGGCTACAAATCCTCGGAACCCAAGGAAATCAATATGAGCACCAAAAACTGGAGTCGAGACTGGTTCAAAGCTTTTAACCAACTGCTCGATACGAAGGAAACGAATGTCAAAAGCGGCCAAGCGCTGCCGTTTTATTGGTCAGGGCCGATGAACACCTCTATGTCAGATCCGCAATATGTGGATAAATGGGGTTATTACTATGATGGACGTACGAATTACATTCTTGATCCTTATGTCCACGATACGTTTTTCCGGGATTATCGGCGGGAAACCGGCGTCGATGCCGTCATCAATGAAATGATTCATGGCTACACAGACCACGGCGTCCAAGAAATTGCCGTCTTTAACACTCCGATCTTCCTTGGAAAGCAGGAACAGTTCAAGAAAGAAGGCTACACCTGGTTCACCGACCGGGAAGTCTTATTTGGCACCTATACGATGAAGGATACACGGGATCAGAACATGGTGCAGTCGGTCTTACAATCTAATCAAACCCAACAGTTGCTGACCAACATCAATGGTAAAACATATCTCAAAATGTTCATCCCGCTCCAATTGGACATCCCTGTCGTCATTGGACTTACGGCCGATTACGAGAAAGTCCAGCATTCCATTGGGCAGCAGCAAATGAATCTCCTGCTTCTTATCGGGACAACGGCTATTATTGCATTCATTCTTGTTATTGTGAGCATACGCTTCATTAATCGTAATCGCGAAGCAACCGCGGAGAGCATTCAAGAAGTGTACGTCGATCATATCGGATCGCTGTTTCGCTCTATGAAGGAGCAACGGCACGATTTCAACAACCATGTTGCGACCATTCAATCGCTCGTACATCTCAAAGAGTTCGAGGAGTTGAGTCGTTATACCTCTGAGATCATCGGTGAAACGACCGCATTGAATGATATTATTCAAATCAATGTACCGGCCTTATCAGCCATTGTTCAGTCCAAGGTGATTGGGGCCGTTGAACGTAAAATTACGTTCCAGCATGAGGTTGCCAATCTGAAAGAAGTTCCTCTGGGTGCGGTAAAGGCAACCGATTTGGTTCGTATCATCTCGAACCTCATTGATAACGCGTTTGATGCCGTCTCTACGTCTAAGAACGAAGGAGACAAGCTAGTTCGCCTGGTTGGCTATGTTGAAGGCGGCTCGCTCATTTTTCATGTGATTAATAATGGGGAACCGATTGCAGGCGATATCCTTCAACGCATATTTGAGCCGGGCTTCTCGACCAAAAATACTGATGACCTTCACGCGGGATTAGGTTTGAGCATCGTGAAACAACTTGTCGGCAAATATGGCGGAACCGTTCAGGTCAGCTCCACAGAAACCGAAACAACCTTCACAATTTCGATTGCAATCTAACTATTACCTGGGAAATACACGGATTCCCCTCTTAGCGAGGGGGTCCGTTTTTACGTTAAAACCCTTTTATTATCCAGCAAAATATGGTATTATGAAGACGTTCTCAATTGTAAGCGTTATCATTTTAGGAGGGGGATAATAAAATGAACGTAGCGCTCGAAACTAGAAACAGCTATGAAAATTTCGTATTGGAAAGTGATATTATGTACTTCCGAGTCGGAGAGCATGGGCTGGTCTCTTTTCATGGGAAAAATTTTCACATTAAAAAACGGATGTCCACTGAGCAGATTATAGAGATTACAACGGGCGGCGCTTTTTTCAAGGTGAATACAGATTGCTATGTGAACACGAAAAAAATTGTTCAGATTCAAGAGGGCAAAGTATTTTTCGAGATCAAAGGCGCAGATTCCAAATTCATTTCGATTACCAAACTTCGCCAGCATCGTTTGAAGGATATCTTACAGCAGCACAAAACGGATGCGAAATAATCGCCGGAACACAGGGGCACCTGCTCCTGGCGACAAACAAAGCTTAATCAGACTCCTTCATGGAGATCTGGCTAAGCTTTTTTGTTGCCAGAATATCGGGCTTGCCAGTACAATTTCGATGCTATGTTGTATTTTATACAACCAATTAGCCTAATTTGGGGCTCAATGCACATCTATATTGTACTTTATACAACGATTTTGGGCTAAAAGCTGAGGATTCACACCATTTCGGGATAAATGGTTGTATATTGTGCAATGGGAGGCCAGTTTGGTAGGCAGATACCACTTTTATGTTGTATAAAGTACAACGTAGGACCAGTTAATCGTCATGCGTAGCGCCCAAAAAGAGCCCGCGATTACATCGCAGGCTCCTCTTGGGCGTTTATACTATGAAATTTTGGCGATTGTCTCTTGTTGATGTTCACGGATAAGGAACCGGATGTACTGAACTGTCGTATCTTTCACCTTTTTGGCTTCTTCCAAAGTAGCGAAACTGTACTCCGCATAATCCGTGCTTCCGTACTTGTTCAGCTCTTCATAATTCATACCAAGCGTGGAGAAGTTATGAACCAGCTCGTACGGTGTCTTCGCATCGACATTTTGCACGAAGATATCTTTGGAAAAGAAGGAGCCTTGTTTCTCTACTTTAAAAATGACACGAAACGGCTTGTCTTTATCTGACACAAAGCATTTGATGACAACGTCTATTTCCATCGTTTTATAATCCACAGCGTTCGTAGGTTCTTGATTTGGTCTATGTTTTGGCGTAAGGTTAGGCGAATGCATCCATCTTTTCAAAAATCCCAACACAAGATTTCCTCCCTATTAACGACATGAATATAACATATTGTAATAGATACATACCCAATTGACAAACCATAATTTACCTAAATTGGATTTAATTCCTTTTTCCCGGCTGCATTTCGATATTTCCAAATAATAATCAAACATAAAATGCCCGTCATAACTCCGCATCCGACAAAGGCTCCATTCGCACCGAAGCGGTCTGCGACATAGCCGGCAAATAAGCTTCCAATCGGCGTGGAACCGGCAAATACGAGCGAATACACACTCATGACCCGCGCACGGTACTCCTCTTTGGCATGCATTTGAAGATTAGAGTTGCTATTGGTGGCGAACATAATGTTGAAAAATCCAGTCAAAGCCAGCAGAGCGCCGCAAACCCAAACCGACGTGCTCAGCCCGTTAAGAATCAGACAGACGGCAACTACTAGACTTGCAATCATGCTAATTTTTACACTTGGTCCTTGTTTACTGCGAAATGACATCGTCAGCGCCCCTGCAAAAGAACCCACGCCGAGACATGACATTAGTGTGCCGTATGTGGTCTCTCCCAAGTGCAGCACATTTTTCGTGAAAACCGGAATGAGAATATTGAAGTTAAAAGCAAGTGTGCCGATCACCGTCACAAGCAGGACAGTCTGCGCCAGCAAAGGATCTCTTGCGATGTATACGATCCCGTCTTTAATTTCCTTCATGATGCCGTCGCGCGAGGTATTCTTGCGAACATAGGGCGCAGCTTGAATTTGAAATAAACCGTACAAGACAGCCACGAAACTAAACCCGTTGAGCAAAAAACACCACCCCGCCCCAAGCCAAGCCATCATCACGGCGCCAATGGAAGGTCCTACAATCCTGGCCATATTAAACGTGGTAGAATTGAGGGCAATCGCATTCATCAGATCTTCTTTTCCAACGATTTCGATGTTAAAAGCCTGCCTGGTCGGCATATCGAGCGTATTGTTGAGCCCCAGCAAAATCGCCAGCACGATAATGTAGCCGTACTTCACCGAATCGGTCAAAACAAGCGTTGCCAATGTAAAAGCAAGAATCATGGAAACGGTCTGCGTAACCAAAAGAATGTTCTTTTTGGGAAATTTATCAACGACAATACCCGCAAACAGGGAAAACAACAGGATGGGCAAAAATTGACAAGCCGCGACAAACCCTAGCTTGAGCGGTGAGCCTGTAATCGTAAGAACGAGCCAGGACTGCCCGATATTTTGCATCCATGTCCCAACGAGCGATACGCACTGTCCCAACCAGAGGTATCGATAATTGCGATGCGTTAACGCATGAAAGTGCCGGTTTATAAAAACCGAGCCTGCTCCCCTCATGTTCATATCGGTCTACGCCTCCTCTGCGAATCTGGCTGCATTATTACCCATTTTCTCCAAAATGATCAACGCTAACTGCTGCTCCTCTTGGGATAGACCGTAGGTCAAACGCTCGCGCCAATCCGTTAATACTTTGCGTACATCCTCTTTAATTAAAAGCGCCTTCTCGGTCAAATGGACTTCGTTGCATCTCTTATCCTTTTCGCTGACCGTGCGGGTTATATAGCCTTGCTGTTCCAGCTTTTTCAGCGCTTTCGCGGTCGTGCCTTTATCGATCTTCAAATAGTCCGCCAGTTCTTCTTGCGTGAGACCATCCTCTTTGTAGAGCGCATTCAGAAAAATATGCTGCCCTTTGCCGATATCATAGGCTTTCAAGTGCTCGCCTATATACATTTGTCCATAGCGGTATAGAAGCGAGATCCACCTGGGAATAGTGTTGGGGGCATCAATCATAGTTTTGTCTCCTTCCTTCAAGCAAAATGGTGGGAATTACCGAATCGTTGCACTTGCCACGATTTCATCATACGCTTGATTAGTTGCATCCGCAACTAATTTTTCACAAAAAAAGCGCCCTTTTCGAATGTTCGAATACAGGGCTTGCCTTATATGTTCCGTCAAAAAGAAGCGGTCGTCGTACCCGTTGCAACGACTGTTTTGGGAAGCTTTTTCCGCGCCATCCAGCGCCGTTGAACGAGGAAGCCGCGTATCGCTTCATCAAAAATCATAGCGACATAAACGCCATGGAGAAGCCATCCGAATTTGAGTCCGAAGACATAAGTGCCGCCTACGGCCACAATCCACATGATGCCGATGCTCACGTACATCACAAACTTGGTGTCTCCAACGGCGTTAAGCGCGTTATTAAGCGGCATATTCCACATTTTGAGCGGCTGCAAAATCAAGTTCATCGCCATCACCCCGACGACGATCGTAATAATCTCGTTGTTACCAGTAAATGCGCCTACGATATGTTTGCCTAATAAGAATAATAAGACCGTATTTGCAACCACAACCATTTCGCCCCAAAATAGCGCCTTATAGAGACTTCGATAAGCTTTCTCCATCTGTCCGGCACCAAATAAATGTGCAACCTGAATTTGGATAGCCATTGCAAAGGACCAACCGGCCAGGAAAGAGAAGGATTCCATCGTATTCAAGTAGGTTCGGGCCGTAAGCTGCTCAGCGCCCATAGTCGCTACCATTGAAAATAAGACCACCTGCGACAAGGTCCAAGAAGCCGAACTAACCGCCATCGGCAAGCCAACCTTCGCCACCTCTTTCAGCAATCCTCGGTGGAATACCCGCAGTTCCTTCCAAGTGATCAGCATGGAGAATGATTTGCGGAAAATATAAAACAGCACGACCAGCGCGATCATACGGCTTCCTACGGTTGACAGCGAAACACCGAAAAGTCCCCATTTTGGCAGCCCGAGCGCTCCAAAAATAAATATATAGTTGCCGATAATATGAATGATATTCATACCGACCGCAACAAGCATCGTGCCCTTCGTATTCCCCGTACTGCGAATAATGGTGCTCAATGTCAAAACAGCTGCCATGACAATCGTTCCGCTGCCCACAATCCGAATGTATTGCCGCGTCATCTCATAAAGAGACTCCGGCACATGCAGCAAATAGACGAATAGATCAACGCCGAAGTAAAGCAGCAGGGAAACAACGACGCCCAAGCCCAGCGTTAATGTAAAAGCCATCGAAGCCACTTTCCTCGCTTCTTCCTCTTTGCCGGCTCCGAGCTTCTGCGAAATGACAATTCCCGCTCCGCTGGAGATAAGTACGAACAGCATAATGACCGCTTGGAAAAATTGATTGCTGATCCCAACGACCGCAACCGCGTCGTCCGAAATACGGCTGACCATCAGCGTATCTGCGGTACCAATCATAAATTGCAGAAATAACTCAATCATTATCGGCCAGACAAGCCCGAATAGGGTCATTTTCTTAACGGTTTCCATAGCGGTTTCCTGTTCTATGCATAGTAGTGAACACGCGTTCACACACGCGCATACAATGATTTATTTTAGCAACTCTTTGGAGGAAGTCAATGGTATTGCGCACAAAAAAAAGCCCCTGCGACGAGGCTGAAAAGCGAACTACTCACTAACGGACCGAGTACCCCTTATTTCATGAATTTGCGTCCTTTTAAAATGCTAGCGGACACCATAGCCACTATTCCCCTTTGCAATGGAGCTTTCAACTGTTATAGGGTGCAATAACGCTTCTGGTGTCCGCTATTCAAAGAAACAAGTCATTGTATCGAAAAATAACGTCACTGAGGTCCGTTACAAGTAAATTGCCCGCCTCTCAGCTCTCAGCCTAGAGAAATTTCAGGCAAACCGGGCGTGGGACCGCCGCCGTTTGCCCGGTTTCCTGCAGCATCCCCGTCACCGCGTCAACGCGGAATACCGTGATGCTGTCCGATTCCTGATTCGCCGCAAGCAGGAAATCCCCCTGCGGCGACAAAGCGAAGTTCCGCGGCGTCCGCCCCAGCGTCGCCTGCCAACCCACGACGGACAGCGTGCCGCTGTGTCCGTCCACGGCATAAACCGCGATACTGTCGTGTCCGCGGTTAGAGACATACACATGCCGGCCATCTCCCGAGAGATGGATGTCCGCGCATGTGTTTTCGCCGCTGAAGCCCTCCGGCAGCGTCGAAATGCTTTGCAGCGCGGTCAGCGTGCCCGCGCTCGCGTCATAGGCCAGCACCGTCACCGTGCTGTCCAGCTCACCAACCGCGTACACGTGCCGGCTGTCCGCGCTGTAAACCAAGTGCCGCGGGCCTGCACCCGGCTTCACGGCCGCTTCGCCATGCGGCTGAAGGGTGCCGTTCTCCGCGTCAATGCGGCTCACCACCAGCCGATCAAGGCCCAGATCGGCTGAAATCGCATACCGATTGTCCGGCGCCGGCACAATCGAATGCGCATGCGGGCGCTCCTGGCGATCCGCCCGCGGCCCTAACGTGCCCTCATGCTTCACCAACTGCGTGGGCTCGCTCAGACTTCCATCCTCTTCAATCTTATAGGAAGTGACACTTCCGCTTGAATAATTGGCCACAAATACAGCGCGATTCGTCTGATCCAGGCTAATGTAGCAAGGAGCTGAGCCACCCGTTGGCTGCTCGTTCAGTTTCGTCAGCTTCCAGGATCCAGCTTCAATGGCATAAGCCGCGGCAGAGCCTCCGAAGCCGCCTAGATACGAATCAGTCTCACTGACCGAGTACAAGACGGTCCGCTGCGCATTCAGCGCAAGAAACGAGGCATTTGGCAAACCGGTATACGCATCCAACAGTGTTATTGCTCCGCTCTGCGGATCCAGCTTAAATAACGTAATCCCCGTCTTATTATCTTCATTCGTATAGGAACCCACGTAGCCATACATTTCCTTCTGTTCTCCAACTGACACTTGCTATCAGCCTCCGCATCTGCAAAATTTATGTAGTTCCAAACAGGTCATATTTGACTTCCGAGAAATTATGAATCATTTGTTCCTCTGTAGCAGTGTTTCCCGTTCTTTTATCAATCACTCTGCGCCATATTTCATTTTCCCGGTAAGTTCGACCTTCCTTTTCAAGAAAACGGTGATTTCGTTCTTCGATGTGATACGCATGTCTAAGTGGCTCACTGCTGTGAACAGAGCCTTTCAAGTGCTCATCCGTCAACCATAATCGGAACTGGAAGGTCGTCTTCGTCGGATTGTAAATCCGCAAATCAATGTAATTGTAAAAGACGCTCGCTCCGCTCCCGAAAGGCAGTACCCGGTGATCATCCGGAAAAGGATCAAAGCTGTGATGATGCCGTTCCACCACCTGAAGCGGCGTATGCAGCGCCATCCAAAACAGCAGATTGCCCAGCTGGCAAATCCCTCCTCCGATGCCCCGTTTCACACCTCCTTGCGAAAGCAGCAAGCCTTCGATGTAGCCTTTAGCCGACGTTGTTTTTCCAACCAATTTCCAGAAGGAAAAAGTCTCCCCCGGCCGAATCATAATGCCATCCATGCGGGCAACGCTGAGACTCAAATTCGTAATTTTATTTTCTTGCAATTGGGGATCGGAAGAGCCTAGCTTTCTCCGCAGTAAGGACTGATGCTTTTTGCATGCATAGGGAAGCGAATCTAACGCTCTATGCTTGGCATACGTAATCGACGGATTCAAATTAACCAAATGCCGCACCATTCTTAATTGGGCAATTCGCAGACGATACAGTACCGGGAACATGCTGAGCAGCTTTTGCTTCATCCTTGTGCACCTTCCTTTTTCACAAAAAAATGGGTTCGCCAAAACATTTCACCTATAAGATGTTTCAACCATCGATTTAGTTCAATGGAAAGGGGCTTTTCATTACGGACGAATGGCGTAAAGTTTTGGTGCTGCCCTAGAACCTTCAAAAGCTTTTAAAATTTGATTCGGATAAGCTTCCAGTTCGGACAGCGTGGCGATTAGAAAAGCGGGCGCCTCCCTTCCAGGTTCCTCTGACAATAGGCTTGCCTGCTCCAATGTCGTGTAGGCGAACCTCCCCCAAGGCACCGTATCTGCTCCTACAGCCGGATCGATCCAAAAGGGAATATGCAAGCCGTGGAACCAGGCCGCTTTGAGCACCTGCTCCGCAAATGCGCCAGAGCCATACAACGTTAAAGAGCGGATGGCGTCTTTTTTAACCCTTTGAATCATATCGAAAATCATGGCCTGGCTGCCGAAACCATCCCCGAGCCACAAGTAATAATGATACAAATAGTACGGAAAACGTCTGGTCACCATACCTTGAGGCCAATTTACATTCATAACCGACGGCGCATAATTGCAGCTGTTCAGGAAAGCTTCCGGTCCCGCCAAGTACCATTCCTCGGCTACTACTCCGCAAATCGGGGCTATGTACTCCGTGCAGAAATTGTCCTGGTGCGTTAAATTCCCCAAAACGCCCGCCTCTTCCGGCTTCGGCATCGCAAGAACGCGGTGCAGCGGCTTGCTCCACTCTTCAGGCTGGGCGGACGCCCGCGTTAGCCGTCCTTCTTTTTGCTGGAAGAGGTAGGCATAGTAGCTTTGAAAGGCAAGCGCTCCTTTTTGACAGGCTTGTTTGCTTGCAAATTCTTCATCCGTTCTGTGCAGCTGCGCTTGGACGGGGATAATGCGCCCAGACTCCACTGCGACGTATCGAAGGGTTGAGCCGAAACCGCCCATCATCAGCTCCTCCAAAAAAGCCGGCGTTCTCGCGATCCGCTTCCCCGCCTCGCTGCCGCCGCTGCCGGAACGCAGCATGCTGCGAATGTCCATCCCCTGCAGACGAAGTTCATCCAGCCGATTCGCGCCGACGGCGAGCAAATGTGTCATTTGCGGCTGCAATCCCGCAAGACTCACGATCTTTTCCAATGCTCCCTGAATCGTTCCTTGAAATCCGATATCGACCGTCACTAACCGCTCCGGCGCGCCGAATTCCTGCCTCAAATAGCCTACAAAAAGCTGCCTATGCCGCTCAATAGACGCTAAAAGTCTACTTTGCCCGGAGTCGCTAAGCAGATAATTGCGCAGGAGGTCGTAAATGGTTTGGCCATTATCCCCGGAAATGTGCCTGCACGCTTCGACTGTTTCCGTCAGGTAAGCTTTTAACCGCTCTTCTTCCATGCTGATATCAAGAACCTCGAAAAGCTCTCCCACTTTCAGACCGTGAATGCCTAGCAAATACGCAAGCTCCGCTTCACCAAAACGCTCCAGCCCCGCCATAAAAGTCGCTTGTCTGGACACATAAACAGGCTTCACCTGAAGCTCTACGCCTCTTTGTTGTGCGGCCTGCTCAAGCATCGGGGCCAGCAAATGCGCTTCTCTCATCAGCGGATTCACGCATGTGATGCCTTCTTGAACGCAAATATCAAGCACCCACTCACATAAGGTGTGCAAAAATGGCCCCAGCACTTCGGCGCCAAATCGGTAAAACATGCGCTCCTGATCTCCGTGGTTAGTAGCCATATCCGAGGCTGCAGCCAGCTTCCGCAGTGATTTCCATTCCGGGAGCACATCCCCATGTTTGACAAATTCCCAGTGATGCACACTATCGAAATGCTCGGGAATGACAGGATAGTGCAGTCCTCTAACGCCCTCTTTCGCTGCTCCCTCCACATCTGCGGCCGGATTGTCGCCAATGTGTACGATCGCCGAGGCGTCAATCTGCGGGTACAGCTCTTTGAGCCTGGCAAACAGATGCCCCGATGACTTGCCCTCCCGCTCTTCCGAAGATACGAATAGCGTGTCCACACTGGATAGATCCAGACCTGCGGACCCAAGAATCCGCCGAAGCTGGTCTGACGACAAATACATATCCGACAGCAGCGCCACCGGTATTTGCTCTTTTTTACAGGCATACAACAGGGATGTTACATGAGGGTTCAAATAGCAAACATCCTCCTCGGTCTCCACTTCCAACTGAACCAGCTTGACTCTGTTCACAATGGATTCCGGCATTTCATCATAAATCTGCTCCAACGTGACTTCGCCGAAGCCCGTCCGTGCGGCCTGCTTTTCACGCGCTTTATGCTCGGCCTTCATGCGCATTTCTTTGAATGCCGAAGGCGTGATCGAGCCTTTTAGACAGCCCTCCAGATGCGCCCGCTCCGCTATTTGGATAAAAACATCAGACGGATTCGCGCAAGTCCGGAATAAGAGCGTATCGAAGATGTCCAGACTTAGCAGCCGGACAGCCTGCAATTGCCCTGTTAAGGCGCTCAGATAACGATCATTTTGCCATAAAAGTAAATTAAGCGGGCGTATCAGGTTATTCGAACCTTTTAGCATCAAGAGCCTCCTTAGCGTTTGGCGTAAAAGAAAACTGAAACGATTGGATTTGAGAAGTATGACTCATTTGAGGTAAGCTTTATCTATGATAAATCGGAGGTGCTTCTTGTTGTCTGACCAACCCTTGGTGTCCATTATTATTCCAACGTATAATCGCCGAATCGAACTCGCTGAGCTTGCAGAATCATTATACCGCCAAACGTACAAAAACTTGCAAATCATTATCGTCAACGATGCCGGACCTGCGGTAGATTTCATTCAGGATCTGTACCCTGAGCTCGCCATCCAGATTGTGAATATGCCGCAAAACCTGAAGCACGTTCACGCTCGAAACCGCGGCCTGCAAGAGGTGAAAGGCGATTACATCATGCTGTGCGATGATGATGATTTGCTGCTCCCGATCCATATCGAACGCATGCTGCAAGAAATTGAAGGCTATGATCTCGTGTATCCCGACGTCGAAATCTTCGATTATGTGTATGAGAACGATGCCCGCTCCATCACCAATCGGTTCGTTTTTGCCTATGAATTCGATGTGCCGGCGATGCGCAGGTTCTCCACCTTTTTCTCCTCCGGCTGCATATTTCGCCCTGAGTTGATAGATGCTTTGGGACCTTTTGACACCGAAGTATTCCATTATTGGGACTGGGATTTCTTCCTGAGAGCCGCCGAGAAATTCCGCGTGAAGCGTACGCCAGCTGCTAGCGTCCTCTACGCTTTTGCGCAGCAGGGCACGAGCAACATGTCGGGCCAGCTCGACAATATGCGCCCCTTTTTGGACATGCTCTCCGTCAAGCACGGGCTCGGCGATTTACCGACCAAAAACTTCTTCCTCCTGCTGGAGGAACCGGAAGTTAAGGCGCGTCAAGCGAAGACCGAAATCGTCTGGGACGGAGAACCGATCCGTTCGCGTCTATTCAAATAAACCTTTGCCGTATAAGCTTCGAAACTCGCTCGGCGTCATTCCTTCATGCTCCTGAAACCGCTGGTTAAAATAGCTGGCGCTGGCATAACCGGCTTGCACAGCGATATCCTTGACCGGCAAGCTTTCCTTCTCAATCAGGCGCTGCTTCGCGAACTGCATGCGGCATAGCGTAATGAAAGAGAGCGGCGTCATTGAAGTCGCTTTGCGAAACAA
Source organism: Paenibacillus planticolens (assembly GCF_013141725.1). Lineage (GTDB taxonomy): Bacteria > Bacillota > Bacilli > Paenibacillales > NBRC-103111 > Paenibacillus_E > Paenibacillus_E planticolens. The sequence goes on along the minus strand of NZ_WHNZ01000078.1, from coordinate 170,172 downwards.
TTTGCAGAAATAATACGTGCTTACGCCTGTGAGCTCCGCCCATTCTTCCAGAATGAACGGTTCGCAGGCTTTTTGCTGCATGGTGGGAAGGATAGCCAGAATCCGGTCCACGGATTCCACCCCCCGATTGCTCGTTAAAGGTGCGGCGTAGCTCATGAATTCACTCAAAATTTTGTAGCTTAACGTGGAGAGGTTCGTCGGCTTCACAATGTTATTGGCCTCCGCTTCCAGCAGCAGCTCATGAAACGCTTCCTCAAGCTCGCTCCATCTTTTGAGCGTCCACAGCGTCCGCAGAAAGCCTTTTTCCAGCATAAACTCCTTCAGATGATTCCCGTAAAAATGAACCCATCGAACGTCCCAAGGATCTTCCTTGGAGGAGTAATAGCGTTGTTCTTGGAGCGGGAAGTACAGGAAAGCATCGCCTTTTTGAAGCACATGCTGCTCTCCTTCGATCTCCACGTACCCTTTGCCTGAAAGGATAAAATGGATGCTGTACGTCTCATAATAGCCTTCTTGCCGGTAAATGGAATGGTCTGGGAAATCTTGGTACCAGCCAACCGATTCCGGAAAAATGAAATACGGGCATTGCTGCAGCCTCGGCAGCATGACTTGCCGTCTCACCCTCATCACCTCTTTCCTTAATGACAATATTCCGATATCAGATGCAATATATTATCATATTCATTTTAAATAACTCGTTTTATAATAACAATATACCGCTATCAAATATTTTACTATAAGGAGATATGCTCTCATGACTAAGCTTCGTTGGGGAATTTTAGGATGTGCCGGAATTGCAATACGGGCGTGTATTCCGGGAATTGTGCAGTCCAAAACGGGAATTGTAAGCGCTATAGCCAGCCGCAGTTTAGAGAAATCTCAGGAAGTTGCCGAAAAGCTGGGCATTCCAACCGCCTATGGCAGTTATGAGGAATTAATTGCGGATCCGGATATCGATGCTTTGTACATCCCTCTGCCGAATCATCTGCATAAAGAATGGACCATTCGCGCTGCTGCTGCCGGAAAGCATGTGCTTTGCGAAAAACCGGCTGCGTTGACAGCTGAAGAAGCGGCAGAAATGGTAGCAGCCTGCGAGCAAGCCGGCGTACAATTCGCGGAAGCATTCATGTACAGACATCATCCACGCTACGAGCGGATCAAAGAGATCATTGCATCCGGAGAAATCGGCGACCTTCGCGGCATCCATGGCGCCTTCACGTTCAGCAATCCGGGCGACAGCAAGAATGTTCGCTTCAAACGTGAATGGGGCGGCGGTTCGCTCTATGACGTAGGCTGCTACCCGATCTCCGCTGCGAGAATGATTTTGGGCCGGGAGCCTAAGGCGGTTACGACCCATGCGTTCTTCTCCCCTGAACATGATGATGTCGATATGATGATGTCAGGCTTGGTCGAGTTCAGCGGAAGTGTTGCGCTAACGTTTGACTGCGGCATGTGGGCCGGCTTCCGCAATACGCTTGAAATCGTAGGCGCCAAAGGGCGTATTGAGATTCCTTCCGCCTACGTAACCCCAACCGAGGAATCCAGCCAGTTCATCGTCCATGTTGGCAATGAGCGCCGGGTAGAGAACGTCCCGTTCCTTAACCAATACGCGCTGGAGGTCGACGATCTGGCCTATGCCGCTTGGGGCGAGAAGCAGCCGAATTTTCCTGCGAACGATGCCACTCTTAACATGAAAGTGCTTGATGCTTGTCTGGAATCAGCAAGAAAGCGCTCCCGAATTGTTCTGTAACGACCACTACGATCATGCGAAAGGCTGGGATGACCGCGATGAAACATATTCAAATTAAAGGCTTAGATAAACCGGTTTCCAAACTGATTATGGGCTCTGACTTTTTCCGTCTGAACAACGGTCAGGAAGTCAGCGACATTCTTGGACATTACTTGGCGATTGGCGGCAATACCATTGACTCCGCCTTCATTTACTGCGGCGGCGAAAGCGAGCAGGCGCTTGGCATCTGGATGGATGAGCTGGGCAACCGTGATGACATCAACATTTTTACCAAAGGCGCGCACCATGATCAGAACGGCCCCCGCGTGAATGCGGAAGCGATCCGCAGCGACCTGTTCACATCGTTGGAGCGGCTGCGCACCGACTACATCGACCTCTATGCGCTGCATCGCGACGATCCGGCGATACCTGTCGGCGTGATTTTGGAAGCGCTGAACGAGCATGTAGAAGCCGGGCGCATTCGTGCCTTCGGCGGCTCCAACTGGACGCATGCGCGTCTGCAGGAAGCGAACGACTACGCTGCAAAGAACGGCCTTATCGGCTTCAGCTTCAGCTCTCCGAACCTCAGCCTCGCGAAAGCCAAAGAGCCCTTCTGGAGCGGCTGCGTCTCCGTCGACGAGGAAGCTCTGCGCTGGCACGAAGCTGCGCAGCTGCCGCTGCTGTCCTGGTCTTCCCAGGCGCGCGGATTCTTCACAGGCCGGTACTCGCCGGACGTGCTCGACAACGCCGACCTCGTCCGCGTCTTCTACAGCGACGAGAACTGGACGCGGCTGCGCCGCGCGGAACAGCTGGCACAGGAAAAAGGCGTAACCGCGATCCAGATCGCGCTCGCCTATGTGCTGAGCCAGCCGTTCCCGGCTTGCGCGCTCATTGGCCCGCGCAGCGAAGCCGAAATGCTTTCATGCCGCGACGGCGCGGAGCTTGTGCTCACTCCGCAGGAGTTGGCATGGCTTGATTTGACTGCTGCTACTGTGTAGCAGCATATGTTTAGGATGCCCCGGCTGCTTTCGGCCGGGGCTTTTGGCGTTTAGCTCAGCCTCTCTCACTGCCAATTCCCCTCAAATAAAGGACTATAATCCTCTCTCGACGAAAGAGATAGTCATTACTGAACGATTTTGCAAACCGAGGCTCACCGCAGTAGGTTGATCGGCGAATCCATCATAATGACGGAGTTGATTCTATTGAAATATTTTATTATTACCGGGACATCCCGTGGTCTTGGCGAAGCAATGGCGCTTCAGCTCATTTCTCCGGAACATCGCCTGATCTGTATTTCTAGAAAAAAGAACGATGCGTTGATGGCAAAGAGCAGCCACCTCCATTACATCGAATATGATTTGAATAACATTGACGGAATTGAGACTTTAATGGAACAAATATGCCGCCAAATCGATATGGCAAATGCCGAAGGAATCTACTTGATCAATAATGCGGCCGTTCTAGCACCATTTTCCCGAATCGAGCAGGCAAGCTCACAAGCGTTGATGACTAGTCTCCATGTAAATCTGCTAGCTCCCATCGTACTTACCTCATGTTTTATTCGTTCTACCGACCATCTGCAGATCGAGAAGCGGATTTTGAACATTTCCTCTGCCTCTGCCAAGCATCTTCTTCCAGGCATGAGCGTGTATTCTGCCTCTAAGGCCGGGTTGGATATTTTCTCAAGAAGCGTGGGATTGGAACAGGGCAATGAACCGACCTCAGTCAAAATCGTATCCGTTTGGCCCGGGATGATCGATACGAGCTTGCAAGAAGAAGCAAGAAATGCCAGTCAGGACACAGCCGCCTCAGCGGACATTTTCAGAATGGTAAAAGATCGGGGCATGCTCGCATCTCCTGCGGCAGCAGCCAAACAATTGATCAAACTACTGCTTGGCCATTCCTTTCATCAGGGGAGTGTTGTCGAAGAGCTTCGCGCAGAGCCTGGCACCTAATGGACGGCTCATCCATCCACATGATAAGATATACGTAAGCGTTACTTACATCGTTAGCTAGCTTTCCTGAGGGAAAGCTTTTTAGGAGGTTCCATGGGAAAGACAGATATTCGCCGAGATGCCATTATGCACGCCATTAAAGATAAAGGCTCCATCGCCTTGACCGATATCGTTCAGCAGTTTGCCGTATCCGAAGCAACGGCTAGACGGGACCTTGAAATTTTAGAACAAGAGAAACGCTGCATCCGCACCTTCGGTGGCGCCGTGCTGGAAAGCCTGAAGGTGGAAGTCCCCTTTTTCAACAAAATGGACCTCTGTACAGAAGAGAAGAAAGAAATCGCCGACAAAGCGCTAAACTATATTGAAGATGGCGATATCATCGGCTTAACAGGCGGGACGACAACGACGTTCATTGCCAAGAAGCTGAACCAATTCAAGAACCTCACCGTTATCACCAATGCGGTAAATATCGCCTATGAACTGATCGGCACACAAGGGCTGCAGCTCATTCTGACAGGCGGCGTGATCCGCACGCAAACGTTCGAGCTGTCGGGTCCTCTCGCCAATGCGACACTCGATAACCTCAGCATCCGCAAAACATTCATGGGCGTAGACGGCATTTCGCTAACGCGCGGCATGATGATTTACAACGAACTGGAAGCCGAGACGAACCGCCGAATGATGAAGCAATCGATGGAAACATTCCTCGTTGCCGACCATTCCAAGTTTAGCCGGAGCTCTTTATTTGTCATAGGTGAAGTGCAGGAAACGACCGGAATTATTAGCGATTCCAAAATAACCCCGGAAATGAAAGAAGCCTTCAAAGATGCCGGAGCCCGTTTCTTGTAAAAATAGAAAACTCGATCTCACGGTTCATTTACCGCGGGGATCGAGTTTTTTTTCAATTAACAGCACCTGTTAATTTTACCGCTCTCATAACGCTCATGCAGGGAATGCAGGTAGAACTCTTTTTCCGTCAAAAGGGGGGCGTCCGGATGGCACTCCTGCTGGTGCTTCACATATTTGGCATAGTCCGGAATATTGAAAATGACTTTGATCGTCGAATTTACCTTGCTCGTAAAGCTGGCAATCGTTCTCAACACGCATCACGCTCCGAATGTGGATTGGACGAACGGCGATTCTTGTAATTGAGGCTTTTGCTTTTGAATCAAAATGTTGAACCATAGACGGAACGAAATGATGATCATCAGAAGAACAACGATGCCGAAGAAAATCGTTAACCCCGCATCAATATAGTTGTTCGTTACGATTTGGTGCATAACGTCCATATTTTTGGCCGGCGCAATAACTTGTCCTTTATCAATGCCCTCTTGATACTTTTTCGCTGCCGCTAAAAATCCGATGCTGGCGTTTGCGGAAAATGCTTTTTGGTAGCCCGCAGTCAGCGTAGTCACGGCCAGGAACACGAACGGGAACATGCCAACCCAGGCATAGCGTGCTTTGCCCATTTTGATCATAATCGTAACCGCTACGGCTAGCGCGATAGCAGCCAACATTTGGTTGGCAATGCCGAAAAGCGCCCATAAAGAGTTGATACCGCCGAACGGATCGACAGCTCCTTGATACAGAAAGTACCCCCAAGCCAAGCAAACAATTAACGAAGCAATGAAATTGTATCTTAAATCTTTGGTTTGCCCAAAAGGCTTATAGAAGTTGCCGACTAAATCCTGCAGCATAAATCGGCCGACGCGCGTCCCCGCATCCACGGCAGTCAAGATAAAGACAGCTTCAAACAAAATCGCGAAATGATACCAGAATGCTTTGGCGCCGCTTAAAAAAGTAGAGAAAATTTCAGCCATCCCCACAGCCAGCGTTGGCGCTCCGCCCGTGCGGGAGAGTATGGTTTTTTCACCGATTTCTTTGGCCGTGCTTGTAATCAGGTCCGGGGTTAAGGTGAATCCCCAGGATGAAATTTTGGCAGCGACTGCTGCAGGATCGGTTCCAATTACCGCCGGTGAAGAATTCATCGCGAAGTACAGGCCGGGCTCCAGGGAACAAGCCGCAATCAAAGCCATAACCGCGACGAAGGATTCCGCGGCCATACCGGCAAAGCCGATAAACGGCGCATGGCTTTCTCTATCGATCATTTTGGGCGTCGTCCCGGATGAAATCAACGAATGGAACCCGGAAACCGCGCCGCATGCAATCGTGATGAACAAGAACGGGAACAAATTGCCGGAAAATACAGGTCCGGTTCCATCAATAAACTTCGTTACGGCAGGCATTTTTAGCTCTGGTAAAATAACCATAATGCCGCCAGCGAGTAAGAGAATAACGCCGATTTTCAAAAATGAGCTTAAATAATCCCTCGGAGCAAGCAGTACCCAAACGGGCAAAATGGAAGCGATAAGACCGTAGACCACCATCAAAACCGCGATTTGCGGAGCGGTGAACGTAAACATTTCAGCCAGCACCGGGCTTTCCGCAATATACTGGCCTGACCACAAAACGATCATCAACAAAACGAAGCCAATGATAGAGCCCTCGATCACTTTGCCCGGACGAATGTAGCGCATGTAAAAGCCCATAAATATGGCGATCGGCATCGTCATGGCGATGGTGAACATGCCCCACGGAGATTCTGCCAACGCTTTTACAACCACGAGTCCGAGAACGGCCACGATGATGATCAAGATCGCTAGCGTTGCAATGGAGGCTAACGTTCCGCTGAACCGCCCCACTTCATCCTTGGCCATTTGTCCAAGTGACTTGCCGTCACGGCGCATAGAGCCGACAAGGGTCACAAAATCCTGCACGCAGCCCGCTAGAACGGCCCCGATAATAATCCAGAGGATGCTTGGCAAGTATCCCATCTGCGCGGCCAGAATCGGACCAACAAGCGGTCCTGCGCCTGCGATTGCAGCAAAATGATGACCGAACAAAACAAATTTATTCGTCGGCACGAAGTCCTTGGAATCGTTATGAACGTGAGCAGGGGTTGCCCGGTTGTCATTTAGTTCATAGATCTTTTTGGCGATAAAACGGCTGTAGAAACGATACCCGAACGAATACGTACAAATAGCAGCAACGATCAGCCATATCGCCGAAATGCTCTCGCCTCTCGACAGCGCAAGCATGGCGAAACCTGACGCACCAAGCAGGGCAATGGCCGCCCAGATTACGTAGGAAGCGAATTTGTTTTTTAAAAGAAACATGTGTGTGAACACCCTCCAAATTAACATGAATGTTAGCGCTTACAAAGAGTATAGCTTGTTTGAGAAACAAGCGGAATACGTGGAACGCAACATGCCATTTTCGTGCCTCATGATGTTAAATTTCGAGTTTCAAACGCAGCATCTTCACATAATTCCGGCTTACAGGTATCGTGCATCGTCCGGCATCTTCCATGAGCAGGTTGTACGCCCCGTTTACCCAAGTCTTCATTTCGGAAATGGATGCGAGGTTGACCAGATAGCTTTTGTGGCAGCGGAAAAAACCGTACGGCTCCAGCTTGTGCTCCAGTTCCGATAAGGTATAAGACACGATATAAGCCTTATCATAGAGGTGAACTTGTACATGCTTGACCTCCTTACTGATATATATGATATCTTTCGGCGATACATAAATGATTCCCTCGTCCAATTCCAGCGCAAGCTTTACGCTTGTCTTAACGGATGGTATATGGCTCCCGCTTGCGGGCGCTGCGCCGCTGCGAGGCTGAATTTTGCGCAGCTCGCGGAAAACCATCACGATATCCTCTTCATCGTACGGCTTCAGCATATAGTGAAACGCACGAAGCTTAAACGCATGAACGGCATATTGATCATAGGCTGTGGAAAATACGATTTTCACCTGCGGATTGATTTCACCTACAATTTCAGCAACCTGCAGCCCGTTTAGATCCGGCATGTCCATATCCAGAAACAAGACATCCGGCGCTAACTCTTTGACCTTCTTTATTGCATCCATCCCGCCTGATGCCGCAGTAACCTTATCCACCTCCGCATGGCTTTCTAACAAATAAATCAGTTCTTCTCTAGCCGGCTCTTCATCGTCCGCAATGACAATATTCCAACCCACCCGCGATTCACCTCACCCAAAATGTAATCATCGTGCCTTCCCCCGGCTTGCTCACGATTTCCAGCGGATGCTCTTTGCCGTAATGATAATTCAAACGCTGCTCGATATTCCGCAAAGCCATCCCGGCGTGCTCCATCTGACTGCCCAGCCCGGCGGCTTCCAGTCCGATTCCGTTGTCCTCTACAGTAATACGCGTACGAGGCTTGCCATTGTTGCGCTCCTCTTGCACGGTAAGCCTGATGATTCCGATGCCCGGCTTGTTTTTAATACCGTGAACAATGGCATTCTCAATCAGTGGTTGGATCGTAAACGGAGGAATCGAATGATCCAGCAGCTTTTCATCGATTTCAGCGTAAAATTCCATCTGATCCCCCAAGCGGGATTTGATCAAGCTGAGGTAAGACATCACCAATTCGTATTCATCGCGTATGGTGATGAGGCTCTGGTTCCCGTGGCTCATATTTTTGCGCAAAAATCTGGATAAGTGCATGACCATCTGTCGCGCCTCTTCCGGTTTCGTGCGGATAAAGGATTTGACCGTGTTCAGCACATTAAACAGGAAGTGAGGATTCATCTGCGCCTGCAGCGAGCGAATCTCCGCATCCGCCAACAACTGCGTCTGCCGCTCGGATTCGACGAACGCATACTGCTGGGAGAGCAGTTCCGCCAGGGAGGACAGCATTCGCCTGCGTGACGGATTGTCATCCTGTTCCCGCTCAAAATACAAGCGAAACTGCCCGACCAGCGGGCGATTCGGCACACGGATGAGCAAATCGTTCCAGTGCTGCGTTTTTCTGCCTTCCGCTACCCACGCTTCGCCATCCTTGCTGAAAAATGCGCCGGCAGCCCTCATTTCCTCATTCAACACTTTTCCGATTTCCGCTACGGCCTTGTCGAACTCCAGCCGCCACAGCGGCATTGTCATATCCGCAATCTGCAGCGCTTTACGGGCATGCTCATCGCCAATTCGCGCCTCTTCCCGCTCCATCGTATTGTACAGCACAAAATACAAGGCAACGCCGATACTGTTTGCGAGTGTCTGCGGCAAGCCAATAAGCGAAACCAACTCAAGCGCATCATTCCACGGCTTAGCTAAAGCAAGAATAAGAATCATCTGCAAGGATTCGGCCATGAAACCAACAACAAAAGCGAGCTGCACGGACGATACTTGACGGAAGCGCTTCTTGAACGCATTGCGGCACAGTCCTGCCAAAATACCTTGCAGAATAGGCGCGATCATACAAGCAACGGCAACGAATCCCCCTAAGCTGTAGCGATGAACTCCTGCCAAGACGCCGACGATGAACCCGCTCTTGACGCCGCCGAGCAGTCCGGCAATGACAACACCAACGGTTCGCGCGTTCGCGATCGCCGCCGTCGGCGCAACTTCGCCGATCCAAGGCGCCGGCCTGTACGTATAGTCGGAAACGGTCACACCCGAATACGTCGCAAGTATCGCATAAGCTGAAAAAAAGAACAGGAAGCGCCATTGATACGTCCTGTCACCCTGATAGCTCATGTAACTGCGCATCCAGCGGCTGCGGGAAAAGGCAAACGCAAGCGCTATCAAGAAACCTACCCGCTCCATCATATCTACGAACAACTGAAGCAACTGAAGCATGAATCACTCACCTTTTATCATCTCATACCGTAATCCTAACAGAAATCGTGCGTGCTTGCAGTAGGTTGAGTTAGAGGTTTGAGACGGCCTTTTGGGACGGCTCACCGCGATTTCACACCGTCTCGGCGCGTGAGAAGGCCTTTTCCGACGGCTCAAGCCCCCGTTCCCCCAAACACAAAGAGACCGCCCAGGGTGGTCAGATTAGACCCTCCAAGACAGTCCCATTTGTAAACATCCGCCAAACCCTACCCGGCATTAGCTTCCTCAGCCTTCGGTTGAGCCGCTGCACTCGCTTTGTACTTCAACGTAGGCAGCATAATAAATACGCCAATCAGGAAGAGAACGGCTGAAGTGACATAAATGGACTCCAGCGAGAATGAAGCCTTAATCCTTCCCGCCAAACTCATCGTAAGCACCATCGCTCCCATGAACAGCGGGTTCAAAATCCCGTTCACACGACCAACAAACTCTTCTTCTGTGTTGCCGAGAATCATCGTGGAGATCCCGATTTGAATAGCCGGCATGACAAACCCGGAGAAAAATTGCATCAACAGCGCCACCCATACCAAATGGGTCAACCCCAATACCGCAAAAGCCACAACACTTACAGACATCCCGACGATCAACAGCGCTTGCGGGGACACTTTCTTGGAAAAGCCCATCGTCACACCGCCGCCGAGAATCATCGCAATGCCGTTAGCTGCCATAAACCATTGCAAATGATCCTTCGGCAATCCCAGATTCTCCGTTACTAGGAAGATTCCCAGCGGGGAGATTAAACCGATCGCCAAACCTGCTACGGCAAAGCAGCCGCCCAGGGTGACGAGCATTTTATTTTTCAGAACATATTTAAATCCTTGACCCATTTCAGCAAAAATGTGCGTGGATGGCTTCTCGGCTTCTCCTTCATTTTTGCGATCCGCAGGAAGAAACGTTAGCGCGAGTGCGGAAAGCAGGAAGCACACGCCCATGATGGCCACAGCGACTTCGATCCCGAAGTGATAGTAGACGAAAGTGCCCATGATAGGCCCCAAGATCATGAAGATCGCCATCATGGATTGAAACAATGACATCCCCATCTGCATTTGGGATTCATGCACATGTACCTTGAACAGCTTCATTCCGGACGGTTGGGAGAACTGGGACAAGATGGAGGAGACCAGCGTAGCGAAGAAGATCGCCTTCCATGAGCCGTAGTACAAGGTAATCATAATGACAAACACGGAAACGGCACTAAGGATATCGCACCAAACCATCGTTAATTTGGGTCTCCACCGGTCCGCAAAAGCACCGCCAATAAAGGAGAAAATAAAGATTGGCGCAAACTCGGCCACCGAAATTAAAGAAACCGAGTAAGGATCGTTATTGGTCATATCTGTGACATAGAGAAGAATCGCAAAGTTACGAATCCAGATTCCGATTTGTAATAAAAGACCAGACAGCATAATGGATTGCACGAAACGATTGGCAAAAAACGACCGCATCGTCGGCGCATCCGAGGCTACAACATTAGACATAACAAACACCCCTTTTCAATATAAAATAGATCCATCCAACATAACTCCTTTCTAACGTGACAAGAAGAAAAAAGTTGCACTAACCTCATCTAATTTAACGAAAAAGGGGGTTTAGCGTCTAGTGAAATACGTCATATGACCAGTCATAACTTCCTTGCCTCATAACTCCTGTCTCCATCCAACCGGATATTGTTCCGACAAAGTGACAGGCAGCCGCCCAACCGGCTTCTCGATCCCGAGCAGCACATTCGCCAGGGACACCATCGCGAGCGGACGATTTTCGTAACAGGCCAAATACGTCTTCACCTCAGGAAACTCAAGCAAATCATAGGGGTTGCGGCCGGCGGCTACGATAAGATGCAAATCTTCTTTCCCGGCCAACGCTTTGACCAACCCCGTCTGTCCTGGCGAGAACGCCGCATTATACGTGACCACAACCGCCTGCTTCGTGCTCTCGGCTGCTTGAAGAGCCGCGGCAATCTCCGACTCTGAAGGGTACAGTCCCAGGTACACTTCTTGAACAGGCTTTCCTGAGATTGCAGACAGCGTACTGCCCAGCGTCCCCTGCCGGTCCACAACCTCATCGATTTCCGTTCCCGTCTGCACTTCCGTCCAAATCACGAGCGTCGATTCGTTCCTATCCAGAAGTATGCCGGCTTCATTCTTCACCAGCGTAATGCTTTTACGGCTAAGCTCTTTCGCCAAAAACTGATGCTCCGGCGTTGAAATAGCGCCTTCCGGGATCGGCTCAAGCCTATCGTACTGAATGTCCCTTTTGCACTTATAGGTCATTACCCGCAGAACGGACTCATCAATACGAGACTCAGGAATTCGTCCGCTTTCAACGGCTGCAATCACCGCTTCCATGGCGGACACTTGGCGATCCAGCCTATGACTAACCAGTATAAGATCCGATCCGGCCTCAATGGCACGCACAGCGCCTTCTGCGACTCCGATGCCTTCGGATATCGCCTTCATCTCCAGACAGTCCGTTACGATGAGTCCTTTGAATCCCAATTCCTCCCGCAGCAGCTCCGTTAAAATGCGATACGATAACGTGGAGGGGACACCGTTTTGTTCTAACGCCGCGAACACGACATGCGCGGTCATAATCGCGTCTACGCCTCCTTCAATCGCTTTGATGAAAGGGGCCATCTCAAGCTCCATAAGCCGCTCCATGCTGTGCGGAACAACCGGGAGATCATGATGCGAGTCCTCTGACGTGTCCCCGTGCCCCGGAAAATGCTTAACCGTCGCAATCACGCCCATGTCCTGCAAGCCTTTCACGGCATGCGTCCCCATATCGCCTACGATCGCAGCCGTCTCCCCATAAGAACGTACGCCGATGACCGGATTCAAGCGGTTATTGTTAATATCGAGGCATGGCGCAAAGTTCATATTCACGCCCATCTGGCGCAATTCCTTGCCCATGATTTTAGAGCTTGCATATACGCCCGCCGGTGCAAAAGCAGCCCCAAGCGCCATATTTCCCGGCAGCAGCGTGGCTCCCTTTTCAATCCGTGACACCATACCGCCTTCTTGATCCACAGCAATAAATAACGGCTGTCCGCCGCTTCGGAGACTGATCTCTTGCAGTTCTGCCGACAAACGGGCCAATTGGTGCGCTTCTTTCACATTACGTCGGAAATAGATGACGCCGCCAAGCCCATAATCCTCAATTAATTGCGTAATCGCTGCATTAGGCTCTGGAGATTCAAAGCCGCAAATGAACAATTGTCCGACTTTTTGACGCAGCGTTAACGGTTGATGCAGGTTGCCGGATGACGATGACATAACGGACACACTCCTTGGTTTAAATGGCTAATCTTTCAGGCATGCGGTTCATCCTGCTAATTCGTATGCGTTTCTTCCTTATTCGAAGCATCCTGCTGCTTCTGTATTTCCGTCATCAGCGTAACAGGATCGGTTCTTCCGCCGACTAATTCCTGCATGCCGCGCTCCAGTTTCTCACGGACCTTCGTTTGAATGCGCGAGTCGAAGGCGGGGAAAGCCCCTTTACTGTTTGCAAACACATCCAAAATTTGTGTAATCAACGGATTCAAGTCGCTCGTATCCTGCAGCTTCATAGCCGGCGGCATGCCTTCTTCGACCAGCTGTCTTTTTTGCATCTCTTCCGTGTACATCTGTCTGATGAATTCCTTGATCGCAACAAGCTGCGCTGGGGTTGCTTTCTTCGAGAAGCCGTAAGCGTTTGACCAACCGCCATTGATATATCCGTCGCCTGGACCGCCCATATCCGGGAAGCTCATAAAGCCTATGTCCTTCACAATGGCAGACTTCTCCGGATCAAGCAGCGGCGTATTGGCCCAACTTCCGTCAAACATGAAAGCTGTCTCGCCGCTGCTGAATTTGTTTTGCTGCTCGGCATAGGAAAGCAATAAGCTGCCCTCTTGGAAATACCCTTTTTTCACCAACATGTTGTATTTCTCAAAAGCATCCACAACATCGGGATCCGTCCAATGCTTGCTTCCGTCCAGAAACCCTTCGATTGATTTCGGCCCTGCCGTGCGCACCCACATCGTATTGCTCATCATGTTAATGACCCAAGAATCTTTGGCCGCCAGCGCGAATGGCGTTATTTTCTGAGCTTTCAGTTTCGCTGCAGCGGCAAGCAGCTCATCCCACGTTTGAGGCGGTTTGATTTGATGATCGGCCAAAATCTTTTTGTTATAATACAAGCCCTCGACATACCCGGCCATCGGGATTCCATAAATTTTGCCGTCGACTGTAAATTCCTCAAAGCTGTAGAACTTATTCATTAGCCCCAGTTCGTTCAATATAGGCGTCAGATCAAGCAGTCTGTTCGCTTTGACATAATCCTTCGTGTCCGTTCCGCCGAACAAGTCGAAAATATCCGGCGGATTGCCGGTGGCCATCTCAGCTCGCAGCTTTTCAAACCGATTCACCTTGTCCTCTACACCATCCAGTGTAATCGACAGACCCGGCACCTTCGCCTCCGTGTTTTTCACGACCTCCTGCAGCATCGCCAAACGTTTTTTCTGCGTATCTTTGACCTGCGTATGACGGATGGTCAGCATAACCGGTTCTGCTTTAGCCCCGGAGCCAGGCGCTTCGCCGCTTAGATTGGTTAAGTTTAAACGGCTGCAAGCTGACAGGATGAACGATACGGCCACGACCCCTGCTACCTGGATCAACGTTCTTATTCTCATCTTTCTTGATCTCCCTTAGGCTTCTCTACTTTGCCTTCATGCGCTTCTCCCGATATTCCGACGGAATTTCGCCCGTAAACTTCTGGAATACTTTTGTAAAATAGCGCCTTTCGATATATCCAACCGACTTTCCGATGTCGGTAATGCTCTTATCGCTGTGCAGCAGCATCGACTTTGCCAACTCCATCCGGTGCTTGGTGACGTATTCGACGAATGTCTCCCCGAATTGCTGCTTAAACAATAAACTGAAATAACTCGAAGAGATGCCAAGGAAGCTCGCAATATCTTCAACCCCGAAATCATTGGCATAGTGCGTTCGAATATACTCCTTCGCTGCTGTCATCAGCAGCTCGCTGTTCTTCTTCTTGTTGGTACCTTGCAGTCCGATAGTTGCGAGCTGCACCATGACCTGATGCAGGTGCGGAATGCTTTCGCTCTTATCGAGGAGGCTCCATACTTGTTCCTCCTCCTGCACATTGAGGGAATTCATTTCGCGCAATTCACGAAGCACATGGAGGATCAGGAAATGCAGCATTTGATAGGCTCTGGCAAAAGAGCTGTTCGGCAAGCCCTCCAGCAGCAGTTTTAGTCGGTTTAATGCATCTTCCGTTTTGTTGCGATTCAACTGTTTGAGGCCGGTCACAATCTCCTCCACTAAATACCATAAAGAGTTGTTCGGATCTGACGGCTCTTTGGATTCCTTATAAGGCAGCACGGATTCTTGCTTATCGAGATGCAACTGCATGAACCGCTGCAGCTTCCGGTACGTTTCGGAGAGTGTGCGAAGTCCGACGGCATCAGGAAAGAAACCAACGCTAATGCTCAATTTCACGGATTCCCGGACATCTTTTTGCAATTTAAGGGCTGTTTCGTATAATCGTGACTGCGCCCCGGCATCACCGACCTTGCGGGCCTGTTCCTGTTCCACGTCGCCGGCATCGTCCCATTGAATCAGCAGACACCATTCGCCTTCACGCATCTGCAAAACGGAAAATTCCGCCTGGAAATCGGCTAATGAATCTTGCAAAACATTACGGACCGCGAAATTCCACAGCTTTCGTTCTTGCTCCGACCAAGGAAGCGATTTTTGCGAATAATCGTCCACATCGATCATGATGAAACCATACTTCAACGTTTCCAGGTCCATATTATCGATCGGAAGCAGCGAATAAGCGGAAATTTCGGAGTAATTCATAAGAACATCCTGCAAAATTTTCTCGTAGGCTAAATTTTTCATTTTGCCCCACTTGTGCTGCTCTTCCTGCTTCATAACCTTGGAGTCCCTGATTTCGCTTGCCAGCTTACGAATACAATTGCCTAGCTCCTCATAGTTAATCGGCTTTAATATATAATCGCTTACCCCTACCCGCATGAGCGAACGCGCATACTCGAAATCTTGATAGCCCGTCACCATCAGCACTTTGCATGACTCATTGATTTCACGGAGCTTTTGAACAAACGTAATCCCATCCATCAAGGGCATCCGAATGTCGCTCATCACCAAATCCGGCATATGCAGGCTGCATAGCTCCAGCGCTTCGACCCCATTTTTAGCTGTGCCTGCGATATCGATCTCCAGCTCTTCCCACGGTATAACCGCTTGCAGATTTCGTAAAATGTTAGGCTCATCATCGGCCAAAATTGCCTTTAGTCTCATAAGCCTGCCCCCTTTATTTTGGGAATCACGATCTTAATCGTCGTTCCGTGTCCTTCCATACTGCATATAAACATGCCGTAATGCGGACCGTACTGAATGCGTACGCGGTCAGCTACATTGCTGACGCCAAGTCCTCTTCGTTCTTCATTGACATTGGCGCCCAATATCTCGTGAAAAGGTGTTTCCAGCTCTGTTTTATAATGAAACTTAGCTAATTTCTCGGCGGAGATGCCTATCCCGTTATCCAAAATGTACAATCCAATTCGTTCCCCTTCATCGGTCACTTTGATCGAAATAACGCCCATATAGTCGATAGGCTCAAAGCCGTGCTGCAAAGCGTTTTCTACCAACGGTTGAAGGGTGAGCTTTAAGATGCTGAAATCCAGAATCTCTGCATCCGCCTCAATTTCGTACCGGAATTTATCTTCAAAGCGGAACTCCTGAATTTCCAGATAGCTTTTGAGATGCTCCAGCTCTTGTTTCAGCGAAATCTCTTCCCTGCTCTCCATGCCGATCCTTAGCAAATTGCCCAGCCGGTATACCATTTGACTGACTTTCTTGCCTTGGTTTTGAATCGCGAGCACATTGATGGACTCCAGCGTATTAAACAAGAAATGCGGCTTGATCTGCGCCTGCAGCAGCATAAGTTCAGCCTTATTTTTACGGTCCTGCTGGCGTTTGACCTCTTCCAGAAGATCCTCGACCCGCACGACAAGACTATTAAAACCTCTGGCTAGCGCCGTTGTTTCATCCTTGCCGCTTTCCTCCATGCGCGTCGTCAAGTCGCCGCGTTCGACTTTTTTCATCGCATTGAGCATGCGCAAAATTAGTTGAACGATGCGGCGAACGAACACTAAATTATAGACCAGCGCAAAAAACAAACAAACGAACGTAATCCCGGCGACCAGCTTCATAATCGTCTCGATTTCCCCCGCCACGTATTTCCATGAGGTGATCGACACGACACTCCAATCCTGTACGCCCATTTGATTAATATTTAGATGATAGAGCGAAACTAAACTTTTTTCATTTTGAAAATTGGCTTGAAAGCTTTGATTGCCTTGCCGCAAATCCAGCTTGCCCTGCAGCAATTGAAGCACATTGGCGCCTTCCAAATGCTGCTTATTGTCATAGAAAATAAGTCCGCTCTTATTTACGAGCAAGTAACGCTTCGAGCTTTCTTCATTCGTGTTAAAGGATTTGAAAATTTGATCCAGCTCATTAAACCTAAATTTGAGCAGCATGTAGCCGAGATTGTCCATCGTCCAGAAATCCTTGACCATCCTCGCTTGATAGAACTCCCCGCGCCCAGCGCCCAGCTCCTTATATTCAGAAGGGCCGATCCACATCGGGCTCCCGTTCAGTTCTTTTATATGCTCAAAAGCCATACTGCTCGACAGCGTTTTCCATGGCAGCGCATTTCCGCTCGTTCTTCCCGCGCTGAAGGATTTGCCGGCATTGTTATAGATCATGACCGATTGGATCGGCGAATAAGTCAAAATGGAGCCGCGCAGCAGCGTATCAAACGTATTCAAATCATACGACGAAGGCGCTTCTTCATTCGGCCTGACCTCGTCAATCGTTCGATAAATGTCTTGAATGCTGTCCTTGACCATCCAAAAGTCAGAGAAATAATTCGCTTCCTTGAACATGTAATAAATGTTGCGGGAAATCGCTTGCAAAGTAACTTCCGTCAAATCACCGTACTTCTTCTCAATCAGCTGTTGCGATACCGTATACACAGCAGTGCCGAGCACGAACAAAGGGATAATAATAAAAAATAAAAACCCGATAAACACCTTTTTGTTCAAATTCATCGACGTATGGCAAGCCCCTTCTAAACCGAATCAGGCACCATCCTCATGCTGGCGCCTTTTCACCGCTTCTATTTCATTATAAATGACGTGTCTTTGGGTCACCTAGGGATAGGTTTGAATGCTGCGGGGATAAGATCCTCTAGTCAGTCATGGAATTGAATGACCGGTTCCACCGTGACTTCCACGTTGCCTTTGAGAGCTTTGCTGATCATGCATGTCTGTTCTGCGCGATGGGCGGCTTTGCTTATTTTATCCAGCTGCTCCGGGGGAGTAGAAGCGGCTGCTAAAATTTGTGGGCGGTGTATGATGCGGTTCACCTTCATCGCCGGAAAGTTCTCTACATATATCTCCGATTTCAGCTCCAGAGATGCAATGCCTTGACGCTTCAGCAGCATGCCGAGCGTGATGAGATAGCAAGTTGCTGCCGCGCCTAGCAGCATCTCCTCCGGGTTCGTACCGATGCCGGGACCGTCCAATTGGCTTGGCACGGAAATCGCCGCAGCCAGGCTGCCGGTCCGAATGCGGCCTGTGCCGTCCAAACCGCCGGTCCACTCTGCTTGTAGATCAAATCGATGCTCGCTCATCGGTTTCACTCCTTTTTGTATCCAGCTGCGGATTGTAGATCTTGCTTCGGTGCAGGGTTAGACTGCTTTTCATCTCCGCTGCTGCTTATATGCAGGCCAATTACGCCTAAAATGATAAGGACAATGGAAATTACCTTCAACGTGGACACAGACTCATTGAACCACCAAATGCCGATGATTGTTATCAGCGCTGTACCTACTCCCGACCAAATAGCATAGGCCAAGGAGACATCAAGCTGCTTCAAAGCCAGCGTTAACAGCGTGAAGCACAGAATATAACAAATGCCCATCACCACCGCGGGACCGATCTTCGTAAATCCGGCAGACATCTTCATTGCCGTCGTACCTACCGTTTCGAACAATATTGCCAGCAGCAGAAACGTCCAATTCATATTCCAAACCATTTCATCCATCCTTTGCACCTGATCTTGTTGCTCTCATTGTAAAGGAATATTATGGGTTTCACCAGTTTATGGGGCGGGAAATCGTCCAGAAATAACTGTACAGAAAACAAAAATAACCGTATGAAAAGCAAAAAAGGCTGCACGCGGCAGCCAAGGTTTTGGGTATGTGACAATCCGTATTTAACATTCAAGCAAACTTGCTCCGAAGCCTCTCGGCCATGCTTAGGCATACTTCCCACAGATCGGACACGGGTTCGTTCGAAAATGGGATCGTAGGCATATAACCCGGAGGTCCGAATTCCGGCGTTATTGTTGTAAAGGCGAATCCTCTGTTCATTCGGGCTTTCCAAATATGTTCCCACCACATCTCATGCGTCTCCAGTTCCCGCTTATACTCAGGAGCGCCCGGATGAGGAACTTGCGGACCTTGTGCATAGCCTACCCGCGCATGGATATGAATCGTTCGCTCGAAGGCGATCTGCAAATTCTCCTGTTGATCCTCAAGGAGCGATTCACAGACGCAGCACCAGTGGCTGAAATCAGCCGTTATTTTCAAATCAGGAATAGCTTGGAGCAGTCTGGCCGTTGTCCATGGGGTAAACATAGCCCGGTGCCGGTGAGTTTCATGGCCTACTGGAATGCCATACTGCTTCTCTTCTTCGATGGCATGTGCGAAAAATTGCAGCTGACGCTCCTCGCTCATACAATCCCGGGCACTGTGGGAAATAACCAATATCGGGTCTAGTGAGGCCGCCGCATGGAGATTAGCCGTGAATGAGTCCTCGTGATTCTCGGAGGTAGAAATAAGCGCAATATACGCTAGATTGTACTCTTGCAGCAGCTGTGCAAACTCCTTCCGATGCTCCTCCCGTGGAACGGACGCTTCTACACCTGAAAATCCGGCATCCGCTATTTTGGCGATTGCTTCCCGGTAGGAGTACTCTTCCATCCCCCACAATGACTTAAATAACTTCATCTGCATGACCATTTCTCCTTCTCTCATTCCATAAGACTTGCATACAAAGTTTATCGAAAATAGATCCAGTGAACCATGGATACCCGTATTTATTCATGTATAATCGTACGGACAATAAAAAATCGCCCCCGCCCTGTGATCAGGACGAGAACGATTTATTTCCAGCAGTAGATGAAGGCCAGTTGTACATGCGCGGCGCTTCTCTTGCTATATATTGATCTCTATGAAAAAGCATATTTCATGTGTTGGAATCAAAACAATGAAAGCCCTACCTCTCTTCCATCCTTGCGGCTCCAATGACCGCGCCAGTACGAATTGCTTAACAAACACCTGCTGCCGAAACACGATGACACTGCCTCGGGTTTACCATAAAATGAGCTGATTTTACTGCATCATTGGGAGAAATAACAAACAAGGAGAGGGGGTTACTTTCTACTCGCTAATCGTCCGTATGGGGGTAAATGAGGTTTGGTCTAAAGTGTTTATATGGTTCATTTCAATCAATCTATCTAATATACATGAAGATTGTGAAGTTGTCAAGGATTCACCTACTTTAACGGACCCATAGCCTGCCCTTGGGCACGCGCACATCAAAAAACCGCGAGCCTCAGCCCGCGGTCCACTCTACACAGTAAATTTCTGCAGCGAAATTTGCAGCTCCTCTGCAAGTCCTGCCAATGACTTGGCAGAGTTCTCGATTTCCTCGGTCGTTGACATTTGCTGCTGGCTTGCAGCGGATGTCTCCTGACTGACGGAAATGCCTGTTTCCGAAACGGAGCTGACAATGCTCATCACCTGTTCGATGCGTTCATTAGCATCCACAAGCTGATGAATGTTCTGGTTCACACTCTCTACCTTCGCGTTGACTTTGTCAACGGATGTTTCGATGTGGATGAACGATTCTTGCGCTTCGCCGGATATCGTTAATCCGGCTTGCACTTTGCCCGCTCCATCTTGCATGGAGCTTACCGCGTGGTTGATCTGTCTCTGAATCGTGGAGACCAGATTCGTAATGTTACGCGCTGACGAAGCGGACTGCTCCGCGAGCTTGCGCACCTCTCCGGCGACGACCGCGAATCCGCGGCCCGCTTCTCCGGCTCGCGCAGCTTCAATCGCTGCATTCAAGGACAGCAGATTGGTTTGCGTGGAAATATCATTGATAACATTGACAATCTCGCCAATTTTATGAGCATTTTTCCCTAAAGCTTCAATGACACTATTCACTTCCAGCACTGCATCGGAAATCTCGTTCATCTGACCTGCGATCGATACGACGGAACGTTTGCCGTTCTGCGCAGCAGCCGTGGCTTGTCCGACGAGATGAGCCACTTCATGGGCGGATTCATCAATCAGCTTCGTGCTTGTAAGCATTTGCTGCACAGCCTCGTTCGCTTGATTCACGCCTGCAAACTGCTTCTCAAAATCTTCGGAAAGCTGCTGACTGGATGTCGCAACCTGTTTGGCCGCAAGGGAGCTTTGCTCCGAGCTGGCCAAAAGCTCTTCGGAGCTTGCCGAAAGTGTCAGCGCATTATCCGCGATTTGAGCCACCAAACTGCGCAAGCTTTCCGTCATGCTATTGAAAGAGCCGGTTAATTTGCCGACCTCATCGTGATAAGGATAGTCCCCTTTCACGGAAAGATCACCGTCAGCCGCTTTCTCCATGTGCTCCTGCAATTTCCGAATCGGAGTCGTAATAATCATGTTCAATGCCAACGCATTGGCCGTCATAATGATTATGGCAACGATGATCGTCGTGACGATCACCCAGTGCGAGGTCGCAGAGTCCCTGCTGCTTGTAAGCTGAAAACTCTCTGCCGCGGACTCTTTTAATTTCACCAATTTATTGAGTGCTTCTATGGTTTTGGCACTATGCGGCGATACCTCATTGTTGTACACTTGATAGGCAACTTGATTATTTTTCGTAGCGTGTTCAATCGTCGTCGTGACGATCTCGCGGTACTTCTTATTCAACTCTTCATAGCTTTGGAATGCAGCCTTTTCCTCATCCGTTAACCGGACGCCTCCCAGCTTCGCGACAAGTTCCTGATTGGTGGCGCTATTCTCATCCAGCTTAGCCTTGAGCTTGCCCTTGTACTTCACATCAACGGAAAGCATCATCTCCAGCATATTAGATTGGGTCTCGTTGAGATTCGATTTAAGTTGATTAATCCATTTGACAGATAGCAGACTTTCCTCGTACATTCTAGTCGTATTGCCAGACATCTTATCCATGAAGTAGTAACCCGTAATACCTACAATCAGAAGAAATAAAATGGCAATGGAGTTCATAAAGAGTAGTTTGTAGCGAAGTTTAAGGTTTCGAAGGACGGACAGATTAGCTTTCAAATTTCTAGTGTTCTTTAAAATGTTGCTATTCAAAATCGTGTTGAATTTCAATGTCCCGTGCTCCTCCCGAATGGCAGATCCTCTAAACAAACGTTAGATTACCTCACATGGAAATAATTAATTTACCTATGGTTTATTTTACAAACAAGTGAACGTTCTGTAAAGACATAATTCGCCAAAAACCGCATGTAACATCGAACTTTTTTCCTAGTAAACAACTGCCTTTTTAGGTCTGGATCGGGGATATTTTACTATGCAATCGATAGGTTTTATTATAAATCCGCTTTCTGGTGATGGAAGAGGAGCTAACATCTGGAAGGAAATTGAGGCGTATCTAAAGCAAAATCAGATCCCCCATGTGTTCAAAGCAACGACAAAAGCCGGCGAAGCCGCAGAGCTCGCCATTGCAATCATACAAGAACACCGGGTTGACAAACTGATCGTCATCGGCGGGGATGGGACGATACATGAAGCAGCTCAGGGGCTGGCACACATGCAAAAAGCAGGAATACACAGCAGACTTGCTGTCATTCCTGCAGGGACTGGCAACGATTTTGCGAAAGCCTACGGCATTCCCAAAGACCCGCTCCAAGCGCTGAATATCGCTTTAAAAGGGACGAACAGCGTACAAATCGACATCCTGCGCACAACGAACGGTGGGATCGCCGTTAACAGTATCGGCGCCGGCTTCGATGGCATGGTAGCCAAACTCACGAACGAGTCCACTTACAAAAAGTTTCTGAATCGCCTGGGACTCGGCAAACTGTCCTACTTTCTGACGATTCTCCGTGTGTTCGCAACATACAAGCCCTGCACCGCTTGGTTAGAGGTGGATGGGAAGGTTCATGAGCTGCCGCATATGTGGCTGGCTGCCGTCGCCAACATTCCTTTCTACGGAGGCGCCATCCAAATATGCCCTTCCGCCTCGCCTTACGACGGCATCCTCGATATTGTCGTGATTCAAAGCAAAGGGCGCTTCCGGCTGCTTCCTATCCTTTTCACCGTCTATCAAGGCAAACATACCCGGCATCCCGCCGTTACTTTTTATAAAGGCACATCGGTTTCTCTGCGCACGGAAATACCTCTGCTTATTCATGCGGATGGCGAATTTGCGGGAGCAACCCCACTGCACATTGAGCTAGCGCCCGCGGCAATAACCGTAATTTGTTAAACGGACAATTTCAAACGTTGACGTTGTACCATCAGATACACGACGAATACGGCTAAAATACATGCAATTCCAGTGATTGACAGGTCGGGAGATAATCCGTCTTTGGATATTTGCGTATAGATGCCAACACCGGCAAGCATCATGGCATTTTCCAGAAAATTTTGGACGGCAATTGTTTTCCCAGCGCCTACGATTCCTTGACCCCGGTCTTGCAGAACGGTATTCATAGGTACGATAAACACGCCGCCGCTGAATCCTACCAGGAGGAGCAGTCCTATCGTTGCGTACAAATTGGTAATGAGCGGGAACAACAAAATGCTGAAGATCATGAGAATTCCAAATATAAAAGAATTATAATAACGTTTCGCGGGAACAAGTTTTGGCGTCATCAGCGCCCCAATCATGATCCCTACGCCGGTTACAGCGACTAGCATAGAAATTTGATCGACGGAATGTATGCCAAGATGAGCCGGGACCCAAGCAATGATCGCCAAACGAACGACAGAGGAAGTCATCCAGAATGAGCCTGTGCCAACGAGAGAGAAACGGGTTTCGCGGTCTTTTAACAAAAACTTCAAATCGGACATGAACGCTCTCGCTGCCCGGCTATAGCGGATAGACGGATTTCCTTCCAGCTTTGGCATTTGCATCGTCATTTGCAAAGAAATCAAGTACAGTGCGAGACAGGCGATCATGGAGCCGGAAAGCGATATTTTAGCCAAAATCCCGCCACAGACAGAACCAAGCAGAATCGCCATTATCGTGTAGCCTTCCATACGCGCGTTTGCTTTCAACAGCTCATGGTCGGAATGTGTAAGCGCTGGCAGAATGCCATATTTGGCAGGCGAGTAGACCGCGGCCCCTATGCCGACAATACCATAGCTGACAGCGGGGTCGACGTGAAGGAACATCGCGAGAATGCCGATGCTTTTGATCGCATTTCCGACGAGAAGTACGCGGGATTTGGAATTTTTATCAGCAAAAGCGCCTACGAATGGCGCGAGCAGGACGAACGCGACGAGAAAAGAAGCCTGCACAACACCGATGTAATAGTCGGGCAAAGCGTTTTGTTTAATAATCGCCAACGTAATGAAGAGTATCATGTTGTCAGCAAAAGCGGAAAGAAATTGCGTCAAGTACAGTGTCTGAAGCGGTTTCATTTTCATAACGTTTCTCTCCTTTATGATGCATGATTTTCGAGCGCACCGCGTTTGATTGTCGCATAATCAATTTTTCCGCTGCCCAGAAGCGGCAATTTCTCCACATAACGCAGCTCTGCAGGTATATAAATGGCTGGGTTGCCTTTCTGTTTCATGGCTTCTCTAAGAGACTGAAGCTGCTCCATTGGGCTGTTGTGATAGACCACAATCCGTTCTCCCTTTCGCGCATCCGGAACAGAAATGGCTGCACACATTGTTTGTGGCGCCAAGCAGGCTGACACCAGCTCTTCGACCATCGGCAGCGACACCTTTTCCCCGCCGATCTTGGCAAAGGACTGCATCCGGCCCTGAATTAACACGTATCCTTCTTCATCGATCTGAACAATATCCCCGCAGCTGTACCATTCCGGAACAGGGACAAAGCCCTGCCCATGAATCAAATAACCTTTCATGACATTAGGGCCTTTCACAAGCAAATTGCCGCCAAGCTCGATGCCATCCACCTTTTCGATACGAACCTGGATACCAGGCAGCACCCGGCCAACCGTTCCCTTCTTCACATGCATGGGGGTATTAAGCGAAATCACAGGCGCCGTCTCGGTCGTTCCGTACCCCTCCAGAATCCGGATGCCGAATTTATCCGCCCAGATTTGACGAACTTCCTCTTTCAGCTTCTCGGCGCCAGCCACGACATATTTCAACGAACAGGCAAAATCATAAGCATGAGCGGTTCTCGCATAGGCCGACAGGAACGTCGATGTCCCGAACAAAATCGTAATGTTCCGGTCATACACGATCTCCGGAATCACTTTATAGTGCAGCGGGTTCGGATACATCACCATCTTCATGCCGGAAAGAACCGGAAGCATCGTCCCTGCCGTTAATCCAAAGGAATGAAACATCGGCATCGCCCCAAGCAGAATATCGGAGGCATTGAAAGCAACCACAGCCTTGGCCTGCTGAATATTGGCAAAAATATTACGATGGGTCAGCACGACCCCTTTCGGTTTGCTCTCACTGCCTGACGTGAACAGCACGACCTCATTCTTCTCTTCGCCGACCGGCCCCTTCGCCTTCGTCACATAGTCAACGATTCCTGACCATTTATGTTTATATGAAATGCTCATTTTAACCTCTTCAAGATAAATAACGGTGTAAGCTCCGCTGGCACTTTGGATAAAATCGGCAAGCCCCGCCTTCTCGATAAAAGCTCGAGACGTCACGATCACCTTCGCAGAAGCTGTTTCGCATGCGTCCAGCATGGCCTGCTTCCCTGAAGTATAGTTCAAGATCGCCGGCGTAACGCCTAATCGGAATAATGAAAACAAAGTGACGACATGTGCCGCCGCATTCGGCAGCAGGACTGCTGCGCGCTCTTGATTACCGAGCTGCTCCTTCAAGCGCCCCGCCATCGTATAAGTGGTCAACAGCAGCTTGCGGTAACTTAGAGCCGTATCCGATAATACGTCTTCGCAAATGATTCTCGAGACGCCATGCTGCTTGGCAGCGATGAGTAGTTCATTAAATAAATTAAGCTCCGGCTTCATTCGGCTGTCCACGATATGACTTTGCATGCGGCTGCCGATCAGATCCGTTGCCCGCTCCTTTTGAACTCTTCGAGTGAGACGATCATCCACCGGCACTTGAAAAGCTTCCCCTATCGTAATGGTGACCGCCGGAAACCAAATCTGCTTCATTTTGCCGCGAAGATAGGAGAACTTGGAATGCTCCAGCCCACTAATGGCGATCGGCACCATATGTGCCTGAGATCTTGAAGCAATATAACCGATGCCGCCGTAGACCTTCATCATGCTGCCCGTGGTAGTGATGCGTCCCTCCGGGAAAATGACGAGCGGCGTACCGCTCTGCACCGTTTTGAGCATTTTCCGTACCGAGTAAGGATTCAAAGGATCTACCGGAATATGCATCCGAAAATGGAGCGGCCAAGCAAAACGTTTGGCCATTTGGGTATTCACTACAAAAGCCACTTCCTTAGGCAGAATCAACGCCAGCACAACGGCATCCAGCAGAGACACATGGTTAGGAATGAGCACCGTTTTCTCTTTGAAATTTAACCGTTCTATCCCCTTTGCTTTTACACGAAAGACTCCCAATAAAGCAGGGCGCAGCAGTGGCAGCAGCAGCTTTAACAGCGTTATAAACAACCATTTGATCATGATGATTCCTCCTAAGCGTTCGCATGGCAAGGCTGGACAACCTTGCAGATTACGGCAGCATCCATGCTGTTATTGGGCTTCTCTTAATACCTGGTCATAATCCCATTGTATGCATTTGCCGTGATTCTGATAGTACTAACTTTGTCTAGTACTACTGCCCGAGGCTAGTTCCTCAGCCCGTGGGTGGAAGGTGAAGAATGCGAGGCCTCATCACGCTTCGGACACAGCAGCCGTTATCTTCACCAAAAGCGTCGTGCCTCACTGCTAACGGACACCCGAGACTCTATTTGCCGATTTTGCGGCGTAATTCGTCCCCATGTGAACAAGTAAAAGCGCAGGTGTCCGTTACATGTTCGAAGAGGTTCTTTTCCATCGAATAAGGGCCTCTCTGTCCGTCAGCGAGGACAAAAAATGCGCTAGCGCCCATTACATCTGCTCGCCCGACTGAGCAATCAGCCTTCCGCCCACAATAGGGAATCCTCATTCCCTTATTTAAGCAAATTGCCGAATTTCATGGGCCCAAGGGGAACTACAGGGCCTTATTCAACCTCCATCGCCCAAATATCAGTCAAAATGGCGAAATAGCGGACCCTAGTTCCCTCTCCCCCGCCCAATCGGCTGCTTTCCACAGAATAGCGGCCTGTAGTTCCCCCTATTAAAAAAAAGACCGCAGCACCCGAATCCGAATGCAGCGGCCTTTTTTTCAACTTTTTCACTTCGAAACTTCACTCGTTAAAGCTAATGTATTCCCCTCGGAATCTCGGAAGAACGCCATCCAAATATCCACACTGCCCATACTCGCAACCACATGAGGTTCGCTAATAAAGGCAACACCGCGTTCGATGAAAGCTTCATAAACGTACTTGATGTTCTCCACTTTATAATAAATTACCGAACCCGGGTGGTTAAATTCGGGCTTTTCCGGAAGGCTGATCATCAACTGAATGCCGCTGCAATCAAAGAAAGCCATTTGGGAAGCTTGAAACAAAAACTTCATTCCCAGCGTATCGCGATAAAAAGCAACAGCCCTTTCCATATCCGCAGCATTCACAGAAATTTGCCCAATTTGCGTCAAACCGATTTCGCTCATATGTCGCCACGTTTCCCCTTCCAAACAAGATACCCATATTCTACCATGCAAAGGGGTTAAGCGCCCAATACCTTCTTCAGCCTGGCCGGGAAGTCCGTGATAATCCCCGTAACACCGGCGTCGATCAGCCTCTGATAATCCTGTACATCGTTCGCCGTGTAAGGGTATGTAGCAAGTCCGGCAGCCGATGCCGCAGCAGCATCTTCCTTTTCAAACAGGTGATGATGAGGATGCAAGGAATGCACCTCGATGCCGATTTGCTGCGCATAGGCGGCATGGTTGAACAAGTCGGCGGCATACAGCAGACCCACCTTCGCTTCGGGCTCAGCCAGCTTGATCCGGTGAATCACCTTGTGATTGAAAGAAGAAATCACCACATCCTCCATTCTGCCGCTCTCACGCAAAAAGGCGAGCAGCGCCTTCTCCATGCGCCCTTCATACGCATGCTTCACTTCCACGTTGATGAGGAGTCCCCGTGGCACAAGGTCGAACACCTCCCGCAGCAGCGGCACCCGTTCCCCAATGAACGACTCGGAAAACCATGAGCCTGCATCGAGCCCCTGAATTTCCTTCCAGCTTTTTTCACAAATGAGACCTGTACCGTTCGTCGTCCGATCAAGCGAAAGATCATGACAAACGACAATTTCCCCGTCTTTCGTGAGATGCACGTCCAGTTCGACGCCATCAGCCCCTTGATCGACAGCTAAAGCAAAAGATCCTAACGTATTTTCCGGCGCTTCTCCGGCAGCTCCCCGGTGCCCTATCACAAGCGTTTTCTGTGTGTTCATTGTACACGCTCCTATCGTCATGAATGGCTCATGCCCAAATTATAGTAGATGGGTTCCTCTTTTGCCCAGTAAAAGTTCGTAAACTTTACGTAAATACGGCCCAAAAATTAACAAATCATTTATCCCTATTTAACATTGGTCAAATAACGCACAGCTAAGCTAATAGACGTAGAACTAGTCTAATAACCTTGTGGAGGACACTAAATGAGTACGCTCGATCAAGACTTGCCATTTACAACCGCTTCGAAAAAAATAACAACTCGCGCCGGGCTCCCTCCCCGTTCCCTCTTTCTCTCCAAATGGGCGGAAACGATACTTGGTTATGTTTTCTTATTCCCGTCACTTCTGCTGTTTGGCATCTTTCTGTTTTATCCTCTTCTGCAAACCGTGTATCTGAGCATGCACGATACCGATCCCAGAGGCAGGGTAGCTTCCTTCGTCGGCTTCGACAACTTCACAGCGATTTTCACATCAGAGCGATTTTATAAAAGCTTGGAAGTCACCGGTCTTTTCACCCTTCTGACGGTACCGACCAGCATTGTCCTTGCGCTTCTTCTCGCCGCTCTCACGCATAATCAGTTAAAAGGCATGCGCTTTTTCCAATTTGTTTTCTCCCTGCCTGTCGTTCTGTCCGTTAGTACTGCTTCCGTCATCTGGATGATGCTTTTTCATCCTAGTGTCGGCATGCTCAACTACCTCCTGCACACGATCGGCCTAGAGCCTGTAGCTTGGCTTACAGATCCTAGCTGGGCGCTGCTCTCCGTCTCCATGATGACCGTCTGGATGAATCTCGGCTTCAATTACATCGTCCTGTTCAGCGGCTTGCAAGGCATTCCCGATGAAATCTACGATAGCGCCAAAATCGACGGGTCCGGCCCGATCCGGACGTTTGTGCAAATTGTTTTACCGCTGCTTTCACCGACGGTGTTCTTCGTTACGATTGTTTCGATCATCGGTGCTTTCCAATCCTTCGGGCAGATCCATATTCTGACCAAAGGCGGTCCTGTCAACTCGACCGACGTTCTCGTTTATAACTTGTATCAAGACGCATTCATCAACTTCCGGTTTGGGACTGGAAGCGCGCAAGCTCTTGTGCTGTTCACGATCATCCTGATTTTCACCCTGGTGCAATTCAAAGTGTTCGAAAGGAACGTGCATTATCAATGAACCGTCCATTGCAAAATACATTCGTTTATGTCCTGTTGGCCATAGCCGCCGCACTTGTGCTGTATCCCATCTTTTACACGTTTTCAGCTACGTTCATGACGCCGGATGAAGCTTCGGCTTATCCGCCGCACTTCTTGCCGGGCAGCTTCTATATAGGCAGCATTCTAACCGTCTTTCACCTCGTTCCCATCGGCAGATTTATTACCAACAGCTTGGTCGTCTCCCTGCTCATCATGATTGGGCAACTGATGACATCCTCCATGGCCGCCTATGCTTTTGCCAATATTCGTTTCAAAGGGAAAACTTTCATTTTCTCGCTGTTTATGGCGACGATGATGATTCCTTGGGAAGTCACGATCATACCGAATTATTTGACGGTCAAAAAATGGGACTGGCTCGACAGCCTGCAGGGTCTAACGGTGCCTTTCCTGGCAACGGCATTCGGCACCTTCCTGCTCCGCCAATTTTTCCTGCAGCTGCCAAAAGAGCTCTTCGAAGCGGCGCGCATCGACGGCTGTGGACATGTCCGCCTCTTTGTCCGAATCGTGCTGCCTCTGGGAAGGCCCGCTCTTGCAACACTCGCGGTTTATGCCTTCTTGAACGCTTGGAATATGTATCTGTGGCCGCTCCTCATTACGAACAGCGAGAGCATGCGAACCGCACAAATCGGCATCGCCATGCTGC
Organism: Paenibacillus planticolens; assembly: GCF_013141725.1. Taxonomy (GTDB): domain Bacteria; phylum Bacillota; class Bacilli; order Paenibacillales; family NBRC-103111; genus Paenibacillus_E; species Paenibacillus_E planticolens. The sequence goes on along the minus strand of NZ_WHNZ01000078.1, from coordinate 140,097 downwards.
AGTTTGAAGAATTAACCGTGTGGAACCTCGTTCTGGCAGGCGTGACGATTGTCCTCTTGCCATCCCTGCTGCTGCTCGTACTCGGTTTAAAGCAGCTTGTTCGCGGACTTACCGCCGGAGCTGTGAAAGGTTGATCTTGTTGGCTCTTCTGCAAAAGCCTAGAGCTTAAAGCAGATTTCCATAAATAAAATGAACTAAAGGGAGAGAAACAAATCCATGAAATCCGTAAACGTAAGAGTTTCCGTTCTTGCAATGACAGCTCTCACGATGATGTTGACAAGCGCATGCGGCAAAGCAGAAGTAACGACATCCGGCAGTGCGGCGCCCGCTAGTTCAACTGCAGCGTCAGCAGCACCGACAAAAGCCGCAGAGCCGGTCAAAGTAATCTGGTGGCACTCCATGAGCGGAGAGCTAGGCAAGGCCGTAGACAAACTGGTGGCAGATTTCAATGCTTCCCAGAAAAATGTGCAGGTTGAGGCCGTTTTTCAAGGTACATACGATGAAAGCTTAAACAAAATGAAAGCCTCCATGGATACCAAAAGCGGTCCGTCTCTCATTCAAGTCTACGAGATCGGCTCCCGTTTCATGATCGATTCCAAAGCGATTACACCGGTTCAGAAATTCGTGGACGCCGACAAATTCGATCTTTCTCAGCTCGAAGAAAATATTTTGAATTATTACAAAGTTGACGATAAATTAAATTCTATGCCTTTTAACACTTCAAACCCAATCCTTTACTACAACAAAGATATGTTCAAAGCCGCTGGACTAGATCCAGAAAAGCCGCCAACAACATACGAAGAAGTTGCAAAAGCCGCGCAAGCGTTAAGCAAAGACGGTAAAGCTGGCGGATCCTTCGCCATTTACGGTTGGTTCATGGAGCAGTTTTTCGCCGGACAAGGCGCAGAATTCTTAAACAACGGAAACGGGCGCACCTCCGCGGCAACAGAAACGTTATTAAATAATGAAGCAGGCGTCAAAACATTGACCTGGTGGAAGGGAATGGTCGATAACAAGTCCCTTATGAATCTTGGTCGCAAAACCGATGATACGAAAAAAGCTTTCCTTGCTGGTCAAGTTGCGATGACACTCGATTCTACAGCTTCTTTACGTGGAATTGTTTCAGGTGCAGAAGGCAAATTCCAAGTCGGAACAAGCACGATGCCTAAACCAGCGGATGCCAAAGACGGCGGCGTTGTTGTCGGAGGCGCAAGTCTCTACATCTTGAACAACAAGTCCGAAGCCGAGCAAAAAGGCGCATGGGAATTCATCAAATTTCTGACGAACCCGCAAACGCAAGCATGGTGGCACGTCAATACAGGGTACTTCCCGATTACGAAAAAAGCTTATGATGAGCAGTTGGTGAAGGATAACTTAGCGAAATACCCGCAATTCCAAACAGCCATCGACCAGCTTCACAACACCAAAGCCAACAAAGCCACGCAAGGCGCGGTCATGGGTGTATTCCCTGAAGCCCGTCAGCTGGTTGAAACCGCCATTGAAGAAGCGCTCACAGGGAAAAAAGCACCGAAAGATGCGCTGGACGCCGCTTCGAAAAGCATTACGGAGAAGCTCGCCGCGTATAACAAAACCGTGAAATAAACCATTGACCTTTTCAAACAATCGGCATATACTTTTATTCAACTTCTATATTCGATCGTGCCTATGATGAGAATCCAACTCGGAGGCGTTTTCGCCAAGCATGCCTGCAGACTTTTTGTGGTTATGCTAAGTTAACCGGCACCGCCCGTTACCGCGGAACCAAGTGGAGAAGCATTCTCGCGAATGTTTCTTAAATTGGGTGGCACCGCGAGCAAACGCTCCTCGTCCCAATCGGATGAGGGCGTTTTTTTGTTGGTTAAAAATTCGGTTACGGGAGGCAGCTTAACATGAACAAAAGAAATCGCAGGTACAATTTCAATCCGGGTCCGGCCGCACTGCCATTAGAAGTACTGGAAGAGGCACAGGGGCAATTGGTGGACTATGAGGGCAAAGGGATTTCCCTGCTCGAAATGTCGCACCGCAGCCGCACGGTCGAGGAGCTGAATCATGAAACACAGATTCTTCTGCTGACTTTGCTCGGCTTGCCACAAGGATATGAAGCGATCTTTATGGGCGGAGGGGCAAGCACACAGTTCGCTCTCCTTCCGATGAACTTTTTAAAGCCTCATCAGACGGCCAATTATGTATTGACTGGCAGCTTTGCGGAAAAAGCTTATAAGGAAGCGTCTTATTTGGGGAGCACCCACGTCGCGGCAAGCTCGAAAGACCACAAATGGCGCTGCATCCCGGCTATAACGGAGGAATCTCTCAGCGGAGACCCGGCTTACCTTCATATCACAATGAATAACACGATTGAAGGCTCGCGCTATACGTCGATACCCGAAGTAACTTCCACACCGCTCGTTGCCGATATGACAAGCGAAATCCTAAGCAGGAAGCTGGATCTGAATCCATTTTCGATGATCTATGCCGGCGCTCAGAAAAACCTGGGTCCCGCAGGTGTCACGGTAGCCATTATTCGCGAAAGCTGGCTGGAACTAGCTTCCGACCGTATCCCGGAAATCATGCGCTATGCGGCATTTGCCACCAATAAATCATTGCTGAATACGCCCCCCGTCCATGCGATCTACATGATGAACTTAGTGTTAAAATGGGTAGAAAAACAAGCCGGCGTGGAACAATTAGAGAAATATAATCTTGTAAAATCAGGCTTGATCTATGATGTCATTGATGGGAGCGGTGGTTTCTATCAAGGGATTATTGATGCCAAAGACCGCTCACCGATGAATATCACTTGGCGCATGGCGAATGAGGATCTTGAACGTCAATTTATTGCGGAGTCCGAAGTTCACGGCTTTGAGGGCTTGGCCGGGCACCGCAGCGTTGGGGGTTTGCGCGCTTCCGCCTACAATGCCGTCCCTCATGAAGCCTGCCAGGCTCTGGCTGAATTCATGTTGGATTTTGCACGCAGACACGGATAAAACAAGAAGAGAAGAGGAATTTTCATGGACAACGCATTAGCGAAAAAGCTGCGATTGGTCAACAGCAAACGCGCCCTGATTATGAATGCACCGGAAGGCTACATCGACAGTCTGTTACCCTTGCCTGAAGGCGTTCATTTAACCGATTGCAAAGAGGGTGCACAGGCCTATGACTTCGTCCAGGTTTTCGCCTACACGCGCGACGATGTCGAACGACTAGCTCCTGCGGCCATTGAGGCCGTGACGCCGGAAGGCATGCTGTGGATCAATTACCCCAAAGGCACAGCCAAAATAAAAACGGACATCAATCGCGACTCCGGCTGGGATACCGTCAATCAGCTGAACTTTGAAGGTGTGAGTCTGGTCTCGATCGATGAGACATGGTCTGCCATGCGCTTTCGCCCTATCGGCCTTGTGAAGTCGCCGCGCAGCGAACGGTTAGCCAGTCGTGCCGCCGATTCAGCGAAACAAGCTGCTCCATCTGATAAAACGATCATCGTGCCTGATGATCTTGCGGAGGCTTTTGGCGCTGCCCCAGCCGCTGCCGCGTTTTTCGAGACACTGTCCTATACGAACCGCAAAGAATACGTCCGATGGATTACAGATGCGAAGCGCGAAGAAACACGAACGGGCAGGGTTGCCAAAACCGTAGACAAACTCTCCCGCGGCATCAAAAATCCGACGATCAAAGAGGAATAACACGCCCCAAATAAAAGAGTCCCGTAGAGCGGCTTGCGCCATGCTCTCGGGACTTTTTATCTAAAGGTGTTGGAAACCGCTCTAATGATGCTTATTTGCCAAGTTGGTGGATTGGGTGTCCAAGCGCACCTTCAGCCGCATCCATGATCATTTCAGTCAATGTTGGGTGGGCGTGAATCGTCAGTGCGATGTCTTCCAGGTTAGCACCCATTTCAACCGCAAGAGCAAGCTCTCCGATTAAGTTCGATGCTTCCGGACCAACAATTTGGCCGCCAAGCAGCTGACCTGTTTCTTTGTCGCCGACAAGCTTCACGAAGCCTTGACCTGCGTTCAAAGAGTTAGCGCGGCCGTTGGCTGCATATGGGAATTTACCGATTGTCACGTTGATGCCTTGGGCTTTTGCTTCCGTTTCACTCAAGCCTACGCCGGCAATTTCCGGATCGGAGAACACAACAGCCGGCATCGCTTTGTAATCAACGATGCTGGAGTGACCTGCGATCGCTTCTGCTGCCACTTTCGCCTCATAAGAAGCTTTGTGAGCCAAGGAAAGACCAGGGACAACATCACCAATGGCAAAGATGTGCGGGATGCTTGTTCTGCCTTGGTTATCAACTTCGATCAAACCGCGGTCCGTCATTTTCAAGTTAATAAGGTCAAGACCAAGCTCGCCATCCGTATTCGGACGACGGCCAACTGTTACTAGTACGTAATCAGCTGTAACTTGTTTCTCTTCGCCTTTAACTGTGAATGTTACCGTTACGTCGTTCTCGGTTTTCGTGCAGGATTGCGCCAACGCTTCTGTATGAACTTCTACGCCAACTTTCTCCAGGTTGCGTGCAACAAGCTTCGTCAATTCTTTCTCAAAGCCTGGCAGTACGTGATCGGAGCCTTCCAGCACCGTTACTTTCGTGCCAAACTTCGCATACGTTTGACCAAGCTCGATACCGATGTAGCCGCCGCCGATAACGATCATGCTTTTCGGTACTTCAGGCAAGTTCAAAGCTTCCGTGGAAGAAATAATTCTTCCGCCGTAAGGGAATGCTTTCAGCTCAATCGGACGGGAACCCGTCGCGATAATACAGTGCTTAAAGCGGTAGCGAGGAGCTTCTGCATCGTTGAACACACGTGCTTCGTGCTCGTTGATGAACATCACTTCGCCTTTGAACGTTTGAATTTTGTTGCCTTTGAGCAGCGCGCTAACGCCGCCCGTTTGTTTTGCAACGATGCTGTTTTTCCATGCTTGTACCTTTGCAAAGTCCACTTTCACGTTCTCTACAGAGATACCCATGCTGTCAGCGTGCTGCGCATGCTCATACGTATGAGCCGCGGAGATCAACGCTTTGGAAGGGATACAGCCGCGGTTCAAGCAGACGCCGCCCCAATCCGATTTATCAACGATAAGAACGCTTTGACCAAGCTGAGCTGCGCGAATTGCTGCGACGTAACCACCTGGGCCCGCACCAATGACGAGCAAATCAATATCTAAAGAAGCATCTCCTACTACCATGCTGTTACACCTCCAAGACGAGAAGCTCTGGATCAGCCAGAAGCTGTTTGATGTAGTTCAAGAAGCTTTGCGCTGTCGCACCGTCAACGATCCGGTGGTCGAAGCTCAAGGAAAGCGCCATAACCGATGCCGCAACGATTTGACCGTTTTTCACAACCGGTTTCTCCGTGATGCGGCCTGCACCCAAGATAGCAACTTCAGGGAAGTTGATGACCGGTGTAAAGAACATACCGCCTACGGAACCGATGTTCGTAATGGAGATTGTGCCGCCTTTCATCTCGTTCGGAGACAATTTGCCTTCGCGTCCGCGAAGAGCCAAGTCTTTGATGGAAGAAGCGATCGACCATACGTTTTTGCGGTCTGCGTCATGGATAACAGGAACGAGCAAGCCGTTGTCCGTATCTGTAGCAATTCCGATATTGTAGTACTTTTTGTACACGATTTCTTGCTTTTCTTCGTCGATCATCGCGTTCATGACCGGGAACTGACGGCATGCCGCTACCAATGCTTTCACGATGAAAGGAAGGTAAGTCAGCTTCACGCCTTTCTTCTCGGCAAGAGGCTTCGTGCGCTCGCGCAGCGCGACTAACGCGCTCACGTCGATTTCGTCCATCAGTGTCACGTGCGGTGCCGTGTACACGGATTTCACCATCGCGTTCGCGATTACTTTCCGGATTCCTTTGAACGGAATCCGCTCTTCTACGCGATCGCCCGCAGCGACCTGCGTGCTAGCCGCAGGTGCCGCGCTGCCAGCTGCTTCCGCTGCAGCTGGCGCTTCTACTGCCGGAGCCGCGGCGCTGCCCGCTCCGTTAAAGCCTAACACGTCCTCGCGTGTTACGCGGCCGTGCTTGCCTGTAGGCGTCACCTCTGCGAGTGTGATGCCTTTTTCTCTTGCGAGCTTGCGCACGCTAGGCGTCGCAAGCACTTCGCGGCCCGCGCCGGCGCTTGGCGCGGCCGGAGCAGCTGCTGCTGCTGGCGCTGCTGCAGGAGCCTCTGCTACGGCTACCGCTGTAGCAGCAGGTGCAGCTGGTGCAGCGTGGTTGGAGCTGGCGTGATGCATGGACTCAGCCGGCATCTCGCCAGTGACTTCGATTGTCATCACGAGCTCGCCAATCGTGCATACTTGTCCGTCTTTGACGGCAACGCTAACGACTTTGCCTTCTACCGGACAAGGAACTTCAACGACTGCTTTATCGTTCTGTACTTCCATAAGAATCGTTTCATCCGTTACGGTGTCACCCGCTTTAACGAGCATCTTAACGATTTCGCCTTCATGTATGCCTTCACCAAGCTCTGGGAACTTGTATTCAAACAATGCCACGTGTACAACCTCCTGTTACATTCGACTGTGAATTAGAATTCGAGTACTTGTTTAATTCCCGCAATGACACTTGCCGGGCTAGGCAACCAAGCGTCTTCGATTTGAGCGAACGGATAAACGGTATCCGGCGGCGCAATACGCAGAACTGGAGCTTCCAGGTGAAGAATCGCTTTTTCATTAATTTGAGCAATAACCTCTGCGGCTACACCGGAAGTTTTTTGCGCTTCTTGTACGATAATTGCACGGTTTGTTTTCTTGATCGAAGCGACAATCGTTTCGATATCCAGCGGAAGCAGGGTACGAAGGTCGATAACTTCAACTTTCACGCCTTGCGTTTTTTCGATCTCTTCAGCCGCTTTTACGGATGTATGAACCATTGCTCCGTAAGTAATAACGGTTACGTCGGAACCTTCACGAACAACGTTCGCTTTGCCAAGTTCAATCGTATATTCGCCTTCAGGTACTTCTGCGCGGAATGCGCGGTATAAGTTCAGATGCTCCATGAAGAAGACAGGGTCATTATCGCGAATTGCGGAAATGAGCAAGCCCTTCGCATCGTAAGGGTTGGAAGGAACGACAACTTTGATCCCCGGTGTTTGCACCAATAAACCTTCAAGCGCATCCGTATGAAGCTCAGCCGCTTTTACGCCGCCGCCGTATGGCGTACGGAATACGATTGGCGAGTTGTAACGGCCGCCGGAGCGGTAACGCATACGAGCAGCTTGCACGCAAATTTGGTCAAGCGCTTCGTAAATAAAACCAACGAATTGAATCTCAGCGATTGGACGGAAGCCTTGAACCCCAAGACCTACGGCAAGGCCGCCGATTGCAGACTCGGCAAGAGGCGTATCGAAAACGCGGTCTTCGCCGAACTCTTTTTGTAAACCTTCTGTAGCACGGAATACGCCACCTACATGGCCAACGTCTTCGCCGAACAAAATTACATTTGGATCTCTTTCCAGTTCCACGCGCATTGCGTCTTTAATCGCTTGAATCATCGTCATTTGTGCCATGACTTCTCCGTGCCTCCTAAGAGTTTTTCGCCAGAAAAACTGGCATCGTATGCAAATGCTTTGTCTTTCGCCAGAATCTGGCTCCATCAGCTAAAATTTATTTATACGCTTGCTTCTGTTCTTCGAGATGTGCCGGTGTAACTTCGAACATGGAATCGATCAGGCCAGGAACTGTCATTTTCTCAGTTTCTTCAGCTTTTTTGATATGTTCAGCTACTGTAGCTTTCGCTTCTTCTTTTACTTTTGCCTCTTCTTCTTCGCTCCACAGACCTTTTTTCGTCAAGAAAATACGCATGCGCGTAAGCGGATCTTTAGGCTCCCAATCGGATTCCTCGTCTTTGGTACGATATTTCGTCGTATCATCGGCCAAAGAGTGCGGACGGAAACGGTAAGTCAACGCTTCAATCAATGTAGCGCCTTCGCCTTTACGGCCTCTTTCAGCAGCTTCTGTTACGGCTTGAACAACAGCCAGAACGTCCATTCCGTCTACTTGCACGCCTTTGATACCGGCAGCAAGAGCTTTATGGGCAACAGATAGCGCGCCTGTTTGTTTCGCATATGGCGTTGTGATCGCATAGCCATTGTTTTGTACAAAGTAAATGGCAGGCAGCTTGAATGCTCCTGCAAAGTTCAAACCTTCGTAGAAATCGCCCTCGGAGCTTCCTCCGTCCCCTGTGTACGTAATCGCTACACGCGGTTGGTTGCGTTTTTTGAAGGCCATAGCAACGCCTGTTGCATGCAAAATTTGTGCGCCGATAATAATTTGCGGCATAAGTACGTGAACATCTTGCGGAATTTGACCGCCATGTTGGTGTCCGCGGGAATATAGGAATGCTTGGTACAGCGGAAGTCCGTGCCATACGAGCTGCGGCATATCGCGGTAACCCGGGCAAATAAAGTCATCTTTATTTAAAGCAAATTCACTGCCGATCATGGAAGCTTCTTGTCCGGATACCGGCGCATAGAAACCAAGGCGTCCTTGACGACCGAGATTTACGGCTCTTTCGTCCCATACACGTGTGAATACCATTCTTCTCATTAACTCTTTTAATTGGTCATCGCTAAGTTTAGGCATTTTGTCGGGATTTACAACTGTGCCGTCTGGAGCCAGTACTTGTAAAGGCTCAACCTTTTCTGTGGTCACTTCGTAATTTACTTGGCTGACAAGTGGCTTACTCATACCATTTCACCTCTTATATGATTTTGATGCCTGCTAGCTACACTTCTGTTATAGTATTATTATAAACCTGTTTTTGTGAATTGTACACCTGTTTCCTTATGACATATGACCTTTTTTCACTCAAGTGTATAGTACAGTTCATGAAAATATATAATACAGTTAACAATAAATTTACAACTGCTATAATACACCTTACCATTCCGTTTCCAACTTGCACTTGCAATCCCATTTTCCACCATTGGAAATAAAAGGAGATACTTATGACTGATGACTCACGTTATTATCAAAGAACCATTGTAAAAGATGCACTCACCTCTGTCCTGCTTCAAGAAACTCGCCCGCTTCGCATTTATTTGCCTCCCGGTTACAACGAGCTGCTCTCCTATCCGGTCATTTATTGCCAGGACGGCGAGCAATTCTTTAATTTCGGACGCATTGCCACAACGATCACCCGCTGCATTCTGGATGAAGACCTGGAGCCCGCCATCGTGGTCGGTGTCGATGTTCAGACAGCCAACCGTACGTCCGAATATGCGCCGGAAGGGGAACGTCATGACGCCTACTGCCGCTTCTTCGCCGAGGAGCTCCTTCCTTACATAGAAAGCCGTTATCCCGTACGCGCTGAGCGGAGTGAGCGTATTGTAGCAGGCGATTCCCTGGGAGGGACCGTTTCCCTGCATCTCGCCTTAGATTATCCTAGCCTTTTTTGCCGCGTTATATCCTTATCAGGCGCATTTTTCGACATTACCCGCGAGCGCCTCAAGGCGGTGGACGACTTATCCTGGCTGGAAATGTATATGCTGATCGGCTTAGACGAAACCGATGTCAAAACCGAGCGCGGAACCTTTGACTTCGTCAGAGAAAACCGCTTGGCTAAGGAGGATCTGGAGAGGAAGAATGCCGTTCTTCATTATATCGAAAAACCCGGCAAGCATTTGTGGGGTTTTTGGCAGGGCGAGCTGAGCGCGGCTCTGCATTATTTTCTTGCGTAAGAGACATCAACGGAACCATAGGACGCTGATATTGCCAGGGGCGTCCCCTTAAACCTGGCAGCTAAGTAATTGGCTTACCTCTAATTTAACGCCGATTACTCCAGCTATTCTCTGCAATTACATCACTTTTGTCCAAATAGCTGGATTTTCTCCCGCTAATTTCGCCAAATCCAGGAGATTTCGTCCAGTTACCGACGATTTAGATGGAGTTTCTCCTGCTAATTCGTTCCCTGCCACCGAGCAGCACAGATTAACGGTAGATTCTCCCGTTATTTTAGCTGGAGCAACTTATGGATTGGCCCCTTGGAACTGTGCAGCTGTCGCCAACTCCAGGAGATTTAGCTCAGCTGCCGATTTGGCTCCAAGTAGAGGCTTTCTGTTCCCTTATTTTGCAACAAACAAACCCAATTGCATCGCATTGTATAAAAAAACGGTCCCTCTTCCGTCAACTGACGAAATCAGACCGTTTTTTTACCCCTTAATCGCATATCGCTCTCTCAACAGCTCCACCATGCCGTCAATTTGACCTTCATCCGGATACCCCGGTATCGCCTCAGGACGCTTCACTTGCATCCCTCTGGCACTCATGATTTCAATTAAGTTCTCTGTAAATTGCTCTGCTGTTAAAGGGATATTCAAGCATTCCGCTAAACTGGCCATACTCCCCGGGGCTACTGTTGGATAATCGGCAGGATCTGTCGAACCAGCCGCGCGTTCGTAAAAGCTCCTGGCTAGCGTTGCTTTTCCCTCACCTTCACCTTCCACGATAATGAAGGCTTGCACCGATAAAGCCCGCTGCTGCCTGCGCTGTGCGATCCCACAAAACTTACGCCCGCCTACGCTTAAATCGAACTCTCCCGGACAAAAGGAGCCCAATACCTCGCCTTGATCGATACGATCGGTAAGTTTGCTCATGATTTCACGGATTAGGGCCACCATCATCTCAAAATCTTTCCGATGCTCCATGTCCCCCGGCTCTTTCGGCAGCAGCAGAGAAACATTCACGACCCCCAAATCCAGCGGAACCGCTGCCCCTCCTGAATTTCTTACAGCTGTATCATAGCCTTGGTCTATCAACCACTGGTTGGCAAGTGCGGCTTCCGGGAGGCGGCTGTCTCTAAGTCCCATCACAAAAGCTCGCGGGTGCCGCCATATGTGCAAAATAGGTGGCGATGATTTGCCAATCGACCGGCATAAAAGCTCTTCCAACGCAAAAGCATACAGGATGGATCGCGATTCTGATTCAAGCGTCCGATCCAGGATAACCATGGAAGAAGAAAGTGGTGCATGCATCATTTTTATATTCTCCTGAGCCAGCTATTTAAGTTCATCATCCGAATTGTAAGCGAAACGAGCGCTAGCCGCAATGTGAAAATCGGCTTTATTCGCCAAAAAACATCAAATTTTTGGATGCAATTCAAAGGATTTTCAGGTTTGCTGTCGAAATTAATTTTTGACTATCAAATTATTAATTAAGTAGGCGAGATCTTTGAACATTTTTGACGACTTACTCCTCAATATCCTTGTTCTAACCATCCCTATTGTTTTAACTCATATCGTTTGGCTTGATAGGCCGGGCACCCTTGACAGCTATGACAAGTATGGCAAGGTAGTCATCACGATTATTTGCTCATTAGCGGCCATATTTTGTATGACGCATCCCTTTTTCAAATCTATTGGCGATCATTTCGATCTCCACATTATCCCTGTACTCATAGCTTTTCTATACAGCGGCATACGCTCAGGACTTTTCGTTTCGGGAGTCATACTGGCCTATGCCTACATCATGAATGGTCCGAGTTTCTTCTGGATCGTTACCTTATTAGCTATTCTTGTCCCCTTCATCCTGGCTTTCATAGCGCTGAGCAATTGGAAGCACATAACCCCCAAAGTAATGTTTCCCACTCTGTTGGCTTTCGTTAGTGCTTTAGCTACTTTCTGTATCACTCTGCTGTATAGGGTTGGTTCATTCATTCAGGTAGATCACACTTTTTTATTTTACGGTTTATTGTATTGTCTGGTTCATCTGTTAACGATGTGGCTGTTGACCAATTTAATTTCCCGCATCCGTGATAATGTGAAAACGCGTCAAGAAATCCAACGCTCCGAGAAGCTCAATGTCCTAAGTGAATTAGCTGCCTCTGTCGCCCATGAAATTCGCAATCCCATGACCGTTGCCCGGGGCTTTATGCAAATCCTCAGTCAGTCCCAAGTCCCTGAAGAGAAAAAGCAAGTATATACGGCCATGGTGATTGAAGAGATTGACCGAGCCCAAAGTATTATTACCGATTACTTGTCCTTTGCCAAGCCGGAGGCTGAGAAGCTGGAACAGCTGGATATCTCTTCCTTATCGCCCATGCTAAGCAATCTTCTTGACCCTTACGCCGCCGCACGGGGAGTGGACCTTCAAATCCATATGGAGAATTCTCTGTTCATCCAAGGCAATTTGGACAAAATGATGCAATGCCTGGTGAATCTAACGAAAAACGGTATTGAAGCTATGCCGACCGGAGGGCCGCTACGAATCATAGCCTTCAAAAAAGGTGCACAAATTATTTTGAAAATCATGGATACGGGGGTCGGCATGACCGCCGAACAGATCAATCGTCTCGGAACGCCCTTTTACTCAACAACGAATAAAAGCACAGGTCTCAGCATGATGGTCTCCTATCGTATCATTCGAACATTCGGAGGCGACATTGAAGTCGCCAGTCAGCCCGACCAAGGCACCTGTTTCACGATCTCATTGCCCGCCGTTTGACCCGCTTGCCAAAATATCCATGATCCCTTTGAACAAAGGAATGGCCTTGTTGCTCTCCGAAGGATCCGTGTTCTTGATCACAACGGAAACCGCATACTTCGGAGAATCGACCGGGCCATATCCGATAAACCACTGATTCACTTTCTCCTGCTTGCCAACCATAGTTTGAGCCGTACCGGATTTTCCTGCGAGCTTCCACTTCGCACCCTTCAATCCTTGGCCTGTTCCTTCCGTCACGACCTCTTGCATCCAGTTCAAAAGCGTACGGCTTGTTGAAGCCGAAACGTACCCGCTGCTTCCTTCCAACTTATGCGGCTCAAATGACTCCATCACCCGATCGGTTTGGTACCGGATTTCTTGGACTACCCTTGGCGAGTACCCCTTGCCATTATGCAGCAAAGTAACAATCATATTAGACGCTTGCAATGGGGTCATCATGACATCCCTTTGACCGATAGCCGTTTGCATAAGAACCCCTTCATCGTCGTGCGGCGTATGGGCGCCAAAGAGCTGTCCGTTCTCTTCGCTGTCCAATTGCCGGAGGATCACTTTCGAGTCCGTTTTCCCCGTCCATCCCACCTCGTCGAGCACGCCAAGCTTATGCGCATAGCTTTCTAGCTGAGCAGGCGTCAGACGCTGCATGACTTTGGCGAATACGATATTGCAAGATTGCGCAAATCCCTGCTCTAAGGTCAAAGGGCCATGCCCCTCTTTCCTCCAGCAGGTGAAACCATATTTGCCAAGGGCGCCTTCACAAGTGAACGTCTCATTCGGTTTAACGACTCCAAAATCCAGGGCAGCAGCGGCAACGACTGTTTTGAAAATAGAGCCGGGAGCAGTCGCTTTAAGCGCATAGTTGCTCCAGCTTTTACTGACAAGATCCACAGATGTCGGATCATAATTGGGCCTGCTTGCCATGGCGATGATATCCCCATGCCCCGCTTCTTGAACGACAGCGGCTCCTTCGCGTATGTTCAGCTTATCCATGAGCGTTTCTATCTGCTGCTGTACGCTTGCATCCAGAGTCGTTACTAGCTTGACGGGATAGAACGCATTATTCGGCGCAATCATACGGGCGTCAAGACCCGATAACGGCCTTTTCCCGGCATCCATAAAGTACGAGATCGAAGTCTCCCCTATGCCGCGAAGCCACAGATCGAACGTTTTTTCAAGCCCGGCTCCGCCAATCTTTGTTGTTAGCGCGACTTTGCCTTTCTCTAAATCTGCGCCGTACAAATTCATCACGCGATCCGGATTTTGCCCGATGAATCCGATCAACTGCCGTGCCGTCATCCCGCTTGGGTAGCGATCCTCCATCTCCACAACCTTCACATTCGGCAAATGAAGCGCCTCGATCTGCCGCTCCTGCCCGTCCGTGAGCGGTGCCGGTTTGCCTCCATCGGCAGCGCGCCATACTTGCGGTTCTTTCAGATCCTTCGTGAATGCACGCCAAGAGTCCGTGTTCGTCCGCAAAATTCCAACAAGTTGACTCACCTGCTGCGGATTAGGCTGCAGTTGGCTGTGGATTGGAAATACGACAAGAGACTTCACAATTCTTCCTGTCATTGGCTGCAGATGACGGTCCAGAATTTCCCCACGACCGCTTTCAAGGACGAGCGCACGCTGCCTTTGAACGACCGAATTCTTAAGCAAATTAACCCCATGTGAGCTGTAATTTTCCGTAGCCGCAATCTGGATCCAAAAAAGTTTGCCTGCTAGGCCAATAAACAGGAGCACGATCGTAAGAAGAACAAGAAAGATACGACGTTTTTCAAGTGAAGATAACTGTTTGACCCTCATACGCCTAACCCCTAACTTTGTCATCAATCATAAACTCTGATATTTTCAGTATCGTCATCCTTGATCAACGACAAACCGTAAGGCGCCTCGCTGCCAAACAAAAAAAGCCCACCCTCTTTAAAAGAGAGCGGACTGCGAATAGTATGTATGAGTGCTACACTTCGAATTTGGACAACGTGTCGTTCAAAGATTTGGAAAGCTGATCCAGCTTGTCCGACAATTTGACTAATCCGTCGCTAATGCTAAGCTGCTCAGAGCTCAAGGAAGCAACTTCCTCCGATGTCGCAAGCGATTCCTCTGCTACCGCACTGACATTCGTCATAGCGTCAGAGAGAACAACTTGGGACTGCTCCAATGTGGAAATCGAATCGCTTACTGTGCTCAGCTGCTCAATGAAACCGCCCATGTGACTGGTTACTTGTTTAAAAATAATATCGGCTTCTTTCACCGCTAAAATTTGTTCTTTGAATATCGGCGTCGCTGTCGAAAGCACCTTAACCGTCTCATCGATTTCTTTCTGGATGGTTTCTGTAATTTGACCCACGACATCAATCGACTGACGGGATTGGTCCGCCAGTTTCCGAATCTCATCGGCAACAACCATGAAGCCTTTGCCGGCAGCTCCGGCGCGCGCAGCTTCAATTGTCGCATTCAAGGATAAAATGTTCGTTTGCTTCGTCATATTGTTCAGAACATCCAAAATTTTGCGAATCGAACGCGTGCTGTCTTTCAAATTATCGACTTTATCAACCATCGATCGGATCATTTCTTCCGTCAGATTCGTCTTGGAGATAAGCTCCGACATATATTTCGTGCCCTGCTCACTGGAGCTCTGCACATCCGCAGCGGAAGTCCCCATCTCGAGGTTTGCTTCGATCACCTGCTTCATTTGGATGCCGATATGATGCGTCAGCTCATTTCCTCTTTCCGACTCCGTCGCCAAGCCTCCGGCTCCATTGGAAATTTCGTCCGTTGCTACAGCAATTTCTCTTGCCGCAGTAGCCGTTACTTTGGAGGAATTCGTTAACTCTTGCGCGGTTTCAAAAACTGCTTGCGCAGAAGTGCTGGTTTGTTGAACCAACGTCGTAATCTGCTGCATCATGACATCGAAGCTTGCGCCTAGCTGTCCGATCTCATCCTGCGTTGCATAGTTGGCACGCACCGTTAATTTACCTTTAGCGCCTTGCTGCATCAGATTACGAAGATTAATGAGCGGCCGCCCAATCATTCTGGCAACAAATAATCCGATTAATACAGCCGCAATAGCTGCAAATAAAGCGATTAGAAGCGTATAGTTGAATATTTTCCTAGCATCATTCACTAAAGCGCTTACCGGGATATCCCCGACAAGGTTCCAACCGGATAACGGCGATTTGTAATAGGCCACCAAGTGATCGTCTTTCGTAATAAAGGAGTCGTTTTCTTTCTCTAATTGCTCTTTGGTTAATTGAACAGCAGCATCTTTTTCAATCTCCGTAGTTTCTGTAACCGCAATGTTCTTATTCGCTGCACTCGTAATGGCAACCTTACTGTCTTCTCCCAAAGACATCCCATTGAGTTCTTTCGTCAAGAGATCTGTGCTGAGCTCCAATAAAAGAACGGCTGACGTGCTGTTCGTCAAAGTATTCCTCATTAAACGGCCGATGGCGAACGTATTTGTGGAGGAACTGGAATATCCCTTAAGTTTACTATCGAACCAGGCGACTTTCCCGCCGTTGTCCACAATTTTCTTAAACCACTCCGTCGAGCCGGAATTTTCGTTTAATGAACCTCCCCCGGAACCTGTAATGACGATCAGCTTGCCGTCAGGCCGGTAAAGGTGAAGCGTTTTAATTGACTTGTTTGCAAAAGTCACGACATTCAATTTATCTGTTAGTTGGCGAACAACCTCCAGCGATTCATAAGACGCAGGATCCAGCGTAGGAACTTTGTCAAGCAGATCCTGCAGCTCCTTATTCAACATAATTTGCAAGGATGCCTCTTCAAAGGTTTGATAAAGGAAGTCCAGCTTCTGACCTGCTTGCGTCACGGTTTGCAAAGATGATTTTGACGCTTGGTTCTTAATAACGTTTTTGGAAACGCTGTAAGAAATCATACCCACGATAAGAACAAAGAATAGAATACTGATAAAAAACATTAAGAACAGCTTCATGCCGACAGACTTCACCGGATTTTCAAACTTAACCTGCTTCATTTCTTTAAACGCGCCTGTGCCCACTTGCATCGATGTCTTACCTGCCGCACCAGCCATACGCCCCCATGGAACTTTTCGGAATGTTTGAACCACAACTTTGTTGACAAATGCGAGAATACTTTGGAGTCTTTTTTTCATTTTTGTCACCGCCATTAGTTTCTGTTTCATTGTCCCCCTACTATTTTCCTAAAATGAAAAGGGTTTCAATTAAGGTTTTTAACTCATTTCGACATGGTTTAACAATTTCCTTTAATATTCGCTTAAAAAAGCAATAAAAAAAAGAAACTTTCTCCAATATACCCCAGTCTGGAGAAAGCTTCCATGGTACTATTTACCTGTTTTCTTGCGCATCATATCCCATTTTTTTACAGGGAATTCTGTTTTAAGCTTAATAACTTGAAGCGGATGCCTTGCTGCATCCAGTTCCTGTCCTTCTTCATTCCAGATTGCGCCAACCTTTTGTTTAAAATGCGTCCCCTCAGGTCCGAAGAATTCAATTTCCTGTCCCGGCTTGAAATGATTTCTTTGCTGAATCAGCGCAGTGCCTGATTCTTCGTCATAGGACAACACCAGGCCTACGAAATCAAATCCAACCACCTTATCCTCCGGTTCGAAAATATGATCTTCATGGCCGGGCGCTTCATAGAAGAAGCCTTCGTTTAGCGGACGGTTGGCCGCCTTGTGGATCTCTTCCTGCCATACAGGATTCAGTTTGAAATTGTCCGGATCTTCGAAATACGCATCGATGGCTTGTCGGTAGGCATTGACAACGGTAGCCACATAATGGATGCTCTTCATCCTTCCTTCAATTTTGAAGCTGTCTACGCCCGATTCGATCATATCCGCGATATGTTCAATCATGCTAAGATCCTTCGATCCCATTGTAAAAGCGTCATCCTCTTCGCCAAACAAAGGCAAATCCGTTGCGAGCGGCGCTGACAAAGGTTGATCCTTAGCAAATAGATCATACTTCCAGCGGCACGATTGCGAACAGCCTCCGCGGTTGGAGTCGCGGTCCGTGAAATGATTGGATAGCACGCATCTGCCGGAATAAGAACTGCACATCGCGCCATGAATGAAGGCTTCAATCTCAACATCAACATGAGCTTTAATCTGATCGATTTCCGTCATGCTCACTTCACGGGCCAAAACCACGCGTTCAATGCCTTGGTCTTTCCAAAACTTCACCGTTTGCCAGTTCATCACAGACTGCTGCGTGCTCACATGAACTTCCAGCTTAGGCGCCACTCTCCGGCATGTTTCCATAATGAGCGGGTCCGCCGCGATAATCGCTGAGATGCCTACCTCCTGAAGTCCCCGCAAGTATTCATCAAGACCCTCAATGTCCTCGTTGTGCGCATAAATGTTCGTTGCAACGAACACTTTTGCCCCGTACCCGTTAGCAAACTCAACCGCTTCATGCATCTCTTCAAGCGAGAAATTATCAGCACTGGAACGGAGTCCGTATTTCTGGCCGCCAATATATACCGCATCGGCTCCGTAATGGATGGCGAACTTCAGTTTTTCCAAATTGCCCGCAGGGGCAAGCAGTTCCGGTTTATGCAGTCTTACACGCTTTCCTCTTGCACGTGCTTCTAATGCTGTCGTCATCTCGAAAACGCACCTTCTTCCATCTATCAATATACCTGTTCCTTATAGAAAAAACCGTACGACAATTCACGTTCAGGATCTTGCAGTTCTGTTATCGCATCCAGCCATTCCTGCTGAAACACGAATCCTTCCGGGTCCGCTGCGTAAGCGTCAATAACCGCACGATAGCTTCTAATAACCGTTTCATTATAGGCAGCAGACTTCAATAATCCTTCGATTTTAAAGCTATCGATGTTGCCATCCATAAGCTCGGGCAAATTCTCAAGCATGCAAATGTCTTCTGAGCTCATGATATGCGTACCGTTGCTGTCCTCATACACAGGGTACCGCTGATCACGGCGTTCATGCTCAATCAAGAACAGGCCGCGTTCGATAGAGCGATCCTCAGAGGATGCATCTTTGCCTTGGTGTTCGATATAATTTTTCACTAACTCTCTCTTAGAGTGATAGATATTAGTGATACCATGCACTTGAACTTCAACAGCCAGTTCCGTATTTTCTTTAAACATCAATACTTGTTCCATGTTCAGCTCTCTAGCCAGCACAACCCGGGAAGCTCCCTGTCTCCCCCAATAATTCGCAGTCGCGAAATTGGTGGAAGTCATCTCTGCATTCCAATGCAGAGCTATCGGCGCAGGCAAACTGCGCGCAGCCATGAGGACAGATGGATCGCCGAAAATAACGCCATCCACGCCATACTCCTGCAGCTTGCTTAAATATTCGAATAGACCCTCTAAGGAGCCATTATCAAAAATTTTATTAACTGACACATACACCTTAGCTTGCTTCTCATGCGCCCAAACCACAGCTTCCTCGATTTCGTTCAGTTTCACTTCTCCGGGAAGCCGCATGGCATAGCGTTCTTCACCGACAATCACGCTATCTGCGCCCGCTTCAATACATCTTTTCAATTCAGCGACTGTGCCGCAGCTTACTACTAGCTCTGGTTTTTTCACTTGCTTACCTACCTTCTGTCAGCTTCCTAAAGTCATTCTATTTCACAGTTTTCTTGCTTTCCGCAATATTCTTCTTGTGTTCCTCAAATGTTTCGGCGAACAAGTGCCCTTTCGTGCCGTCCTTTTTTGTTACATAAAACAAATACTTCGTTTCCTGCGGGTAGATCGCTGCTTTCACCGAGGCAAGGCTCGGACTGGCAATTGGCCCCGGAGGCAGGCCTGTATTCAAATACGTATTATAAGGGCTCTGTATTTGCAAATCCTTTTCCAACAACCGCTCTTTGGATTTATCAAATAAATACTGCACCGTAGCGTCGATTTGCAGGGGCATATTTTTTTTCAATCTGTTTTCAATAACGCCGGAAACGAGCGCCCGTTCGTCGTCCTGGACAACCTCCCGCTCAATCAAGGAAGCGATTGTCAGCATCTGATGCACGCTAAGCCCGCGCTCTTTAAGCTTGTCCTTCCAGTCAGGGGGTAGTAGGGCCAGCTCCTTGTCTAGCTGCTGCAGAGTTCTCTCGATGAATTCTTGCTCCGTTGTGCCCTTCTTAAATTCATAGGTTTCCGGGAACAAATACCCCTCAAGCCGGTGCTTCAGATTCTTATTGTCCGGAATACCGCTAGCCGCGGTGTCTCCTGTCAGACCTGTCGGCGAATCGGCCAACTGCAGGAAAACATCCTTGCTCCATGGCGTCTGCTCACTTAGTTTAGCGGCAATCTGTTCAATGGTGAACCCTTCCGGAATGGTAACGCGAATAACCTCTTCCTTTACGGTTTCCCCTTTATTCAGTTTTTCAATCATCTCATCGAACGATATGCCGGGCTTCATGCTGTACTCGCCGGCTTGAAACCTGGAACCCTGTTTCTTCACTTTCAAATAATACGTAAATATCGATGAGTTCTTAATAAGCCCCTTTGTTTCAAGCTCCCTGGCTATTTCTACAGACCCGGCGCCTTGAGGGACGGACACCCTCACTTCCTGCTCGGAAGCTGTAACCGGCTGCAGTCCATTGGCGATATACAATCCAATACCGCTAGCTGTTCCGATGATAATGAGCAAGAACAGCCCAACAATCAGAAGCGTGAGCTTCAGCTTGCTTCGTTTGGTCGTATGTCCTTCGCTCTCTTGATCAAGCATATTGTTCACGAGTAATCCTCCTAAGCTTCTTGCAGCAGCAGAACTCTACTATGGCAAGCTCTCTAAGCAAACAAAAACGAGCGGATGCGCTCCGCTCGGTTGTTTGCTTCTTACAAGTCATCCCCATCTGGAAATACCATCTCATCGTAGAGCTCAGACACGTTTTCATACTCGTCGTCGTCTTCGATCGTTTCCAGCTCGTATTCCCCGTCCGCACCTTGTGTTACTCGGAAAACAGCAACCTCGTCTTCCTTCTTGAGTTCATCGGATTGCAAAACGGCATACGTTTTATTGTCATATACGAATTCTTTAAGAAGATGATATACCGTAGATTCATTTTGCTCATCAAACAAAATAATATCATCCCCGTAAGCTTTACGCAATACGTCAGAAGGCGTCGTACTCATGCTTCTTCTTCCTCATCGAATTCTGCCATTAATGTGTTGAATGTTTCTTCCACGATGTTCCATTCTTCTTCATCCTCGATGGTAAACAGCTTCAAATCCTCGCCGTCGTCATCTTCTTCATAACGGAATGCGTACACTTCATCGGATTCTTCGTCTCCTCCGTCTGTAGGCACCACCATCATGTACTTCTTGTCAGAACCGTCCACTTCGAATTTCATGATAACCTCGAACTCTTCTTCGTTGCCTTCATCGTCCGGGATGTAAATGATTTCTGGTTCCTCTTCACGCAATTCTTCTTTGGACATGTTCATTCACCTCTTCATATTGGCATCCATGTACCCTTGCAGGATGATCTGCGCAGCCATTTTATCAATGACCTGCTTCCGCTTCTTCCGGCTCACATCTGCTTCAAGCAGTGTGCGAGTCGCAGCAACGGTCGTTAAACGCTCATCCCACAGGTGCACTGGTACACTTAGTTTTTGTTCTAACTCTTTCGAGAACTCGATGGCAAGTTCGCCACGAGGACCGATCGTGTTGTTCATATTTTTGGGCAAGCCGACGACAATTTGCGTGACGCCATACTGTTTGACAATGGCCTCCAGCCGGTCGATGTCTTCCCCTGGCTTACGACGGTGTATGACTTCAAGCGCTTGAGCTGTCCATCCTAGCTCGTCGCTCATCGCAACACCAATCGTTCTATCCCCATAATCCAAGCCTATCCATCTCATGCCGGTTCCCATTTCCTTCTATTTGTGTTGACCCAGATAAGCACGAACCAACTCTTCAATCAGTTCGTCCCGTTCCCGTTTACGAATGAGGCTCCGGGCATTGTTATGCCTTGGAATATAAGCAGGATCTCCGGAAAGCAAGTACCCGACAATCTGGTTGATCGGGTTATACCCTTTTTCCTGAAGAGCATCGTACACCGCTAATAACACATCTTTCGGCGATGTCTCAATTTCTTCTGCTTTCACGTTGAACTTCATCGTTTTATCCATGGAACTCATCAGGAGCACCCCACTTTCCTTGTGATACCATTTGTAAAATATTTGAAAACTGTTCCGTGTATACTGGTTTATATTCTCTATGGGTTTAAAAATTCCTGTCCCATAAAAAAATAATTATGCAAATTGGGACAGAAGTCCTTCTACGCCGGATAATGCAGCCTGCAATTTGGAAGCATCTTTACCGCCTGCTTGCGCCATATCCGGTCGACCTCCACCGCTTCCGCCAACAGCTGTCGCCACTTCTTTAATGATTTTGCCGGCATGGAAGCCTTTGGCTACAAGATCCGGTGTGACGGCAGCGACGAGGTTGACTTTCTCGTCCGCCACTGCGCCAAGTACGATGACAGCAGAACCCAGCTTCGTCTTCATCTCATCGACAATGTTGCGAAGAGAATCCATATCCGCAGCGTTCACTTGGGCAGCTAATACGGATACGCCTGCCGCTTGTTTCACTTGATCGCTTAACGAGCCCGCTTCAATACGTCCCAGCTTGCTGCGCAGCGACTCGTTCTCACGTGCCAGTTCCTTCACTTGCTGAAGCGCTGCTTCCACGCGTTTAGGAACATCCTGAACGTTTGACTTGAGCATGCCCGCTGCTTCTTTCAACAACTGCAGCTGCTGGTCAAGGTATTCGTACGCGCTGCGGCCGGAAACCGCCTCAATCCGGCGTACGCCTGATCCGATACCGGACTCGCTGACGATTTTGAACAGTCCGATTTGTCCGGTATTCTGCACGTGGCAGCCGCCGCACAGCTCTAAGCTGTAATCGCCAACTTGCACGACGCGCACGATATCGCCGTATTTCTCGCCGAACAAGGCCATAGCCCCCATCGCTTTCGCATCGGCAATTGGTTTCAATGAGATGTCGACTTGGATGTTATTCCAAATTTGACGGTTCACGCGCTGCTCCACATCCTGCAGCTCTTCGCTGCTGATGCTGCCGAAATGCGAGAAGTCAAAACGCAAACGATCCGGTTCAACAAGGGAACCCGCTTGGTTAACATGCGCGCCCAGGACTTCCTTCAGCGCTTTATGAAGCAAATGCGTGGCGGTATGGTTCTTGATGATATCCCCGCGCTCCGCAGCCGCTACAATGGCTTCTACGGTATCTCCTTTGCGCAGAACGCCTGACTCCACGACAACCTTGTGTACGTGCTGCCCATGAGGCGCTTTGCTCACATCTTCAACCTTCAGCGTGACTTGACCGCTGCGGATTGTTCCATAGTCGCTCACCTGACCGCCGCTTTCCGCATAGAAAGGGGTACGGTCTAGAATAACTTGGCAAGTCTCGCCTACGCCTACGATATCGACAAGCTCGTTCTCATGAACGATGGCTTCGATACTAGCAGTAACTACCAATTCATTATATCCAACAAATTCGCTTTTAACCGTCAACTCAGACAGCGGACCGCCCTGTACCTTCATTCCGCCTTCTTTCTGACTTGCCGCTCTAGCGCGGTCGCGCTGCTCCTGCATCGATGCGTCGAACCCTTCGCGGTCAACCGTCAAGCCTTTCTCCGCAGCAAAATCCTCGGTCAAATCGAATGGGAAGCCATACGTATCATACAGTTTGAAGGCATCCGGTCCGCTGATTTGATTCGTGCCGGCTTGGCGCGTCTTCTCAACCATCTCGGCAAGGATCACCAAACCATCGCTTAACGTTTCGTGGAAACGCTCTTCTTCCGTACGGATAACCTTCTCGATAAATTCGCGTTTGTCAACAACTTCCGTATAGTAGACGCCCATGATTTCGCCGACGGTGGCAACCAGTTTATACAGGAACGGTTTATCCTGGCCAAGCACTTTGCCGTAACGCACAGCGCGACGCAGCAAACGACGGATGACGTAACCGCGACCCTCATTGGAAGGAAGCACGCCATCGCCTACGGAGAAAGCAACGGTCCGAATGTGATCGGCGATCACCTTAAAGGCCACATCATGATCATCGCTCACATGATATTTCACGCCTGTAAGCTCGGACGTTTTATCGATAATCGGTTTGAACAGGTCTGTGTCAAAATTGGAATCTACGTCCTGCAGAATCGAAGCGAAACGCTCCAGTCCTGCTCCCGTATCAATGTTTTTGTTAGGAAGCGGTGTGTAGCTGCCGTCCTTGTTATGGTTGAACTGTGTAAATACGAGGTTCCACACTTCCAGGAAGCGTTCATTTTCTCCGCCTGGCCAGCATTCCGGATCAGACAAGTCACCGTATTTATCGCCGCGGTCATAGAAAATCTCCGTACAAGGACCGCATGGACCTTCGCCGATGTCCCAAAAATTATCTTCTTTGAGCTTGTAAATGCGCTCTTCCGGGATGCCGATTTGTTTATGCCAAATGTCAAAAGCTTCTTCATCGTCTTCGTGCACGGTGACGGAAATGCGATTCGGATCAAAACCGATCCACTGAGGTTCCGTCAGGAACTCCCATGCCCATGGAATGACTTCTTTCTTAAAGTAATCGCCGATGGAGAAGTTCCCCAGCATCTCAAAAAAGGTATGGTGACGCCGCGTTTTTCCAACGTTCTCGATGTCATTCGTCCGAATACATTTCTGAGCGTTTGTAATCCGCGGATTTTCAGGAATTTCCCGTCCGTCCAAATAAGGTTTCAAAGGCGCAATACCTGCGTTGATCCATAGCAGTGACGGATC
This sequence comes from Paenibacillus planticolens, assembly GCF_013141725.1. Classification (GTDB taxonomy): domain Bacteria; phylum Bacillota; class Bacilli; order Paenibacillales; family NBRC-103111; genus Paenibacillus_E; species Paenibacillus_E planticolens. The sequence continues at coordinate 115,878 of NZ_WHNZ01000078.1, read as the reverse complement.
ATTGTGCGGAACAAGCGAAGAGCTGGGCTCTACCTTGTGCCCTTTACTTGCGAAGAACTGCAACCACTTGGAACGAATTTCACTTGCCTTCATCTCTCTCAAGCCTCCATATTTGTCTATAATGTTTGAAAACAAACAAAAAACGCCCCTGTAACATACAGGGACGAATCATCGCGGTACCACCCTGGTTATTGCGCTCTCCTCCTGCCGAACGTGCGGCAAAGAAAATCAAGCAATCTCCTTGTGCGGATCTGTAACGGGTCCAACCGGTGGAGTTCTTCCACACTCCGAAATCAGCGTTCAGCCATCCTAGCACCGAGAGGTTCTTCCAGCCGGATTTGCTGTGAAATCTGCATTCCGGAACCTCATCTCTGACAGTGGACTATGACTTACTTCGATTTCATCAACGTTTTTGCAATAGATCTAGATAAGGCAAATTATAACTTTATGCCGCAACCGTGTCAATATTCTTGCATGTTCTTGAAACCTATTTGGGCAGGGCAACGTATGTATGTACTATACAATCTTGTTAAAATTTAACGATTAGGAAGTGGTGCTAATGGATCTCTCATCGCTGACATTGCTTGGGTTAATTGCTCCTGTTTTTGTGCTCGTGATCTATATCATCACCAAAACGCTCATTAAAAAGGAAATTCCGGATAGCCGATATAATCCTTTCGATTATATTACCGGCCAATCCCGCGTTGAATTTCAAGAGCAGAAGGAACAAAAAGAAGAAAAGAACGATCAAGGAGACGACAAAGATAAAGCTCTAAAAAATGTGGTTGACAATCGTTCTCAATGATCGTATACTAAACTCATTGATAATGATTTTCATTATCGCACTAGCAACAAAGACGAATCAACGTATCATTCATTCCGTAGCCCATTTGATGGTTTACGTATGCCACACCCTTTAATATCCTCAACCCTCGTGCAAAACCCCTGTGCGCCATGATCCCGCAAGTCATGGTGCACGGGGGTTTTGTGCGTCTGCCTTTATATTAGGCTAGGTTGTGGGTCTGTGAACATAATGCAGGAAGACATGCTGAATGATAACCTTCATGACTGCGAAGAAAGGTACCGCCAATATTAAACCGACGATGCCCGCTACTTCCCCGCCTACCAATAAAGCAAAGATAATGACTAACGGGTGCATATGCAGCTTTTTTCCCACTACCTGCGGTGAAATGACATTCCCCTCCAGAATTTGGACGGTGAGGTTCACCAGCGCGACGAACAGCACCATTTTCAGCGAAATGGTTGAGGCCATGATGATCGCCGGCGCCGCTCCAAAAAACGGCCCTAGGTACGGAATGATATTGAAAATCGCGACAACGCTGGCAAGCAGAAGCGCATAAGGCATATCAATGAGCCAATACCCCACATAAGCAAGTCCCCCGATAATAACGCAAACCAATAGTTGACCGCGAATATAATTCCCAAGCGCCGTATCGATGTCGATGAGAAGCTTGACTGTTTTCTTGCGATGCTCCTTCGGTACGATGGCCAGCGCCGTCTTCTCGATAATTTGAAAATCTTTCATCATATAAAAAGCAACAAACGGGACGATAAAAGCGACAAACAGCATCGAGATTGTGCTGCCAATTTGGTTCATGTACTCTGATATCGCCATGGAAATACTGTTTTCCAGCTTCGTTAAGGAATGATTGAAGCCCGTTCGCACGCTGTCGGGCAGCAGTTGATTTTGATTAAAGCCGTCTACAATCGATTGGGCGCGCATTTCCATCTGCGGCATATGCTCGTTCAATTCCGCGATTTGCGTCATAAACACCGGGGTCATATTCATGATAATGACGGTGAGCGAAGAGATAAACACACAATAAATGAGCAACACGGCAATCGTTCTTGGCACCTTGCGCTGGTTGAGCATATTCACTACCGGGTTCAAAATGTACGAAATAATCACCGCGATGAAAAATGGCGCTAAAATCGCTTTTAAAAAAGTAAACAAGCTTTGTAGAATAGGCTTAATTTGCAGCAGCATATACAAACATGCCAGGGCCAAAAGCAAATATACTAGCCCTACAAACCATCGATTTTTCCAAAAACGTTCCAACCCGTTCACCTCAGTGATTCTAAAAATGTTTATGCCCATACAGTATATGTACATGCTGGTCAAATTAACCTTCACAGACTGAAAACAAAAAAACGTTACTTTCTCAGCACAGGGTGTGCTCAAAAAAGTAACGTCTCCGGCTTGCAATTATGATTAATTGGCGTGTTCTTGGATCAAAGGCATTTCTTCTTCAAAAAACAAATCATCCAGAGAACTTAGCGTACCGTCTTCCTCTACTTGATACACGGACATTTTCTCTCCGTTGACGCTGAGTTCGATAAAGCAACCCCAGCAATAAAATTGGTGGGAACCGATCTTTCCAATATCTTTGGAATTACAGTTTGGACAACGCATCTTGCTCACCCTATTCTTCTTTGGATACGAAGAGTTCTTCAATTTCCTGAGAGCAATGTACAGGCACTATAATAGCATCTTCCCCTTTGGTTGCCGAATCCGGCATAGGAAGCCATCTGCGCCCTTCCTTCAAATCAGAAATAAACCCTTCGGACAATTCATAACCTACTATTTGTTTACCCCAATCTTGGGTTAAATAAACATCTTCTACCACGCCTAATTTGTCTCCACCGATTGTAACGACTGGAAGACCCTTAATCGCCCGGCTGCCTTCCAGAAAAGCATGGCACTCCTCTGCATGCTCAAACTCGATAATGACTTTATCGTTCGGTATGGTAACGGCATCTTCGCCGGCAGCGACGACTCCATCCCACGGTACGTACCGTAAGGAGGATAACCACATCTTTGCTTCAAGAATGATGCCTCGTATGTTCCACTCAGGGTCAATCAATATATCTTTCACTTGGCCTATCTGCTTGCCGGAATCTACCGTCAGAACGGGAAGTCCGATCAAATCGTGCGCTCTGCGCAAGGTGTTTTCCTCCTAGAACCACCCGGTACTAATTATTACGCAATCGTTTGACAATGGTTGCAATTTTCTGGGCGGCTGTTTCAATTTGATCTTTAGAATTCCCCATTCCAAAGCTAAATCGAACGGCAGAGGATGTAACATTTTCTGGAAGTTTCATTGCTTGCAGAACGTGCGACACTTCAAGCGAGCCTGACGTACAAGCAGAGCCGCTTGCAGCAGCCACATCTTCCAAATCAAGATTCATGAGCAGCGTTTCTGTGGATATTCCCGGAAAGCTAACGTTCAAAATATGCGGGACACGTTGTTCGGCATGACCGTTTATCGTAAATTGATCTCGGCCTAAATGCTGCTCCAAGCTGGCAAGCATGCATTGTCTAAGCTCAGCAGCATTCTCATACAGACTGTCAACCCTTGGGAGAATAACTTCTATCGCTTTGGCAAACCCTGCGATGGCCGCAACATTCTCTGTTCCAGCGCGGCGTTTTCTCTCTTGAGCGCCGCCATAAACGTGCGGGACGAGCTTCGTGTTCTTGGATACGTATAACGCGCCTATACCATTAGGACCATATATTTTATGAGCGGATAAGCTCAGTAAATCAACCGGGAGTTCACGAAGATTCAGGGGAAGTTTACCTAACGCTTGTACGGCATCGACATGAAAAGGAATTTGCCGGCTTTGTGCCAACCGGCCTACTTCTTCAATCGGCTGAATCGTGCCGACTTCATTATTCACATACATGATGGAGATGAGAGCCGTGTCGGGACGAATAGCCGACTCCACATCTTCGACTTGAATAAGACCAGTCGGACCTACTGGGAGGTAGGTCACCTCGTAACCGAGGGTCTCCAGCCGTTCGCAGGGATGCAGGACGGCATGATGCTCAATCTCTGTCGTAATGATATGTTTCTTGCCTTCTTTGTTCCCGCCAACGATCCCAAAGATGGCCATATTATTGCTCTCGGTTCCGCCACTCGTATAAATGAGCTCGCCGGGCAGACAGCCTAATGCCTTAGCCATCCCGTCACGGAAGCGGTTAAGCGCCGTTCTCGTCGCTCTGCCGAAGCTGTGTGTGCTGGAAGGATTACCGAAATATGCTGTATAAAAAGGAAGCATAGCCTCCATAACGTCGGGATGTACCGGCGTAGTTGCCGCGTGATCAAGATAAATAGGATTCATAGGACACCCTTAAATATAAAACATGTAATTGTCGTGTTTGCCAACATCCTCGAAAGAAATCAGATTCGCAAGCGTGGTCGAATCGAGCACTTCCGCAATACTATCGCGGATACGAATCCATAAGTCACGCTTCGCCGGATCATCTTCCTCCGTAAAGTCGACTGGACTGATCGGTCCTTCCAAGACACGAATCACTTCTCCTGCAGTTACTTGGTCAGCGGCTTTAGAAAGAATATATCCACCATACGCTCCACGAATGCTTTTGACCAATCCCGCGTTACGCAAAGGAGCAACAAGCTGCTCGAGATAATGCTCGGATAGCTGGTGCTTTTCGGCAATACTTTTCAGTGAAGTCGGACCTTCACCAACTCGATTGGCCAGCTCCATCATGATCGTTAAACCATAGCGGCCTTTTGTGGAAATTTTCAAAATTACACCTCATTCAACATTTATGCCATCAAGGGGGCTAATTGATATTACGAAAAATTGTGAGTTGCTTACCGTATGCTTGTCCGCGTTCAGACATGATGCTCGTCCCTATCTAGGTAAACAGCGTTTCCATTTTCAAGAAAAACATTCCTAAACATCCGTATATCGTATACATGTTATCATAAAATCCTTGTTCTGTGGGGGAAAAACAATGACATTCTCATGAAATATTTTAATTTTGTACCATAGAGATGTATAATAGTTAGAGTTTCATAAAAGTCTTACAGGATGGAAAAGAGGAACACAAGCGATGAATAAAAAAACACGTGTCATTCTGGGTATGTCCGGAGGTGTCGATTCTTCGGTTGCCGCGCTGCTGCTCAAGGAGCAGGGGTATGAGGTCATCGGCATTTTCATGAGAAATTGGGACGATACCGATGAATTTGGCCATTGCACAGCCGAAGAAGATGCAGAGGATGTCCGAAGAGTTTGCGACCAGATCGGAATCCCTTTCTATACAGTTAATTTTGAAAAACAGTACTATGACAAGGTTTTCTCTTATTTCTTGGACGAGTACACCAAAGGCCGCACGCCGAATCCGGATGTCATGTGCAACAGGGAAATTAAATTTGGCGAATTGCTCCAAAAGGTCATGGATCTAGGCGGCGATTACATTGCAACAGGCCACTATGCGCAAGTGAAAGAGCAAGATGGCGAGTATACACTCCTGCGGGGCAATGATCCGGGCAAGGATCAAACGTACTTCCTCAACGTGCTGACCCAACAGCAGCTGTCCAAAGCGATGTTCCCCATCGGACACTTGCCGAAGCCTGAAGTTCGAAAAATTGCCGAAGCGGCCGGACTCGCAACAGCCAAGAAAAAAGACAGCACAGGCATTTGCTTCATCGGCGAACGCGATTTTAAAGAGTTTCTTAGCCAATATTTACCGGCCAAACCTGGCAATATGGTAGATATTCGCAATGGCGAAGTCAAAGGCAGACATGACGGTCTGATGTACTATACGCTCGGCCAAAGACAAGGACTTGGCATTGGCGGCTCAGGTTCCGGCGAACCATGGTTCGTTGTGGATAAAAATTTGGAAACCAACGAATTGCTGGTGGTTCAAGGCGAGCAGTATCCCGGTCTCTACTCAAAAGGATTGACGGCTTCCGATGTGAACTGGATCTCGCCAAGAAAGCCGCAAGGCCCTTTCGCCTGCACGGCTAAATTCCGCTACCGTCAGCCTGACCAAGGCGTCGTTCTGACTTTTCAAGAGAACGGAACTGTGGAAGTGGTTTTCGATTCGCCGCAGAAAGCTGTCACGCCTGGGCAATCCGTTGTTTTCTATGACGGTGACATTTGTTTAGGCGGCGGTGTGATTGATAAGGTTCATAAATAATATCAGATAATGTTACATGGGGCGAGTAGAAAGGATGATCAATTTGGTTAAAGTGAATGAGGTAACCAGGAGTGCAGCTACGTATGAGGATGTTGCGAAAATCGTGAAAGAGGTCGGCATTCTCCCTCTCTCCTCTTTCATACCGGATCATCCTTCCCTTGAATCTGTGACAACCCACGAACAGTGGCATACCGGTTTAGAGACCGATCCTTGGCTGTGGCGCGATCGCCTGCCGGGGGACGGACTTGCCGCTTATGGGCGATTTTTTGCAAAGAAGCCTTTATTGATTTCAGCGGAGCTTTTTCCATTGGTCAAAAATCTGTTGGAGGAACCTTATTCCGTTGAAGAACGCTACGAGGACGGGCAGCTGCCCAAATCGGCTGTGGAGCTGTTTCAAGCGGTCGAGGCGAACGAAGGCATTGATGTCAAAGAGCTGCGTGCTGTCACCGGTATGAAAGCCAAGGAGTCCAAAAATGAATTTGACCGGGCGCTCATTGAACTGCAGAGCAAGACGGATATCGTCATTGCAGGCATCAGCGAGCGTTTGAATGCCAACGGGACGAAGAACGGCTGGAACAGCACCTGCTATATGACCGCGCTGCATTGGATGGAGCTTCATGGTTTGAAGGTGAATGCATTGCCTACTCCTGAGGCGAAAGGCCAGTTCAGAACCTATATCCAAGAACGTTACAGCACAGCTGCCGCTCAGTATCTTGGGAAGATTTTTAAGCTGTAGTTTAAAAATAGTGCAGATTATAAAAAGGAGTTAAGCAGTTTTGTTCTTGCTTAGCTCCTTTTTTTGTGGCGTCCACTGCTTGATTCGTGCACCATATGCCCAAATTTACCTCATAGCCTGCAAGTATGCAGTCTCATGCCGACGCAAACCATAAGAGCGAAAGGTGTGAGCGAATGAGTAAAATCTCAGCCGTCCTTCTCCTTATCGGGCTAAGTTGGTGCTGCACGGCACAAGTGAGCATGGAGACAGGCATAGAGACAGACATACTTGAAACGATAGCCCGACAAGCAGCTCCGTCTCAGGAACCCGATCCCCAATATGCAAAATGGAGCCGATTGGCCTTTCATGAGGCCGGCAAAGTATACACATTGCTTGATTACAGATACTTGGGTCATTCACACGTTGCTGCCGGGGTGGATCAACAGCAGTTTCGCTTCTGGGTTAGACACAAGGGCGTGGAGTTTCCGCTAATCGTATCTATTCGATATGATCCTGTATCGGAGAAGCTTTTTACCATCGATATGGAACAAGAAAGAAGAAGGAACTTACAGATCCTATAGATCTGCAGGCTTCCCTCTTCTTTTTTGTTGATTGAGCCTCATCTTCTCTTCTGTCCCCTGTTCGCTGGCTGCAAAGATGATTTCATGTTTGATTTCGTCCGGCAAATATTGCTGCTGCACATAATGTCCGGGATAGTTATGCGGGTACATGTATCCTTTATGTCCGAGCTGCTCTGCTCCCTTGTAGTGCGTATCCCGCAAATGAAGCGGCACGTCTGCGGACTTAACCCGTTCCATCAACTGTTCCGCACGGGAAATGGCGATCGGAATCGAATTCGATTTGGGACTTTCTACGGCGAATAAAATTGCCTGGGAAATGATGTACTTCGATTCCGGCCAGCCGATCTTGTGGTAAGCGTCCATGGCCGTCACGGACTGAACCATGGCCTGCGGATTTGCCAAGCCAATGTCTTCGCTGCTGGCGACGATGAGCCGCCGCAGGAACGTCATGGGATCCATGCCGAGCTTCTCGACGGCGTATAAGAACCAGAACAGAGCGGCGTCGCTGGAGCCGCGCACGCTTTTGTGAAAAGCGGACAGGACGTCGTATTGCGTCGACTCGTCCGCTTTCACAATCGGGCGGCGGACCGACTCTTCCGCCACCTCAAGCGTGATCCGAACCGTACCGTCCGGTTCGGGAGAAGTCGTCAGCGCTGCCAGCTCCAGCGCGTTTAAGGATCGGCGGATATCGCCAACGGCCATCCGCGCGATATGCTCCAGCGCCTCCTCGTCTGCGTGGAGGCGCATGAAGCCGAGCCCCTTGACGGGGTCGGCGATGGCTCTTCGCATGGCGATGAGCGCATGCTCCGCCGTGAGGGGCTCGAGCTGAAACAGCGTCGAGCGCGACAGCAGAGCCCCGTTCACATGGTGAAACGGGTTCTCTGTGGTCGCCCCGATGAAGATGAGGATGCCCTGCTCTACCGCAGGCAGCAGCGCATCCTGCCGCGAGGTGTTGAAGCGATGCACCTCGTCCAGGAACAAGATCGTCTTGCGTCCGTACATCGCTTTGTTGGTCTTCGCCAGCTCGATAATCTCTCGCACGTCTTTGACCGAAGCATCTACGGCGTTCAGCTTCATGAACTCTCCCTTTGTCCGGTTCGCGATGATATTGGCGAGGGTAGTCTTCCCTGTGCCCGGTGGACCATAGAGCAGGATGGAGCTCACTTGATCGGCTTCAATGGCTCTGCGCAGCAGCTTCCCTTTGCCGACAATTTGCTCCTGACCGATATACTCGTCCAGCGTTGCAGGACGCATACGGTCGGCTAACAGCTTTCCGGTCGGTTCTTGCGATGAGGCATATGTAAACAAGTCCATATTGGTTATTCCTTTGCATTGGGTTTAGAAAGACTTGTTCCATTATACCCCGCATGGGTTAGGCTGTCATGTCTTGTGTGGGATGGCTGCCTTCAAGCCTCCAAGCTGCCGGGCTGCTGCGCTACAGGGCCTCCGGACCTCCAAGTTTCCAGCTTTCGAGCCCCCAGATTACGGCAAGGGAACTACAGGACGCTATATCCGCGTAAAGGGCCGCTTTCAAGCGCCAAGCGGAACTACAGGGCCTTATTTGCCCTCCACGCCCTGTTTTCCAGCCAAAACGGGCAAATAGCGGACCATAGTTCCCTCCAGATGGCTAGATCCCCCTATACAGTCGAAATAACGCCCTGTAGTTCCCACATTACTCACGATCCCTAGCAGAAAGGGGCTGTCTCCAAAGATCATACCTGATCTTTGGAGAGACAGCCCCTTATCCATTTATTTCTTCAAACCGATCTCCAGAAGATCCTTCACGGCTACACTCACCATGATCAAACCAGCCACTGGAGGAACGAATGCGTTGCTCGCCGGCGGTTGCTTCGCTTTGCGAATTTCCGGCGCATTCGCGGGTACGATTTGCTGCGTGACGTCCTCACGCGGTTTCATTGGCTCTTCGGTCGAGAAGACGACCTTTACGCCTTTTTTGATGCCTTCTTTGCGCAGCCTTTGGCGCACAACCCGGGCGATCGGGTCCATGCTCGTTTTGGAAATATCCGCGACTTTGAACTGCGACGGGTCCATTTTGTTAGCGGCTCCCATGCTGGAGATGATCGGGATTTTCCGCTCCAGACACTGCTTAATGAGGTGAATCTTATAGGAAATGGTGTCACTTGCATCGAGCACATAGTCGATGTTATGGGCGAACACTTCCTCATACGTTTCCTCGGTATAGAACATCCGCATGGAAATAACATCGCATTCCGGATTGATTAATTTGATGCGATCCCGCATCAAATCCGCTTTGGGCTGCCCCACAGTCGTCGTAAGAGCATGAATCTGACGGTTAATATTCGTGATGTCGACAACATCTTTGTCGATCAGAATCAGCCGTCCGACCCCTGTACGCGCGAGCGCTTCTGCAGCGATTGAACCTACACCGCCGATACCTAATACGGCGATGGTGCTGTTTTTCATAATTTCCAGGCCCTCTGGGCCGATGGCTAGTTCAGTCCGCGAAAATTGGTGAAGCATAGAAACACTTCCTCTTTCATTGTTCTTAAGCTTTAGCAGGCTGCTTAAGCGCTACGCGAATCGACAGCTGCTCAAGCTGTTTGTCATCTACCGTGCCAGGGGCGTCCGTCAACAAGTCCGTTGCGCTTGCTGTTTTCGGGAATGCAATTGTTTCTCTCAAGTTGGTACGGCCTGTAATCAGCATAACCAAACGGTCGAAACCGAATGCAAAGCCGCCATGCGGAGGCGTGCCGTATTCGAAAGCTTCCAGCAAGAAGCCGAACTTCTCAACCGCTTCCTCTTTGGAGAAACCAAGCGCTCCGAACATTTTTTCTTGGACTTCGCGTTGGTAGATACGCATCGAACCACCGCCTACTTCATAGCCGTTCAATACAAGGTCATACGCTTGCGCGCGAATTTGACCAGGGTCCGTGTCGAAGTAATGAATATCGTCTTCGTTCGGACGCGTGAACGGATGGTGCTCCGCTACATAACGTTTCGCTTCTTCGTCATATCCAAGCAGCGGGAAGTCTACGACCCATGCATATTTGAACTGTGAATCGTCGATCAATCCAAGTTGACGGCCGATTTTCAAACGCAGGTTGCCCAGAACGTCCGCCACGACTTTTTTCTTATCTGCGGAGAAGAGCAGCAAATCTCCTTCTTCAGCGCCTAGGCGCTCCGTCAGAGCAGCGATTTCAGCTTCATTGAAGAATTTCACGATAGGCCCTTTGAATTCGCCGTCTTTGACTTGAATCCATGCCAAGCCTTTGGCACCATAACGCGCTGCGAATGGCAGCAAGTCATCGATTTCTTTACGGCTCCAAGTGCCGCAGCTTTTTGCGTTCAACGCTTTGACTTGGCCGCCGCCTTTCACTACATTCGCAAATACTTGAACACCGGAAGTTTGAACGATATCCGATACGTCCTGAAGCTCTAGTCCGAAACGCAGGTCCGGCTTATCGGAACCGTATTTCGCCATCGCATCCGCATACGTAATACGTTGGAACGGACGAGGAATTTCCACTTGGGCGGTTTCTCTCATTAAGTTCACGACGAGTTCTTCCAAAATGTCCAGAAGCTGATCCTGGGATAAGAAGGAAGTCTCGATGTCGACTTGTGTGAATTCCGGTTGACGGTCTGCACGAAGATCTTCGTCGCGGAAACAACGTGCGATTTGGTAGTAACGTTCCAAACCACTAACCATTAACAACTGTTTGAAAATTTGCGGGGATTGCGGCAGCGCGAAAAACTCGCCTGGATGAACACGGCTTGGCACCAAGTAATCACGAGCGCCTTCCGGTGTGCTTTTCGTCAAAATCGGTGTTTCCACTTCGACAAATCCTTGATCGTCCAAGAAATTGCGGAAAATTTTGGACGCTTTGGAGCGAAGCATGAGCGTTCTTTGCATTTCCGGACGGCGAAGGTCCAAATAACGGTATTTTAAACGAACGGCTTCATCCACTTCCACGCCGTCTTCAATGAAGAACGGAGGCGTTTTGGCAGCGTTCATGATTTCGATTTCCGTTACTTGAATTTCAATTTCACCTGTCGGGATATTTTTGTTAACCGTTTCCGCGTCACGTTCTACGACTTTCCCTTTTACGGCAAGCACGTATTCGTTGCGAGCACGGTCGGCGATAGCCAGAGCATCCCCTGAGAAGTCCGGGTTAAATACGGTCTGTACAAGCCCGCTGCGGTCACGAAGATCAATAAATAGTACGCCGCCTAAGTCACGTCTTCTTTGTACCCACCCGTTTAAAATTACAGTCTGTCCTACCTGGGCTTTCGTTAGCTGCCCGCAATGATGTGTTTTGAGCATCATAATGTTGTTGCCTCCTCATGAGTAATTATCAAATTTAAAAACTATCTATTCGAATAGTGTCTTTGCGGCATTTGAGGCAAGATCCACTAAACTTACAATGACTTGAGATCCGGTTTCCATTTGCTTCAGCGTAATTTCGCCGCGGGCTAATTCGTCGTCTCCGAGAATCGCCACATACTTCGCTTGAAAACGGTCTGCCGATTTCATTTGCGCCTTCAATTTGCGCCCTTGGTAATCTTTCTCGGCTTTGAGACCTTGGACCCTTAACTGGTGCAGCAGTTTCGTAACTTCTTTCTCAGCCGTCTCGCCTAACCCGATCAGGTACACATCCAGCGGTTCCGGTTTCGGAATTTCGACACCTTGCGCTTGCAGGACTAACAGAATACGCTCAAGTCCTAATCCCAAGCCTACGCCCGGCTGATCCGTGCCATGACCGCCAATTTGCTCAACTAGACCGTTATAGCGCCCGCCTCCGCCAATCGTATCAATAGCGCCAATTCCGGCTGCTTTGTATTCAAAAGCGGTATGCGTGTAATAGTCAAGCCCGCGCACAAGGCGAGGATTAATGCGATATGGAATTTCCATAGCGGTTAAGTGCTCTTGTACCAGAGAAAAGTGCGTGGAGCATTCTTCATCCAAATACTCAAGAATTTCAGGGGCGCCTTCCCCGTATTTCTGATCGATTTTGCAATCAAGAATACGCATCGGATTGCGGTCATAACGGGATTGGCAATCTTTGCAAAGCTTATCTTTCACAGGTGCAAAAAACTGCTGCAGCTTCTCACGGTAAGCCGTTCTAACGGATGGCGTGCCCACCGAATTAATTTCAACGGTTACTTCTTTCAATCCTATTTCCTTGTAAAAAGTGTACCCCAGCGCAATTACTTCGGCGTCAATGCTGGGATCGACGGATCCGAAAGCCTCAATGCCGAACTGGTGGAACTGACGGTATCTACCTGCTTGCGGCTGTTCATAGCGGAACATAGGTCCCACGTAGTACAGTTTCGTTAAATCAGGCACTCCGTACAGCTTATTTTCGACATAAGCCCTAACGACGCCGGCTGTTCCCTCAGGACGCAAGGAAATGCTGCGATCGCCTTTATCCAGAAATGTGTACATTTCTTTTTCGACGATATCCGTCGTTTCTCCGACACCTCTGGAAAAAAGCTCCGTGCTTTCGAAAATCGGCGAACGGATTTCTTTGTAATTGAATCGTTGACATAAGTCTCTTGCCTTGCTCTCCAGGTACTGCCACTTCTCCACTTCACCGGGAAGCAGGTCCTGCGTGCCTTTTGGCTTTTGAATGCTCATGTGTTCAACCTCCCTTTATCAATTTGTTTGTACTTGATCATATAACAAAAAAATCCCCCACCCCCGACGTTCGTCAGGGACGAGAGATTTGATTCACAAATTCACCCGTGGTACCACCCACATTCAGCTCATCCGCTCTCATGCCAAAGGCATATCAAACAGAATTTGCTCTTAACGGTTAACGCCCGCGTGTACGCACTAGCCGCTACTAGACGGTCGATATATATCGACATGTCGTTCCCGGCAGGTCCTCGGGGAGGTCTTTTCGTTCGCTCATCATAGGAAGCTTGCAGCCTGGACTTCCTTCTCTGGTCATGTGGGGGCGAAATACTTTATCCCTTCAACGGATCACAAAGGTATTGAATTATTGTTTATTGTAAACATTGGCAGAAGTAAAGTCAAGAGACAGGCGTCCATTCGACTTATCTTTCTTGGAATCGTTAATGTAGGTCTGCCCATTTTTGCAACTCGTCCATAACGGGCTTGAGTCCTTTTCCTTTGGCAGTCAATTCATATTCAATACGAACCGGAGTCTCCGGGTACACATGTCGGACAATGATCTCTGCAGCCTCAAGTTCTTTGAATCTCTCCGAAAGCATGCGATCGCTCATACTCGGGATAAGCACGGATATGTCTTTAAACCGTTTAGGTCCCGACAACAAGACATGCACGATAAGTCCTGTCCAGCGCTTTCCTAGAAGTTCAAATGCATTCTCGAATTTAGGGCACAGTTGATAGTCTTCCATAAAAATCATCTCCTTATTAACAATTTTAACATAGTCGCTTGACAAAAGTAAGTATTGCGTAATAATATACTAACATAAAGTAAGTAGTTAAATAAAATTTATTTAAAGAGGAGTTGTTAGTAGTGGCTTTAGGTCTACTTATTATTCGTTTGGTGTTAGGTTTAACATTCGCCGCGCACGGCACACAGAAAGTATTTGGTTGGTTTGGCGGTTATGGTCCAAAAGGCACAGGCGGCTTTTTTGAATCCATCGGCATAAAACCCGGCGTTCTCATGGCTGTTCTTGCCGGATTGTCGGAAATTGCAGGCGGCCTGCTCTTTGCTGCCGGACTTTGGACACCGCTTGCCGCTGCACTTATTATACTTACTATGCTGGTTGCTATTGTAAAGGTTCACGGCAAAAGCTATTGGGCCACTTCGAACGGGTTTGAGTACAATTTGCTTTTGATTGCCGTGGCATTGGGTGTTGCGCTTATCGGTGCAGGCGACTACTCCCTGGACGCTTTAATCGGGTAAAAACATAAGAGGCTATCTCAAAAGGTCCGGAGCGACCTGATGAATAGCCTTTTTTTATGCGCACTTTTGAAAAAGAAAATAGCCTGCAGCACAAAGGTTGCAGGCCTCTAGACAATATATAAATTAAAGGGGGTCGACTTTTATTATATCCGCACTTGATTAAAGGCATATGAAAATTAAATTACAATTTCATTACAGCGTTTCCTCTTCTATTTTCAATCATTTTCATTTTTTCTCCCCCGTATATTCAGTCTTTTTTCACATATACATGTACAACAAGGCGAATGGCCTTGAATTTATCATCAGGAGGCTGTAACAATGACAACACAAAACGAGTTTCAAGAAGAACGGCAGGATCTAGTGGTGCTCTTCTCCGAAGAATCCGAAACCGAAGCCGAAGTTGAAGATGAAGTAGCCGAAGAAGCAGCCGAAGAAGAGGCCATTGAGGATTCGGACGAAGCTGAGGAAGCGGAAGAATCTGCGGAAGAAGAGGAAGTCGAAGGGGAAGAAGAAGCTGAAGAGGAAGTTGATGCCGAGGAGGATGCCGAAGCGGACAATGAAGATTCTGCAGAAGAAGAAGCGGAAGAATCTGCGGAAGCCGAAGAGGATGCTCCCGAAGCAGACTGAAAAATGTAAACGCAGTCACAAAAACTTCCATTGGCTTCGAAAAGAAAAAGAGCCTTACCGCCACAATCGACTGCGGCGCAATAAGGCTCTTATTTGTTGTTTTAGGGCTTGCCCGTAATGCCAATCTTTAAATCTCGAATTAACATATAGGTGTCAGCATTCGTTAGCTTCGCCTTGTCTGCGATGAGCTTCAAAGAAGCGTCTGTGAGCAGCTTATTCTCCATTAGCTTAGCTTGAGCTTCTTTGGACGCAGCTGTCAGCCCTAAAGCTTGTGTTATCGTATACGTGGCTTGCTCAAGAGATAACTGAACTTTATCGGCGTTTTCCAGCTTCGCAATGGCCTGGGAGACATCGCCTTTGAAAGCATCAGGCTTCATTTTCTTCGCACCGCTCACAAGATTCACCATTCGCTTCGGATTGGACGCATCGTCCAGGTGGAAATTATTATCGTACGCCCCGGAAGCCAGCCCCAGCATAAGCGCCGTTTTCAACCCTTCATACGCTTTATGCTCCATAAAAGGCTGCGGCTTGAGTGTAATCGGATGAACTTCCATCCCCTGCTTGTTGAGTTGGTCCTGCAGCTTGGCAATCACTTCTTTGGACGCTGACAGTTGTCGGAACGTCATCTTCTCTTGCTTCGCGAGCATCGCTGCAGCTCCCGCTGCTTCTCCTTCCGCCATGCCCGTCGGCATTACGCGCGCACTGCCGTGCGGCAGAGTATCGTAGCTGGCCGATCTGCCTACGACAAGCAGTCCGTCCACTTTCTGCGGCACAAGGCTGCGGAACGGAATCGCATACTGCTTAGGTTTGCAAACGACAGTTCCCGAGTCTGTTGGAGAAATTCTTTGAATATCAACGGGATAAGAACCGAATCCGATACGGTCCCATTGATCGTTGTTCGTACAGACGTCAACAATATTTAGCCTGTATTCCCCCTGCATGTGGCGTGTTTCCCTCACATATAATTCCGGTGCCGAACCATCCAACTCAAGGCTGGCGAATTCAGGGAATGTCTTTTGCATATAATCCAAAATATTAGGCAGCTCTTTTTTCCCTATGTCAAAAGCTTCTTGAACGGACTTCGGATCAAAAGCATCCACCCCGAAGATTTGCAAAGCATTAATCAGTACTTTATCGTCATTTTCCCTACCCATGTTCAGCCCTCTCATTTTGGCTCTTTCTTTGTTGAGAGGCGGGTATTTGCTCATTTCACCATAACCGAACACGCTGACTTCATTGACGCCAGTATCCGGATTGTTGTCACCATTTAGCCGTTTGGCCATCAGGTTCCAAACCTCAGGGGTGACATTTTTCAGACGAAACGCCAGCGTCACGGCCATTTTGGATTTGGGATCGCCAATATCCTCATGCCCGATCGTGAACGGTACGCCCGCTGCCGCAGCGAAATCCCCATCTTGCGTGGCATCAATGACAGAAGCGGCCTTCACAACTTGTGTGCTGCCGTTTTCGAGCGTAATCGTAGCGCCAGTAACGGATTTTTTGTCCTCTGAAAGCAGCGGATCGATTTTTTTGGTTTTGAGCAGCACATCGATATTAGATTCATTTTTGACCAAATCATAGAACGCATTAGCGGCCGTATTCACATCGAAGGAATCCCCTTCAATTTTGGAATACCACTCCGAGAAAAAGCCTTTGTTAAACACATCGTCCTTCCCCAACAAGTTCTTGCTGGAGGAGTAGTTCATATCAATGGAGTTAATCCAGCCGAGCGTCATAAGCCCCCCGAGGATCTCCCGATTACGTCCATCTACCAAAAGGGTATTCAATCCATTGCGGGCAGCTGAAACAGCCGCTGCAACCCCCTCCGGGTCCGTACCCACGACAATAACGTCGTAAGCCTCTTTCGTTTTCTTCACGGATTTCACTTCTTCGAATTCTTGTTTCGCGTGACTTTGTCCACCGCTGACATGGTACTTATATTGATAATACAAGGATGCCGCTGCTGCCAGCACCGCGAGTAGAATCAAGGTCCCCATCAACCAAAGCCATCCTTTGGAAGCGGAATTGTTACGATTCGGATTTGCCATAAAAAACGAAAGCACCCACCTTGTCCCCTGCTTTTCATACAGCTTACCGGTTAAAGGTTTGATAAGCTTTCTTGAGCAGTCGATTTATTTATAAGCCAAAAACATCAATTGTTAGTTTACCACATTTTAAAGACGTAGAGAAATTCTGCCACTTTCCGGCCTCTTATCTACAAATAAAGCCCCGCACGCTCATGAGGCAGCATGCAGGGCTTTACGATTAACGATATGATTTCTTTGGAACACTTTTCAGCTTTTCTTGCTCAGATGTGAACTCAGAACTCATTTCTGCATCCGCTAGTCCTGGTGCTTGACTCATCCGCTCTGCAAGTGTCGTATGCAGCAGCTGCTGCTCTGGCGCCGTCATGGCTTTGTGTTTGATCGATTGACGCATCTGGATGCTCCTAACTGCAAGAATCTACAGTTTTAGTATAACCAGGCTGTCCGCTTCTTATCCTTTTGTCAGGACGTGTTGCCGTCTATTTGCTATCGATAATCAAAGTCACAGGTCCCCAATTGGTCAATGAAACATCCATCATTTCGCCGAATGACCCCGTTTCCACCTGTAAGCCTTTCGCACGCAGCAGCTCGTTGAACTTGTCGTAGAGCGGTTTTGCGATCTCCGGTCTAGCCGCCGACATGAAGTTAGGACGCTTCCCTTTGCGGCAGTCACCGTACAAGGTAAACTGGGAAACCGATAATATTTGGCCGCCTGTCTCCAGAACAGAATGGTTCATTTTGCCGGCTTCATCTTCAAAAATACGCAGCCCGGATACTTTGTCCGCTATATACACGGCATCCTGCTCGGTATCCTCATGCGTTATGCCTACTAACAGCATAAGACCATGATCGATCCGGCCAACAGATGTACCGTCAACGGTTACTTCGGCGCGCTTGCACCGCTGCACTACTACTCTCATCGCCTTCTGAATCTCCTTACTTTCGTTCGCAACCGCGTGTTAGCTCTGCATAATTCGCGATACGGAATAAACGTCTTTCACACGTTTGATTCTCTCGACAACCGACTGCAAATGATCGATATTTTTGATCAAAATCGTCATATGAATCGTTGCCATCTTATTTTTATCGGATCGGCCCGAAACCGCTGAAATACTCGTCTTGCTTTCTGAAACAGCCTGCAGCACTTCGTTCAAGAAATCTCGACGGTCATGGCCTGTAATCTCAATTTCCACATTGAAGTTGGATTCGATGGCCTCACACCAGTCGACCTCAATGACCCGTTCCTCTTCGCCCATGCTTGTAGGGATATTCGTACAATCCGACCGGTGTACGGACACGCCGCGTCCTCTTGTAATGTAGCCGATGATCAAATCACCGGGAACTGGATTACAACAGCGGGCAAAGCGCACAAGCAAGTTGTCCACGCCCTTCACCCTTACGCCGTTGGTAGGACGGCTCTTCCGTTCGCTTACACTAGGCGCCTTAACTTCTTTAACTTCCGTAGTCAGCTGAAGCACCTGAGCTTCTTCCGCTTCCTTACGCAGCTTCTCCGTCAGCTTCGTGCATATTTGCGCGGCTGTAATACCGCCAAAACCGACGGCAGACAGCATATCTTCAATGTCGTTAAAATTGAACTTCTTCGCCGCTTCGAGCATTTTCTCATCGCTCATCAGTGTCGGCGGATCTATGGCCAACCGCTTGAGCTCGCGCTCAATCATGTTTTTCCCTTTTTCGACGTTCTCTTCACGCTTTTCTTTTTTGAACCACTGCTTGATTTTGCTGCGGGCGTGGGAGGATTGCGCGAGCTTGACCCAATCCTGACTAGGTCCGTATGAATGCTTGGAGGTCAATATTTCAATGATATCCCCTGTTTTCAACTTGTGATCCAAGGGTACGATGCGGGAATTCACTTTGGCGCCGATGGTCCGGTTACCGACCTCTGTATGAATGCGGTATGCAAAATCCAAAGGTACGGAGCCTGCCGGCAGCTCAATGACTTCGCCTTTTGGCGTAAACACAAAAACAAGGTCCGAAAAGAAGTCCATCTTCATCGATTCCATAAATTCGGAAGCATCGTTGGTTTCTTGCTGAAGCTCCAAAATTTCACGGAACCAGCTCATCTTGTCCTCAAAGGTACCTGAAGGAACGACAGATCCGCCCTCTTTGTAGGCCCAGTGGGCGGCGATACCGAACTCCGAGGTCCGGTGCATTTCCCAAGTACGAATTTGAACCTCTAGCGGCTCTCCCTTAGGTCCTATGACCGTTGTATGGAGTGACTGGTACATATTCGGCTTAGGCATCGCGATATAATCTTTGAAGCGTCCCGGCATCGGTTTCCACAACGTATGAATGATACCCAAAGAAGCGTAGCAATCTTTGATGCCGTCGACGATAACGCGCAGCGCCATGAGATCATAAATCTCATTGAATTGCTTGCCGCGGGAGCTCATTTTTTTATAAATACTATAAAGATGCTTAGGTCTTCCGGAAATATCTCCTTGAATCCCCATTTCATCCAGCTTCTCTTTGATACTGTGAATAACGTCTTCAATATACTGCTCACGCTCGGTTCGCTTCTTCTGCATGAGATTCACGATCCGGTAATATTGCTGTGGATTCAAATAACGGAGGGCGATATCCTCCATTTCCCACTTGATGGTGGAAATACCGAGTCTGTGCGCAATCGGACAGAAAATTTCCAGCGTTTCCTCCGCAATGCGGCGCTGGCTCTCCTCGGATTGGTACTTCAATGTCCGCATATTGTGCAAACGGTCCGCCAATTTAATCAAAATAACGCGGATATCCTGCGCCATAGCGACAAACATTTTGCGGTAGTTCTCATTCTGCTGCTCTTCCTTGGACTTGAACTTAATCCGCTCAAGCTTCGTTAAGCCATCAACAAGCATTGCACAAGTTTTCCCGAATTTATCTAGAACAGTCTCCAATGAAACTGTTGTATCTTCAACGACATCATGCAGAAGCGCCGCTATCACGGAAGTGACGTCCATCTGCATGTTCACCAGTATATCTGCAACAGCGAGTGGATGCAGAATATAGGGCTCCCCCGATTTGCGCACTTGGCCATGATGGGCTTCATCCGCGAATTCATAGGCCTCCCGTATCCTCTGCAAATCATTCTCTTTCAGATAGGTGGCTGCCTTCTCTAACAGCTGCTCTATACCCATGCATCTACCCATTCCCTTTAAAAGTTGTTTGAAAAGCGAACTTTTCAACCGCTTATCTTTAGTCGATTTTTATTCATTATGCCTGCAAGGCAGGCTCCGCGTCAACTAGGCGGTACGATACTTTCGACAAAAACCAGCATTTCGCCTCAAATCCATAGAAGTTATGCCTGCCTTACCGGCCTATCAAGGTACAAAAAAGAATCGAATAAAAATTCGATTCTTTCCATTATTTTAATATTGAACTAAGGAAACCACATCTAAACCATCAAACTTGTTTCTGCCTTCCAGGTAGGAAAGCTCAATCAGGAATGCCGCTCCGACAATTTCTCCGCCAAGCTGTTTAATCAGGTCGATGGAAGATTGAATCGTTCCGCCTGTTGCAAGCAGGTCATCGGCGATCAGAACTTTTTGCCCCGGTTTAATCGCATCCTTGTGCATCGCTAATTTATCTTTGCCATACTCAAGCGCATAGTCCACTTCAATCGTCTCGCCAGGCAATTTACCGCTTTTGCGAATCGGAATAAAGCCTACGCCAAGCGCATAAGCGAGCGGAGCGCCGATTACGAAGCCGCGAGCCTCAGGACCGGCAATGACATCAATTTCTTTCTCTTTTACCATTTGTTTCAACTGATCAATCGCTTCTTTATACACAGGGCCGTCTTGCAGCAATGTAGTGATATCTTTAAAGCGGATGCCCGGTTGCGGGAAGTCTGGGATAACGCGGATATAATCTTTGAAATTCATATGATTTCCTCCAATAATTGTTTTTCTTCTTTATTTATCTGTTGAGCAATCCACTGCTCTAGTTCTTTAGCCGAAGAATACATCACGATCGATTCAACTTCCTGACGATTCATTCTATGCTGATAGATGCGGGATGCTGTAAGATCTTTCTTTGCCGGTGACGCATGCAGCTTCACGATAGCGCCTTGTCTTTCGATAAACGCCAGTTCTTCAAACACCGATATAATAAATTGAATCATCGCCGGTGACAGGCCCGATCTTCGGCTAAAAGAGGTCATGACGCGTACATCCTGAACATTCAATGAGCCTTCTTTTTGCAAAGTGCCGTACATCATCTTGAACATTTCTCGAGACGGCAACGTGCTTCCGCTGTCAGGACCTAAATCTGCAAATACAGGGTAACAGCGCATCATCCCTGCAGCTTGCTGCAAAACGCTCTGTAAACCGGCGATGCTCCTTGGGATCGTATACAGAATAATATCCTTCATATGGGCAAAATCGAGCTGTCCGGCACTTGCGTTGCCTGGCCGCAATTGTCCGCTCTCTTGAACGATCCAAAAGGGAACCGAGTCGCCAATTTGAAACGCAGTGGCCGCAAATGCCCCCGCATCCGTCTCGTCAAAAAGGACGATAGCCGGCACTTGACTGTTAGCAGCGCTTGAAGCAAGGGAACTCTGAAGCGTATTCAGCTTTGCGCTCAATTGTCCGGCCCCCCGCCAGTCAAAGAGCTGCATATGTGTGATTTTCAAATCCTGCATGACGATTTGAGGCTTGCGCACACCGTTCCACTCGTTGATGGACAGCTCGCCAAGCACATCGACCTTAGCCGCCGGCGCGATTAGTCCTGCCAAGCTGCCTTTGCTGAAACCGACGGCTTCCACCGAGCAGCTTACTTCATCCTTGGCCTGAGAGAGCGCGAGCTTCAGATGCTGCTTCTCCTTCCCCATGGTTCGGATGTCGCCAAGCAGCAAATCGGTGAACATGAATCTGGGGGCCGGATTGCCCATGCCGAACGGAGCCAGCTTCTCCAGCGCCTCGATGCTTGCGATCGGAACGTCGGGCAAGCTGCATACGGCATCAGCCCTTAATAAAGGGATGAAATCTTGGTCCGTCAGTGTCGCAGCCGCCAGTTCATTCAGCTTATGTGTGAATGCCTCCAGATGAGTGCTGCTTAAGCTCATGCCTGCCGCAGCTTGGTGACCGCCATAGTGGTCAAGCCACTCTTCACAGGCCGTCAAAGCCTTGTGCAAGTCAAAGCCGGCGATGGACCGTGCCGAGCCTTTGGCTATTCCTGTCTGCGGGTCTATGCTGAGCACCAAGGTCGGGCGATAAAATTTCTCCACGATTTTGGAGGCTACAATGCCGACAACCCCGACGTTCCACCCTTCCTTCGCAACGACGATCACTTTGTCCAAGCCGGTGGCTTGCTGCTCCTCAGCCAGAACAAAGGCTTCTTTCGCCATTTCTTCAACGATAAGCTGACGCTCTTTATTCAACATATCCAATTCATAAGCAATATGCTCTGCTTCGGTCTCATCTGTTGTTGTCAACAGTTTAACAGCAATATCCGCCGCTTCCAACCGGCCGCTGGCGTTGATTCGTGGCGCAAGAGAGAAGCCGATATGTCCTGCCGTCACTTCCTTGCGTTCAATGCCCGAAACACCGATGAGGGAACGAAATCCTGCGTAGGCTGATTCCTGCATGCGCTGCAGGCCTTGTTTGACGATTAACCGATTCTCTCCCGTTAGGGGCATTAAATCCGCCACCGTGCCAAGCGCCGCAAATTCAAGCAGTTCTTCCGGCAGCCTGTCCAGCAAGGCATGGGCCAGCTTTAAGGCAACGCCGACGCCCGCGAGATGTTTAAAAGGATACGGGCATCCCGGCTTCTTAGGATTAATGACCGACAAAGCCTGGGGCAGGTGCTCCGGAGGCTCATGGTGATCTGTAACAATAACATCTATGCCCAGTTCCTGGCAATAAGCTATTTCTTGAACGGCGCTTATGCCCGTGTCCACGGTAATTAATAAATCGACGCCTTGTTCTTTGGCTAAGCCAACCGCAGCGCGGTTCAGACCATAGCCTTCACGAATGCGATGCGGGATATACGTATCAAACCGGGCGCCCAAGCCTTTTAACAAATGATACATGAGCGAGGTGCTGCTTACGCCATCGGCATCGTAATCCCCATACACCCGGATAAATTCATCGTTCTGGATAGCTTTCCGGATACGCTCTACTGCCGAACCCATTCCGTCCAGCAAATACGGATCATGATAATGCTGAACCCCGCCATGCATAAATTGTTCGGCATCCGGCACGGTCCTTATGTCTCGGAGAACAAGCAGTCTGGCCACAAGCGGTTCGATCTGAAGCTCGCGCACAAAAGTTTCTATGAGCATTTCATCCGCATTTCCAATGCTCCATCTTGCCTTTGGTGCTAGCACTCGGTGTGTCCTCCTTAGCGTTTTCCGCGAGGAAAACTTTCTTCGTAAGCGTTGCTGCTATGATTAATGAATGACAGACGGGAGCTCGCTGAGCTCTGAATCCGTTGTATGCTTATAGGGATAACCTGCATCGTAAGGGGCCACATGCACAACCACATCCGATACATGATGGAATCGTTTCATCAACTGCTGTTTAACCTTTTTGGAAATTTCATGCCCTTCCCATACCGATACCCTTGGATTCACGCTGATTTTGATATCGACGACGACATAATGTCCTTGCTCTCTGGCCCTTAGGTCATCTACCGTGACCACGCCTTTGACCAGTTGAACCACGGCAATCAAATCGTCAGCATCTTCCTGCTGCAGGACGTACTCCTGCTTTTTATGTAATGCTGCCCTTACGAGAGAATATCCCATCCTAACGATCAAAAGAGAGACGATGATTCCTGCTAAAGGATCCATATAATAAAGGAAAGATACATCCAAGTAACCGGCCAGCGCAGCGCCGAATACTCCGATTAGAGCCACAATAGTAGAGTATATATCGGATCGATGTCCCCTGCTATTGGAAATTAATTCCTGAGAGCCGATTCGTCTGGCCATCCTGATCGCGTATTGATACATGATTTCTTTGACAGCGAGAGAAATGCCAAGCGCAACGAGTGCGTAATTCTTGATGACATGTTCCGGCCCGGCCCACATGTTTTTAATCGCAGAGATGCCCATCTCAATACCAACAACCAGGACGACGATAGCCAGCAAAATGGTTGCGACAGAAACTTTTTTCTCCGGTTCATGGGGATTCGCTGCCTCGGGCGACAATCTTGCCGATCGTATTCGAAGCAGTGCAGCGGAGGAGGCGATTGCCCCCGATGCCGAATGCGCCGCGTCAGCTAACAGGGCTGAGCTTTGCACCATAACCCCAACAATCCCTTTCAGACACGCAAGAACTGCATTGCCGGCGATACCGCCCCATATAGCGAATTCCGTCTTTTGAAAACGCTCGTCTTTCACGCTGACACTCCCCCTGAACGGATACAAAGGCCGCGCAACATTCACGCGGCCGGTTATTATGGTTATTACGCTGCAGCTTTCTTTTTAGAACTACGTAACGATTTTCTTTTCAAGAGGTACCAGAGCGAACAAGCAATAACGATAGATGAGTAAGCACCGCTTGTCAAACCGACCAGCTTCGCAAGTGCGAACAGCTTAATGGACTCGCTTCCGAATATGTACAAGCAGCCTGCCGCAATCAATACCACGAGAACGGTATTGATATTCCGCGCCATCGTCTGCCAAATACTATCGTTGACCAAGGCAACGAGGTCCTCATCCGTTTTGAGCTTGGCAAATCTTAAGTTTTCACGGATGCGGTCAAAAATAACGATTTTATCGTTGATGGAATAACCGATTGTCGTCAAAACCGCCGCCAAAAACGGCAAGTTAACCTCTAAACGGAAAATAGCAAATACCGCGATAACCATGAAAGCATCGTGCAAAATAGCAATAATCGCGGCAATCGCAAAGCGCCATTCAAACCGGATGCTGACATATACGCAAATCAATACGCTGGCAATAGCTACCGCATACACGGCTTTAAGCAGCAATTCTTTGGCCAATTGAGGATCGACCGTGTTAATTTCTTTGGAAACCTCTGTGCTATAAGCAGTTGCGAAAGCTGCCTGAATTTTATTAACCGTATCATCGTTAAGAACATCGTCGAAACGGATCGAGACCCGGTCGCTGTTATTCCCGCCGATCGTCGGGTCCGCATAGCGCGACTTCAAATCGCCGCTCGATACAAGACCTTTCAGAAGCTCATCCACTTTCGCTTTGTCCAACTGTTTGCCGACGACAAGATCGATATTCGTTCCTGCTTTGAAGTCGACGCCGAAGTTCATTCCCGAGATCAGGACGAAAGCCAGACCAATGACAAGAAGTACAATCGAAATTCCAAAAAATTTGTTGCGCGTTCTTACAAAGTCAAACTTGTTTTTAGAGTCCACGAATGTCTGCCTCCTTCACACCGAAATAACTTGGCTTTTTGAGCAAGTTGCCTCGTATGATCAGATGCAACAGCCATCTGGAGAAAACAACGTTCGTTAAGATACTGATAACAATACTTAACATCGTAATAACCGCGAAGCCGCGAATCGCGCCGTTTCCTACATAATACAGAACAATACCGGCGATCAAGTTCGTGACGTTGGCGTCCATAATGGTACGGAAGGAGTGTTTGGAGCCCGCTTTCAAGGATGAAAGAATGCTCTTGCCCGCGCGAATTTCTTCACGAATTCTTTCGTATGTAATAATGTTTGCGTCAACTGCCATACCCGCTCCCAATACGAGGGCTGCGATACCCGGCAGCGTCAAGGTCGCATTCATAAAGTCGAAAATTGCCAGCAGCACCCAAATGTATGTAATGAGCGTGAACGCCGCAACAAGCCCCGGTGCACGATAGTACAGCACCATAAAGAGGAAAATCAGGATCGATGCAATCAGCCCTGCGCGTGCCGTTTGGTGCAGGGAGGCTTTACCCAGCGTCGCATCAACACGTTGAATGTATTTCTCGGTTAACTTCAGCGGCATTGCCCCTAAGTTAATCATTTTCGCTACTTTCGTCGCTTCTGTTACGCTTGTTTGTGTAATAATAGCGGAATCGCTGTCAATCGGGAAATTAACGGATGCTGTCGATTGCACTTGATCATCCAAATAAATGGACAAGGTGCTGCCAACCAGCTTCGTCGTTACTTCCTTAAACTTCTCACGGCTTTTCATTTTGATTTCTACAATCGGCTGTTTCGTGTTCGGATCGTAGCTCAATTTCGCCGCGTTTTCTACGAAATCCGTACCGTTCATGTAGACGGTGCCATCCGGACCTCTGAAGGTAAGAACAGACGGTTTGGACATCAAGGATCTAACTTCTTCCTCGTTCTCCACGCCGGCAAGACGTACGCGAATTCGATCTGATCCTTCCGGGTAGACCTCTGGTTCTGCTACACCAAGGGAGTCAGCCCGTTTAGCAAGACTTTCCGCCGCTTGCGTAAGCGTTTCCTTAGTTAAAGGTTGTCCAGCTGTTAAAGGCTCTGCGGTGTACAAAATTTCAAATCCGCCTTTTAAATCCAATCCAAGCTTGATTCGTTCTACAAGTCTAGGGCTTGTTGCTCCGATTGCGCCAAGAACAATTACAACCGTTAGAAAAAAGAACGATATTCTTTTCCAATCCAGCATCTCTTGCTTGTCTCCCTTCAATACTCAATATGCCTATTATATACAGGTCTGAAAATCGAGTCAATTTAAGTCGCTTCATGAAAAATAAGCCCTTTTCTTAGAATTGGGCCCCTCTATACATACTTATCGTCATCCAGTTCATAAACTGGGTCGATTTCAGTGATAAAATGTCATTCACAATTTGATGAAGAGAAGGGACACCCGTTTTACGGTACTTGTCACTCACACAATCCCAAATCTCTTTCCCGGTGACATGTTCATAGCCAAGCAGTACAAATTCCTCGACTTTGCTCAAGCAAAGGCTCTCGATAATTTCGTTCAGTTCAAAATCGGAAAGATCAATCCCGGCTTCCTCTTCCGTATCCGGGGGAGCAGACTCTCCTTCCTCAAGCTGTGCATTCTCCTTGTCCTCAGGATGATGAGGCACTTGATCGTTATCTTCTCCATTCATAGAGAGATCCTCCTAAGGTTCGATTTATCTGAATCATTGGATACATTCGATGTTCACCTGCCTTTTTCCTGCCAAGCTTTGACCTGTCCATAAAATGTTAGCATGAGCCCCACCAACCCGCGCATATCCATAGTGTAAGACAAGTATCGGAAGAGGGTATGGCATGACCAAGCAATCGTTTATCAGAGGTACGATGATTCTTTTGGCCGCAGGCATTTTGAACCGTATTCTCGGCTTCATACCCAGAATAACGTTGCCGCGTGTCATCGGCGCAGAAGGCATAGGCATTTATCATATGGGTTGGCCTTTCCTCTCCGTCATTCTGACGATCATTACAGGCGGTATTCCTGTTGCGATTGCCAAGCTGATTGCGGAAGCCGAAGCCGAGCGCAACGAAACGAGAATCCGCAGCATTCTGCGAATTTCTTTAGCTTTGACAATTGCCCTTAGCGTTCTATTTACAATTGCCTGCGTTGCGGGAGCCTCTTGGATAACCTCCCATCTGTTAACGGACACACGCGTTTATTACACGTTCCTGTGCATGAGTCCTATGATCCCGATCATTGGGATCTCCGCCGTATACCGTGGTTACTTTCAGGGCAGACAGAATATGATTCCTACAGCCACTTCGCAAATCATGGAAACACTGATTCGCATTGTGATGGTGCTTCTATGCTCGTATGTAATGATCCCTTACGGGATCGAATATGCCGCGGCCGGGGCCATGGTGGGTGTTCTTGCCGGTGAAATTGGCGGACTGGCTGTGCTAGCCATCCATTTCAGGTACGACAAGAAATCGTCCCCCAAACTGCCTGTCGCCAACATCGGCACAACGAAAACGAATGGCCGGCTGGCTAATTTCCGCAGAATTCTGCGCATCTCGATTCCGATTACCGGAAGCAAGCTGATTGGCGCAAGCTCTTACCTGTTTGAATCCATTCTAATTGCGCAAAGTCTGGCCATTGCCGGCATTACCACGTCGCTCGCTACAGCCCAATATGGCGCTTTACAAGGGATGGTGATTCCCATCATTCTGCTGCCCAGCGCACTGACCATGTCCTTATCGGTCTCGCTTGTCCCCTCCTTAAGCGAAGCCGCCGCCCGCAAAGATATCAAAACCATCCATGCGCGTCTGCATCAATCCTTGAAGCTGGCGCTAGTCACCGGAGCACCGTTCGCGGTCCTCATGTTCGTGCTCGCTGAGCCGATCTGCAGGTATATGTACAATCAACCCGATGTAGGCGTCATGCTGAAAATGATGGCTCCTATCGCCATATTCATTTATTTTCAAGCGCCTCTGCAATCGACTTTACAAGCTTTGAACAAGCCCGGCGCCGCGCTAATCAACACGCTCATAGGCTCGAGCGTCAAGCTGATCCTTATTTATTGGCTGGCCAGCAAACCGGAGCTTGGCATTCACGGAGCCGTTTTTGCCATCAATGTTAATATTGTACTGGTTACGCTCCTGCATTGGAACAGTGTTGTGCGCTTGTTGAAATTCCGCATGGAAGGCAGCGATTTCGGGAAAATAGGAGCGGCAATGGCACTTTCCGGCCTATCCTGCTACTTCATCATGTATGTCCCCTGGACTTCTGTTGAATGGCTTCGTTTTGCAGCTTCGTCTCTTACAGGTATTGTCGTGTATATGTTTTTCATTACCGTTTTCCGACTGATTCGTTTGAAAGATCTGACCCGAGTCATGAACTTGGGCAAAAGAATTATCCGTTAACCTATCTCTTCCGGTCAAGGAACATCCGCCCTCTATGATCAATGGAGCAGTAAAACACTTCTTTGAAATCGCGCGCTCCTTTGATCTGCAGCTGGTTTTTCAGCCAAAATCTCGTTTTCCCTATTTTTTCCAAATTATCATCCTGCACTTTGCCATCCATAATGAGCGGCAGCGGAAGACCCTCATAACGAATCGTGCCTTTGAGGCCATGTTCGTCTATGGTGGTCTCTTTTACTTTCTCTTTCTGGCTTTTCTCCACAACGCTTAATTTCCCCGAAGGCTCAAGAACGGCAAACTCCACATCGGCGACATTCATGATCTTATTTTGTCTTAACTGCTGCATTAAATCATCCAAATTATACCGGTGCTTCCTCATTTCCTCCCGATCGATCAAGCCTTCTTTAATAATGACGCTGGGTTCTCCATCGAATAGAATCCTGAGATTTCTATTCTTCAGGGTGATGTAGGCAATAAAGATTTGGATAAGCACTAGCGTAGCCATTGGAACGAGCCCGGCCATAAGCGGTTTCGCTGCATCCTCCAGCACGAAAACAGCAATTTCGGCAATCATAATCGAAATGACCAGATCAAACAGCGACAACTTCCCGATTTCCCGTTTTCCCATGAGACGGAGCATGAGGAATACGACAAAATAGATCAGCACGGTACGAAAAAAAATGGTCAGAATATCCATGAATAGCCTCCCTGATCTAAGCTCTTGCTTGTTCTCGGAGTTCACTGGTATTCTGACCGCTGATGCACTTCATCATGCAGATTTTACGTATTCAATTGTTGGCAATTACAGTAGAAATAACTTGAAATACACCGTTGCTGCAATGAATAAAACCAAGGAGATTGGCCCTGCAATCATGAAATAATTACGAAAATTCAGCCCTCCACCTTCTTGCTCGGAAAGTGCTGCCGCATACATGCCAGGTAGGGAACCAAAGAGCGTAACCCCGCTTCCAATCGCCGTACCGACAATCAGCGACCACCATAGAGGCTGGACAGTCACTTGAGAAATACTTTGCATATCCTGGCCGACATGCTCGATCACTGGAATCATAGCCGCGGTATAAGGCACGTAATCCACAACGGATGATCCGAATCCTGTCAGCCATAACAAGAGAATGGAGAAGAACGACATGCTGCCCTGGCTGATTTCTAGTCCTCTAACTGCGATGAACCCCGAAATTCCTGCATACGTTAACCCGCCAACCATGATGAATATTCCTAAGAAAAACAAAGCCTGTGTGTCGAGTATGCCATTCCAGACGGAAAGGTAATCTTTTCTTTTGACAAGCTGGATCAGATCTTCGTAATTGAGTGCCAAGAACGCTATTGCTCCACCGGCGGCAATGTAAGCTGCATGCCAGCCCAAAATGCCCTGAAATAAAAAAGCCAGCAGCGTTAATCCCGAAATGGCACATCCTCCAAGAAACATGACCCTGTTTTCGGGTAAATAAGAGTCTGGTTGCAGACTAAGAACTTCCCGCTTGTATGTTTCCGGAATGATCATCTTCCTGCCATAAAGAATCCACATCGTGAGGTAAACGATGGCAAGCATGATAATAACGAGCGGAGCGATTTTGATCAGCATTTCTCCTGTTGTTATATGCTCCGCCGCACCGATCAACCTGTTGGACCAGTTGCCCAACAGAGTTGCTGCACCGCCTAGATTCGCGGATAACAAAACAGAAATCAGAAAAGGAACCGGCGATAATTTCATCATCTTCGTTGTTTTAAAGAGCAGCGGGACGATGACAGCAACAGCAAGCAAGCTGCTCAATAATGCCGAAACGACAGCGGCCAGCATCGACAAACACAGCAGTATCGTAAAAGGCTGCAGCCGAAACACGCGTATGATTTTGCTTGCCGAATAAGCAATAAGTCCAGTTTTCTGAAAAAGCCCGGCAATGACAAATAAACTGATAAGAAACAAAAGGATCTCCCAATTCGCGTATGCGGTAAACGCCTTTCCTATTGGAACAATGCCCAGCAGCAGCATCAGAACGGCTCCGCCAAGCGCCGTATACATTCGGTCCCACTTCTCGATCAATATACAAACATATGCTGCCATAAAAATAATGAGAGCTGCAATAGCCTGCCATAGAGCGGGTCCTTGAGAAAATTCCGTCATAATTATTCACCCTTCCTTTGAACAGTCTGTACTAATTCTATGTGCTTGGCCATACAATGATGTTAATGAAAAGAACGAAAATAAGAAAGGATTGGTGCCTGTGAACCCCATGAAAACGGTCAGTCAGGTTCGAATAACATCTCCATTATTTTCCGGTCTTGCCTACTCATTAAGCATGATGACAATTGGGACAATAATTACATCATTATTCTTATTTTTGACAAGCACACAAGAGAGTTCCCTGCATACTTTAACTACGATTATCCATGCCGCGGCGCTTTTTATCGGAGGTTGGGTTTCTGGCAAAAGAGCCGGAAACCGCGGCTGGTATCATGGGGGACTCGTCGGATTCGTTTATTTCATCCTTATTTTCCTGGTAGGCTTTCTTGCTTTTGACGCGGGGCTGAATCTTAATTCCCTGCAATTGCTCGGCATCTTGTTCGCATCAGGTGCGCTTGGAGGCATACTTGGCGTAAATACGAATAAATAAGACGTTTCCGTGAAAATATCACTATCCCCCTTAGATTGTGGTATAATATCATAGTTATATTCGCAATAATTTCCAATATTAGGGGGAAAGCACCATGAGCCCGTTTCAGTCTATGACGCATGCAACGGTCTATATAGTCATAACTGTCATTGTCTTTCTGATTGCAGCTACTCGGAAGAATCCGTTCGCCATCGCCGGAAGCTTCGTTCAAGAAATATTTACATCCCGCAAGTATATGTTCCACTTCGCCGCACTCATTACGATTCTCTTTTTTAACAAGATCGAGATGTGGGTCGAGAAAAGAATTAACTATAAAGCTGATTTTACCAAATCTATCTATGGCATTGAAGGCAACTTTGTTGCATCGATTCAAAATTTCTTCCATAATGACACGCTGACGGTGATAAGCAGTTACTTCTATGTTGTGGTCTTCCCAGCCGTCATGATTGCTTCCATCGCCCTTTATACGTATAAGAAAAATTATAAGCTATTTTACGCTATTTGTTACGCGCTCATGTTCAACTATATGATTGCGATTCCGTTCTACCTGTTCTTTCCGGTCAACGAGGTCTGGTCGTTCCATCCTAATGTTAAACTGCTGATTTTGGACGTATTCC
Organism: Paenibacillus planticolens; assembly: GCF_013141725.1. Taxonomy (GTDB): domain Bacteria; phylum Bacillota; class Bacilli; order Paenibacillales; family NBRC-103111; genus Paenibacillus_E; species Paenibacillus_E planticolens. Next base: position 84,066 of record NZ_WHNZ01000078.1, on the reverse strand, counting down.
CAACTTTCGAGCAGGATTACCGTCCGCTCTCCGGACTGGATAATTGTTTTCCCAGCCTGCATACGTCGATCTCCGTATCTATGGCTGTTATTGCCGTCAAGAGCCGCAATACGTTCTGGAAAATATTCGTGCCGATTTCATCCGCTTTTATCATTTTCACCATTTTTTATTTGGGCATCCACTGGTTATCCGATATGTGTGCCGGCGTTGTCCTCGGCGTCGTGGCGGCCAGACTGGGATTGCGAATTTCCGAAGGACGCCTCATTCTTGGCGAACAAGCGCTGCTTAAGCGATCTTTAAAAAACAACGAACTATAAAGCCAAATAAAAAGCGAGAGCCTCATGAAGGTTCTCGCTTTTTCGTTTTATTCCTTTGCTGTCGATTGCGATACAGCATTGATAGCAGAACGATCAAAAGTCATTTTCGTTGCATCGTTGACACGAAGCACACAAATGTCGTCCGTGATCTCCATAATCGTGCCGTGCAGTCCGCCGATCGTCACGACCTTATCCCCTTTTTTCAAGCCCCCAAGCATTTGACTGCGCGTTTTCTGTCTTTTTTGTTGCGGACGAATAAGTAAGAAATAGAGAACTACAAACATGAGCACTAAAGGCCCGTATGTATACAAATATCCTACCGCGCCAGTATTCGCAGTTGTAGTTTCAGCCAATAGAAACATAGGTATCCTCCTTTCTTAAAATCCTCTTTCATTATCATTCAGCCCATAGGCGGCAAAGAATTCATCACGGAAATCAAGCAAGCGATCTTCCATAATGGCTCCTCTGACATCGCGCATAAGCTGTAGCAGAAAGTGAAGGTTATGAATCGTTGTCAATCTAATTCCAAATGTTTCATCCGCTTTAATTAAATGACGAATATAGGCCCTGCTGTAATTTGTGCAGGTATAACATGAGCATTTGGGATCAAGCGGACCGAAATCCGTCGCATGCTTCGCATTCCGAATCACAAGACGACCTTCGCTTGTCATGCATGTCCCATTTCTGGCAATCCTTGTTGGGAGTACGCAATCGAACATGTCGATCCCGCGGATAGCGCCTTCAATTAACGCATCAGGGGAACCCACGCCCATCAGGTAGCGCGGTTTGTTAGCCGGCATCAAAGGCGTTGTATAGTCCAGCACTTCATACATCAAATGCTTAGGCTCGCCTACGCTCAGTCCACCAATAGCATACCCCGGGAAATCCATGGAAGTCAACTGTTCGGCGCTCATCCTGCGCAGGTCCTCATACATCCCGCCCTGGATAATTGCGAACAAGCCTTGGTCTTCCGGTCGGCTGTGACTTTTCAGGCAGCGCTCAGCCCAGCGCGTCGTACGTTCCAGCGATTTCTTCACATAATCGTGCTCGGCAGGGAACGGTGGGCACTCGTCAAAGGCCATCATAATATCCGAACCAAGCGCATTCTGAATTTCCATTGCTACTTCCGGGGAGAGAAACAGTTTGTCACCATTAAGATGAGATTTAAACGTTACGCCTTCTTCTGTGATTTTGCGCATGTTGCTAAGACTAAATACTTGAAATCCTCCGCTATCCGTTAAAATAGGGCGATCCCAGTTCATAAATTTGTGCAGCCCGCCAGCGGCTTTCACAATATCATGACCTGGACGAATGAAAAGATGATACGTATTGCTCAAAATAATTTGAGCGTCCAACGTCTTCAATTCTTCCGGGCTCATCGTTTTCACTGTTGCTTGAGTACCTACCGGCATGAAAGCCGGCGTTTCAATGACACCATGCGGTGTGTGCACCCGGCCTAGACGGGCTCCGGATTGTTTGCAAGTTTTGATCGGTTCGTACGTTACTGCTGCTGCCATTACATCCACTTCCTATTCTAAGCGTCCTCTAGTCCTTGCATCTTTCAGTAAATAAGCATTGCGTCCCCAAAGCTGAAAAAGCGATACTGCTCTCGAACGGCTTCTTCATAAGCCTGCATCACATAAGTCCTTCCGGCCAGTGCACTAATCAGCATGAGGAGCGTTGACTTCGGCAAATGAAAATTCGTTAACAACGCATCCACCACCCCGAACGTATATCCCGGATAAATAAAGATACTCGTCCATCCCTGTGAAGGCTGAATATCTACCTGCTTTCCGGCTTCGGCGCCTGCTTGTTCGCGGCTGAGACCTGCAGCGGTCTCCAGCGTTCGCGCAGATGTCGTGCCGACGGCGATAACGCGCTTGCCGTTCGCTTTCGTTTCATTAATCGCTGCCGCTGTTTCAGGCGAAAGCACGTAGTACTCGGCATGCATTTGATGCTCTTCAATGGTGTCTACAGAGACCGGACGGAATGTTCCCAGTCCGACATGCAGCGTGACGAACGCCAGACGCACTCCCTTCGCCTTCAACTTCTCCAAGTAAGCCTCCGTGAAGTGCAGTCCTGCCGTCGGAGCTGCGGCTGAGCCTTCGTGCTTCGCATACACCGTTTGATAGCGTTCCCGCTCCGGCAGCTGCTCCTTAATATAAGGAGGCAGAGGCATTTCGCCTAACCGGTCCAAAATTTCATTAAAGATGCCCTTGTAGCTGAATTGCAGCACGCGCGCGCCCATGTCGCCCACTTCCACGACTTCTGCCGTCAAAAGGGGCTCTTCACCCTGCGCACCGTCTTGGTTTACGCCAAAAACAGCCACTGCCCCCAACTGCATGCGCTTCCCAGGCTTCACCAGAGCTTCCCAGCGATCCTCGCCCAGCTGCTTTAAGAGCAAAAGCTCAACCTTAGCTCCCGTGTCCTTCTTCACGCCAAATAGCCGTGCTGGAATGACCCGTGTGTCATTCATCACGAGCAAATCCCCGGCTTCCACATAATCAATCAGCTGTTCAAAGGTTTGGTGACCGATTTCTCCGGTCTGCTTATTCAAAGTAAGCAGTCTAGACGCCGTGCGATTAAGCAGCGGCGTCTGGGCAATCAACGATTCAGGTAATTCAAAGTCAAATGCTTGTACATCCATGTGTGTGTATTCATTCCTTAGTTATGTTGACTCCAGCATAATATGTCTGAAGTATTTTTTTGTAATCATAGCCTTGTTCAGCAAAACCTCTTGCTCCCCATTGGGACATCCCTAGCCCGTGCCCATAGCCTGTACCCCGGAAAACGAATTGTTTGGCTTGCGTTGGCGCGGTTGGCGTGACGGAAGGTGCGGTTGGGGTTCCCGGCTTATCCGTTGGTTTAGCCAGCCCGCTTGTACCTAACGCTGTCAAATCCGTCTTCTTCAACACTGTCGGTTGGGATTGATTGCCTGACAGCACATAGACGGAGTCGGCACCGGCGCTGCCGGTCTGGGTACTTCCTGCTCCCACAATGGCCAGATTCGTTCCTTGCGAGGTATTACCAGTATAACTTCCCGCTCCTTCAATTTCAAACAATGTGCTGGGCAATCCGCCAAGTACCGTGCGCAAGGCGTCAGGATAGGGAACTTTCACCACAACACCATTCGCCTTAAGCTCAGTGACCCTACCGGAAGGGCCGCGCCCAGATACTTCCAGCGATGTCAGTTCCCCATTCACCGTTACCCCTGCTGCCGCTAATTTGCTTTTCATCTCGCTGGCCGTATAAGGGCCTCTTATCCATGAATAAGCGTTGGACTCTTTTTCCTGACCCAAAACGAGCACTTTTTCCTTTGCAGCAAGCTGATCAATGGAGGGATTCGCTATGTTGTCCACGTATGGAGCCGAACGCACATTAACGCCCTGTTCGGTCGCCTCATAGTAGGAAGCGCCATCCTTGCTCTTTTGCCCGCTATCCTTCAAATATACGCCTGACACATATCCGATTCGGCCACTCCCCATTTGGACGCGGTACCAAATCGCTTTGCCTTTTTCTGCGCCGTCATCGGGGCTAACCACACTGCGCAAATAAGCTGCGGGATTTCCCCAAACCTCTGACGGGTCTGCCGTCATGCCTCCTGAATTGGATGAGAACACAGGGGAAATCAATCCGCTTTTATCCGAAATGACTTCATCCTTCGTGGCATCAACCGCTTGATTGCCTGCAGCAAACTCTTTTTGCATGCCGTAATAAGCTTGATCCAGCGTTGTATCCGTCACTTGTGCGATTTCATATTTATTTCCCTGCTTGATGGCAAATGTCCGGGCAGCGACGGCTTGCGCTTTCAAAGCCTCCGCAGGCCACCCTGCGCCGAGCTCTGCGCCTAACACGCCATATAAGTAGGATTCCATCGGCACTTCATTCACCAATGCTAATTTATTCTGATATGTACTGACTTCCATGTCGCCACGGTATTTGCGGTCCGCTTTTTCTTTTACCGCAATGCCCTCAACTTTCGGATGAATCATGGTTTTTTGCTGACCGGTCCCTGCTGCATAATGTGGAACCGATGCGGTTCCGTTCGCAGACGCCGTTACATCCGATCTTCGAATGAGATAAGATGCCTTGGTGTTGGCAGCTTGCAAAGGGATGCCTGGAGCCGCTTGCAAAGCCGCCTGCTTCACAGTCTCCAATTGGGCGGGAGTCGCTTCATTGCCAACCCATACGCTGAAGACGGGCGGCTTCCCAGCGGCATCTTCTTGCAAGGCCACATCTGCCTGGATGCCTGCACCGGCATAAACAGCCGCTTGCTGCAAAGCAGCAGCCTCCGTGGCATACGTGCCTGCGCTTAAGTGGAGCGGACCTGTCACTGCCGGCGGAACTTGTTTGGTGAACGCAGCGACCGCTGCGTCTCTAAGCGCCTGAGTGGCAGCGCTATCAGCCGCTTCCTTGGTTGGGAAGCTGCCGTAAAACACCTGGTACACGGTTTTCCCTTGCTTCACCCGACTTAGCACATAGCCATCTGCCGCCATCGTGGCAAGCTTGGCATATAGTCCCTTAGCTGAAGCAAAGTCCGCAGTTTCCAGCATCATAACACTGTATTGATCCAGCGACACGCGGATGACAGTATCCGGAACGGAAAGCCACAGCTGATCGACGGCTCCGACGGCACTGCGCACGCTGATGTCCATTCCGCTGGTCGAACTAAACGTGGTAACCGGTTCTATCAATTTATATTTGGTTGAATCTATGAATAGAGCAACGCGCACTTCATCCAGATGTTTTATTCCCGCAGCATAAGCTGTGACTGGGACGCCCTGCACCTGAAATGTTCCAAAAGTCAAAGCAGCCGTCGTAATTAATGCGAGGGTCTTAGTGGCTAGCAGCTTTTTTCTTCGTTTCATTCGACAATAATTCCTTTCCTTTTGCAGCATTCTACTAAGTTAGACTCTAGCATGCGGCAGAAGTTTTGTTTCGTAGAATAATAAAAAAGGCCGGAGCGCAAAAATACCAGTACCATGCGCATAAGGAGCATTCGGTGGGCATTCGGCAGAGCATTCGGCAGAGCATTCGGCGGAGCATTCGGCGGAGCATTCGGCGGAGCATTCGGCGGAGCGTTCGGCGGAGCATTCGGCGGAGCGCCAGCGGTCCAGCATAAGGGAACTGAGAGCCTCTATTTCGCCGAAAACGGCCAGATGCTCATTTTAGTTGGAACTACAGGGCCTTATTCGTCTGCCTAGCCCAACATTTCGGCCAAAAACGGCAAAATAGAGCCCTGTAGTTCCCCTTCAACCGCCAAAATGCCGATTGCAAGCTGAATAGTGGACTACAGTTCCCTTTTGGGGTGGGAGTTCAGCGGGTGGGGTTCAGCGGTGGAGTTCAACTAGTTGGAGTTCTACGTGCGGAGTTCATGAGTGGAGTTCAGCGGGCAAAGTTCTACGAGCTAGAGTTCTACAACCTCGCGCATATGGAACACTCGGTCTAGCATAAGGGAACTGAGAGCCTCTATTTCGCCGAAAACGGCCAGTTGCTCATTTTAGTGGGAACTACAGGGCCTTATTCGTCTGACTAGCCCAACATATCGGCCAAAAATGGCAAAATAGAGCCCTGTAGTTCCCCTTCAACCGCCAAAATGCCGTTTTCCAGCTGAATAGTGGACTACAGTTCCCTTTGGGGGTGGGAGTTCTACAAGCGTGGTTCAGCGAGTGGGAGTCCTGCAAGCGGAGATCCACCAACAGAGTTCCACGAGCTGGGGTTCCACGAACGCAGTTCCACGAGCTAAAGTTCCACGAGCTAAAGTTCCACGAGCTAAAGTTCCACCACCCAGTCAGCCCGGGGCCCTCACTCCACAGCGCTTCGACTAGCCGCCGACTCCCCAAATTCGACACCAACCTCCAGCCGCATCGCCAAGCTCTCTTGGCTAAAGCCAAAAAAAGGAGCCGATCGGCCCCTTCTTTGTGATCCTTATGACCGTTGTTCCGGCACCGGCAAACCAAGGTGATGATACGCTTGCGGCGTAACGGTCCGCCCTCTCGGAGTACGCTGCAAAAATCCAATTTGCAGCAAATAAGGCTCGTAGACGTCCTCGATCGTCTGACTCTCTTCACCGATGGTGGCAGCGATCGTCTCCAGGCCGACAGGACCGCCCTGGAAGCTCTGAATGATCGCTCTCAGCATCTTATGATCGATTTCGTCCAGACCCAGGTCATCGATCTGGATGCGCTTCAGCGCCTCTTTGGCGATGTCCAGCGTGATGATGCCATCGCCCTTCACCTGCGCGAAATCGCGCACCCGCTTCAGCAAGCGGTTCGCGATACGCGGTGTTCCGCGCGAGCGCATGCCGATCTCGCGCGCAGCTTCGCCGACGATGCCGACCTGCAGGATGTCGGCCGTCCGGGAGACGATGTAGGTGAGCTCCTCCACCGTATAAAACTCCAGCCGGCTGACGACTCCGAAACGGTCGCGCAGCGGCGCAGACAACAAGCCGACGCGCGTCGTCGCGCCGATCAGCGTAAACGCCGGCAAGTCCAGCCGCACCGAGCGTGCGCTCGGACCCTTGCCGATAATAATATCAAGGGCAAAATCCTCCATCGCCGGATACAGCACCTCTTCCACCGTACGGTGGAGGCGGTGGATTTCGTCGATGAACAGCACGTCGCCTTCCTGCAAATTCGTCAGGATGGCAGCCAAATCGCCCGGCCGCTCGATAGCGGGGCCGGAGGTCGTTCTGATGTTCACGCCAAGCTCGTTGGCGATGATGTTGGACAGGGTCGTCTTCCCCAACCCTGGCGGTCCATAAAGCAGCACGTGATCCAGCGCTTCCTTGCGCATTTTGGCTGCTTCAATATAAATCTTGAGGTTCTCCTTAGCCTGCTTCTGGCCGATATATTCAGCCAAATAACGGGGACGCAGACTGTACTCTATGGCGCTGTCCTCCATCATCAAATTAGCCGATATAATCCGGTCATTATCCATGGTGATCCTCCTAACTCATCGTATACAAAGCTTTCAGAGCAAGCTTCATCAATACATCTACGGAATCCGACGGGTTCGCATTTTCTTTCACTTGCAGCCATGCGCGATCCGCTTCCGCTTCCGTGTAACCAAGCGTCATCAGAGCTTCCTTGGCTTCCGTCCAGGCTTGACCGCCTTCCGTAATCTGAGCTGAGCCAACTACGCTTAGGGCTACTGCAGCTTCAGGACTGGAGAACGTCACGGAACCTAACTTGTCCTTGAGGTCCAATATAATCCGCTGAGCCGTCTTCTTGCCAATGCCTGGCAGCTTGGTCAAGAAAGCCAGATTTTCCTGGCTGATTGCCAAAATGACCGCCTCCGGCCTGCCTCCGGCCGCAAGAATGCCCAGCGCCACCTTCGGCCCAATCCCCGTCACATCCAGCAGCAATCGGAATAAGGCCTGCTCATCGCGTGAGATGAATCCGAATAGCAAATGAGCGTCTTCGCGCACATGATAATGGATGAACATGGTAACATCCTCGTTTTCCTTATGCGAAAGCGCGTAAGGATTAGGGCAAAACACACGATAGCCTACGCCGTTCACATCCAGTACCGCATACTCGCTTTCGCGAAGCGCAACTTTTCCTCGTAAGAAATCTATCATCTTTTTCTGACCTCATTTATTCTGGATTGCAAAGCAGAAGAATGCGCATGACAAATAGCAATCGCAAGAGCATCCGCTACATCATCAGGCTTAGGCACCTGCGACAGTTTGAGTAAAATTTTGACCATTTCCTGGACTTGGTGCTTCTCTGCATTCCCATAGCCGACAACCGACTGCTTCACTTGCAGCGGTGTATACTCCGCGATCGGCAGACCTGCCTGAACACCGGCCAGGATCATAACCCCGCGCGCTTGCCCAACAGTAAATGCCGTCGTTACGTTACGGTTGAAAAAGAGCTTCTCTATGGACATCGCGTCCGGTTTATACTTTTCTATCAATTGCGTTGTAGCGTCGTAAACATCCTTCAGTCTTAGACCTGGATCCGTATGTGCCTTCGTCTGAATGGAACCATATTGTACAGGAACGAGCTTACTGCCAATTTTATCAATAAAGCCAAAACCTACAATCGCGATCCCCGGATCAATCCCCAGAATACGCACAGCATTTCTCTCCCATCTAAAAAAAGCGAACATATGTAGTCATTTCCCATTATAGCAGATAACAAAAAAAAGAGATAGACTCGGGATTCCCCTCATCTACCTCATCATCATCTGTTTAATTATGGTCTTGTCATCGCTTTTTCCGTCTCTTCCACGGCATAATCGCTGAATGTTGATAATACGCTATTATACTCCTCCATATCGGAGATGCGGATGCCCTCGCGCAGCTTTTGCACCGCATCAAGGGGTAAGCTGCTTTCCAAATGCTTGATATTTAATTGAAAAAACGTCCGTATCAAGTTATCCTTCGCGGGAGTGCCGTTAAACAACGAAAGATTGCTGCTTCCGTCAATGCCGAATACCGCCTTCTCCTTGCAAGCCGGAGACAAATCATCGATGTTTTCGGTAAATGTGACATTTCCATTAGGACTAACGCTGAGTATCCAGTTCGGATGCTTCACCTGCATATTCAGCAGTTGATCGGAGGATTGCAGGCCGAGCGTACTCCGTTCCTCCCCGCATACGTAAGACTTAAGCAAGTAGCTCTCTCTGCTATCTGTTATCCGTTTGAGTGTCGCTTCAGCTTCCTTCAGACGTTGATCGTCTTCCGGCGACTGCGCAGCCATGACAGCTTGAGACGGAGGATCGCCCGCACCCGGGAAACTATTCGTCGCATATAATATGGAACCTACCGCACCTACAAGGAAGATCATCCCTAATGTCAACCAACTGCGTTTCCAACGCAGCCTTCTTTTCCAATGTTTCAAAAAACGTTGTACATTCACTGAAATCCCCTTCTATTCTCTTTTTTCCGTATTGTTACCATTTGCATGAGGCGCTATACATCATTTACCATAGAGAGAAGCATCAAACCAATCAAGACGGACGGTGAAGCTCTATCATGAAAGGTAAAAGACGGATTAAGCGTACAACGCTCCTGATCATCGGAGTTGTCCTATTGTGGGGAGCCGTTGCCATTTGGAACGAAGTCACCAAAATCGAAAAAGGCGTGTCCACTCCGCGCTCAACATCTGCCTCCCAACCTTCCAATAATCCAAAAAGTAACCAAACCTCCATAAATCCGGTAACAAATGGGAATAAACTAAGTATAAAATAGCTATATAATTTGACTGTTGCCGCAGAAATGATATAGTCAGAAGTAGATGAAATATTCTCATACTTATCCACGGAAAACGATATATATTTGAAACAGGCTGCCCGCTGATTTTCTAACGCAAACGGTAAAGCCTAATCTTTTCGAAGTCAGTTTTCTTACGAAAACTCTAAGGAGGGGAAACACCATGAATGTCGCAGAACTTCAATTAATTCAATTATCCAGACGGGGCGACCGCAACGCTTTTGTCGAATTAGTCGAGTTATACCGTAACAAAATACAAAAGCTTGCTTTCCGTATGCTTCATAACAGGCCCGATTCGGAGGATATCGTCCAAGAGACATTTATCCGCGTTTATTTAAACCTGAATCACTACGATGAGAGTCAAAATTTCTCTACCTGGATTTATCGGATCGGCAAAAATGTCGCCATTGATTTGCTGCGCAAAAAACGGCCCGTTCAATCCTTAGATGCCGAACTGAACGATCATGACGATGATTACAGCTACTACAGCAAGCTGGCAAGCCAAGATCAGTCGCCCGAGAACGCTGTTCTCCAAACTGAAATTCAAGATCATATGCACACCTCCATCAACAAATTGGCCGATAAATATAAAAGTGTCATCACGCTCTACTACCTGGAAGAGCACTCGCTCCAGGAAATTAGCACGAAGCTGAATTTGCCGATTACTACGGTAAAAACACGTCTGCACCGCGGGCGCGAATTGCTCCGTAAGAAATGGGGCATGAATTTCGTCGTCGGCCTCATGGTCTTTTTCACTATCGGGATGATTGCCTAAATTTCGCAATCCGCCAATGAAGAAGCCTCCTTTACCACTGAATCGTGGTTTAGGAGGCTTTTTCGTTACTTTCAGAAATTAATCCACGGAACGTTCGGTTTGGCTTCTTCATTCTCCAAGGACGCTCTTTGCTGACGTTTCAAGAACGCATGGAGCGAGTCATTGCCCGACGATTTCGCTTTCTTGGAAGAGCTGCGGCCATTTTTGGACTTCGACGGCTTATTGCTGCGAATGTCAATTTCAACAACTTCTTCTTTATCGGTCTCTTCGGCAAGTTGGTGAGTATGCACTTGCGGCATCATCGGCGACTCGTATGGGGCCTGATAGTGATCTCCGGCATAGGGAATGCCATATGGGCCAGGATGAAAGGCAAACGGATCATGCATAGCCTGCCCCATGTCATGAGGAAAGCCCGGCGCGTATGAGCTAGGCATAACAGGCATGCCGTGGTGATAGCCTTCGTGGAAGCCGTGGTGGACACCCTGTTGATGGCCATCCCATGGACTTGCTGCGAAACCGGATGGAAACCCTTCCGGAGCGGCCATCCACGGTTGTTCCATCATGGACGGTCCACCGCAGCCGCAGCCTTCGCTGCTCACCGGGAATGAGTTCTGCTGAGCGTTGAGAGGAGCTTGTTCCCAAGGCTGTTGATGCTGCTGATGATGATGTTGATGATGCTGATACGGCGAAAATGCCGGAAAAGCGTCAGCCTCATGCTGCTCCGAACCCGGGTAAGCAAATACTTCTGTCGCCGCAATATGGAACTGCTTGAACGGATGAACGGCTGGCTGCTCATACGGTTCTTCCAGCGAAATAACCCCTGGCTCCGCCTCAGGCACTTCCGGCATCGAAGTCAAAGGAACTCCAGGTTGCTTAGGTGCTGGAGCAGGAATACTTGGCGCTTGCAGCGCAGCTTCCGGGATGGGCTCTTGCGCAATCGGCATCATTGGCGGCGCTGCCTCCGGGATGGCCTCTTGCGCTGGCTGATTGGCCTCGATCGGTTCCACCGGCTGAGCCTCCGGCATATGATCGAAAGGCATTGTCGACGGTTTGGACGACGATGGCGGCTGCATGGCTTCGCCTTCAAGATTTAATTTGGGAACATACACGACTTCCCCCGTCATAAGTACATTGGGATTTTTCAGCTGCGGATTGGCCGCAATCATGGCCGGAAGCGGCACATCCCAAGCTTTGCCAAGTTTCCATAAGCTGTCTCCCTGCTGAACAATGTGCTTATACACAATCTCGTTCGCAGGCGGTTCGACCGGTTTCGGTTTGGAAGGTATTTTCACCTTCATGCCGATATCCAGTTGATTCGGATCAGCAATTTGCGGGTTGAATGCAATGAGCTGATCCAATGTGATGTGGTATTTTTTTGCAAGTTCGTACAGAGTGTCTCCCTTTTTGACAATATGGATTTTCAACACTTTACCTCCTTTTTTCGTTAGAAAAAACTGGCTTCGGAAGCTTAATCACAGTGTTTTCTCAAGAAACTTGCTAGCTAAGCCACCTTCTTATTCACAATGATATTACATCTTATGCGCGCATCTGGGCTTTTGCCCCTCTCGGACAAAAAAAATCCCCCGCGCTGACATGCCGGAGGAAAGTGGAATTAACTCGTATATGAATAACTAGGATAGCAACCTAATATGCGGACCTGACACCCGATCGCTTCAATTTCTTGAATTGCCGACGGGAGCAGAACGGAATCCAAGGAGCCCGCAATATCGATATAAAAATAATAAGTGCCCAGCTTCTTTTTGGTAGGCTTGGACTCAATTTTGGACAGATTGATTCTCCGCCATGCGAAAGCCGAGAGCACTTGGTGAAGGGCACCCGGAAAATCTTCAGGCAGCGTGACAAGAATCGTTGTCTTCATGTTTTCCGAAGGCTTCAGCTCCGAAGCTTCCGCACCGACAAGCAAGAAGCGCGTCATGTTGTCCTTATGATCCTGTATCTCTCTTTGCAGCATGGGGACGCCATAATTCGTTGAAGCAATCGCCGTCCCAATGGCCGCTACAGACGGGTCCTGCAGGTTGGCAACAATGCGTACGCCTTCTGCCGTGGAACTGACTTGTTCAAATTCAGCTCCGCTTAAATACTGCTTCATAAAACGGCTGCACTGCGCAGGTACGACATGATGAGACAGCACCTTGCGGATATGGCCGTATGGATTGGATTCATCCGCTTGGCCTTCCGGACTCGCGTAGCCGATCAGATTCATATCGATGGGAAATACCCACTCCGCCCGAATCGGAAGATCCACTTCGTGAACGAGCCAGTCCACATGCAGGTGAACGGAGCCTTCCAGCGTGTTTTCGATCGGAATCACACCAAGCTCCGTCTCTCCCGACGCAGTCGCATTGAACACTTCCGAAATTAGTTTATAAGAAACGTACGTAAAATCCTCGCCTAGAAAATGGCGGGTAGCTTCTTCCGAGAACGTGCTAGGGCCAAGAATCGCTACTTTCTTCATGCAAGAACCTCCTTCTCCACGAATGATTGAAGATCCCCGTCACTTTGGAGAAGCAGCGTCGTCGTGACGCCTTCGCCGCTTGGCTTTAACCACAGCGTCTGGGCGTCTATCCCTTCTTTGGCCAGCGTCTCCTTCAGAAAAGCTTCCAGTTCCGCCTTACGGCCGCTTCGCTGGTCCACAAGCGCTAGCATCGTAGGCCCTGCTCCGCTGAGAGCAACCCCAAGCGCACCATGGTTCTCGGCTTCCTCCAGGAGCGTCTTCATGCCGGGAATGAGCGCAGCGCGGTACGGCTGATGCAGCGCGTCCTTCATGGCATGACGGATCATTCCGAGATTGCCTGTGCTAAGCGCGGCAACAAGCAGAGAAGAGTGGCTGAGGTTGAACACCGCATCTTTCATCGGCACCACCTTCGGCATGACCCCTCTCGCCTTCTCTGTAGCAAGCTGGAAGGCCGGTATCGCCACCAGCACTTCCAATTTCGGGTCCGGCTCGATCCGAATGGATTCAGCCTTCTCGCCGTCCCAGAACGCAACCACAATCCCGCCGAAAAGGCTCGCCCCTACATTGTCCGGGTGCTTCTCTAGGCGGCTTGCGATTTGAAACAGCTCGTACGTTGTGAGCTTATTTCCGATGAGCGCGTTGGCGCCTGCAAGAGCTCCCACGATCGCTGACGCGCTGCTGCCCAGTCCGCGGGTAAGCGGAATTTCGCTGTACATCGAGATATCCAGCTCAGGGTGAGAGACGCCCGCCTCTTGAAACACCATCTGAGCGACTTTATAAATTAAATTCGTCTTATCCGTCGGAATCCCGTGCATTTGATCACCGATCAAGTGAATCGTGGTCTGATCCGAGATGGCCATATCGATCCAGGCATATAAATTCAAGGCCATCCCCAGTGAGTCAAAGCCAGGACCTAAGTTTGCCGTGCTTGCCGGCACTTTCACTCTTACCTTTTGCACTGCCTTATAACTCATTTCGAAATTGCGCCTCTTTTCTATAAATTACCCTTCAACGCGGTACACGCTTTTGATCGCATGTATAACGTCCATGGATTCAAACTGTTTCAGCACATTTTTCATGCTGGCTTGGTTCGCGTCATGCGTAATGATGATAATTTCAGCCTTAGGATTATGCTTATTCGGATGCTGGAACACAGACTCCAGGCTAACCTCATGCTGTGCAAAAATTTGCGTAATTTGCGCAAGCACACCCGCTTTATCTTCAACGTGCAAAAGAATAAAGTTTTTGCACGCAATTTGCTCGTCTGTCTTCAGCTTCTTCTCTTTGTAAGGCGCAAGCACCCTGCGTCCATTCACGCCCAACTTTAAGTTGCGCACAACGGCAACCAAATCGGCTACGACGGATGTTGCCGTTGGCAATTCGCCTGCGCCGGCTCCGTAGAACATCGTCTCGCCTACCGCTTCACCGGTCACGTACACTGCGTTGAAGACGCCATTTACGGAAGCAAGCGGGTGAGAGTTTTTCACCATTGTAGGTTGAACGCTGACCGAAATATGGCCGTCGTGATTTTCAGCGATACCAAGCAGCTTTACTTCGTATCCTAATTTTTTGCCGTATTGGATATCCTCTTTCGATACGCCCGATATTCCTTTCGCTTCAACATCGCTTAGCGCAACATTGGCGTGGAAGCCAAGAGTGGAAAGAATCGTCATTTTGCGAGCGGCATCCAGCCCTTCCACATCGGAAGTCGGATCGGCTTCTGCGTAGCCAAGCGCTTGCGCTTCTTTCAGCACATCGGCATAGGCGGCGCCTTCTTGACTCATTTTCGTCAAAATGTAGTTGGTTGTTCCGTTAACAATCCCCATGATCTTCGTAATGCGGTCGGAGGAAAAACCCTCTACGAGCGCGCGAATGATCGGAATACCGCCGGCCACACTGGCTTCATAGAAAACGTCGCAGCCGTGCTCCGCTGCTTTCGCCAAAATTTCAGCACCGTGCATCGCCATAAGATCCTTGTTCGCCGTCACGATGTGTTTCCCGTTGCCCAGCGCCGTTAATATATGATCCTTCGTAGCGGAAACGCCGCCCATCACTTCAACGACGACATCAATGTCATTATCGCTGATCACATCCCACACATTCTCCGTAAGCTTGTCAGCATCGACGGAAATGTTGCGCAGCTTTGATTTATCTTGTACCAAAATTTTGGCAATTTCGATGGCAGCGCCTGTTTGGCGCTGTAAATCCTCTTGATGACCTTCAATAATACGCACAACACCAGTTCCTACTGTGCCCAGTCCGAGTAATCCAACCTTGATCGGTTTCATTTCATTAGCCTCCCGAATACGATTTCTATTTTAACTGCCTTGACCGATGATCATGGCACGCTTGACTCCCTCTTGCGACTGAAGCCGGTCCAATATTTGACGAATCTCTTCCCCCATCGATGTGGTTTCCACAGAAATGACGACATTGGCCATTCCTTGAAGCGGAATCGTCTGATGAATGGTAAGTACATTGCCTTCCAAATTAGCTATAAGCGCCAGTACGCGGGACAAAATCCCCGACCGGTGCTCCAAATCCATCGAAATCGTGATGATACGCTCTCTTTCCAGCTTACTTAGCGGGTGAATGCCATCCTTGTACTTATAAAAAGCGCTACGGCTAAGCCCGACTTGTTCAACAGCATCGTGAATCGTCTTCACTTCGCCCCGTGCCAGCAGCTCCTTCGCCTGTACCGTCTTCAGCACGCCTTCCGGCAAAATATCTTCCCGGACTAAATAGTACCTCTCAGGACCGGTGTGCTTGATCGTTTGTAAAAACTCTTTGCTTTCCGGCACCACGTTACCGTCCTCTCTAGAAAGACTATTGTTTATCTATAGAGGACATTATATCGAATCATGCCGTTTGAAGCAATAGGCAAATTACTCTTAAACTAGCTTCTTTGCAGGAGCCAGTTTACTTGTGCTAAGCTGAGTGTACTAGAAAAAGAAAGGGACCGCTACTATGATTACACTCCGAATGATGTCTACAGCTCTCCTGTGGAACAGCCGAGACGAATTACTAATGATGAAACGTTCCTTAACGCGTACACTGTCGCCTGGACTATGGGCAGCCATCGGCGGCCATTTGGAGCCAGATGAGCTAAGCAATCCGCGTGCCGCCTGTCTTCGGGAAATCTGGGAGGAAACCGGCATTGAACACGATGAGATTCACGGACTGCGCCTGCAGTATATTTTACTGCGATTAAACGGCCAGGAAGTGAGACAGCAGTTTTTCTATGTTGGCTCTACCGATGTCACCCCCCGCATTACCACTCCCGAAGGTGAGCTGCATTGGGTTCCGAGAGAACTTGTTCTCGAACGTCCTCTTCCTTTTATTTTTCGCAGTTTGCTTGAGCATTATTTAGCCAATGGACCTGCCCCAGACCCTTGGATCGGCTCCGCCGGCGTTAGCAAAGACAGCGGTCTGCCCACGATTCATTGGAATCCATTCGTTGATCCTAAAGAAGTATAGAAGAATGTAAACTAACTGGAAAATCTCCCTCTAAATGGCTCGAAAGTGGACCTCGCAGGGGAAATAGATGAAAAAACTCCCGTTACTTTGAGCGGATTCAACGAATTCTCATGAAATCAGCGCAAATAGAGGTAGTTTTTCCTGTTAAATGGATCTGACATGCTTCTGCAGTCAAATTAGAGGGAACTTTTCCCTTATGTTGAACACAAGGCGACTTTCGCTCGCCCATAAATGCAAAAAAACAAAGGAGTTAAGCAGACGCAAGCCGCTTAACTCCTTTGTTCATTTTTCCTGAATATTGACTATGTCCATTATTGCGCTTAAATGGCACTGCCGCCAAATAAGAAACGATATTCCCAGTGACGGTTTTCGATGGAGTCAATACGAACTCCGCCACTATCCTTGGAATATGTATGCAGAACTTGTCCGTTTCCTAAATAAATACCTACATGGTTAATTGTCTGCGTGGACTTATTCACACCGCTGTATGCCGACTTGCTTGTCCCTTTGTAAGACATGAAAAACATGAGATCGCCGGGTTTCAAATCATGCCAATCCGTCTTGGCGTTCCCGAGCGACTTTACATAGCTCCCTTGACCTCTGGAGTCGCTTGGCAGCTTCAAGCCAATGCCGTCCAAGAAGGCCTGGCGAACGAAATCCGAGCAATCAAACGTATTGGTATTATCCCGGCTGGAGCCGTATTCATAGGGCGTGCCTAAATATTTTTTGCCTGCAGCAATCACTTTTTGTACTTTCTCACTGACCGATCCGCTGCTGGAGCCATTGTTATTATTGGGATTAGAACTTTCCGGCGTTGTTACGCCAGACGTTGTAATGTATTTCGAACTGGTGCTAATGTAACCTTCCTTACCATCGGATGCTTTTACTTTGTACCACCAATTATTCACTTTGGATATAATGGTTACTTTCTCGCCCGCCTTCAAGTAGCGGATACGTGCTGCATTCGTGTCTGCGCCTTGGCGTAAACTGACGGAGCTCACAATTTGACCGGTCGCTGTTGCGGCCGAAGCTTCTTTGGGCATTGGGACGGTAATTGCGCCGAAAACAAGTGCTGGAACTAGCGCTAGGGTGAGTATTTGTTTTTTCATGATGTGTGCCTCCTTAGCGTTTTGCTTATTCACATTGTAGCAAGCGACTTTCGCGATCTTGCAAATGCCAAGCTATCCGGCATCGAAAGGGCTGCCTTTCATAGTGATTCGCAAGCCCAGGTTTGTTTCAGGGGGTAGGCCAAAAAAAAGACCTCCTTAGCCGAATTAACAGCATGCAGGAAAGTCTTTCATCCAATTTTCTCTGAGTTATCCGTGCGAGGATAATCTTTAAGTGTGAAACGGTGGCTTTGATCCACCCATTTTTGCATGACTTTCTGCGCCTCTTTCCTTTGCAGCAACGATTCCGCTAGTTGAAAGCCCTCCTCATAGCTGCCTACTTTATCGAACCACGTCAATCTGAGGCCCGCATTAAAAATGACATGATCGCGCTCCCGCTTCACCTCATCGGAATTTTCTCCACCAATAATCCGGCGCAGCATCGACAGCTGATCAACTTTATCCATAGGCTGCAGCGGTCCGCTCCGGAAGCCGAATTTCTGCGGTTCCACCACTCGTGCCTCGTCCCCCCATGGCGTAACGATCCGAATCGTGCTGTTCTGGTAGATGGGCAGATCCCCGGAACCTTCTATTCCGTTCACGAGATATACATTTTGTATGCCTGATCTCATGGAAATCGGTATCAGCGACTCCATCGTCTTCTGCTGACTGACGCCAATAATCATATTCATGGATTGCACGGGATTCATCACTTTCTCTATCACGTTGAGGACCGTACGCAGTCCTATTTGCTCACGAACCTGCTTCAACTTCCCGAGCGGCTGGCAAAGCTGATCGGTTTGTAGAAATCCAATGTGCAGATGAAACAGCATCGTTTCCCATGCTTTTGGTGCCAGATCCATGGCGACGCCGAAGCCTTCCAAAATTTCTTGCATGGCTGTTCCCCGTCTTGAAGGGATCGAGTCTCCTCCGTGCAGCACTTGGGAGAAACCCACTGAGGCGAGCAAGAGACTAACCGGCAATGTGACAGGAAAAAATTGGCGACCTTCCGATGGACCCGCACAATTGAGTGAATCCGCAAAAGGATGATAATGCAAAGAATAGCTGCGGAAAACATCAATAAATGCCCTCAGCTCTTCATCCGCTTCCCCTTTCATGCAAAGCGCCATTAAGAAAGCCGCGCATTGCGCGTCTGTGGAGTCCCCTCTCGCCATTTCATGCGCTGCTTCAACGGCTTCTTCGTAGGATAAATCGCGCGTTGTTCCCTGCTGACCCGACCCTAGAGCTTGAATCCATCTTTTCATCGTTTCTCCCCCTTCCCTTATGGATTAGTGAGCCGTTCACCTTAATGTCATAATTTATAACACGCAACTGAGATTCATAACGAAATCGTAATACTTTCCAGTTTTTATGTCAAGTTATATGACATTAATATCACCCTATTTCCCTTTTTGGATATAAAAAAACACCCATCCCTAAGGATGAGCGTTTCTATTAGCCCTTCTCGTCAAACTCAAAATCAAAATCACCGATTTGAATCGTCTGCCCATGAACAGCGCCACGGCTGCGCAGATCTTGATCGATTCCCATGTTGCGCAAAATGCGAGCGAATCGCGCGACGGCATCCGGCGTGCTGAAATTCGTTCGTTTGATCAACTTCTCAATCGAAGGGCTTTCGATTACAAACGTATCGTTTACCCGGCGAATGGTGTAATCATTCTCCTCTTGTTTCTCGAAGCGGTACACTTTGCGCTCTTCTTTCTCAGCTACGCCCTCTACTTCAGGCGCATGCGGTATGCTCTCTACAATGTCAGATATCTTGTAGAGAAGCTCCTGCACGCCGCCTCGCGTTAACGCCGAGATCGGATACACCTCAAGCTCTTTGCCGTCGGCAGCAAGCTGCTCCTTGAATAAGGCAAGATTATCCTCGGACTCTGGCATGTCCATTTTATTGGCTACAACGATTTGCGGACGCTGCTCCAGCTTCGCATTGTAGAGCTTAATCTCCTCATTGATCATGAGGAAATCTTGATAAGGATCGCGCCCGTCTGCCGCAGACATATCGACTACGTGCACGATAACTCGCGTCCGTTCCACATGGCGCAGAAATTCATGGCCGAGCCCCACGCCCTCGTGGGCGCCTTCAATCAGACCCGGAAGGTCCGCCATAACGAAGCTGCGGCCGTCACCGACATCCACAACCCCGAGGTTCGGGGTAAGGGTTGTGAAGTGATACGCTGCAATTTTCGGCTTTGCAGCAGAAACAACCGACAGCAGCGTGGATTTACCCACGCTGGGGAAACCGACGAGGCCGACGTCTGCCATGACCTTCATCTCCAGTACAACCCAGCGCTCAACGCCTTCCTCGCCGTTCTCCGCAATCTCCGGAGCCGTGATGCGCTGCGTCACGAACCGAGTGTTGCCCCGGCCACCGCGGCCACCTTTGGCAACAACGACTTCCTGGCCGTGTCGCGTTAAGTCTGCGATGATTTCTTGCGTATCATCGTTGATAACCGTCGTACCTGGCGGAATGCGAACAATCATGTCTTCCGCATTAGCGCCATGCATGGACTTGTTGCGGCCCTTCTCGCCACGATCCGCCTTAAAATGCTTCTGATAGCGGAAATCCATCAGTGTACGCAAACCTTCGTCGACACGGAAAATCACATCGCCGCCATTGCCTCCGTCACCGCCGGCAGGACCGCCTTCCGGTACGTATTTCTCGCGCCGGAACGCCACTAATCCATCGCCGCCGTCGCCGCCTTTTACAAACACTTTCGCTTTATCTACAAACATTTCAACACCTCAACTAAGATAAGACTTTGGTCTTCAATTAAAGACCCCTCTATTATAAAAGAAACGGCAGCCTTATTGTAATAACTGCTTCTCCTTCTTGCCAATCATTATGTTCGAGTGAATATAAGCCCGCCTGAGTACCCACGCTTTCCTTAACCGCTTTCTCGAGCCGTTCTTTTTGATAAGGCCCTTGATAGACGAAATCCAGCAGCAGGCCATCGTCTTGAAGTGCGAATTCCAAGCTTAGTTTGCCGCTTTCATCCTCACCCGCTGCCGCATGCATTTGCACACATTCAACCGTTTGCCTTACCAATTTTTCAATCAGACCGCCACTCAGAGGAAGTTGTCCTAAGTTAATCTCTTCATCTAACGCAACTTCGAGCTCTAATGACTTCGACTGAACTCGGAATATGAGCAAATAAGCAATTAACGAAGGGATGCCCAGCTTGGAAAGATTGCTTTCCTGCTGCATATTCATTTTTATTTTTTCCATATAAGGCTGTAAATTATCAAACTTCTTCAGCTGAATATAGCCAAATAATATTTGGGTATCGTTCATCCAATCGTGACGCAATCGGTTGATCACCTGAATCAAATTTCTCTGAGCAAGATCTTCCTGCTCCCGAAGCTCTTGATTCCGTCTCTCTTTAACGCTGCTTACTTGCAGTTTGAAAGCTGCGTAGCCGCAAATAACGATGATTAGGAGCAATGCCGCCCTGACGATCCAGGGTTCCAGAAACATCATCCCCGTTAATCCAATGAGCACAAGTGCCAATAAATAAACTTGTGCGCTGACCACTCGTTTCATCCCATGTCCGCTCCGTTCTCCCGCTTTGTAACCGTCCATCAAGTATAGCATGGCTATCTTGCAAACGTCACCAAACAAATGAGAAAACCTCTGCCCTTGGCCATTCGGAAATGAGCGACCGCGTTTAGAGGTTTGCTTCTTATTAGGAAAAAATCCCTGACGGGCTTATCGCTCGCCAGGGATTCTCATTACGCTTCTAGAGCTGCAGCCACAGGAGCTACATCAACTGGGTATACACTCACTTTTTTGCGATCGCGGCCTAAACGCTCGAATTTCACTACGCCTTGTACTAAAGCGAAAAGTGTATCGTCCGAACCAATGCCCACGTTCGTTCCTGGGTGAATTTTCGTACCGCGTTGGCGATAGAGAATGCTTCCCGCAGTAACGGTTTGACCGTCAGCACGTTTTGCGCCAAGGCGCTTAGAGTGTGAGTCACGTCCGTTCTTTGTGGAACCTACACCCTTCTTGGAAGCGAAAAACTGGAGATCCAATTTCAACATGATGTTATCCTCCTTTGTGATAGATTATTTCAATCGTTATATAGTCACCGTAATTTTCTGCAATGGTTTGTAGCATGACGACCATCGATTCCAGAATCACCTGGACTTTATTCCAATTCTCCGGTACAGCACGAGCGCTCTCTGGTATCGTAATATCCATGAAGCCCCGCTTCATCTCGTGAATGGGAATGACACCCGTTAGCGATTCAATCGAATTATATGTACCGAACGTAACCGCCGATACTGCAGCGCAGACTAGGTCTTTGCCAGGTACGTCATATTCAGCATGGCCTTCCACTACAAAAGATACAATTTGAGGTGAATCCGGTACTAGACGCTTTATGGTCACGTAGATCATAAGGCCGCCTCTTACGCTTGGATTTTCTCAACTACAACTCTTGTGTATGGTTGACGATGACCTTGCTTTTTGTGGTAGTTCTTTTTCGGTTTGTACTTATACACGATAACTTTCGCGCCTTTGCCGTGTTTCTCCACTTTCGCGGATACTGCAGCACCGGATACCAATGGAGCACCTACAACTACGCCGCTCTCTTTGGATACCATAAGCACACGATCAAAAGAAACAACTTCACCTTCAGCTGCGTTCAATTTTTCGATGTAAAGAACATCGCCCTCTTGAACTTTGTACTGTTTACCACCAGTTTCAATAATTGCGTACATTTTTCATGACCTCCTCATGTCTCAGACTCGCCTTGTCCAGGTGACGGCCGTGGATAAATATCCAATGCCGTGCTTGAACCCGTTTCGCGCGGTTACAGCATGCCTAAACAACACACTCCGAGTATTATATCACAGATATATTTTGATATGCAATGTTTTATTTGCGTTTTCGCGTCATCTCAAGCAAACCCAGCCTCGTCCAGCCAACGATAATCGTTTTGGAACGATCTTTGCGCACAGCCTGCGTGATATTTTCCATGACCGCGGCGCGGTTTGCCTCTGAAGTCATATCGATAAAATCAACGATAATAATGCCTCTTATATTCCGAAGACGCAAAAGTCTCGGAACTTCACTTGCCGCTTCTCGATTAATATCCGTAACCGTCTGTTCCAGATCAATGGAACCGGTATATCTGCCTGTGTTCACATCAATAACTGTGAGCGCTTCGGTTTGATCAATAATCAAATATCCCCCGCTTGGCAGCCAAATCTTGCGTCTAAAGCTCTGATTCAGTTGTTCCGTTACGCCAAATTGATCAAACAGAGGAATTTTCCGGTCGTAAAAAGCGATTCGCCCCCGCCAGCTTGGGTGCTGCTTGCGAAGCAATTGTCTCATTTCTTCAAATACCTTGGCATCATTAAGCCAAACTTCATTCACATCCGAAGTAATAACATCTCGGGCTAACCGCGGCAAAAGATCAAGATCCTGATAAAGCTGCTCGGGAGCCTCTGCCCCATGCGCTTTGGATTGGATAGTTTGCCACAGATCCCGCAAGTTTTGCAAATCGTCACGGATCGCTTCTTCGCTTTGACCGAGCGAGCCTGTACGCAGGATAACCCCTTCACCCGGAAGTAAATTGCCCTCTGCCAACTGCTTGAGGCGCTGTCTTTCGGCTTCCAAATCGATTTTTCGGGAGATTGCAATGTAATCGGCGCCTGGCATGTACACAATCCAGCGGCCAGGGATAGAAACATGAGTTGTTACTCTGGCACCCTTAGTGCCTTGCGGATCCTTCGATACCTGTACCATGAGTGTCTGCCCCACTTCGGCAAGTTCCGTTATGGAGGGTTTAATTTTCGGTTGCTTGTCCAAATGGACAGGGAGGAGATCGTCTATATAAAGAAAGGCATTCTTCGCAAGTCCAATATCGACGAATGCTGCTTGCATGCCGGGAAGTACATTGACGATGCGACCCATGTAGATGCTGCCTGCTCTTTGGGAATCAAGCGGATACTGCGAATCATACTCAACAAGGCGACCCTCTTCCAGCAAAGCCGCTTGTGTAAGTTCCGGTGCGCAGTGAATTATAAGTTGCTTCATACACGTTCACCTCAACAGTTATTTTACATGAAAAGATCGGAAACTGCACTCCCCGGTTTTTTTCCATCTAAATAACCGCTCACCAATTGCTGCTCAGGCACAATGGCTTGAATACGTCCCGTTTCGTTGACAATATAGATTAAGTGATATTTTTCCCGCATAAAAAGCTTCAAGGTATCCGCCATCGTCCGGTGCTTCGTTATGACGATCGGCTGCGCCAACGTCCCGCGGCTTAGCAGACGGCTCACCCGGCTCCCGCGACTGATAAGAAAGCGAAAAAAGTGATACGGCAGTTGCCGGTAAGCGTACCAATTGGACACTAGCAAGAAAATGCCGATCACCAGGATATTTAACGGCAGCTGACCGCTAATTAGCTGGATAATAGCCATGACAATGATACCCAAACTTAAAAACATGGAAATCCACACGGTGTACAAAATCGTATTATGGTAAGACAACAGGTACCCGAGCAAAGACTGCATCACTTTGCCGCCATCCAGCGGCATGACAGGTAGGAGATTGAACAGCCCGATCATCACATTCGCTTCGATAAAGTAATCCCACCAGTTGCTTGATCCTGCCCCCACCCACTTCATAAAAAGAGCCAGAAGGATTAGCCATACATGCTGCATCGGGCCGGCTAACGCAACAACGAGCTCTTCCCAGGTCGGTACGCTGCCGAGCTCATCCACAACGAGCACGCCGCCAAATGGGAGCAGCTGCACTTCCCTCACCCGCCAGCCAAAGCCGTTTGCGGCAGCCAAGTGGCCGAGTTCGTGAACGAGAACGATGCCAAATAAGGTGATAGCCTCCAAAAAATAACCTGTCAGGGCAGAACCGATCAAAACGAGCGTAAATAACGGATGAAACCGATAAGTTGTTCCGAAGAATTTAATCAAAGGAAATCACATCCGTTGGGTTGACAGGGCGGCCTTCTCTCGTAAAAGCAACATATATCGTCCCTTTCGCCGGATCTTTCTTGGATGCCTTGCCGATAGGTTCACCCACTTTCATCCAGTCTCCCGCCTCCACACTTGCCTCGCTTAAACCGCCATATAACGATTGCAGCCCTCCCGGATGGCGTATGATTACCGTTATACCGGTTTCAGGCGTCATGCCGGAGAAAACGACTTGTCCTGTATCAAGCGCATAGACCGGCGCAAATTCCGCTGTATTCAGCGTAACGCCAAGCTGGTTGGTTCCATCGAACGGTTTGAGGATGCTTCCTTTGACAGGGACAAACATCGTGCGCTTCGACGTGCTCACTTTAACGGCTTCATCCCCATCCCGGTTAAAACTTGGAATAAACGACGGGGAGCCCCCGAACTGATTGGTATACCAAGCGGAGAGCGCCGTGAAATCATAAGACTGAGTGAGCGAAGCAGCAACGAACTGCTTCCCTTTGTTTGCCCATGGCTGATTGATCTGAAACATAGCGTACAGCGCCGCAAATATGACGCAGCTAATCAATAGCTTGACCGTTATTTTACGCGGCGAAGGAGGCGCAAACAGTCCTCGCTCACCACCCGCTGGATCCACGCCGCCATTTAGCGTCTTATCCATCAATAATTTCTGCCGCCAGGCGTACTCGGGATCTTCCTCCATGCGCCTTTTCCAATCTGCATCCACATAGAGCGGCAGCTCCGGCTGTTGTCTAGAAGGCGCGCCATGATCCAAGAGCCGGCTTGCTCTCGCCGGACTTCCACTCAGGCTGGAATTGTCCGCTGCCTCGCGCAAGTTCCGAAGCCGTTCCAACCGCCTTTGTTTCACTTTATCTTTGACTTCCATGACAGCCCCTCCCACATGTTTTCCGTCCGGAAAGCAATCTGCCTATCGGCGTACCTGCAAATCTCACATAGTACAGCCTATGAGAAGAAGGACAAGATTATGTGACAAACCCGCATGGAATCTCTTCTGTCCAAACTGCTAACTGGAGATTCTCCCGCTAATTCCACATGAGGGAAACATTTGAGCAGTTTAACTGGAATTTCACCATCTAATTCAGCGCAATCTCCACGAATTAGGTGAATGAGATGTAATTAACGGAAGTATTTCCAGTTAATTGGTTCCGAATATGGGCAACTGCGAAAAATAGCAGGATTTTTTCCCGTTAATTCTATTACGCACAATTCATGCTCAACAGAAAAAGACAGCGCCCCCCATTTTCGGGGTGTAAGCGCCGTCTCTCTGTAAAGTCCATCATATCGAAAAAGGTACAGCATCCTCATTTTATTGGAGTGTGCTGTACCTTTACTTGTCAGAACAATTCCGGTTCACGCTCCTGATGCAGCTTAACGCTCATGACCAGACCAAGCGAAAGCATGTTAATCAGCAAAGAGGTTCCTCCATAACTAACAAAAGGTAGCGTGATTCCCGTTAATGGCATAATTCCGATCATCATGCCTACATTTTCAAAAATTTGAAAGACGAACATGGAAACGACGCCAACCACGATATAAGCTCCGCTTATTTGAGTGCTTTGGATGGAGATCAGAATCATGCGGTAGATGAGCAAGAAATAAATAAGAAGCAGAACAGCGGAGCCCCTGAAGCCGAATTCTTCCCCCACCACGACAAAGATGGAATCCGAATAAGCAAAAGGAATGAAGTTACTGTGGACTGAGGTTCCCTTCAGGTAGCCCTCGCCTTCCAGCCCCCCTGACCCGATGGCTCTGATCGCATTTTTTACTTGATAACTATCGTCTTCCGTCACGTCTTGGGGATACAAGTACGTGTCGATCCGATCCATCCAGTGGCTGAATCCGAAGCCTTTGAGCGCATCATACAAACTAGTATGAAACGTCTTATACAGGGTGAGCAGCAGGAAGCCTAGCCCTGCAAAAATAACGACGCTCAACAAGACATGCGTGTATTTGATATTGCCGATCCAAAGCATGCCGAGCAGGATAATGACGAAAATAATTGCATTCCCTAAGTCCGGCTGAATTAGAACGAGGATGAACGGCAGCAGCACCGCCGCGCATACTGGGATTAAATCGTTTTTGATTTGCAGCAGCTCGCCGCCGCGCTTGGCCAGCAGCGCTGTTACGCAAATAATCAGAATCAGCTTCACCAGCTCGGCAGGCTGGAAAGTTAACCCTCCCGGAAGCTCAAACCAGCCGCGCGCGCCGTGAATCTTTTTACCGAAAAAATAAACCGCAACCAAGGATACGATGCCGATCCCGTACAAATAAGGAGCAATCCGTAAGAGTACACGATAATCAAAAAGACTGCAGGCTAGAAAGGAAATTAAGCCGACGGCATATAGAATAAGAATTTTGGTAATCGAGATAACAATCGACGGGTGATCCACGGATGCGCTGTAAACCGTCATCGTGGAGATGACCATGAAGGCAAACAAGATGATAACAATAGGAATATCGATGTTTTTCAGTTTCGCAAGCACAGCACGATCATCCTATTCCGATAAACTTTTTCATACGTTTAACCCAGCCTGTTTTATCTTCGAGCTGCATGAGCGGCACCGTGTCTCCCAAGATGCGGCGTGCCACGTTGCGATAAGCAATCGCCGCGCGGGAAGACGGATTCATAACGGTAGGCTCGCCTGCGTTGGCCGCCTTAATGACATGCTCATCATCGGGAACGATGCCTAACAAATCAATGGCGAGTACCGAGCAGATTTCATCGATATCCAGCATCTCGCCTTTTTTCATCATCACCGGACGAATACGGTTAATAATCAGCTTTGGCGAGGAGATTTTCTCGTTCTCAAGCAATCCGATAATGCGGTCGGCATCACGTACAGCGGCATTTTCCGGGGTCGTTACAACGATTGCTTTGTCTGCGCCGGCCACCGCATTCTTGAAGCCTTGCTCGATGCCGGCCGGACAGTCAATAATCACGAATTCGAAATCTTTCTTGAGCTCAAGCACAATATCTCTCACTTGCTCCGGCGACACCGCATGCTTGTCCTTCGTCTGAGCAGCAGGCAACAGATACAACTCTTCGAAGCGCTTATCTTTGATTAAGGCCTGCGGCAAACGGCAGCGTCCTTCCGCGACATCCACAAGGTCATAGATAATCCGATTCTCGAGTCCCATAACGACATCCAAGTTGCGCAAACCGATATCGGTGTCCACCATGCATACTTTCTTCCCTAAAAGTGCCAATGCTGTTCCAAGATTTGCTGAAGTCGTTGTTTTACCAACGCCGCCTTTTCCCGAAGTAACAACGATTGCTTCTCCCATTTGTTCTCACCCCATGAGCTAATTTCTATAAAAAGCTATCATTTAAAATTCGAATCAGGCCAAATCCGATGAAGCTGATGAAGCTTATCGATTTCCATTTTACCATCTTTTACATAAGCAAATTCCATAAAAGCCTCTTCAATTCCCCACTCGTCGGGTGAACGGCTAATAATTCCGGCGATCCGCAATTGAGTCGGACGCATATGAGATGCCGCAATGATCGCTTTATCATCGCCGTCGATTCCCGCATGCGCCATTCCGCGAAGTGAGCCCATAATATAAATGTTCCCGGTAGAGGTAATGGTTCCGCCTGGATTAACATCGCCTAAATATAGTAAATCGCCCTCATGATGGAGCGTTTGTCCCGATCGAATCATTCCTTTAAGTGTGGACATTTGGGCGGCAGGTTCTACGGCAGCTTCCTTCCTAGGCTCGCTTTCAATCGATTGAATAAGCAGATTGCCTTTTTGCTTGATGACAGATCTGATTTCTTCTTTCTGCTCCTCGGTTGCTTCTCTGCTGCCTAATTTAACGTGCACATGAATAATTGGTCCGGTCAATATTTGCTGATGCGTCTTCTCCAGCTTATGCTGCAGCTCTTTCAGCAAATCTTGCCACTCGCATGCGTCGTTTAGTAAAAATACGAGGCCATCTTTGACCCCTTTTATCATCACGTGGTGCTTAGCTACAGACATAATTGAATGACGACCTCCCAACCTATACATTTCGGCTCATGTCGTAGATTCTCCTGCTAACCGCCTGGAAAATTAATCTTCACTGTTCGCAGGCACGCTCCGTTTTCCTTCAAGCAGCTTGCGAATAGGGACATAGCAAACCAAGGCGAAAAGCAAATTAAACAGAACGCTTGGGAGCATGTAGTGGGTGAGAGCAAAATTCAAATCAATGTCAATAAGCTTAAACAAGCGGTTAATGCCATAATTGATGAACTCAAACAACAGTAAACCGACTCCGGTGATGAGCAAATTATAAAAAATCAAATTAGGCTGTCTGCGCTGTGCCAGACCGGCCAAATAACCGGTTAGTCCCATCCCGAAGGAATAGACGCCGAGCATCGCCCCATAATAGTTAAAATCGTGCAACAGACCGAATATAAGCCCATAAATAAGTGCGGAATGCCGATGATGAAAAAGACCGATGAACAAAATAAAAACCAGAGTAAAATGGGGTGTAACATGCACGCTGCCTTGCCATGAGGCCGGAAGCAGCCAAACCACAATGGAGCCTTGCAAAATAAACAAACCTAAAAGAATGAGCCACAGCAGATGTCGATTCACGTAACGGCTCACCTCATTTCACTTCCGGAACTTCGACCACAAATACTTCACGGATACGGTTAAACGATGCTTTAGGCTTCACCATAACCTTATAGGTGATCCCGAATTCCCCCGGTCCGATGGAAGAGATCGTCCCTACTTCAATACCCTTTGGAAATACTTGTCCCAAGCCTGATGTAATAATCGTATCTCCGACTTTCATATCGCCCTCATGTTCTACCTTGTTCATGACAAGCTCGCCGGTTTTGGAATCAAAGGATTCGATCATCCCGAAGGGTTGATTCTCATTGCCCTTCACAGTGACGGCAATCGCCTTGGAGTTGTTGTCGGAATCCGTAATTTCCGTCAGCAGCTGCACGTTCGAATGGAAGCCGAACACTTTACTTACTCTACCCACCAATCCGTCAACGGTCATGACGGCCATATTCTCTTTGATGCCGTCCTTGTCGCCGAGATTAATTGTAACCGTACTGTTGTACGGATCCGGATCAATGGTAACGACTTCAGCGATCCGATACGTATACACGTTAGCCTGACGTTGTCGCTCTGTGAAGCCAAGCGCTTCCATCAACCGCTTATTCTGCGATTCCAACTCATTCAGACGCTGCGTATCCCGTGCATACTGTGTAAGGGTCAGCTTCAGCGTCTTATTTTCTTCATAAATAACTCTTAGCTGCCGGATATCTTCGAAGAAACCCGCTACCTGCGCAGCGGGCTTATAGAAGAGTCCTTGCGTCCACGATACCGAGTCTTTGACAAATTTCTCCGGCCATGTCATCGGTGCTCGGTTCCCCAGTGTTAATCCCATTAATATAAAGAAGCAGACTAGACCGAACATCAGGAATATCAGCCTCTTGTTTCCCATGAATTTGAACAAAATGAGCACCTTCTAACGAATATTAACGCTTCTTATATCGCGAACTTGATCCTGACTTGTTTTTGAATAAATGAATGTTTTCCAAGGCGCGGCCTGTTCCAATCGCCACGCAATCGAGCGGATTCTCTGCAACAAGGACAGGCATGCCGGTTTCCCTGGCAAGCAAACGGTCCAGATTGCGCAGCAAGCCGCCGCCCCCGGTTAACACAATCCCGCGGTCCATAATATCCGCTGATAATTCAGGCGGACACTTCTCAAGCGTAACCTTCACAGCCTCAACGATCGCATTAACTGTATCCGTCAGCGATTCCGTAATTTCGTCGGACGTTACGCTCATCGTCTTCGGCAATCCGGAAACAAGGTCGCGTCCGCGGATTTCGAGCGTTTCCGGTTTTTCCATCGGCAGTGCGGAGCCGATTTCCATTTTGAGCGTCTCCGACGTACGTTCCCCAATCATCAAATTGTATGTACGTTTAATGTATTGAATGATGGCATCGTCCATTTCATCGCCGGCGATACGGATGGAGCGGCTCGTTACGATCCCTCCAAGCGAGATAACCGCAACCTCCGTGGTTCCGCCTCCGATATCCACGACCATGCTTCCGGTCGGTTCCCACACCGGGAGATCAGCCCCGATCGCTGCAGCAAACGGCTCCTCAATCGTGTACGCTTCACGCGCGCCTGCCTGTTTCGTTGCGTCCTCGACAGCGCGCTTCTCAACGGCCGTGATGCCGGATGGCACGCAAACCATAACATTTGGGTGCCTCTGGAATAACCAGCGCTGTTTTTGAGCTTGCCTCAAAAAGTAGCGAATCATCGTTGACGTCGTTTCGAAATCCGCAATGACACCGTCCTTCATGGGGCGAATCGCACGAATGTTGCCCGGCGTGCGGCCGATCATTTTTTTTGCTGCGTCTCCGACAGCCTCGATTGTTTTCGTATCCGTACGTAGAGCAACCACAGACGGTTCTCTAACGATTATTCCTCTGCCTTTTACATAAACCAGTGTATTCGCTGTACCTAAATCGATTCCTAGATCTTTCGTAAAGCCTCCGAACATGGCAGTTACTCCTTTCCTATTGCCAACCTATTATATTACATAAAGCCTTCTTCCTTCAAACTTATGAATCTCTGATCACCTATGATAACATGATCCAACACTTCAATACCAATTATTGTTCCGGCTTCCACTAACCGATGGGTTAGCTGTATATCCTCCGGACTTGGCGTGGGGTCACCGCT
Organism: Paenibacillus planticolens; assembly: GCF_013141725.1. Lineage (GTDB taxonomy): Bacteria > Bacillota > Bacilli > Paenibacillales > NBRC-103111 > Paenibacillus_E > Paenibacillus_E planticolens. Next base: position 53,006 of record NZ_WHNZ01000078.1, on the reverse strand, counting down.
AGGATGATTATGTACACAGATAATGGAGGCGCTGCTTCTTTTAATGGCTGCGCGGAATACTTCGCGGGGATGGACAATGGATGCGTTTAAGCTGCCCATGGAGAGAGTTTCTTGCGCAAGCACGTGGTTCTTCGTATTCAAAAATAAACAAACGAAATGCTCCTTCTGTAAATAACGAAGTTCTTCGCTTAGCAAATTTGCAATATCCTTCGGGGAACGAATGGTCACACGCTCCGAGAATTTGCTTTTGGCAATTCTGCGCCCGAGCTCAATACCGGCCATAATTTGCAGTGCCTTTGCATCACCGATGCCCCTAATCTGCGTTAACTGGTCTTTGCTCATGTCTACAAGACTTCGCAATCCCCCGGATTCGCTAAGAATGCGGTTGGCTAGACGAACCGCTGACTCCGAAACCGTCCCCGTTCGAAGAATAATCGCCAACAGCTCGGCATGGCTCAAGGCTCCGGCTCCATATTGGAGCATTCGCTCTCTAGGTCTTTCCTCTAACGGCACTTCGCGCAGCAATAAACTTGTGACTTCCATCAATTCCCCTCTTTCCTTCTGTAGGTTATGTTACTTATCCGCATCCCATTCATACCGACAAGGGTCTTAAAACGACACAAAACCCCCGGATGGTTAAGATCCGAGGGCTTCTAGGACAACTGCTCATTATTCGATTGCGGACATCCGAACGCTTTGATTCGTTCCAGCATACTGCCGATGGTGTAACCATCGAAGTACAATTCCATCTGCTTTTCTGCGTCAGCGAAAACATTTCCCATCAGCTTATCCATTTTGGATGAAATCATACAGTTCTTATTTTTCTCATCGCCGGAGCACCAACTTGGCTTCAAAGAGCCGTGACAGGTCAAGCGGTAAATTTCACCCAGAGTCACATCATCCGGATTGCGGCAGAAAATGAATCCGCCTCCGATGCCTTCTTTGGTTGAAACGTAACCGGCTTTTCGCAGAAAGCCCATAACTTTGCGGATACGGGCGGAATGCGTGGATACATTCGCAGCAATTTCTTCGCTGGTTGCCATATGATCAGGCAAATTAGCAAGAAATACGAGACTGTGGACGGCTATCGTAAATTCGCTGTTCATGGCCATTCCTCCCTGAAGAATGCGAAGTCGTGTCGCTTACTGTCATTGTAACCGTTACAGATTACACAGTCAATGTATGAACGCCCAGAAACCGAAAGATTACAAGACTTGGATATCAAAGTTCAGCAGCAAATCGCTCAGCAAGGAAAGCGGTAACCCCACAACGGTAAAATAGTCGCCTGCAATCGATTCCACGATGGTGGCTCCGATCCCTTGAATCGCATAAGAACCCGCTTTATCCTTAGGCTCTCCGGTTGCAATATATCGGCGAATTTGAGCATCTGCCATCGATTTCATCTTCACATGGGTCACGCTATGCGAGACGACGTGTTTCCCTGTTTGTGCATCAACACAGGCAACCCCGCTATATACTTGATGCGTTGTGCCTTGCAGAGCTTTCAGCATCCGGAAGGAATCCTCTTCATCTACAGGTTTGCCCAGAACCTCATCTTGAAGCACGACGATGGTGTCAGAGCCAACAATAATCCCGTGCTTTTCGTCGGACTCCAGCATGTCCCGAACCGTTGACGCTTTGCGTACGGATAAAACTTCCACCAGCTCGGAAGGCGTTATTTTTCCTTCTACGGTCTCATCCGCGTCGCTCACCCGAATGATATAGGGTAGTCCGAGCGATTGAATCAGTTCCTGCCTCCGCGGCGAGGAAGATGCAAGAATAAGTCTTTGTTCTGGGTTAAGGGATTTACTCAAAAGAAACAGCTCCTAGCTTTCAATAATTTCCGTAAAATGGTTCAATGCCGACTATAGCTTGCGATATAGGAGGAAGGCCCCCACTAATCCAAGAATACTGCATAAGTTTAGTCTCACCAGAAGGTGCAGCTCATATTTCACAACTTGCAAATCTGCCTTGGGATCCCAAGTGATAGAGGCCGATTTGGTCAAGAAAGACAAAGCAGGCACAGAAGCCAGCAATTGGCCTACAATAATCCCGGTTATCAAGCCGATAATTAGAAATATGACTAATGTAAAGGTGCCTTTCTTCATCGCTGTCATCCTCTCTTCTATGTACAAGCCCTATTATACGGGTACAAACTATTTTTTTCCATGAAAAAAGTAGCCGAATGGTGATTGTTACCTGCTTACAACCTGAGCTGATCCTAGTAAGATAGTTTATCGGAGGTACTTCAACAATGACATTACTTAAAAAACTTGTCCTGCTCACTTTTATACTTACGATAGCGTTTCCCTATCAAGCCTTCGCCTACAAAATTGTACTTGACGCCGGACATGGCGGGAGCGATCCCGGTGCTATTGGGGTAAACGGTTTACGAGAAAAAGATGTCAACCTCGATATCACCCAGAAGCTCCGGGAAGAGCTAACCAATCGGGGCTACGAGGTTGTCATGACACGAACGGATGACACGTACTGGTCACTCGCGCAGCGCGTTGACTTCACTGATGCCTTGCAAGCGGATTTATTCGTTTCCGTCCATGCCAATTCGCACCCGAACGGCACAGCCAATGGAAGCATGGTGCTCTACTACGACAACGCGTACCCCCAAGAAGATTATCCCGCTAGCGAGAAAATGAAACAGTTGACGCCTTACAGCAAAGATCTGGCGCAGCACGTCTTGGATGCGCTAGTCTCCGCTGCCGGCACCAAAAACTTAGGACTAGTGCCAAGTGCGGTCTATGTAGCCAGAATGGGAAGCATTCCAAGCATTCTTGTGGAAACTGCTTTTTTAAGCCAATCCAGCGATGCAGCATTGCTTGCGAACGATGCGGTGCGATCCAAAATGGCACTGGGAATTGCAAACGGGATTGCTGCTTATACGCCGCCTATGTTTACAGATTCCCTTGGGCATTGGGCAAGAGAGGCCATCCTTCGCATGAAGAACAAAGGAATTATTGACGGCATCGCCAATCGGTATGAGCCGGATCGCGCTTTGAAAAGAGCCGAATTCCTTACCTTGATGGACCGGGTATTTTCATTCAGCACACTAGAGGCGGCTTGTGCGCCAAGCGGAACCGTAACCACTGCGGTTTATGCCTGCCAGACGGCTGATCAAACGTACAAAGACCTGTCCCCTTCCTATTGGGCAAGTCCTGTTTTCGCCAAAGCCCAGAAATTGAACCTGCTTCAAGGCTATGCCGATGGTACGATTCGTCCCGAGCAGCCGATCACACGCGGGGAAGTCGCTTATCTCTTCGACCGGCTTATCCAAATGACTTCAAAAAGCACGGGGCAAACCGCCTCTCCTAAGGTATCGTTCGACGACGTACCCGCAGAATTGTGGAGCGCGAAAGCGATCTATGCGCTGAAACAAAAAGGCATTATTAACGGAATCACCGATACTTCGTTCAAACCGGAGCAAACGATGACACGCGCAGAGATTGCTGCCTTGTTGGATCGTTATTACGCAAAATAAAAGCAGCGTATCTTCAGAGGCTTATCTTAAAGCTCTGGCAGATACGCTGCTTTTTTAGTTACGATACGCTGATTTTCTTAAGAAGTTCTTTCTGTGCAAGGATGTACTGCATCATGGATGTTTGAGCTTGCCACAGCATCGCTGTGGATGGGCTTTTCTTGTACTCATCCATGGACTGCACGGCGCTGTTTAGCGAGGATGTCATCTTTTGAACAATGGGCTTGGCGTCATCGTTTAAGCCTTCATTGAGTGACGCGGACAATGTTGTCAGGGACTGATGGGAGGCGTGAATGGCTTGCAAGGAGCTGTCCGAAAGCGCAGTCGGCTTCGTTTCCGCAAGATGAATTACGGCCATTTCATTAATTGTATTCACTAGCTTATCCCCTTCTGCTAGAAAAGAAGGAACCGCCTCCGGCTTTTGACCACCCCAACGGATTCCCGCCGCAGCCGGAATATCCAAGCTTTTGATATACACTTCTATCGATTTATCCACTGTTTGTACTTGTTGTCTAAGGGTGTTGGCGTCATCCTTATTCTTGGCAAATCCTACGAATACCGTGGGCTTATCCGAGGTATCCAGTGCAGAAGCCAACCCTTTCTTTTTCAGCGTATCCTGGATGGCTTGGGCTCCCTGCAAGGAACTGAAAACGCCATTCTGCAGGATCGTGTAAGATTTAGCGGGAATTTGAACCGGGGTCACGGCAGCGGCCGTCGCCGGCAGCGCGGATGCTTGATCTGTGCCCGTTTTGGCAGCTCCGACCGGCGCTTTCGATGGAACAGCCGCCTGCACGTTAGCCGAAGGCACGGCTATTGTATTTTTGCCCTGTGCGGCCTCTGTTGCGATACGATCGGACGATGAAAACATAGAGAGGACAAAAAATCCGAAAGCGATCCCCGTAACGACAGCTCCGGCTACCGAAGTGGCAATGCGAATCCAGGGCGCACCGCTCGACTTCGCATATCTGGCGCCTGTTTCCGGCTCTACAAAGGGGCCCCTCTGCGTCCAGCTTGACCACTCGTCGCGGTTTCGCTCCGTAATCGGCTCCTGCTCCTGTCTTTCAACAGGAACTTCTCTGCCTCTCTGCTCCTCCCGGACAGACTGGGATTCGCGAATAATTCGCTCGACTCGCTCGCCTTCCGTCTCAATCTGACTGCTCCATCCCCCAAAATCCGTCGTAAACGTATTTAGCGCATGCGGTTCAAATAAGCTTTCTACCTGCTCTCTCTCAGCTTGATGATAGGGAGAAATCTCCTCGGATTTACGGACGTCTTTCGTCTCATTCGCTACTACTTTGAACTCTTCCTGATAGAGTGGGATTACCTTCTCTTCCGAAACCGGCACTCGCGAGGCTTTGCGGTTAGGTTCTGCAGGCTCTTTGGCATCGAAACGATACGTAATTCTTGCTTTACTCATTCTCTTCACTCCTCGTAAAATGTATTTGGAAACGGTCCAGCCGTCATCTTGTCCAAATCTTCTGTTACTAGATTATGATTGAGAGAGTTGAAATATGTTCGGTAATGCAAAAAAAGACCGCCTCCAGCCAATTGGCTTACAGCGATCTTTCCTCTAACCGTTCGTTTCGTATTTCTTGCGCAGTGATTTGGCTAAGCCGTCTGCCGCTTTCCAAATATCCCCCGCTCCCATGGTCAGTACCAGATCCCCCGGCTGCACATGGTCGATTAAGTAGTGGAGAACTTCATCCCTTGTGGCAATATGCTGTACATTGGGATTGCTGTTGCTCTTAATCAATTCAACCAGCTTGGCTGAATCTACGCCCTCAATTCGCTTCTCGCCAGCGGGAGAATAAATATCGGTAATAATAACCTCGTCAGCCTCATCGAAAGAACGGCTGAACTGCTCGAATAAATAATAGGTTCGTGTGTAGCGTTGCGGTTGGAAGACGGCAATGATCCGTTTGCCTGTCGCTTTGGCAGCGGAAATCGTCGCTTGAATTTCAGTCGGGTGATGAGCGTAATCATCAATGACCAAAATGTTTTCCACTTCCCCAAGCACTTGAAATCTACGCTTCGCACCGCGAAACTCTTGAATGGCCTCGGCAATCTTCTCAAAAGGCAGTCCAGCTTCCAAACATGTGATCAACGTAGCTAACGCATTATATACATTGTGCTTACCTGGTACGGACAAGCTGACTTCCCCTAGCAGCGTACCTTTGCAATGGACGTTAAACGTAACCTTGCGGTCGCCTAAGGAAATATCGCTGGCCATATAGTCAGCATCATTATCTATTCCATACGTAACGACTTCGCTTTGAATAGACGGAATCATCTCACGCAAGAACATATCGTCTTGACAGACAATCGCTTTTCCTCCGGGTCTCACTTGACTGAGGAACTGCTTGTAAGCTTTCTTTAAGTTCTCGAAATCACCGTTATAGTTCTCCAAGTGATCCGCTTCGATATTATTCACTAAGGCAAGCGTAGGGTGATATTGAAGGAAAGTGCCGTCGCTCTCATCGGCTTCCGCCACAACGAAATCACCTTTGCCTGCTTTGGCGTTGCTGCCCACATTCATGATTTCGCCGCCTATAATATAGGTAGGATCGATACCGCAAATCTCCATGACCAGAGCGATCATCGAAGATGTCGTCGTTTTGCCGTGAGCGCCCGCAACCGCGATTCCTTTGCGTTCATTCATCAGTCTGGCGAGCATCTGGGAGCGGTGAATAACAGGAATATTCAATTCTTCCGCCGCTTGCATCTCCACATTATCTTTGGATAAGGCTGTCGAGTAAACTACCAAATCAGCACCCGAAACATTGCGGGCTTCATGCCCGATATAAACTTGCGCGCCCTTCGCCTTTAACTTTTCCGTTAACTCTTGGTGTGCCAGGTCGGAACCGGAAATCCGGTATCCCATCTCAAGCATGACTTTGGCAATTGCGCTCATGCCGTATCCGCCGATGCCTATAAAATGTACGTGTTCAGCTTGACTCACGCCGTTCTCACCATCCTTTTTCAGAATCGGTTTGATAGGTAATCCAAGAACGAACATCAGAGATTAAATACAGCGTGCCGGATACGACCGCCAGATCATCCTGCTCAGTTCTGCTTGTAAGGAGTTCTAATGCCCGCTTCCAATCGCGCTCAACCACGATATCGACCTCACGGTTCATATCGTGAAGAAGCTCACGTGCAAGCTCTGCGAGCATAGAGGCATCCCCTTTTTTATGAAAATCGGGTTCCGTAATAATAAGTGTATCCACCAATGGTAGTATATGCCTGAGGTAGCCCGTATGATTCTTTGTCGAAAGCATTCCCATCATCAGATTCAGCTTTCGGTAGCTGTATACGGTTTGGAGCGCAGCGGCAAGTGTCGCGGCTCCTTCAGGGTTATGCGCGCCATCAAGCAAAATGCGGGGCTCGTTCGAAATCATCTCGAGACGGCCCGGCCAACGGGTTTCTTTCAGCCCCTTATACAGGTCTTCATCGTCAACGATGCAGGCATAATATTGACGAAGCACTTCCAACGTCATCACTGCCACGGCGGCATTCTTCAGCTGATGCTCGCCATTCAGCGAGATCGGCACGCCCGGGATCGGCCGGAACGGGCCCCTGAAATCAAAAGTTTGAAGATCCAGCTCGCTTGTCACATTCGCGTAATCGAATTGATCGCCAAGCGTGTAAAGCGTCGCTTTCTTCGCTCGGGCCGCCTGCTCGATTACGCTCCAGCCTTCATGGGGCTGCGCTGCCGTAATAACGGGCACGCCCGCTTTAATAATACCAGCCTTCTCTGAGGCTACTTTTTCGATCGTATCTCCAAGAATGTCCATATGGTCATGGCCTACATTGGTAATGACGGTCACAACCGGATTCACGATATTCGTGCTATCCAGCCTGCCCCCTAAGCCCGTTTCCCATACCACATAATCGGGATACGCCACCTTGCCGAAATACATAATGGCAAGAGCTGTAGAAATTTCAAACATCGACGGGGAGCCAAGCTCTGTTTCGGCAATCTCGTCAATGACCGGCTTCATGTCATTCACCAATCTAAGCAGGTCGTCATCCGGAATATCCTCGCCGTTCACTTGGATACGGTTCGTATACTTTTCCAAATACGGGGACGTGAACGTCCCCACATCATAGCCGCATGCCCGCAAGACGGAAGACAAATACGCACATGTGGAGCCTTTGCCGTTCGTCCCTGCTACGTGAATGAATTTCAATCTGCGTTCGGGGTGACCAAGCTTTTCCATCATCAGCTGCATTCGCTGAAGTCCCGGTTTGATGCCGAGTTTCTCCATCCGGCCAACGATCCAGGCGATCGCTTCCTGCGCGCTTTGGAAAGCTGCCGGATGGTTGTCTTTGAATTCGTTCATCGATCTCATCCTCATTTACTATATGAATCACCTTGTATACGTACCTAGGCAATCGTTGGTTTTCCTTCAATTATCCTTTTAATTCCGCTAAACGAGCTATCACTTTGTCCCGCTTATCCGCATAGTCGGCAAGTTTAGCCTTCTCTTCCTCGATCACCTTCGCAGGCGCCTTGGCCACGAAGCCCTCGTTGCCCAGCTTTTTCTCAATACGCTCGACTTCACCGTGCAAAGTTTGCAGCTCTTTGTCCAAGCGCACAAGCTCTTGGGCGATATCGATCAGCCCGGCCAGCGGCAAGAACAGCTCGGCTCCGGTAATGATCGACGTCATCGCTTTCTCCGGCGCAGCCATTTCGGCGTCGATTTGCAGCAGGGACGTATTGCAGAAACGTTTCAAGTATTCTTCATTGTTACGAAGAATGCTTTGCGTTTCACTGCTTGCCGGCTTGATCAGCAGCTCAACCTTTTTACTCATCGGCACATTCACTTCAGAGCGGATATTACGAACGGACCGGATGGCATCCATCAATAGCTCCATCTCGCGAACAGCATCTGGGGATTCGAACGCCGCATTCTCGGTAGGCCAAGAAGCAAGCGTAATCGTTTCGCCTTCATGCGGCAAATGCTGCCAGATTTCTTCGGAAATGAACGGCATGAACGGATGAATCAAACGCTGCGTGCGGTCAAGCACATAGGCCAGGACGGACTGCGTCTTCTTCTTCGCAGCGGCATCCGTTCCGTATAAGCTCAATTTGCTGAACTCAATGTACCAATCGCAGAGGTCATCCCAGATGAAATTATACAGCAAGCGGCCGGTTTCGCCGAATTCATAGCTGTCAATTAAACGGGTTACGTCGCGAACCGTTTCGTTCAAACGATGCAGAATCCAGCGGTCTGCCGTACCCAGCTGACCCGTCAAATCGATATCTGCGGCCGTAACGCCTTCGAGATTCATAAGCGCAAAACGGGACGCATTCCAGATCTTGTTGGCAAAATTCCGCGCTTGCTCCACGCGCTCCCATCGGAAGCGGAGATCCTGCCCCGGCGTGCTGCTCGTGGAAATCATGTAGCGCATAGCATCTGCGCCATACTTTTCGATCACCTCTAGCGGATCTACGCCATTGCCAAGCGATTTGGACATTTTACGGCCTTCGGAGTCGCGTACAAGACCATGCATCAACACGTCTTTGAACGGAATTTGCTCCGTAAATTCAAGGGCCGTGAAAATCATTCGGGCAACCCAGAAATAAATAATATCATAACCCGTTACTAGAACATTCGTCGGGTAGTAGCGTTTAAGGTCCTCAGTCTCATTCGGCCAGCCGAGTGTGGAGAACGGCCATAGGGCAGAGCTGAACCAAGTATCAAGCACGTCGTTGTCTTGCTTCAGGTTTGTGCTTTGGCAGTGTGAGCAAGCGGAAGCGTCCTCACGGGAAACGGTGATTTGACCGCAATCCGCGCAATGCCAAGCTGGAATGCGATGGCCCCACCATAGCTGACGGGAAATGCACCAATCGCGAACATTTTCAATCCAGTTCAGATAAGTCTTCTCGAAGCGATCCGGAACGAAGTTTACGCCTTTGCCGGATTTTTGCGCTTCAATGGCTTTATCGGCAAGCGGCTGCATTTTCACGAACCACTGCGTGGACAGATACGGCTCGATGACGGCGCCGCTGCGCTCACTGTGACCTACTTGGTGAACGTGCTCTTCGATTTTAATCAGAACGCCTTGTTCCTTCAGATCGGCAACGATTTGCTTGCGGCATTCGAACCGGTCTTTGCCTTGGTATGGGCCTGCATTCGCATTCATCGTGCCGGTTTCATCCATCACCAGAATTTGCGGAAGCTCATGGCGCTTGCCGACTTCGAAGTCGTTCGGATCGTGGGCAGGCGTAATTTTGACGGCGCCGCTGCCGAACTCTTTCTCAACGTACTCGTCCGCAATGACCGGAATCTCGCGGTTTACAATCGGAAGCAGCAATTTCTTGCCGATCAGATGCTGATACCGCTCATCCTTCGGATGAACAGCAACGGCCGTATCGCCAAGCATCGTCTCAGGACGCGTGGTAGCGACAACGATGGAATCCAATCCGTCCGTCGTTTTGTAGGACAAGTGATAAAGCGCACCCTGAACCTCTTTATACTCAACTTCGATATCCGAAAGCGCTGTACGGGCCGCAGGATCCCAGTTAATAATATAGTTGCCGCGGTAAATAAGCCCTTTCTCATACAAGCTTACGAAAACTTCACGAACCGCTTGCGACAACCCTTCATCCAGCGTAAAACGCTCACGGGAGTAGTCCAACGAAAAGCCCATTTTGGCCCATTGTTCGCGAATCGTGTTCGCATAATGCTCTTTCCATTCCCAAACTTTCTCCAGGAATTTTTCGCGGCCCAGGTCATAGCGGGATTGACCATCCTCACGAAGCTTTTGCTCGACTTTTGTTTGCGTAGCGATACCCGCATGGTCGGAACCAGGCAGCCAAAGCGTGTCAAAGCCCTGCATCCGCTTCGTACGAACTAGAATATCTTGAAGGGTAAAATCAAGCGCATGCCCGATATGCAGCATGCCCGTTACGTTAGGAGGCGGGATCACAATGGTGTAAGTTTCCGCATCCGGACGGCTGCCCGCCTTGAAAAAGTCATTCTTGATCCAGTAGTCATACCACTTTCGCTCCGCTTCTTTGGGATCGTACGTGGTAGGCATTTGCAGTTGCTCTTTGATTTCATTCGCTTCGGTCATAAGATTACCTCCATCACTGTTATATCTGTTAAATAGGCTTTTGGGGCCTGTAATTAAGCGCTGGCTTCGGGTCAAATCAAACAAAAAAAGCCCTCCGCCCGCAAAGGACGAAAGGCTTGCTTCCGTGGTACCACCTTTATTCCGCGCAGCTTCATGCATGAAGCGCGTGGCTCTCAAACAGATAACGGCTGCGGCCGGCAAATGCTAAGTCAGCTATTCCGCAAGTAGCGGACGCTTGCCATCACATTCACAACTCCAGGGCGACTTCGTTCGGTTGCTTCCTATGGAACCTTTCAGCGCTGCAGTTCCACTCTCTGAAGGGCATTCCGCCTACTACTCCCTATCAACGTTTCCAGTATTACTCAAAATGGTTTACATCATATGATAACGAACATTTCAAATAGAGTCAATATATCATTCCAGTATTACCGATTATGTGTAAAATATGCTTGCACGAATCAAGATGTTCCGGCAAAAATAAAAGCCCCTAGCCGCGAAAGCAGCCAGAAGCTTTTGTTTATGTATCCGGTTTATTGCCCTGGCAGATAGATAACCTGCCCTGCCGAAATCTCCTGATCGCTGAGCCGGTTCAAAAGCTGCAGCTCGCGCGGGTTAATCTGATAGCGCTTGGCAATCGCCTCTAACGTTTCTTCCTTTTGAACGATGCACATTTTGACCTTTCTAAATTCCTGCGAATTCGCCTGGCGAAGGAACAGCCGTTTCCATTCGACGGCATCGATCCGCGACTCCTCAGCAAGCGCAGCCTGCGCTTCTTCCTCCGCCCGCCTCTTATCCGTAAGGTAAGAGCCCGCTTTTGAAAGTAACGATTTGAGGCCGTACGGGTTGAGGTCCACTGCCTCGTTGGCCTTTTTGCCGAACGCAACCTTGAGATCCTTCTTCTCTTCCGTAACCACCGTGCTGTCCGAATGGGGGGTCACCTTCAATTCGGTTTGTTCAATCTCGACGATGGCCGAACCGCCATCACTATACTCATCTTCCTCAATGGCCGGCGGTGATGGCTGTGAAGAATGCTCGGAGACAGAAGCTTCATTCACCGGCATTGGTTCAGGCATCATATGAACCATTGGCGGCTCTTGTGGAACGGACTCCGGATATGGCATGGGGGTTGGTTCTTCGCGCGGAGCCTCTTGAATCGGCTGTGTGGGATTGGCTGGAGGCGGCTCGAAGCGTTGGATATCGACCTCATGCACGAACGTAACTTCCTCTTCTTCCTTCCAGCTCTCTACCGGTGCAGAAACGATCTCGACGCCTTGCAGAGACAGCACGCCCGTCACATTCAAACTTCTCGCGGAAAGCAAATCAATGTCGAAATTCTCAATCTCCACTTGAATATCTTCCACACGATGAATGCGATTTAAAGGCAATGTGATCTCAACTGGAATCAAATGCTCTAGCAGTCTGGGCGCTCCCCCTTCTTCACTGGCATAATTGCCTGTCAACAGCAAATTCCCTTTCAGTATCGCTTGATCATCCAAAGTAAGCACCTGAATGTGAGGAGACAACTCTACATCGTTCAACTCCTGTATACCCGCCAAATTCTCTTGCAAGTGAACACGCTCATAGATATCGAATCTTAGACCTGGTTGTTGTTCAGACACCGGATTAATCCTCCCTTCCATCAACCCCGGATGCCGGAGGGCATTCTCGGATTGTTGGACCATTTACTTGTTTGTCTTTCTAAGTATATGGGTGGGAAGAGCATGGCATGACTACATTTTTGTCGCAGCCTCGACTTTGGCCAGCAATTGCTGAAAATCAAGCGGCAAATTCGCATGAACTTCAATCGGCTTTTGCGTAACAGGATGCTCGAAGGTAAGCCTCTCCCCATGGAGGGCTTGGCGGTGAAATAAACGGGAAGAACCCCCGTATAGAGAATCTCCGGCAAGCGGATGGCCGAGGTGACTTAGATGGACTCGAATCTGATGCGTTCGGCCTGTATCCAGCTCCAATTCTACCAGCGCTGCATGTTTCAGTTGGCGAAGTACCCGGTAGTGCGTCACCGCTTGATCTCCGCCGGGAGTCACTCGGCGCTTGCCGGAATGATGGCGGTCTTTGCCGATAGGTGCGTCTATGACCCCTTGCTTCGTTTTGAATACGCCTTCCGCTATCGCTACATAACGCCTGTCAATCCGCTTATCGCGCATGGCTTCATCGAGCAGGACATGGGCCCATTCATTTTTAGCATATAGTACAGCGCCTGTCGTATCTTGATCTAAACGATGAATATGCCGCACGGCACAGGCTTGACCTGTCGATTGATAATAGGAAGCGACTGCCGAAGCCAGCGTACCGCCTTGGCCCGCTTCCGAAGGATGAACGGACATCCCTGCCGGTTTATTGACGACTAGACAGAAATCATCTTCAAAGAGGATCTCAATATCATGCTCTTCAGGTTTGAAGGTTCCTTCTTCATTCGGAAACACCTGGAGTCTCACCAAGTCGTCTTGAACCCGAATACGACCCTGAGACGCTAAGCGCAAAAAGTATTTGCGAGGCACGGGCAGCAAAGCTGCAATTTCGTCTACGGCCCCTGGCCTCAATGGCTTCCACGCCGCATTCGGAAGGGGCAGCTCCAACCATTCGCCGCTGCGCTTCCACGCTGTCATGAACGTGTTCCTCTATGAAAAGAGAATAGAATAGCAAGCAAGATTAATAAAAAGATAAAAGTCAAAGCCATTAAATCTATAGGAAAATCAAAAAAGTAGTATCGTTTCATGGATCAATAACTCCTTAAGGATAGTTGGATGGCGTACACTTTATTTTAACAATTACCAATATCAATTGCATGCAAAAATATGATAATATAAGTCTAGTATTGATTTTTTTCGACATTATATCATCAAATAGCATACTAGAGCAGGAGAGGGACAACTTGGGTAGTTCAATTTTAGAACATTTTCGCAGCTACAGTTGGTTGAAGCGCATTTTACTAGTTATAGCAGCATGTACATTCCTTAGTTCAAGCTTTTTATATCTGACTCCGCCGGGAACATTCATCCGCGAGTATTTAGCCAAGACCGTCATCACCACGCAGCATCGGGATTGGGCTTGGATTTTCGTAGGCGCTCAGCGCAGAGACCAAATGGTTCTTGAAATGCAAAATTTGACCGAAGTCAACTCGGTTGAAAAGCAAGACTTGCATGCCGTTCAATTCAATACAAATCGTCCTCTTGAAAGTCTTGTAAAGGTCGAGGACATTTCCGGCCAGTTCTGGAAAGGCAAAAAGATGTATGTCTATGATCCGCGTACCATTCGCGTTGTTGTTCCCGCTAAACAAGGGGAAGGCGAGCGAATCACCTCCATGGTTCAGCGCACAGGCGCTGTCGCTGGTGTAAACGGCGGAGGATTTAACGATCCGGACGGTCTAGGAAACGGATTTGCCCCAATTGGAGCTATTATGTCCGGCGGAGAAATCCTTTATACCGACCAAGAAGGCAGCATTCCGCAGCACATTGTAGGGTTTACCAAAGAAGGCACGCTCATCATCGGGAAATACACGATTGACGATTTGCTCAAGCTCGGCGTTACGGATGCCGTCTCTTTCTATCCGCGCGTTATCGCAAACGGCAAACCGCTCATTACGAGCGGCGATGGCGGCTGGGGACGAGCGCCTCGTACAGCAGTAGGCCAAAAGGCCGACGGTACCGTCATCTTCATCGTTATCGACGGCCGTCAAACCCATAGTGTCGGCGCAACGCTCAAGGAAGTACAAGATTTGTTCCTAGAGGATGGCGTCATCAATGCAGGGTTCTTGGATGGCGGAGCATCTTCCGAAATGGTGTACAATGATGAACTGATTACGAAGCCTTCCAGCCGGTACGGCGAGCGCCGCTTGCCTTCAGCTTTCCTCGTTTTCGACCATCCGGATGAGGTGAAAGTGAAAAACGTTTGGGCGGGTCTTACAACCATCGATCCCGGCGGTGCTTATGATCATCCTGATTTCTTGAAAGAACAAGCAGAGAAGAAAGCAAACCCGCCAAAAGCAACACCAAAACCATCGGCTACGCCAACACCGTCAACGAAACCTGAATCCAGCAACGAGGCAGGCAAGAATGGCGGAGCATCGCAGCCTCCTTCAGAATCGGACAACGGTTCTGCCAAACCAAACACATCGGCGAAGCCGCAAACTTCACCAACGCCGACGCCTCCGGGTTCAGGAACTCCGACTCCCACTCCAGGAACAGGAACTGGAACGGGCACAGGATCAGGAAACGGCAGCGGCACAACAGGTACCGGAGGCTCCACAACTGGAGCTTCCGCAACGCCTAAACCGAGCGCGACGCCAACGCCGAGCTCGACCACTACGCAAGGGCAAGGCCAACAACAAGGCCAACAAGGTCAACAGCAAGGTCAGCAGCAAACCAGCGGCAATGGAGCGAGCCCTTCCCAGCCACCGGCCAGCACTCCACCTTCAGCAAACTAGTTTGGTTGGCTACATAGATTGCACAAGAGGCTGTATCCGAGCTCATCGTAGATGAACTCGGATACAGCCTCTTTGTTGCATTAGGAAGCAGTTAGTCTCTTATTTTCGCAAAAGGAGTCTTAATGTCTCTCAAGTAGATAAATCTAATTAGCGGCCCCTCTGTTATTGTGCAAATAGGAGCTACTTAAGACTCTTATTGCTTCGCTTGGGGGCAGTTTTCACATGTTCCACGGAGATAGAAGTCTCCAAAGACTTCTATTCTTAAAAAATCGCCTCATTTTGCTCAAATAGAAGCCCCTATAGACTCCTATTGCTTCGTATGAGGCAGTTTTCGCTTGTTCCACCGGAAATAGAAGTCTCCAAAGACTTCTATTCATGAATAATCCCCTCATTTTGCGCAAATAGAAGCCCTTAAAGACTCCTATTGCTTCATGTGAGGCAGTTTTCGCATGTTCCACCGGAAATAGAAGTCTCCAAAGACTTCTATTCTTGAAAAATCACCACATATTGCGAAAATAGAAGCCCCTATTAGACTCCTATTGTTTCGTACGGGGCAGTTTTCGCATGTTCTAACAGAGATAGAAGTCTCCAAAGACTTCTATTCTTGAAAAACCCCCTCATATTGCACAAATAGGGGCTGCCCCAAGGTCTTATGACCTCGGGACAACCCCTTCCCTTGACCGCGGGACCAGCATGGCCAGCTTACAAACGTCTCAACGCCTCACGATGCGCGTCAATCGTCGCCGCGATGTCTTCATCCGTGTGCGCCGTGGATACAAACATGCCTTCGAACTGCGAAGGCGCAACCGAAACGCCTAAATCGAGCAAATGACCAAAGTAAGCGTTAAATTTAGCTAAATCAGCTGTTTTGGCCGTCTCGTAATTCGTAACCTTCTGCTCCGTGAAAAACGGACAAACCATCGAGCCTACCCGATTAATGGTGCTTGCTACGCCAAATTCCGCCGCATTCCGGGTGAATCCGGCTTCAAGCATCGCGGATTTGCGCTCAAGCTCCTCGTATACATTCGGCTCGCCCAAGAGGGACAAAGTCGCAAAGCCAGCAGCCATCGCTAACGGATTTCCGGACAACGTGCCCGCTTGGTAAATCGGACCCGCAGGAGCCATATGCTCCATAATGTCCAGACGGCCTCCATAAGCGCCGACAGGAAGCCCACCGCCGATAACCTTACCCAAACAGGTTAAGTCCGGTGTAACGCCGTACAGGCCTTGTGCGCAGTTCTTATGCACGCGGAAGCCTGTCATCACTTCATCAAAAATAAGCAAACTTCCGTATTGCTTCGTTATCTCACGCAAACCTTCCAAGAACCCCGGAGCCGGAGGGACAACGCCCATATTCCCAGCGATAGGTTCAACGATCAGAGCGGCGATTTCTTCACCGAACTTCTCAAACACTAATCTCACAGAATCCAAATCATTGTAAGGCACCGTGATCGTATTCGTGGCCACACTGCTAGGGACACCCGGACTGTCAGGCAAACCAAGCGTGGCAACGCCGGAACCGGCTTTGATCAGCAAGGAATCCGCATGACCATGGTAGCTTCCTTCGAACTTGACGATCTTGTCCCGCTTCGTATATCCGCGGGCTAACCGCAAAGCGCTCATCGTCGCTTCTGTTCCTGAATTCACCATACGCACCATATCAATCGACGGTACGCGGTCAATGACCAGCTGCGCCATTTGCGTCTCCAAAAGTGTGGGCGCGCCAAAGCTCGTCCCCTTCTCGGCTGTCGCTTTAATCGCTTCCAGCACCGCAGGATGCGCATGCCCTACGATAAGCGGTCCCCAAGAGCCTACATAATCAATAAACGTGTTGCCGTCAATGTCCGTGACGCGGGAACCAACGCCTTTTTCCATGAATAAAGGAGTCAGCCCAACGGATTTGAAAGCGCGAACGGGACTGTTGACGCCGCCTGGAATGATCTTCTTGGCTTCTTGAAATGCGGCTGAAGAGCGCGTGTCGATTCTGCTCGAATTTTCCATAATTTTATACCCCCCATTAAACTTTGTATGATAAACTGTTGACATAAAACAGATCAAAAGGCGGTGCCGATCATGCTTGAAATCATTAAAAAAGTACCCTTATTCGCCCGGCTGAACGAACATCAGCAAGACGCTTTGGCACAGATTTGCACGAGACGATCCTTCAAAGGGAATACCGTCCTGTTTTCCGAAAAGGATACGGGCAACGTCTTTTATATGGTTGTAAGCGGATCTGTCAAAATCTTCACAACGGGCAGCTCCGGCGAGGAGAAAATACTGTCCATCTGCAAGTCGGGCGAGAGCTTTGGCGAGCTGTCCCTAATCGACGGCAAGCCGCGCTCGGCTTCCGCACAAACGCTGGAAGACTGCGTGCTGCTATCGATGACAGCGCAAAACTTTCTCGATCTGCTGCGCAATCATTTTGACATTACTTTAGTCATTATGCAAGAACTTAGCCACCGGCTGCGCGATACAAACCAACAAGTGTATGATTTGACCTTTTTGGACGCCAGAACGCGCGTCATCAAAAGCTTAATCACAATGGCCAATAAACATGGCATCCGTTCCGGCCATACGATTACGATCAAGCTCGTGCTCAATTTCGATGAAATTTCACAGCTCGCCGGCGTTCAAAAAACGACGCTCATGCAGGTTATCCGCGATTTAGAGGAAAAACAAATCTTGGCCATCTCCCCTTCCGACTTCAAGTTGGATCTGGCCAAGCTGCGTTAGACGGAGCCGGCTGTTACAGCAGGCTCCTTAGCGGAAACACGGTCTGCAAGCTGCCAGGCAGCCTCTTTCCCCTGCCTGATGCAGTCAGGCAGGCCGACGCCATGGAAGCCCGCCCCCGTTACCAACACCTGAGGCATTGCAGCCTCCAACTCCTCCCGGAAGCGCGCGATCTGCTCCAAATGCCCGACCGGGTATTGAGGCATGGAATGCATGAGCCGCGTTACCTCCGTAAACAATGGCTCGGCCGTTAAACCAAGCAAGCTGCGCAAATCGTGACGCGCTTTGCTGATTAACTGCGCATCCGACAAGGCAGGCCATTCCTGCTCGCCGGAACGGCCGATGTAGCAGCGCAGCAGCACCTTGCCGTCCGGCGCCGTGTGCAGCCATTTGGCAGAGGTTAGCGTGCACGCCGTGATCGTACTGCCTTCACTCCTCGGAACCAGGAAGCCCGAGGCATCCAGTTCGAACGGAATATCTTTACGGTCGAACGCCATAATGACATTTGCCACAGAGATATAGTCAATTTTGTTCAATTCGCTCGCTGCGGGGAAGTGAGCTAGCATCTTGGCAGCCTGATGCACCGGCGACGTTAGAATAACGCCATCGACCATTTCGCTTCGGCCGTCTTCGAATACCACCTCAGCTTGCTGTCCTGACTGCCGCACGGAAGCAACCCCAACGCCGGTTCGCAGATCGGTCGAATCCAGCGCAGCGACTAAGCCGGAGACCAGTGTCTGCAGCCCTTTTTTGAACGTCACGAAAACGGAATTCCGGACAGCCGAAGGTAAGTGCGCCGTTTCTTCGGCCACGTTTTTTCGGCTTGCCATCATCCCAAGGATCAAGCTTCGATGCTTCTGCTCCATCGTTCGAAACTGAGGGAACGTAGATTTCAAGCTGAGCTTGAACGTATCCCCGGCATAAATGCCTGCTAACAACGGTTCCACGATGCGTTCCAGCACTTCTTTGCCTAATCGCCGTTCCAAGAAATGTCCGAGAGATTCGTCGTTCGTCACTTCACGCTTAGGCAGGACCAAATCCAACGCCGCCCGCAATTTGCCTAGAGGCGAGATGAGGCCCGTCTTCATGAACGGTGTCATTTGTGTGGGGATACCGAGCACTAAACCCGGCGGCATCGGGTGGAGCTTGCCCTGACGAACAATAAAGGTCTTCTTGGCCTTAGGATTGGTACCGGTAAGCTCATGCTCAAGTCCGAGGTCATACGCCAGATCAATAATGGGCCGTTTCCGCGCAAGGAAAGAGTCGGGCCCCTTTTCAATCACGAAGCCCTCTTTCTCAAGCGTATGAATTTTCCCGCCAAATGACGGCGATTTCTCCACAACCGAAATACGGAATGGAGCACCTTCCGACTCCAAACGTTTTTTTAAGTAAAAAGCAGCGCTAAGCCCTGTGATTCCCCCGCCAACAATCATGTAGTGAGGAATACGGGTACTCATGACTGTTCACTGACTTCTTGCCATTTCGTATGCACAACATCGCTTAGCGTCTCCATGTAGAGGGGGTCGGTATTAAGCGATTCCGTTCGTTCCAAATGCACGCCCAGCTCCTTAGCCAAGGCTTGCGCTTCAATATCGATATCGTAAAGAACCTCAAGATGATCGGAAACGAATCCGATCGGACACAGCAGAACGTTCTTCACGCCTTCTTCTTTGTGAATTTGCTGCAGGACATCCAGGATGTCCGGTCCAAGCCACGGCATGGCCGTTTGGCCTGCGCTCTGCCAACCGAACTGCCAGTTCGTCAACCCGACACGCTCCGCAATAGCTTTAGAAGTAGCAAGCAATTGGTCCGGGTACGGGTCCTTCATTTCAAGAATTTTCTCCGGCAGGCTGTGCGCCGTAAAAATCACGCGAATATCGCTGCGCTGCGCATCGCCGAACTTCGTTAGCGCCTTCTCAACCCGCGTGCTTAGAGCATCGATCAGCTTAGGATGAAGATGATAGTCCAGGACAAAGCTCATTTTAAGACCCAGCTCCTCAGCCTTCTCCTTCGCTCTTTTCACGTAGCCGCCAACGCTCATCGTGGAGTAGTGAGGCGCCAGAACGACACCTACAGCTTCCGTAAGCCCGTCTTTAACCATTTGCTCAACGCCGTCTTCAACGTACGGCTGAGCGTGCTTCAGGCCTTGATAGCACACGAACTCCGCTTCCCGATGTTCGGCGCGCAATGTGTCCTCAAGCCCCTTCACTTGCTTATTCGTATTTTCACGCAGCGGAAAGAATCCGCCTACAATCGCTTCATACCTTGCAGTTAATTCGTGCAACTGCTCGGGAGTAGGCGGAGAACCGCGTCTAATATGTGTGTAATACGCTTCCACTTGATCCAGGCTTTCCGGAGTCCCGTAAGACATGACTAATACACCAACACGACGTTTGGTCATCCTAAACACCACTCTTTTCTGCTTGTTGAGTTAATACGGAACGCGAGTACGCATGAATGAACGCTGTCAAATCTTTGAGCTTTTCAAGCGACGCTTCCGGGAACAGCCCGTGCCCCAGGTTGAAAATATAACCCGGCTTCTTCATTCCCTCATCCATGATGGCTTTCGCCTGCTGCTCAATCACATGCATCGGGGCCGTTAACACATAAGGATCCAAGTTTCCTTGCACGGCAAAACGCTCGCCAACCCGTTCACGCCCTACCGAGATCGGAATACGCCAATCCAGACCGATGACATCGGCTTGCAGGTTATTCAAATAAGGGAGCAGTTCGCCCGAGCTTACGCCAGGGAAATAAATTTTAGGCTCCTTCAAGTGGGAAAGCTCTTTGAAAATACGCTCCATTGTTGGCAGCACATACAGCTTGAAATCGGCAGGAGAAAGCGCGCCTACCCAGCTGTCGAACACTTGAACCGCTTTAGCTCCTGCAGCGATATGGGCTTTCAAATAGGTAATCACCATATCTCCAAGTTTGTCCATTAACGCAAACCAAACAGCAGGCTCGGCGTACATAAGCTGCTTAGTGCGAATATAGCTTTTAGATGGCTTCCCTTCAATCAAGTAACTGGCAATCGTAAATGGCGCACCCGCAAAAGAAATAAGCGGAACTTCCAGCTCTTTGTCCAAAATCCGAATGGTCTCAATGATATGGGATAAATCCTTCTCCACGTCAATAGGACGCAAACGCTCAACATCCTGTTCAGTACGAACCGGCGTATGAATGACAGGACCAATATCCTTGACAATATCAAAATCGACCCCAAGTGAAGCCACGGGATTCATAATGTCTGAATATAAAATTGCCGCATCAACACCGAGCTTCTTAATCGGCATCATCGTAACTTCTGCAGCAAGCTCAGGCTGTTTGCAAATTTCGAGCAGCGTATATTTCTCTTTAATCTTGCGGTAATCCGGGTCGTAACGTCCGGCTTGACGCATATACCAGACCGGCAGCGTATCGACCTGTTCTTTCCGGCATGCTTTAATAAAATTGTCGT
This sequence comes from Paenibacillus planticolens, assembly GCF_013141725.1. GTDB lineage: Bacteria > Bacillota > Bacilli > Paenibacillales > NBRC-103111 > Paenibacillus_E > Paenibacillus_E planticolens. The sequence continues at coordinate 31,802 of NZ_WHNZ01000078.1, read as the reverse complement.
TATAGCTCATGAGGCACCTTCCTCTTGTTTCCATCTATTCTCATTCATTATGCCCTAATTATACCCCTGTCACAACCGACGTAAGCTCACGTTTTGCGACAATAGTATGACAAAAGAACCATCCGCGTCTAGCCGGGGCAGCCGTTCAATTTCCTCGGGAAACTGCTCGTCTGCTCTTCTAGGATGAATGGTTCTGATCTGTGAAAAAATTAGCTGTTCTTCAGATAACGGGCAATATCTTTAGCAAAATAAGTCAGGATAATATCGGCGCCTGCGCGCTTGAAGCTCAGCATCGTTTCCATAACGATCGCTTCTTCATTCACCCAACCCTGCAAAGCGGCAGCTTTGATCATGGAGTATTCGGCACTCACATTGTAAGCCACTACCGGCAAGTCGAAATTATCTTTGAGCATCCGAATGATGTCCATGTAAGCAAGAGCCGGCTTCACCATTAAGAAGTCCGCGCCTTCTACAACGTCGCTTTCCGCTTCGCGCAGCGCTTCTCTGCCATTGGCCGGATCCATTTGATACGTTTTGCGATCGCCGAATTGCGGCGTGGAATGAGCGGCATCCCGGAATGGGCCGTAATATGCCGAAGCATATTTCACCGAGTACGCCATGATCGGCGTATTCTCGTATCCGGCTTCGTCCAGACCTGAACGAATGGCATGCACGTAACCGTCCATCATGTTGGATGGCGCAATAATATCCGCACCGGCTTTGGCTTGGGAAACCGCCGTTCGAACCAGCAGCTCCAGGGATGGATCATTAGCCACATCGGCTGCCCCTGTTACCGGGTGATGGTGAATCACGCCGCAGTGACCTGTATCCGTGAACTGACACAAGCACGTATCAGCAATAATGAGCAAGTTCGGGTTCAACTCTTTAATAAAACGGGTTGCTTGTTGGACGATGCCGTCTTCCATGTACGCGGATGTGCCTTTTGCGTCTTTGTGATCAGGAACGCCGAACAGAAGAATGGCTTGAATTCCCAGCGATGTAATTTCGTCGATCTCAGCTTTCAGCATATCCAGCGACAAATGATAAACACCGGGCATAGAGGCTATCTCTGATTTTACATTCGTCCCGTGCGTAACAAAAATCGGCTGTACCAAGTCGTTGACCGTTACTTGATTTTCACGAACTAAATTGCGAATAGCTGCATTACCGCGCAAGCGGCGGTTACGAACAATGGGGAAACTCATGAGGATTCCGCCTCCTTATTTGGCTGGACAATCCGAACAGCTTCAACTGCGGCCGGTCGGATGCCGTTTATTTAGGTTGAATCATGCTTTGAACGAGTGAAGCAACTGTGGCCTCTTCGGCCATATGCGTGACCGGCAGACCGTATCGTCGCACCGTATCTGCGGTTTTGGGTCCGATGCATGCAATTTCAACACCTTGCAGAAGGGATACCGGATCTTCGATTCCCAACTGCTTCAAGGCTTCTATCAAATTCGTTACGGTCGATGAGCTAGTAAAAGTGATGATATGAATGCTTTGATTTTGAAGCAAATGAATGACTTCGGCACCGTCGTCTGTGGTGAGTACATTCTCGTACACATCTACTTCAGCAACTTGCAGACCTAACTCGCGAAGTTTAGCGGGCAAATAATCACGTGCCAAATCCGCTGTTGGCAAAAGGACTTTCTGACCCTTTATCAAATCGGATTGAATCGCCTCAAGCAGGTCTTCCGCTTGAAACTTGCTTGGGAGCACATCAGCGATAATTCCCCGGTCGGCAAGCGCTTCGGCAGTTTTGGGTCCTACTGCGGCAATGCGGGCATTGCCCATTCTGCGAACATCGATCCCTAGCTGGCGCAAACGGTTGAAGAAAAACTCCACCCCATTCACACTAGTCAACAAAATCCAATCGTACGTATGCAGTTCATTTAAAGCTTCATCCAAGGCTTGCTGAGCTTCCGGACTGCTTGGCGGCTGCAGCTTGATCACTGGGAATTCAACGGGTTCTCCCCCCAGATCGTCGATCAAATCAACCAGCTCGCTCGCTTGACTTCTTGCTCGGGTCACCAGAACTCGGCGGCCAAAAAGCGGCTTCTTCTCGACCCAAGCCAGCTTCTCGCGCAGCTTCACAACCTCGCCGACAATAATGACTGCGGGTGATTTGAACTCAGCCTCTTTCACTTTGTTTGTAATATCGGCCAATGTTCCTGTGATGGTAGCCTGATCGGCCCAGGTGCCCCACCGGACAAGCGCAACCGGCGTTTCCGGCGATTTGCCGCAGCGGATCAATTCGCGGCAAATTTGTTCCAGATTCGCCACGCCCATCAAGAAAACCATCGTGCCGATGGCTTTGGCCAGGTGCTCCCAGTCCAATCCGGAGTATGTTTTATTCGGATACTCGTGCCCCGTAATAATCGCGAACGACGAAGTGAAATTGCGGTGTGTGACCGGAATTCCCGCATAGGCCGGAACGGCAATCGATGACGTGATGCCCGGGATGATGTCGAAAGTCACATCGTGCTCCGCAAGCAGCTCCGCTTCCTCGCCTACCCGTCCGAAAACGCTGGGATCGCCACCCTTGAGACGGGTCACGATTTTCCCTTGCAGAGCCAAATCTACGAGCAAATGATTGATTTCTTCTTGCTTTAATATATGCTTGTCCGGAAGCTTGCCGACAAAAATCAGCTCAGCGTCCGGTCTGCGATGCTTAAGTAAACGAGGGTTTGCCAGGCGGTCATAGACGATCACATCCGCCTTCTGAATAGCTTCCATGCCACGAACTGAGATCAGCTTGGGGTCTCCTGGACCTGCGCCAACGAGATAAACTCTCCCTTTGCTCAAGCGGCTCACTCCCTCACCTCAGCTAAGATACGTTCAGCCCCTTGCGCGATCAGCTTGTCCGCAATGAGTCGGCCTAGCGCTTCCGGATCGCTCCCGGAAGCCGTTTCCTTCAGCATGGTCGCGCCATCCGGCGTGCCGACCATGCCCGTCAGCGTAAGCAGCGGCGCCTCGAGCCCGCTGCCGGCTTCGCTTACGCTCGCGTAAGCGCCGAGCGGCACCTGGCAGCCTCCATTGAGTCTGCCGAGGAAAGCCCGCTCTGCTCGCACCGCGAGCGCAGTAGGCTCATGCTGGAACTTGCCCAGCAGGTCCAGCACGAACGCGTCGCCGCCCCGGCACTCGATGCAGAGCGCCCCCTGCCCTACGGCAGGGAGGCACTCTGCGGGCGGCAAGTAGGCGCTGATGCGATCCTGCCAGCCGATCCGGTGCAAACCGGCCGCGGCCAGCATAATCGCATCGAAGTTCTCTTCCTCGAGCTTGCGCAGCCTCGAGTCGATGTTGCCCCGGAGCGACTCGATGCGGAGGTCCGGGCGGAGATGCTGCAGTTGGCTCGCTCGGCGCAGCGAACTAGTCCCGACAAGCGCCCCCTGCGGCAGCTCTTGCAGGGAACTGTACCCTCGCGTGATGAGCGCATCGCGCGCGTCTTCGCGCTTCGGTATCGCGCCCACGACAAGTCCGTCGGGAAGCTCGAAGGGCATATCCTTCATGCTGTGGACAGCCATGTCGATCTCGCCGTCGACAAGAGCCTGTTCGATTTCTTTGACGAACAAACCTTTGCCCCCTACCTTGGACAAAGTCACGTCCAAGATGCGGTCGCCTTTCGTGACAATTTTCTTAATTTCAAATTGACAGGCAATCCCGTGCTCCGCAGCAAGCTGCTTTAAAAGCTCTACCACTTGCCCCGTTTGCGTCAAGGCCAAAGCGCTTTGTCTAGTTCCTACAATAATGGTTTTCATCTCTACCCGCCTCCCTATACTTGCTGCCCGAAATCTTTGAACGTTGACCATGAAGGCCGGTCCGTATCCGGTTGACCCGCTTCTCCTGTCGGCCAAAGCTCTTTCTCTATAGCCATGTACAGCTTGTCCTTCCAACTCTCGAACGTGCCGGCGCGGATTTTGGCCAGTACGTCCCATTCCAGCATCTCTTTAAACATTCGTTGTCGCGCCTGCTTATCCGCTACTTTGCTTTGAACGAGATGACGCACCTCGCTAAGAAAATCAAGATAAGCTGCGTACTCCTCGCCATAACCGCTATCCAGTTCGCGGGCGATCTTACGAGCCGCAGATGGACTGGCGCCCCCCGTGGAAACAGCAATCACCAGTTTCCCTCTTCGCACAACGGAGGGTTGAATATAAGAGCTAAGCTCCGGCTGATCAACGACGTTGACCAGCTTGCCATGCTTGTTGGCAAGCTCGTAGACCTGCGCGTTAACTTCATCGTCGTTCGTAGCCGCCACAACGAGCGTATACGGCATGACAAGATCGCCTGTCATCATAGACGGATGAAACGTCTGCCTGTGCAGTACCACTTGCGAGCTTTGGCCCATCTCGGCTAGTACTGCCGTAAATGTCTGGCTGACAACAGTCACGAGGGCTCCTGCTTCAAGAAGCGAAAGCACCTTACGTTCAGCTATTGGCCCGCCGCCGATAACCAGACACTGCCTGCCCGCCAAATTCACCATAATCGGATACGGATGCTTCATGTCATCAGCTCCATATCCAGTCGTGGAATCCTGAAACCAGATTGGACACAACGAAGTTAATCACAACAATGAGGAAAGCAGCAAGGTTCCAAGCAGCTAATTTAAAGCCTGAAATCCGCATCGACTTTTGCTGGAATAAATAGAACGCATACGCAACCAAAACAAAGAAGGAATTAATCACCTTGGGATCATAGAGCAAGTTATGATTCCCTTCCAGTATAACCCAGACCACACCGAGACTTAATGCCATAAGAAGCAGCGGAGCCCCGATGATAACGGAAAAATACGTATAGTGCTCAATTTTCTCAAGGGACGGCAATCGCATCACCGTTTGAGAAAACTTTTTGGCCTTCAGCATACTGTGTAAAAATACGTACATGCACGAGAAGATAGCCGCAATGGAGAATGCCGCGTAGCTGCCAATTGCTAGAGTAATATGTATAAATAATAGCTCGTCGTTGATGTCCCAACCGGATTTGATCGGCATTACGTGGGGATTTCCAAATACGTTTAATGCCAGCATGGCAAATCCAAGCACATTCACAAAAAATACGAACAATTCAATCCGGAAAAAACGATTTACCAATAATGAAACCGTCACGAGCAGCCACGAAAACATGAACAGGACGTCCGATCGGGTAAATACCCATTCTGTCAAATGACCGTACAAATTAATGCCTAAGTAAGCGGTCTGCAGAACCCATACAAACAAAAGCAGCCCCGTCCCCATCCGTTTTGCGCTCCGGTTCGCATTCGCGAAGTCCGAAAAGTAAAACAGTAGGCTCAGGGCATACATATAAATCATCGCATCAAACAACCAGCTACGAGTTACCATGGCACCTCTCCCAGGCGATTAGCGCCTTTTTTCTAAGATTTTGCCAGAATATCCGCGGTCTGCAAACCGCGCACGGACAGCTTGTCTTCCAGCAGCTGTTTAGCTTCCAGCGCTTTTTGCCCCGCTTCTTTCTCCTGTGCTAACTGACTGGCTTGTTCTTGTTGTTCTAACGTCTCTTCGAGGGCAAAAAGTTTCGTGAAGAGCTCAAGCGCTTCTTCCCCATGGCGTTCTCCCGCCATTTCCTTAATGCGCAGGATCGGGTCGCGCAGCACTTGGTTCACGATGCTTTTCGTTAATTTCCGAATAACTTTAATTTCACGTTCATCAAGATCGGGCAGCTTATTCAGCATGCTTTCCATCGTCTCTTCATGAATCTGGCTTGCTTTGGCCTGGAGTGCGTTAATAACCGGACTTACGCCAAGAGTCTTTGTCCATTGCTCGAACACACCTATTTCCGATTCAATCATCGTCTCAATCTTGGCCGCTTCTTTCTTTCTCTCTTGCAAATGCTTGTCTACGATATGTTCCAGATCATCAATATCATAAAGGAACACATTCGGCAGATCGCTGATTTGCGGATCCAGATCGCGAGGCACCGCAATGTCCATCATGAACAGCGGACGTGACTTTCTTTTTTGAACATACGACTGGATATCATTTTTAGTAAGGACATATCCGGGAGCGCCCGTAGAGCTGATAATAATATCCACTTCAGGCAAATAAGAAGCCATGTTGTCCATGGTACAAGGAATGCCCTTGAATTTCTCCGCCAGCTCCGCCGCACGCTCAAACGTACGATTCACAACGATAACTTTGTTAGCGCCGTTGGCATACAAGTGCTTAACGGTTAGTTCGCTCATCTTCCCAGCGCCAATAATCATAACCGTCTTATTCATATAGCTGCCGAATATTCGCTTGCCGAGCTCCACCGCGGCATAGGAGACAGAAACGGGATTATTGCTGATGCCTGTTTCGGAATGTGCCTTTTTGGCAAGTGTTACCGATTGTTTAAACAATGTATTGAAATAAGATCCGGTAGCTTTCATTTTTTGAGACGATAAAAAAGCTTCCCGTACTTGTCCAAGAATTTGGGTTTCCCCGATCACCATAGAATCTAAACCGCTCGTTACGCGGAATAAATGCTCAATCGCCTTCTCATTTTCATGCATATATAAATGTTTCTGAAACTGATCTTTGGGAACTTGGAACCACCGTTCAATAAAATGAGTCAAGTAGTGGCTGCACATCTGTGGTCGATCCACAACGGCGTAAATTTCCGTGCGATTGCAGGTGGCGACGATTACACATTCTAATATGCTTTTCGTTTCTTTCAATTCTGTCAATGCAATCGGCAAATCCTGTTCGGAAAGAGCGAACTTTTCCCGAATTTCGACCGGAGCCGTGCGATAGTTTAAGCCGACTGTTATAATATGCAATGGTACCACCTGCCTTTCATTCATTTTCTATGAACCATTATATCACAGCAAACTCAGCAAATCCGACAAATTTTTTGTATAAATTATGAATGCTTCGCTCCTGCTCGTTAGTTTTAACAGCAATCGGCTGCCCTATACCTGAATTGGCAAGATGTCCAATTATTGAAGCAGCTTTTTGCGAAGAAAAGCGGTCAAATTACGGTCCAGCTCTGCCAGCTTCGTATTTTGGGAGGTGATAATATCCCCATTGGATGCCATGATCTTCTCATAAACCTCATACATGCTTTTGTACTGAAGCCCGGCTTCCTTCAATGTCTGCAGTTCTTCCGGCTTCAATGCCCGTTCTCCGCCAATCTGAAGGCGCTGCACATACTGGGTCAACTGCGTCATGCTGGACAATGGAGTCAGATAGTCCGCTCCTCCCGCCGCTAATACAAGACGCTCATGCGTGTAGCCCGCCGAATATAGCGCTTGTTTGCTTCCATCCAGTTCGTCTGTGGTCTTGCTTTGCGCAGCTTCTTCCAAATTGCTCTTTAAAAGCTCCATCTGAAAAACAGACACTTGAAACAGCAGATGGGTGGCATCGTGCTCTTCTTTATGATGGCCAAGCATTTGAGACAGCTGATAGACGGGCCAGATCATGAGGAAAAGAACAACACTATAAAGGATTGCTTTTCTAATTATTTTTTGTCTCACAGCGTTATATCCCCGCTTCCCTAATTGGACATGTGTCGCAATATCATTGTATGGGAAGGCGGACAAACAAATAACCACGGATTTCTCCGTGGCTATCGTTATTGTTATGTGCAGAACCTTATTTCACAAGCTCTGCTTGCTTAATTTCAGGAGTTTCCACTTGCAATTCACCCATTCCGCGAACTAACTTCTTCGCATAGAACGTTTCTGGTTTCAATACGGATACCATAAAATCAATTGCTAATTGAGGGTCCACAGTCTCACCGCATGTGTAGCAGTCAAGCGCGGCAAAACCTCTCTCAGGATAAGTGTGAATGGAGAGATGACTCTCGGACAACATAACAAGTACAGTTGCTCCTTGTGGTTCAAATTGCTTGGATTGTACAGATAGTACGGTTGCTCCGCATACCTCGGCAGCTTCTACCATCTGAGCCTGCAACCAATCTGCATTGTTCAGAAGTTCGAAATCTACCCCCCAAGTATCTACAGCAACGTGTCTTCCGAAAGTTGAGTATTCAGTTTCCATCTTTCGGTTCCCCCTTCCTAGGAATAAAATGTGTGTAAAAATTTCATCCGCTAGGACCTACGTCATTCACTTCCCGAGGGTATTATCTCTCGCAACATTCAATGTCCTGAGTGAATCCTGGTTCCTATATTGTTTCAACGAGAATAAAAATAACATCTATCGACGAGAAATGCAATAGTTTTTTTTGGCAAGGGCCTTCTCATCCGTACACGCAATATCTAATTTATGTAGAAGACGGGCAACTTGTTCATTCCTGCCAAAAAGTCGCAATTTCGACACAAAAAAGACCCGAAAACCGGGTCTTCCATTAGCCATGTATATGTGGTTGTTAAGCCTCCAGAATAAACAAACGATGTGTAAGTTCATTGAGGCGATTGTCAATCTGCTGATGTTCTCCTTGGTCCTGCACCATATTGCGCAAATCAAGAAGATGGTTAATTTGGTCGTAGATCATTTCGATCTCTTGTTCGACTTCTCTCTTCTGGAACATTTCCTGCATGAGGCCAATAGTGTCTCTGTACTCATAAATGACCGTTAACAATTGCCCTTTGACTTCCTCAATCTTCACAACAGTGCCGCGTTCGTAATAGTAAACCATTGTATAACTAGGGTAAATTCGGTTCACCGTAGCGCTTCCTTTAAACTCCGATACAGCTTTACGCATTAAATTAGCCAGTAATGTATTACTTAATCTGCAGGATCCTGTACATTCATATAGGCCCGATTTCTTCTCAAATGAAAGGACGATTTCCTGACCTGCGCCATCTTGAAAAACAACCTCTTGATTGCCATTTTCCAAAACTTTTACTTGCAAAGTCACTTGATGATCCACGAACATTTGAAAAAACCTGAACATCTCGGCTTCTGTTAACTGGAGGCAGGTCTTGACATATTCAGTCGCTAACCTTTGTGCCATAAAAATCCCTCGATTCTTTGTTTTCAAGCAATGAACACTTACCTTGTTTATTATTATACTACATACGGCATTAATATTCCTGCGTGCATTTCATGATAATCCGCCAAATATTCTGAAAAAACCAAGGAAATACGGAATGCCAGTAAATTTTCCCTAGAATACCTCACTTTCCTGTGTACTTCTTCTTCATTTCCTCTGTCTTTTGGCATCCTGCTCTGATTTACACAAAAAACCGCCCCTTTGAATCAGGACGGCTCTTGTTCATTCTTTTCTTCAATTGTCTCTGTTGATGGCTCGGCTGGATCTTCTTGTCCATAAGCAATGGCTTGCTCCAAAATGCTCCAAAGCTCGTCCTTTCCGAGCGTAAGCTCTGAGGAGAACATCAGCGGCTGGACACCTTTGTCCATACCCAGCGTTTCCCGAACGATTTTGAGATGTTTGGGCCATTGGCTTTTCGGGATCTTATCCGCCTTGGTTGCAACAACGAGAACGGGCACGTCGTGATGTCTTAGCCATTCATACATGGCTTGGTCGTCTTTGGAAGGCGGATGTCTTAAATCCACCAACTGCATGACGAGGCGCAGCGTTTCACGATGCATCAAATAACTCTCAATGAATTTGCCCCATTGCTCCCGTTTCGTTTTGGATACTTTCGCATAGCCGTAACCGGGAAGATCTACAAAATATAAGTCCTGATTCACTTTATAATAGTTCAATGTTTGGGTTTTTCCGGGCTGCGAGCTGGTTCTAGCCAAATTTTTGCGGGAAATCAAGCAGTTAATGAGCGACGATTTTCCGACATTAGAACGCCCTGCCAGAGCAATCTCCGGCAAGGCATCCTCTGGATATTGACTAGGTCCAACCGCACTGATAACAAACTCAGCTTGATTGACTTTCAAGATAGTTCAACTACTTTCTATGGTTATCCGACGTGAGCAGGCGGCCTATTCTGGACAAGTGCATGTTCGAGCACTTGATCCATATGGCTGACCGGAATAAAAGTCATCTCTTCGCGGACACTTTCTGGAATTTCTACGATATCCTTCTCATTATCTTGAGGCAGCAGAATGGTACGGATACCGGCTCGATGCGCAGCAAGCGCCTTTTCCTTCAAGCCTCCGATCGGCAGTACGCGGCCGCGGAGCGTGATTTCTCCCGTCATGGCAACGTTGCGGGAAACCGGGATATTCGACAATGCCGAAATTAATGCAGTAGCCATCGTTATGCCGGCGGATGGACCATCTTTCGGTATCGCACCTTCCGGAATGTGGATGTGAATGTCGTTCTTCTCGTGGAAGTCAGGCGCAATGCCGAGCATGTCGGCCCGTGTACGCGTATAGCTGAAAGCTGCTTGCGCAGATTCCTTCATCACATCGCCGAGCTTACCTGTCAGTGTCAGCTTGCCTGTTCCTTGCATCACCGTGACTTCAATGACCAAGGTATCTCCCCCGACTTCCGTCCAAGCAAGCCCTGTGACCGCCCCGATCTGATCCTTATCTTCCGCTACATTGTAACGGAACTTAACAGGACCTAAATAATCCTTTAAGTTCTCCTCCGTAACATGTACCGGTGTAGAAGGGTCTGACACGATTTTTTTGGCGGCTTTCCGGTTCATCCCTGCCACTTGCTGTTCCAAATTACGAACGCCGGCTTCGCGCGTATACTCACGCACGATTTTCATTAAGGCCGAATCGTCAACCACAAGCTGCTCATCTTCGAGACCATGGTCTCGTTTCTGCTTAGGCAGCAAATACTTCTTCGCAATTTGCAGCTTCTCAATTTCCGTATAGCCCGGGATATAGAGAACCTCCATCCGGTCTAACAAAGGGCGCGGAATGTTGTGCACGGCATTGGCTGTCGTCACGAACATGACATTGGACAAGTCAAACGGAACTTCAATGAAATGATCACTAAAAGTGCTATTTTGCTCGGGATCCAGTACTTCCAGCAGCGCCGATGCGGGATCTCCGCGGAAATCCATCGCCATTTTATCGATTTCGTCCAATAAGAAAACTGGATTATTGGCTCCGGCATTTTTCATCCCTTGGATGATCCTGCCCGGCATAGCGCCAACATACGTGCGGCGATGGCCGCGAATCTCAGCTTCATCTCTAACGCCGCCAAGGGAGATGCGGATAAACTGTCTGCTCATCGATCTGGCGATAGAACGGGCGATGGAGGTTTTACCTACCCCCGGAGGGCCAACCAGACAAAGGATAGGGCCTTTGAGCTTCTTGACCAGCTTCTGTACGGCTAAATACTCCAGCACGCGCTCCTTAGGCTTCTCAAGTCCGAAATGATCCTCGTTAAGGATTTCTTCCGCCTTGTTTAAATCGAGGTCATCCTCGGTTGATTTGGACCAAGGCAGGCCAAGCAGCCAATCGATGTAGTTGCGAATGACTCCGCCTTCAGCCGAAGTTGCTGGCATTTTCTCCAGGCGGTCGATTTCCTTCTCGACCTTCTCGCGCACTTTGTCCGGCAGTTCGGCTTCCGCGAGCTGGTTGCGCAGCTCATCGACTTCGCCGGCGCGGCCTTCCTTATCGCCAAGCTCCTTCTGAATAGCTTTCATCTGCTCGCGAAGATAGTATTCCTTCTGCGTTTTCTCCATCTGCTTTTTGACGCGTTGGCTGATTTTGCGCTCCAGCTCGAGCACTTCCCGCTCATTATTTAAAATATTGAGCATTTTCTCGAGCCGTTCACGCACATCCACCGTCTCTAAAATGTCCTGCTTATCCTTAATTTTAAGTGACAAATGGCTGCAGATCACATCAGCCAAACGGCCTGGCTCGTCGATATCCGACACAGCCGCAAGCGTTTCCGGCGTAACCTTTTTCGATAAATTGATATAATGCTCGAATTGGTTCAGTACCGTGCGCATGAGCGCATCGATCTCAGGATCAGTCACTTCTTGTTCCGGGAGCTCTTTCGCTGTAACTTCATAATATTCATCATTCACGAGGTACTCTACAATCTCAGCACGCAACACGCCCTCGACTAAAACACGAATGGTTCCATTCGGCAGTTTCAGCATTTGCCGCACCTTCGCAATCGTTCCGATGCGATAAATATCTTCTTTGGAGGGCTCTTCTATGTTGATCTCAGATTGAGAGCAGAGGAGAATCATGCTGTCATCCACCATTGCCCGCTCTAGTGCTTTAACCGATTTTTCCCGCCCTACATCCAGATGTAGAACCATGCTCGGATAAACCAGCAGTCCCCTAAGAGGCAATAGCGGCAATCTGCGCACCTTGATTTTTCCGGGTCCCATCCTCTGCACCTCCATATATAGGGAGCTTTGAGCCTGGCTCAAAGTCTCACATTATTTTATTCATCCATTGCCCTTTACATTTTAACAAAACTACACAGAAAACACCAATTGGCATCTAACGCGTCATGTAAGGTAATGGCAAAAGCGGATTACGAATCAATCGTATGCTGTGAATTCGCGTGCAGGATCGGGAGAGAGGATGATGCAATCGTACGCTCAGCGGCAAATGGCATAGGGATAACATTATCATGCAGCTCAATGCCTAATGCAACGCTGAGAACATCCTCGATGGAATCGGCGGCAATCACTTCAACGCCAGGCAAATCCGCAAACATCTCTTGCCAATTTTCTTTTGGAATCAAGACTTTGGTCGCCCCGGCTTGAAACGCCGCTTCAACCTTAGCCACAACGCCGCCAACCGGCTTGACTTTCCCGTGTATGCTCATTTCACCCGTCATAGCGAGTTTGTTATCGACAGGAATCTTATGTATCGCAGACGCGATAGCTGTTGCCATTGAAACACCGGCAGAAGGCCCGTCGATCGGCACACCACCAGGGAAATTAATATGCAGATCATAATCGGAGGTGTTAAAACCTAGCTTGCGAAGGACCGTTAACACATTTTCCACAGAGCCGCGAGCCATGCTTTTCCGGCGGATTGTCCGAGAGCCTCCTCCCATTTCTTCTTCATCCACAACCCCCGTGATGTTGAACTTCCCTGTACCTGCGACGGCAACAGGAATTGCGGATACCTCGATCTCAAGCAGAGTACCCAAATTAGGACCATAAACCGCTAGTCCATTGACAAATCCGATCTGCGGCTGTGCAGGCACTTTGCGTTCGGGTCTGGGAGGAATTTGCGATGAATTTACAACCCATTCTATGTCGGAGGCGGTAATTTCATCTCTCTTATCCGATAAAGCGATGCCTGCCGCAAGCTGAATGACGTTCACAGCTTCCCTGCCGTTCGTTGCGTATTTCATAACAACCTGAACTGCAGCCTCACACTTCTGAAAGCCAATCTTGTCTAGAGCTTTTCGTGCGATCTCGCCGACTTCCTCAGGTAAGAGCGGTCGGAAAAAGATTTCCAAGCAGCGCGAACGAATAGCCGGTGGAATCTCGCTTGGGGTACGTGTCGTTGCACCTACTAAACGGAAGTCCGCGGGAAGGCCATTTTGAAATATATCATGGATATACCCTGGAATGTTCGTATCTTCGGAGCTGTAGTACGCACTCTCAAGAAATACTTTGCGGTCTTCCAGCACCTTTAATAATTTGTTCATTTGCGTCGGGTGCAATTCACCGATTTCATCGATGAACAGAATGCCCCCATGCGCTTTTGTCACCGCACCCGGCTTCGGCTGCGGAATGCCTGCAACCCCCATCGCGCCTGCCCCTTGATAAATAGGATCATGAACAGAACCGATCAGCGGGTCGGCAATTCCTCTCTCGTCAAAACGAGCCGTCGTTGCATCAATTTCCGTAAACTTGGAATCCGGGCGGAAAGGAGACTCCTGGTTTTTCTTAGCTTCCTCCAGTACGACACGGGCTGCAGCCGTTTTTCCGACACCCGGAGGGCCATAAATAAGCACATGCTGCGGATTTGGACCGCACAAAGCAGCTTTCAGAGCTTTCAGGCCTTCAACTTGACCTACGATATCCTGCATGGAGGAGGGTCTTGTTTTCTCTGATAGCGGTTTTGTCAGCGAAATGGATCTAAGCTTTCTCAGCTTCTCCAACTCTTTCCTGGATTCTCTATCGACAGCAGAACGATTCGTCTGTTGGTTACGCAGTAAATTCCAGAAATACAGCCCGATGACAACCGCAAAAAACACTTGAATTACCATTAAAATAATACTTAGACTCATTTGTCATACCTCCTCAAGAGTTTCGCCCCATGCAATACCGCCCTCGTAAGTTCGTCTTCGCTTGGGCAAAACGGTTCGTAAACCTTAGCGATAACTTCCATTATTCCCGTGTAAAAGAAGGTTAATCCAATCCATGCAAACTTTTGAATGACGTATGAGAGTCCCTCTCATGAAGAAGGATAAGAGGAGATATTTCATGCAAAAGGATGTGGCATTTTGAAGCAATTTGTGATGATCGCCCTACTATTCCTTTGCCTCTGTGCAGCAGGCTCAGATGCATACGCTTTTGCAGGGAATCCCCTTCTCCCTTATGCCGATATTGTCATCGACGTAGGCCACGGAGGCGTTGACTCTGGAGCCAGATTCGGCAAGTACCAAGAGAAAGACATGAATTTAGCCATTTCCAAAAAAACGTATAAGCTTCTTCAGAAAAAAGGCTATCGCGTCATTATCAATCGAACGGATGATTATGCTTTAAGCCAAGATAATAAATGGTCCTTTGGAGGAAGACATCGCAAAGATTTGGCACAGCGGGCCGGAATTGCCAATACAATTAAACCCAAGATGATGCTGAGCATGCATATTAACTGGTCGAACAAACCCGATCGAAGAGGTCCGATCGTCTTTCACCAGAATCAGTCGGAGAGCATCCTGCTTGCCAATCTGCTTCAGACGTCACTTAATCGCGTGTACGGAACAGATGAACAGCCTATACTTGGCAAAAAATATTATGTACTCAGAAATACCAAGTGCCCTTCGGTTATTGTCGAACTTGGGTTCATTTCCAATAGAACGGACCGTAAACTGCTGAATAGCTCTTCTCACCAATCAAAGCTTGCGGAAGCCGTTACCCGTGCTGTGGACGAATACTTTGCGATGGTTCATAAAAGCCCTACTTCACATTAAGCTTCACGGTCTGTGATATTGGGACGAAGGTCGCTTCCTTCTGCAGAGTTGGAATGGCTTCTTTGATGACTTGGGCTGTTTTCTTGCCTGGAGGACCTACATGACCGATCGCAATGACCAAATCCCTGTCCTTTACAAGCTTTTTAAACTTCACCATCTGCTTGCTAATGTGACTATACGTATACAGATCATCAAAGAACAACTGGTTTTCCGAATATGGGACGCCCTTCTGGCTGGCCAACTTCCCGATCAAGCTTTTGGGCGACGTTCGGCTATCCAATAGAATGAGATTTCTCTCTTTGCATATATCAACGAGAATGTTCATCACTCTTTCATCGGCTGTTGCTTTGGAGCCCATATGATTATTGATGCCTATCGCATAGGGAACATCCTCGATGGCCGTTACGATCCGCTTATGGATCTCATCGTCGGATAAGTCCGTTGTAATGGCTCCGGGACCAAGCCAACTCTTCTTGCCGCGCACAGGCTCCATGGGAAGGTGCAAAATGACCTCATGGCCCTTCTCGTGGGCTAACTGCGCATCTTGCTTTGTGGAGGGCAAGAACGGCATTACCGCTACTGTGAAAGGGATCGGCAGTTCCAACATCTCGGTTGTGCCGTCCATATTGTTGCCAAAGTCGTCAATCACAATGGCGATCTTCTTCGTCGTTGATTCCACTGCGGGTTGATTTGGAACGATGCCAGCCGCTGCTCCAGCATGTACGGGCAGCAGCAGTAGCGAAATGCCCATCGTTACCGCTAGCGAGATTTGACGTGTTGCTGAGCTTTTAATCAAGAAATTCATGGTCATTCTCCTTCATCCTTAGAAAAACTTGCGGGACTTGAGCAAGCTTTCCAGTTTCTCTCATTATGCTTCGCTTGAGCTCCAAATATGCGTGCTGAACATAACAAAAAGCCGTTAAGTTACCTCACGTGGAGGTTCTTAACGGCTTAGCGTATGTGTTCAAGAAAAAATTAGTGCTTACGGCCAGGAATAGCGCCTGTTTCTTCAAACGCTTTTACGATGATATCAATTTCTTTTTTCAACTCGCTGAGAAGCTCTGCCTCCGGTACTTTGCGGATCATCTCTCCGTAACGGAACAGCATGCCTTCGCCGCGGGCACCCGCAATCCCAATATCGGCTTCGCGAGCCTCTCCGGGTCCGTTTACGGCACAGCCGAGGACGGAAACTTTAATCGGCACTTTGATTTTGGCAATGTACTCCTCAACTTCGTTTGCGATCGAGAACAAGTCAATGTCCAGACGCCCGCAGGTCGGACAGGATACAAGCGTTGCAGCATTCGTGATTAATCCGAACGTTTTTAACAGCTCGCGTGCAACCTTAATCTCTTCAACCGGGTCTGCGCTAAGCGAGATGCGAAGCGTGTTGCCGATTCCCATGTTGAGCAGCGTTCCAATGCCCGCGGCACTCTTCACAGCGCCCGTAAAGAGCGTTCCAGCCTCGGTAATTCCGAGGTGAAGAGGGTAGTTGAAGGCTTTCGCAGCTTGCGAGTAAGCGGCAATTGCCATCGGTACGTCAGAGGCTTTGAGCGAAACGATAATATCTTGGAAATCGAGTTCTTCCAAAATGTTGATGTGGAACAAGGCGCTTTCCACCATAGCTTCCGGTGTCGGATAACCGTATTTCTCAAGCAGATGGTTCTCGAGGGAACCAGCGTTAACACCGATTCGAATCGGAATTCCGCGTTCCTTACATGCTTTAACAACCGCTTCTACCTTCTCGCGGCGACCGATATTGCCCGGGTTAATCCGCACTTTATCAATCCCATTCTCAATCGCGGCAAGCGCTAGACGATAGTCAAAATGAATATCGGAAACTAGCGGAATATGAATTTGTTTCTTAATCTCTTTAATCGCTTCGGCGGCTTCCTTATTGTTCACAGTCACACGAACCAATTGACAGCCTGCTTCTTCAAGACGAAGAATCTCGGCAACGGTTGCCTTTACATCCGCTGTTTTGGTCGTGCACATGCTTTGCATAATGACTTCGTTGCTGCCGCCGATCGTTAAGTCGCCCACTCGAACGGGACGCGTGTCTTTTCTATGGAACATTATGGTTTCTCTCCCCATGACACCAAACATCCTCCGCTCCAATTTCCTGCATAAGGAAACCGGATTGGAGGCTGTGTGTTCGTTTATGAAATTATGGGTTACGCACTTTCTTCTTTCTTCTTGCCTGTCGCTTGCGAGCCGTCTTTGGTCGTCAAAACAGGCGCAAGCTTGTTTTGAACGGTTTCCTTAGAGACTACGCAAGAGGAGACGTCCGTTCTTGAAGGGACTTCAAACATCACGTCAAGCATAATGCTTTCGATGATTGCTCTCAGACCGCGCGCGCCGGTATTCCGTTTAATCGCTTCCTTGGCAATGGCGTCAAGCGCCTCTGCGTCGAACTCGAGTGAAACGTTATCCATTTCGAGCATCTTCTGGTATTGTTTCACGAGCGCGTTTTTGGGCTCGGAAAGAATACGAACAAGCGCTGCTTCATCCAGCGGCTCTAGAGTAGAGATAACCGGCAGACGGCCTACGAATTCCGGAATCAATCCGAATCTGAGCAGATCTTCCGGAAGCACCATAGATAAGTACTCGCCTGGTTTCAAATCTACTTTGGCGCCGTCCGTGGAGAAGCCAATCACTTTTTTACCGATTCTGCGTTTAATAATTTGCTCTAGACCATCGAAGGCTCCGCCGCAAATAAACAGAATGTTTGTTGTATCAATTTGAATAAACTCTTGATGCGGGTGCTTGCGTCCGCCTTGCGGAGGAACGGATGCGACCGTACCTTCAAGAATTTTGAGCAACGCTTGTTGAACACCTTCGCCGGAAACGTCTCTTGTGATGGACGGATTCTCGGATTTGCGTGCTACTTTATCAATCTCGTCGATATAGATAATGCCGCGCTCGGCTTTCTCCACATCATAGTCTGCAGCTTGAATCAGTTTGAGCAAAATGTTCTCAACGTCTTCACCCACATAGCCTGCTTCGGTCAAAGAAGTTGCATCCGCGATCGCGAATGGAACATTCAAAATTTTGGCAAGGGTTTGCGCAAGCAGCGTTTTACCGCTTCCTGTTGGTCCTAGAAGAACGATGTTACTTTTTTGTAGTTCAACATCTTCCAGCTTGTTTTGGGAATTGATGCGCTTGTAGTGATTATACACCGCTACCGCAAGGGATTTCTTCGCTTGTTCCTGCCCGATCACGTACTGGTCCAAAATGTTGCGGATTTCCTTAGGTTTCGGAACATCCTTCAGATCCAGCTCTTCTTCGTGACCTAGTTCTTCTTCCACAATTTCTGTGCAAAGCTCTATACATTCATCACAAATGTAAACTCCCGGACCGGCAACAAGCTTGCGAACCTGGTCCTGAGATTTTCCACAAAAGGAACATTTGAGTTGGCCTTTTTCATCGTTAAATTTAAACATGGGATCACTCCTTTATTTCAAGTCGTTTCGAGTGATAACCTCGTCGATTAACCCGTATGCTTTCGCTTCTTCAGCGCTCATAAAGTTATCCCGGTCGGTGTCTCTTTCGATCTTTTCAAGCGGCTGTCCCGTACGATCCACATAAATCTGGTTGAGTTTTTGTTTCGTTTTGATAATCCAATCCGCGTGAATCTTAATATCGGTCGCTTGACCTCTTACACCGCCGAGCGGTTGATGGATCATAACTTCAGCATTCGGCAGCGCGTATCGCTTGCCTTTGGCGCCAGCTGTTAACAGCAAGGAACCCATACTTGCAGCCATACCTACGCAAATCGTAGATACATCCGGTTTAATAAATTGCATGGTATCGAAGATACCCATTCCAGCTGTTACAGATCCACCTGGTGAGTTGATATATAAGTGGATATCCTTATCGGGATCCTGAGCAGATAAAAAAAGCAGCTGGGCAATGACCAAATTAGCCACATCATCATCAATGGCGCTCCCAATGAAAATAATGCGGTCCTTAAGTAGACGCGAGTAGATGTCGTAAGAGCGTTCCCCACGTGCCTCTTGTTCAACAACCATAGGAATAAGACTCATTGTACCAACTCCTTTTGTGGCTAAAGCCATGTTTTCCAAATTGGGATTCAGTAACAGTTTAACATGTTTGAGCAGCAAAGTCATTTTTTCAGAAGACTGCTATGTATACAAGGAATTACATATGTCGTGAGTCAGTTTGAGGCTAAAATAGGGTAAAAGAAAGGCACGTTGCTTACGTACGTGCCTCTACTAACCTTATTTATACTGCTGCGGAAACATGCTTGCTATTTTCAAGCAAGAAGTCAACCGTTTTTCTAATCACAAGATCGTTGCTCAGACCTTCCAGGCTGCCGTTAGATGCAAACAGCTCACGAAGTTCTGCAGTTGATTTTTGGTAGGATGGTGCATATTTCTCAAGTTCCGCGTCAACTTCTTCGTCGGATACAGTGATTTTTTCTGCAGCTGCAATAGCTTCAAGAACAAGGTTGTTGCGAACACGCTTCTCAGCATCTTCTCTCATTTGATCTTTCAGCACGCTCTCATCTTGACCGGAGAACTGGAAGTAAATCTCAAGCGTCATGCCTTGGGAGCGAAGACGTCTTTCGAATTCTTTCACCATGACATCAAGCTCTGCTTCTACCATGGAAGCTGGGATTTCAACATCCGCGTTTGCTGCAGCTTTCTCAACGACAGCTGTTTCCAGAGCAGCTTCTGAATCTTTTGTTTTGCGCTCTTGAAGACGGTTTTTCAATTCTTCTTTGTACTCTGCAAGCGTATCGTACTCGCTCACGTCTTTAGCAAACTCGTCATCAAGTTCTGGCAGGTTTTTGCGTTTAATGTCGTGAATTTTCACTTTAAACACAGCCGCTTTGCCTTTCAGATCTTCGGAGTGGTAGTTCTCAGGGAAAGAAACGTTAACGTCTTTCTCTTCGCCTTTGCCAAGTCCTACAAGCTGCTCTTCGAAACCAGGAATGAAGGAGTTGGAACCAAGCTCAAGGGAGTATTTCTCCGCTTTTCCGCCTTCGAATGCTACTTCATCAACGAAACCTTCGAAATCAAGAACGACGACGTCGCCGTTAGCTGCTTGTCCTTCTTCAAGAACAACCAATTCAGCGTGGCGCTGTTGCAGACGGGAAAGCTCGCTGTCCACTTCTTCGTCCGTTACATTCGCGTCTACCGCTGGAACTTCGATGCCTTTGTAGTCGCCAAGAGTTACTTCTGGCTTAACCGTAACTTTTGCTTTGAATTTCAGAACTTGTCCTTTACCGAATTGCTCAACGTCTACTTCAGGACGATCAACAGGCTCGATTTTGACCTCTTCGATCGCTTGTACGTAAACTTCCGGTAAAATGATGTCAAGTGCATCTTGATACAGGCTTTCTACACCAAATTTAGCTTCAAAGATTGAACGCGGCACTTTACCTTTACGGAATCCTGGAACATTCACTTTCGCGGATACTTTTTTGAATGCTTTATCCAATGCATCTGCGACGCGCTCTGCGCCAACTTCCACTTCAAGAACGCCTACGTTCTTCTCTATTTTTTCCCAACTTGCTTTCATTTTATGCTTTCCCCTTCCAAAAATGTACGATGACATATTTTCACGTTACGCTCATTATAACCATTCTATTATAACATATAACAAATTCATTTCAAGGCGACCTTTCGCCTCTAGGACGGATCAGGGTTAAACTGTTTCACAAAAGCCTGCAGCACAAGATGGGCCCGCTTCCATTGAAGCGTCATTGAGTCCACAATTCCGTAGTTATCCAACAATTCTTCCCGATTTGCGGAGCCGAATAACCGCTCTTGAAGGATCGCGTGCAAGGCGGATGCCCACACGTCGACAGCTCCGTCCTCCGCTCTAAGCAGATCGGTGTAAATCGATGTCCCATAGGCATAAGCCAAAAATTCCTGCCAGGTTTGTTTTGCAAAATAGACAAAATCCGGTTGGCTTATTTCACTAATATCCCCGACTCTGCGAATCATATCACGAATTTGGGAAGGAAATTCCTCCGGGCCGAGCGGCGTCTCTTCGATCTGGGCGGCGATCATGCTCCCGTTCTTCGGGAATTCTACGAAACCTTGCTCACCCATCTGCTTAAGCGCCTGCAGCGCTTTGAATTGGATGTGCGGATGCCGCGGTTTCTCGCTGAGCCATTCCTTCACGCTTGCACTAATACCCGATTGATCGACAAAACCCAGCTGCTCAAGAGCGCTGACTTGCTGCTCCAATGAACCTTCCTTGAGCAAATTCAACAGCTTTAGCGCATAAGTGCCGTCATCCGTTGATTTCTCTTGTATGTATTGCCTTAACAAATCCTCTTCCCCTTCTATCTCCTCATCCGACGGACTCGACATGGGGAACATCGTTTCCGGAAACATCGTTTGCAACCAAATGCTCAGCGCTTCCCATTGTTCAACTTTGTGCGGGTTGGCGCCCGGAAATTGAAGCAGAAAAGTTAGCATCTGAAGAGCATCGCTATACTGCTCACTCTTTAGAAAGCGGGTAAGCTCCTCTTCGTAATACTGCTCTGTTTTCGGAAAAAGAATCACATTATTCATAGATGGCTCTGCTATGTGGATCACCTCAGAAATCTTGGTCTCGCTGGTGACAGTTTACTTGATTGTTTCCCTGATTGCAAAATAATTTTAAAACAAGTGTTGACTTACCATAAAAAGATATGATAATATAACTCTTGCTTCGCCAAACAGCTACACGCTGGGCGGTAAGAAGAGGTTTATGTCTCAGTAGCTCAGCTGGATAGAGCACACGCCTTCTAAGCGTGCGGTCGGGGGTTCGAATCCCTCCTGGGACGTTCAGCAAGTAGAGAAAGCCGCGAGAAATCGCGGCTTTTTTTGTTTTTCTTTATTTTATAACTCAAATAGACAGTTCTTACACGGAAGGCCGGTTTGGCTGATGATGGCCAGGTTCTGTGGAATCCATATTCGATTGGATGCGTGAAGATTGTTTCGAATGATCGATTGTACTTTGCGCCTTTTGTTTCATGCTTTTGTTTTTACCCATGTTGGACATTCCCCTCCTGTAAGTGGAGCCCGCAGAGTTTGATCTCTGCAGGCTCTTTGTTGGTGCCATTAGACTACTTTAGTGCTTCTTGTGAGGCAGGTTGCTGCCTGGCTGACCGTCACCTTGTGTCCTGAAATTCTTCGCGGCTTTCCTCTGCTTGTCGTGCAGCTTGCTAATGAAATGACTATCCATGAGCATTCGCCTCCTGAAGAAAGAATGGCACTACCTCTATAGAATGTCACGCAAGATCGAGATTTAAACGCATGGCTAAATTTAGTATAGCGCCTCTGGCTTCAGCATCTGTTTTGACTTTTTCGTACAACGCTTCGAAATTGCTGCGGTTTTCAATAAATTCAGGTTCTGTCTTAATTGCGGTTTGTGTCCAATTGATAAGCACATTCTCGGCTTGTGTCAGTTCATTAAAGGCACGGTGCAGACCGACGCGTTCGATGATTTCTTCCATTTCCGCCTGTGCGACTTCTTTGCCCGCTTCTTTCAATTCAGCGATCCGTTTATCGGCTTGTTGACTAATTTGCACAAAATGCTCTCGTGAGGCTAAATAATCGATTTGAGCTTTGGAATGCTTCTTTTTCATTGCCATCACCTTCCTTATTTCGTCAATGGATTTGCCTCTTAGTAACCATCCTGTAAACAATCCTAACACAAAATCTGCCAAAGGCTGCCCCCGCCCTCCCTCGGACAGACATTATCTACCCCCATTTCGCATACCCTTTATCATCATTCTCTCTTCAAAAAGAAAGGAAGGAACGTCAATGTGCGGAATAACGGGTTGGATAGATTGGCGGAAAGACTTGACCGGGTACCCGTCCATTCTAGAAGATATGACGGAATCGCTCCATTTGCGTGGACCAGATGCTTCCGGTACTTGGATCTCACAGCATTGTGCCCTCGGCCATCGTCGTCTTAGTGTCATGGATCCGGAAAACGGCGCCCAGCCCATGATCCGGAAACAAGGAGACTACACGTATACGATCGTATATAATGGCGAACTTTATAATGCCCCAGAGCTGAAAAAAGAGCTTGAACTGCGCGGCCATCATTTCCGCACAACGTGCGATACGGAAGTGCTGCTTGTTGCCTTTATGGAATGGGGGCGGGCTTGTGTAGACCGTTTGAACGGTATTTTCGCATTTGCCGCATGGGATGATCAAGAACAATCCCTCTTCTTGGTGAGAGACCGGCTTGGCGTAAAGCCGCTTTTTTATTCTCATCAGAACAGTGTTCTTCTATTCGGTTCTGAACCAAAAGCCATTCTTGCCCATCCGGATTTCCAAGCGGAAGTCGGCGCTGAAGGCTTGGCAGAAATCTTCGCAGTAGGGCCTGCACGTACGCCCGGGCACGGCATATATCGCAATATGTCCGAGTTGAAGCCGGGACAATGCGCCGTTTTTGACCGCAACGGCTTATCCATCCGGACGTACTGGAAGCTGGAGAGCCAGCCGCACCCGGATGATATTGCCGCTACGGCCAATCAGGTTCAGCAACTGCTGAACGACACAGCCCAGCGGCAGCTTGTTTCTGACGTGCCCATCTGTACGCTGCTGTCCGGAGGGCTTGACTCCAGTGCGCTTACGTCGCTCGCCGCCGAGCATTACAAAGAAAGCGGAAAAGGCGCTCTGCATACTTTTTCGGTGGATTACAAAGATAACGATAAACATTTCAAAGCCAACTTATTTCAACCGAATTCCGATGCCCCATGGATTAAGCGGATGACCGAGCATCTTGGCACCGAGCATCATTATATTGAGTTCGATACTCCCGAACTCGTGGAATCTTTGAAAACAGCCGTTTTTGCTAGGGATACACCGGGAATGGCCGATGTTGACGGGTCCCTTTATTTATTTTGCCGGGAAATCAAAAAGAATGCCACCGTTGCGATCTCCGGCGAGGCTGCGGATGAAATCTTCGGCGGATACCCGTGGTTTCACAACGAGGAGGCTCTGTCTGCGAACACGTTCCCTTGGTCGCTAAAACTGCCGAATCGGGTCAATCTGTTGGCGCCAGATTTGGTGGATTGGATTAAACCGGTCGAATATGTCAGCAATCGGTATCAACAAGCTTTAAGCGAAGTGCCGCGGCTAGCGGGCGAAACGCAGCAGCAAAACCGGATGCGAGAAATGTCCTACCTCAACATCACGCGGTTTATGCCGACGCTGCTCGATCGGAAAGACCGCATGAGCATGGCGGTTGGACTTGAAGTTCGGGTCCCTTTCTGCGACCACCGCCTCGTTGAATATGTGTGGAATATTCCTTGGGAAATAAAAACATCTGGGGATCGCGAAAAAGGCATTCTGCGAAAAGCGCTGAAAGGCGTTCTTCCCGATGATGTCCTGACGCGCAAGAAAAGCCCGTATCCAAAGACACACAACCCGAATTATTTAGCAGCCGTGCGCAAATGGGTGCTGGAAATTCTCGATGACTCCAGCTCGCCCCTGCTGCCATTCATTGATGTCAAACAAATACGCGCACTCGCCAGCTCTGACACGAACGACTTCGATCTTCCATGGTTCGGCCAGTTGATGACGGGGCCTCAAATGTTCGCTTATTTAGCACAAGTGGACACGTGGTTGCGAAACTATAAAATATCGATCCGTTAATATAAAAGGCCTGCTGTCCACTGATGCGGAAGCAGGCCTTTTATATTAGGATTCGTTTTGATCAGGCAGTCTATCCAAAAACAACCGCAAAGCTTTGGCGCGGTGACTGATTTCATTCTTCTCTGCCACCGTCAGTTCCGCCATCGTTCTGCCCAGAGCGGGAATATAAAACAACGGATCATAGCCGAATCCGCTTTCTCCGCGCGGTTCAGCGATGATATAACCCTGACAGGTGTCTTCAGCTTCAATAGTCTCATTGGCTACCGGATCGATAAGCGTAAGCGCACAGACAAAGGCAGCCTCGCTTAGAAGCTTGGGTTGACCGTCTTCCCCCGGCAGTCCTTCAGCAGGGCCAATCTCGTTCAAAGCTTGGAGCAGCTTAGCGTTGTTATCCGCATCCGTTGCGTCTTCCCCGGCATATCTAGCCGAATAAACACCCGGGGCACCGCCCAACTCCTTCACACACAAGCCTGAGTCATCTGCAAGCACAGGAACATGGAGATGCGCCGAAATGATCTGCGCTTTGATCCGCGCATTCTCGGCAAACGTCGTCCCGCTTTCCACGATGTCCGGAAGGTCCGTATAATCAGCCAAGCTGCGAACTTTATAGCCTTTGGGACCAAAAAGACTCTCAAACTCCTTGACTTTGCCCTCATTGCGCGTTGCAATAACGACGATATTACTTCGTAGCCGCATGTTGTGCACCTCGAATACGATCTGCGATAGGGCCCAGTACCTTGCACTGCTCTTCGATCATCGTATGAATCCCTGTTTCCGCAAGTGCTAGGAGCTCATCCAACTCTTTGCGTGAAAAAGGAGCATCCTCGCCGGTTCCTTGGATTTCTACAAATTGGCCCTGCCCTGTCATTACGACGTTCATATCCACCTTAGCCTGCGAATCCTCTTCATAGTTAAGATCGAGGCGCGGGGTTTGGCCGATAACGCCGACAGAAACAGATGCCAGGAAGTCGTTGATCGGGAACTTCGCCAAGTTTTTATCTGTCGCCAGCTTGTTGATGGCAAAAGCCATGGCAACGAATGCACCGGTAATCGAAGTGGTGCGTGTGCCTCCGTCAGCTTGGATGACATCGCAGTCCAGTGTAATGGATCGCTCGCCCAAAGCTTCCAAGTTAACAACGGAACGAAGCGCACGGCCGATTAGACGCTGAATCTCCATCGTGCGTCCGCCCAGCTTGCCTTTGGCAGCCTCACGTTGATTTCTAACCTGTGTGGCACGCGGCAGCATGGAATACTCAGCCGTTACCCAGCCTTTGCCTTGGCCTTTCATAAAAGGCGGGACGCGTTCTTCAACCGTTGCCGTACAAATTACTTTCGTATCCCCGACCTCAATAAGTACCGAGCCTTCTGCATGCTTTATGTAATGGGGGGTTATTTTCATAGGGCGCAATTCTTCATTCGTTCTTCCGCCAATTCGCATAAATCGTGTTCTCCTCCTGTTGCTTCCACGGGAAGCTGATTCTCTCGCCCCATTGTAACAAAGTAGCCGGAGAAAAGCACCCTCATCCAGAACAATGATGTCCGGCTGGCCAAAGGGATGAGAAAACCCCTTATGCAAGAAATGCTTTTGCATAAGAGGTTCGATACTCCGGGTCAAGCTGGTTACAGCTTGGTCGGATTGATATGAGCCGGTCTTGCAACAGGCTTGGTGTAATTCTGAGTACTGTCTGAGGAAGTAAATTTCACAGCGCCGTCCACTTTAATCTGAACTTGCTTAAAGCCTGTATTCTCAGTCAACGAAAGAATAACGGACTTCAAAGCATCTTCGGACGCTTTCTGGTCTGCGCCAAGCAGCTTGTTCGAGAAATCCACCGTAATCAAGGAATCGGCCGGATTAATGCTCTTCACTTCCGTTGCGGCATTCAGAACGCCAGCCAGCCCTTTCTTCTGGTCAGGCCCTTTGATGAGCTGATCAACAACGGCTTTCGCGACATTATCCGTTCTTTTGACAAGTCTGGTAACCGGAACATAATATTTGTAATTTTGATCGTTTTGATTCAAGAAATAGAGCGTCACCGGCGTAGATTGCCCGAACTCCGCATCTTCCGCCTTCTCCAGGTTAATCCCCATCGAACGCGCCAGCGGCGTATCAAGCGGTGTTTTGCCTTTCGGCATTTCTTTGAGATCCTTGCCATCGACACGAAGCTGCACTTTCTCTACAGTCGGGAAGTTTGTAAGATTCCACGTGATGGCTTCCAGTATTTTTCTTTCATTTTGCCCATCATACGTGAGAAACTCTTTAGAGAAATCAACGATGGCGCGTTTGTCTGATGTCACATTCAAGCTAATGACTTTCGTGCCTTTCGGCAGCAAAGCCTGAAATCCCGATGGAAGCAGACTGGAGACAGGACCTCCGTCCACCATGTACTCCAGCGTCGTTTTGGCAACCGACACCGTTTTCGGCAATCCCAGACTGAGCGGGGCCACGAAGCCTTTGGCATCTTTCACATACACCGTCATTTGCGATGAGTTATCGTCGATCATGTCGATCGTGACCGCAGCTGATGTCGTCTTAGCGTCCGCTTCCGCACCCGTGGACGGAGGTGCATCGATGTCAGCTTTCTTCCCAGTTCCCAGAACCGAACATCCTGTGGTCAGCAAGGCAATCACCCCCGCGATAGCGGCTGAACGAATCCAATGTTGATGTTTCATTTGCTTATTTCCTCCTTCGAGTTTTTGCAGAAGCTTCTTCAGAAGCATCTGCCGCATACTTCCTTCGGCATGGCCTGTACATTGCTTTTTCGTATTATTATGTATACGGGACTTTGTCCGATTTATAACTACTTTTTGTCCATCTGCTTTTAAAAAAGTCAACCCGAAAAAATAGGTCCCCTTTCCGATGAATCCCTATCCTTTTCGGCATCATAACTTGATATGCTATACTTGTAGAACAGACTGATTTTGATCTAATTGGAGGCGCTCAGATGAGAACATTCCTCAAAGACAAAACGCTCATTTTCAACGAATTCAGGGAAGAAGTTTTCAGTCACTATCCTCAATCCGTCATCGAAGAAGCTGTTGCCCGCCTGCTCGTCGAAATCAAAGGCATCAAGAAAATTCCTTATGAGATGATCACAACGACTTTGCTCGGTGTTTTAAGCAAAACCGAAACCTATAACGTCATGACCACGCTCATGGAACTGCAAAAAAAGGTCAAGCACGATTCCGAGCTGCTCGCAAGCATGAAAGACCCTGCCTATAACGTGCATCGTACCATCGCCATGTCGATTTGTGGGCTGTATGGCAGCGGCGCGGCTTCCCTCTTCGGTTTCGTGGATTGCAAATTCCGTTTTTTCTTCCCGACGAAGCGCCCTAAATCGTTTATTTCAAAAGGGATATGCGCAATTGTAGCTTCAACGGCAAGCGTCATCATTTCGGAGAATGTGAAAGTCGATTATACGCAGCGCAATCTCGCTATGCTCGCAGCAAGAGGCGTCCAGCTTGAGGATATGGTGGAGATTCTGGATCAGCTTCAGCGCCCCTATAACCCGGACATGGCGCGCAGCCTTTGCGAAGAGCACATCGTTGCCGTGCTGCGCAAACAGCAGACCTTCCACGCCCTGCAGCTGGCAATCAAAATAGATACCGCCGTCGAAGCCGGGGAATTCAGCCGGCAGTACAATCATATCGTCGGGCAGGACGAAGGTCTTTTTGGCGTGGATGAGAGCATCGCGACTGCCGTTCCACTCATGTACGGAACCATTGCGCTCACGAATTTCGGCTACCTCGACAAAGAGAAAATCGGGATCATCAAAGCCCTCGACAGCGACCACTCCGAGGGAAAATGCAATACGTTCATTGACGACATGGTATGCGGCATTGTGGCTGCAGCCTGCGGCCGGTTAGCGCACAATAATGTGCCTACGTATAGTAAGCCTTTGAAGTAGGGGGGCACGGCGAACCTTCTCCGTTTGGGAAAGGGAACTAGAGGGCGCTATTGAAGCAAAATCAGCTCCAGGTGAAATAGCGGACCTCAGTTCCCTCCGATTTGCGAAATAGCAGTATTCGGGCAAATAACGAATCGTAGTTCCTCTTGAAATGAGCCGGAAGCACTCTACAACCTAGATCAGCCGTGAGAAAACACAAAAAAGCGCACCAGATTTCGCTCGCTGGGATTAACAGGCGGATTTGATGTGCTTTTTTGTATTTTTCAGCATCCCTTAGGCCGCCTGGGACTGAGGGCAAACCACTAGCCCCGATCCGAACTTCAACCCAAACCACTAACCCAAACTCAAACCACTAACCCAGACAGCTAACGCTGTTTTTCAGCGCTAACTTATGCTAAGGCTGCAAATGGTCCGCGATAACGCCGTTAAACACGCTTAACTCCTGTGAAAAAGACGAAAAGCAGCTGGATCTGATGCACTTTTCACATCAAATCCAGCTGCTTTGTTGAGCATATGTCGCGAGTCCAAGGACTCATTGATCACTCGCCGTTGCCCACCGCCATATATTGAAGAAGCTCCGCGGCAGGATCCGACAACCGGATGCGTCCCTCCGCTTCCAGCAGGATGAGGTGAGCGATCGTCTCCGACAGCGCGAACCTCATCTGATGCGTGCTGAGCCGGTCGCCGAAGGTTGCGCGGCACACCTCATAAGCGCTAAGCGGCGCGCTTAGCTGTCCCTCCATGAGCGCAAGCCGCTCATGGTGATGGCGCACCAGTTCCTCGGTGCGTGCGCCAAAGCCAGACCACGGCTCCCGGTGCCCGGGGTAAGCCATTTTGACCTTCAGCCTGCCGATCTCCTGCAGGCTGCGAAGGTACTCGCCGAGCGGGTTCTCTTCCACCTCCGGGAGGAAGGAAACGTTCGGCGATATTTGCGGCAGGACGTGGTCGCCGCAAAAAATCACCTCCGCCTCGGCGTCATAGAAGACCAGATGACCCGCGGCATGGCCGGGGGTCTCCATGGCTTCGTACACGCGGTCCCCGAGGCGCACAGGTCCTTCCCGCAGCAGCGTAACCTGCGGCTGCGGGGAAACCAATTCGACGAAGCTCACCATGTGCTTCGCCAACTCCTCCAGCCCGGCTTCCGGGAAGCCGTGCCGGGCAAAAAGCGTCAGGAGCCGCGCCGACATCGGCTCCTCCGGTCCCCACAGGAGCTGTACTTGCGCATTTCCGGTCTCTGAGAGGAGAACCGGCGCACCCGTGCGCTCCTGGAACCACCCCGCCATCCCGTAGTGATCGGGATGGTGATGGGTGAGCACGATTTGCTCGACGTGCTCGAAGCCAATCCCGCGCTCTTGCAGTACCTGCAACCAGAGCGCCTCGGCATCCGGGGTATGCAGCCCCGGATCAATGACCGTGTACCCTTTGCTGCCGCGGATCAAGTAAGCATTCACCCAACGAAGCGGAAAGGGCAGCGGCACCTTCACTTGCGTAATCTCATCTGTATGTTCCGTCACGATGTTCATTTGCTCGTATTCATCCTTCCTTGTGCCCGACAAAAATCATCCGGCCCGAAACATCGGCCTCATAAGCCTGACCGTCATAACCGCCGTATACGTGATCAATATGTAAACCTGCTTTTTGCAGCATCGCTTCGAACGCTGGCCGGTCGTATAGTTTAACTTGCTCCAAATATTGCCGACCAGGAGCCCCCTCCTCGGAAATCACAATCCGCTTGCGAACGCAGCCATCTTCAATGGTTCTCGTTTCACGAATGTGAATATCTCCTTCCATACGCTGAGATTGCGGAACAAGATGAGCACGAATATAAACCGGATTCAAAAAATCGATAATGAAGCGACCGCCTTTTTTTAAAAGCCGATTCATCTCGTGGAACACCACTTCATTCTGTTCGTCCTCATCAAAATAGCCAAAAGAAGTAAACAAATTCACAACCGCATCAAACTGGCGCTGGAGAGGAACTTCCCTCATGTCGCCACGTACCCAAGTCACTCGTTTCTGCTTGTCCAATTGTATCGCTTCATTCAAAAGCACCTCCGACAAATCCACACCTGTGACTTCATAGCCAAAATCCGCTAACGCCATGGAGTGACGCCCCATCCCGCAGCACAGATCCAAAACCTCTGCACCTTGCTTCAGCTCAAGCCAGTCCATCATTTTCTTCACTTCATGATACGCGCCCTGCATATCTCGATGCTTATAAACAAGCAAATAATCGTTCCCAAAACTTTCTTGATACCAAGCCATGTCGCAACACCTTCAATTTCTATTTATGATCATTAGTAATTTCTTCAAAAGAGTCCAATTTCCGCTTCACAATGCGCAAGCCATCCCTTGCTTCTTCTTTACTGAAGTTGCCTGTTTCGAGCTGTAAATCTTCCATATCAAGTAATTTTTCATAAAAAATAATGCCTTGCCCGATTAAATCCGCCTGATCCGGATGATCCTCCATATAATGGAACAAAACATCTTCCACTTTCGCATAATCGCCCTGTTTCTCGTAGTGAGCGAAGAGCAGTCTTTTCATATCCTCCGGGATCATCCATGCTTTAAGCCGATCAAGACTCGTCAGAATTCGAGATGAAATCTCTGCATTCTCCTCATCCTTAGGACCAACCTCCGAGGAAAGCGATAGGTGCAGCAGCAAATCAAGAGATTTTACATAAGCCAGGTAAGCCTCATCGGTTTGTTCATGTTGTCTCAATAGATCTCCACGGCCGACAAACATATCCACAATGACCATCGCTTTCGCTGTATCCAAATTCCCATGATAGGAAAGCAGTTCCAAAATATCCTTGCTTGACAAAGCCTGTAAGGAGCGAACATTGAGCCCAAGCAAATGCCGGCTCGCTTCATCCAATTGCTGCTGAGCATCCCCTAGCGGAATATGTTCCTTATTAAAAAGAATACGATGCAGTACCTGAGTCATTTGTTCAATCTGCCGCATAAAATAATCACGTTTGAACATCAGAAACCTCCTTTGCTCAAAAGAAATGCCTCATTTCAGCTTACCACGCCTCGGATAGAAACTCAAAAGCGGATAACGCCTATTTTTGCGTCCATACCGCACCATTGGCAGCAGCCCTTCATAAACTAATTTTGACTGTATCCCTTAACCTTGTATTTCCCAATACCCGAGCAAGGAGGGGTGACACACATCCATGGGCAGCGACCACAAAAACAAATTTCTACTTACGAACCGCGAACGCGAAGTATTCGAACTATTAGTGCAGGACAAAACGACGAAGGATATCGCACAGCAGCTTTTTATCAGTGAAAAAACTGTGAGAAATCA
>NZ_WHNZ01000077.1 GCF_013141725.1 Paenibacillus planticolens | reverse complement strand
TTGTGGGTATATTTGTACTTAAGATTGGTTAACATTTAGGCCCTTAGCTCAGCTGGTTAGAGCGCACCCCTGATAAGGGTGAGGTCGGTGGTTCGAGTCCACTAGGGCCTACCATGAATTATTTGAATTCCAGTGAATCATTTGGGGCCATAGCTCAGCTGGGAGAGCGCCTGCCTTGCAAGCAGGAGGTCAGCGGTTCGATCCCGCTTGGCTCCACCATATTCCCTGATAGCTCAGTTGGTAGAGCACTCGACTGTTAATCGAGTTGTCACAGGTTCGAGTCCTGTTCGGGGAGTCCTAACCCATAAATACTAGGAGAAGTGTCCGAGCTGGCCGAAGGAGCACGATTGGAAATCGTGTAGGCGTCACAAGCGTCTCGAGGGTTCGAATCCCTCCTTCTCCGTTTCTTATAAACAAGACATTATGGCGGCGTAGCTCAGCTGGCTAGAGCGTACGGTTCATACCCGTAAGGTCGGGGGTTCGAGCCCCTCTGCCGCTACCAGTTAGATATTGGAGAGATACCCAAGTGGCTATAAGGGGACCCTCTGCTAAGGGGTTAGACTGCGTAAGCGGTGCGAGGGTTCGAATCCCTCTCTCTCCGTAGGTATATTTTATAAGTTTGGCCCGTTGGTCAAGTGGTTAAGACACCTCCCTTTCACGGAGGTAACAGGGGTTCGAGTCCCCTACGGGTCACCATTTCTATCTTAAGTTAATCCCCATGGAGGCTTAGCTCAGCTGGGAGAGCATCTGCCTTACAAGCAGAGGGTCGGCGGTTCGATCCCGTCAGCCTCCACCATTATTTATACTTTTCAACGCGGAGCCGTGGTGTAGAGGCCTAACATGCCTGCCTGTCACGCAGGAGACCGCGGGTTCGAATCCCGTCGGCTCCGCCATTTTAACAAATCAATATGCCGTTGTAGCTCAACTGGTAGAGCAACTGACTTGTAATCAGTAGGTTGGGGGTTCAAGTCCTCTCGACGGCACCAGATCGTTTATCGGGTATCCGGTAAGGCTTTATAGCATGGAGGCTTAGTGAAGTGGCTAAACACGGCAGACTGTAAATCTGCTCTCTCCGAGTTCGGTGGTTCGAATCCATCAGCCTCCATCTCTTTTCTAATGCGGCGGTCGTGGCGAAGGGGTTAACGCACTGGTTTGTGGATCCAGCATTCGCGGGTTCAAGTCCCGTCGTCCGCCCATTATGTATCA
>NZ_WHNZ01000076.1 GCF_013141725.1 Paenibacillus planticolens | reverse complement strand
TAGTGAGAGACTTTGATCTACGATCAAAGATCCCTATATTACCCCATAAAGTGAAGCGAAAGCTCCGAAGAGAATTCCGATTACTTTCCGGGGGCCCCTAAGGGTTGCTGATTTGTGCTCAATTGACTTGCTAGCGAGATTTTACAATCTCATTTATAGTCGATTACTCGACTGTGCTTACTCACTCGTTGTTCAGTTTTCAAAGATCAATTTCTTTCATTCACTGCCGCGTTCCCGAAGCAGCGAGAAGTAATATACCATGTACAAAAATCAATTGCAAGTGTTTTTTTTATCTTTTTTAAAACTTTCAACAACGATCATCTTAACTGCTCGATGTTGTTTATTTAAGATGTCCATCCAAGGAATGCATTCGCGTTAAATGGTGGATTTGCAATATACCATGGATTTAAAAGTATTACAACCTTTCATCAGAAACAATATTAGCCGCATCTACTTCCAGTCTCCAGTCGTTACATTGCATGAAGTTTCCTGGAGGGTACTCAAATTCGCAATTACTCATCAATTGAAAGCCGAGCTTTTGACATACTGCGTTGGACGCCGGGTTGTTAATGGACGGGAATGCGTGAATATACTTATGCTTTCTCTCAACTTTTGCATCTGCAATAGCTTCTGCGACGGCTGCGGTCGCAATTCCCCTGCCTTGAAATGACGGTAAGACACTCCAGCCAATCTCGTACACGCTCTCGCCTTTCCACATGCTATCCCAGTAACCAACACTGCCGACGGTTTCGTTTCCAGGCAGCAGCACAATGCTAAACATGCGGCCGCTCCCTTTTCCGTCGATCTCAAGATACCGTTTGTGCCGATTTACAATTTGCTCTTCCGTTTCCGGACCTCCGAGATGTTCCATCATTTCAGGAGCATTGATCAAACGAAGTAAATCAAGGTTATCATCCGACCAAATCTTTAGCTTTACATGAGGTGCTTTCATTTGTTCCAACATTCCCCTCATCTCAGAATGGCTTCCATGCTGCAAATACTTCTAATCTTTTTAAAATGTTACCAGAACATTTGTTCCCAGTCAAGATTCACCTGACCTGTCAGCAGTCAAATCCGCTCTAGAAGGCGGGTTTTGTTCCAACGATGACGGTAGCATCCAGCTCGTCGAATCTGGCAACCGACGGGATTAGCCCGCTGCGAGCAAAAATCTCGACAGCCTGCGGCGCCTGCCGTTCGCTGACCTCCACCAGCAGGTGGCCTCCCGGCGCCAGCCAGAGTGGTGCGGCCAGCGCCACCCTTCGCTGCACATCAAGCCCATCCGTCCCCCCGTCAAGCGCAATCCGAGCTTCATGAACACGGGCTTCAGCGGAGAGAAGCTCGATAGACTCGGTTGGTACGTAGGGGACGTTTGCGAGCAAGATGTCGATACTGTTAAGCAATGTCGCAGGCAGCGCCTCGAAAAGATCGCCTTCGTACACACGACCGCCGGCGGCTGCAAGATTGCGGCGTGCACACCGAACTGCCACCGGGTCAATGTCCGCTGCATACAGCTCAATCCGTTCCAATGTTGCAGCCAGCGCAGCGCCCAACGCGCCCGAACCGCAGCATAGGTCAACGACGACGGCTCCTGACTTGGCAATTTCAGCAGCCTGACGAACGAGAAACTCCGTACGGTGGCGAGGGATAAAAACTCCCGGGTCCACCGTTATCCGCAGACCGCAGAATTCCGCCCATCCTATGACGTGCTCAAGCGGAAAGCCCTGTGCACGCCGACCAACCATTGCGTCAAGCTCATCCGGCGTTCCGGCTGCTGAAATAAGCATCCGGGCCTCATCTTCGGCAAAAACACACCCGGCAGCCCGAAGTCTGGTGACAATATGATCAAAATTGATATCCTTCATGAATAAGTCCCCACAATCTTATTGTATATCAATCATTTTATCCTCAGTTCAGACGGCCGGACAGTTACTAATTGATTATAAGAAACTATACTACCGAGCGGATGGCGGGGGTGCAGGTGGGGGGCTTGCTGGGCGCCTTTGTGGGTGGCTCGATTGGTGCCTTGGTGGTGGGCAGTGGTATGATGGTTTGAAGATCCTTCTAATCCCATCATGAATTTGTCCTACAATCTAATCAACGTCTACTTTCATTAAACCTCACTAAAGCCTCCACGCCCAAGGCAAGCGCTCCGCACAAGCCGGCATTATTCCCTAAACCTGGAGCTACGATATAGCTGTTAATATCCTCCAGCAAAGCCGTAGTGTTGATGTAACCGTTCAAATTCCTTTGGACATAGGAACGAATCATTGGAAATAATTGCTTTTGGTGCATGACACCACCACCCAAAATGACGATTTTCGGCGACAGCATTAATATCGTCGAACTTATGGATTGCGCAATATAATAAGCTTCTAAATCCCATGCAGGATGATCTGCCGGCAGCTCGTTTCCTTTCAAATGCCACCGCTTCTCAATAGCCGGACCCGCAGCCAGCCCCTCAAAGCAATCACCATGATACGTGCATATTCCCTCGAAAGGGTCTTCCTTATGACGTCTGACCAACACATGACCGCCTTCGGGATGCACGAGTCCATGAACCAAGCGCCCCTCCATATACACGCCTACTCCGATTCCGGTTCCAATCGTGTAATATACGCAGCTGTCAAGCCCTTGGGCAGCTCCCCATTTCGCTTCTCCAAACGCCGCAGCATTGACATCCGTGTCCCATCCGAAGGGTACATCGAAAACTTGCTTCAATGTACCTAGAAAATCATAATTAGCCCATCCCGGTTTAGGCGTCGTAGTAACATAGCCATAGGTAGGGCTGTTAGGGTCGACATTAATAGGTCCAAACGATCCTATTCCAATTGCCGCCACATTTTTATCCGTAAAATAGTTGATCACTTTTTCTAAAGTCTGCTCCGGACGTTCCGTTGGAAAACTAATTTGATCCTCAATAACGCCGGAGTCATTCCCAATCCCGCAAACGAACTTAGTCCCTCCAGCTTCAATGGCTCCAATACGCAGCATCTCAATATACCTCCTTCTTGTTCAAATGAATATTCCTGCGATATTCGTCGGGAGTCACTCCGAATCGACTCTTAAACACTCTATAGAAGTACTTTTCATCCTTAAAACCGACTCTGGGTGCAATTTCGTAAACTTTCAGGGTGCTGTTTTGAAGCAATTCAATCCCTTTCTTAATCCGCATGTCGGTCAAATATTTACTGAATGTCATCCCCAAATGGTTTTTGAATATCAGGCTCAAATAATTCGGGCTAAAAAACAAATGATTCGCTACCCGATCCAGGGACAAGTCCTCCATATAGTGCATCTCCAGATAATGAACGCACGTTTCAATAACGGATTCGTGTTTTTTGGAACGGCTCTTCAGGAGGATGTCCATAAACAGCATGAGCGTTTCCTGAAATCGGCTTTTACAACTTACATAATCACTGCTGGCAGACAGCTGAGTTTCGGCTTTAACCAGAATATCTGTATAATCCTGGTCCGTCACAAAGTCTTTAATGACAGAAGCTGTGCTGGATACCATACGAATGACAGCTTTATTCCATTGATCGGGATAAGGGAATCCATTCTTCAGGATACGCTCAAACCATTCATCGACATGTTTAACGATCTGCTCGCTCTTCGTTTTACGGATAGATTCCTTGAACAGTTCTTCCTCTTTCAAATAATCATAATGCATGGGGCGAATAAGGCCGCTAATATCCGAAAACCGAATCACATCTTGTGCAGGCAAAAAGTAGCGAAAAGAAGCCGCTGTCAGCGCTTCTTTGCAGGAATGTCTCGCTTCCTGGAACAGATGGCTTCGTTCCTCTCCAATCCCGATCGTCAAAGTGATCCCGAATTGCTCGAACGTTTGTGCCGCGAACTCTTTCAACAGCTTCGTCAACGTCTCGCTTTCTTCGGCATACGGCCGATCCATGGTCAGCACCGTGATCAACAGACCCTTGTCCTCACCGGAGAAGAACGAGACGGAAGGACCGATACTGCTGCTCCGGTCTTCCATCCCGCTTAACATAACGCTTTTCATGCGATCCACACTATAGAGCGGTTCCATCAGCAGACTTTCATCGTTCAGTTTAGCGGCAATGACGATCCCCCTGTTTTCCAGGGAAAATTGTTGACGAATCTCTGTGCATTTGGACTCGGCTATCCCTCCCGTTACCCAGTCAGTGAGAAGACGTTCATAATAAACGGATAAGGTCCTGTTCAACTGCTGCTTGATTTCTTCGTTTTCGAGCAGATTCGTTTGTTCTTTTCGAATGCTGCTCTCCACTTTCTCCAAGGTTTGGGCTATGCTTTCCTCTTTCACGGGCTTCACCAAATAGTCAAAGGCCCCTAGTTGAATCGCCTTTTGCGCATATTCAAAATATCGGTATCCGCTGAGTATAATCACCTTGATATCATGCGATGAAGCATTCATCTTCTCAATCAGCTCTAAACCGTCCAGTATAGGCATCTTAATATCCGTGAACACAATATCGATGTCATCACGGTGGATGATCTCTAAGGCTTCTTGACCGTTTTTGGCTTCCAACACTTGACAGTTAGGTCTGGCTTCCCTGATCATTTTGGCGAGTACTCTTCGCTGTATGGCCTCATCATCCACTACCAGAATGTTTTGCATGCAAGCCTCCTAAAAATGTGAGACCTTGATCTCCGATCAAAGATCCCTAGTCCAGTTACTTTGCGGGGACCCCGGTATATGTCCAAATGCTCTTCAGCGGAGATATGTTTAGCGAGATCAATCTAACAGTTCCTTGAAGCGAATAGATCTCCAGACTTTTCTCTTCTTTCCCAGGAAATATTAAATCGGTAATAACGGCTTCCCCTTCGCCTGCAAACACTTCGATCGATGACGTATCCACCCAAATGTGCAGCTTGAGGCGCCGCTCCTGCGCTTCCGCCTTGACCACATGTCTGCCTGAGAAATCCGCATGGAAGGCATCTTCGCCGGAACGAGAACGGTCGACGAAAACCTCTTGCTTTTCTACTTCATAGCCTACCATAGTTTCAGATAAACCGGATGTCCGGACTTTGAATCCAAATTCCGCGGCAGTCTGCAGCTCAAACTCGGCCTCTATCACAAAGCACGAAAGATCAAATACGGGCAGCGCGCTTTGACCGGGCTCCACAATCGTATCCTCCCAGTTAGAAGTGTCTAATTTCAACTGGTTTAGTTCATGGACAGGCTGCTGCACAAAAATGATTTGATCCTTGCGGCTTTTTAAGCCTAGCGTTCTTGGGAGTGTCATTGCGCTGCGCCAGCTTGTCGTTGGCGTCACTTGCGCGTATTTCCAGTTGCTCATCCATCCGATATAGATGCGGCGGCCATCCTTAGCCGGAATATCCGACCAACTGACTCCCGCGTAATTATCTCTCCCGCCATCGAGCCATGCTACCGTTTCGGGAGAGGCATCGTTCTTAAACACCGTACCGTCGAAATCTCCGATAAAGTACTGTGTTCTGGAGCCTTCGGGATATTCCGGGGAATTGCCGATGGAGACCAGCATGACCCATTTCGTTCGCGCAGGATCGCCGTCTATCGCCAGCTCGAATAAATCGGGACATTCCCAGACACCGATATGCGCCCCTTCTCCCTCTCCAAATTGACTGGCAAAGGACCACTCCTTCAAATTCGCCGAATGATAAATGCTTACCGTTTGGCCGGAGGCCAGTATCATGATCCATTGATTTGTTTGTGTATGCCAGAACACCTTAGGGTCGCGGAAATCCGGAAACCTCGCATCGGTCAGCACTGGGTTGCCGCTGTATTTGGTCCAGGTTCTGCCGGAATCCCGGCTGTAAGCCAAGCTTTGGCGTTCCCTTGGAACACCGCTGTCCGGTTCTTGATCATGATGCGTAAAAATAGCGACCAATCCGGCTTCTCCGTCAAAAAAACCGCTCGTATCCTGCCAATCCACAACAGCGCTGCCGGAAAAAATTTGCCCGTGCTCATCGGGTTCCAAAGCAATCGGAGCATGCTCCCAGTGCACAAGGTCCCTGCTGATCGCATGGCCCCAATGCATCGGTCCCCATGTCGTTCCATGAGGATGATATTGATAAAACAAATGATATTCGCCATCAAAATAGACGAGTCCGTTCGGATCGTTCATCCAATTAAGCTGAGGAGAAAAGTGAAATTGCGGCCTGTACAATTCGTTCGTCAAGTCGTTCGTCATACAACTACCTCTATTCCCATAAAATGTTGCCCGGCCCGATTAGCCGAGTCGAATTACCCTTTGATACCGGTGCTGGTGATGCCCTGTACATAGTACTTTTGCAGAAGCAGAAAAATCGCGACGATCGGCAAAGTGGTGAACGTAAGCGTCGCCATGATTTGTCCGTAGAAAATAGGAGGAAGTGTAAAGAACGTTTGAATACCGAGCTGTATATTCCTCAAAGATTCTCCCGTAGTGACCAGAATAGGCCACATGAAATCCCCCCAATGGGAGATAAAATCCAGAATGAAAACCGTCGTAAATACGGGTCCTGAAAGGGGAACGACAATTTTCAGAAATGTTTTCAGAGGAGACGAGCCGTCTATTGCCGCCGATTCCAGAAGTTCGTTCGGAATGTCCATAAAAAACTGGCGGAACATGAAAATGCTGAAGCAGTTCGCAATGAACGGCACGATAAGCGCCAGCCACGTGTTCACCCAGCTCAAGCCGTTGACGACGAAATAGAGCGGCATCACGATACTTTCAAACGGTACGATCATCAGCGCAATAATGGCGGTAAGAATTACGCCTTTCCCTTTAAAATTAAGCTTGGCCAGCGCATACCCGCAGATCGAGTTAACCCCTAAGCCGCTTATGCCGATAATCGAAACATAGAACAAACTGTTAAATAAATATTTCATCATGGGAATCCGGTTGAAAGCTTTTATATAATTATCAAATGTTATAGTCGTAGGAAGTAAAGACTTGATCGAGCCTAGATCTGCGAAAATTTGATTTTCCGGTTTCAGTGATGAAACGACCATCCATACCAGCGGGATCATAAAGAGCACCGACATGATAATATTAGACGCATAGATGAATATTTTAATCTTACGATCAGCCATGAGCACATCTCCTTCCTATTATTATCTGTCTTTAAAAAATTTCTTCATAGAAAACGAGATCGCGACTACGATGAGGAAGAAAATAACGGATACGGCGGAAGCATAACCTGCATTCCTGAATTGGAACCCTTGCTGGTAAATGAGCAGCGCGAGCGTTCTTGTGGAATTCTCCGGCCCGCCGCCCGTCATCACATAAGGTTGAGTGAACAGCTTCACCGCTTGAATCGTAGTAATCGTCAGAACGAATACGATAACATTGTACAAACTTGGAATCGTAATAAATTTGAGCTGTTGGAACTTATTCGCGCCGTCCATCGCCGAGGCTTCGTACAAATCTTTTGGAATGCTTTGAAGGCCCGCCAAAAAAATCATCATTTGATATCCTGCCGCTTGCCATACGGACATGAAGATGATGGAGTTCATCGCCTGATCCGCGCTTCGCAAAAAGGGCTGCTTCGGTATGCCAAACAGATGCAAGGCGGAATTGATCAATCCCTCATTCGGGTTATACAGGGAAATCCACAAAATAGCGATAACCGTCATCGATGTAATAACCGGGCTAAAGTAAGCAATCCGGAATACATTTCTGATTTTAAGCTGATTATTGACTAACAAGGCCAGCAGCAATGCTACCGCCGATTGGACGGGAACAACGATGACTGTGAAATACATTGTGTTATACAAAGATTTATAAAAGAGCTTATCCTTAAACAGGAGCATGTAGTTATCCAAGCCAGTAAATTTAATCTGATCCGGCCGCAATAAATTGAATTTGGTGAAACCGAACACCACCGCCAGCAAAAATGGCAGCAGCAGGAATACAAAGAGCAGGAGCACAGCTGGCAGTATGAATGAATATCCCGTGATGGACTCTCTTCGCTTCTGAAATCCGATTGATGTCACTTTAGACTTCGTGTTTGTATGAACTTGTGTCGTAACGTTCTGCATGGATCGATCATCACTCCCCTCTTCAAAAATCCAAGATCCTCACTTCGGAATGACCGCGGGGAGCGGCATCCGGCTGAAATCGAGCCTGTCTTAATGCCGCTTCTGCGTAATCATTGAAAGTTCTAGTTGCTAAAGTTTCGCTTATATTCTTCATCATAAGAAGCAGCTACGTTATCCAAAGATTTCTTCACGTCGGCTCCCATCATGATGTCCGTTAACGCTTCGGCGAACTTTTGCGTCAGCACCGGATAGGCCGGTGTTACAGGTCTTGCATGCGATACCGTCGTCACCTGTTCCTTAATAACCCGCAATGGAAGATCGTTGTATTCCGGCAGACTGTCATAGGCCGATTTCCTGCTGGCCGGCATGCTGATGGCTTTGGCAAGCTGAGCAGAGCTATCCTTGTTCGTCATCCACTTCACCACTTCCGCCGCTTCCTTCGGATGCTTGCTGTCCGTAGTTACGCCGATAGCCCAACTGCCCGATGGCGAGGTTGAGATGCCGTCAGCTTTCCTAGGGAAATAGGTGATGCCCCATTCCAAATCCGGATAGTTCTTAAAGCCCGGAATGTTCCACGGCCCGCCCAGCTTTGTCGCCGCTTTGCCTTCTTCGAACTCGGTCGGCTTC
This sequence comes from Paenibacillus planticolens, assembly GCF_013141725.1. Taxonomy (GTDB): domain Bacteria; phylum Bacillota; class Bacilli; order Paenibacillales; family NBRC-103111; genus Paenibacillus_E; species Paenibacillus_E planticolens. The sequence continues at coordinate 47,803 of NZ_WHNZ01000076.1, read as the reverse complement.
GGATCAATGTTAAACAATTTTTCCTTGGCCAGCTTTTGCAGAAAGTTGGCAGCCGCAAGTCCCTTGTCGCTGTTCACCCAACCTTTCGCCGATGTGCCTTCTTTATTGACAATGTCCGTTCCCGCCGAAATCCACATTTGCTCGAAAGCGTACGTCATCCACTCGCCTTTGTCATTGATCATGTTCGTACCGAATACGTCGTTCTGCGCTGTCTTCTTCATCACGTCATACCACTGATCCCAAGTCCAGGCGTCCTTCATATTCGTCGGAGGCTCAATGCCGTACTGCTTCATAATCTTCTTGTTGTAGAACAAGACAACAGAGGACTCGGCCAGCCCGGCGGCATAAAATTTATCTTTATAAGTCCCCTGCTGGATAATGGATGGAACGAAGTCGTTCAAATCGTCCTTGGTATAATACTCATCCAGCGGGATGATGATTTTGGATGCTGCATAGTTCGCCACATTCGGACCGTCCATGGAAAGCACGTCTGGGAGCGTATGGGAGGCTACGGCCGCGTTAATTTTATCTTCATAGGCAAAGGAGTTTCCTCTTGTAATGGGCTCCATTTTCAACTTGATTTTCCCTTGGTAAGCCTTATTGAACTCATCCACTCTTCTTACGTAGAAGTCGTCCTCCGGACCGCTTGCTTGCGGTCTCCAGTAGGAGATTTCCACTTCCTTTTGGGCAGCTTGGCTATTGTTTCCGGCAGTGTCGCCTGAGTTCGTTTGTCCGCCTGTGGAACATCCGGCAAGCAGGGATACCGTGAGTAGACTAGTGACCGCGAGCAGCCCTTTCTTTCCTTCTTTCATTTTAACCCCTCCATGTACGTTATCTTGTTTACGCTTTCATCATATCGTGGATGATTCGGCCAATCCTACTCTAAAAAACGTGAAAAGGTGGACTTTTGTACCGAAAACCCTTACATTTTTGATTTTCATAATGAAAAAGAAGCGGTCCCCAGTCATTTCTATGACTTAAGGGACAGCCCTTTGTGCAGGTATGCTTCTATGGTCAGCTTTCTCCGCCTTCTTCGTATAGCTTGGAATTGGAGTCAGGCGGTAGCGGTAAAGTAATTGTTATCTTAGTACCTTTATTCCCTTGGGATTGGATTTCTACACCGTACTGAGAACCATAAATGAGTTTCACGCGCTTATTCACATTGGCGATACCGATCGATTTGCTCATGCTGACAGGATCGTCTATGGTCGCTAGCACGCGCATAAGTGTATCCGGGTCCATGCCTTTCCCGTTGTCTTCAATCGTAAATATCCTTGTTGTACCCGCAATCCTCCCGCTCACCCGAATCCACCCGCCTGTTTCCCTGTCTTCCAAAGCATGAATCAGCGCATTCTCCATGAAAGGCTGCAAGAAAAACTTGGGCACCGTATAGCGGTATAAGGCCGGATCGATTTGATATTCGATTTGAAATTTATCTTCAAACCGCTGCCTCATAATATAATCGTAATTTTGTAGATATTTCACATCTTCGCTGAAAGCCACTTCGCCGGATTTTTTAGCTGTATATTCCAGCATTTCCGAAAGCTCCACAAGCATGTTACTGATAACCGTCTGCTTATTTTCGATGGCCAAATAGTTGATAATATTGAGCGTATTATAAAGAAAATGCGGGTTGAATTGAAAATTCAGAGCTTTTAATTCGGCCTCCATCTCCTTCAGATGCGTCTCGTAATTTTCTTCGATCAATACTTGGATTTTATCGTTCATCTGATTAAATTTATGGATGATCAGGTTGACTTCGCTAGTGCCATAAGTGTCAATCCTCGTATTGAAATTCCCTTCTCCAATCTGTTTAATCCCCCACATCAGCTTTTTAAGAGGCATGGTAATTCGGCTTGAAAAAAAAGAGGCAAGAAAAATGGATAGGACAATGACCAATATAGTGGAATAGAGCGTATAGCTGAACATATTTGGCATCGTTTTCAAAAGATTGTCATACGGAATGAATACCGCAGACAGCCAACCTGTCGTAGCGATCACATCAAAGCAGACGACCATCTTTTTCCCGTCCACTTGCACAAATTCCGTACCGCTCTTCCGCGCGATGGCATTGTTGATCCATTCCTGGCTTACGGGCCGGAGGCCGGCTTGATTGGAAGTTGAAACGACTGCATTGTCGCCTGTCAAAACATAATAATAAGAGTCCTTCACAACAAGACTCTCCTTGAACGCCCTGCTGATCATGGATTCCTGGAAATTAACGAGAAGAATCGGCCTTTCTGCGTCTTTATCCATAGATCTCAACAAGTTGTTAGCGACATGCGATAAGTTAATCAGCCTCGTAGCTGTGAATACGTACTGGTCTTTCGTGCTGGATACCGCGGAGGAGGCGTAAAATTTTTCAAGTAAATTATACGTTGGAACCCACAAAGTGCGGTCTATGGAGTTGATCCCTATCTGGTAAATATCGGAGGCGGAAAAGTCCTTTTTCGGGATCCAGAAATTAGGGTTGCCCCCAAACGTATACTCTTTCGTGGCCAAATTGACCGAGTATACATCTTCCGAAGTAGGAAAATATTTTTGCAGAACCCGGGTTACTTTTCTATCGTTTTCATAATCCAAATATTTCTTTTGCAAGTCGGTTGTATTGAACACATTGAATAAATCTTCATCCAAATGCATGTTGATCGCGCTCTGCTCGACACTCGCAAACTTCGCATCCAAGGATTGATTGCTGCTTTTCACTAACCCCAAATACGTTCCGCTTGCATTCTTCAATATAACTTCCGAACTCTTCACATAGTAACCAACGCCCAGTACGGTCATCGAGACGACGATCAGCGCAATGTACGAAGAAGTCAGCCGTACTCTCAAACTTAAATTCGCATACATCATTCTAGCTGATTTCATTCCAAGCACTCCTTGCTTCGTTAGCCTTCTTCCTATCTTGGACTATAGTCAAAAAAACTCCGTCCCGCAAGGAAAAACAAAAAGGCGGACTACGCCAAGAACTTGGCTGCCGCCTGTAACTTAATGATGTGATACATTATGAATCTGACATCGCCATGGACAGCAAAATAAGCGCCAATCCTTGTCCGTACAAGGTCGGGTAACATGGAATTGTTTGATACGCGGCAATACTTGGCATGACCGGAGTACCTCCGGATACACCGTTTAACGTTCCATCGGACGCTATGAATGGCAGTATACCCTTTAAGGCTTTCTGCGCCGATAGAAGATAGCTATGATCCAGCCAACCGCTGCGGATTCCGGCTAGCCACCCTGCCGCAATGCCTGCGCTTCCGGAAGTTTCCCGATAAAATTCCGGTTCGTCCAAGACTGTAGGCCATAGGCCGTCTTCCCCTTGATACTCCCTTAGCCCTGCAGCAAGCTTCCGGTACCGCTCCGGAATTTCACTCGAGATATCAACTAACGATTCGATTTCTTGAACAATCCACGGGCAAGCCAGCACAACCCAGGCGTTGGCGCGCGTCCAACGGGCCGCTGACATATGGTCGCCATCCGCACAGTTCCATCCGTGAAAAAGCACGCCGGTTTGCGGGTCTTGAAGCAAGCGCAAATGAACAAGAAGCTGGAACGCCGCCTCTTCCGCATATTTGCTCTCCGATGTCAGCCTTGCCAGCCGGGCTAAAAAAAGCACAGCCATAAACAAAGTATCCGCCCATACCTGCTCAGGAAAACTAGCCTTCTCCGTCACCGTATGCTCAAATGCGCCTTCGCGGGTGCGCGGTGCTTCCTCCAGCAGCCAGTCGCCGATCTTTTTCGCCGTCTCCAAATACCATTGATCCCCTGTATGGCGGTAAAGATCCGGAAAGATCGCATAAGGAGCGAACGAGTTGATCACTTTCACCTGCTCGCTCAAATGATGATTGCGTACCGTCCACAGCCGTAAAAATTCGATAACTTCTTGTTTCTGCGTATGCTCGGCATAAGCCAGGATCGATATGACCCCAACCCCCGGCACCCAGTCCCAGCTATCCAAATTCATTCCCCATTCCGTGGAAGGCACTTCGACCATTCTCTGATATACCCTTTCTGCCGCCGCTTTCAGATCGTCCCTATTCATCCTACTCTCACTCCTTGAAGGTTTTTTTCATGCGTTTCTTCCTACCTTCAAAGTACCTGTTTTTTTCACGTATAACTTGGATAAGCGTCCGAATTTTATGGGGAATTTTCCAAAGTTTCCGACTCCCGCTAAACGTGCTGTGATACAATAAGTTTACTGCTAGCATCACATCACAAAACTTTGGAGGTGATCCCATGGTTTCCCTCTCTCATCCTTCCCCATTTGCTTTGGATACCGTAACGAATCAATTCTTGGACGAATTCCCGATCCACTGCCAATTCCGCACGGGTGCAATCGGACAATCGCAGATGCATTCGCATCGCGGTTACGAGTTATACTTTTGTACGGAAGGGCAGGGAAAACTGCTGGTAGGAGATCGGGTGTATGCCCTTGAGCCCGGAACTTTCACCATCATCAAGCCCTTTGTGCTGCACTGGCCGCGTGTCAGCGGAACAAAGCCATTGCATCGTTTCGTTCTTTCTATTCATGAGCGGTTCGTTCAATCATGGTTTGAAAGACTTCCCGTTAGCGACGGCGGCGTTCGCAGCTTCTTGCTGGAATCCGACTCTTCCTCGCTGCATAAAAAAGTTTCCGCCGAGCAAATCACGTTCTTTCATTCCATGCTTGCGCAAATTTCGCAAGAAGCTGCGGGTAGGCAGATTCATTACGAGGCTGCTGCGCTGCATCTGCTTGCCGGATTGTTGATTGTGCTTGACCGGGAGGAAGAACCCGCCATGGATCACACTAAAACGAACCTTACACCGCTGCATTTGGCTGAACGAATCCTTCATTACCTATCAGAGCATTATGCGGATCGTATCGAGTCCAGTCGTTTGCATGAACACTTTAATGTCTCTCGATCCCATATGTACGATCATTTCAAACAATGGACCGGTCTTTCCATCAACCGTTATTTGATCCTTTATCGCATCGATCAGGCAAAACGGCTTCTTATGGACAGCCCTCTCTCTGTTACCGAGATTGCATACACCGTTGGCTTCAATGATCTCTCTCATTTCTTCCATACGTTCAAATCAGAGGAAGGCATAACGCCGAACCTTTTTAGAAAAAAATAAAGGGTCCCCTCCTCAATAAGGTTGGGACCGGCTCATCTTGAAATTCGCCCGATGGGAGGGAACTCTGTTCCCTTATTTCGGCGAAATGGGGATTTTCGGGCGCCCAAGGGGAACTCCAGGGTCTTATTTCACCCCAATACTCTGACTATCTGCTCAGAATGGTGAAATAGCGGACTGTAGTTCCCCCTCTCTTACCTAAGGGGCTGTTTCCAGCAAAATAGCGCCCTGTAGTTCCCCTAACATCCTGCGGGGCATGGAGCTTGGCCGTTTATGCTGCAAAAGAACCTGAGGGTGCACCCTCAGGTTCTTTGTGCTTTCTTCTTTTGCCTGCTCGACTCGACTGAGCCTGAGTGAACGGGAGAGTTTCCATCTAGTTCGACGAGGTTTTCCATCTACTTCGGCGATTTCTGCCATCCCAACCGACTAACTCTGGCGGTTTGGTAAGAAAAGTGGCATAGGGCGCATACTCGCTCCAATTTCCGGCCGCATCTTGGGCTTGAACGATGAAGGTGTAAGACGTGTTCGCCGACAAGCCTGTAATGACCTTGGCTGCAGATGTGGCGTATTCGCTGTGATAGACACTGCCGATAACACTGCTCACCTCACGGCTCTGCACGAAACCGTAGACGTTAGCCGTCACGCTTTCCCCCCACAGGATTCGGTATCCTGTTACTGCTCTATTATCCTGCGCATCTGTCCAATTCAGCGTGATACGATCACTTCCCAGATTTGAAGCGATCACTCTGGCATCAGATGGCCAAGTTGGCGCCGAGATATCCGCAGACGGCGTGTAATCAATAAAAACAAAAGAGTCATACAAAGCTGTGTTCTTCGAATCCGCGGTCCCTTGGGTCCACTGAATAAAATCGTCCCGTCCGTTCTGCAGGTCAGCATCGTTAACCGCAACGTTTAACCCTATTTTCCCGAAAAGCTCCGGTTTCAGATCTTTGACATAGGAGCCTGGGATCTGAAACTCATAGAGGGTTCGGCCTGCCGCCTCATCGCGCACCGCTCGGAACGGTGTCTGCCCGCTCACGTCTCCGTTCGGATTCGGCGATGTCGAATTGAAAATATTCACAAGCAGTGTCCCATCATCCGCCAGGGCGAAACCCCACTCCGTATCGTCCGGCCCGTAAGGCGACTCCCGATTGTTCAGCGGGTCCAAGCTGATTTGAACGGAATCATTTTTCCACATGTTCGCGGCATTCTCAGATTGCTTATGGATATCGTCGCGAACGGATACGGCAAAGTAAATGCCATCGGACGCCCATTTGGCATACGCGGTCGCCTCCAAATTGGCAGGGTCACGATAGCCGCTCGAATGCTGGGCTTTGCTGCGAAGATGGAATGGAAAGGCGTCCTGCCAGTCGCTCAGGTCACCATCGATCGTCAAGCCTTTCGCCTTCTGGACAAGGTTAAACTCAATAGGAAGATCGGGATCGTGGTATATGATCTTGTTTCTGACTGTTTCTTCAACTTGCATATCAACTGTGTATTCATTGAATGCCGCCGGCTCATGGTACGTCCATATGAAGTCCAATTGCACACGATCGCCTTTCTTCAAATCCTGGAAGGCATCCGAAGCAACCGGCTGCAGCAAGGCGCCGTCCGGACCTTGGACTCTCACCTTGCCCGTCTTGGCAAAGGATGAAGTGCCTGTCAATTGTACGGATAAAATATCGAGCTGTTCAATCGTTTTCTTCACGGGAACAAGCTTAACATCAAGACCGTCCTCCACCGTCAATTGGACCTTCTTCGTGTCAAAAGCGGCTCCGTTATACAAAACGTCAAAGCCAACCTCATAACGGCCTTTCAGCGTATTTTCGGGCACCAGCACAGAATAAGGCAGATCGACCGAACTCTGTGCCGGAATTTCAACACTCACCGCCGCCTGTGCCGTTTGGAAGGACTCCCATCCGCTTGGCACCTGCAAATATACCTGCACCTGCTGCGGAACTTCAGTGTTGTTCACGAGCGAAAGCGTAAGCGCACTCGCATATCCGGCTTCTCCGTTCACCTGAGTAGGCACCGCATTAGCCAGCACGCCGATGAATTTGGCCGGCTCCGACTGGACGATCGCAGACGCCGCGCGCGCAAACTCCCGCGCCAGCAAGTTATAGGCGTAGCTTTCCGCGTAGCTGCCTCTTGTGCGGGCTGCCTCCGCCAGCCTCCCGTATCGGTTCGTGCGAAGCACTGCCGCTGTCGAGATCGGCATGACGCTGTTATCGCCTTTTTTGGCTTGATAAGAAGACGTCAAAGCTTGCACAGATGAAGCATAGTCGGGTGAATTGGCGCTCATACCGTCGAGCGCGTAGGCAAGCGCCACCGATGCACTCTCCGCCATGTTGTACAAAGCCTCCAGCGCCACATAGCCTGAAGCTCGCTCCACATCGCCGTTCTTCAATTGATCGGCTATCTGCACCATTAACGTGTAGATGTCTTTGATTCCCTGCTCCAAGCCCGCAGCCTGGCTCCCGCTTCCCGCTGCTGCTTCCAGCTGTGTTTCGATGCGGTCCAGCTCTGCCAAATCGGTATCAACCAGCGCCGCATTTTGCGTAGTTTTCACAGCAAGCAGCTTGCCAGCCGCCTCCTGCTGTTTATTTTGCAGAAGCTTCGCTGCCGTTTGAAACACAAATGACTTAGATGCCCCGGTGAGATAAACGGGAGAGCCCGAAACGACAAGCTGCACGCCGCCGCTATCGGTCGTTACCGGCACATTCACACCGTTAATGTCCTTCACGGTCATCCCTGATGCGCCAAAGGGCAGCGTAATCGTGCTGGTAGGAGGCTTAACAGCCGGATTGTCCTTATGGTCCACTTTTTTCCAAGCAACAAGAATCGGTACTCCTCCATTCAGGAATACCTGAACAGCCACATCTGGGTCAGCGGTATCCCAAGTTCCGAGATATTTCGCTTTATTCAGCGTTGTCATCAATTGGTTAACGGCTGCGTAGGCCAGCTTCGGCCTGCCGTCATTGTCGGTGATTCCCCAGAAAATATCGTAATACCGATCATCTGTCCCGTCGTTTTTGTAATTGTAATATTCATAAGCTTTGACTTGATCGGTGACCATGTAGTTAAGAAAAGCACGAACGATATAGTCCCGCTGCACCTCCTCGGATACGGATGGATACCCCGCTTTGGCCGTCGGCCAGCCTCCCTCGGTCAAGTAATAATCCTTCCAGCCGCCGTAAGCGTTGACAAGATCTTTGACACCGGCGATGACACTCGGCAGGTTACCATCCGGCATGGAGTTGTAAACGTACGGATGATACGAATACGCGTCGGCATAATCGAACGATCCGGCCTCCAGCTCCTTAGGCAGCACGCTGCGCACGCTCGATGTGTGATCGCCCGCCAGCAGCATCGCATTCGGGTCCGCCTTCTTCATGTTCAAATAGGCCACTTTTTGCAGCTGGACGAACTCACTAGGCACATAAGGCTTAGAGAAAATTTCCGGCTCGTTGGGCATTTCCCACTGCCTTATTTGTCCCTTGTAACGATTAACCGTGGCAGCGACGAAGTCGCCCATTGCTTTGAGAGCGGATGTGGTCGTCGCCGTCCCCTCTTGGTAGCTGGCATTTCGATCAATGCCCAGCACCGTAATTTGATTAAATCCGTAAGTAAATAATTTATTTAATTGTGGCTCCACCCTGCTGTAATCATAAACGGTCTTACCTGATCCATCCTGCACGTGTTTATCCACATCGTCCCACGAAATGCCTGAGCGATGGTGACGAGCTCCCAGCTTGCGCGCTCCGTCAATGATATCGTCATTCCAATTCAGCGCATAATGCGTATTCAGGCCAAATTTGCTTTCATTATCCAAATCAGGCTCCTTGACCGGGGCTGCTTGCTCTACGACAGCTAACCGAATCTTTTTGGCTGGCTGGGCTGCACCGTCAACCGAGAATGCAGCCGATACCTCATAGGTGCCGATTGCATTCAAGCTTGGCGTAAAAGCGACGACTTCGGTATCCGTCACATAAGCCTCCAAGCTGTACGACTTCGTTCCGGCAGCGACTACACCTTGGTCGCCATCCGCGCGGCGTACCGTATAATCAAGCTGAAACGCATGCGCCTCCGCGCCCGCTTCCAAGGCCAGCTTGAAGCCAGGCGACTCCGCCTGCGTATAAATCCCCGCATAATTGCCAGCGGGCTGGAGATCGATGACATACGGCATCGGCATCGGCTCGATCACAAAGTCATCGATCATCAGGTTGATGCCGCCGACGACATTCCACTGAAAATAGCCTTTTGTCAGCGCCAATGCATCGGAATCGTCCCCACTGGCCGTTTCCACCCCGTCAATAAACAGCTTGTGGGTGATGCCGCTTACGCGAAGCTCATAATCGTGCCAATCATCCAGCAGGGATTGAACATAGTTGGCCAAATAATAGTTGCCGCCAAGGGTTGTTTTCCGCATCAGAAAATATTTGGAGTTATGCGTCGCCCACTCCAGCGCATTGTTGTTCATATCATCAACAGCCCGGTAGCGAAAGCGCCAAGTATTTTGCACCGCCATGCTTGTGCGTTCATATTTCACCTTAAATTTAACGATAAAATTATCTGCGTTTTGGTACATCGGAAGATTCAGCTTGGCACTGCCCGATCCATTCAAGTTAAATACCTTGTTGCCGTCCGGCAGTTGAATGATCCTGGTGTTTCCGCCTGTTTTCCAACCCGCAGGCGCTGCGCCAACCGTTTCTCCCTCGAAATTATTGCGATACGGCACAATCGTTTGGATCGGAACGATGATCTCCCCGGATTCCGGGTAGCGCATGGACCTGCCCTCGGCATCTTGCGCCGTCAAATAATAACGGATTTGCCTATAGCGGTTCGATCCGGGAATCGTGCCCGAATACGGGCCGCTTCCGCTTCCTGCCGCCGGAACGATCTGCCCCTGGATTTCGTCCCCATACGTATAATGAATCTGAGCGTTAGTCGCCGAGCTCGTACCTACAAGGGTGAACGTTAATGGCAAATCCGTATTATACGGAACCTCTGCCGCCGGCGTGTGAATGAAAGTGTCCTGCGTATTATTGGGCGACACCACAACCTGCTTCACGGCCAGATTAACAGCGGGGCCGACGCTTTTCAAAGAGAACCCGATTCCCCCTGCCGTAAGCGACGTATCGATGAATGTCGCTGCTAACGTTTCATCCAGGTAGAGCTTAAACTCGCTCCCTTTGACTCTCAGCCGATACGCATGAGAATCCGACAAATTAAATCCCGGAATGACAGCCCCGATATCCACAGGTGCCCCTACCTGCACATTAGTCGAGGAATTTGGATATTTCCAAAGTTCCACCGACTTCGTATTTTTAAACTCCAGAAAATAGTAGCTCGTTCCCGAAGAATACCGGAACATGAGCCGGAAGCGATCTCCTGCCGCCATAAAGCCAATATCGTAATCCGTGGAGCTGTAAGGAAGCTTGGCGGTTTTGACGACCGCACGCTGCGGAGATGTCGCCGTTGTCGTGCCTTTGAGTTGGGCTTGCGAACCGCTACCGTCAATGGTAAAAGCTGTGGTGCCGAACAAATCCCAGTTCCCTAGCCCTCCCGTGAAGCTGTCCGTAAACAGCGGAGAGGGCTCCGCTGCCACGGCATTCAGCGAAAACCATGGCAGCAGAACAATGGCCAGCAGCAGGCATAAGCTTCTGATCAGCTGTTTCATACATCAATTACCCCCGGGCAGTGAATTGACGATAGGCTTAACGACCACATTCTTCACATTCATAGATACGGGGGCTCCCACACTTTTTAAAGAAAATCCAATCCCCCCTGCCGTCAAAGATGCATCTGTAAATGAAGCAGCTTCTATCCCATCAATGATTAGCTTGTAGGTTGATTCGTTCACTTCCACTTGGTATTGATGCCAATCCGCCAGGTTGAAGCCCGGCAGCGCAGCTCCGATATCTACCTGGGCGCCCACCTGCTCATTGACAGATGAATTCGGATACTTCCACAATTCAACAACTTTCGTATTTTTAAATTCCAGAAAATAATAGCCGGTGCTAGACGCATAACGGAACATCGTCCGGAAGCGGTCCCCTTTTGCCAAGAATGTCAAATTGTAATTAGAGGTGCTGTAAGGAAGCAAAGCTGGCTTCACCACCACACGTTGAGGAAATGTGGCCGTTGTAGTGCCCGCCAGCTGCGCATCGGTACCGCTGCCCTGTACCTGCCAGTCCGTGCTGCCGAATACATCCCACTTGCCAATCCCTGCCGCAAAGCTGTCCTCAAACAACGGTTCCAGCGTTACCGGACGATCGGCTTGTTTCAGCAGCTCAACATCATCAAACCAAGCTGTTCCTGTTCCTTTTAGCCTCAAATCAAGCCTGATTTTCGCCGCATCGGCCGGTGCCGTCGCCGTTACTTCGCTCGGGGTCCAATTGTTTGTACCTCTCACATTAGGAGACAAATACGTACTGCCCGTAACCGTCGTTCCATCGCTCTTATAAAACGTTATGCCAACGTGAGCTCCGTCGGCTGCGTTGACATTGTCGCTCTTTACCCATGCTTTGAGCGTATAAGCAGTTCCAGGACTGACCGCGATCAGGCTGCTGTCTGCCAAGCTCCATCCGCCGTAATCGCCAGAAGCTGCGTTAACAATTTTCACAGAATGACCGTACGTCCTCGACGTAACTGAATCCCATGTTCGTACAGGACTGCCTGCCCAAGCTCTGTCCGTCCAGTAATCAGGACTTGCCGCTCCATTCTCAAAGCTGCTGTTTGGCACAGTAACGGAATTAGTTTGTTTCGTTATCGTCCAGTTGGCGAAATCGTAAGTCAGTACTTCACCGCCCTGCGCAGCCGTAAAAAGATTCCCATTCTGATCCTGCTGAAGCCAAGGCGTATCAAAAAGCTTAAAAGCTCCATAATTGATAGCATTGCCATTGATTTTGTGCGTGTTGTTATAAGCGTTTGCGGCGTCATCGAAGGTAATATCCAGCGAATCTCCGCTTAAGCTGCGGTAAATCAGGCGCGGATTAGCTTCGTCAATATGCGAGCTGTCGACCGTCGTTTTCGTCAGAATCGCGTTCTTGAAGCTGGCGAAGTCCGCATATTCCGAGGCATCCGCCGTTTCCAGCACCCACCCGTTTTTGTCAGCCTGACTGCGCAAAATATTGTAGCTGTACGAAAGCTGACTGGTCGGATGCAGCTTCGCCGTAGTCTTCACTTTATTCGAAGGATCCGTAGGCGTCTGGTAGTACCAAGAGTAAGGTTTTATCATTTTAAAGGCAAAATACATTGGACCGGCATTGTTAAAGACCCATCCGGACTGTTCCTCTCGGGAAATAATAGAACCCGTGTCGGGAAACATAGCATTCAGATAATTCGAGGTAGGACTATTCAACAATTTATATACGCCGACGGCTGCTTTGCCATCCTGCATGATGCGATGATTGGCCGGTTGATCATAATTGCCGATCGGGCTGTCGCCTTGGTCGGCATTCACCCGGAAGAGCGGATTGGCCTTGGCCGAATGCCAGCGCAGGACAACCGGAATATCTTCGATCCAGTTATCGACCCGATTATAGGTAACTTCCGTTGCCAGGCCCCAAGTCGGCTTCACATACGCCTGACGGTATGTTTTCAAATTGCGGCCGCTCGAATTTTGCAGATTCGTCTTGCGCGAAGCGTAGCTTTTATCGCCGGATTGCCCGATTCGGACAGCCATTTCGGGCGGCGTATAACTCATGCCGCGATAGAGAACCATGCCCAAGTATTCCAGATAAGGGCGGTACGCGGAAGGAACCAAAGCATCCGTTTCGCCGATCCCTTCTTGCGCGCGATTGCCGCCGAAATACATCCAGGACAGCGCCGTATGATCGGCCCCTCTCCATGTCAGATCGCTCGCCGAGACAGAATCGCCTTTGGCCCTGTTCGAGGTGGAGATGAAGGTGCCGTCGATCCAGTCATTGGCCCATTCGAACCACATGACATCCATCGCCATTTTTAACTTCTGCTTAAAATCGGGCTCATCTGTATACTGGTATAACGCATTCAGACAAAAGTAGGTCATGAACGTATATTCCGGGCTTTCATATTCCGCCCACCCGTAACGAACCCCGGCACTCAGCATCTCTTCAATATTCGCTCTGTTCTCGCTCTTCAGAACAGCTCCGGATTTGCCATTCAAATCCTGAAGATCAGGGAAAGACTGGCCTACCAAATAGCCTGCCGTATAATTGCTCATTCGGAGATTTTCCGTTTGCGGCAGCTTTGCATACGCATATTGCGCGAAATACGCTTTGACATGATCGATCATCGTACTGTTGAATTGATTGCCAACCATCAAGTAGGCATACATTTTGGACACCGTTTTATACTGCTCGGCATCGTAGGCTTGAAACATCTTATCGATTTTTTGCAGGTTTCCAGCTACGTTCTGCCCATCAACAATTTGCGCGACATACTGGACGATATTCAGCTGCAGACCCATCTCCGACATCGTTTTTGTTTTGTCCCACAGCCATTGTCTCCTGCTTTCCACTGTACCGGGAAAAGGGGAGTTCGTGCTTTCCGCCGGCGGGACTTCACCGATGCTCACTTGGTCGAATTCCGCTGCAGCCAGCTTGCCGGTATTGTGGCTCGTCACCGCCAGCCCGAAGTACACCGTCTCCGGCAGACTCATCGTCTCTTTCTTGATCAGCGTCCAGTTGATGCCGTCGCTGGAATCATACGCGCTGATTACGTTGTCTTTACGAACCAGCTTCACCCAATAAGGCGGACTGACTTGTGTTCCCGACGTTGAGGTGGAGGCTCCGCCCGCTTGAAGCCGATCCTGGAAATAGGTCCCGCCAGCAGGCGTCAGCGCCATCATCACATTAGGCGACTGCTCCGACATGCTCGCACGGATCATAACGCCCGCTTTCGTCCAGGTTACGCCGTTCTCTATGCCATAGACGCGCGCCACAACCTGCCCATTCCCTGTCCAAGGGCGATAGACATAATGGAACGCATCCTCCGTGCCAAAAATGTCGCTGCCGGAACCCTGCACTTTGATCCTGCCCATAACCGGGTTGTAGCTTGCGCTGCCCGCAGGCTTCACATTCCCGATATCGCGATCTCCAAGCGGTTCAGGCAAACCGCCGATAGACGGATCTGTCGTAACTGTCACCTCATTACTGGCTGCTGACAAGTTTCCAGCTGCATCTCTGGCCTTCACCAAATAGCGATAGGTCGTGTTCGGCGACAAACCGACTACAGTGTACGCCGTGGTGGAACCGCTTACATAATCAACTGGAAAACCATCGCGATAAATGTCATATCTCGTAACTCCCACATTGTCGCTCGAAGCTGTCCAACTCAAGTTAACACTCGTATCTGACTTCCCAGCAAGCGTTAACTGGGTTGGGACTGTCGGGGCTTCCGTATCCAGCTCCTGCGGGCTCTTCACTTCGGAAATCGCCAAATCGTCGACCAGGTAGGCTTCGTCCGTCCCGCCTGTATCCACACGAACCGAGAACGTTAGTTTCACACTTGTAATGTTTTTCTGTCCGCCATTGGGGTATACCTTGAATCGATAGCTGGCCAGATCGCTGTCGTTCACAGTTTTCAACTCATCGGGCACATTGTTCAGGTAGGCTGCCGTCCCCGAAATACTAGGCATATCTGCCGGAAAACGAGGAATCAGCACATTATCGTAAGGAGCCAATTGAATCTGCGCGTAAATATCTTTGGCTACAGGCTTATTGCTTGCTGCGCTGCGCATCAGCTTGTAGGAAAAAACAAACTCGACAGGGGGACTGCCTACCGGCATATTATAGATTTCATTCATCCGATTCTTGAGTCTGCCGCTGTTCAACTGATAATAAAAAGAACTGCTTAAATTCGTCCCCAGTGAAGCATCGCGAAACTCAAGGGCATTGTTGCCATTAACCGATACGATCCTTTGCGATCCTCCGGATGTGTCGCTTGCTGGCGTAAAGGGACTTACCCCTCCGTCAAAGTGTGTATCCATATCGGCCGCCAGCAAGTTATCCAGCGTGTAGGGGCCGCCCTCCGCTGCGATATACACGGGCAGGTTGCAGAGCGCAAGCACCCCTATTAGCAACCAACAGATCCATCTTTTGCTTTTTTCCATCATCATTAAACCCTCCTCCATGAAGAAATTTTGAATGATTTCGAATGATTAGTCGTTGTTTTGCTCCCTGTACTGATTAGGCGTTAAGCCCGTGTACTTTTTAAATGAGGTAAAAAACGTCGTTTTCGACTGGAATCCCGAGCGTTCCGCGATATGAAGCACCGGCAAATCCGTCGATACGAGCAGCTTTTTGGCTTGCTCCAGACGCTCCTGATGAATGAAATCAGACAGTGTGATGAGATACGTTTCTTTGAAAACAAGCCGTACATAGCTGACGGAAAGCACCAAATAATCGGCAATGCTTTCCAGAGTAAGCATCGGGTCATGGAAATGCTGCTTGACATAGTCAAACATCTCCGAAGCCAGTTCCTCCTTCCGGTTGGAAGCGGAACTCTTGAGCGCAACGCTGTCGATAATGGTAACGAATTGGCTGTACACCCACTCCTTCACATCCAGCAAAGTATCGAACTTCTGAAGAAGCAAATCGACCCCGCCGGGCTCTTGGTCAGACATAACTTTATTGAACGCTTTGAAAATGTAAAACAGCAGCAGCTTCAACTGGAACTGGCACTCCGTATACGACAGAGTCTGCAGCTTCGCGAATAATTCGTCCAACTGCTCGCGCACTTTCTCCTTCTGCGCTTTGCGCACAGATTGAATCAGCTCTTGCACCAGATTTTCATCGAAATCGGACTGCTGTTCGGACCAATAATCACCCAAATCATCTTCCACGTACACTTTATCCTGCTCATTAAAAAATCTCAGCAAGGTGAGGTCATACGTGCGGTCATATACGCTTCGCATATTGCTATGCACCGCTGTCCGTCCGCTTAGCGCTACGGTAACATGGAATTGCAGCCAATGGCCGATCTCTTCTCTAGCTTGATAGACAGCCTCTGTAAGATTCACCCTATGCAAGTCGCCGCTAATCATCACAGCCACATGATCGCTTCCCAGATCGACGGTTTCGGATACAAAGCCATGCTTCTCCAACACTTCTCCGGCGATATTGCCCATCGCATAAATGAGCAGCTTCCTCGATGCGTACGAATAACGATCCGAGAACGCTTGAAACCGATTAATACGCATGACCGCCAAATAAATGTCCGAGCTCAGCAGCGTCTGCAGACGTGTACTCCCCGTTTTGAGAAAAGCCTCATTGTACGTACCTTGCAGCAGCCACTGCCTCAAAAACTCATTCTTGATCACTTCGTGATGATTGCGAATGACGCTGTTCATCTCCTCCATCGTTTTGACCATATGATCCAAGCCTGATTTAATAATCGAAAACTCTGTATTATGCTTGTTTTCTGCTCCCGGTAAAGTTGAAGCGACCGTTTCCTTCATTTGGGTGGCCAACTGGCTGAATGGCTTGAAATGACGCCGCGAGTTCCAGAAGGTCAGAGCGGACAGCAGGATAAGCAGAAACAAACACATGCCGAGAATTTCCAGTTCGATCTTGTCAATATTCTTGCTGATATCCTTCAGTTTTACGATCGAGTAGAGCGTCCAATCCTCCACCTGAAACGCGTGAGCATGAATCAAATACACATTATGGTCCAGATAGACTTGATGATTTTTCAAATCCGGCTGGAGCAGTTGCTTGGCATCGAAGGCGTTGGAGCCTCCGAGAATGACATGCTGATTGCCGTCCAAAATCAAAATATTGGCCGTCGCATCATTCAAATTTTGCAGCAAATACTTCTCCAGCAGACTCTTGTTCAGCAAAATAACGACATACCCCTGGCTAGCGATTTTGGAACGGTTGGATGGCACCGTCAACGCCAAGTAAGATTCGTTAGCCAGTGTATGATCGAAAAATCGGAGCATCGTCGGCGGCTGATTGCGGACACGCGCCAGCATCGCCTGATCTTCAAAATTAGCAAAAGTATGAATGCCATCTTTCGAATTAATGACTTGCTCCGTCTTCATGTTCACCAAGTACGTCGAGGCGATGAACGATTGCAAACTCATATATTTGGAGACGGATCTGAACGCCGCCGCCGTAGATAAAGGCTCGCTCTGATCGGACAGCAGCCAATTCGTAATCTCGGGGTCCTGGTAAATATTCAATGCATATGAACGAAGGTGGTCCAGCTGATACTCGAAACCTTGACTCAAACTGTCGGTCTTCGTTGCCATCAATTGATTGATATCCTCATAAGCCTGTTTGGAATATTGCTGCCTTAATAAATAGGAGAACAACAGGATGATTACTGTAAACAGCAGTCCCATATTCAAAAAATTGCGAAGGTACGTTTTTTCTGGCAGAAATCTCAGCATCTGAACTCCCCTTCATCGTTTCATGTCCCTATTTATTAAAGCACATTTAGGAAGAGCTGTGAGGTTCCAATATTGATTCTGAGGTTTGATTTTTACTTTTTGGTCAGGAAGGCGTCAATTTGCTTCTGTTCTTCGAGTTGAATTTTCTTCGCTAAAGGTGCCGCTTCTGCTTTAAATTTGGCCCAATAAGCATCGGAATCGACAACCCCGTTGAACAAAGCGGAATAGTATTTCGCCTCAATACTGGTGTATTGGGAAATCTCATTGCTGACCGGCGCGTTGTTGAACGTAAACCCTGACAGCTTGTCAATCGTGAAATTGCTGGCATCTGCCGTCCACTTGTTCAGCTTCTTGGTCTCCTCGTTTTGGCTGGCATCCTGCCGGTCTGTCGTCGGATTCCAAATCCATACATAAGGGAACCAGGTGTAACCGTCGCCTTTGAACGTATACTGGTCATCTCCGATCGCTTCCCAGTTCTTATCCTTGATTCCATACACTAACAGATCGTAATTGTCCTTCTGATTGGCCCAATCCAGGAACTGAATGGCCCGCTCCTTATGCTTGCTCACGACGGGAACGGAAATGAAATTATACTGCAGGGAGTTCGTCAGGACAGCTCCTTTGTTCAGATTCATAAATGTGACAGCTTCAAATTCCGCTTTGGGATTGCCGCTTTTTAAAGCTTTCTGGATATCGTCCTTCACGCCGAAATCATTGCTGGCAATGATCGCCGCTTTGCCTTGTTTGGCCGGCTCCATAACATCTTTGATAGCTAGCACATCCGGACTGATAATCTTATCCTGATACAGTTTGCGGGCATTTTGAATCCATGACCACACCATCGGATCCATCTCGTCAAACAGATTGTATATTTTGCTATCATTGTTCTTGGTGTACAACGTGAGGGATTCGGATAGCGCAGGACTTGGTTGAATATTCGCCTTATTATCCGCCCAATAATGCCGGAATGCGCCTTCCGAGAGGCCTTTGTTCACATCTTGACCGGCCGGCACCAGCGGTGTGATGTTCGGCACCTTCTCTTTCACCGCATAGGCAAATTTGATCAAATCGTCATAGGTTTTGATAGGGGCGATGCCAAGCTGTTCGCGAAGATCCTTCCTCACGTAGTAAACACGTCCCTGAACAAACGAGTTGCCGTTGGGGATGCCCATGATTTTTCCGTCGAATTTGTTAGCGTCCCACATTTGCTGCGGTCGGTTCTTGAGAATGTTCGGCCCGTACTGCTTGAGCAGATCATCGAGCGGTTCATAGCTGCCGGCGGCGATTTGCTGCGTCAGATGCAGCCATGGCGCATCGAAGATCAAGTCGATGTTTTCGCCGGATGAAAGCGTAACCTGGGTTTTCTGAGCCAGATCGGCCCATGGCACGAAGACAACGTCCAATTTCACGTTTAGGGAACCCGCCATCCTTTTCTCCGCTTCCTGAATCACGCCGTCGAAATCTTTGGGCCTGTCTCCGGGCACCATAATTTTGAGCGTGACGGGGTCCAGCTTCTTCGCTCCCACGGCATCTGCCGTACTACCAGGCGCATTCGTCGCAGCAGGCTCTGCATTTTTACTCGTACAAGCCACTAGCACACTTGCCAGCATCACCATCGTTAGAGCGGTACCTGTCCATTTTGTTCTATTCATTGTTGCGACCTCCTGTAGAAATATGTTAAACCGAGAGACTCGGGTGAAACCGTCTTAAACTTAACCTTTTACAGCGCCAATCGTAATGCCTTTCACGAAATACTTTTGCAGAAAAGGATAGAGGAACACAATCGGACCGATTGTTAGACAAACGGTTGCCAACTGAATGGCGCTCGTCGGAGCCGATACTTGATAGCTGGCGCCGCCGCCGACATAAGAGGAAACATTGAGATTCGATATTAATTGGCGGATCATCAGCTGCAAGGGATGCAGTTTATAATTGTCGATGAACAGCAAGGATAAATACCAATCGTTCCAATACTGAATGGCATAAAAAAGCGAAACCGTCGCAATGACCGGTGTGGAGATCGGCACAATAATTTTATAGAAAAGACGAATATCCCCTGCTCCGTCAATCGTTGCGGCCTCGTTAATTTCATAAGGCAGCGATTTATAGAAGGCAACGAGAATGAACGCATAGAAAGGATTCAGCAAATAGGGAAGAATGAGCGCCCACAAAGAGTCTTTCAGGTGAAGCCAATTGGTCACCATGATATAAAAGCCAACTAAGCCGCCGCCGAGAACCATCGCCAAGTAGGTTAAGAAGGAAAGGACATGGCGGTATTTCACCTTGGGATGCGCCAGCACATAGGCGAACATAGAGGTCATGACGACGGCCAGCGCGGTTCCTACAATGGTGACGATGAGAGAATTTTTGTAGCTGGTGAGGAACTGTCCCCCTTGCAGCAAAAACTTGTAAGCGTCCAGACTCCACTCGCTAGGAAGGATTTGATACCCATATTGGAGGAAACTCGCCTCGGAAGCGAAAGAATCCGCCAAGACGATCCAGAAGGGAATCACACAAACGAGGCTGAAGGCTGCAATGAATACATAGATGAAACCTAGAAACAGTTTCTCACGCCAGGATGTATCCGATTGGATTCGCGTTCGAGCCGTTTTATCGGGTGCTGCCATAACTGTGACTTCCATAAGCTCCTCCTAAAAGAGACTGGAATCGGAATCAATTTTCTTCGCGATTCGGTTAAAAATGAGGATGGTGATAAGGCCCATCATCGATTGATACAGCACAACGGCCGAAGACATACCGAAGTTGCCCAGCTGGCGGAGTGCCCGGAACGAATACGTATCAATGACATCGGTGGTCGGATACAGAATCGAATTGTCCCCGATAATTCCGTAGATCATGCCGAAGTCCCCGAAGAAAATACGTCCGACACCGAGCAGCATCAGCACAACGATCACCGAGCGGATCGAAGGAATCGTGATATGCAGAATTTGTTGGAACCGGGTCGCCCCGTCGATCTTCGCCGATTCGTAGTATTCGTTGGAAATGCCCACAATCGCGGCCAAAAAAATGATGGAGTAGTAGCCAGAAAACTTCCATATGTACACCAATGTTAAAAGAAACGGCCACAGATGCACACTTTGATACCAATTTATCGTATCCATCCCCAAGCTCTTGAGCAAGCCGTTCATCAAGCCTTCCGTGCTCATAAAAGCGAGCATCATCAGACTGACCACCAACCAGGAAATAAAATAGGGAAGGAAAATGAGCGACTGGCTCAATTTCTTGAAGAGCGTCGACCTGACTTCATTCACGATAATGGCCAGAACGATGGCCATCCCTATACCGAAGATGAGAAAGAGCAGGTTCAGATACAGTGTATTGAACGTGACTCGCACCCAATCGTGCCCTCCGAAAAAAAACTTGAAATTGTCAAAGCCCACCCATTTGCTTCCCCAAATCCCTTTGACCGGTTGAAAGCGTTGGAACGCAATCAAATGTCCCATCATCGGAATGTAGGAGAAGATCGCCAAAAAGATAATGCCCGGAACAGCCAATACATACAGCTGACGGTTCCTTGAAATCTCCCTAATGAAGCTCATAAGCCTGATACTCCTTCCTGTCTGTTGAAGTTGCTGCTGTCTGTCTGCACCCTTACCTTAATGAATCCGGAACAATCTGCATAGTTCGAATACTGCTTCTTCCGGTCGAAAAGTCAGATTTCAAACTTAGGCGCGGAAACGGAACTTGCGGAACAGAGAAAAGACCTAGCCTGCGGCTAGGTCCTGTTGGAGAGTGGGGAGCTTTCTCGTACCCCGATTCGGTTGAGGGAGCCCTATGTCTCATCACGCTTCGGACACAGCGGCCGTTATCTTCGCGAGAAGCGTCTTGTCTCTCTGCTAGTGGACACCAGAGTCCTTATTTGCCAATTTCGCGGGGAAATCAGTCGCCAAGTGAGCAAGTAAAAGCGCTGATGTCTGTTGCATGTTCGAAGAAGTTCTATTCCATCGAATAAGGGCATCTCCGTCCGTTAGCGAGGGCGAGGGGATCAGGCCCAGAGATCAGGGGCCTGTTCCCCAACTTTTAGCTTGTTTTACAGCGTTAACTTCAACCTGCTGCCCTCTCCGCTTACTTTAACGCTGAAAAGTGACGTCTCAGCTGACACATCGGGCCCCCTCCAGCGAGGCATGGAGACTCCCCGTCCCTGCGTTCGCATTAAGAACAAAAAAAAGAAACCTCTCTTTTGGCGAAATGGGGATACCATCCAACCTATAGAGAGATTTCTTTCTTGCCTAAAATCAAGAGCCTATCAGGATATCTACAGAAGCTTCCTGTAAAACAGCGCTTAGCGCCTCATCAGGCGGGCTGTCCGTAATAATACGATGAACGCCGTGCAGGGGCGCGAATGAAAACAAATCCTGTCTGCCGAACTTCGTATTGTCCGCCACAACGTTCACTTCCGCAGCCTTCGCGATCGCAAGCTGCTTGATTTCCGCCTCGTGCATGTTCGAGTTACTGAAGCCGTGCTGGGCGGTGATGCCTGTCGTTCCGATGAACACACTTTTGAACGCCATCTTAGCGATGGCCGCAGCGGCAACGGGTCCTACCAGCGTCGCCGTGTCATCCATCATCATGCCTCCGACGACGATCGTCGGAATCCGCTTGCCTTGGAGCTCGGCAGCAATGTTAAGCGCGTTGGTGACCACGGTGATACTGCGGTCCGGCGGCAAAAACTTGGCGATCTGCAGCGTCGTCGAGCCCCCATCCAGGAAAATAGAGTCTCCAGCCCCCACCAAGCTCGCCGCCCGCTTGCCGATCCGCATCTTCTCCTCGATGTGGACATTCGTCCGTTCATGCAGGGCGATATCTTTGCCCTGCAAAATAGCCCCGCCAAAAGTACGGCGGATATACCCCCATTGCTCCAGCTTCTCCATGTCCCTGCGGAGGGTCATTTCCGTCACTTCGAACATTTCTTTCAACTCGGCAAGTTTCACCTCACCGGCTTGTCCCATCCGCTCGAGGATGATTTGCTGGCGTTGGTTCAGTTGCTGCTGCGTCATGAGCACCCTCATTTCCTTCATTTCGATGTCTCTATTATCCCAACATCTCACGCAAGGTTCAACCTTATTTCATAGTTAACGGTTTCCCCCGGTTCAAGGAAGACGAGCGATCCGCGCTCACGCTCTGCACTTCTGCCTTCGACGTAACAATTGGCAGGCTCAATACCCAACACATGCGTGCCGGCCCCGGGCATTTTCCATTGGACCAGATTTGGCAGCGTATTGGCCGACCATTGCAGCGAAACCCGAACGTGCGTCCCTCCAGAATGGAGAGGGAAATTCGGGTTGTCGATCTGCACCAGTGGTTTGCTGCTTGTATGGTGGTAATACACACGCTCTTGATAATCCTTATCCGGGGCATGCCATGCCCGGTAGCCATCCGTCGGTGTCCCCTGCTCACGCGCTTGCACCGATGCCGAATGGAAGTTTATCGTCGTCTCTTCGCTTAACAAAGGAAAACCGAAATTAAAGTGATACAGAATCATATGAGGACAACGTTCAAAGCCTGTATTCCTCACCTCGTCCTGAATGAGAAGGGAATTCTCTCCGAGTCGACTGCGAATTTGCCTCGTTAAGCGTAGGCGGCCTCCGAAGATCGATGTCTCTTCCACACATCCGGCTATTCGCATTTCCATTTCATCCTCGTTCCAGCTGCTTTCGGCAGAAACCTGGCTTGCAGGCGTGTGATGCATGCGACCATGCAGTCCAAGCCTCTCGCCTTGATCTTCGCAAGATGACCCGACTTGCATGAGTCCGCAAGTCATCAGCAAACCGCCTGATGCCGTTCGCAACCAGCCGTTGCCTTCCGGTTCATAATACATGGGATGCGCATCGCCGTTGCAGGATTGCCAACTGATCGGCACCCCATGGAACTCCGCCAATGAAATGTCCAGCCCCTTCGTTGGCGTGACATAATAACTCAATCCCGCTCCAGTCCGGACTTGAATCTGCTCAACGCCCGCTTCTTTCCCTTCCGTGCCCATAAAACGCCGTATGCCTGCAATTTGCTCGATCCGGCCTACACGGGCTTCCAATTCCCGTCTCGTCCACTCTTTTCCGTACAGTCTCATGCAAGCCTACTCATCTTCCTGAATCACAGGCATGCGCTGAATTCGCGGATCGGTGAAAATGTCGTACTCATCCCGACTCGTGCTGGAAAACTCAGAAATGACGGCTCCCTCGTCGCCTGCCTGAAACCAATGCTTGACGCCAGGCTGAATGGTATATTGTTCTCCCGGTGACAGCGCCACTTCATGGAACACCGTGTAATAGGCCTCGCTGCCTACCGGTATTTTCGCTTGAATGACAGGCGCTGCCTCTCCTTCTACATATAAATACACGTTTCCTGACCGGCAGCGGAATGTTTCCATTTTGCCTTGTTCGCCTTGCACCTGCGGATGCAAATGTTCAGGACACGTTTGATTGGAAAAAAGCACTAATTCCTTGGCGCAATATCGTTCCGTATTTACATACGTAACCAACTGCAAGCCCTGCAGATCAAGCTGACCGAGGCCAAATCCGGCTACTTCAATCTGCTCCTTTTCATGCTCTGTTAGTGCTATACCGCTGCCCTCTAACATCGCCGTTGCTTGCTTTTGCGCACATACAACCTCGCTTCTTTTCATTCGGCATCCCTTCCTGTCCGGTACCATTTATCATGCGGTCCAATCCACAGCTGCTGCTCATTGATCGACCATTCGGTCAAGTCAAGATTCATCTTGCGCTTGGCCCATCCCCGTTCGATTCGGCTGACAACATCCGACCAAGGAGGAATGCCGCTTGTTGCATCGGGTTGCTCCACATTGCATGCGCCTACGCCTACAGCCGTATGAATGGCTTCTTCGATCGACGTTCCTTTTAATAAGCTAAAAAGAAATCCTGCTATCGTACAATCTCCCGCTCCTGTTGTCCCTTTCACTTCTGCTTCAAAGCAGGAGGTTATGAATTCGCAGCCTAGCCACTCCTTGAGCGTGCTTGGGGACGGATTACAGCGCCCCATTGCCGATAGTCGGCCCTCATCCCAAGTCGTACGGACATATAGACCGTGTTCACCAAGCTTGATCACTACAATCGCAGCGCCCATATCCAATAATTGCGTCGATAGCTCAGATAACAGCGCTCCGGTCGCTAGTGACAGCAAGTCGCCTGAAGGGGCTTCCTTCTCTAACTGATGAAAGCGTTCACGATTCAGCATATAGAGAACTTCTTCGAAGCTGGGCATGAAGATATCGACATAAGGCAGCGCATCGGCCAAAATGGCGATCCAATCCGCCTTGCCGGCGTCCGATTCAGGGTCGGGCTTGGCCATATCCAAGGAAACTGTTAAACCGCAGGCTTTAACCTGCTTCAACATACGGGTCAATTCAGAGCCGTTATGTTCATACATGCTGCGCATGAGGGGGGGATAACCAAAATGAAATAATCGCGCCCCTTCAAGCTGCTCGGTTGTTACATCTGCAGCGGAATACGTATCATTAGCGCCTGTAGCATGCAAAAAAGCACGGTCCGTATGAGGGGGACTGATTACGATAGAATAAGAGCTATGTTCCCCAGGCGTTAGGATCATCCCTTCTACCAAGGATTCATCCTGCTGCCGCAAATGTGCAAGAATAGCTTCGCCGAACGGATCCTTGCCGATTTTCCCCATCAGTTTGACTTGGCTGCCAAGCCGATGAAGGGCAATCCCCGTATTCGAAACAGCGCCTCCCGTTGAAATGACAGCGGGACCTATATTCACTAACTTACCCGGAACGAGTAAATCGCTCATCCCGGACTGTTTCTCATCCATCGCCGGTATAATATCCAAACAAATATGCCCCGCGACGATTACTTCCGCAACCTGACGACTCAAAGCTAACCTCTCCAATCTATTGAAATGGTTTGCCCCTTCTTATTTGATTCCAATGCTGCTGTGAAAATACGGTGGCTGTATGCGGTCTCTTCCGGCGTTGCGCAGTAGAAAGGCTGCTGCGTTTGCTTGCCGTGCGCCAGCTCATCGCAAAACGCGGCCCACATTTGCAAAATGGAATCCGAGAAGCCGAACTCGAAAATACCTCCGGTAATCGTTCCATAAGCCGATTTGTAAGGAGCATCTACGAGATGCCAAGCCTGAACGCCACCTGGCGAATATGGCAGTGAAGCGACCTGTTTCGGATTTTTCGTCGTAAATTCGGCTGACCATTCAGTTCCTGTGATGCGTATAAACCACGTATTGGCATGCCCTGGAGCAATCCGCTTCGTGGATAAAACCATTGGGAACTGTTGATCTTCGCTGTCCACCTCGCACGCAAGAATAGCGTTGTCCCACGTTTCGCAAGGAACCAGGTTCCCCTGTCCGTCCGGTCGTTCTGGCACTATTTTGGACAATAAAGCACGAACGGATTTGGGTTTCCAGCCAAAACGCATCGGAAGATGCAAAACATGCATGCCCAGATCGCCCATACATCCATATTCGCCGTTCGTCGCTATTCGCCTTTTCCAATTGATGACTTTGGTTGGGTCCAAATCGCTGGAGTGCCAGAAACCGGCTTCAACTTCAATGATTTTACCGAATTTGCGTTCTTGTACCCATTGATAAATCTGCTGCGCTCCTGGGAAGAAAGGAAACTCCGAGGAACAGCGAACAATGACCTGCGGATGCCTGGCAATGGCCTCCAGGATAAGCTGATTAGCCGCTTGATCGATGCCGAATGGCTTTTCGCCCAGCAAATGCTTGCCTGACGTAATAATATCCACATAAATTTGCGCATGAAGATTATGCGGGACTGCGCAATAAACAGCATCGACCGAAGGATCTGCAAGCAGTTCCTTATAGTCCGTGTAGACAGCTTCCACACTGGACACGTTCTCTTTGAACCATTGCGCAGCAGCTTCGTTCGCGTCACAGACCGCCGTAATTTTCGGCACGAAATCAATCCCCGTAAGATGACACCAACGTGCTGCCGCGCTGGCAAACTCTTTGCCCATTAAACCGCAGCCGATTACGCCAAAGCGTATGATTGTTTTAGACATAGCCAGGTGCTCTCCTTTTATTTAAAAATACCGCTAGGCGCAGCCAAGTAAGCCAATGCCTGCTCCTTCGTGGCTCCCTCGTGGACGATGGACATCAGCGCCTTTGTCATACCGGAAGGATTCTCGTGCTGGATCACGTTGCGTCCATACACAATGCCAGATGCGCCTTGCTTCATCAATTCGATCGTGCGGCTTACGATTTCCTCGTCGCTGGCTCTTCCGCCTCCGCGCACAAGCACGGGGACCCCCGAAGCAATCTCGATCACGCGGTGATATTGCTGAACATCATCGCAAGGGTCCGCTTTAATGACATCCGCCCCCAATTCTACCGCTTGGCGAACTAGCGGCATGATCTTCTGGATATCGCCGTCTACCATATACCCGCCTTTCGTCTCATTGGCCAACATAACCAGCGGCTCTACCATGAGCGGCATGCCGTATTTCTCGCATTCCGTTTTGAGCTTAGCCACGTTCTTGACACACTGGTAATGGAGTTCAGGCTGATTGGGCAGCAGCAGCAGATTGACGCATACGGACACTGCATCCAAGCGGACAGCCTGCTCAATCGCCTTATCGATAAGCTCGCTAAACAAATAGCTGGGCAGCGTATGGCCGTAAATGTTCGCTACGTCTGTTCGCAAAACGAGTCCGATTTTCTGACTGCCGGGAATCGATGGCAGATGCGCTGCCTGACCGACGCTTAACTGAATGCAATTCGGCCCTGCTTCCACAATGGTCGAAATGGCTTGCTTCATATTTTCAATACCAGATAGAAATGAGGCCTCGTTAAAAAATCCGTGGTCGATGGCAACATCGAAACATTTGCCTTGTTCGCTGAACATACGATTTAGTCTTGGTTTTCGCGACAATGAAATCGCCTCCTTCAAGAAATGTTTGTTTATAACATTATATTATGTTATAAACAAACATTTGTCTATATCTTTGCAGTAAAAAACCTAGCCTTGGCTAGGTCCTTGTCATTACAAAGGGAACTCCATTCCCTTATTTCGGCGAAAAGTGGAATTTCGCGCGCCTAAGGGGAACTACAGGGTCTTATTTCGCCTCAGTGCTCTAACTAGCTGCTCGGAATGGCGAAATAGCGGATCCTAGTTCCCATTCCCTTGCCAAAAGGACTTTTTCTAGCAAAATAACGCCCTGTAGTTCCCCCTCTCTTCCAGCGAGGCATGGAGACGACCGGGGACTAGCTAGGCATAGGTGCGGTGGTAAGCCTCAGCCAACTCTCACTTAAGTAACAAACTTACTTACTTCTCATCCAATCAGGAAATGGATGGAAATTCCTTCGCCATTTCATTGACAGCGATTTCTTTCGGTGGTATCTTCAGAGGAATACGCAAGACATTCCACATGACGTGAGGAATGTCTTGTTGTATTTTCGCTCTTTTTTTTACATTTAATGTATTTTTCATGGAGGGGGGTTTAGAAGGTGATTCAAGTAAAAGAATTTTTGGACACGGATTCATCCTACGCGGAGTCGAGAGCTAATCAATTTTTGGCTGAGTTAACGGATGATCAGGTTATTAATGTATGCTACGGCTCCGTCATGAAGACAGGAAAACATGATGTCGGACTCCAACGAAGTTCCATCCTTGTTGTTTATAAAACAAAAGAATAAACGCCAATTTTCCTGCGTTGTTTATCAACTATTAAAGAGGTACCGACATGAAATCAAGAGTTGAAACTTTCTTTAAGCTAATCTCATTGATCTCAACACTTTTTCTCGCAGGAATTTTGCTGTATGTTATCTTACGCAATTGAATTTCCATTTGAAGGATATAGCGAAGAGGTTTTTAGCGAATAGAAGCTCGACTTTTTTAAAAAAGCGTGGAGGTTTTATACAATGATCATGCATGGGTATAGTCGTCTAATCATTTTTGGTGGAATATACGATGAACCATAGTTTTATGTGATGAGGTAAGGCCGCCTACTACTAAGTAAAAGAGAACGCAACTGTTTTTCAGTTTCGTTCTCTTTTTGGATTCTGAAATCTATAGAACCTTATTAACCGCAGGAATTTTCCTCAGCACGTAAGAGACGGCGAACGATATCATTACACTGGCAGTACCGACCGCCATCCATTTCACGAGAGCAGGAAGAGGAAGTGTAGATGCCCCCTTGGATACCGCAACAAGTATAAACGCATGGATGACATACACGCCAAAAGCCGCACTGCCTAACTCTTGAAAAAAGGCCCCGCTTCGGTTCCATTTTTCACGGAACAACACAAGCAATCCCAAACACAGGCCAACGGCGACGAATGGCTCCCAAAATGCATACACTAGCGATTGCAGATTCATTCCTCCGTTAACTTGCATAGGCTTGCCGCTAAGAACCCCTTGCGTCACCAAAAAAATCGGAAGTATCCAAATCACAATACCCGAGATACTGGCCCAGCGTTTAGCTTGAGACGTCGTAATTCGTTCGAGCCATCCGTTCCGGTAGGCATGAATGCCGCCAATGAACATCACAATATACGAAGCAAAATAACCGAACTGCATGCCGAGTATAGATTCTCCAACCGGAAATAGGAGCCGAATCATAAAGGCAATCATTCCGATTAATAGGGCAATAGCGATAAGGAAGCGAGATGACGGAAACTTAGTGATACTCTCTGCGCTGCTTGCCGCCGTTTCCTGTTGAACAAGTGAAGGTTTCTTGCGCTGCCCTAGCCATTTTTGTATAAATCGATAGCCGCAGTAGACTATTGAGAAATAAAGGAGTGCTTCGGCAAACCACAGCGGCCCCCAAGTAATAACTTTGAAAGTCGCGATATTGTGCATATAAAATTGGCCGAATGTTTCATTCTGTTCATTTGCCATATAGATGACGGCTGGCCCTATCCCAAAGACATAGACAAGGGTTGGTATGCCCAATCGGACGAATCGATCCAACAAAAATCGCGCAGGTCCTTTACGTTCATAGGAAGACGGAGTGAAATACCCGGCCAGGAAAAAGAACAAGCCTAAGAAAAATGCTTGATTAACAGCAGTAAACAGTGTCAGCACGATCGGTGCAATTCCGGTAACTCCCAGCTCTACGTAATACCAACTCCCCGACGCTCCGTAGGTAATCGCTGCATGATGAAAGACTAGCAGCATGGTCAAGCATACTCTTAAATGATCCAAATAATAGTATCGCTTCTTCATGAATATCCTCCAAAAAACGGGATTCTTTTCTCCTTGATTTTACCATAGGCCGTTGAATGTTTTGAATAAACTTGCAAAAATAAAAAAAAGAGCTGCCGCGAAGCAAGCCCTCAACTATAATTCTCCATACGTTCAATGATATCGATCTAATAGGTACTTAATACCCGATATAACAGCAACTAGAAAGCCAATGCCTGCAAATGCCAGGCAAATAAAAAATGGAGCCGGGTTATAAGGTTTAAGTGTTTCTTCGAATGTTGGCTGTAAAGGTGTAGAGGTTAATTGAATGTATAAACCTAATATGCCACTAAATATCCAAACTACAGTCCCAATCGCAGCTATAATAAGTGATTTTTTCATCCTGCACCTCACTCTCACTATAATTGGAATAATAAGTAAATCCCACACTGTGAATTCTACTTCTATTTGCTGCGAAGTTCAAGATTGACACAATGCGTCGGGAGCGAATTGGGTATCGTGATTCCAACCGTTTCTTGAAATCGCAATCAGCAGTGGAACTTCCGGGTCTCCATCGTCCATCCTAACAGAGGAAGGGAACTCCGTTCCCTTATTTCGGCGAAAAGTGGAAGCTCGGGTGCCCAAGGGGAACTGCAGGGGCTTATTTCTCCTCAATGTTCTAATTGTCTGCTCGGAATGGTGAAATAGCGGACTCTAGTTCCCTTTCCTTTGCCAAAAGAGCTGTTTCCAGCAAAATAGCGCCCTATTGTTCCCCCTCCCCAAAACAAAAAAAGAACAAGCCATCTAGCAAATTACTTCGCTAAATGAATTGCTCCCTATTTTATCGTTATTGTGTACACGTTGAAATGCCTTTTATGTACCAAGCGTATGCTCATGCTCCCTCCTCTTCCCTTGCCAATCGGATACGACTACACCGAGCAGAACAAGCGCCGCACCGATGTAGCCTCTTAGGGGCAATATTTCATGGGCGAACAAGAATCCAAACAGAGCGGCAAACACCGGTTCGAGCGCGAAGATTAAGCCCGTTCGGGTGGGTGTCGTATACTTTTGAGCCAATGGTTGAACGACAAAGCCAAAGGCGCTGCATACGAGGCTAAGCACCAGGATGGAGATCCATCCGTTTAAAGTGGCCGGAAGCGAAGGCGTTTCAAAAATAAACGAAAAGAGCAATCCGAATGCACCTGCAAAACCTAATTGCAAAATGCCAAGATTTAATGAATCCGAGTTTTTAACTACGGTTCCGGTAATGATGATATAAACAGCGTAGAATAACGCTGACAGAATGCATAAGAAATCACCCGGATATATATGCAATTGGCTGTTCAGCGTAAGGAGTCCCATCCCGATAAAAGCGAGGCAGATGCCAATGATAAGGCTGGGATGCAGCTTTTTTTTAAACACAAAAACATAAATTAAGGGTACGAAGATGACCGTTAGACTGACCAAAAAACCGGCATTGGATGTCGTTGTCGTTTTCAAGCCAAAGGTAATGCATGTAAAAATACAGAACAACAGGAACCCAAGTAAAGCTCCATATTTAATAGTAGGCAAATCCGTTTTCCGTAAATGTTTAAAGAAAAGAGCTGCTGTGACAAGAAAAGCCAACCCGAAACGCAATGCGATTAAATTAAACTCAGCGATGGTATTCAGTCCATACTGCATGAACAGGTACGAGGATCCCCAGCATAATGTCACTGCGATCATCAACCATTCTGCTTTTTGACGTTTCAATTCCGATCCTCCTGCTTTCTATCTTAGATGAAATGGCAACCGTTATTATCACAGTATACTAAACCTCCATATACAAGAATACTGAATGTTTATTATACTATACATGAGAATTACTCATGTAAATTAGAAGGGGCGGATTTCATTGAGTATAGCCAAATACGAGGTTTTCATGAAAGTCGTCGAGGTGGGGAGCCTGACTAAGGCTGCCGAACTGCTCGGATTCACCCAATCGGGCGTAAGCCATACCATTAGCAGTCTGGAATCAGAGTTTGGATTCACGCTTTTGCTCCGTGGCCGCTCCGGCGTCAAATTAACGGCGAACGGCGAGCAGCTGTTAAAGCCGATCCGGGAAATCCTCAATTGGAACGAACAATTGAAGCAGGTTGTTACCTCAATCCACGGCTTGGAAACAGGAACGATCCGCATTGGCACCTTTACCAGTGTGTCTGTTCACTGGCTTCCGGGCATGATGAAGCAGTATCAGAATGACTATCCAAATATTGAATTTAAGCTGATGGAAGGCGACTATGAAGAGATAGAGCAATGGATCGCAGCAGGGGAAGTCGATTGCGGGTTTATTACAATTCCCGCCCGGGGAAGCTTTGATGTAGTCCCACTGAAGAAAGACCGCATGTTGGCCATTTTGCCTATGGGGCATCCCTTGAGTCACCTCCCCTTCTTTCCTTTATCGCAAATTGAAATAGAGTCGTTCATCATTCAGCGTGAAGGATCGGATTACGATGTCAGACGCATCTTGGATCAATCGTCGCTCAAACCCCGCATAAAGTTCTCGTCAGGGGACGATTATGCCATTATCGCTATGGTGGAGAACGGGCTGGGCATTTCCATACTTCCTGAACTGGTTCTTCAGGGAAGAGATCACAACGTCCATTCGCTGGAGTTGGAAGATCATCATTACCGCTTCCTGGGCATTGCCGTTCATTCCATGAAAGATGCGTCACCCGCCACCAAACGGTTCGTCAATTATGTGCAGCAATGGTTGACGTAATTCGTTTACGATGTCCTTTTGTGCAGTTATGCTTCTGTGACCAAAATAAGGGGAAAATTCCCTCTAATTTGATTGCAGAAGCTTGTCAGAGGTTATCTCTCGAGCCATTTAGAGGGAGATTTTCCAGTGAACGTCCCTGAGTGAATAACCAGTCCAATAAAAAGGGAATCTTATACAAGACCAGACTTAAAAGGACAGGGAGTGAGCAAGAGATGGGAACAATGACAGCAGTGGGCAGCTCCAACCCGCAAGCTGGAACAGCGCAAAAAACGCTTGGCCAGTATTTGTTTGATTGCCTGAAGCTTGAGGGCATTACCGAAATTTTTGGCGTTGCCGGGGACTATAATTTTACACTATTGGATGCGCTGGAGCAGTATAACGGCATCCGGTTTGTTAGCGGAAGGAACGAATTGAACTCAGGTTATGCGGCTGACGGCTATGCAAGGATCAAAGGTCTGTCCGCTCTTATTACGACTTTCGGGGTCGGTGAGCTCAGTGCCTGCAATGCGATAGCGGGAGCTAACAGCGAGCATGTTCCACTGATTCACATCGTAGGTGCGCCTCCTGAGAAGGATCAAAAAGAACACAAGATGATGCACCACACTCTAATGAATGGAAATTTCGACCTCTTTCATAAAGTATATGAGCTGATTACGGCTTATACCGCTGTGCTGACGCCGGAAAACGCCGAGATTGAAATTCCTGCCGCCATTCGCATGGCGAAAGAAAAGAAAAAGCCGGTATACCTGGTTGTGGCTAATGATTTAGTGAGCAAGCCGATCATGGCCCGGAGCGAGCCGGCAGCACCGCGCCCAACGTCCAATCTGAAAACCCTTCAGGCAGCAACGGAACATGTCCGCCGGCTGTTGGAGCGAGCCCACCGGCCGGTCATTCTGGTTGATGTCAAAACCATGCGCTTCGGCCTGGAGACAGCGGTTCGGCATTTGGCCGACGCCATGAACGTACCTGTTGCGACGATGATGTTCGGTAAGGGGGCATTCGACGAAACCCATCGGAATTATATCGGGATGTACGAAGGCTCTTTCGGAAGCACTGACGTCCAAACCACGGTAGAACAGGCAGACTGCGTCATAGCGATAGGCATGGTGTCGGCGGACAATAACACTGCGAACTTCACCGCGAAGCTGAACCCACTGGTGACAGTCGATATTCAACCGGACATGGTCAAGGTCGCAGAAGCGGAATATCCGAATGTGCTCGCAGCCAATATGCTGCTTGCGGTGCAGAAGATTGGGTACAAAGGCCAAGGCGTGGCGGAAAAACCGACATTCCCGTACGACCAAATAACCGGCAGTGCCGATGAGCCCCTAACTGCGGCCGTTTATTATCCCCGTTTTCAGCAGATGCTGCAAGAAGGGGATATTGTGATCGCCGAGACCGGTACGTTTTACAACGGGATGGCTGAGGTGAGACTTCCGCGTAATGTAACGTATATCGCTCAGGGAGGCTGGGAATCCATCGGTTATGCCACACCCTCGGCATACGGTGCCAGCATCGCTGCGCCCAACCGTCGGGTGCTGTTATTTACAGGTGACGGCTCCTTGCAGTTGACAGCCCAAGAGATCAGTTCCATGCTTTATTATGAATGCAAGCCCATTATTTTCATCTTGAACAACGATGGTTATACGATCGAGAAATATTTAAATGTCAAAACAGAGAATCAGCCATATAACCAAATTCCGCGCTGGTCTTACACCAAGTTGGCCGAGGCTTTCGGAGGCGATGCGTTTGCTTTGACTGTCCGGACCTATGGAGAGCTGGACCAGGCTATAATTCAAGCTGATAAGGAACGTGCCGGGAGGCTTTGTATCATTGAAATGATCGCTGCGGATCCTATGGACGCACCCGAGAATATGCGCCGGATGCGAAACTATTTGGAGAAGCAGGAGAAGCGGCGAAGCCAGAATTAGAAGCAGCTGCCGCCTACCTATTAAATGACGGATGCCTCATAGTTACATAAGCACAATCAAATGCTACTAACCCAACGTATGATTATATTGTATTACAAATCCACGGAGGGGAATGAGTACACATGGGAGCAGTAGGTTATGGTGAAGGTATTGGCTTTGGTCGTTCAAGCGCAGCTATCTTAGTTCTCTTTATTCTTTTGGTCATCATCACATCAGCTTTTGTATGGTAATTTCTTGATCCAAAAAGAAAAGGCCTCGAGCGCGAAGCTCGTAGGTCTTTTCTTCCTATATAGCTAAAATCATGAGTACCGGATCAAACCTCCATTTACATGAATCACTTGACCTGTGACGTACATGGATTCATTAGCTGCAAGGTATACGAAGGCCGGTGCTACCTCGAAAGGTTGTGCTGCACGGCCAAACGGGCTGTCAGTACCCAGAGTAGCTACATGTTCCTTGGAGTAGGTACTGACATTTAGCGGCGTCCATGACGGACCCGGAGCGACCGCATTGACCCTGATCCATTTGTCAGCCAAAGAAAGTGCCATACTGCGAGTAAAACTTACTATTGCACCTTTCGTTGCGGAGTAATCAATGACATCCTTGTCTCCTTCATAGGCGACCCTCGAAGTCGTATTGATGATGGCGCTGCCTTTATCCAAATAAGGTAGAGCCGCTTTAGTCAAATAAAACAAGGGGAATATATTGGTTCGAAAAGTGTTTTCAAGCTGTTCATTTGAAATATCCAGTATACTGCTTGTAAAAGGTTGAACGGCAGCATTATTGATTAAGATGTCCAGTCTATGATAATGACTGAGCGTTTCAGCTATTATATCTGGCGAACTGGCTGGATCGCGAAGATCCCGGGCCAGAAGCAGGCAGCGAGCGCCGAGCTGCTCAACATACTTTTTGGTTTCTTCTGCATCAATATGTTCATTGAGATATACAATAACTAGATCGGCTCCTTCTTTAGCATAAGCCGCTGCAATTGCACGTCCGAATCCGCTATCGCCTCCAGTAATAATTGCAACCTTTCCTTTCAGCTTGCAGCTGCCGACATATCCAGGGTAATCAAAAATAGGACGAGGAACCATGAGGTACTCCAGACCAGGGACATGATCCTGGTGCTGTGGTGGAAATGCTATTGGCTCCTGTACAATCTTGGTTTGATAACCAAGGAAGGGATACACAGGATAAGAGAATTTCATGTTTTACCCCCTCTTTTAAAATTCTAAAAACACTAGTCATTATTATATATAAGTTAGAAATATGCATTTTATCCCTAATGCCAACCTTCTCCCGCTTCCTTTACATGAAATCATTTTTCATCCATAATGAGGAGACGCACACTGTAGATACATTTCGTTTGTTCATTTACACCTAGAATGCGGGAGAGAGAGCGCCTTCATGTCAAAATCATCCTTCAAGTCGTCCGTCGTGTCCAGCTTCCGAATGTCTTGGAACAGCTTCAAATCGAAGCTGCTTCTTAAATATGTGTTATCCTACATCTTGATGTTCCTCGTTCCCTTAACAGGAGTTACAGTAATCATCTATGAAAACGCAATCAACGATTTGCGCAGAGAGATCGAACAGACCAACGTCAACCAGCTGAGTCAAGTTAAATCAACGATAGACGAACGAATGAACGAGCTGCAGCAAATTACGAGCCGTATCGCATACGACAAGCAGCTCAGCTCCTACATGGTGCATCGTCCGTACTATGAGATGGAAGCGATCGACGCCTTGGGCAATTACAAGGCAAACAGCAGCATTCTTGAAGACTTGTTTCTGTACTTCCATCAGGATGAAAATATTTACTCGTATCGCGGATTAACGAATGTGCATATAGCTTTCGGCAATTTTTACCAATACGGCAACTGGAACAGCGAACAAATATATCGCGATCTGAACGAGATTAAACAGCCGATGATCCGCCCGGCCGAGAATGTAAACGTTAACTCGCGAAAAGATTCCATGCTGACGCTCCTTTTCCCGATCAAGCCGAACGATCTCTACCCCACGGCCACTGTCGTTTATCTCGTGGATGAGACGAAACTGACCGGCGTGATGGACTCCATGCTCAGCAACTTCTCCGGAAACAGCTACATTTTCACCCAGGACGGACAGCTGCTTACCTCCAATAACCATGGGAACGCACTTCCACAGCAGGTATTGGAATCCTTGTCCTCTCTGGAGCCTGGCATACACAGCATGAAGCTCGACGGCGTCCAGCACTCCGTAGTTTCGGTAAGGTCGACAGAGAACAACTGGAACTATGTAGCCGCCATTCCAAGTTATCAATTCTTTAGCAAAGTAGTACATATCCAGACATTGTTCCTACTCGTATTCTTTATTACGGTCTTATTTGGTATCATAGTAGCCATCCTATTAGCTAAGCGGCAATATCACCCGATTCGGGATTTGATCGAGTTCACCAAGCGGAAGAGCCCCGATTACGATACGACCCGGAACGAATGGGACTGGATTAAGCAAACGATTCATGATTACAGCGCCCGCATCGACACCCAGGAGCCATTCGTCCGCAATCAGTGTCTCCTGCTGCTGTTCAAGCACGGCAAGCCGGATGATCCGGAAATCGAGCGCATGGTAGCTGGCGCAGGGCTGGAACACCCGCATGGACAAGGATTATACGTATCCCTGATTCTAGCGTGGGACGACAATCTCGAAGGCGAGGAGTCCTCGAACATTCGGCAGCGTCTGCAGGAGATGCTGAGCGAGCTTGAGTTTCCGGATCTGCAAGCCCGCGTGTACGGCGTAGAATTTTCGACGAAGGACCAACTGGCTCTCCTCGTCTCCATCCCTGCCCAAGCTCAGGAGCCGGTTCGGACGCGGATTGAGAAGGTCGTCGAAGCGATCAAAGACATGATCATCGGCCATGCTCCGATTGTGCCTTATCTCGGAGTCGGGATGCCCTATCCGGACCTCGCCAGCATCAACCAATCATTTATCGAGGCAGCTACGGCCATAGACAACCGCATTCTGGGGTCTAACGGGCGGGTGACCTACTTCGAGCAATTGCAGGATATGATTGCGTCGCCGACGGAAGCTTACTGGATTCCGAAGAAGCTCATGCTCAAGCTGGAGCAAAGCTTGAAGCAGGGCAACGAAACGGTAGCCACTCAGGTTATTGCCGATCTGATCGCCGAGATCAAGGAGGCCGCCGTACCCGCCCCCTTACTGCGCTGCATCTGCTTCGATCTATTGAACTCTCTGCTGCGGACAGCTCATGAACTGGGGGTCAGCGAAGTATTCGCCGGCATACAGAACTTCTCTGTCTTCGAAACGCTGGAGGAGCTTGAAGTCCGGTCAACCTCCTTGGCGGTCAGCATCTGCCAGCAGGTCGAACGCAACACGGAAACCGATCAGCCTTCCTTAATTGAAGATATCGTCGCCTATGTCGATCAGAAGTTCGCCGACTACACGCTCAGTCTGGAGCATGTCGCTTTGAAATATTCCGTATCGATTTCCTACCTGAGCCGCAGCTTCAAAGAGAAAGTGGGCCATAACTTTACCCAGTATATCTGGCAGAGAAGAATGGACCAAGTCACTCGGCTGCTTGTCAATACCACCGCTCCGTTGAAGGAAATCATCGAACAGGTCGGCTATCTGGACGCTCCGAACTTTATCCGCAAATTCAAAAAAGAAACAGGCTATACGCCGGGACAATACCGCAAATTATTCACCGCTGCCAAGAAGGAGCCGGAATAACCCGCACCCGCTTCCAGCACAAAAAAGCTTGAATCCTCGATGATGAGGACTCAAGCTTTTTGGCATGACTCAGATTTATTGAGGCTCGTTAAGGATGTAATCCACCAACTCGTCCAGCGGCACCGTGGCCAAGGCGATAGCCGTGTCCGTCACGCCGTAGTAAATGTAGAGCAATCCGTCCTTCACGACATTGCCCGTAGGGAAGATAACGTTCGGAATTTGGTAGCCGAATTTCTCATAGTAGGTTTCCGGCTCCATGATGAAGTTTTTCGTACGGGCAATGACCTTCTCAGGGTTATTCAGATCCAGCAGCAGCGCTCCCATACGATATACAATCTCGTCATCCACGCCGTGGTAGAGCACCAGCCAGCCCTTATCGGTTTTGATTGGTGGCGTGGAGCCTCCGATTTTACGTGATTCCCAAGCCGGATTCTCGCCCTTGGCCAGCAGCTTCGGCTCTTCCCAGTGAATCAAATCTTCCGAATACGTAATCCACATTGCCGCCTTTTCCGT
This sequence comes from Paenibacillus planticolens, assembly GCF_013141725.1. Lineage (GTDB taxonomy): Bacteria > Bacillota > Bacilli > Paenibacillales > NBRC-103111 > Paenibacillus_E > Paenibacillus_E planticolens. Next base: position 9,218 of record NZ_WHNZ01000076.1, on the reverse strand, counting down.
GCCGTATTCTTCCCCGATATATTCCTCCGGACGACGCAGCAGGACGAACTTGCCGTTAATTTTCTCTGGGAACAAAATGTTATCGCGATCATTGATCTCCAGTGGAGTCGTGTCCGCCACAAATTCCCAGTCGATCAGATTGGTCGACTTGACGATCGAAGAGCGCGTCCGCCAATGGACTTCCTGCTCGCCCCAACCGTCTGGATACGACGGGAAGGATCTCTCCGGAACGCCACGATTGGTCGGATAGTAATTCATCGCACACGGACGGAGCGCGTAGTTCATGTAGAAGGTGCCGTCGATTTTAACCACACGCGGGTCCTGTACGCTTCCGTACGGGAATCCGAGCTCGTCGGGCGTCAGAACAGGCTCATCCTTCACATGAGTGAAGTTCACGCCATCCTCGCTCTCCAGCAAGCCCAAGAAGTTTTTACACGGGGTCAGAGAGCCCGCCGTGCGCTCGATCATGTAGAATTTGTCATTGTCGATGATAACAGCAGGATTGAACACTGTCACTTTGCGCCATTCGTAGTCTCCCGGAACGACAATCGGGTTATTGGGATGTCTTGTGATTTTCATGCGTATTGCCTCCTAGGTTATGTTGGTAAAGAGCTGCTAGCCTTTGACGGAACCGATCATGACGCCTTGTACGAAATAGCGCTGCAGGAACGGATACACCACGACGATCGGCAAGGTGGACACGATGATGACCACATACTTCACGAGTGCGGCAATCTCGGCCTTATTATTCATCGCGATGGCCATGTCGCCGCTGACCGCAGCACCGGTGGTCTCAGCCGTCATTTCTTGCAGGACGAGAATTTGGCGCAGCACCATTTGCAGCGGATATTTGGTCTCGTCATTCAGGTAAATCAATGCTGGGAAATAACTGTTCCAATGACTTACGCCATAAAATAGTGCCATCACCGCAATAATCGGGGCGGATAACGGAATAATGATAAGGCCGAACAGTTTGAAGTTCGTGCAGCCATCCATATAGGCAGCCTCATGAAGCTCCTTGGGAATGCTGGACTCGAAAAACGTACGGGCAACGATAATATTCCACACCGAAGCCGCTACCGGCAGAATTAATGCTCCGATGGAGTTCATCAATCCAAGGTTTTTCACCAGCAAGTAGGTTGGAATGAGACCGCCGTTAAAGAACATCGTGACCAGAAACATGCCCATGAAAAACTTGCGGCCTACGAAGTCCGATCGACTGAGCGCATAAGCGGCCGGCAGCGTCACGACGAGGTTCAGCAAAGTACCGATAACGGTGTACAGAACCGTATTCCCATAGCCGTTCCAAATTTTAATATTGTCGAACACAAGCCCGTACCCTTTAAAATTAAGTCCCTTGGGAAACAGCCACATCTCACCGGAGCTTACGTATTGGGGATCGCTCATCGAGGCGCTGATTATATACAAGACGGGGTATAACACCACGATCAAAGCCAAAGTCAAAAACGCATAGTTCATCATCAAAAAAATCCGGTCTCTCTTAGTCTCCTTCACTGCAGTGGCAACAGCCATAGATTACTCCTCCTTTCTTCCTCTCTACCATAAGCTTGTTTCGCTTGTGCGCTTGGCAATTTTGTTAACGGTAATTAGCAAGACAGCATTGACCAGCGAGTTGAACAGGCCTACGGCTGTCGAGAAACTGTACTGCGCGCTGACAAGCCCCGTTCGATAGACAAATGTGGAAATCACGTCGGACGAATTTATGTTAAGCGGGTTTTGTAAAAGCAATACTTTTTCATAGCCCACGCCCAAAATATTGCCCACATTCAGAATCAATAAAATGGTAATTGTCGGTACGATCGTCGGAAGATTAATATGGATAACTCGTTTGAAACGGCTTGCTCCATCGACGATGGCCGCCTCATGCAGCTGCGGGTCTACGCCTGACAATGCCGCCAGATAAATAATCGTCCCCCAGCCTGTATTCTGCCAGACGCCCGAAAAGACGTACACGGTCTTGAACCAGCCCGGATCCGTCAAGAAGGCCGGTGACTGGATACCGAACAGCTCTATCAACTTCACGATGATTCCCGACGACGGAGACAAGAAGGTAATGACCATCCCCGCCATAACGACTACAGAAATAAAATGCGGTGCATACGTAATTGTTTGCACGCTTTTCTTGAAGAAACCATTCCTCACTTCATTGAAAGCAAGAGCCAATATAATGGGAAGCGGGAACCCGATCAAAAGCTCATAAAGGCTTAGGCTGAGTGTATTCCACAATAAATCCCAGAAATAGTAGGAATGAAAAAAGCGTTCAAAATGTGCGAACCCTACCCAGTCACTCCCGAAGATGCCCTTGGACGGGATGAAATTTTTGAAGGCAATCTGAATCCCGTACATCGGTCCGTATTGGAAGATCAGGAAATACAAAAAGGCCGGGGCGATAAATACATACAGCTCCCAGTTTTTCATAATTCTCGTGCGCAGTGCACCGCTGCTTGATGCTCTCGTGCTTCTTGCTGTCTGTTGACTCCCTGTACTCATTTTCTCCATCCTCTCCTTTCTCTGCTTTTTTCGGTTGCTGCTAACGCTTACAATCGTCATCTAGAGTGTAGAGAAAACCGGGGGCTTCCGTAAATATGTCAAATCTGCATTGTCATTCTCGAGCTTTTCGGCAGGCTCAGACTGCGCATTACGCTTGGTCCTATTGTTAAAATTCCGGGGGCGCTATGTCGTTTTTACTTGCGATTATCCGCGTGCAAATCATACATATTGTCAACCGCTGCAAGATGTGTGAATCTGTCTACGAAGTTATAAGGCTCGGTCTGCGAATCCGAGCCTTATGCGTATGAACGCGAAGACCAAAGGAGGCTTTAATTCGATGACAAGGAAAGCGGCTCATCTGATCTCACACAGCCATTGGGATCGAGAGTGGTACATGCCGTATGAGCGCCATCATTATCTGCTGACAGAGCTGATGAACGATCTGCTGGACATGCTGGAGCAAGACCCCCGGTACCGTTATTTCCATTTGGACGGACAAACAATTATTATCGAGGACTATTTGCAGGTTCATCCTGAAAAAAGAGAGCAGTTGGAAGCCTACATCAAGGCAGGCCGTATCATTATCGGACCATGGTATGTTCTGCAGGATGAATTCCTGACCAGCTCGGAAGCGAATGTCCGCAATCTGTTGATCGGGCATCAGGATGCCGCCAAGTACGGCGTCATCTCCAAGCTGGGCTACTTCCCCGATTCCTTCGGGAACATGGGGCAAGCGCCACAGCTGCTAAAGCAAGCGGATATCGATACGGCCGTGTTCGGACGCGGCGTAAAGCCTACCGGCTTCGACAATGTGGTCATTGACACGAACGGCTCTGGCTATGAGTCGCCATACTCGGAGATGTACTGGTCGGCTACGGACGGCTCCACGGTGCTTGGGATTTTGTTCGCCAATTGGTACAGCAATGGGAACGAAGTTCCGGTCGAGGCCGAAGCGGCCAAGGCATTCTGGGACAAGCGTCTCGGAGATGCCCAGAAATACGCATCCACATCGGAACTGCTGTTCATGAACGGCTGCGACCATCAGCCGATTCAGCGCGATCTTGGCGATGCTATCGATACCGCCAAAGCGCTGTACCCGGATGTGGAGTTCATACACTCCAGCTTCGAGCAGTATATAGACGCGCTCAAGAAGGAGCTGCCTGATAACATGGTGACCATCCAAGGCGAGCTGCGCAGCCAGCATACGGATGGCTGGGGCACGCTGGTCAATACTGCGTCCGCCCGCGTCTATCTGAAACAGCTGAACCAGCTCGGACAGACGCTGCTGGAGAAAGGCGCGGAACCGCTTGCTGCGCTGGCCCGTCTGGCGAGCGGCAAAGCCTATCCGCATCAGCTTCTCACCCATGCTTGGAAAACGTTGATGCAGAACCACCCGCATGACAGCATCTGCGGCTGCAGCGTGGACGAGGTTCACCGCGAGATGGTCACGCGCTTCGACAAGAGCCGGCACTTGACCGAGACGATCATCGACGAGAGCTTGCAGGCTATTGCCGGACAAATCAACACCGCTGGCGTAGCAGCCTGGCCGGAAGGCAGTCTGCCTGTCACCATCTACAACATGACCGGCTGGGAGCGTACGGGCACTGTCCGTATCGAGCTGATCGTCGCCAAGTCCTACTTCAAAGAGGGGCCGAACCCGCCGGCAATCGCGGAGCGGCTGGCTCAAGTGCCTTTGAACCTGGACAAGGGCGTGCTTCTGGACGACAAAGGACAATCCATCTCAGTCAAGGCGGAGGATCTGGGCGTACACTTCGGCTACGAATTGCCGAAAGACAAATTCCGGCAGCCTTACATGGCACGCAGGATCGCGCTAACCTTCGAGGCGCAGCAAGTTCCGGCGCTTGGCTTCAAGACATGGGCTTGGATAAGCGAGCCTACTTCGCAAGTCGAGACCCCGCACAGCCCGCTTGTCGTGACAGACTCCGGTATGGCCAACGCGCATATTGCAGTCCGCATCCATGCAGACGGCTCCTACGATATTCTCGATAAGGCGACAGGCCATACCTACGAAGGTCTGGGCGTGTATGAGGACTGTGGCGATCTGGGCAACGAATACGTCTTCCGCCAGCCCGACGGGGATGTCGGGTTGACGACCAGAGGTCTCAAGGCTCGAGTGACGCTAGTGGAATCCGAGCCTTATCGCGTTACCTATGAGATCAAGCATGCCTGGTCCATTCCGGCTTCTGCATCCGAGCTGTTCGAGGAAGAGAAGCGGAAAATGGTTCCATTCCGCAAGCGTACCGCTTCGCGGTCAAATGACGTGGTGTCGTTTGAGTTAATCACCCGCATCAGCCTGGAACAGTCCGGCAAAGGCGTGCAAGTATCCGTGTCCTATCATAACCAAGCCAAGGACCACCGTCTCCGGGTGCTGTTCCCTACAGGCTTGACGGCGGCGACACATCTGGCCGACTCGATCTTCGAGGCTGCCGAGCGCGATACGACGCCAGCCGAGGAGTGGATCAACCCGAGCAACGCGCAGCACCAGCAAGCCTTCGTCAGCGTATCGGATGGCGCGATTGGACTTACTGTCGCCAATAAAGGGCTGAACGAATATGAGATCCTGCGCAACGGCAAGAACACGATCGCCGTCACCCTGCTCCGCAGCGTGTCTGAGCTGGGAGATTGGGGCGTATTCCCGACGCCGGAAGCGCAATGTCTTGGCGATCACTCGGTCGAGTTTGCGATCTATCCGCACGCAGGCACCGCGATTCAGTCCGGCGCCTTCGCCGCAGCGTATCAATTTCAGTCGCCATGGTTCCATACGCTTACGCCGAGTCGGCAGCAGGGCTCGCTTCCGGCTGCGCATCAAGCGCTGGCTTGGAGCGGCTCGTCCCTTGCGCTGTCAGCGTTCAAGATGTCCTTGGACCATGACGACATCATCGTCCGCATGTACAATCTCGCTCACGAAGCTGAGCCGGTGACGCTTAATCCTTCCTTCCCGGTCGCTTCAGCTTACCGGAGCGACATTCTGGAACGCCGTCACGAGCCAGCCGAGATCACGGACGGGTTTATCCGTTCCACGGCAGGCAAGTGTGAGATTGTGACCTATGCCCTTCAGCCCAAGCAATCCTAAATCTATTGCCATAGGAGGAATACATCTATTATGAATTTACCTGCATCCATTACCGAATTCCTGAACGAAGCCGACCTTAAGCTCGCCCACAACCCGAAGCTGCAGAAGCTGTTCAGAAACTGCTTCCCGAACACGCTGGAAACGACGACCAAGCTGCTTGACGACGGCACCACGTTCATATTTACCGGCGATATTCCTTCCATGTGGCTGCGCGATTCGACCGAACAGGTTCGCCATTACATTCCGTTCGCCAAACATGACATGGACCTGCAGCGCATCTTAGGCGGTCTGATCGCACGTCAGATGTTCTATATCAACATCGACCCTTACACCAATGCTTTTAATGAAACTGCAAGCGACAAGCACTACCGTGACACGGACGACTGCGACCTGAACCCATGGATGTGGGAGCGGAAGTACGAACTGGACTCACTCTGCTTCCCGGTGCAGCTTCTGTATGCTTACTGGAAAGAAACCGGGATCACCGATATCTTCACCACTTCCGTTTACCAAGCGCTGACTTCCATCGTGAACGTGCTGATCACCGAGCAGCATCATGACCAGAAGTCCCTGTATCACTTTACGCGCCAGACGAAGATGCATACGGAAACGCTGCAAAACAACGGGCGCGGTCTTCGGTCCAACTACACCGGCATGACTTGGTCCGGCTTCCGTCCGAGCGACGACGCGAACCTGTACGGCTACAACATTCCGGGCAACATGTTTGCCGTCGTCATCCTCGGCCACATCATCGAGATCGCAATGGATATTTACAACGATGTGCGCCTGGCTGCACGCGCCGAGAAGCTGCGCGCAGAGATCGACTTCGGCATCCAAACCTACGGCATCGTCGACCATCCAAAATACGGGAAAATTTACGCCTACGAAACCGACGGCTACGGCAACTACTGCCTGATGGACGATGCCGGCACGCCGGGCTTGATCACGATCCCTTACATCGGCTACACCGGCATCGACGATCCGATCTACCAGAATACGCGCCGGTTTGCCCTTAGCTTCGATAATCCGTATTATTTCGAGGGCAAATACGCCAAAGGCATTGGCAGCCCGCATACGCCGGGCGGCTATGTCTGGCACATGGCCTTGTCCGTGCAAGCGCTGACCTCCAACAATGTCGACGAGATCAAAGAGCTTATCCAGACGCTAATCGCTACGGATGCGGATACCGGCTACATGCACGAAGGGTTCCATCCGGATGACCCTTCCAACTTCTCGAGACCTTGGTTCGCCTGGTCCAACAGTTTGTTCGCCGCCTTGATCTGCAAGGCTATGGACGAGGGGCTCGTTTAATCGCGAGCTGCCCGGCATCGTCTGATCATTCATCGCATCATCCAAGACAAGCTCCCCGCAAGCCTTGACCGGCGGCGGGGAGTTTTTTTGATTTATGCCGCCGAAACACCGAACTCAAGACGCCGCAGCTTTACTGGATCGCACCAAAAAACGGGCGTAAAGGCCAAATTCACCTTTACACCCGCTTCTATTGAGTTTAATCCCTTATTGTTTATGCTTAATTTAGTTCTTTTTCCAACGTTCATAAGCTTTTTGGTAAATCTCTTGGAATCGGTCCGAGCCCATTTTCTTCAGCGTTTGCACATATTTATCCCAACCGTCCAGCGACTCCTGTCCGGTGATAAACTTCGCTTCCATCTGCGCGACGTACGTAGTGAGATCGGAACGTAATGCCGCCACTTCGCCTGATTCCGCATCCGTCAAGAACAACGCCGGGAACGGCACGCGTGCGCCACGGTCAAGCAGCTTGGTCTTGGACTCGTTTTCCACCCATTTCGCGAACTCGTCCTTCACAGGCTCATCCGGTACAACCATTGGAGATGCGATACCGAAGTTAGGCGTGATCTTGGAACGGTACGTCTCCCTGTCTTCTCCATTCGGCACAGGCAGATACTCAATTTGGGATTTGGCGCTGTCCGTATATTTCCACAGAATGCCCTCTGGTCCCTTGTTGAACAGCATCTCGCCTTCCGGAGAGTACATGTAATCTACCCAGCGGATCGACGCTTCCGGAGAAGGATTGGACTTGGAAATCGCGAACGTACCTGTTGAGAAGCCTTTATTTCTAGCGATAACGGGAGCACTCACCTTGTCGCTGCGAACCGGGCTGAACATCACGTCCTCAGTATTAGGCTTCCCGCCATGCGACATGTAGGCATGCCAGTCGGAGAACAGGAGTACCTGATCGTTTTTAATCTTAGCCTTCTTCTGATCATCCGTCTGCGAGAAGGATTCGTGATCCAAAAGGTTTTCCGCCCACAGCTTGTTCAAGTAAGTCACGTAGCCTTTATAGGCCTCTTCAGACGGTGTGTAGTGAACCTTATCTTTGTCGTCCACATACAATTCTTCCTCATACGCTCCGAATGCGCCAAGAATCCACGTGCGGATATCTCTCAGCTTGATGCCTGAGGAAGATGACAACGGAATCTCATCCTTCTTGCCGTTCTTGTTCGGGTCTTCGTCTCTGGCACGCTTCAGCAGGTCGTACAACTCATCCGTCGTCTCCGGCAGTTTCGTCACATTGAGCTCCTTCAGCATTTTGCCGTTATACCACATCGGATTCCGGTACCATGGCTGATAAGGCTCGATGCGTGGGAGAGAATAAATATGTCCGTCCGGCGCTGTGATCGACTTGCGAATATCCGGTTTATCGGCCAGCACTTTCTTGATGTTCGGTGCGTATTCATCGATCAGCTTCTCCAAAGGAATCAGGATACCTTGGCTGCCGTAGTTTTGCTCTTCAGCCTGCGTAAGCTTAGATGCGAAGAAAATGTCCGGATAGTCGCCGCTGGCGAAGACGAGATTCTTCTTTGTATCGAAGCTGTCCCGAGGAGCATTCCGGTACTCGATCTTGATCCCCGTGAGCTTCTCCATCTCCTGCATAACCGGCATGTCCTTCCAGTTCTGAATCCCCATATCCGGAGCCATGATGGATAAGGTTAACGGCTTCTTCACAATCGGGAACCCTTCCTTATTTAAGGAGCTCTCCTTCGAGCTTCCGCTGGCGCTTGCAGCGTTCTCGTTCTCTTTTTTACTCGCGCAACCGCTCAGTACGGTCATTGCCATAACTGCGACGAGTGCGGACGCCATGACTTTCTTCTTTCTGTTCGACAATTGCGTGTCCTCCCTTATTATCTTCTATGAAAACCGTCATAATCAACGAAGGCCCTAACCACCCGGCCCTATTCGCTGTTATGATCACGCTTGCAACATGCTTTCCTGTGAGGCATCGCTGTCTCGACACGAAACAAGCTGCTAGCGCTTACAAAATGAAGCTTAAACTTTGCAGTCCTTCTAGTAAATATGTCGTTTTTGTGCTGTCAAAGACCCTGTGCTCCCCCAGTTCCAGAGCATGATGGTTTCTAAATATCCGGGCGCCTTTCCGTTAGGCTAGCCGGCACGAATATGTCATTTTTGAGAACCTTATTGTTAGAGCAAAACATACACATTATACATTTTTCATGACAACGGAAGCAGGTATGGACATTTCTACGACTTGTGAGGAAGCCTTTTGTGCAATTATGCTTCTGTGGTCAAATTAAGGGAAAAGTTCCCTCTAATTTGACTGCAGAAGCTTGTCAGA
>NZ_WHNZ01000075.1 GCF_013141725.1 Paenibacillus planticolens | reverse complement strand
CAGTTCCAATATGTGGTACCATTAAGTCAGTACAAAAATTGCACCATGGGGGTGTGATTCACAAAATGGAACCTAGTTGGAAAGAAATAATTATTGCAATTATGAGCAGTAAAAATCCAGATCAGTGCCCTGAGTGTCGAGAATCGGGAATTAAACATAAATTTGTTGGAGACGAAGTCACACGAGTTTGTTTTTTAGCAATTTGGTGTGAATCATGTAACCAAGGTATACACATATCTAGGACACGGGCTCCAATACTTGAGGAAATTATCCCCTTTAGTAATTCAAATAGCGGTGTAATTCCTTATTATAAATTATTAAAAAAACGAATTTTCTAACGCTTTATGTAATAAAGACCCCTCAGAGAAAAATAGTTCAGTACCAACAAAATGAGGCTGCCGCGACATATAAACGGCAGCCTTATTGAAGTAACTGGCAGGATAGTTACAAATAAAGGAAAAATTTCTATTGCAGAGAATAACTTATAATAACATTTTTGGGGGTACTCGCATGTGGATATCAAATGAAGTAAAGCGTGGGTTTCCACCTGATTTTAAAGTAAAGTATAGATTTTTTAAGAAGGAAGAAGGAGGTAGGAAAATACTTCCTAGACAAGGATATAGAAGTGATTTTGCTTTAGAAGGGGATTTTTTAGAGACAGGGATTGAGTTGAGAGTCATCCACCCTGAATTCGAATATGAGAACGGAGAAATAATTATTAATGAGACATGTTCAGTTTTAGAATCAGGGACCGCTAGAATGTGGATAATGTTTCCTAAAGCACGAGAGGAAAGACATATTCATGATATTAAAGTAGGACTTAAAGGATATTTCATGGAGGGACCAAACCGTGTTGCTGAAGCCGAGATTATAGAAATTATCGGTCTATTTACAAACCCTAGAACTGAATAGAGATAGCTTTAAAGTTCTGCTAACGGGAGACGATAGTTCAATCACAACATGAAGGCAGCCGGCATACAATCGACTGCCTTTGTTGTTGAGGTAACGGACAGACAGGGTAACATAAAACGGAAACAGAATAAAGAAATAAAATACTACTGCATTCTATCTAGTGGGAGGGGCAAAGTGGACTTTTTTATAAAAAACATATTGATCTACTTGATTATTGCGTTGGTAATTATATTAGTGTTACTACCATTTAAACGTCTACAAGATATTTATAAAGTGCTTTTTAACAAAGTACTTCCTTACATTTTAATGTTATTTTGGATATGGGTACTTTTTAATACTTTATACAGAATAGTTGTTACTCCTGAAACAGTTCGAAATGATTTTTTTAATTACCTACAAAGCGAAAGCATGCTTATTACTATAATAGTTTCAGTTACAATGTTGCTTTGGCAAGGATGGAGAAAATTAAAAAGTTACCGGGAGTGACTAGTCTAAAATTGGTTATGACATTAAACTAACGGGGAATTTTAGCGCAACCATTTCTAAATAAACACGTCTAATCATTATGCATATTTTGGAATTATGAGTAGAAAAACGCGTCCTTCAATATATATTAAATTAAGTTAAGGATGTGATTAAAAGTTGAAAAATAATGATTACACTGAACTTAATAAAAAACTATTTGATGGACTCTGGAGTACTCTACAGGAGCAGGAAGATGCTTATAACACTAAATTTTTAAAAGAATCTTTGAGAAGAGTAGAAAAAAATGTATCAAAGAATAGTTCAGTGGGTGTGTTAAAAGAATTAATTATTACACCATTATTTTGGTATGTATTAATAGCAATTTTAGTATGCATTCCCGCTATTTTCTTTCTAATTGTATGGGTTCTAGGATTACATGAGTGAAAACCAAGTTGTATTAATAAAGCAAAGAAAGTATCAATAGATCAAGATGATTCCTAAGCTCTAACTGGACACTATAGTTCAATCACGACATGACGGCAGGCGGTACACGACACGATCGGCGGCCTTTGTCTGTTGAAGTAACGGGAGTTTTGCGTAGTAGTGGTGGCTGAGTATATTCTTTTAATAAACTAAAACTAATAGAAAAATTCAGTGACTTATCAATCGAGATTTAGAGGAGTAGTTTAATGATTCATATTTTAAAGCTTATTCAAGCCGTAGGTGTAGTAGGGACAATGTATTTTCTATTATGGTTAGTGGTTGGGACATTGTTTTTTGATGACCCTACCATAACTTACAGTGGATTTCTTTTGTATGTTGGGAAATACCTCGCTATTTCAATTCTTCTACTCATAATATCAAGGTGGTCCATATTTAAGTACATGCAAGCGAAGGCAAAGAAATAATATGGTATCTGTTAATGTACATAAACAAGAACACCCTCTATGAGTTTTTATGTCAGTCGCAAATTCCTTTTTAAAGTGAAATCAGATTAAGCTAAAGGGCAGATTAGTTCTGAGTAAAAATATTTACTTGATAATATGTTGTTGGTATAATTTAGGAGGGATTAATAAGCAGCCAAAGGGGGTTTTAAATTTGGAATTTGGACTTCCCCATAAAAAGTTTTACGCCAAAAGACCAGGATCCCTTGTTAGTACGATTACTGGAGTGTTAGAACCTCTTTGGTTATTGTATGCGAATACTAGTGAGGCCAGAGAGAAAAACGGCGTTTGGTCTTTACGAGAAAACTCCCCTAATTACTCTACATGCCCTACATGTAACGGCACAGGCACTGTCATTAGTGATATTGATCCAAGCCGTATGATAGCAACCGAACTCTCACTTAAAAAAGGAGCGGTGCTTTTATGGGCGGGTACTAACTGCGGACCTGTTGTAAAGATTAGAGAATTAGCCAAAATGATAGGAATTGAATATGAAAAGCCACTTGCTGAGCAGGATAGGCAGTTTACCGATATTTTACTTTATGGATATGATAAGGCACCTGTTATGTACGTTCACAAGAAGAAGGAACATAATAATTATTATCGCGGTTGCGTTTTCGATTTGAAATATTTGCGTGATGCAGGGACAACTAGTAAAGGAAACCTTTGGGCGATTAAATTATTCTCCCATCATGATAAGTGTCCGAGTTGTTCCGAAATCGTGTTGAAACTTGAACACTTAATTATGGGGAATTCCCTTTCAGATGTGTTGAGAATGCCGATTTCAGAATCATTATTGTTTGTACAGAAATTGCGTAATGGTCGCGACACGAAAGTTTTAGATAATTATTGTGAATTGATTAATGATATAGAATTGCGCCTGTCTTATCTAAATAAGATTGGTCTAAAATCTCTTTCGGTTTTCGATGTTAAAGTCTCGGAAAATCCAAAAGTTGGTTCAACTAACGGATACGATAGTTGAGGAGCCGCTTTGGCAACTCCTTTTTGATTCCATTGAAGTAAAAGGAAGATTGAAATGAAATAGTTCAGGGGGATTTCAATTTGAATTTAACAGAATGGTTGGAAGATTGGTATTTATCACAGTGTGATGGAGATTGGGAACATTGTTATGGACTGAAAATCGGAACGCTTGATAATCCTGGTTGGAGTGTCAAAATAAACTTGCAAGAAACTACTTTAGAAAATAAACCATTTGAAAGTTTGGTCAAAGAAAGAACCGAGCATGATTGGATACATTGTAGGTTGAAAGAAGGGTACTTTGAAGGGTTTGGTGGTCCTAAAAATTTAGGGGAAATTCTTTTAATCTTCAAAGATTGGGTAGAATTGAACTAACTGGGAACTATAGCTTAATAAATCACTAATGAAGGCAGCCGACATTAAACGGCTGCCTTTTCCCTGCTAACGGGCAGGATAATTCAATAATAATACGAATAACTTAAGATGTAATTTTTCTACGAATTTCATACAAATAAGACGTTAAATGAAGTACGTCGAAAATAAAGGAAGTGCTACATAATGAGGGTTACTGTACTAGGTTGCGGAAGATGGGGATCTTTTTTGTCGTGGTATGCAAATAAGATAGGACATGAAGTCATGTTGTGGGGAAGAGAAGAATCAAAAAATTATCAAAATATTGTACATAACAGAACAAATGAATATTTAAGATTACCTCAAGACATACGTTTAACGAATGGTATCGTTGACGCCATTCAGTTCTCAGATATCATTTTTATCGCTATTAGTGCCCAGGAACTTAGAGGTTTTGCAAAGCAGTTAAATTCAATGGAAATTGCAAATAAGACATTTGTTTTATGTATGAAAGGACTTGAAATGGAGTCTGGAAAAAGACTCTCACAGGTTTTCATCGAAGAGATACATTCATCTGTAAATTTAGCAATTTGGGTTGGTCCCGGTCACGTACAAGATTTTGTACAAGACATCCCGAACTGTATGGTTATTGATTCAGATAACGTGAACACGACTAAATTGCTTGTCGACAGCTTAGGAAGTGAGACGATACGATTTTATTACGGGCAAGATTTATTGGGAAATGAGATAGGTGCTGCAGCGAAGAATGTTATTGGAATTGCAGCGGGTATGCTGGATGGATTAGGTTATGCAAGCTTGAAGGGAGCCTTAATGGCTAGGGGGACAAAAGAAATTGCGAGATTAGTAAAGACAATGGGTGGTAACGAATTAACTATTTATGGTTTAGGGCATCTCGGTGATTACGAAGCAACCGTCTTTTCTAAGCATAGTCATAATCGACGTTTTGGTGAGGCACTTGTAAAAAAAGAGACATTCGAAAAATTAGCTGAAGGAGCGGCAACTGTTAAAGCATTATTGCGATTGTCCACCAAGTATGATGTGGATCTTCCAATCTGTGAAGCTGTTGATTCTGTTATTTCTGAAGGAAACGATCCAAAAGAGCAACTGATAAAATTATTTATGAGACCCGTGAAATTTGAAAGCATTTAAACTAATAATAGCGTCGTACTTCAGCTTGTATCTAGTTCGTGGGTAAGTGTTAAGTATTACGCTAACGGGACACGTTAGCATAATTACCAGGGAGTAGATCGCCGTGGCAAGCAGCTGTTCCTTTCTTTTTTAGGTAACAGCCAGTTATGCCTAAAAAATTGTTCATAGTGCAATTTGAATATGGAAAACTAAGAATTCTACCTCTGCAAATCATGGGAAAAGAAAATGACTTATTGATTTAACCAAATTGAAATGAGGTACGAGCAATGAGTAAGCCTGAAAATTTCTTTTCTGAGGAAGAAATCGAAGAAATTGAAGCACTCCATGATGGAACTGAGGCAATGAGTGTTAACGGCGAACAAATCATTTGTTTTAGAATTTTACATGGTTTGGTACAAAAGAAAATTAAAATTACGGATGTTTCTAGAATTGAATTATTGACTGCTTACGCTCAATTAAAGGGTATCATAAATACATTTGATTCGTGGGGATTTGTTGATACAAAACTTTTAGGAGTAATTGTTAACAAAGCCAAAGGACTATTTTTAAGCGAACTAGAAAAGCGTTAAAGTAAATAGATTTATCCCTTGATCGGCTCATGCCTTTTAGCTTTAAATCAAGCCACCTTGCGATTGCTAGGTGGTTTTTTTTGTGCCGCTGTATCGCTTATAGTAATAGCACTCAGTGAGTGTATAAATAGATATGGAATGCTGCTGGGTGACAACCACTTTATCCCATTCCCGACGGAGGGCAGGGAGGAATTTTGACCAACTGATTAAGCTAATGGTCAGGTTATTTCCAATATGTGTTAAAATTGAAAGACTTCTGTTGCTCGATCTATGAATTTCAAACATTATTTATGGGGGTTAAATTTATGTTGAAAATTATTAGGATATTAGGTATTATGTTTAGTTTATTTGTAGTTTCAATTGCTATTTATTCCTTAGTAGCTGTGGTGGATTTACCAAGAAAATCGATTATATCATCATGGATGATGGTTGGTTTATGTTTTTCACTAATATTTAATGGGATATCCTCTTATTTCCCTCAGAAAAAAAGAGCTGGATTATTCATGAGTGGAGTCGGCGTAACAATATTAATAATAGTCTTAGTTAAATTCCCATTTTAATGGTGAGACAAGCCTCTTCCTCAGGAAGTAACCATATTTACATATATGTTTCTGTATTCGTCGCTCAACTAACGGATACGTTAGTTCAGGAACTAAAAAGTAAGGCTGCCGCGAATAGATCGGGCAGCCTCATTAAGCAATTGGGCAGATTAGCTGAAGCATTACAAGGTGTTTTAAAGCCTTTCCCACGCCAGATGGTATCTATTTTTATCTCATCTAGTATGAGTGACAATTCCTATATTTTAGTTGCAATCACATCACTTGCCTTCTAAAGTCATTCCTTCTGTTATCAAGTTTCAGGGTTTTTGAATTGTGTTCAACTCATCATATAACCATTCATTAACCTCTCTAACAATTTCAAATTTATTATCCTCGGAGACAGTATAACCTTGATGACTAAACACATCTTGAATAACTTTCTTCCCCTCAGGATCATTAACGATAGCAATAAATGCGTCCTGAATCTTTTTACGCCATTCCGGATGCATATCCGAACGAACAGAAATGGTATCGTTGGGGATTTTACTTGAAAATGCAAGGATACGTGTGTCATTCATAACATTAGGGTAATCTTTCAGCATATTGGTTCGAATATCTTGAAATACAGCGACAGCGTCTACTTTGTTATTCAGCAGTCCTTGAACTGCTTTGTCATGTCCCCTGAATTGCTCGCCTGTTACATTACGAAAAGGGTCTATTCCGTTCTTTAACAACAAATATCCTGGATAAACATAGCCTGCAGCTGAGGTCACACTTTGCCATCCAATTTTTTTATTTTTTAAGTCCTCAATGCTTTGGATAGGCGAATCTGCTCTAACGAGAAACATTGCTTGATAAAAATCAACAAGTTCTTGAGTTGACTTTCCAGTTGGAGTTTCTACACCATAGCGTAATGCCTGCAACAGCACATCGACTGCTTTAAGGTTATCATGTGCGTAAACATAATAAGAGGGTGGCAAAAAACTTAGATCAATAGTCTTAGCTTTCATAGATTTAACTACATTGTTATAATCTGTATTGACACTAAATTCGACGGGGATTTCAAGCTGTTCACTAAGCATTTTCTCAAGGGGTTTTGCTTTAGCCAGTAAAAGTTCCGCCATTTGAGAAGGGACGAATTGAATCCTTAGTTCGCTGGGTACAAAAGAAGCAGAAGATGCGGCACTATTCTGATCCAAAGAGTACGGACGATATTGCGATGTATCATCTAATACCTCAGATGATGTAACAATCTTAACCTTCTGATCAACAGAATTCCAAGTTACCAGAGCCCCGAAAGTTTCGGCAATAAACCTTACCGGAACCATTGTATTCCCGTTATTAATATAGGGAACACCGCTTAAAACAACGGCCCCCTTATTGATATAAGCAAACTGTGAGCCAATAAAAAGTTGAACAGATATGTTGTCTTTTTTAGCAACAATACTCTGATCCTCTTTATTCCAAGTAACCTGTGCATTTAGCGCCTCGAAAATAGGCCTCATAGGAACCATGACAGTCCCCTGATGATTAACAGGCGGAACTTCAAGATGAAGCGTCTGATTATCAATCACAATATTAGCCATGAGAACGTTGTCAGCCATTGCTAACCCATTATTAAAACAAAATAACATGCTAAGTAAGAAAGTGCACAGTGCTGTTTTTAGAGTCTTCATATATAATCCCCCTATAAATCTTTTATATTTCTGATAAAACTATCGCTTTATCTCATATTACCATATTGTGGAAGGTTTGTAGGCAGGCAAGTTTGCAACAAAAAATACCGGGTAGCATCTGCAGCGGGGATTCCCCTTAAGAATTTCGCCACTATTAAACTAAAGGGCAGAATAGCTCAACAGAGAGTCCCTGATCCCCTTCGTTGCATAATCTATTTTATGTTAAAATAGA
>NZ_WHNZ01000074.1 GCF_013141725.1 Paenibacillus planticolens | reverse complement strand
CCATGTGGACTATTTGAAAGAAACTTGAAGAACTACAGGGTCTTATTTATCCATCGCGCCCCTCACTTCGCTTAAAATCGGGAAAATAGCGGATCACTGTTCCCTTTGATGGACTAAATGGTTGTTTTTTGAGTAAATAGCGGTCTATAGTTCCTCTCCAAGTACAAATTACAATAGCTCATATCGCGTCCGCGTGTGCTGCTTCGCATGCTCCGTTGGCTTCCTAGTTAGTTGCTTCGCGCGCACACGACTGGCACACTACATAAAACTTTTTGTATCCGTCAGTTGGCAGCGATGCAATCACATGATTGCAAGATTTACAAATAATTAGGCCCAGGTCATTCTTCGAAGCAGCTACACCTGCTTCCAGTGTTACACTGTTAGAGTTAGACATGCCGTTCCCTCCATTTCTTGCGTGCGTGCCGCACGGGATAAATAGGATGCCGCGTCAATGACTCAGCTGGCGTAGTAAACAATTCATTGTAGTCAGCGAAATTTCCCATTGGACCGGCAATCGCATGTTTCATAGCCAACTTGACTTCTTCGACCTGTATGTTGTTCTTCAAGTACCGCTAACCCCAACTCCCTTCAGTATCACTCTCGCCTTATTTAGTATGTCATAATATTATCACATATGCATATAACGTACAATATATATTTAATTATCTTATATAAAAAGGCGAAAGTCCACTTAAATGAATGATTTTCATTATATATTGCATCATATATAAATTAAATCGACCATCACGGAAACCGCATCTTTCCGGGCTTCAGCAGAAGTCCGTAGTTCCCTTTACCCAGGGAAAATGGGGGGATAAAAGCCTTGTGGCCTGCCGTTCCCTTAGCCGCGCACGGGGCATTATGCTCTAAATAACAAAAACGCCGTGACGGCATGCAAAATTGTTCGTGTAAATGACATTTGCAGCTGCCGATGCGGGCGGGATTGGAATGGAATGAAGCCTACCCTCCTATTCAAATTAAAAAGACCCGAAAGTGAAAGCTTTATTCAAGCTTCCTTCTTTCGGGTCTCGGTGCAAAATATGATTCTTATTCGATAAATTATTCGATGATCAATCTTGCCACTTTCACTAGATCGTCGATATCGATTTTGTTATCGCCGGTAACATCGGCTTTCTTCACAAGCTCCCAATCCGGGCTGCTGGAATCTTTGCCATAGTTCGCTGCGATCATCGCAAGGTCGCCGATGGATACTCTGTTATCCCCGTTGACATCGCCTGGCACACCTGGAGGAGGCGTGACGATGGATACGTTTCCGGATCCGAGCGTTGCGCTCGTCTCGTGTCCCATAGCATCTCCGAGCAGCGCCTGCGTCACCGCGATACGGCCTGCCGCCGGCTGCAAGATGTCTTTCGCTTTAAAAGTCAGCTCAAGCACGTCGCCGCTGCCGCTGATGGCATGCCCGGCACCTTGGCTCGCAACGATGAATCGTACGCTGCCAGGCGATGCATCAGATTTGGAGACAATGCTGATGCCTGTTTGAGCGGACCCAGCTGAAACATATTCCATCAGCGAAGCATCGTAGGCAATCGTCAGATCTTGTGCATAAACGGCTTGTGTGACGTCTGTTAAACCTACGCGAACCGTGAAGGTTTGACCTGTTTGCACGGTAGTCGGCGATACCAGCAGCGTTGTCGCTGGTACGGTTATCACCTTCGTAACCGTAACTTGCGCTGTTGCATGGAAATTGCCGTCTGCCGTTGTCGCCGTAATGGCAGCGCTGCCTGCTTTGAGGCCTGTGACGATGGCTTTACCGTCAACAACCTCAACCTTGGCAATCGTTGCGTCACTGCTGGCCCAAGCCACGTTTTTGTTCGTCGCGTTCTCCGGCTGCACCGTAGCCTTCAGTTCCACCGTTTGCCCTTCCCCTACGGAAACAGCTGTTTTGTCGAGCACCACACCGGTTACCGCACTAACCGTTTCATCGGTCACGCGGATGTTATCCACAACGAGCTGGCCTCCGAGCTCGGCACTGCTGTTGTCCGCGCCTTTTACAATAGCCAGGTAGGCATTCTTGGCATTGTCTGTCGTGAACGTCAAGTCAACGGCGCTTGCTCCCGCCGGCAGCGTTTTGGTCGCAAGATCACGAATTGTCCCGTTATCGTTCACACGTACGGCAACCGTATACTGATTGGCCACATCGGCTTTTGCCTGCATCGTCAAATGATACGTTTTATTGGTTTCCAAACGCAGCGTTTGCGGCAGTGTGCGCAGCCATTCGCCCGCTCCGCCTTCATTCGTTTTCAGCGAGAAGCGGCCATCCAGCACGTACGATTTCTCTTGATTGCCGTTCGTTTCTACCATATGCGTCTGTACGCTGCCAGCCTTCGCATAAACGAAAGGCCCCCATGCTTCATCGACATTCTCGAAATCTTCATTGAGTACAGTACCTGTGGCATCTGTTTTTCCAGGATTTTTCCATATCCGCACATCATCGAACGAAACGGTTGCATCCCCTGGTACAACGTTAAGCGCAAGCGTTGCCGTAGTGCCCACCGCGTCAAAATTGACTTTCACACGCTGGAAGTTCGTATTATAGTATTTGTGCTGTGGAGCAAAATATTTCAGTTTCGTATCTTCCAAGTAATTGGATACTTCCGTATCGCCCTGTTTCACGCTTATCGAAGATTTACGGTCCGCTCCGTTTACATTCACCCAGACGGATGCGCTGTAAGTTTTGCCTGGCTCAAGTCCCGTGATCACCTGCTGCACCTTTGCGTCTTGCGGTCCTTTAACTTCCAAATAATCGTCAGCGTTGCTGTTTTTCTTGAAGGAGATATGATCCGTCGTACCGGCGGATGACGATTTGTTCCAAGTCCCCCACTGATGGCTGTCAAAGCCCGGATCTTTGACGGCGCTACCTGCGCCCCATACCGTTTCCGGCTCCTGCGGCGCTGCGGTCTTGTACAGCACATAACCGACATTCGGATCGGCCGTAAGCGTTACTTGACCGTTAGCTGCATTCACATCGCCAACCAACACACGGCCCACGTCAGTAAGCTTATACAGCTTCGCTGTTTGCACTTGCCCCCATGAAGCCGGAAGCTTCCATGTCGTACTGCCGCCTGTTGGATTCCAGTGATAAATTTTGTCTTCTTTCACCGGATCCCAAGGGATGAAAACCGTGCTGTTCGTTACATTGCTGGAATCTGTCATAATGGCGATATCATTGCCGTCTTTGCTTAGATGAATTTTGCCGTCGGCAGCAGAGCGCGCAACCGATACATTGCCTTCAAAATCGACGCGATCGTTCGTCATTTTCGTGATCGGGAAATACTGCATATATTTCGTCGGCAAGTTCTGGTTAAAGAACGTTTTCGTCACTTCCTGGTAGCTGTAGAACTGCGAATTCGGCTGCCAGTAACCGACACCGGACTGTTTGTTACCTTTCAAAAGCGGATCGCTCATGAAGCCGTCGACATTCGTGTTGCGAATGAAACGGACAATTTTGCTGTCATCCCCTTGGTTCGGGTATCCCGGATCTGTCCCCCAGTGAACCCACGCAGCTTGTTCTTGCAGCGGACCTGCAAATTCCGTACCGAGCATCCAGCCATTGCCGTTAATATAGTCGGACAGCTTCTTCGCATTCCAGCCTGCTCCTGTATAGACGTCAACATATACGAAATCCAAATTGTCCCCTGTATCTGCTTTCAGCATATCGAGACGCCGTTTCAATTCACCGGACTCGATGTCTTTGCGCTGGTCAACATAGTAGGCCTGATCGAGCCAGCCCCACCCTTTACTGAGCGGTTGGATCAAATTCGCCATCTTCGTTTGGAACGCATCCAAATGGTATTCCGTGGCATTGATGTGCACGCCGCCCTTAATATTGTACTTCTTGCCTTCGGTCAAGAAGTAGTTGAAGTCCTCTTTCCCGCCCTGGCGAATGCCGATGTGGCCGCCATAGTCGGGATGCGAGTCATCGTGGCCTTCCGCTTGATAGCCCTTCTGCAGAACAATTTGGCCGAATCCGTCGGTCAAATGGGAAATTTTCTTGCCGTTGTCCAGCGAGCGCAGAAACGGCATCCCGGTCGTTGCGATATTCATGCTAATCCATGAAATGTTGTCTTTAATCATGTTGCTTCCGTACGGCATATCCGAATGGCTGCGGTAGACAATGGCGCCGTCTTGCCAGTCGACAACACCGTCATTATTGGCATCTGGCGTAATAATGACTTTGGACCAAGGCAGCGCCTCCGGAGCCGGAGCGACCATGCTTTCACGGTATGTCCAAGCGCCGTTTGCAAGCGATGCAATCTTCTCGCCTGGAGCTGCATCCGTTACACTCGCGCGCACTTTATCATTGCCATTGATGACATTATTGACAATCGTCGCCGCCAGCTTATCTGAATTGACGAATCCGAATGTGCGGCCGCTTGGATTCAAGTTTTGCGCCCCATTTTTCAAATCGTTGTATTCCTCAAATACTTTATTCCACTCGCCGGTGAACCACGCTGCCGTCTCCTGCGCTTTCGGCTGTGCCGAAGAGACGGAGACCAGACTATGGTTCGGGAATTCAATGGTTTTCACTTTTGTCGTTCCGTTTTCTTGAATGTCGGTGAACTTCATGTCGAGCGTATTGTCCACTACTTCCAATTTCACCTTCATTTGAACCGCGAGCTCTTCCACATTCATCGTGTAGATGACGCTGTTGCCTGCTTTTACCGCCGTCGTTTTCGGCCAATACTCTTCCCCGTTGATTTTCACGGCGTATAAATAATTTTTCTGACCGTTCATGACAGCGCCCGTAGCTTTCCATACATAGTTGTCAACGCGTGGGAATGTACTGTCCACTTCCGCTTTCAAGGTGCCCGATTCAAGCACATAGTTCACTGCATTAGGGTCCGGCTGAGGAGCCGTCGGCTTCGTGTAAGGTGTTAATTTGGTATCATCGAGGTACAGTGTTTTGCTGTCGAACCACGTTCTCATCCCGATTTTCCCCGGTGCCGATGGCATCCCTCCGACCGTTGCGGCCGCTACCTTTTCCCCGTCGATCCATAAAATGATATCCGAATCGACATACCTGATTTTGATATCATAAGTTTGATTCGTAGACATCGACTTGGAAGCAATTGTACCGTATGATTCCACACCGTTTTTATAGTAATAGTAGAGCCAATTCCCGTTGTCATAGACGACGCCGGCAAAATTATTGACATCGACATACCGGAACAAGAAACCATACCGGCCTTGTCCGCTCTCGACTCTCAGTTTTGTTTCCAGTTCGGCGTTCTGATAGGATGGCGAATTGTCGTCAACCATCAAAGTTACCCCGGAAGTAACGACTTTGAGCATGTTGTTCACTACGCTGAAAGTGGCGCTGCCGGACGTTTTCTTCCAACCGCCAATCTGACCGTTGTTATAGTCTTGGAAATAAGCTTCCCCATCGGCAGCTAGAACTGTACGGCTTGGGACTGCGGCATACATTTGCAGAGCTGTAAGCAATGCGAGAGAAACGGTAACGCTTTTTTTCAACTTGCGATTCCTGGATTTCATTCAACCTTTCACCCTCTCTGATAATGTTCCCCTGTTTCCCGTTCGTGAATCTTCGACATGATACGACATGTATCATCGGATGCGCGATGTATGACTTGATTTCTTTTTGTCCTACTTTCATCATAACTTGATTGGAAACGCATACAAATGATCTTTTTTGCTCTAGTTTTGATGTTTTTTGTTATTCCAAAATTTTAGCTGCTACTGCTGCAAGATCAAGGATGTCTACGATTTGGTCGTTATTGATATCAGCAGCTTTATATTGATCCCAATCCGGGTCTCCGGCTTTTTTGCCATAGGCCGCAGCGACCATAGCAACATCCCCGATCGTCACTTTTCTATCCCCGTTCATATCTCCGATGATGGAATCAACAGTCACTTGTACACTCATAGAGCCGCTAGGCAATGAAGTTTCAATACCTGCTCCGTTCGCTACATTCACAGGAGCTAACGTGATCGTTGCGACCTGAGAATGCAAGATCGATTGGGCTTTCCAATGCAGCAGCAGCATATCGCCGCTGGCATTCGCCGCATTTGCGCTCGTACTTGCCGCGATAAGTCGAACCTGCCCCGGTTTTTCAGCTGTCTGTACAAGAACTAAGCCGTCTTTGAGAGATTCAGCTGAAAGGAATGTCACAAGATCAGGATTATACGTTATGGTTATATCTTGTGCATACACGCCCTCCACATGATTCAGCCCATAGGCTGCGGTAAATGGAGCGCCTGCTGCTATTGAGCCTGGTCCGCTTAACGTTAGTCGGATGGATTGAGTCGGATTCGCCGTAAACGACAGCGTCTTCGTCAATCCCGCTGCGTTGGCAGCATCTGCCGCAACGCGTACCAGAACGGTTTGGTCGCCGCTGAAAACAGGGATTTGAGCCCCATTATACTTGGTGTAACTCACTCCATTGTCTACGGAAAACTCCATGGTTTCGTCTGCGCCCACAATGACATTGTTCGTATCATCGGCCGTTACACTTGGAGCTGGTATGGCTGGTAGGTACTCGAATGCGTCGATCGCTCCGATTTTATCCGAAGCTTGCGCATTTTTTGTTCCTTTTACAACGACTTTAATCGTGTGCTGTCCGGCCGGCAGTCCTGTCTTGCTATACAAAACAACCTGTTTGATCGTGCTGGGCGCATAACAATCAATATCCGCCTGTTCCAGCACGCCGTCCAAATACACATCGATATTGCCCATATTTCTCTGTTTCATGCTGATCAGCTGGATCGACGTTCCGGTAAACGTGAATTGCGCCGAATCGCCGGCTGTATTGCTATATTTCTCCGTACCGCTGTAATCTCCGCCATCGTTGTAATTGCTCCACGAACCCGTGTACACAACTGCCGGATTGCGATCATCGACCTTTATTGGCGATGTTACCGGATTCGTCGTAGATGGTCTTGTGTTCGTATACGTGACATCATCGATGTACAGTACCTTGCTGTCGAACCACGTTCTCAGACCTATTTTGCCGGAGATATTGGGAATGTCTGCAACTGTCGCAGAGCCGATCAGCTTGCCATCGATCCATAACTTCATATCGGTATCAACGAAGCTCACTTTAACGTCATACGTTTGGCCATTTGTAACCGAGAAAGATGCGATATCGCCGTAATGCTCAGTCCCATCCTTCACGTAGTACCACAGCCATTTGCCCACATCATAGATGACACCGGCATAGTTGTTCACATCGTTGTACCGGAAGAGCATCCCGACTCTACCCGTTCCCGTTTGAATTTTCAGCTTCATGCCTAAATCGGCATCTTTGTACACGGGAGCATTATCGTCCACCATGATCGCTACCGGTGCGGCCACGACTTTTAAGGCATTGTTTTCTACGCTGAACGAAGCGCTTCCGGTCGTTGACGTCTTTTTCCACCCGCCAACTATGCCGTCATCAAAATTTTGCAGATAAACATCCCCTATAAATGTATAAACCGTCGTTTCCCCGCTCGTTGAAGAGAGCGTTCCATTCGCATCTTTGGACCAAACAACAAAACGATACAGCTGGTTTGCGCTTAATCCGGTTACCTTAAGACTCGTACCTCCCCCCGGCACATCGATGCTATTTATTTTTTTGGCACCTTGGTAAACTTCAACGACATAACCCGCAACGTTCGCTGCGCTGCTTGGAGCATCCCACTTCAAATCAACGCTCGTGTTCGTATGGGCAGGCGATGCCACATTGGACGGAGGCAGTGGCGGAGGAGAAACCGTCGACGTGATTACATACTTTTGCCCCGCTTCTGTATGGAATGCAATGGAATCTCCACTGGCCGTGTAGCTTACCGGCGTATTATCTGCCGCTTTCAGCACTTGAAATTGTCCCGCATGCGTAAAGGTCTTATCTTTCACCTTGGCGTCATTTCCATGCAGAGAAGTGATTATCGCGCTCTTCAATATGGTGCCATTCCAGCTCATGTCCACTTCAAAATTTCCCCTTGCCTTCAACCCCTTCACATCTCCTTTGGTCCAAGCCGAAGGTAGAGCCGGCAGCAAATCTATACTTCCCGTATGACTTTGCAAAAGCATTTCTGCGATCCCTGATGTCCCGCCGAAGTTGCCGTCAATCTGGAAAGGCGGATGCTCGTCAAACAGATTCGCATTCGTGCTGACATCCAGCTGTCCTTCCAAAATTCGTTTGGCATGATCGCCATCCAGCATCCGCGCCCACAAATTCAGCTTGTTCGCCCGGCTCCACCCTGTCGCTTCATCTCCTCGCTGCATCAATGTCACTTTGGCCGCATTGAATAGATCAGGGGTTGTCACTTTATTGATTAGATTGCCGGGATATAAGCCTACAAGATGAGAAATATGACGATGCTGATCGTTAGGATCATCGATATCCTCTTTCCACTCCTGCACTTGGCCGTACTTTCCGATTTTCGGCATAGAGAGCCTGCTTCGTTTGTCGATCAGCTCATTTCTGAAATCCGCATCGATGCCAAGCACATTGCTCGCTTCGATGCAATTCGTAAATAACTGCCAAACCAACTCTTGATCATAAGAATCTCCGATGCTTAACGAACCATGCTCAGGCGAAACACCCGGCGTTGATACCAATGTTCCGTCCTTATCCGTAACGAGCGTTTTTGTCCAAAATTCAGCCGCTTCCTTCATAATGGGGTACAGCTTATTCTGTAAATACGTTTTGTCGCCGGTATACAAATATTTCTCCCACAGCTGTTGGGATAGGAACGCCCCCGCCGCCGGCTGCCATCCCCAGTTGCTAATATCCCAACCTGGCGCTGTATAGCCAAAAACACTTGTAAACGTATGAATGGTCCATCCCGAACCGGTGACGCCATGATGCTTCTGAGCCGTAACCCGGCCTGGCGCGCGCAAGGAATCAATAAAGTCAACATAAGGGATGGCCGTTTCGCTCAAATTGGTAACTTCCGAAGGCCAATAGTTCATTTCGAGATTAATATTGGTGTGATAATCCGCTCCCCATGGCGGTGTTTTGGAATTATTCCAGACACCTTGCAGATTAGCCGGAAGTGACCCCTCACGTGAGGAAGCGATAAGCAGATACCTGCCGTATTGGAAAAAGAGCGACTCCAGCGCACTGCTGCGAGTGCTTCTGTAGCTGGCCAGCAGCTGGTCCGTCGGGATCGCTGCCGTCTGATCGTTCAGATTCAGGGATACCCGCTTGAACAGCGACTGATAATCTGACAAATGACGTGCCCGCAGTGATTCATACGTCTTGGCGGAAGCTGCTGCCAAGGTATTGTTTACGGTTAAATGCGGGTCCGTACCGACATAATCGGGATAATGATTGGCATAATCCGTCGCTGCCGACATGAGGACGGTCACTGTGCTTGCACCTGCAACGGTCAGGTTGCCGCTGCCTGCTGTAACCGTTCCGTCTTCAGTACTAACACGGAATTGGGATTCGTACGCCATTCCATTATCCGCCAGCTTGCCGCTCAGAGTTAGCGTTTGGCCGCTAGCCACAATGGAAGGAGCCGTCTGCGGACTAGTCACCCTCAAGTCAAAATTCAGCTGGCTTGGCTGAGAGGAGGTAAGCCGCATAACCATCACGTTATCCGGGTAGCTCATGAAATATTCGCGCGTATAAGTAATGCCATTTTGCGTGTAGGAGACTCGCGAGATTCCGTCTTCCAAATCAAGCTCCCGTCTGTAATCGGACACGGTCACTGAGGCGGGCAGCGCGAAATCCATATACATATCTCCAAAATTTTGATAATAGCCGAATTGCGGGTAATCATTCAATGTACCTGTCAAAAATTGCTCGGCAATGGACGAGGCTCCAGCCACATCCCCGGCAGCCAGCTTCTGGCGGACTGTTTCCAGATGGTCTGCAGCACCATCCCGATTGCCATCCCTTCCGCCTCCGGCTTTGGAACGTGGGCCCCCGGTCCATAGTGTCTTCTCGTTAAACTGCACATGCTCCTGATCGACACCGCCGAAAACCATGCCACCCATGTAACCGTTTCCAATTGGCAGCGCTTGTGTTTCCCAATCCGCTGCCGGCTGCCGGTACCATAAAGCTAAATTATGAGCCGGGGCCGGAGCGGAGCCTGTGTAGGTAACCGCTGTCGCTGCATATGCCGTGCCTAACGGGACCAAGGTTGAAATACCCGTGAAACCTGAAGAAATGCAAGCTGCCAGCATGACACTTACGATTGCCTTCCTTTTAAAAGGCGTCTTCAAAAACTTGTGCATCGCTATCACCCTTTCGTTTTTTGTACGGTCTTACCGCTGACACTACAAATCGTAACAGCAATTTTCCTTTCCAGATATTGAAAATTGTACTCAAATAGTCGATTTATTTACTATTTTTTAGTTTTGATAGGGCGGGG
Organism: Paenibacillus planticolens; assembly: GCF_013141725.1. Lineage (GTDB taxonomy): Bacteria > Bacillota > Bacilli > Paenibacillales > NBRC-103111 > Paenibacillus_E > Paenibacillus_E planticolens. Next base: position 69,140 of record NZ_WHNZ01000074.1, on the reverse strand, counting down.
GATGGTTTCGTTAGATACATTTTGTATCATTAAAGACAGGCCCTATCCCGAATTCAAGAATAAATGACTTCGGCTGACTTATAAGACTACGATTTCTAACGTTCTCCTTGACGCTAGCTTCCCCTTTGAGGTTCCCCCTCACCTAAGCGGAACTACAGGCCGCTATTTACGCGAAAAGAGGAGATTCGGCCGCTTAAGGAGAACCACAGGGTCTTATTTCTGCGAAATGGAGCCCATTTCCGACTGAAATGGCGAAATAGCGGACCTCTGTTCCCTCTCACTCGCACAATGGGCTGATTGCGCTGAAATAGCGCCCTCGCGTTCCTTTACCGGCTCATATGGGGCCCGATCCCCCCCAAATAGCCCCCCCCCATCCCTCGCGTTCCCTCCTACTCCCGCAACGGACCCAACTCTCGTATCCGCACGCAAAAAAAGTGTATCTTCAACGAAAATACACTTATCCCCTCACTTCAGCAGGTTCTCCCGATACAGCTTAGGGCTGCATCCGGTCGTCTTTTTGAACATCCGGCTGAAATGCTCGACATTCAAATAGCCTACGGTCTCCGCGATGTCGGTAATTTTAAAACCTTTCTTTTTCATTAAACGTTTGGATTCTTCAATGCGCAAATTAGTCAAGTACTGAATGAAATTGCTTCCGACTTCCTTCGTAAACTGCTTGCTTAAATAGCTTTCGCTAACGCCAACCATTTCGCTGATTAACGCTAAGTTCACGTCCTCCATGTAATGAAGGTCAAGGAATTGTTTGGCCGTCGCCACAACGCTGCTGTAGCTGCTATCCGCTTTGGCCATTCCGTGAAGCTGCCCGTGCAATTGGCTGCAAATACGATTCAGCCAGTTCTTCGTTTCTTCCAGCGTTTCCAAGCTTTTCAGGTATTCAAAAGGATGCTGCAGCTCCGGCTCCAAATCGTCCCATCGGATGCCTTTGCGATACAGCAAGCCTCCCAGCTCCCAGAGCAAATCTTCCAGCGCCGCTTGGACATCCTGAGGTCTCCATCCCCATGTTTGCCCGAGCAACAGCTGCATCTGCTCAAACTCCCGCTTCCACAGCTCGGCGTTATCCTGTTCCAGCAGTTGGGCGATGCCGGCGCCGGTTGCTTTCAGCGTCATCTGCAGCTTGCGGATGGGGTCCTGACCGGCATTCCCCCGTCCTTGATCCATACAGCTTTCGGGATAAAACACTTTGTTCCAACCGGCGTAAAAACTCATCGCCGCCAAATGCGCAGCCTGCTGGTGCAGACGGTACCAATGCTTCGTTCCGCTGGCCAGCTCGCTGACGCCGATGGCGATCGACACGTTCACGTACTGGATGAGCCGGGTTTGCATCATGGCAAATGCGGATTGCACTTTTTCGCGTATCACACTTTCACTGCGATATTGGGCTAACGTGCAAAACAGCACATATTCGCTTTGACTTTTGCGATAGATGAAATGCCGGATCGACATGGCGTCCAAGACGGTTTGCACCGATTGACTGATGAATCGTTGTGTCTTGGCATCGTTCAAACTACGCCCCGGCCTGCTGCCCGGCAACCCTTTGGAAATCGTCATCACGGCAACCAGCTGGTTCGATTCACCAAGCCATTCGTGAATACCTGTCGCTGCAACGGCAGCAGCAGCATCTTCCTGCTGGCTCGGATCCAGCATGATGAGCTGACGGAGGATTTCGCTCTTCGCGTCGATATCGTCCTCCGCTTCGCTTGACGGAAGTGGATTCGAAGGAGAATCTTGCTTATGCAGCTCGCTGATCGCTTTCAGAACGACCGGCACAAGATGCTCCTCATCCATATCGGCCTTCACGATGAAATCGATAGCGCCGAGCAAAAAAGCTTCTCGCACATAGCTGTAATCGCTATAGGCGCTTAGCATGATCGTGACGGGTCTGCGCTTTTCCATAATAGCCGGAAAAGCCCGCAGCAGCTCAATTCCGCTGAGCCTTGGCATCTCGATATCAAGCAGCATCAGATCGATATCGTCCCTCTGCTCCAGAATCTCCAGCGCTTCTGCTCCGTCAGCAGCCTCGACTTCAACGGCAATCCCCATACTCTGCCAGTCGATCATATGTTGAAGGGCAAGACGAACAAGCGGTTCATCGTCAACGATCATCATTTTAAGCAACCTATTCATCCTCCAATGACCAAATTCACTGCCTCTTCGCTACCCTTTAATAGCTCCATCCATTAGACCTTTGAAAATATAACGCTGAAACACGATATAAAAAATGGCGCTCGGGAGCAGCACGATGATAATCCCAGCGCATAGCTGTGATAAATCGGAACTGCGCGTACTGACGAACGCCGTCAGGGAAGTCGCAAGTGTCGCAAGCTTCGCGCTTGGCATATATAATTGCTGCACGAAGATATCGTTCATAATTGTAACACTTTTTAGTATCGCTAGTGTAGCCGTTGCGGGCAGCAGCAAAGGGAAAATGATAGAGCGGAAAATACGGACGTAAGAAGCTCCGTCCAGCATAGCGCTCTCGTCGAGCTGCACCGAAATCTTTTCAAGAAATTGCATGTAAATGTAGATTTGCATAATATCAGTTCCTATATAAATGAGCAGCGGCGCGCCAAGCGTATTATAGACACCGAGAGCATGAATGAGCTGAAAGCGGGCAATTTCCGTCGTGTACGCCGGTATGATCATCGCTGCCATAAACATAATGAGAATCACTTTTTTCATCCGGAACTGAAAACGATTCAGCACATAAGCCGTCATCGTACCGAGCAGCATATTGCCAAGCATGCTCAACACGACGAGCAGCACCGAGTTGCCAAGTCCGCGCACCATGTTGCCTTCTTTCAAGGCGCTGACATAGTTGTCGATATGGAGAAAGCTTCGTGGCAGGGAAAAAGGCGACGTTTCGGCTAGTTCCAAATTCGTCTTAAACGAACCGAACACGACCAGCAGGATGGGCACGAAGACGATCGCCGCCATGAGAAGAAATAGCGCATAATAAACGATATGGCCAATCAATCGCTGCGTGCTCATCGAACGGGTCCGGCTCGGCGCCGCCGGCTTGTAAGTTTGTTTCAATAGTTGCGTACGTTCCATGTCAAGCTTCACTCCTGTCTTTCACGATCCATGACTGCAGCGCTGAAAATATAATAATTAATAACAAAAGCATAACCGCCATCGATGAGGCCAGACCGTAGTTGTTATACGTAAATGCTGTTTGAAGCGAATATAAACCGAATGTTGAGCTTGCGCTGCCCGGACCCCCGTTTGTCATAACGAGCGGAATATCATACTGTAGAAGAGCTCCGGATACATTCATGAACAAAATGATTTCCACCACGCGACGGATGCCCGGCAGTGTAACAAACCGTTGCTGCTGCCAAAAGTTCGCCCCGTCAATTTCAGCTGCTTCATACAGATCCTTAGGAATCGATTGCAGCCCGGCTAGAAATAAAACGACGTGCACACCGCTGTAACGCCAAAGCGAAACAACCACTAAGGAATAATTGACGACGTTGGAATCGCTCAGCCAGCTTTGAATCCATGACTCTAATCCGACAGCCTTCAACAGCTCATTCAGCGGACCGTTAATGGGATTGTAAATGTAGCTAAACATATAAGCGACAGCAATGCCGTTAATAATGTAAGGCATCAGCACGGAAAAACGAAAGAACGCACTTCCCCGCAGCACTCTGTTAAGCAGCACCGCCGTCATCATTTCAAGAGGAATTGCCACCGTATGGAGCAAAAAATAAATGCCGTTATTCCTAATGGCATGCCAGGCTTCCGGGAAATCAAACAGCATTCGGACATAATTGTCGATGCCGATGTACTTGAAGCTCGGGCTGTAGCCATCCCAACTGGTGAAACTGTAGCGGAACAGCTGCAGCGTCGGATAGATAAGAAACAACAGCAAGAGAGAAACCGGAACGAATAAAAACGAGAAAATAACGATTTTTTGCTGCATGCGATAATTCATATGATCACTCCTGTATATAAGAGAAGACACTATGCCAGTCGCCTAGGTAGTGCCCTCTCTTCCAAACTTATTTGTTCGATTCGACCGCTTTTTTCCACTTGTTGTTCAGGTCTTTTTCCAACGTTTCGATCGGTTTGCCGGAGTAAATTTCTTGGGCCGCCTTTTTGAAATCAAATTGGGCTGCGCCGCTTACTTTTGCAAAAGCCTCATCCGTCGCACTGTAAATGAACGGTTTAAACGGATACTTCTCCGTCCACTTATTGAAGAACGGAATTTCCGAGTTCACGCCGTTGATGGTGGAGAACTGCTGCGCGTTATTGATATAGCCTTGATATACGTCCTTGCTGAACATCCACTCGAAGAACGCTTTCGCTTCCTCTACGTTTTTGCTGTTTTTGTTGATGCCGATGTTCATGTCAGACAGTGTCATAGCCGTTAACGGCTCGCTCTCGGAGCTTCTGAAAGGAAGCGGGAATACGCCCAAGTCTTCGTCCGTTTTCACACGGTTGGCATAATCGCCGTAGTACCATTGACCGGCAGCAATCATAGCCGCTTTCTTCGATTCGAACAATTGCGTGGATTGATCGAAAGAAATCGAGAGCGCATCCGGCCCGGCTAATTTTTTGCTCGACATTTCTTTAATGACTTTCCCGACTTTATCGAACGTGCTGCCGTCTCCAAATGGCTCAGGTGTTTTCGCCAAGGTCGCCAAGTAGTTCTCATCGCCGGAAAGAATATGCGGACCGAACTCCATGAACGGATAGAATGTCCAGTCTTCCTTACCGCCAATGGCGATCGGCGTATATTTGCCGTTTGTTTTAATTTTCTCCATCGTAGACATTAACTCAGGCAGCGTCTTCGGCACTTCCAGGTTCAGTTCCTTGAACACGCTCGGATGGAAGTAAACGAATTCGGAGAAAGACACGAGTGGCGCGCCTAATATTTTCCCATCGATTTTGGCCGGGAATTTGTTGTTTTTGGCCCCGTTCAGATCATCGAGCGGAAGCAGCGATTGTTTGTAAATTTGCATATGCGCCGGTTTTAAATAAAACAGATCCGGCAAGTCATTGGCAGCTAAGCGCACCTTTAAATATTGGCCGCCGTTGTCGGGCACTTTTTCCACTTCAACCGTTACATTCGGCTTCAATTTGGTATACTCTTTCACTTTGTCCTGCCAGAACGTAATGTCTCCTTTGGCATCCCACATCGCCAGCTTCAGCTTTACCGGATCAGCCGGTTTGGGTGTCGGCGCCGCTGCCGCTTGGGTTTCTACCGGCTTGGTTGACGCCGCAGGCTGCGTAGCCGTATCTTTGCCGCATCCTGTTAAAGCACTCAGCATCACGATCCCACTCACTAATGCGGTGCTCACTAATCTTCTTTTTCCCATCTTCGTTACCCCTCCAATGAATAATTCTTTAATCGTTTGTTCTACTCTTATCATACCTGCGATGTAAACGCATCCAAATGATCTTTTCGGCTATAGAGTTGATCTTTTTTGAACACTCAGAACGATTCCTCTTCTCGATCTTTAAAAATAAGCGGAATTTTCATCGTCACTTTCGTCCCTTCCGGCTCATTGGCGGCTAAGAGTAAGCCGTAGTCTTCCCCGTGATGCAGTTGAATGCGATGATGCACATTGGCAAACCCCATTCCTGAAAACGAATGCGGGCTGCTTTTCGTCCGGAATTGTGAAATCTGCTCCTCCGTCATTCCCTCGCCGTTATCGGCAATCACGATATACAGGCTTCCTTCCTGGATTCGTGCTTCAATGCGAATTTTACCCTGCGACTCCTTGCCGGCCATCCCGTGTACAATACTGTTTTCCAGAATCGGCTGCAGCAGCAGCTTTAACAAATACTTCGACTCCGTTTGCGGATCAATCCGCCATTCCACTTCGAATTTATGACCATAGCGAATTTCCATAATGTATAAATAATGTTTCAAATTCTCAATTTCATCGGAAAAGCGTGTGAGAATGCCGCCTCGGTTAAAAGAAGAAGAAACGAGCCGCATCAAAGCGTTCGTCATATTTCGGATGTTGTCCACCTTGCTGATGAGCGCCATCAGCTTAATCGCATTCAGCGTATTAATCAGAAAATGCGGATTGATTTGCGATTGCAGAGCGGCAAACTCCGCCTTCCGTTTCATTTGCTCCTCTTCCTCGCGCTGCCGAATCAACAGCTTGATCTGATCCAGCATATGGTTGAATGTTCTGCCCAGCGTAGCCATCTCGGCTATTCCAGATGTGCCGATCTTGGCGTTCAAATCTCCCTCCATGACGAGGGACATTTTGCGTACCAACACATGAATCGGTCTGGTCAACCCTTTTACCAAATAGAAGGAAATAATCAAGAAAACCGCGATAACAGCAAATGTAACGAGCAGGACGATCTTATAAATGCGATTATAATTGGCCGTCAGCTCGCTGTACGGAATTTCATGAACGACATTCCACCCTGTCTGGCCAACGGCCGCATACGTTACCAGCATCTCATGATTGTCTGACTTGTCGACAAAATGCCCTTCCCGGGCAGTGCTGATTTGGGCTAGCCTTGCAGGATTCACACTGGCTGCCTCCCAGTTGCTGCTGGCGGCAACAACCTGGCCTTCTGCGGTGACGATGACAAAAGCGGATTTGTCATAGGGCTGCTGGCGGAAAATTTTATCGAACGCTTCCTGATTAAGTGTAAAACAGACCATTTCCACATCGCTTAACGTGTGGTAAGAGCTCGGAGCAATTGCCGCTGACACGTCGAGCGGAACGGTTTGACCGAACAGCATCGTTCGCTGCAGACCTAGAAACTGGACGTTATCCGTTTGGCGGAGTGTCTTCCGGTACCAATCCATTTGGCGGACTTCCTTCTCATCCGTAGACAAATTTTGTTGAAAAGAGTACACGCCGCTATCTTTATAAAAGAAATGAATAGCCAAAAGCTGGCTCGACATGGAATACGTATACCGGCTAAGCGCAAGTCCAAGTGCATTGATGTAAGCGTAGCGGTTGCTCTCATCCTCTTGATGCAAAGCCGTTGCGATCGATAAAATATCCCGGTCCACGCCGATGGCGGCCGTGACATACTCGATTTTGCTGATTTCCTGCTGTGCGGAATAGGTGACCGCATGCAGCGTCTGCAGCGAGCGTTCAGTCGTTTGCTGCAGCAAATCACGTTTGTATACTTGCAGAATCATAGTGGAAATAATTACGATTGGGAACACAACCATCACGATTAACAAGACATGGAGCGTCGCCGAAAACGTCCACGGTTTAGCTAACAACTTCATCCTGGGCACCCCGTCATGTCAAAATATTGTAAAAGACTTTCTCCCCATACATTCGGGCATTTTGGTGAGATGTCCTTTTATTTCTTTTGTGTTCGTCAAAATTTCTGGAGTTTCGACAAGATCAGTTATAGAAAGCCGTAATGAAGAGCACAGACAAATTCGCAAACGCTTACATTGTTGCGTACAGGAACACACTTCTGCGCTGGACGGATCTACTGGACGAAATCCAATGCGTACAAGTAAATTATATCGGTTCATGAGAGACTGCCTCATGATATTTCTTGTCCTTTAATTGATTATTTTTGAACTGTGACAGGACAGCTTCTCACCTCGACAACGGCTCATCTTGAGATCCGCCTGGTTGAGGGAACTCCGTTCCCTTATTCCGGCGAAAAGCGGAATTTCGTGCACCCGAGGGGAACTGCAGGGTCTTATTTCATCTCAATCCTCTACTTTTTGCTCAGAATGGTGAAATAGCGGACCCTAGTTCCTAACCCCTCACCTAATGGGCTGCTTTTAGCAAAATAACGCCCTGTAGTTCCCATATTTTCCTACTGGGCATGGATAATGGCCGTCTCTACATGAAGTATCTCTCTCACGCACATAAATAAGAGGCACAATCAACAAAAAAAGCCCGTTTCATCTAGCTCCAGGAACTAGATGAAACAAGCTCTTAACCTACATCGCCACAGGCTGCCCAAGCTTGACAGACTCGTAAGCGGCAAGCGCCACCTCTGCTGCTTTTAGACCGTCTTCACCCGTGACGGGTACTTGTTCGCCGTGAAGCAGAGCCTTGACGAAGTCGCGGATCATAAACGCGTCCATGTCGTCACCCCAGAAGGTATACTGTCCTTTGCCCGCAGCATTGCTGAACAGATCGTTCTTCTGCGCAAAGCCATCCACGGTGATAACGCCCTGTGTACCGACAATTTCCATCGTTACGTCGCCCCAAGTCGGGAACGATTTGGGACGCGACCAGCTCGTGTCCAGGACGGCAAATACACCGTTTTCGAACTTAACGTGCAGCATGCCGGCATCCTCCACCTCAAGCTCTTCCCGAAACAACGTGGCGGCATAGGCGTATACTTCCTTCACCTTCGACTTCAGAAACCAATTCATTAAGTCCATCACATGAACGGTGTGATCCAACAGAGCACCGCCTCCTGATAAGCTCTTATCGATGAACCAACCTCCGGGGTTGCCCCCATGATTCGTCCCTTTAATCGCGACAATGTCACCAATGTCGCCTCGATCGATGGCTTCCTTCGCCCGTACCACAGCCGCCAAGTAGCGGCATGGAAACGCCGTCATAAGCTGAACGCCGTTTTGCTTGCAGGCAGCAATCATTCGCTCCATCTCTTCCATTGTCGTGCCAAGCGGCTTCTCGCAAAGCACATGTTTCTTCGCATTCGCTGCCTCAATCACAAGGCTTGCATGACGAACGTTTTCCGAGCATATGACCACAGCGTCCACATCCTGCTTGAGCAGCTCGCGGTAATCTGCGTAATACGGCACCTCATAGCGATCGACGATGTCTTCTACACGGCTCTGCACTTCATCGGCGATGCCAACGATTTTAACCTCAGGCAGCTTTCTTAAGCTATTAAAGTAACTGAAAGCATGACCGTGCGCAAAGCTAATCATGCCTATTTTCAAAGTTTCCATGATATGTCCCTCCCGGAATGGATAGCTCCGTCTATAGCAGCACGACTTTGCCGGTACGAATCGATTCGAGCGCGGCTTTGGCGATTTCCAAAGCTTTGCATGCATCGTGTACCGTTACGATTGGATCGCTGCCTTCGCGGATGCAAGTCAGAAAATGTTCAAGCTCGATGTAATACGGATCAAAGAAGTTCGGACTTTGCGGAATTTCAACTACTTTCGCACCGCTCTCCTTAGGTGAAACCTTCCGTATTTGCAATGACTGCGCGCTCATGCTGTCCGTGCGGACAAGCCCTTCAGAGCCGGCAAACTCTACCGCATAGCGGAAGGAGCCCGGATATCCCCAGAACGCCTCTAAATTGGCGACCGCACCGCTTTCAAACACAAGCGTAACGAGTGCATAATCCATCGATCCCTCACATTTGTTCATCCCATAGACCGACTTGACCTCGCCAAGCGTCCAGCGCATGAAATCGATGTCGTGGACCATTAAATCGACGATGACGCCTCCGCTTTTGTCCGCCTCCATGAACCAGGATCTGGCCTCTCCCGGATGACCGCCCACACGCCGGGCATTCGCAACTCCAACTTTGCCGATGTGTCCGTTATCTATCTGCTGCTTCATCTGCGCATATTCCGGGAAAAAGCGGACGACATGTCCGATGAACAGCCTGACCTCATTTTCCTCGCAGCAGGAAATCATTTCGCGTGCATCTTCCAGATGAAGCGCAACCGGCTTCTCGCAAATCACATGCTTCCCTGCTCTTGCGGCTTGGAGCACAACCTCTTTATGTACAAAAGTAGGAACTGCGACGCTGACCACGTCAAACGAAACGGCCGCAAGCATCTCCTCAAACGACCCAAATGCGGCCGTTCCCCATTTTTTAGCCGCATCTTCCGCATACGCCATGACATGATCGCATACGCCAACCAGCTCTACGCCGGGCATCTTCGCATAACTCTGCGCATGCCACTGTCCCATTCCGCCACAGCCGACAACTGCCACTTTCATCTCTCACTCGCCCTTTCAATTGTTGTATACTAATTAATGCAATCATAACGATTCGACAACGATTCAAAAATGACGCGTTTTGTCTTGTTTATATCCAAATTTGCCGTGATGGACAAGGTGATCAAACTCATGGAAACTTTTAAAGAACCGATTCATTATCAAAATGAGCATCTATGTATGAAAGTCTGGCAGTTCAACAATACAGATCCGAAAAGGCCGCTCGGACAGCAATGGCATTATCATAAAGAGGTCGAGTTAATTGTTGTGCAGCAGGGTAAGCTTGACATTCGCACCCCGGACAATCTGTACCGCCTTTCACCGGGCGATGTCGTCCTGATCGGCTCCTCCCAGCTCCATATTAGCAGCAAGCCTGAGGACGAAGCGCTCGTTTATATCGTGCTGCACGTCGATCTTCAGCCTTATTTCGACCCTGCGATGATGATGTATTACCGGCATTTTTCGGAAATGGTGCGGCCTCTCGAAGACCTGAACTACATGTTCCTCGAAAATGAGCACGCAAAACGAGAGATCGGCCGGATCATCATCGACATTCATGCTGAAATGATGGACAAAACAAAAGGCTATGAAATCGCCATGAGCATGCATATCAAGCATTTGCTGCTAACGCTGCTGCGCCACGACCGGAGAGAACTGCTTCAGCCGTTCGGCTTTGTGGATGCAGCCGTCATGAAACCTATCCTGGACTATGTCGAGGCGCATTTAGGAAAAAAAATCGAAATGGAAGAAGTTAGCCGGATTGCCGGCATGAGCTACACGTACTTCTCCAAATTTTTCAAAAAATGCGTCGGCCTCTCGTTCACCGATTATGTGAACCGGCAAAGAATTCGGAAAGCCGAACAGATGCTCATCACCAAAACGGAGATTGTCACCGAGATCGCAGTTGCCGTCGGCATCGAGAATATGGCTCATTTCTACGAGCTCTTTAAGCGTTACAATGGCTGCACGCCGAAGGAGTATGTGAGGAAGCTGCTGTGGGAGAGCTGATGTGAACTAAAGGGTGGGTGTCCCCAGTCATTTTCATGACTTATGAGATGCCCTCTTTGTGCAATTTTGCTTCTGCAGTCAATTTAAAGGAAAAATCTCCCTCTAATCTGACTGCAGATGCCTGTCAGAGCCATTTAGTGGGAGATTTTCCTGTTATACATCCTCTTTGATGTACATAAGCTGCAGCGTTATTTTTCAATTGGACCGGTGTCCACGGCCTCAAAATCACTGCCTTTGAGCTGACCGAGCTTATGCAAGTCATTGTCATCCCATTTCGGGTCAGGCGCCCCGCTCACGTAGAGATTGCTGCCGTTGTCCGCGACGATCATGCCATATTTCTTCATCGCTCGAAGGATCGCCTGATTCGTAGACGAATAGCCGGATATGTCGAAATCGGCCCGCAGCCTCAGCCTTAGTCCCATTGGCGGCAGATTCGGATCGGTACTGTTCGAAGCAAAGTGGGTGGCTGGGGCGATAAAACCGTGCTGCGTCTTTGAGACCGTGAACCGCAGCGCATGGTTGATTTCGCCGGCAGAGGCTTCATCATAACGGACGAGCCCCGGGAAGATCGGCAGTCCGGCTGCGTCGGCGGAAGTCCAGTACTTGGGCCGGAGCGCGTTTGATTTCAAATCCCACTTCGCTCCGTTCGAAGCTTTCCAACCGGTTGGCGTGTAGTGTGCGTTGTACAATTCATACAGCAATTGATTGTCTTTATCGACAACAATGACATGCCGGTCGCCGTCGCTGTCAGGACCGCCCTCAATCGGCGCGTTGGCCGGTATCGGATAAGGACCCGGTTCGCTCTCGTCACCATAGTCCGTAAAGGTAACGTTCACTTTCGGCTGATCGCCGTTCACAATCGTATACGGAATCCCGATATCGGCTCCTTGCCATGTGGTGCCGAAATCAGCATGCATACTGGTGTTCAATCCAATGGAGGCCATATACTGCTTAGAATTCTTATGTACCGGATATTTGGAAATGTCCGTATTCCACGGATTATCCTTAGGAAAAACTTGCAATGCCGCTGATCCTGGCGAAGAACTCTGGCTCGGCTTATCCCCTACATAAATCGAGCTTGTCGCATCATCCCATGAGACCGGTTTCCCCAACGATTCAGACAAAAATCGCAGAGGTACGTACGTCGTATCCTTGTAAATGAAACCTTGCAAATCTTGCGGCGGCTGTTTGTTCACACCGTCGAAAAAATACTGTAATTTTCGAAAATAAACGTCTATGCCGACCGGGGTCGCCGCGTAGGTAAGCCCTGAGAAGAATAAGGCTCCACAGACGAATCCGACCGTTCCCGCTTTCCATTTACCCAACAATATCAACCTCCATTTCAGTTGTCGGCCATTTTACAGCCTATCGTTAAATAATTCGAAAGCTATCCGCCCATTCAGGCCGTTTCCACGCGAAAGAGTGTCCCATCATCCCTGTAGTAATAGGCAATTTCATCCGTTATTGTACTTAATCTGACGGATTTGTCCGTGAATTTCTCGATAATTCCGCGGTCTACTTCGCAGTAAACACCGTCAGCGTCCGTTTGCAGCACGGAAACCGTCGTTTGGGATAACGCTGCGGCAAATAGATCCGCGTCAGACTCCAACATCCTATGCATGGGCGTCGACCTCACCTTCGGCTAGGTCAGTTGCGACCGGCTGCTTACAATAAAACTAGTAATGTATGAATGGCAAAAGCAGCTTAGAACGTTATTACTAGTCCTAAGCCGCTTCTGCTTTTAGAATCTTATTTAAAGTGCCCCTTCGGCTTTTTGCCGCTCCATCGTTCGTCGACCTTCTCGCTGGCTGACTGGTATCTGGCATCTACACTTAGCCGGTAGAGATTGGTCGTATTCTCCAGCGAACAGTGCATCAAAAACATGCCGAATATCAGCACATCCCCAGCCTGAAATTCCGTTGTCGCCCACTGACCGCCAAACTTCTCTGTAATGACAAGCGGGTCATCGGTATAGTGGCCGATTCCATCGCGATCCGAGTCTTTGGAGCCATACGATTGTTTCAACGATTCGAAACGGTGGGAACCTAGGCAAATAGCCAGTCCACCCATCTCATACGATACGTCTCCCAGAGGCGACCATACGGTGTAAACGTTCTGAGTTCCTCTCCCCATATACACAATATCGTAATGAGCTCCCGTAAAATCGCCTTTGCCTACGGCGCGGAGCCATTTGTAATGATACGTAAGCGACTGCTCGGCAAGGAATTCATCGAAAAAGCCCATGATATGTTCGCCATTCAATACATTCAACAGCGCGGGCAGATCTTCATTCGTTCCTCCCATGAAAATGGTTTTGCTGCCGTCGGCCATGACGCCTTCTTCCAGCTGTGTATCCCGGTCCAGCTTGCCCATCCGTTCCATTTTTTCTAAAATGCTCGTTCGGGCCTGAAGCACTTTATCCCGGTCATGAAATCCGCGGATCAGCAAATATCCGTCTTCCTCCATCCGCTCCCGCAGCGCCTGCTTATCATGCATAATATCGTTGGAGCTTCTAAGCTCCGTCAACTGCTTGCCATCCATCTCTAATTCGCGATTTCCTACTTTCACCATCATGATTACATACACTCCTTTATGTGTGGCATCTGATTTAAGTGTAAGCGGAAAACACGCTTTCATCCATGGATTCAAGTTGCTATTACATGTATAATTGTACGTGTAGGAATCACATTTTATAGTCAATACTTCAAATTCAATGTACCACAGAACATTTTTCAAGGAGATAAGCAGCATGTCCTATATGAATATCCCGTACGGTTTAGATAGAGAACCTATTCCGCTTCCGCAATTTATTTCCATTTGGAAAGTTCAGGCAAACGACACCTACAACATCAGCAAGGGGAAAGGGTTTGATGTTCCAGGTCTGTTTATTACCTACGAAGGGAAAGGTATTCTTTCTCAAGGGGAGCAGCATCACGAATTGCACGCAGGCACCTGTTTTTTCGTCCAAGAGGCGATTCCTTCTACGTACAGATGCCAAAATAACGATTGGAAGTTTTATTTTCTTGACTTCAGCTCCTTGGATGTCATGCCCTTCCTGCAGCTGCCTGTCGGCCGTGTAATAGCAACGGGGAAAGTGGCGGATGCCATTCAATTGTGTGAACGTATGATCGATACGTTGATTGCCGAACCTTTTGGCTACGCCTATTCAGCGAATATGATCCTGCAAGAATTGCTGCTCCTTTTCGCTAAAGAGCATTCGGCAGCCCCTTCCTCCCGCCATACCGAGCTCAACAACATATTAATCTATATTCATCGAAATATGAACAAAGCCATTCGGATCGAAGAGCTCATCGCACAAAGCGGCTTGTCGCGAACAACGTTCTTCTCCCGCTTCCGCTCGATAACGGGCCAATCTCCCAGCGATTACATCTTGAATCTAAAGCTCGAATCGGCCAAAGTATCTCTGGAAACGACGAACGTTTCCCTTAAGGAAATTGCCGCCCACTTGCAATTTTATGATGAATTTCACTTTTCCAAATTGTTTAAACGGAAGTATGGTTTGTCCCCCAGCGCATTCCGCCGTCTAAAAGACTAATCACGGGATTGCATTTTGCAGATAACGGCTTCAATTACCATTTTCATCCAATCACCCTCCCCCTATAAGTGCTAGGTGAAACGCCAAAGTATTTGGTAAACGAGCGGGTAAAGGAATATAGCTCCGGATATCCGAGCGATAAAGCGATTTCCGTTACGGATAAAGCTGTCTCTCTCAGCAAGCTTGCCCCTTTTTCCAGCTTTATTTTCTGCAAATACTGCTGCGGCGACACCCCGAATTGCTTGCGGAACGAAGTGAACAGATGAGAGCGATGAACGCCGACTAAACGGGCGGCATCTTCAATTCGAATTTGTTCTGTCGCATGCAAATCCAAATAATCCTTCACATCGTCAAGCCAGCCTGCCTTTCTTGCCGGTGCTGAACGTATGGTTGCGTTCATCATTTTCCAAAACAAATCATACAGTAAACTTTGCTCACGAAAAGCATCTTTTTCCGGCCGGCTAACCGCTTCGAGTATACTCCGCAAGGCGCTTACGATTTCATTATTTACGATCTCTTTCAACCAAAACGTCTCCGTAGTGAGTCCAAGTTGCGCTGTTAGGTAAGGAAGCTGATTGCCTTCCATGGCCAGCCAGACCATTTTTAGCGGTTTCGCCTCCGAATGCTGGACCATTTCATAGGTGTAAGACCGATGGGGAAATAGGCAGAACAGATCGCCTTTCGAGAGCACAATCGTCTGATTATTTGTGGAAACCTTGACCTTCCCCTGCATGATCCAATGGAAGCTTGTCTGGTTAATGACTTTCGGGCCTGCCACATAATTGGGCTTTGCTTCATTCTGCCCCGCCCTTACAATCCAGCAGCCTCCCGCTGTTTGCACAGGCTGCGGCAGCGAAAACCAGTAATCCGCATATTCCAGCGTATATTCTTGCACGGCTCCTCACCCTTTCCCTATATCCAACATAATGACAAACTTAAAACATTATGTCATTTTGATATAACCTTATCCCGCTTATACTTAAATCAAATATCCCTATCTACATATTAGAAAGGAGAAAACACTTTGAAAAGACCTAATATCCTTTTGATCACGAGCGATCAGCAGCACTGGGACACCTTGGGTGCTTTTAATTCTGAGCTTTCCACGCCCAATCTGGATCGGTTGGTGCAGGAAGGCACAACCTTTACACGCGCATACTGCCCGAATCCGACTTGTACGCCTACCCGCGCTTCCATCATTACCGGTATGCACCCAAGTCAACATGGGGCTTGGACACTCGGCACCAAGCTGCTCGAAGACCGCCATACGGTCGGTGAAGATTTCAAGGCAGCCGCTTATCGCACCGCTTTAGTCGGCAAAGCGCATTTCCAGCCGCTGCGTGAAACCGAAACCTACACTTCGCTTGAATCTGTGCCGCTTATGCAGGACCTTGATTTCTGGAAGTCATTCGATCAAGATTTCTATGGATTCGAGCATGTGGAGCTGGCCCGCAATCATACGAACGAAGCGCTTGTTGGACAACATTACGCAATTTGGATGGAGGAAAAAGGATGCACGAACTGGAGGGATTATTTCCTTGCGCCTACAGGTACGATGGACCCTTCCAAGCTCCACCATTGGGAAATTCCGGAGGAGTACCATTACAACACTTGGATCGCCGAAAGAACGAACGCGCTGCTGCAGCAGTACAAGGAATCCGATGATAATTTCTTCTTGTGGTCCAGCTTTTTTGACCCTCACCCGGATTATCTGGTCCCGGCTCCGTGGGATACGATGTATGACCCGGATCAACTGACGATACCGACCGTCACACCTGGTGAGCATGACCGGAATCCGCCACACTTCGGATTAACCCAAGAGGCGGAGCCTGATTTTTCCCATTTGCGGGAGAGCGGATTTGGCATACATGGGTATCATTCCCACACGAAGCTGCCTGAAAGTGAGCGCAAGCAATTAGTTGCAACCTACTACGGAATGATTAGTTGTATGGATAAATATATTGGCCGGATCTTAGACCGGCTGGAAGAGCTTGGTCTCGCCGACAACACCATCGTGGTGTTTACAACCGATCATGGACACTTTTTTGGTCAGCACGGTTTGCAATATAAAGGTGGCTTTCATTACGAGGATCTCATCAAGCTTCCCTTTATCGTTCGATATCCCGGACAGGTGCCTGCGGGACAAACGTCAACGGCCATCCAGTCGCTCGTCGATTTGGCCCCCACTTTCCTCTCCATGGCAGGCATCTCTATTCCTCACCATATGACGGGGGTTGATCAAAGCCAGGTATGGACGGGGAAAGCTGGTAAGGCCCGCAATCATGCCGTCTGCGAATTCCGCCATGAGCCCACGACCATTCATCAGAAGACGTATGTCGGCGAGCGATACAAAATCACCGTATATTATAATCAAACTTACGGTGAAATCTTTGATCTGCACGAAGATCCGGGCGAAATTCGGAATCTGTGGAACGATCCTGAACACGCTGCGCTCAAATCGGAGCTGCTGTTGTGCTATATTTGGGCCGAGCTGGGCAAAGAATCGATGCCGATGCCGCGTATCTGGGGTGCATAGGGAAGTCACCTTACATTGAAAAGGCTGCCTAACCGCTTATATCAAGCGAAGGCAGCCTTTGATTTCAACAAAACTAATTGTCATGCCATAACGTTCTTAAGTTATTCATGCCGATCCGTGAACCCAATTCGCAATCTTCCATGCCTTCGAACTCCACGGTTACATAGCCGTCATAGCCCGAGTTTTTGATCAGCTTGACGATCTCTCTGATCTCGATGTCGCCATGGCCGACGATTGCGCCTCTTAAATAGTTGCCGTTCGCAGTCCGGAACCAATTGCCTTCACCCGGATCTTGATAATACGGTCTGAAATAAAAATCTTTAAAGTGGATCAAAGAAGCGTAAGGCAAGTTTTTGCGAACGCCGACAAGCGGAGCTTCGTCCACGCACATAAAATTGCCAACATCCAGTGTCGTTTTAAAATTAGGCCGGTTCACCTCAAACAGCACACGCTGCACACGGTCGCTAGCTTGAACGGAAAAACCGTGATTTTCAATCGTAGTCGTAATGCCGTATTCCGCCGCGTAGTCGGCAATCGTCTGACTGCCGCGAACGATGAGCGGTAAGCTGTTCTCAAAGTATTGGATGGTCATTTTCTCCGGAGGCAGTGTAAAAGCTGTGACATCATGGCGCATATGCCGCATGCCTAATCGATGCACAAGATCAACGTGCTGCTTGACGCGATCCATCTCCGCTTCGAACTCCGCCTCCGTCTCCTGTACAAAATTGGCGGGAATCGAGTAGTTCGACAGTTCAATGCCGATCGAAGTGGCCTTCTCCCTGAGCGCATCCGCCAGTTCCAAGTTATCCACCAGCGTATAGCCGTAAGGTACAAGCTCCAGATGCTCGCCGCCGTTATCTTTCACCCACTGAACAGCATCCAGAATGGTCATTTTTCCTGATTTCAACGCTTGCAGCAAACTGTACGAACTCAGCCCGATTTTCATCTTCATACCTCCAGATATTTATTTACTTTTATTTATATTGCTTCGGGCTAACCCCCACATACTTTTTAAATATTCTTGAAAAATAGGTCCGTTCCATATAGCCCAATTTCAGCGCTATCATTTCAATATTGTGCTGTTTTTCTTTTAACAGGCCGCAGGCAATTTTCATTTTGAACCGATGATAATAATCAACGAAATTCACCCCTGTTTCCTGCTTGAAATACCTGGAGAAATAGCTCGGATTCAAAAACAAATAATCGGCGATATCCACCATCGAAATATTTTCAGATAAATGATCGGTAATATAACGGTCGATTTGCTGCAGTTTGGGCTTTTTGTCTATACGCGTATTGATTCTGACGGCAAGGAGCTCCATTAATTTATTATTGAGCAATTCAAGGCTCTCTTTCAGTCGCTTGCATCTCAGCAGACAGCTATGAAACGCCTCTTCGCTGTTCAGCTTGGCTTCCAATTCGATGAGGCGAATTCGATTCGAGCATGCTGCAAGAAACATCCCTGGCTCCACCCGCTCCTCCCGGGCGAAGGCTTCTAACGCGAGAAGTGACCGCGTGATATTGCTTGAATGGGAATCTCTAACGGACTCCGTGATCCGATCCCATTGTTCTACCAAGGAGTGATTAGCATTCCATAACGGGGCCTCTACTGATTTTATAAGTCCAAAGTCATCGTCCTCATAGAAAGAACACTTCTGCCACTGCTTCATAGCCTTGTAATTTGCTCTTATGCCCTCCACACCTTTAAAACTAACGCCATAATGAAGGAACACTTCCATCTTCAAATACTGTCTAATCAATTCCCGCAGCGACAATAAGTAGTCCTTAAACAAGGTTGTCGTATTCACGCTAAGGTTCGGCTGATAATTGCAGATACATATCATTTGACCTTCTTGATCCGCAAATAACGTCACCTGTTGCCGTGATTCCAAGGATAATTCATTGGCGATGTTCCCCGCAGCATATAAGAGCAGATTCAAATCCTCATATTTGTACTGTTTATGAACGTAAGCCCTATGAAAAGAGCCTATCGCCATAATAAAATGCGAGTGCTCCCAGTTTATGCCTAACCGCTTGCCATAGCTGAGCATTTCCGTAGCCGAGGAAGTTTTGAGTAGCTGCTGAAAATACATCTGCTTAAGCAAATCTTTATTTTTAATCAAGTCTTGTTTGTACACAATATCCTCTACTTGATTCTTAGCCTCGTTTAACAATTGAATAGCCTTACGCAGACTCACGCCCAACTGTTCCGTTGTTAATTCATCCTTAATTAAATAATCGACAGCATCCAATTGCACAGCTTTTCTGGCATAATGAAATTCTTCATGACATGTTAAAAAGACGACCTGAAGCTCAGGCTTGAGCGCTTTCATCTGAGCGACCAGCTCCAACCCATCCATCTGCGGCATGCCAATATCCGTAATAACCAAATCCAGATGGGTGTCATGGAAAATCTGCATGGCGCTTTCCCCGGAATGCGCAGTCGCAGCCAGCCGCAGCCCTAGCGATTCCCACATAATAAGTTTTGTTAAGTATTTGATCATCGGGACATCATCATCTACCAACATGACATTCAACATGCAGATCCCCCCGCATCTATTTTTTGGGTAAAGCCGAGTACAATCGTCAATCCTCCGAGCTCGCTCTGTGCACAAGTCATCGACGAGCTGCTGCCGTATGTCATTTTGAGGCGCTGAAGCACATTCCACAATCCTACCCGTTTGTAAGATTGCCATGCTTCTGCATCCGGTGAACTTTGCAGCTCCGCATTGAGCTGATTTTGTTGCTCGACGCTCATCCCTAACCCGTTATCGGAAATATGAATTTCCACCCAATCTTCATTCTGTTCTGCCTCAATAACGATCTTAGGCCGGTCAACGGCTTTTTTGAAGCCATGCACAAAAGCATTTTCCACAACAGGTTGGAGCAGCAGCTTCGGAAACTCCAGATTAGACAGCACCGGCGGAAGCGCAACGTCCAACTGAACCTCAATATCACTGCGCATCTGCATAATGTCCACATAATGAAATAAAAGCTTGCATTCATTCCCAAGACTGGTAGGTTCATTGAACTTCATATAGGCCCTTAGCAAGCTCATCAAAGAGTTGATTTTCTGACTATGGATCATCTCGTTGTCCAGTAGTAAATTGCATTTTATCGAGTTCAGCGTATTCATCAGAAAGTGGGGACGAATTTGCGAATAGAGCGCTTGAAGCTCCAATTCGCGCTTCTGTTCTTGCTCCTGCTCGTTTTCCCAAATAAGCTGGTTGATTTGGTCCAGCATGATGTTCAGTGTTCTGCCCAACTCTGAAATTTCATCTTTTCCGCGCTCTTCAAAGCGAATCCGCCGATTGCCGTTACCGAATTGCTCAACTCCGGCTTGCAGCTTGCGAATGGGGCGGTGAAGCCGCTTTGCAACGTACATCGAAATGAAGAAGAAGATGAGAAAAAAAGGGATGATCAGCCCCATCGTAATAAAAAACGTCTTCGTAATTTCACCGGTAACTTGAGACTCCGGCGTATCGCTGATGAGCTTCCAGCCCGAATATTGAATGGGGCTTTCATTCCTGATGTTATTTCTCATTGCAGCGTTGCTTCCATAGGAGACCTCTCGATTCCCCGCAATAAACTGGCCATACGCATCGAACAGTGCCAATTTCGAAGTTCCTAGCTGAGCGAACGCTTTCATAAAATAACGGTCAGGGATTGAAATAAACAATGTACCTAAAGGCTGAGCATCGTTTGGAGATTTGATCACCCTTGCGAGCAGATAGGAGCTATTGGTTAATACCGTTGTTGAATGGGTTGGAACAGTCCCAAGCCATTGCAGGATATTGGCCTTGGACATATCCACGCGCGATTTGACCGTTTCGTATTGCTGCCTAATAATTTCGGGGTCAGACCCTTGAATCTCACTGGACTGAACGATAAATCCTGCTTGATTCGACACATACATCAAAATATCCGGATTCATCGTTTTCACATCAATCAGGCCAAAAAAGTCTTTGATTTGCAGATACGTTTCATAATCATTGAAGCTCTCTATGCGTTTCATATTCGTAAAGATGCGCAGCTGTTTTCTAACGCTTTCATCTTGAACAAAAAAGTTGGAAGCATACGTCATATCGTCAACCGTTTTGGAAATATCTTTCGCGATGACCGTGAGCACCGTTTGATTGCTGAGAAAAATTTTCTCCTTCACATTCTTATGCGCTATTGAATAATTGAGAAAAGAGGCCACGACAGTCGGCAGCAAAATAAAACAGAGAAATGAGATTTGAATGCGTCGATAAAAAGAAAATCGAAAAAGCGAGTGTATGCTCATATGTACTCCTGTCATTTTGCATTTTGTTTGGCAATTTTACCCGATTCATCCATCATCCACTTCTGCGCTTCCTCAGCCGTCGTGTTGTCGAGCATAAATTTGCTAAAGCCTTTTTCCAGCACTCCCTTCAATTGATTGCCATAAGAAACGGAGACGGCAGGATCAAAATTCGTTTTTACCCGCTTATCAAAAATCGTTTCTTGCAATGTCGTGACATCGAGAACATCCGGTGCTTTGCCAAACAATCGCTCAACAATCGCTTTCGAATCCGCTTTCTTATATCCGGACAATTCGAGCCTGGCCTCTTGCTCTGTCGTCATATAACGAATGAAATCGTAAGCTTCCTGCTTATGTTTGGAGCCCGCTGCAATAGAAACATAAGATCCGCCGATATTCGTAATGCCTAGTTCTCCATTTTTGGATGAGCGAGGCAGCGGTGCAATGACGGATCTAAATGTGTGCGGATATTTCTCCTTATTCATCACATTATCCAGCATGTATGGCGCCGTAGCCAGCATAGCTGCTTTCCCGTTCAAAAACTCCGTTATGTAGCTAAGTTTTGCCCCGACAATATCGGCTAAAGGTTTAACGGACTTATCCTCTTTCTCCATGGCACGCCGCAGATTAAAGAAATAGGCAAAAGAAGGATCATTAAAACCAGGCTTCAGATCACCCGTCAAGTAGGGGCTCTTGAGGTCCGAATACGCAATTAGGTTCGCGTACTCACCCCAAGTGTGGAAGTAAGTGCCATATCGTTTATCGATGCCTTCGCCTTTCGAAAGCTTTTTCGCGTATTCCCGGAAATCGTCCCACGTCCAATCGAAAGTTGGCAGCGAGAGATTGGCTTCCTTCAGCGCATCCTCATTAATCAGTACAAAGTAAGGGCTTGAAGTCAGCATCGTCGCATAATATTTTTCGTTCAACTTAGGATTAATGTAATAGTCCTCTTCCGGATTAACATGCCCATTGGCATAAAACTCATCAAGCGGAGCAAGGACGCCTGCCGCTGCTCTTGCCAACGTTTCATCGATATTGCCGTACTCCAGGACATCGACCTCTTCGCCGGAAGACATCAATACATCCATTTTCTTCATGCTCTCCACAGAATTGCCGGGTACTAAGGACACATTCTGTACCGTAATGTTCGGATACTTGGCATGAAAAGCATCGATCATCTTTTGCCGCGCGGTTTGATTGGATTCATTGTCCCATGTGTAAAATTTAAGGATTACTGGCTTTGCGCCTGCTGCTGCCGCAGATTCTGCAGTTCCTTTATCCGTACCTGCACTGCAAGCGCTTAAAAGTGACATAGTCAACAAAGCTCCGCTAACGAAAACTGCGCGTTTCTCTTTCATGTGACATCCCCCACTACGCTCAATGATAAATCCTTCATCCTTTGACTCCGCCAAGCGAAATGCCTTTGATTACTTGCTTTTGAAGAATGATAAAAACAATGACTAAAGGGAGAATGGCCGCAACAGAGGCCATCATCAACACCGCATAATTATCGGCAAATTCATTTTTAAAAAGCTGCAAGCCGAGCGGAATCGGATATAACCGTTCCGAAATCAGGAAGATCAGCGGATTCTGGTAATCATTCCAGACCCAAATAAACTTCATAATCGCCACCGTCGCCAAAATCGGTTTGGATAACGGCAAAATGATTTGTATATATATTTTAACATATCCGGCCCCGTCAATCTTTGCCGCTTCAAGAAATTCACGATGAATGGAGACCATAAACTGTCTAAGTAAGAATGTAAAATACGTCGTCGAGAACATCCCCATTAGCATTAATCCAGCATGTGTGTTGTACAAATGCAGCCATGTAAGCAGCAGGTAGCGTGGCACCAGGGTCGATTCGGAAGGGATAATCATCAACGAAAGTAATGTGGCAAAAGCCATATTACGGCCACGGAATTGCAATTTTGCAAACGCGTAAGCTGCCATAGATGCGAAAATCAACGTTGCCAGCGTAATCGTTAGAGCCAGCTTGAAGGAGTTATAATAAAATAAGGTGAACGGAACGCTGCCCAACCAAACTTCCCGGAAGTTGTTGATCAAATTCCATTTAACTGGAATCCACTGAATCGGAAAAACCATGACATCCTTCTCATACTTAGCGGCTGCCGAAAGCATCCAAAGCAGCGGCATAAGAAATACAAACGACAACAGTCCCATCAACAACGTCGTGGTCCACTTTGATATAGGTGATTTATTCGATAACAACCAAGCCTCTCCTTCCCGCTACTCGTAAGCGGAGTGCCTCTGCAGTTTATATGTCATCCAAGTGACGCCACCGATCACCAGGAATAATGCCCAAGAAATCGCTGAAGCGTAGCCCATCCTGAAATTTTGAAAACCTTCTTCATAGATCCGGTACACAAGCACAGTTGATGAATCGTTCGGCCCCCCGCCTGTCAGAAAAGCGATTAAATCAAACACTTTAAAAGATGACATCAGTGTCGTAATCAACAAGAAGGAGGTTGTCGGAGCAAGCAATGGCACTGTGATCCGGAACAATTGCTGCAAGAACGAGGCGCCGTCCATATTCGCAGCTTCATACAGCTCATCCGGGATCTGCGTCAATCCGGCAATAAAAATAATAATTTGATAACCAAGGGCAGCCCAAATCGCGATAATCATGACGGATGTTAAGGAAAAGTGCGTATCCGCCAGCCATTTCGGAGGATCCATAACCCCCAACCGGATCAAGAACTGATTGATCGGACCAAGGGATGGATGATACAAAGCGCTCCAAATTGCACCAAGCGCCGTTATCGAAGAAATATAAGGGATGAAAAAAGCAATCTTAAAATAACTTTGACCAAACACTCTGGCATGAATAAGAACTGACAAGATCAAAGCAAGAAAAAGACCTATAGGCACTGTAATTGCCGTATACGTTAAATTGTTCTTTAAGGCTATGTAAAACTTATCGTCCTCAACCAGCATTTTAAAATTATCCAATCCCACTAGCTTTATACTTGATAAACCCCCGACTAAATTCCATTGGCAAAAGCTTAAAAACAGGGAGAATATGACCGGAAATACGCCAAGCACCAGCATACAAAGAAATACGGGCGAAAGAAATAACCATCCCGCTAGCGCTTCTTTTCTGGACTGGTTCCAAAACATGCCGTTCACCTCTATATGGGTAGATTGTATAAATCTACTATATAGCTTTTTCAATTTCACTTATGAATCTCATATTTTACTGATTTGTGTACTATTTTTACCTTTCACTAATCAGTATGGACATTGGAACACAAAGAGGCCGCCCTCAAGGTTGATTTACCTTTGAGACAGCCTCCATGTTCAGTACCTCTTTAGAGCCATTCCCATTTTCTTAGTGCTTCCAAATCTCCTGCGCTACGGCTGCAAGGTCTTGGACATCCACAACATTGTCTCCGTTGACATCAGCAATTTTGAACAGATCCCAATCCGCATCCGCCGAAGTTTTGCCATAAGCGGCTGCCACAACACCCAGATCGCCGATGCTGAATTTGCCGTCGCCATTCGTATCGTAAGGTGATTTGTCCACAACGTCGAACGTCACGCTATACGATGCGCCGTTCAATGAAGTTTCCGCGCCTGTACCGTCAGCTATCGTCACCTGAGTTAAAGTTACGTCTGTGACGTTCGCTGGAGTCGATTTGGCGCGAAATTTAAGGCTTAACCAATTTTCGTTGGCCTGATGGTTCGCTCCTACGTTCACAGAAAGCAGATGAACTTCACCGTCATGGACCGACTTTCCGACCACCAGGAAGCCTTCCTGAAGAGAATCGGCCGAGACAAAATCCAACAGGCCGGGATCATACTTGAATGTCAGATCCTGCGCATATACATTTTGAATGACTCCGCTCAGACCATAGGCAATATCAAATACCTGACCCGGAGTTACCTTAGCGGCAGTGCTCGTTAAGAGAACCCTCTCGCCGCTAAGTTCATTAAATACGTTGAGTTCATAGATCGACCACCAGAATGTTTTTGGGCTTCCCGTTGCAACAATTTTGATATATCGCGCAGTTTGCTGAGGAAATTCCACTACAAGGGTACCTGGATTGCCATTTCCTCTCCCTACAGGATCAGACCAATGGATACCGTCCTCGGACAGCCGTATCTCGTAGCTTCCCGGGAAGTCTGTCGCATTGCCGTCCATGACCATTTTATTAAAAGCAACTTTTGCCCCCATATCCAACATAAACCATTGGCCTGGACTGATCCCTGTGCCTGATGTCCATCTTGTTTCTATATTTCCGTCAAAAGCCAAGTCTGTGGTTACCGTCGGATGTGTATCAAACGCCGTTGCTTTCCAGCCATCTCGCGATATCATGGCAGGATTGCTCTTGGCCTCTATTTCATCAGACATGACCGAAACGTTCCCGCTCGCATCCACGGCTGCAACACGGTATTTGTACTTCGCGTTATTGACAACACCCTTATCTACAAAGTATTCGTCCCTCGTTCTAGCGATTTCTTGACCATCCCGGTACACGATGTAGCCCGTAACCCCTACATTATCAACCGCGCCCGGCCAACCTACTTTGATCATACCGTTGTAGCCTGTATAGAACAGATACTCAGGTGGATTCGGGGCTTCCGTATCCACATATGGATGATTGAAAACATAGAGTTCGTTAATACACCACCAGTTGCCGGTTGCGGTGCCCGTTTGAACGATTTTGACATATCGGCTATGCTGCGCAGGGAATTTTATGGTCGTATACTCGTTTGTGCCCGTACCGGTTATCAAGGGCTCTCCCCAGTTTACACCGTCATTCGATACATACACTTTGTATCCCCGGGCAAAATCGTTTCCTTTTGTATACATCAACAGGGTGCTGAAATCCGTGGCTTTACCGAAATCAAGAGTAAACCATTGATTATCCGGACTCTGCATTTTACCTGATGACCACCTTGTATCCGGATCTCCATCGATTGCGTTAGAGAAATATTCTCTGTCCACAATATAAGAGAACCCATTAGCCTGCCAACCTGTATTTGCCAAGGGGGGTGAGAGGATCGATCCGACAACAGCTACGGTCCCTAATCCCACTGCATTGCCCGTTGAGGCTGTATTCCGATTTCCGGTTGCTGCAACCCGGATATGGTGAACACCGTCCGCTAAAGTCCCCGTGTCGTACAGCATGGAATTAGCCGAAAATTGTTTCTGGTAGAGATCCACTTCGACCGGCGGCTGATCATCCACATATACCTTTGCTGTCCCCATGCTGCTGCCTTTAGGCCCAAACAGTCTTGTATTTACGCCATCAAACCAGAAATCAAAGGAATCGGCCGCTTGGCTTGTCATTCTGCCGTTTTCTTCCGTTGTCCAGCCCGAACCGCGATACGTAATACGGGCATCATCAAAGCCGCCCATCACCACCTGCGGAGTCGTCAGAACAAACGAGTAATCTTTCGCCATGAAATTTCCGTATTCGTCTGAAAAAGCGTCTTTCGGAATCGTAACCGTATACGCCTTTCCATAATCCAACGCTGTTTCAGGCTGCAGGGAAAGCTGCGTCTTATTTAAGTTATAGCTGTAAGGAATCGTATTTTCTCCATCTGATATAGCAACACCGTTTACAGGATTGCCCGCCTTCATGACCTCTGAGTAATAGACGTTGATATTGTCCGTTACATTCGCGATCATTTTATGGTCTGAGGGCGATGTTGCATTTATTAGCGGAGCTGTAGTATCGATGAAGCCCATCCCCCCTGATAAAACAACCTTATCCAGACTTACACGCTGTTCATTGGCAACGAAACTAATTTGATTGAGACCTGTGCGCAGACTTACAACCGGAGATTGTTCAAACCTCCATTTCGACCAGCCGCCCGTCGGCGGAAGCGTATAAGTAGCTGCTTTCACCCCATTGATATATAAGTCACTAGGGGCTGGCGTCTGATTGCCATTGGCATAGTACAAAGACAGTCTGTAGCTGTTAAAGGTGGGCGCCAAGATATCCATTGTAACCGTACTCCCACTGTTCAATAAATCCACATAGCCGGTACCCGTAAAATTCGGACTTTTGGATGCAACTTGGCTCTCGGACAATTCCGTCGCCTTTTCAAGCTGGTAGACGTCGCCATCCTCCGATTCCTCAGGAGGCGGGACATCACCGTCGTCCGATGCGCTTTTCGGAGGTGCCGGAGTCGTTCGGTTAATGGTCTGCACGATCATTTTATCTATGTTTAAACCAGGAGTCGCATCGGTGGCGTTCAAACGGATTTCATTCTCGCCGGCATGTAAAGTAACATCGATACTGTCGTAGTTCCAAACATTTTCCCATCGGGTATTCTGGAAATCATAATCACCGGCTTTATTTCCATTCACCATTAATGCGGTTATTTTATTCGGTCCAAAATAGTTGGAAACCGTGCCGCCATTGTACCCGGCATTGGAATAACGGAATATAATGGAATATTCCCCCGCTTTGTCCACATTTACATGCCATGTGGCGCTGCTGTCTACCCCGCCCAGCTTGATAAAGGTCGTATCCGCGCTGTCAACCTCCTGATTCGAGGCGATTGCGGCGTTGATCAGCTCGCTTGCGCTTTCAGCCTGTATCACTTTATAGTCGGGATCCGGCAAAGTGTCCTCTGTCAATGTAAAGGTTCCTTTTTGTCTGATATCGTCCGAGGAGCTGCCAACCCATGCTTCAAAATCCCCATGCTTGGCCATGAAAGAATGCGTATTGACATCCCAGAAACTTAAGGACTTCGCATTGATATCGAAAGTAACCGTTTTCGTCTCGTTCCGAGGTACGCTTACTTTTTCAAACCCTTTCAGCTCTTTGACCGGACGATCGATCGCAGGGGCAACGTCATGAATATAGAGCTGCACAGCTTCCTTGCCGGCATAATTTCCGGTATTCGTTACGTCAACGCTTACCTGAATCGTGTCATTCCTGCCCATGGTATTCGAGATGAAACGCAGGTTGCTGTAGGTAAAATCGGTGTAGGACAAGCCGTGCCCAAAAGCAAATTCAGGCTCAATATTTTTCTTGTCGTTCCATTTGTATCCGACGTATACGCCTTCCTTGTACCATACATCGTCCCATTTCAGATCCCTTTGATCCGTACCATCGTGACCCGGAATGTAACCGGCGGTGTCTTTATAACGCTTGGGCCACGTGTTGGTCAGCTTGCCGGAAGGATTTACGTCGCCGAACAAAATATCGGCTATCGCGGCGCCGCCTTCCATGCCAGGGTAAAAAGATTGCAGCACGGCAGGAACCTTATCCACCCAGTCCCTAACCTCGAAGATCGAACCGCTGAGTACAACGATCGTTTTGCCCGGTTTTTTCTCCGCTACCGCTTGAATGAGCTGCAATTGATCCGCCGGAAAATCAAGGTTGCCTCTGTCGCCGTCTTCAGAGTCCGCAACGTTCGCATCCGTTATCGGCGTACTGTTCAATCCGGCAAATATTATGGCATAGTCGGATTGTTCAGCCGCAGCAACTGCATCCGCAATCGTTTTGTTCATATTGGCATCATTGTAAGCCGGGATTTTCAGTTTATTTCTTCCGCCCAGTTTCTTTTCCAATCCGGCTAGATTGGTAATCTGATAAGGTGGATTGGTCGCTCCGCTTCCTCCCAGACCGGGTCTGTAGAAATTATAATCCACATATTTGCCCAGAAGCGCGACCGATTGAACCCCGTTTCGATCCAGCGGCAGCACATGGCTGTCATTCTTGAGCAGAACGATACCTTCATCCGCGACCTGACGCGCAACCGCCTGATTGGCCGGCGTGTTGGATTCTCCCTTTTTCCTATCGGCTGCTTTGTAACCTGTCGCATCCACTTTATCCGTACTGATCATGGACTTCGTTAAATAGGCCGTACGAATAAACCGCTGTGCGGCTTCATCCACATATTTAGCATCCAACTGACCGGATCTCACGTAGTTTTCCAATTGTTTGAACGGACTTCCCCCGCTGTAAGGCATCGCCAGATCCAAGCCTGCTTTGGCAGCGATCACACCGGTCCTCGTATTGATCCAATCCGTCATAACAATGCCTCTAAGTCCGAAATCGTACTTCATCAGATTTGTCAGAATATAACGGTTATCGCTTGTGAATATCCCATTCATTCTGTTCGCCGCTGTCATTGCGGCCCACACGCCACCGTCCTCAACCGCAGACTGAAAGGCAGGAAGATAGAGTTCATGCATGGCTCTCTCACTCAAATTGGATGTCATAAAGTTTCTGTTTTTTTCCTGGTTGTTGGCCATCAAATGTTTGACGGTTGCCATCACCCCTTGACTCTGTACCCCTCTAATATAAGGCGTTGTTACATTCGCCGACATAAAAGGATCTTCACTGTAGTATTCAAAGGTCCTGCCGTTGGCCAGGTCACGATTGATATTGGTTCCAGGGCCCAAGAAATACTGCACATCTTTGTCGAGCGCTTCTTTACCGATAACTTCGCCAACTTTTTGTGTCAGGTCTCTGTTCCATGTTGAGGCAATAATCTGTCCGGAACCAAATGAGGTATGATTTCCGGCGGCATTGACACCCATAGGTCCATCAGACATATTCATGTATGACAAGCCCTTGCTTGGCAGTGACTTAGCTTGATTCCCAAACGTAGTGGACTGGCCTTCTTCTCCTACGACTCCGCCGAGAGCAAGTCGTGACCTGTCCCTTAACGTGAATTGCGCTAAGGACTGATTCACCCTGTCTTCCAAGCTAAGTTCAGACGTGTTTTTTTCCTCCGCATATGCGTATACAGATGTAACAGAGCTGAGGATCGTTATCATACCAAGCAACGTAACTCCCATTTTTTGCAGCATTGATTTTACACTCCTTTCAAAATGCGGCTATACGCGTACAAAAAACGGCCGCAAGTTCATTCTGACTTGCGGCCGCTCTTTTACTTTTGGGTTCAGCTAAAAATTATCCGAGAATCAATCTCGCCAATGCCGCCAAATCTAGGATGTCGATAACGCCATCGTTATTAATATCCGCTTTTTTATACAGATTCCAATTCGGATCGGCGGATGTTTTGCCATAGTAAGCAGCTACGACAGCTAAATCTCCAATACTGATTCTGTCATCCCCGTTCATATCTCCCGGCATCGCAAGATTGACAGAATTCTTAAACGCTTGCAGCGCACTGGTTAATTCTGTTGTCGCTTGTTCCAATTGCTGCTGGGTAACGGAACCATCATTCACGACGGATTGAGCCTTGTCGATCGCCGCTTGCAGAGCAGCTTTAGCCCCAACCGGATATTGGCCTGCATGCGTACCTTCAACAGCAGCATCGTGCTGAGCTTGAGCGTCTGCAATAAGAGCAATAAGTGCCTCTTTATTGAGAGGAGCTGCGATTTGCACGCTATATACCGTACCGGCAATATTCTTTTCCACGCCTTTTCCATCAGCGAAAACAACGTCTGACAGCGTTAATGTGGCCGGCACAGATGAGGATGATTTTGCTCTCATGTGAAGCGCCAGCAAATCACCGATGGCCTTGCGATCTCCTCCGACAATTGCAGCTAGGATTCTGACTTTGCCTGGATTTTTTGTTACATCCGATATGGCAACGATTTTCAAATCATCCAGCAAAGAATCTGCTGATACGAATTCCATTTGCTCCGGGTCATACGTAAAGGTTAAATCTTGTGCATATACGCTCTCAGTCACACCAGACACTCGGTAGGTGATATCAAACGCCTGACCCGCAGTAACGCTCGAAGGACCGGCTAACACGGTTTGTTCTTGAACATTGTAAATTTCTGCTTCTGCCAGTTGGAACCTATAGTAGATATCGTCATGCGGCATTGCTCCAAATTGTGTGACGACTACTCTCACATATCTGGCCTGTTCCGTATCAAAACTGTATCTCTGCGCTCCATCTTCCAAATTCGACTGCCCTCTGACTTGTTTCACGGTCTTGTATTCCCCGTTATCCAATTTCACTTGGATATCAAAATCAACCGGGAAGGAGGCAATTTTCCCATCCGTCGTCTTCGAATCCGTCCTCGGGTACAAAACGAGATTGTTGAAGGATTGCACGCTGCCCAAATCAATCTCAACCCAGATTGGATTTTTCGTTGCATCCGGTGAGGTGAACCCATTGCTGGAATATTTCAGATCCAAATTTCCGTCTGTCAAATTGGATATATTCCATGTCGGAGCGGCTGTATACGTATTATTACTGCTTGCTTTTTTACCTAAAGCCAAGTTAGCGCCGTTGGATACGAATATGGAAAGGGAAGATGAAAGCGTGACACCTTCGTAAGTGACTTCTGCAGTTATTTTGACATTACCGAATCCAACTGTTTTCAATTTACCTGCTGCATCTATAGTCGCCACATTTACATCACTACTTTTAAAGACGGTCTGAGCTTTAGCCAGATCTATGGCGACGCCATTCTCTTTTTTCGCGGTTACGTTCACTTGAGCCGTCTCGCCCACGATCATTTTCGTGTGATCGCTGCTTAAGCTGACAGAACTCAACGGACTTTCTGTAATCGTCAAAGTGGAAGTGAACGCATAGGTTCCGGATCCAACCTCATACACGGCTTTCCCGCCGTCCATCTTCACAAAACGGATACCTTCCGCTTCGCTAATGCTTTTCCCGCCTTCTTTAACCGTACCTTGATCATCCGTCGGTACATAGACCGTCGCTGTCGTATTCGTCGGAATCGTCACATTCAATTTGAAACTGTTTCCGTCGATATTCCAACCGCTGGCAATGGTACCGTAGATCGAGTCATATTCCGCTTTCGCATATTGGAATTCCCCGCCCACTGTCGGCTGAATGATCGTATGCTTGAATCCAGGTTGATCGGGATCAGCTTCAATTCCCGCCGCATAACGGAACATCCACTCACCTACGGAACCTAACGAATAGTGATTAAACGAATTCATTCCAATATCGCCGAAGCCGCCTTCTTTGGTATAGGAATTCCAGCGTTCCCAGATGGTCGTCGCACCGTTTTTAATGCTGTAGCCCCACGAAGGATACGTATCGTTCGTCAGCAAATGATACGCAACTTCGGAGTAGCCGGCCTTGGTGAGCACAGGAAGCAGGTAGCCTACACCTAAAAACCCTGTTGATAAATGCCAATCCCTACCTTTAATTTTGTCTACGAGATATTTAGCGGCCATCGGCTGTTTGTCCTCAGGAAGCAAATTCATTTGAAGCGCCAGCACATAGCTCGTTTGCGTATCGCCTTTAATGCGTCCGTCTTTAGCGACAAACTTTTGATTGAACGCTGCCTTAATATCGTTAAACAGAGCTTCATATTTTTGCGCATCCGCATCCTTGTTAACAGCCTTCGCCATTTTGGACAAAAGCAATGTACTATAAGCAAAATATGCCGTATTTACTACATCTGTAGGCGTATTATCATCCACGTTCAGCCAATCGCCGTAACCGCCTTCCGGCCGAATTAAACCGCTGCTGTTTTTCTTCAAATAATCAATCCATTTGACCATGGCGGGGTAGTTATCTTCAATGACGCGCTTATCGTTATACATTAAATATACTGTCCATGGAACAATAACCCCGGCATCCCCCCAAGCGTTGCTCCCTCTTCCAACGATCGAAACATAAGGTGCGACATCCGGGAATGCGCCGTCTGAACCTTGTCCGGACACCATGTCTCCCATGTATTTCTCAAAGAAAGTCATGGTGTTCATGTTGTAGCTTGCCGTCCTGGCAAAAATTTGCGCATCTCCAGACCACCCCATTCGCTCATCGCGCTGCGGACAATCTGTAGGAACGCTTAAAAAGTTTCCTTTTTGCCCCCAAACAATATTGCTGTAAAGCTGATTCACCATACTGTTCGATGTTTCAAATGATGCCGACGGCTCCGTATCCGAATGGACGACCACTCCCGTGATACTATCCAATGTCGGAACGCCCGGATATCCAGTGACTTCCACATACCGGAAACCATGGAACGTAAAATGAGGTTCATAAACCTCGTTGCCATCACCTTTAAGCGTATATTCATCCGTCTGCTTCGCTGTCCGCAAATTGGCTGTGTAAAGTGTGCCGTCATCGTTTAACATTTCACCGAAACGCATCTTCACTTTGGAGCCCGAAGGTCCGTTTACTTGCAGCCTGGCCCAACCAACCATATTTTGTCCTAAATCAAAGATATAGGCTCCGGGTGTCGGTTGAGTTATGGCTTTAGGTTTTAATTCCTGAGTCGCATGAACAGTCGGACCGATTTGCGCGATCAGTTTGCCTTTAAAATCATTCGCAGCTGCCGCCGCGATCCATTCTGTATCATTGTAACCAGGTTTATCCCATGATTGCATCTCATTCCGGGCATCATAAGCTTCTCCCATCAATAAATCCGATGTGAGGATCGGTCCTGCTGTCGAAATCTTCCAAGAGGAATCCGAAACGATCTGGTCTTTCGTCCCATCCTGATACTCGACATTCATTTGCAGCAGCAGTTCCGGCTTCTCGCCATAAACATGATCGCCAGCCATCGCCACATGCCCGGAATACCAACCATCTCCAAGCAAAGCTCCCAGCGCATTGCTGCCATTTTCGAGCATCCCGGTGACATCATAGGTTTGATATTGAACGAATTGATTGTAATCCGTCCAACCTGGGGATAAATGATCTACCCCGACACGCTTTCCGTTCATGCTTAGCTCGTATAAGCCTAAGGCAGTCGCGTACACAGTCGCTTTCTTCACAGGCTTGGTGATTTCGAATGCTTTACGAAGTTGAGGCACATGATTGACATTCTTCTTAAAAACAACATCATTTGACAAGTCCCCAAGCACTAATTGACCGTTTTCTATGTTCCCAGCGTCAAACACGTTCTTGGCCGGATCGGAAAAATCATCCGAAAACAGAATGTTTCCATCCGTATCTTTAATCATAATATTATCAAAGCTTGCGCGTTCGCTCGTTCTTGAATCCTTGTGCTCCCTAAAACCAATTTTGCCGAATGAAAAATGATTGTCAGTTAACGTATCAACAAGCTGCCCATTGAGATAGGTCGAAATTTGACTGCCGTTCACATTAATTGTCAAGTGATGCTGCGTGTTGAGTTCCTTGCCTTTAGGGATGATAGTAGAAATGTCGACTTCCTTCAGCACTTGACCGCCGGGATTAAAAATGTGCGGCCTGAATGTCATGTATGACTTTTCTTTCGTATTGATTTGCCACATGTAGAAATGCGAGGAATCCTGTCCGCCAAAAATAAATCCGGCAGCGTCCTGTAAGATCGTAAAATCGAGATCGATCGTATACTTGGATATGTTCGGCATTTGCTCTTTCGGGAGTGTAATCCATTTGGCCTGCCAATCTGTCCCCTTCAGTAAACCCATTTCCCACCAAGCTTGCACGCTCCAATCGGACACCTGGTCGTTCTTATCCCATACCCGTACTTTCCAGTAATAACGACTGCTGGATTGCAACGCTTGACCGGCATACTCCACGTTAGCGGATTGATCGGATACCACCTTTCCGCTATCCCACATATCTCCTTGATCCTGTGAGAGCAGCTCCGGAGTTGAAGCCACCAGCACTTGATAGGCGGTCTGCTTCTGCGACCGTGCGTCAGATCCCATTTGCCAACTCAGTCGTGGTTTTAACGTATCCAGACCCAGTGGATTGACAGCTTGCTCGGTTTTTAAATTCTTAACCCGGAACGTGCTGTCCGCAACATTAGCAGCGCTTGCAGCGTTAGGAGCATCGCTCTCATTGGCGAAAGTCGTCGCCGGCATTAACAAGGTAGGCAGTAAAGTTACGACTAGCAAAGATGATAGCGCTCTCTTTTTAACGTTTTTTTGCCTTTTAAGCTGGTTTGCCATGATTATTTTTACCTCCGTCATTCAATTTTCTTCCTTTCGAATGCCTCTTCGACATCTTGTATTTATTATAAAGTAATGGTTTTCCCACTGAATAGGCATCCAATCTTTGGAATGGGTGTATATTCTTTATCTCTTGATCCTAGGTGAATCTATGGAAAAAGGAGATAGGGGATAAGTACATAGATCTTCGTACCCTTCCCTATTAAACTCTCAATTTGAATCCCATAATCAGATCCATACATGAAGCGGATACGACTATGCACATTGATTAATCCAATGCCTCCATTCGAATGTGCTTGCGACGTATCCGCAAGTCTTTCTCGAAGTATCTGCAACGACTCCTCAGGAATGCCGGCACCATTGTCTGAAATGATCATTTGTACGCCTAAATCGACACCTGTAATCTCAATGCGTATGTCCGTAGGCGCGTTGCTTTTCTCAACAACATGCCGGATCGAATTTTCGACAAGAGGCTGCAGCGTAAATTTAGGTGCATAATACAGTTCCATTCCGGGGCTAACGTCAATATCGTATGAACATCTGCTTCCATACCGCAATTGCTGGATATAGAGATAATCGGATACATGCTTAATCTCATCTCCAATCTGTACGATATCCCCTCTCTTTGCAGCAAACCGGAGCATTCTGCTTAAAGCGGAAATCATGCTTGTCGCCTTTTCCTGATCCTCTCCTTCAATAACCATTTGGATAGATTCCAGCGTATTGTAGAGAAAGTGCGGGGAGATTTGATTTTGTAAGGCTGCTAATTCCGCTTCCCTTTGGCGGATTTCTACCTGATACACCTTTTGAACCAGCTCTTGAATGCGCTGAACCATATGATTAAAGCTGTATCCGAGCTCCCCGATTTCATCTTTTTGATGGATCGGGAAAGAAACATCGAAATTCCCCTTCTCTACTTTCCGCATGAGCCGCTGCAGCGTTCGAATGGGACTTGTCACCGTTTGGGAGACAAAGGCGGAAACGATCACGACGACGATCAAACAAATGGAAAAAACGGCTATCGTCACATTGCGGATCCAGATGGTTTCTTTGGTTAATTCCTTTATGGGATTAATCGTGACCAAGGTCCAATCCGTATAATTGGAATGATTAGCGCTGACGAGCATTCGCGTATGATTGACTTCCCTCACAACCGTACCGTTCTCTAGGGGCAAAGCGGAGGACTCCCATGTGCTTTTTCCAATTAAATTTTTATCGTTATGATAGACGATTTGGCCCAACTTGTTTGTAATAAACAGCATGCCGTTGGTTGAAAACGGAATCTGATCGCATATTTTGGAAATCTCGCTTAGATTGACAATGAGCAGCACCGTACAAAGCGGATTCATGTTATCCGCATCGTAAATTTGTTTATAAATCGAAATGTAGTTCGGATTATCTTGAAAAACCAGCTTTTGCTGACCCGGAGGTAGAAACCATGGCTTGCCTTGAAGATCCATTTCTTGTTGAAATGGATTTTTTTCTTGTAAAAAAGCACTCCCCACATAACTAAGTCGCGAGCTTGAAAATACGCGTTTGCCCGATTGCACGAAAACAGCGATGACATCTTGATGCCTGCCGTTGACGATGTTGTTTGCCAGATACGATTGCACAAAAAAAGCATCTTGTTCGCTGGATGAAGTGGAGCCCGACTGTTTCTTCCGTAATATAGCCATGACTTCATTCGATCTGGCGATAACGTCAGGCGCTGCGTACAGCTCCGACATATACTTATCCATATTGAAATTGGACTGCGTTAAAAGCGCAGGCACATATCCGCCTACATTTTTTTCGATCGACTCGACATACTGTTGATAAGAAAAATACCCCAAGAACAAAAGAGGGAAGGATACGAGAGTCAGATAGGTGATAAATAATTTCGTGCGAAATTTTATCGTCATCTTCTTCATCCAACCTTCCACCTGCTTCCGAGTGAGACTTTGATAAGGGAACTTTTAAGCGCCTTTGCTAACGGATGGCTTAATCCATTTACCCATGGATGCGAACTTACGAAAACCCATTGCATGCTGAATTAATAAAACGAGGATCAGAATGCTGCCTTGAATCACATCTTTAATAAATGGAGCCACATTCATAAGATTCAAGCCGTTGGATAGAATCGCAAAAATGCAGCATCCCAGAATCGTTCCGATCATTTTCCCTTTGCCTCCGGAAAGTACGGTCCCGCCAAGCACAACGGCGGATATGCTCTGCATCAAATATATAGATCCCATATCGGCTCGTGCCGTGGCAACCCGGGATGTCATAATAATCGCTACGATTCCAGCCAGTACGGCCGCTATCACATAGACCCCTATTAACACTTTGGTTACCGGGATACCGGAGAATTTAGCCGACTTCTCGCTGCTCCCAATCGCATAAACGGATCGTCCCCAGGGTGTGTATGCCATGATGAACCCCATTATGAGAATTAATACAATCAAAATGATGGACTGTACAGGAATTCCAACCACCGTTCCTTGTCCCCATATATAAAAAGATTCCGAAAATCCGGAAAATGCCTTGCCTTTACTCAAAACGAGCGCAATACCGTTGAAGAACGTCATCGTGGCTAGCGTAACCAGGATCGGCGAGATTTTTAATTTTGCTACAAAAAATCCGTTAAATAATCCGCAGCATACCGCTGCCACGAGTACAAGCGGAATAACGACGATAACCGGCAGGCCTTTATTGAGAAAATAACCGGTAACTACAGCGAGAAGTCCGACTAGACTCCCTAATGACAGATCAATCCCTGCCGTTAGAATAATCAGTGTCATCCCTAATGACAATATCCCCAATTCGGCCAGCTGCACCGTCACCGACAATAAATTGTCCACGGTCAGAAACACATCGCTTTGCAAACCCATATAGACAAGAAGAGCAAGCAGCAGGAAGAAAAGCAGCATTTCATTCGTAAACCAGTTCATTTGCTTCATGCCCTGGCCCTCCTCATCGATTTCATTTTGCGGTTAAGCACATCTACCGAAATGGCCAACAATATGACCAGGCCTACAACAACATTCTGCCAATACGTTTCAACATGAGCCAATACCAGCGCGTTATTGATCAATCCAAGGAACAGTACGCCTAGTACAGTTCCAAGCACCGAGCCGCTTCCTCCCATAATGTTAACGCCCCCAACGACTACCGCTGCGATGATGCTTAACTCAAATCCAACTGCCGCATTAGGCTGAACACTGCCTTGTATGGCCCCATAAACGACAGAGGCAACTCCACAGACAAGCCCCATATACATATACACAAAAATTTGCAATCTTTTGACGCGAATACCGATCCGAACGGCGGATTCCTCATTTCCGCCAAAGGCATAAACTTGCCTGCCGATTCTCGTGTATCGCAACAGCAATCCGCTGATGAAGGCAATTCCTAAGAAAATAAGAAAAGACAGCGGCAATCCCAAAACCTTCTGCGCATTGATATTGCTGTACCATGCCGGGAAGCCGACAATCCATTCTCCATTCGTAACTTGCAGAATAGATCCGCGGAAGATCCCCATCGTTCCTAACGTGACGATGATTGCGGGGATTTTCCCGTAAACAATAAATAAGGAATTCAGCAAGCCCAGAGCGAGCCCGCAAGCTGCACCAAGTAGAAATGCAACATACACGTTAGCTCCCGTCGAGATGACATATTTGGCTACAATGACAGATGACACGGCTAAGATGGCGGCGACGGAAACGTCGATCCCTCCTGTTAGAATGACGATCGTCATCCCTACGGCCATAATGCCGAGAACGGAATTCGTGATCAGGATATTCGTGATATTACTGGAGGTCAAAAAATTCGGCGTGATCATCGTCATAATGAGTGTGACTAGAATCAGCAGTAGTGCAACTCCGAATTCTCTACTCGTAAGCAATCGCTTCATCCTGCTGTCACCTCATCTTTAGCCCCTTGTTCTCCTCTGCTGATTCCCGGCACGGCAAGCTTCATGACGGCAGCTTGCGTAGCTTGGTTAGCGTCCAACTCGCCGGCAAGCCTCCCTTCGCACATGACCAGAATCCGATCGCTCATAGAGAGAATCTCGGGCAATTCCGAGGAAATCAGAATCACCCCCATACCATTTTGCACCATTTCATTGACTGCTTTATATATTTCAGCTTTCGCTCCGATATCAACGCCATTGGTGGGCTCATCCAGAATAAGAACCGACGGATTGGTCGCAATCCATTTGGCAAGGACGACTTTTTGTTGGTTCCCTCCGCTTAGCTTAGCGACTTGAATGTGTGGGAAGGGGGGCCGAATCGATAATTTTTGAATATAGTTTTCCGTAATAGAACGCTCCTCTTTGGGCTGCAGCAGCCATCTAAAGCGGGCAATCCTTCGCATTATACTAAGCGTCGTGTTGTGCGCCATGGACAATTTCATCGCTAAACCTTGAATTTGTCTGCTTTCCGGCACTAAAGCCAATCCCGACTGGATGCATGCGCTCACCGACTTCAGATCAATGCGCGTGCCTTTCATGGATACCGTTCCTTGATCCGGGGGATTCAAACCGAATATCGATTCGGCCAATTCGCTTCTTCCCGCACCCACTAAGCCTGTAATGCCGACAACTTCCCCAGCCTTTACCGTAAAGCTAATATTCTCGAATTGCCCCGCTTTGCTCAAATGATTAACATGCAGCAAATCTTCTCCGATGTGAACGGGCATTTTGGCATATAAATTCGTTAATTTGCGGCCGACCATGAATTCCACAAGAGCCTCCTGCGTGAACTCACTCAGCGAGCCTGATGTGATATATTGTCCGTCCCTTAGCACCGTAGCCGTGTCACAGAGTCTATAGATTTCATCGAATTTATGACCGATAAATAAGATCGCAATGCCATCACGCTTTAATTCCATCGCTGCCTGAAATAAATAGCCGACTTCCATTCGAGACAGAGAGGAGGTCGGTTCATCCATAATCAACAGCTTGCAATCGCTGACCAAGGCCCGCGCTATCGCAATCAACTGCTGTTTGCCTACGGATAATTCCGACAGCTTGGCATTCAGATCAAGTTTTATGCCTAAGCGGTCCAAAGCGGTTTGTGCCGTTGCATGCATTTTCTTCCAAGAGATAATGGATGTGCTCCCATCGTCGCTTTCGCCTAAAGCGATGTTTTCCGCAACGGTTAAATTAGGAAACAAGCTCAGATCTTGATAGATCACAGTGATACCTAACTTTCTAGCTTGCGTTGGACTTTGGATGGCGATTTCCTTGCCTTCAATTCTAATTTTGCCGTGATCCGGTTGAATGACCCCTGCCAGCACTTTAATCAACGTGGATTTTCCCGCTCCGTTCTCTCCGACGATTGCGTGAACTTCCCCTTTTCTGACTTGCAACGATACGCGATCTAATGCTTTCACCCCAGGATATTGTTTGGTGATCGCATCCAACTCCAACCATAATGAGTTTGTCACACTAGGCACCCCTTTCTATCAAAATAATGGCAGAATCCCTAACCTCTAACGATTAGGGATTCCTTGTCTAATACGTTAACTTAGAAGTCGTATTGGTCCACGTTATCTTTGGTGAAATCGGTCGGTTGTCCCATGATGAGAACTTTCCCCTGTACCGACACTTTGCCTACATTTGGAATGTCTTGTCCGTCTGTCAACGTTTTCCCATCCAGCATATCCTTGGCTGCAGCGACGGTTAAGTAACCAAGTTTTTTCGGACTCCACAGTGTAGCCATTTGAGCGGAATTATCCTTCAAATATGGTTTCATCAAGTTCGGCGTAGACAAGCCAACGACTTTAATTTGACCGTTCTTGTTCGCCTTTTTCACAGCCTCGGCAGCGCCCGGAACGGCAGCCGAGCTGTTCCCGATGATTCCTTTCAGATTCGGATACGCAGAGATCAGATTTTGCGCTTGTGTCAGCGCTTTTTGTTGGTCGTCATCGCACGGTACGACGGAGGCCAGCTTCATTTTCGGATACTTTTCAGCCGCTTGTTTTTTCATATAATCCATCCAAGTATTCAAGTTGCCGGCTGTCAGTGACCCCGTAATGATGGCAAACTCGCCTTCTTCTCCCATTTGCTGCGCAAGCGTATCCATAATATGTCTGCCTAACGCTTCATCGCTGGTTTGACTGACGAACAGATCCCGCGAATCTTCTTGCGCATCCGCATCCCAAGTTAATACTTTAATGCCTGCCGCTTGCGCTTTCTTGAGCACCGGAGCAATCGCCGTAGGATCGTTGGCCGAAACTGCGATGGCATCCACCTTTTTCGTAATCAAGTCTTGGATAAAAGTCGACTGTTGGGCGGCATCCGCTTGCGTTGGGCCTGTGTAAATCACTTTGATTCCCAGATCCTTCCCGGCTTGTTCAGCTCCTGCTTGTGCGGAGTTAAAGTAAGGAATGCCTACAAGCTTAGGGACTACAGCAACCGTGAACTCCTTTTTGGCTGTCGTGGTCGCAGCAGGTTTGTTGTCAGCGGAAGGGGAATTGGTCGTCGTTACGGGAGAGCTCCCTCCGCTGGAACATCCAGCAATGATTGTCATAGCAAGAAAACTACACAGAACCGTACCGAGCATTTTTTTGGATTGCAACATTTTTCGTTTCCTCCCTTTAGTGTCTAGCACATCTTATTTACAACTTAATCTTAATAGAGGCGGAGGCGCTTATATAGATATCCTTTTTTTAGATTACGGTTACATTCTTTGGCTCTTCAATAAAAATGACCCGCCTCATGACACTTGTGCAAGGACGGGTCGATCGTTATTTCAGTTGGTTTTCCCTGTAATCGGTTGGTGTGCTTCCAAAGTGCTCTTTAAATAGCTTGGTAAAATATTTCGGATTTTGATAGCCGACTTTATTGGCGATCTCATTTAATTTT
This sequence comes from Paenibacillus planticolens, assembly GCF_013141725.1. GTDB lineage: Bacteria > Bacillota > Bacilli > Paenibacillales > NBRC-103111 > Paenibacillus_E > Paenibacillus_E planticolens. The sequence goes on along the minus strand of NZ_WHNZ01000074.1, from coordinate 27,204 downwards.
AATACTCTGTCCTTCAACAGCTCCCGCGCTTTTTCCATCCGTATGCGAGTTACATAATTCAAGAAGTTTTCTCCGGTTTGGATCTTAAATAAATTGCTGAAATAAGAGGGGTTCAAATAGATTTCACCCGCGACAACGCTTAGCGTTAACTCATCAGCCAAGTGCTGCTCGATGTAGGCTTTCGCCTTTTCAACAGGTTCTCTTTCGCTTAGAAAACGTAAACTTTTTAACTTCCCGGCGATGAGCAGCAGAAAATGCAGCAATTCTTCCTTTAGCTCCAACACATCGGAAGATACCTGCATTTTCCTCCAAGTATTCTCGATATAACTCGTCGACATGAGTTTCCCCGTATCGCGATCCTCCAGCCGTATTTCATCAATTAAAATCGTAGCCCGCAGCATCAAGGAAAGCACAATGGCAGGCAAATCTCCTGAAAATAAAGCATTTTTCTTCCAAACAGCAAATAAATCGTCTACGATAGTTCGGATAACGGCTTCATCAAATAGGCGCACCACGCTAAAAAGCTTGCTTTCAAGCTCCGACAGGCGCAAAGCTGTACTTTTGGATTCCTGCAAATGTACGGAACTATCATTGGGTTGCTTTTCAAGCCAATGACATTTGCCGCCGCCTTCAAACAGTCTGCGCTGCAGCGACGCTCTGGCTTCTGCTGCAGCCTGTCCAATGGTCGATATATCCTCCAGTACATTGCTCACACCTAAACTCACAGAAACAGGGATATATTGCCTAAAAGCCTCTTGAAGCTTCGCCGTAAGCTCTTCGCAGATTAGATTTATTTCCGAAGAGGAGGTTTCATCGGTATCCATGTCACTCTCCTGCTCGTCCTGTTTAATAGTGTTGACCAGGATCCACCCCCAACCGTCTAAACCGTTCCAAGAGTGCAGAGCGATAGCGGACGCTGCGCTTCCTTCAAATTCACCGCATATATCTCGAATAATTCCATTCCTGGCATATTCAAATAATTCATAATCCCTTATCGAATACGAATCTATTCTTTGGACGCGGTCAATTGAGGTCGCAATAAGTCGATAGCGGCATAAAGGATTAAGAATTCCTTGCCATTCCTGTCTGTGAGGAGGTCTGCTTGCATATAGGACAGAATTCAAAAAGTTTCCGAGCTGAGAATCAACCAACTTCTGGGACTTGTCGTCAAGATCTTGCTGTAAAAACTGCTTTCTTCGGTAGGTAGTTACCAGCTCCATCATATTATGCAATTGCTCACGAAACTGTTTTCGGTCAATCGGCTTTAAAATGTAATCGCTTGCACCAAGTTTTAAAGCGCTTCGGGCATATTCAAATTCCTCATACCCGCTAATCACCATACTGAACACATGCGGACGAATGCGCTTAACCTCAGTCAAAAGCTCCAATCCGTCCATTTCGGGCATTCGTATATCGGTGATAATGAAATCAATCTCCGTTATTTCCAAGGAAATTAATGCTTCCTTGGCCGAGGAGCAGGTGCCTATGACCTGAAAAGACATCCCAGCCTGTTCGACCAGCCTCGCAATGCCGTTGCGAATTAATTCTTCATCATCCACAATTAACACACGTATAGGAACCACTTTAAACATCCTTCCTGTTTATTTGGATGGTTTTGTTATATACGGAATGCGTACTGTGATTATTGTCCCTTCCCTTTCCATGCTTGCAACAGTCACGCCATAATCGACCCCATACAACAGTTGTATCCGGCTATGTACATTTAATAATCCGATACCATGCTTTTGATCGGGGAGCTGTTCACCTTGGAGTATGACTTGGAGCCTGCTCAGTGTATCACACGGTATTCCTTGCCCGTTATCTTGAACCGAAAATTGAATACTTTCAGAATACTTCGTGATTGTGATTTTAATCTGAGTTGGCGAATTCGTTTTCTCGACAACATGGCGAATCGCATTTTCAACAAGGGGCTGTAAAATGAATTTGGGAGCAAAGAATGGATGAATGCCCGGGTCCATCTCAATCTCATACTGACATCGTTGGCCGTATCGCATTTTTTGAATATAAAGATAATCGGTAATATGCTTGACCTCATCGCCAATGTTTACAACATCGCCTCTTCTTGCTGCGAATCTCAGCATATGGCATAAGGCGGAAATCATATTGGAAGCCCTTACACTATCGTCTAACTCAATGACCATTTGGATTGACTCCAACGTATTATATAAAAAGTGAGGACTGATCTGGCTTTGCAAGGCAGCCAACTCGGCTTCCTTTTGTCTGATTTCTACTTGATAGACCCTTTGTACAAGCTCCTGAATCCGTTCTACCATGTGATTAAAACTATTTCCCAATTCACCGATTTCATCCGTTTGATGAACAGGAAACGAAACACGGAAGTTACCCTTCTCGACTTCCCGCATCAGCAGCTGCAGCGAGCGAATCGGACTGGTCACCGTTTGGGAGAAAAAGAAAGATATGAGAACGGATACAATTAAACATATCGAGAAGATCGCTATCGTAAAATTACGAATCCCTATTGTTTCCCTCGTCAGTTCCTTTACAGGATTAATTGTTGCCAGCGTCCAGTTGGTATAATCAGATACGTCGGCGCTAACCATCACTCTCTCCCTATTGATTTTCAATTCGGAAGTGCCTTTAGAAAGCGATATTTCAGGCGTACCTATTTTGCCGATGAACTGGCTGTCGTTATTATATACCGTCTGTCCTACTTCATTATTAAGCAGAACCATCCCATTGTTTGCAAGCGGAATCCGATTGCATATTTTGGATATTTCATCCAAACTGACGATGAGCAGCACCGTGCAAAGTGGATTCATATTTTCCGCATCATACAATTGCTTGTATATGGAAATAAACGGTTGATTATTCTCGAACACGAGCTTCAGTCTTTCCGGAGGAACAAACAACAGCTTGCCTTGTAAATCCATTTCTTGCTGAAACGGATTTTTTTCTTGTAGAAACGCGCTTCCTTGAAAGTTCAATCGAGAGCTTGAAAACACCCGGTTCTTCGACTGAATAAACACAGCAATGACATCTTGGTGCCCGCCATTCACAATGTTATTGGCCAAATACGATTGAACTGTAAACGCTTCCTGTTCCATGACGGAAATTTTGTCCTGATCCTTTTTCCGGAGGATCGCCATAACTTCGCCCGATCTTGTGACGACATCCGGAATGGATACGAGTTCTGACAAATACTTATCGATATTTGCGTTTGCCTGGTTTAAAATCGCAGGTACGTATTCACCAACATTTTTTTCAATCGATTTCTCATATTGGCGATACGACAAATAACCTAGTACAAACAGGGGCAAAGAAACTAATAGCAGGTACGTGATAAATAGCTTTGTCCTAAACCTGACCTGCAGTCTTCTCATTGTCGCACTCCTTGTCCAAATATAGAATCTGTCCTCAGAATATGCAGTGAATCTATCTATTCGTCAGAAGGAACAATTTTCCTGCGTTTCCAAAGGATCAAAACCCGAAACGGGATAAAGTTGTTGTCATGATTCCGTGACAACAACCTTATCCCGTTAATCGTGTTTACTCAAACATTTTAGCCGCCACAAAAGCAAGGTCCTTAATGTCAATCACGTTGTCGCCATTCACGTCCGCCTTCTTCGCCTGTTCCCAATCCGGGCTGGTTGAATCTTTGCCGTAATAAGCTGCCACGATGGCCAAATCGCCGATCGTCACTTTCATATCGTTGTTCAGGTCGCCGGGAATGCCGGGAATCGGAGCTATGATGGCGATGCTAAAGCTTGAAGCAGCAGCTTGCGCTTCTTCGCCTTGCGCATCTCCAAGAACCGCCTTCGACACGGTGATGGTTCCCGTCGTGTTTTGTTCCAAAGCCTTCGCTTTGAACGTCAGCTCCACAACTTGCGCATTGCCGCTAACCGCATGGGCGATGCCTTGACTGACAAGGATCAATCTTAACTTACCCGAAGACTGCTTAACCGTCTCCATAATGGAGACTCCATCGATCAGCGACTTGGCAGAAACGAAATCCATCGTATTGGCGTCATATTCAATGGAGATATCTTGTGCCAATGCCGCTTGTGTCACGTTTTTCAAACCGAAAGCAACGTTGAACGGCTCTCCGGCCGCTACCGTACTGCCTCCTGTAAGCTCTGTCGAAAGCACCGCCTGCGAAGCCGCGATGTTGACCGTTACCGTAGCTGTATTCGATTGCGTTATACCGTCGCTTACGCGGAACGTGAACGTATCTGTACCGGTCTCTCCCGACGCAGGCGTATACGTAAATGCTCCTGTTGCAGCATTCGTTACAACTGCCGTTCCTTTCATACCATTGGCTGCGATGGAATACGTTAGGTCATCCTCATCCGCATCGCTAGCGCTGAGCGTACCCGAGACCGGCGTATTCTCTGTAGTCGATACCTGCGTATCTGCCGCTAGCGGGGCATGGTTTTCAGGACTGCTTAAAGTGATCTCAAGAACAGGTCGGTAAGCGGTAGTTACATGCTCCCTGGATGCGTAAGAAATGTCGCCTTTCGAGCCTTGATTCGACGTAGAGGCAATCAACAGCGACATTTTCTTATCGGCCGCAATCGCTCCATTCACTTGATTCGTCACATCAAACTTGATGGGACTATAAGTTGTTGTAGCCGCCCAAGTCGCAAAAGGCGCACCTCCCGCAGGCTTATTGTTCCAGTTGACCGCTGTCTCGCCCCAGCTGTTATCGCTCACTAGCTGAGCCTGATTCGTTGTGCCTGCCATACTAACGCCAACAGGAACGAGCGTAACTTTGGCACTCTCGATGGTTCCTGGAATCGAAGCAAGATTGAATCTTAAGTACGATTGTCGGGCATATCCTGCAGCATCCTGCTTGGTCACCAAACTATCTGCGGTTCCATAGTTCGTTCCGGCATATGTGCCGTCTCGGACATAAGCATCTGCTTCAGGCAACAGCGTAACGATTGGAACCGGTGCGGCGGACAACTCGTTCGAAGTACCGCTTCCTCCGGCCGCATTGTAGGCTGTTACGGCAAAATAATATGTTTTCCCGGTTTTCAGACCCGTGACCGCAAATTGATTCGTGAAGCTCACATCTCTAACCTCGACCGTTTGGGTGTACACTCCGGGAGACGTGCCGTACTTTACTCGGTATCCGGCTGCTCCTTGTACTCCGCTCCAAGTCAACATGACTTGCGACGCTCCGCCTTCTGCTCTTGCCAATACAGGCGTGTCGGGCTTAGAAGCCGCCACCAAATTGAACTTGGCTTCAAACGTGCTGCCGAATGCTCCGCTTGTATTCACCGCCATCTTGATGGTCGGACTGAACTGGGTCACCGTAATCCCGGGATCAAGGGAAACAACGCCGGTTGCGCTGCGGTTAATTTCAAGCTGAATTGTTCCCGTGTTCGCTTTCGTCGGATCGGAAATGCCGATATGGAGCTGCCCGTTCGTTTCAAGCGTTGTGACCGACGCTTTTTGGCTGCTTGTGAGGAGAGGTTCATTGTTCGCGTACACGGTTTTGGTCACATCATTCCAGAAGTTAGCTCCTACTGCATGCAGGGTGGTATCCATGACCGCATGCGCATCCCCTGAATTCTCGAGAATTTGAATATCCGGGTTTGCCGCATAGTTCGCTGTTGCAGCCGCGTCTTTGCCTGGCAGCACGACATAGGCATAAGAAGCATTCACAGGCGACTTGCCATGATTGAACGCCAGGCTCAAGAATGGATTCGTCACTTGATCCGTGCTTCCTCCCGTATTTACCTGCTTCCATGTGCCTGTTCTGGATTCCCGCAGGCCGGTTATGGTTGCAGTGCCAGGGAAATAGTAGCCGATATTGGAACCCGAAACATTCCCGGCCAAAGATGCCCAATGCACATTGTTCATTTGTTCCGACCATCCGGCCCCGATTGGCTTCGTCACGCCGTCTACAGTCAACGGGTTGTCGCCATTTTCATTCAGCTTACGGTTCTCAACAATGGTTTCAACCGTGCGTACGGCATCTGTGCTCGCAATTCCGGAACCGAGGGCGACGATTTGATCTCCGAGCATGAACCACGATTTTTTACCTTGCAAAGGACTTCCCGTATTTTGGGACAGCGAAAACTGCATCCCTGCAGAACCGTAAATTTGATCGACGGCAGAGCCTCCCACCCACGTGTTCGGGTTTGAATAGTTTTTCCAGTCCACCGGTGTTCCGCTGCCGGAACCGTCCGTTGTCGTACCCGGAAGACGGTACATATTGACCGTAGCCCAGTAATTGCCGCTATACTGCTTCAAGTCGTTGTTGTACAGTGTCGTCATGCCGACCCCCGTGTACCAACCCTTAATATTTTCACCATTGCCATATTCAAAGGCGGAAACACGTGGCGAAAACATGCTGATTCCAAGCCCGAAATTTTCACGAAGCTGGGAAATGCGGTCCATGCCCGGAAATTGGTATTGACCTACCAGCTTGCCTTGAGGAGCGATCGAAGGGTCACTCATCAGCCTTTTGCCGAGGATCATTTCGAACATGCCCGCTCCTGTGTAATAGTTCGCGAACGTTGTATCGGTTGAAATCCATTCCTTGACCATCCGCTTGATCTTTGTCGCTTGTTCGGGCGGTGCTCCTTCTGCCAGACGAAGCATGCTGAGGATGATGGATCGTCCCGTCGTATGATCATTCCCGCTTTGCCGCGATATTCCCCGTCCTTTCAAGTTGTCCATGCTTGCACCCATATAAATAAGCGGTTTGTAAGATTCCTCTACCCATCGGTATACATTGGCCACATTCGGGTCCGTAATCCTCCATGAAGATCCGCTCAATAAATAAAGCAGATCCGCCATTCTTCCGAGCAGCACATCTCCGTACCCGCCTGTATAGGCAACATAAGTATGCTGAATAAAAGAGCCGTCCTCGTAAAAGCCATCTCCGCTTTTCACATATAGAAAAGCGGGGCTCATTGAATCCCTGCCCAGTGTAATTTTGGTGCTCGATTTGCCGATCACGCCGCGTAGAGCGACAACATAGGCTTTATCAAGCAAATTCGCGCCTGTTTCCACCACCGAACTCACCGTTCGAATGCCGGGGTTAGGCACAAATCGGTCAATAGTCCGCATGTAATTATCAATCTGCGTCTGCGTCAAATCATCATACATGAGCACCAGCGTGCTGTTGACGAGCTGAGGGGTTCCGATTTCCCAGTCCCACCAATTGTCATATTCGCTTTTGGATTCTTTGTACCGGTTGGCATACGCCCAGTCCAAACCGCTGATAATATCGTTTTTGAGGCTTGCATTATGATAGAAAGGGGAGCCAATCGTCGCATAAGCAATGGCCATTTGATTCAATCGGGTATAATGCGAAGAAACCTCGGCGGATTTCGTCGTACTTTGCAAATCTGCCCATAAAAAAGTTCGGTTCGCCGCTTTGTTCATCGTATCCCAGTACCCGGTCAGATTGGTATTGCTCACCAAATCGCTCTTAAATGCGATGTTCGCAGAGATATCCGGATCATTCGGATCGTAGGCGTCTCCGCCTGTAAAATAAGTGAACATTTTACCGCGAAGCACATCGTATTCGTCTACAGGATTGGAAGCCCCTAATGCAATTGCGGGAGACTGGGGCAATACAGAGATCATGACGAGCAGAGTCAGCACTAGGTGAATCGTTAATCTTTTTGCAAATGGATGCTTGGATGTACCCTTCTTTTGTCTCATTAGTACCTCCTTAAGGTTGATTCTGACTTATAAAAAAGGGGGAGCAGCCTGCACTCCCCCTCCTTATCATTACTCAATAATTTTAGCCGCTACAAAAGCAAGGTCGTAAATGTCAATCACATTGTCGCCATTCACATCCGCTTTCTTCGCCTGCTCCCAATCCGGGCTGGTTGAATCTTTGCCGTAGTAGGATGCCACGATAGCCAAATCGCCGATCGTCACTTTCATATCGTTGTTAACGTCGCCGGGAATACCAGGAATCGGAGCTATGATCGCTATACCGAAGCTTGATGGAGCCGCTTCTGTTTCCCCGCCTTGCGCATCCCCAAGAACCGCCTTCGATACGGTGATGGTTCCCGTCGTATTTTGCGTCAAAGCCTTCGCTTTAAACGTCAGCTCCACAACTTGCGCATTGCCGCTAACCGCATGTGTGATGCCTTGACTGACGATAATCAATCTTACTTTGCCTGTCGATTGCTTAATCGGCTCAAGAATGGAGACACCGTCAATAACCGATCTTGCAGAAACGAAATCCATCGTATTCGCGTCATATTCAACAGTGATATCTTGCGCCAATGCCGCTTGCGTCAAGTTCTTCAAGCTGAATGTAACCTTGAACGACTCGCCGCTCGCTACTGTGCTGCCGCCTGTAAGCTCTGTCGATAGTGCCATCGGTGAAGCCGCGATGTTGACCGTAATGACAGCTGCGTCCGAATCCGCAATTCCGTCGTTTGCCTTGAAGGTGAACGTATCCGTGCCAGTTGCGCCGGCATTCGGCGTATACGTGAACGCTCCCGTTGCTGGATCGGTAATCACTGCGGTCCCTTTCGTGCCGTTAGCAGTAATGGAATACGTCAGAGCATCCCCGTCATAACGGCTGACCGTCAAATTGCTGCTATAAACGGCGTCATGCACGGTATTTACAGTTGTACTTACGGCCGTAGGGTTCTCATACAAAGAGAGTGAAAAATCGTCAATATACGCTACCTTTCCATCGTTGCTCGCAGTCGTATTTTTCCAGGAGTAGATGTTGGCCGATGTATTCGTCGCGCCTGTTTTGAATATGACTTTCCCCTCAGAGTAGTTCAATGTGCCTATCGATTTGGAAATTTGCGTACCGCCGTAATTTTTGACGCCGATGCTTTGGGTATTTCCGGCATCCATCACTTTGATCCAGCCTCTGGCTACATAGTAAGTGTTCGGTGTCAAACCGTTCACCACTTGCTCAGCGCCTGAATTGTTGCTAACAAATTTCACGGCATTGCTGCCGGAATGAACATGGGCCGGATCGCTGATGATGGCAGCGCCAGTCCCGTAGAACGATGACCAGCCAGGAGGAGGCGTCGTTGTTCCTGCTTCGAATCCGCCGTTTTGCATCAGGTTGGATAGAGCAATCGCGATGGTTACGGTGCCGATATTAGAATCCAACAAGCCATCCGACGCTTTGAACGTAAAGCTATCGTTCCCTGTCACACCCGGATTAGGCGTGTAGACGAACTCACCCGTACTGCTGTCTACAAGCCGAACCGTTCCCAAAACCCCGTTGCTCACGATAGAAAAATGAAGGAGATCGCCATCAGGATCGGTCGCAGACAGTCTGCCTGTTACCGGGCGGTCCGCTTTCACGCTATACTTCGCATCCGAGATTAACGGACGGTGATTGATTCCCGTTGTATCGCCTTGGAATTCGAACGCGCCAATGTCCGCGAATCCTTTATATAGCGGATTGCCTGCATAATCTTTGCCGCCGTTATTGCTTACCGATATCCCTGCATTAATCGCAGGTGAGTCCGGTTGAAGTTCGTAAGCATAAGCGCTCAGCAGCCCGATTCCCGCTCCGCCAGGATTTACAAACTTCGGATCCGCAGTCACTTTGTTGGCATCGCTAGGTTCGTTGGCCGGATGAACGCCACCCGCCTCGTAGAACACGTTGTTGCTGAATAAAGCGTTGCTCCAACTGTTGTTCAGCCAATTTGTAGGCGTCGAAGCGTTCGTATTATAGAAAATATTATTATAGAAACTGTACCCGTTCTTCACTGTGTTGCCGGAGCCCATAATTTGGTTCTTACTGCCGTCATAATAAAACACATTATTATAAATAGAACCTGTCGTCTTCTCGTCAAAAGCAAAATGGCGGAAAATAATCCCGTCGTTCTGACTGACGTTGTACCGCAATACATCGTTCTCATTCGTGCCCATGAGGAGCATAAAGCCCATCGGATTGTCATGACTGTAATTGTACTGGTAGACCGTATTGATCAGGAATTCGTCAAAATCATAGGCGCAGCCATCCTGATTATTCGCCGGCCCTCCAGTAACCTCGTTATATTGAATGAGCGTGTTCTTGGCGACTGCCAGCCAAATGCCTGCGATAGCGTTGCTGCTCGCCACCCGGGTTCCAAATTTGTTCAAATAGTTATATTCCAATACGGCCCCGTCGGTATCGCGCAAAATAATGCCGTCTCCGCCCACATCTTCCATTGTGTTGTGTCCGATATAAAAGCCTGTGTTCCAGTTGCCGTATTTAAAAGTAGCTGTTGTGGAAAAGGAATCGTCGCCTACATAGTTCGTATGTGCCGCAACGCGAATCGCGACGCGATCGACTTTGCGAATCGTATTATTTTCTATTTTTACATCATTGAATCTGGCCGCTGTAGCTTGGCTCAAAGCAGCCGTGCCTTTCACGACGCCGATAATTCCGCCGTTTTCTTTAGGGCCTGCGTTGTTGTTGCCGTCAATATCGTGGACATAACAGTTTCGAATATAAATGTGGTTATACACCCGATCGCTTTCATTGGCATCAATCGTAAAGAAGATACCCGCTCTCAGAGCAGCCGAATCGTTGTTTTCAACCATGAAATTGTCATCATTCGTTACTTCCAGATTGTTGAGTTCCCAGTATTCCTGATTTCTTAGGAAAACAGCCCCTGTATTGTAAGTCGTTGTTGAATTGTAGATCGTTTTATCAAAATTATTCCCCTGCCCGTTAATGACAGGCTTATTGCCTGTGCCGTATTGGTCGATAATGATCGGATTGCCATCGGCTCCAGAGCCTTTCGGCCATAATTGACCGTTCCATGCATCCCCTGCTTTAAGCAAAATTCTATCGCCAGGGATAAACGTCGTGCCGCTGACTTTATTCAGCGTTTTCCATGGTGTGGCTGCGCTTAACCCATCATTGGCATCATCTCCTGAAGATGAGCTGACATAGAAGGTATGGCTTCCCTGCCCCGAAATAGTGATGATTGCTTGACCGACGACACCGCTGCCGTCTTGCGCCGTTGCCTTTACAGTCACAGTACCGTTGGAAACAGCAGTCAATAAGCCGGTGCTGCTGATCGTTGCACTTCCGGTCCCATTATCTACGGTCCATGCTACGTTATTAGTTGCCGCTCCGCCTGGCTGGGCGGTCGCTCCCATTTGAAGCTGACCTGACCGGGAAGTTATCGCAGAAGCTCCGCCTGCTCCAGTCACAATCAGTGATGTCATCTTGACATCGAACGTTAACTTCAGCATATTGCTCTTTACGCCGCTTGGGTCATTGGATGTCGCTTGAATTTGGATTGTACCGGCTTTAACCGGTGTAAGAACACCCGTGCTCGAAATCGCAGCGACGTCTGTCCCTTCCACAACAGCCCATGTGACGGTTGGATCTGCCGTGTCAGCCGGTATGACCGAGGCGCTAAGCGGAACAGGATCAAGCGTAGTGAATCTTGTTGCTCCCGATGGCGCTTGTATCGTTATGCCTGCTGCTTTTACGGTTTGTCCAGTGATCGTTACGATCGCGCTATTGGAAATTTCCGGCTTTGCCGTAGAAGTAGCCGTGACCTTCACTGTTCCATTTGCCTTCGCTGACAATAGTCCAGTTGCGGAAATTTCAGCAGCATTCGTCGGCGTGCCATCTGAATTTTCTACTTTCCATACGACAGTTGAAGGTGCGCCGGCAGGGTTTACAGTCGCAGTCATTTGCAGAGTTCCTGTATCCGCAGTAATGGCCGTTGCACCATCTTGACCGGATACCGTTAATCCTTGCAAATCTGCCGTCGTAACAGGGATCGATAATGGAGTTGAGAGACTCGTTCCAAGCTGTGTGGTTTTAATATCGTCATAATAAGTTGCCGTATTATTAGGCGCCCAATTTCCTAACAAAGCTACATATTGGTATTTGGTTTCTTTCGTTGTCGTTCCAACCAGCATCCCGTCAATATACATTTTGGCATCCGTACCCGAAGTGAGGTCCCATTTAAACTCATGCCAAGCTGGCGCTGTTCCTCTAGTTACCGATGCTGCTGAAAAGGCAGAAGTCATAATTCTCGATACGAAATTAGTACTCGATCCCGTTGCGCCATCCCAATGTTCCCCAAGGATTAATCCATTGGATACATCGACAGCCCCAACAGGAGAACTTGTGGTTACTTTCGTCCCTACCCAAATATTATTTCGAGATTGGCCGGTTGGAGACCCGTTATAGAACCACGCCGTTACCGTGCCATTTAACGCTGCTCCCATATCTATTCTTTCGGTATTATTGGCTGTACCAGCGCGATTAGCGCTGTATGAACCGCTATGTGCAGGAACACCAGCCCCGCTGCTTGCAATTACAGACGTATTTGTCGTGTTTGCCGCAGGATCATAACTAAAACTGCCTAAGTTCCCATTTTCAAAGCCTTCAAAATATTTCACATCCAGATACTTAACGTCCGCCTTAACATCGACAGGAACATTGCCCGCAGAGCCATCGTAGGTCAAGATGCCTGTTGCATCGTTGATCGTGACGCCTTGAACACTGGATGAATAATGCACGCTGTTCAACTGGGGATCCGTCGAGTTGGAGGCCGTCGTTTTCTTTAACTCGATATTCGATCCGTCGCTCATACGTGCCATGACTTTCAACTGTACTTGCTCGCCCAACACCGCGATCTGCGATTTGTCAGCGACCACATAGGTACTGACTACCGTGGGAATGGCCGACGGTGATGGGAAGACTGCCGCATAGGCGGTTGGGCTGCTTCCGGCTGGAAAATGAATCACATTCATAGCCAAAAGCGAAACAACACCGAAGGACACAGTGCGTTTAAACGTTTTAATAAATGGCATCGTTCACGGCTCCTTTGTATCTTATGAGAAGCAATTGTCATCTCATATGATACAATACGTATTGTCCAAATCATGTGCATAATCTTTACTTTTTCGTTTAAATTCTTTACATACATGTTGAGCGAAAAGGAGACCGGAGAAACTATCTTCTCCGATCTCCGCACTTCCGTTTATTCTAAAATTTTCGCCGCAATCGCTGCAAGATCGATAATGTCAATGATGCCATCACCGTTAATATCCGCTGCCTTCACTTCCTGCCAATCTGCGCTGGAGGTTGTTTTGCCATAATGGGCAGCTGCAAAAGCAAGGTCACCAATACTTACTTTACCGTCATGGTTAATATCGCCCGGGATGCCTACGGTAATATTTACCCCTACAGACGACACGGTTGCTGACGTTTCCACGCCCGCCCCATCAGCAAGAATGGCGCTTGCCACAGCAATCGCTGCGGATGCCGATTGCGAAACCGACTTCGCTCTAAAAGTTACTTCAAGCAGCTGCGCATCGCCCGAAACCGCATTTCCAGCGCCCTCGCTGGCTAGAATGAAACGCAATTGGCCTGCCGTCTTCTTCGTATCGATAAGGCTTACTTTCTCTTTAACCGACTTGACCGATACGAAGTCCAACAGACTCGCATCGTAGTTCATGATAAGATCCTGCGCATACACTTGGCTCGTAACGCTGCTAAGCCCCAAGCGCACAACAAATTCATTGCCTGTGTAGACTGAAGATGAGCTGCTGAGCGTTGTCTTCGCACTTGAAGGCACCCCTGCTTCCACTGTCACTTGACTTGTCGCCTTAAAGCCGCCGTCGACACTTGTGGCCGTAATCGTGACCGTCCCTGTCTTCAATCCGGTGACAATTCCTTTGCCCCCGGCATTCTCCACGCTCGCTACCGTAGGATCGCTGCTGCTCCAAGTCACGTTCTTGTTGCTCGCATTCGCAGGCTGTACAGCAGCTGTCAACGCTATTGTTTCTCCTTGCTTGACGGTTGCAGAAGACTTGTCGACCTGCACGCCAGTTGCCGGAATCTGCACTTCCGTATCCTCTCGCACCGCACTTTTCAAATTCGGCAGCGCTTCTGCGCCCTGAGCATTGGCGACTACCGCTGTTTCCAACGCTGCAGAGGCATTCTCGTTCAGCGGTGTCACTTGAAGCTTCAGCAAAGCTGCATCCGGCGTAATGCCATTCTCTGCGCTCAGCACGATTCTCGTGCGCCCGTTCGCCGACTCGCTTCGGAGCACCTTCACGCCCTCTTGAACAGGCTCTACCGCTGTCACATTCAAACCGTCCGTCGCTACCACGACATCCATCGCTTTCGCTGCCGATGACAAGCTGCTAACCGCCAACTCATAATGCTTGAGCTGCTGCGTGGTTGGAGCGACTACTTTGGTCAACTGCAGATTCGGCGAATCCGCTTTGTTCTGATCCTTCTGCGCTACGAACATGCCGTTAATCCCTTGAGAATCGCCGATTGTTCCGTTAATGCCCAGCGCCTTTAATACGGTGGCTGCCAAATCTTTGGTCGTGCCGCCCTGCAGAATTTTCTCCTTGCCCGTATCCGTGGCAACCGTTCTGCCGTTAGCCGCAAAGAAAATCGTAGTCGCCAGCGGGGAATCTTGACCGTGCGAAGTAGCGCTTCCCAGCGTCGTATTCGCATTTTCCGTACCTCCGCCGTGATCCGGCAGCATCAGGATGAGCGTATCATCCAGCAGGTTTTTATCGCGCAGCGAGTTCACGATTGTGCCCACATTCAGATCCGTTTTCGTCAACTGCTCGTAATACTGCTTTGTATAGAAGCCGTAAGAGTGACCCGCATGATCCATATCATCGAATTGGATGAACATCAAAGACGTATCCAGCGCTTTTCCGCTTGCCACATATTGGGCGAAAGCAGCAGCGTCCACTTCGTCGCCTCCCGAACCGACCTCTACACCGACTGACGGTTCAATATGACCGTCCACAATATTTTTCCATGTCGCAAAAGCCGCAAGCTTCTTGTTCGGAAGTGCTTCTCTCACCTTTTTAAAGACGGAAGGATAGGGGGACGTTTCCGAATAATAAAACATGCCGCTATCGTCATTATTGATCTGATGCTTGCTGAAGTCTACGCCGTTCAGCATGGCTCCCCAGTTTGGCGATGAGCTTGACGGCAGTGTCGTTTTAGCTGTATAACTTGCCGCCCCTTTCTCAATCAAGCTCCGCAGGTTAGGCGCAATTTGCCGGGAGCCGACTTGCTCCTTAGGCGAACTTGGCGTCTCCCAATACGGCGCATTTGGCATCACGGACACGCCGCCGCCGTCCATGCCGATGACGACAACCCTCTTGTAAGGAACATACTGCGCATTTGCAGCAATCTGTTTCTGCAGATCTTCCGAATTGCCCTGCGCGAGTGCAAGATCCCCTACCGTAACCACGCCGTCCTTGTTCAAGTCTTCTGTCGCTTTCGGATGGATTTGAACCGTTTCAGGCTGCGATATAAACGTTTCATTTACCATTTTCGTCGTACCGGTATAAAATTCAGCCTTGTTCACTTGAATTTGGCCTTGTCCGGAAGCTGCTTTCGTTCTGAAAAACACTTCGGAAATTCTTGATTTACTGTATTCCAGCGGATTTGTTTGGCTGTAAACGATGCCTCCCGGAAGGGTTAACTTCACAATGCCTGGCGTGGACGTATCCGCAGATACCGCTTTCGTCGCACTTACAAATTCGAACAAGCTGCTGTCATAGGCGAGTTCTATAACGGATTTATCCACCGCCGTGCTCATCGTCGGCGTGCGAAGATCTAAGTTGACTCGGAAGGTGCCCCCCTGTACCGCATGTTCAGCGCCAATTAAATTCAAGGAACCGTTGAAATTATTATTCACCTGCACCGGAGGCGCACTGTTAAACATATCCCCGGCTTCCTGCGCCGTAACGACACGTTTGATGATCTGGAGCTCATCCACTTGCATGTCAAACGTATTCACAGCATACGCTCCCGTACCGTCGTTGCCGATCATCGTAGATAGCCCGGCATCAATCGTTCCCGTCCTGCCGGCAATATTCATACTATTCGTGATGTTTTGATACAAGGTGCCGTTCTTCACTGAAACCGCCACGGGGACGCCGTCTTTATAGAAATCTGCCCGTCCGGTTGTTCGATCGTGAGATACTACGATGTGATGCCATTTTCCATCAGCAACGTTCGGAATTTCGGCATCCGCCCTTGATCCGCCTTGCGTGTTGTAATTCCATTTCAAACTGTTATTCGGCTGTAAAGCTAATACATAGCCCACATTGGCGCCGTTCGCCCAGTTTTTGTTCGAAATAACCGGCGGATCGCTCGCTACGCCTGGCGACTTTACCCAAAATGCCAATGTAAAGCTCGTGCCCGTGCCGAACTGAAGATTGGCTGGCTTGCCCAAATTCAAATATTGCCTGTTCGCACTCGTCGAAGTAAGATTGAGCGCCTTCCCGACTCTTCCCGGCACATAGGTCGGATTCCCTGCTGGCGTAACACTTGTATCGTTTGCGGAGCTGTCGACAGCATTGTCCTCAAACTTCAATTGGAGCGCTAAATCCGAAGCAGCAACTTCGGCATAGGCGGTTTGCGCCATAAACGGCAGCGCTGCAGGCAAACCTGTAGTTGCTAATAGTGCGGCTGTGAGCGTAGAAATGAAAACCTGCTTAAACGTGACTTTCATTTGGACATCCTCCCGAATTAAAATAATGGTTGAGCTGATTACAGACACGCTTTACAAAACAAAAACAATACAAAAACACATAATAACAACCCGTTACACTGTGATCTTATTCGAGAGTTCGATAATTGACAAGACATTCGACAAAGGTTCCTACAATGCGAATTTATTCGGCTTTTTATTTTCACAATGGTGGTACTAGGGACTCATTTTTTATATTTTTTTTGTAAAAAAAGATCAATAAAAAGACAGACACGAACTTAACAAAACGCATGTAAGTTCGTGTCCATCCCAATCCTGCTTTACTCGATAATTTTCCTCGCAATTGCAGCCAAATCGAAGATGTCGATAACATTGTCCCCGTTGACATCGGCTTTCTTCGCTTGTTCCCAGTTCGGACTGCTTGATGTTAGGCCGTAGAAAGATGCCGCGATCGCAAGATCCCCGATGCTCACTTTGCCATCGTTGTTGATGTCACCCATGTCTCGCGTAATAATCGAGGCTTTGAATGTATCCAACGCACCATGCAAGGTAGCGACTGCGGTGCTCACTTGTTCTTGCGTAGCGTTCGCATCATTAGCCACAATCTTAGCCACATCGATTGCCGTTTGAAGCAATTGTTTCGCTCCAACCGGATACTGGCCAATTTGCGTGCCTTCCAAGGCAGCATCGTGTGCTGTTTGCGCAACATGAATAAGATCGGTCAAATCCGACTTATCGATAGAAGGAAGCGTGATCTGAATGCCCATCGCCGATGAGGCCAGTTTCGTTTCCGCTCCCTGGTCATCGCCCAACGTGATGTCGGATACCGTGACCAGCCCTTCAACCGCTTGCGGCACGTGTTTGGCTTTGAAAATCAATTTCAGCAGCTGCGCGCTGCCCGTAACGCCATGTGCAGCACCTTCGCTTGCCGTAATCAGGCGAAGTTTGCCAGCTGTGTTTTTCACAGTTGCAAGCAACTGTATGCCATCCTGAACAGGGGCCGCTGAGACGAACTCCATCGCGTTCGGATCGTACTCCATGGAGATGTCCTGCGCATACACGCTATGCCGCACATTGTCCAGCCCGAGGTTAAGCATGAACTCCTCCCCTGCTTGAACCGTATCGTTCCCCTCTAATACAACCGCAGGGTCCTTCGGTATCGCCTCGGATGTTACTTTAAATTCTCTGACAATGACCCAGAAATTTTGCGTGTCGGTTACCCTTATACGAACGAATCTTGCCTTCTGGTTATCAACCGGAACGTTGATCTCGGATTGCTCTTCCAAAGTCGCGAGCTTTGTCCACGTCGATCCGTCCACCGAATATTCCAGAATGCCGTGATGAATATAATCGGACAGACTGCCGGATTTCCCCATGAATACTTGCACGTTCGTCACTTTGCGTACTTCATTTAAATCCACACCGAGCACGTCGCCTACAGCCGGATTGCTGTTGCTCCAGAAATAAGTATTAAGATTGCCGTCAAGCATCTTGTCTGGCGTATTCGTTTGGTACGTCCCCATCGTTGTAATCGGAAAAGGAGTTGCGGGAACAACGCCCAGCCAATTGTCATTTTCCCGGATAGCGCGGGCGAAGAAGTCTTCAAATACTTGATTCGCCTTGACCTGCTTAATGGCGCTGATCTGCGTTTTGAGAGTATTCAGTGCCGTTCTGTGCGCTGCCGCCTGCTGCTTATTATTGCGCTTCTGGGAAAGCAGCATTTGAGCAGCTTCTACGCCCGCTTTTCCATACAATTCGTCCTTATTCAAATAATAGGCCGTCTCTGCGATAAAGTTGGCGTGCCCGAGCGTGCTGCGCAAAATCGCCGGTGTTTGCTGCAGCTTCGTGAATTCGGAGATTAATTGGTTCACAGTTTCCGTTATCGTGCCACTGCCGGTAAACGCAGTCCACAGGTTATCGATCAGCGGACTCAAAGTTAGCGATTCCTTCGCATTCAAAGGAGACGAATAGTGATTCTCTGCAAAAGTTTTTAACGCCTCTGCCGCCGGCCCGCCCAATCTCTTAATGCTTAGGAGCCAAGAGCTGTCAGGATCATAGGCCTGAGGGTTCCACAGGTAATCCGCAATGGAGAAGAGCGCAATTTTGGAAGCTTCCGCTTCATTCATCGGATTCGCCGTAAGGCCGATAATGCCATGGTCGGCTAATCCGGCATCGCGGTTATACAGCGGACCTAAGTAAATCTTATCTCTTGCGTAATCATTAACCGGGTAGTTATCCCAGATCAGCAGATCGTGTTTATAAATGCTTTTGGCTTTATCGGCATCGGATACAGAGATACCTGCAGGGACGACGGCCGCCCCCGTCCATTGCACAATGATACTCGGATCGACAAGCGCAGAAAAACGGTTGATATACGTCGTTGTCGTAATATTGGCATAATCCGTCGGAACCGTAATCAAACGGTGAGCGCCCGGATGGGTGTCGATGAATTCCGTTTTGAACCGGTTGAGCAGAAAAGCTTGCGCAGCCGCCGGCGGGCTGGCGTCGCTGTTAAACTTCGTTTTATCGGCACTGCAGCTCAGCGTTTTGTTAATATCGTCCAGGAACAGCGCAAACGAACGCACACCTTTATCCCACATCACTTGCGCCTTTGCCGTCAACGCTTGGAAATCCGTATTGTCCGAAAAACATACGGTATTCCCCGGAGAAATGGCGAATACGAACTCCACATGCTCCTGCTTGGCTTTGTCGATTAATTCGGCAATTTGGGCCACTTTATCAGCCGGATAAGGATCGCGCCACTTATCTCGGTGATACGGATCATCCTTCGGCGCATAGATGAACATGTTCATCTTCTGCTCCCCGTAAAACGCCAGCTGGCTGAGACGGTCTTCATGCGACCACGGATCGCCGTAGAAGCCTTCAATAGATCCGCGCCAATTCATTTTCGGCCAATCTCTGACCGTAAGTCCCGGGATCGAATAGCTGGACTCTTTAGCAGTAATGATTTGACGAAGCGTTTGGGCGGCATAGAAAGTGCCCGTCTGATTTTTACCCGCAAGAACGATGTTCTTGTGCCCTGACGAGTCGATGCCTGAAGCGAGCACATAGCCGTCCTCTTTTAAATCTTCCGGACCGGTCACACCCAAATCTTGCAGGACAGCGCCTGAAGCCGTATTCTCTGAGGGTCCGCCAACCCATACGTTTACCGGAGCATCAGGAACGGCAGAGCTATCATTTGCGCGCTTAATGCTCTGAACGCCTGCATTCCGCAAAATGCCCTCCACCGCTTGAACGGCTGCCGAATCCGTGCCGCTGCCTGTTACGAGGCCTACTTCCGCAGGAATGATGAAACCTTGCCCCTTTACTGAAACGGATTGCGGGATGGGTGAAATAACAGGAAAGCTGGAAGCGGGCTCAGTCTCTGCCGCTTGCGAAACCGGAACGCTAAACAAAGGAATGGCAATGGTGACAGCCAGGAACAACGTCGTTGTTTTTCTCCATATGCCATCTTGGAATAAAGATTTTTTAACATTCATCATACATGCCACCTTTTCAATGAAATTTACCGTGCAATGGTTCGAGCTTAGAGAATAGCTCTCTAAGCTCAAGCCATGCAGCAAACTATTGCATAATTAGATTCGCGATAGCCGCAAGATCGAGAATGTCAATCACGTTATCATGGTTGATATCGGCGATTTTGACTAGATCCCAGTCTGGACTTAGCGAGTTCTTGCCATAGTTCGCCGCTGCAAAGCCCAGATCGCCGATACTCACTCGGCTATCCCCGTTGACATCCCCTGGAATTCCCCGAATGACCATAGCCTTAAACGTATCGAGCGCGCTTTGCAATACGACCGCAGCGGAAGTCACTTCCGTTTGCGTTGCATCCCCATTGCCCGCAAGCAATTTCGCAGCATCGATTGCCGACTGAAGCGCTTGTTTCGAACCTGCCGGATATTGACCGGATAGCGTTCCTTCGACAGCAGCATCATGAGCCGCTTGCGACACTTGGATCAATTGGTTCAGCGCCGCTTTATCCACAACCCCACGAACAGTTACCCCGTGCTCGGCTCCAACTGCCGTAACTTCTTGACCTGTTGCATCCGCAAGGATGACGCTGGATACGGTCAATCTACTTTCGGCTGACGGCGCACCCGGTTTCGCTTTCCAGTTCAATTGCACAAGATCGCCATCTTGCTTAACCGCATGATCGCCTCCAAGACTTGCCAGAATGATACGCACTTTGCCCGGCGATGGGCTGCTCGTTTGCACGACTTCCACTTCGTTTGGCTTCAGAGAAACGGCTGAAACGAATTCAAACGCGTTTGCGTCATAATCAACTGTGATATCCTGCGCATATACGCCTTGCGCCATGTTCCCCGTCACGCCGTTTAAACCGTAATTCAGAACAAACGGCTTACCTTGTTCCACGGAATCGTCACCATTTAGATCGGCAAAAGGTTGGGTGGCCGGTACGGTGCGGTAAAGTCCGAACTCTGCCAGATGTACGGGACCTCGCGATCCGAGAATCCGCACGCGAAACTCCTGTCCGGTGACTGGCTTTGCCATATTGAAAATCTGTTTATACCCGATGACCGAGGCCGTCACAATGGGACTCCAAGTGCCATCGGAGCTGCGGACATCCACTGTGTAGGACTCTACTTGCTGTCCGTATCTAATGTCCTCCTGCAGCACAACCTTATCGATAGCAGTTGCCTGACCTAGAGAAAAAGTCAAGCTGCTTGGCTGTTTGGAGGCCGACGACCAGGAAGTGTCGTAAGATCCGTCGATAGCTTGCTTAGGATCAGAATCGGGAGCGCCATTGTCAGCTTTCACGTCAGCACCCGCTGCGAGATTCATGGAGAACTCGCGTTTTAATTGCTTTTGCCAGTCCGCCAATCGGATCACATCTTCATCGGGCAGCTTCCCGTTCTTATCGGGCGGGATGTTCAGCAAGAGTACAGAGTTACGTCCGACGTTATTGATATACAGATCCCTCAGTTGACTGACCGATTTCGGATGTTGGTCGGCATGGTAGAACCAACCCGACCGGATGCTTACATCCGATTCTGCCGGGAACCAGGTTAAATACGCCATCCCGTTGGCGGCCCCGGAAGCAAGCGCCGCACGGCTGCCGAGATCCGGCGATGAATAGCGTGGACTGTAGGTCAAGCTGCCATTCGGTTCTGTTCTGGCTGCGAGAACGCTCCACTCGTTCGTACGGGCAGAACCCGATTCATTGCCTACCCAGCGGACGTCCGTTCCCGACACCGCTGTTACGGCATGCGGCGCAAGCGAACGAATTAGCGAGTAATAGCTGTCCCAATCATAATTTTCTACTTTCCCAGCCGGAATGCGGCCTTGGGAACCGTCAAACCATACCTCGTCTATGGCCCCATACTCCGTTAACACCTCGTAAAGTTGGTTTAAAAATACCGCCCCGTAGTCTGTTGCTTGCAAACGGAAGCTAGGAAGATTGCTCTTCCCTGTACGATCGTCTCCAGGGAGTAACGTCGGAATAGTCCGCTCGCTGCGAGCACTGCCATTGGCATAAATGCCTTTGGCATAGGCATTCTCGTCGGCAGGCGATAAGTATACGCCGGCTTTAATGCCGTATTTGTGCATCGATGTCACGAAATCACGCAGCACATCCCCTTTCCCACCACGCCATGTGCTGCTGGCTACGTCATGATCGGTATACCGCGACGGGTAAAGCAGGAAGCCGTCATGATGCTTGACGGTAAGGATCGCCATTTTGAAGCCCCCGGCTTTCAGCGAACGCGCCCATTGATCTGTATCCAGTCCTGTCGGCTGGAAAATGTTCGGATTCTCGTCGCCGGTTCCCCACTCCTGACCTGTGAATGTGTTCACCCCAAAATGAAGGAAGGCTGTCTGCTCATACCGCTGCCAATCCACCTGCCGCTGATCCGGTCGAACAAGCGATGCTTTTTCAGCGAGAACGGCAGCGCACTCGTTGGCTTTAATTGGAATGCGTATGCCTGGTTGCAAGCCTTCCGGCAGTGTGCAAGGACCGCCAAGCAGCCCCATCAAGTCGGCCTTGAAAGCCCCCTCGACTGTGGCCGCAGCCACACCGTAGATTTCGCCAGTCATGCTCGTCCCTGATGCGGCTCCAGCATCTCCGGCAAAAATGACGCTCATGCGGTCTGCGTTAGGCTTAGCCGTCAAAACAATGGTTTGGCCAAGCTGCTGCTGGCCAGACCAAACGCTGATGGCGGCAGTTCCATCACTTCGATCGTCGTAGTATAGGCCAAGATGCATATATTCGCCGATAAATTTACCGGACATATCGATAGTTGCCATGGACTGGCCATTCACTACTACTTCAAGGGACTCCCCGGCTGTCGAACGCTTCAAAGTTACGGCTCCCGCCACATCCATGATGACCGAGCCCGGCCGAATCGCGGACGGAGCAGCGAGAATCTCCGTCACCAGATCCGCTGTGAGAATACCGCCGCTTACCGGCGAGACCGCCGGAGTGAACTGGATGCGGGATCCGGCACCGCTCATGCTTAGCCGGCCAAGTCCTGTTATTTGAGCACCGTTTGCTTCGAGCTGCCCTTGAAGGAGCTCATCCTGCGCAGGTGTATACGTTGTATTCGACAAGGTGCCGAGCCCTTGCAGAGATAAGCTTCTCTTCACGCTGGATAAGCTCATTAGCTTCAGCAGCGACGGGTCGAAGCTTCCCGAGTAGCCGGTAATTACCGCTCGAGAAATCGATCCTTTAAAGCCCCGAGTGAGCGCTGACGGGTGAACATCGTTGCCTAAGCCGACTTCCGCTTTGGGACTGCCAGACCGAATTGCGCGTCCGATTGTCGAAGTTTTCGCAGGAAGTTCTTTTCCATCAAGAAATGCACGCAATGTTGCACCTGATGCGTTCGGCTCATAAGCGAGCGCAATCACATGGTCCTTATCGGCCTCAGGCGCCGCAACCGTCCCTTTAAAATCGGTATAAGTGCTGTTATTAAGCACCGTGAAACCATATTCAATCGTCGTTGCGGATTGATATCGCGCCCACATGTTGCCGCCGATCCCGATAATCGTGCCAAGAGCGCTCTGCGAAACCGCCGCCTTCGGCTTGAACTTCGCTTCAACGATCACACTCTTGTCTTCGGTTGTCGAACCGAAAGCTGCTGTCGGATTGAAGTCGATCCCATCGGAGCCTCCATTTAGTACCGCTCCCTGCCCGGCAATGATCTGCTCGGTACCCGAACGCCGGAGAATCGAGCCGTCTATCATCTCTCCGGTAGAAGCCGTGTAACCCGTTCCCGTTGTAAAAGACCCGCCAAAACCTACATCGAGCAGCGCTTGACCCACGGTCGCCGAAGCCGCTTGCACCGCCCCTTCGGGAAAGGCAATTGCAGGTATCATCGACACGAATACGGTACAAGATAAAATTAAACTTGCAAACTTCTTACTCCCGTTTCTCAATGGATATCCTCCTTCTTTGATATGATTCGATACATTTTGTATCTAAAATAACAAAACCGAATACTTTGCCTGGACACTCCCCCCGTACTTCTTGGTAATTTAATTGTATATGGTCTTCGTTTAGATAATAATTGATTTTTTTACGTTAAAAGTTAATTATTCTAATATCTTTTAAAAATAGTTACTTTTATTCTAATATCTTATTGGCAATCGCCGCCATATCGCTGATGTCGATGATTCCGTCTTTGTTGATATCCGCCGCTTTCACCTGCTGCCAGTTCGGACTAGCCGCTGTTTCACCATAATGAGCTGCTGCTAACCCTAAATCGCCAATGCTCACTCTGCCATCTCCGTTCACATCTCCCGGAATGCCGGCAGGTACAGGCGTAACTTGAACCGTAATGGAAGATCCGTCCACTTCCCATTCAACTCCTTTGTCATCCGCCAGCGTAGCTCCCGCGACTGTGATCAGCCCAACCGCCGCTTCCTGCACATTCTTCGCCTTAAAGACGATCTCGGCAAATTCAGCCGTACCCGTTACGGCATTGCCAGCCCCTTGACTTGCCAGGATAACTCGGAGCGTGCCTGCTTGATCCTTGGACTGAATGACGCTAATACCGTCTTTCGATGACTTCGCCGAGACAAATTCCATGACATTGGCATCATAGTTTAACTTAATATCCTGTGCATAGACGCTTTGCGTCACGTTCTGCAGTCCGAAACGGACCGTGAACTCACTGCCTGCGGCAACGGAGCTTGCACCGCTGAGCGTGGTTTCGGGAGATACCGGACCAACAATTTGATCTGCAGGGACGATTTCCGCACGGTCAATGGTAAGGAACGTACCTGTCGACTGGATGTTTTTCGTTCCCGTTACCCTAACCTTTATTGTATGGGGACCTGAACTCAGCACCTGCGAAACGAATACATTGGCTCCGCTTTGACTAGCTGAAGCGTACATATCAATCATTCGCTCGGCGCCGCCGTCAATGGAAATCGCAGCAATACCTTGATTAGCCCCTTTCGTTCCGATCAAAATAATTTGCTTTCCAGTAAATTTCAGCTGAAACTCATCATTTGTCGTTCCGCTAATGCTTTCATTGGCAATCGTCCATGCACCTGTATAGTTAAATTGATTGCTGCCCGAACCAACGGCATTATTTTCGACTACGGTCCTGTTCATCACTTCGGCGCGTTCGAGAGAAAGAGAAAATCCGGCTGAAGCACTGTTTTTCCTGCCGGCAACTCTGACTTTGATGGTGTGCTCACCAAGCGGCAAAACCGGTGAGGTATACCAAGCAACCGTATTTTGCCGGGCAGCCGCATAGAGGTCCGCATCGACTTCACTGCCGCCATCCAAGGATACAGCCGCAATGCCATGAGCAGGATCTTTCGCGCCAATTAATTTCACTTGTGTACCGACAAATTTGATTTCAAAATAGGTATCGGTCAAACTGGTGTAACTATCCGATCCAACGATCCACCCGTCGCTTCCATTGCTTTTCGTGCCTAATTTTGAATAATAAATCTGATTGACATCTGTGCCCTTTACATCATTTTTAATCGAAGTCATTCCCTGTGGATCCGTTGGGGCCGGGTTGCTGACCGACGGCTCATCTCCAATCAGACTAACCCTGTTAAAGAAATCGGCAACCTTGGCGGAACGAGGGCCACCCCACATTCTTTCGGAGAGCACTTGGCGCGGTTTTCTGGAGGCATCTTCAAAATTGGATTCCGGAATGACGTATTCCCCTTCTCCAACCTCTACGCCTTTAAACGAGCTGCCGCTTTCATATCCAATCCTGCCATCCGGTGTCTTTACTTGATCCCAGTAGTCTGACCAGATGGAAAGAAAGTAACCCATTATATTCTCATGAACAGCAGGGTTCCAAGTCTCATACATGGATGTTGTGTTTGGCAAAAGAGAGCGTCCTGCAGTTACATAAAGTACGTTCCCAGGAGAGGCATAAACTTTATAACCCTCTTTGGCGAAATCAATCGCTTGCTTCGAGGAGCTGCCTTCGTCGCTCCAAACGGTAATAACGTTACCCCTATTCAAACCGATGCTGGGATGATAGTCTTCAAACCCGTTCCAATTCATCGGTGTTTTCCCGAGCTCTTTCACATGCAGGCTCATTTCATTAATAAATTCGATAAAGCTGTCCCCGATTTTCGGCAAGCCGTTATTCGTTTTGTAAGTAACAAGCTCGGGACAAGCATTCATTTTCGCCTCGGTTTGAATTTCATCGGAACCGATATGGAAGTACGGTCCTTTAAACAACGGAACAAACTCATCGAGCAGCGATTTGATCCATGCGCGTGTTTCGCTTTTCGTATAATCGACCGTAAACTGAGGAATGCTCCAGCCCGTCGTATCTTTATCCATGGAGGAGCAGCTGAATTTCATCGCCGGGTTGAATTTGTTAAGGATTGCCGCATGACCGGGCATTTCTAATTCCGGTATGATCAGAACGTGATACCGATCAGCGATTTCAGTCAACCTTTGGATATCAGCTCTGCTGTACGATTTAGGCGAAGCCAGGCCCGGATACGTTTCACTTTGCAAACGGAATCCGTTCCATTCGCTAAAATGAATTTGAAATGTATTCATCTTGTTCCACGCCAGCCGTTTGATCGTATCCTCCAGATAGGTCATCGAATAATATCTGCGGCCGACATCAAGCATAATGCCGCGCTGTGCGTACTGCGGATAGTCCCGGGCTACGCCTTGAGGCATATAGGATCGCGAAGCGTCCTGCTGCAGGATTTGCAGTACCGTCCGAGTTCCGTAAAATACGCCGCCGGACGTATGCGCTTTAATAGAAACGAAAGCTCCCGCTTCCAGCACATATCCTTCATTTCCGATCCCCGCGTCGTCCGTTTTCAGCGATAAGAATAAATCGCCTGCCTTAGCGGTATTATCATTTACAATGGCAACTGCCTTCCCTGTAACTAATGTCAAATCTTCTTTAAAAGCCGCCGCTGTATCCGCTAGTTCTGCACTGGATAAGGAATCTACGACGATTCGTGATGTATTTTTGAGTTGAAAAGCACCGGTTCCTCCCGTCCACTCCCGTAAGCTTGGCACCACATTGGGAGCCGCGTTCGCTGCGTAAGTGACAGAAGGCAACTGGAATAGAGAAAATAACAGAGAGACAACCACTAGAGCTAAAACTGTTTTTCGTTTCATAAAAGAATAACTCAAACGAATTCCCCCGTTTCACCGTTCTCCATATTGGAAAAACAAGGAGGATGCCATCTTGCATCCTCCCCTATTTACTTTCATTGAATGATTTTGCTGGCGATAGCCGCAAGGTCGAGAATGTCAATCACGTTATCATGGTTGATATCGGCGATTTTAACTAGA
>NZ_WHNZ01000073.1 GCF_013141725.1 Paenibacillus planticolens | reverse complement strand
TTGCCTTTTGTACAATATGCGCGTATGGCGGAATTGGCAGACGCACTAGACTTAGGATCTAGCGGGCGACCGTGGGGGTTCAAGTCCCTCTACGCGCATGATCCCCATAATCATTTGGGGGACCCCAATTTATATGCGGAAGTGGCTCAGGGGTAGAGCATCGCCTTGCCAAGGCGAGGGTCGCGGGTTCGAATCCCGTCTTCCGCTTTTTGGCGCTATAGCCAAGTGGTAAGGCAGAGCTCTGCAAAAGCTTTACCCCCAGTTCGAATCTGGGTAGCGCCTTCTGCCTTAAGTAAGCCGGAGTGGCGGAATCGGCAGACGCACAGGACTTAAAATCCTGCGATAGGTGACTATCGTACCGGTTCAAGTCCGGTCTTCGGCATTATTACATCAATTTCATACGCGCCCTTAGCTCAGCTGGATAGAGTATTTGACTACGAATCAAAAGGTCGGGAGTTCGAATCTCTCAGGGCGCGCCACATATGCCGGCGTGGCGGAATGGCAGACGCGCTCGACTCAAAATCGAGTTCTCACGAGTGGAGGTTCGAGTCCTCTCGCCGGTATCTTTTCGGGACGTAGCTCAGCTTGGTAGAGCACCTGCTTTGGGAGCAGGGGGTCGCATGTTCAAATCGTGTCGTCCCGACTTTTATATTATGCGGGTGTAGTTCAATGGTAGAACTTCAGCCTTCCAAGCTGGTAGCGTGGGTTCGATTCCCATCACCCGCTTAAAAAAGAGATCACCTTCGGGTGGTCTTTTTTGTTTTAGTAGTCCCTTCCCCCGTCCACTGAGAGAAAGCCACCTTCGGGTGGCTCTTTGTTTTTCAAACGACAAATTTTATCAATTTTTTATCATTTTCGACAGATTTCCCGTATACGCTATGAGTTCTTGTAAGGTATCATTTACTTCAAACTTGAAACCCACCTGTATCTAGTCGGTGCTGTTCTCAATTGGGGGGAGCATATGACCATTTACCATGGCGATAACCTAGAGGTAATGAAAAAATTGATTCATAGCGGCTACGCGGGCAGTTTTGATATGATCTACTTGGATGGACCGTTTAACTCGGGACGCATTTTTACGATGCAGGTTCAGGGAACCGATGTAGAGTTGGCAAACCCTTGGCAGGAGCTGAAAAGTATACACTTTTATGAGAAGCCGGAGCTGTATTTAGCGGATTATAAGGCCAGAATCGAGCTGGCTAGAAAGCTTTTAAGTGATAGAGGCGTACTAGTTTTGCAGATCTCGCAGAAAGAGGGCCACTATCTGAAGGTGCTTCTGGATACGTTTTTCATAGAGATCACTTTATATGTGAAGTCATCTGGAAAATCACAGAGAATCCCTATTCATACCGATGTCAGTTTGGCTTATCGCATGAATCTCTTTTTTTCTATGGGAAGACTGCGCATTATATGAAAAAAGACGGACTCCTGATCCCGTCCATTTGGGACGATGTTGGATTTTATGATGAGTTTGGGCAAGAAGACGCTTTGTACCCTTCACAAAAGCCCCAGAAGCTGATGCGGAGGATCTTGGAAGCTACAACAAGCGAGAGAGATCTGATCGGTGATTTTTATTGCGGAAGCGGCAGTATGGCTGTGGCAGCGGAACTAATGGGACGCAGGTGGGTAGCTAGTGACTGTAATGTGCATGCAGTAGAACTTACCAAGCGCCGACTTGCCACCTTAGGTTTTCAATCTCCAATTATCAAAACGAATCAACAAATAAGGTTGGATTGCAACAGCATGTGGGCAGTTCCTCTTATCAACGAAAATGGCATCCAGGCCGCACGAACGATAAAAATCCCGTTTCCTACACTTGCTGTTCGCCACGGAACATTTGTATTGGAGCATGTGGATTGGAGATTATGGGCTCTGTACAATGTACCGCATGTAACGATGCATAATGGTAGACATGCTTTTGAGTGGGAAAGAATACAAGAGCGGGTGGATGCATTGCTATCTCTGCCAAAAGAGAGTTTCATTCAGGAAAGCCTCTATGAAAGCAGCGGGACCCATGTGCGAGATATTTTTGGACGCAGTCATCATTTTCAAATAAGGACAAAGACAAATAGACAAGCATAGGCGAATATACATATACGGATTCATCAAAAGTTGGTAATCAACTAGGAGGTGTCTCGGTATGATTTTTTGGTTAATCGCCGTAGTTATTATTGTAATTGTTGTGTTGATTGTCATGAGCGGGAACAAGAGAAGAGCGGTTGTGTCAACGGAAGCGAAAACACATAAGGAGTGCTCTTACTGCAATGAGGAAATCGAAATGGATGCGACAGTTTGCAAGTACTGCAGGGGAGTTGTTGTAAATTCAAACTAGAGCGCTAGATATAAATCCATACGTCAAAAGCCTGGGGCGATCACGCCCCAGGCTTTTGAGTATTAATGCTGTGTTGCAGGTTCCACGGAAGGAGCATTTTTCTCCGCCACGGTGGAAGGCTTGCGTGAGAAGGGCCACCAATTGGCTTCCCCGAAGAGGACAGCCAAGGAAGGGACGATCAGTCCCATGAACACGGTTGTGTAGATGGCCAAGCCAATCGTAATGCCGGCGCCGAGCTGCAAAAGCGTGTGCACGCCGGAGAACATGAGCGCAGCGAAGGTACCGCCCATAATAAGCGCGGCCGACATGATGACGCCGCCTGTTGTCGTCATCGCTTTGCCCATCGCTTCGATAATGCGGCCCGGGCGATATTCTTCTTTGAATCTCGCCATGAGGAAGATGCTGTAGTCCACTCCCAGTGCGACGATGATCAAGAAAACGAAGAACGATACGGTCCAGGATAAACCGTCGAAGCCGAAGAGCTTCACAAAAATAAATTCCACAATGCCCATCGTAACCAAGTAGTTAAAAACAAGTGATAGCAAAATATACAAAGGCATGAGCAGGGAACGAAGCAGTAGAGCCAGCACTAGGTAAATCCCAATTAGCACGAATGCTCCTGTACGATAAAAGTCATGCTGCGAGATGCTGTCTAACTCGTGATAATTCGCCGTTTGTCCAGCCAGTTTAATGTCTGCCTTCGAAAGGACGGTGCCATGTAAGCTGCCGGTGATGGCATTTTTTATTTCATCCATTTTCCCCATGGCTTCTTTGGAGTATGGATTGATGGCAAGAACGACTTCGAGTTTGGCAATTTTACCGTCCTCAGACATGTAGAACTCTAAGGACTTCTTGAAACCGGCTTGCTCCAGTACTTCTTTGGGCAAGTTCCAGCCAGCGATCTGTTTGGAGCTGTTGTCGGCGATCCCTTTTTGGGCTTCGACAACCTGATGAATGCCATCCGATACTTTGGTCAGCGCGCTAGTGCCCTCACCAAGGCCGGAAGAAAACTGGCCGAGTCCCGTTTCGAGCTGCTGAATGCCGCCGCTGATTTGCTTTTGTCCGTCGGCCAATTGTCCGATGCCGGTTGTTAGCTGGTTAACGGAAGGCACCAGCTGCGCAAGCCCCTTAGCTAAAGGCTGCAAGCCGGCTTCCGTTTGCACTAAACCGCCAGTTAATCCTTGTTGTTTACCGACTAAGGTCTGATACGTAACACTTTTCGCAAGTTCAGGATATTCTTGAACGAGTTTAGATAAATCATCCCCCATCGAAGCGGAGGTTCCCTGTAATTGGCCGGATGCTTTTACCAACTGCTGCACCCCTTGCTCCGATTGGGAAATTCCTCCCGATACCTGCTTCAGTCCGCCTTGCACCTCGGTAAGCTTCTTTGCAATTTCCTCGGCGCCTTGCGTTAATTTCGTAACATCGCCGGCTTGGGTTTCTAGTTGGGACTGCGCTTTTTTGAAGCCGTCGTTGACCTGGTCGATTCCCGAGCCCAGCTCCGTCAACCCTTTGTTCGTTTGTTCCAATTGATTCGGAACGGTCAGCTCAGTGAGCTGTTTGCCAAGTGGCCTGGCGGCGCTTCGCACTTCTTTGACGTTGGCGATTTGGCTTGCTGCTTGGCTCGCTTTCTCAAGCGCGGCTAATCCTTCCGGTGTTTTCATCGAACTGGATGAGGTGATGGCTACCGTTGTAGGCAGCACCTCGCCGCTGCTGAATTTGGCTTCAACTTCTCTGAAGCCTTTGACAGCGCTAATGCCCGGATTGATTTCGGCCAGATCATCGAACGAGCGATTCCCTTGGAAGAGGAAGATGAAGGGAGTCAGCACAAGCATACAAACAAGCAATACGGCAACCGGCCTCTTAGCGGATAAACGAGCCATAGCTCCCCATAGCTTCGAGTCGCCGTGTGCGGCGCCGGATTTCACTTTTACCGGCCAATACATCGCTGGACCGAGGATTAGCATCAGTGCCGGGGTCAACGTGACCGCCGCCAGTAAAGTGACCGCCATGCCTATAGCGACGCCAACGGCAGATTGATATAAGCCGAATTTGGCGAAGCCGATCAAAAAGAAGGCGATGAACACTGTGCTTCCGGAGAAGAGAACGGTTTTACCTACCGTTTGGGTCGTGCGCAGCAGCGCGGTTACCCGGTCGGTTGTTTTGGACAATTCTTCACGGAAACGGTGAATCAGCAGGATGCAATAATCCGTTCCGGCGCCAAACAGTACAGCAATCAGGAATGTCTCTGTAAAAGAGGAGACTGGCATTCCGGCTTTCGTGGATAAAGCGACTAACCCGCGCGTGAGAATAAACGCAACCCCAATGGTAAGCAAAGGAATAAAAGGGGCAATCGGGGAGCGGAATACAAACAAGAGTATTCCCAAGACTAGGACGAGCGTGAGAACCTCTGTCTTTTTCAATCCCTCATTGGTCGAAGTCGTATAGTCCATGAAAATGGGAGCACTGCCTGTAAACTCAACAGTTACTCCATTTGGCGGCGAGTTGAACTTCTCCTTGAGCAGCTTTACACTGTCCGCAGTGGAAGCCTGCTGAACCTGAAGGGGAAACTCGACAATCACAAGTTCCGTCGTTCCATCGCTGCTTATAAATTTTTGCGCGAGCGAAGGGTCGTCGAAGGCGGAGAGGACAGTGACGATGCCGAGCGCATCTTGTTCTTTTTTAAGAGCGGCAATCCTGCCTTTGACCCAATTTTGATCTTGATCGGTGAGCTTGCTTTCCCGCTGCACAACGACGATGGCGTTCGATTTCGATTTTCGATCAGGGTCCATCTTCTCCAGGATGGCTTGAGCCTGCGCGGACTGCGCATCCGTTGGCAGGAACTTCGATTCGGTCTGTCTGACGATTTGACCCAGGTCAGGCAGTACAAACACCGAGCCTACCGCAATGGCCAGCCAAAGAACTAAAATAAGCCATTTTGTTTTTGCTAACGCTTTGATCCATTTTTCAATCATCTCGGTATACCCTCCTATCGTTCTCTAAAAACGTATCTGTTTGTAGTTATAACTGAAATATGACCTTCGGTCAAGAAAATTTTTAAACCGATAGTCATTATTTTAAAATAAATAAACAAGCTTAAAATAAAGGAATCAATTTTATATAAATTGGATAAATAATAGATACTCATAAATTATTGAACTACGGGTCATTTTATAGATTGAACAAACCTGGCGTTTCCACTATACTTGTTAAATACAGCGTAAACACTAGCAGTAAACGGAGATGAACCTATGAACCGTGAGGAAAAAAAGCGAGCCACGCGCAAAAAGATTCTAGATACAGCACTTGAACTATTTGCGGAGCAAGGTTACGAAGCGACAACGGTTCACCTAATAACGGAGCGAGCCGGTGTTGCGAAGGGAACGTTTTTTAACTATTTTGCCAGTAAAGAAGAAGTGCTCTGCGATATCCAAACATTCTGGGCAGCGACTGAGTTCGTTAAGTTGAAAGATAAAAGCGGACCGATTCTCCCTCATTTACGGGAATTCCTAATAGAATTAGTAAGGCTTGTCCCCTATACAAGACAGCTGGCCCGTGCCTTATTTCAAAGCAACTTAAGCAACGAAAAATCTCTATCCAATCAGCTGCAAATACTGGAAGAGCTAAAATTAGTGATTATTCCTCTTATAGAAGAAGCACAGAAGCGAGGGGAGTTCGCGACCGTCTTTCCTGCAGAAATGATCGCGGATCAAGCTATTCAAACGTATATGGGCGTATTAATTTGTTGGGGGATGGGGAGAGGCGAAGAGAAGCTCAACACGCAGATGGCCGTTAGTTTCGAGCTGTTCTTTCGAGCTTTGCAGCCGTGAATCCCGCCTATTGGCGCTTCGCTCCAAAAAAGTGTAACATCATTGTAGTAAAAAACATGCGCAAATTGCAGCAGCCGAAGGAGCTTGAGCCAGTTGAACGTAGAACTAAACGATGAAATGCCAGCCAATTTTGATGAATTAAAAAAATCCGCGAACCGGACATCCAATTGGAGAGAACGTCTGGATGCTGTTGAACAGTTAGGTCAGTGGAACGATCAACAGAGCATAAATATTCTGACTCGTATTCTGACGAGCGATGCCGTATATCCCATTCAAGAGGCGGCCTACCGCAAGCTGCGGGCATTTGGCGAAGATGTCCAATTGCCGCCGCGGAAGAGGGGCGATTTGGTCAAAGGGGCAGGCAAGGTATTTGTCCGCATCAAGAAGAGTTTGCCGGAAGGCCATACTTATGAAGAATTCAAAGAAAAGCTGCAGAAAACGAGAAGCGACGTGTACGATACGTACGAAGGCGACAAAGGAGCCGACTTTGATCAGTGGCTTGAAACCACTTGGGCTTCCCTGCTGTTGAAGTAGACGGAACGTATAATTTTCGCCATTCCAGCTCATATTATCGAAGTTACCAATCCACCTATTAAAGGAGACTTCGAGATGCAGCAGCAAACACCATTAAACAATATGAATCAAATGGCGCCTAACATGAATCATGGAGGGCATGAGCTATTTGATTTGCACGAAGTGTTAGCCTGTGCCATCAATGTACTGGACCAATGCATGATTTTCAGACAGTTTGTCCAAGATCCCGAGCTTCTGGACATTCTGGATCATCAGTACAGCTTTACCCTGTACCACTACAACTTAACGGCAGAGTGCTTTACTACTGGCCAAAAGCCGAGCAATGAGACGCAGACTTACATGATCCGAAACCTGTCTCAGCCGATCTATGGAATCAAGCCGACTCAGCCCAAAAAGCCGAATCAATCGCTGGCTGATGTAAAGGACGCTGGTATCAGCGCGCATATGCTGGGGCTTATCAAAACGCATGCATCGCTCTTGACGATGACTTCCGTTGAGGTGACGAACCCTGCTGTGCGTCGCGTGCTGGCTTCACAAGTACAGAATTTTATCGAGATGGCGTATGAAATTTTCTTGTATCAAAACAGAAATGCCTACTACCAGGTTCCACAGCTCGGGACCGCCGATATGCAGAAAATGCTGAATACGTTTGTCCCGGCACAAGGCATGCCGCAAATGCCCCCAAACAACCAGGCAACGATTCATTAATTGACGAAAAACCAGCTTTGGTCGCTCAGACTTTAGCTGGTTTTTTTCGTTACATTTTTTTCATCGCCATAGATGCAAAAGGGCATTTAGGAGCCACACTCACATCGTCACGCAGGAAATATTGCTCCCACTCCAGATTATCGGATTGACCGTACCATTTGAGCGAGGGATGGGCCGGAACACCGTCGTACTCGACTAGTTTTTGGCGGATTTGTTTTTTCATATTGCGTCCAAACGCCGTTGAATCATTGATTTCTTCGAAAACCCATCGAGGCTGAAAAGTAATGAGGAAATAAGGCGTCCACCGGCTTCGGCGAACATGATGGGCAGGCGTCCCGCAAAAGGCGAAATAGGGATGGCCACTATAGCAGAATTCCCAGGCATGATGAGACGGATCTTGAGGAATATGTGCGGGCCAGGGCACCTGATCTTTGGCGCTTACTCTGCTCAAAACGGACCAGAAGATCTGCTCGTAATCTTCCACGGTGAAGCTGGCCGTCAGTTCTTCCGGTGTTTCAAAAAATATAACAAGCGAAGCATATTTGCCGGTATCCCGGGAGCATTCGCCGTACTGATGCAGCAGCTGCGCAACTTGTTCAATCGCTTCTTCGGATCGAGGCTCATCTGCGAATCCGAAACGCAAACTATCGGCGAGAAAACCCTGTCTCCCTGGTATGCAGGGGTACATCCGGTCCTCGTCTGCAATCATATGACCGAACTTGCGAAAGGCATCCTGCTGCCAAGCAGGCAGCTCAGTTAAATGATGATCCAGCCAACTCTTGGATTTCAAAAGAACCATAACCAAACCCTCCTTCATCCATTCGGAGCATATTATGCGGAGAAGAAGAGTTGGGTGAATGCCTACATAATTTCTACGTCAATAGGTGTGCACTTGAATCCGTTGCAGGCGCTCTCCGAGCAGGGACAAGCTGAGACGGCTACGATTAAATCCATTTCCGCTCGAAGCTCAACATAATTCCCGGCCTTCGATAGCGGCCTTTCTACCGTGATTTCCCCAGATGGGTGAATGACGGTATTCATAAATAAATTGACGGGATAGTGCTGGTCGGGGGCAGGTATTGCGAATTCGGCAACGGCCTGATTCAGGTTATGATAGCAGCTTGCATGATCTTTTTTATTGTAAAGAACCTCATACATTTCGCTGCGGCAGGCGGGATTAATGAAATCGTGCTGACCCACCTGATCGGTTACTATCGTTAGCATGGGCTTGTAGGTATTGGTATACAGCGTGTCTCCTGGCTTCACTTTCAATTTATGCAAGGCATCCATCGTAACTCCCGGATCCAGTCGTTCTCTAAAGTCGTTTTCATGATAGGCCACAAAGTCCGCAACCTGCTCGCCGTCCACGTCGGTTACTCGAACCACTTGTCCTTTGCTGAGCCTGAATCCAAGCCCTTGCGTGGGCGGAATTCGCCATTTTTGTTTGATCATAAGTCGCCTCCAGACGGGATATGGAAATTACTTTAACAGTATGGCTTCACGAATAGATTGCCATGCAGGCTGCCTGGAACAATCCAGGCAAGTCGATACAGCGGTTATTTTGCATCAACCCCTTTACCTGTGTAAGATAATAGTGAATCAATATTTTGGATGAGGGGGATTTCATGGTTTTCGGTGCGCGTGTTTGGAAGACGGGTATCGCTGTTGCTTTGGCCTTATATATCAGTGCCTGGCTAAATTTTACTCCTCCTGTGATTGCCGCTGTTGCTGCCATTTTCGCTATGCAGCCTTCGATCTACCGATCGTGGCGTTATTTTCTGGAGCAGCTGCAGACGAATATTCTTGGTGCGGCGTTAGCGCTGCTGGCTGGTATGTTTTTCTCGAATAATGTTATTGCTATTGGAATCGTTTGTATTATTGTCATCATCATCAGTCTTAGAATGCGAATGGAAGAAACGATAGGCCTTACTTTGGTTACCGTTGTAGCGGTGATGGAGGCTTCCGGGGAATGGGAGTTCGCGCTCAACCGGCTGCTGCTGAGTTTAATAGGTATCGGCTGTGCCTTCGTCGTGAATATTTTTTTCTTTCCGCCCAAGCCCAAAGAGCAATTCGCCGCACAGATCCAAACTATTTTCAGCAAAATGTCGCTGCTCCTTCGCACCGTAATCTCTAATGAAATGAAGGAAACCGTGTTTCGCGAGGAAAAAGAAAGCCTGCGCAGCAGCCTGAAATCCTTGTCGGACAAGTACAGGCTCATGGAAGAAGAGATTAAAAAGCTCAAAGGAAAAGGCAATGGCTTTAGTCGCATTCGCGAGCTTGTTGTATATAAGCAAAAATTGCTAGTTATGTATAAAGGGCTTGAAGTTCTTGAAGCCGTAGATGAGCATTACTTTCAGGCTTCCCGGACGGAAGCGATTGATGAGTATTTCGATCAACATATGGAGAAATTAATAAAGTTCCACGAACATGTTCTGTTAAAATTCGATGACAAACTAAAAGATGATCTCACGGAAGGCTTGGAAATGGAAGCGGAGAATGA
The DNA here is from genome assembly GCF_013141725.1 of Paenibacillus planticolens. Lineage (GTDB taxonomy): Bacteria > Bacillota > Bacilli > Paenibacillales > NBRC-103111 > Paenibacillus_E > Paenibacillus_E planticolens. The sequence continues at coordinate 676 of NZ_WHNZ01000073.1, read as the reverse complement.
GCGTTTCATGACTGTTCTTATCGACCGCTATATGAAACAGCCCGATGGATTGCTGCGGTTGTCCATTGTCGCGGCGGCTATGTATGATTATGGTCACCAGGTGGCCCGTCTGGATAGACTTGTCGAGCATGATAATCGCGGTGAAAATGAGGATAGAGAACCACTAGAAATATTGATTAAAAGTATCAGGTTAAAATAGTTCATAGTGAAAACCCGTTGAGCCTCACAGCTTTCAGATAATATCTGGCGCTAGGGGGTTCTTTTCATAAAAATTAGTGTGAGGGTTGCATTCCAAAATCCTATGTGCTATATTATGATTCTTGTTCCAAACGGGACGAGCGCAAGCGGTGATTAAGATCTGAACGTGTTGAATATCTTCACGAATGGATGAGAAAATAAAAGCTTGCAATTGAAAAACAGATATGGTATATTACTTCTCGCTGCTTCGGTAACACGGCAGTGAGTGAAAGAAATTGATCTTTGAAAACTGAACAACGAGTGAGTAAGCACAGTCGAGTAATCGACTATAAATGAGATTGCAAAATCTCGCTAGCAAGTCAATTGAGCAAGTCAGCTTTCAAATATTCGGACGAGCAATCGTTCACTATTATGGAGAGTTTGATCCTGGCTCAGGACGAACGCTGGCGGCGTGCCTAATACATGCAAGTCGAGCGGA
>NZ_WHNZ01000008.1 GCF_013141725.1 Paenibacillus planticolens | reverse complement strand
CAAATATTCCCAGTTATGGTAAAAATCAAAGACAGCGATAGGCAATACTCATTCCCACATTTGCCGTATCATATATTGTAATGATTTTTATGTGAACTTTAATCAGCTATCCATTCAACTAACGGAAACGTTAGTTCAAAACAACCAGGGGGCAGAATGCCGCAACTGCTCCCTGTTATCATTCAAGTAACGGGAAGAGTTATTAATAGAACTGGAACTTTTATCCACTTTTAAATGTCTTATTAAAGAAGATATTGATTATAAATTGGGGAATATAATATTTTTCCCCAGGAGGAAATTCATGAAAGCAATAAGCTTAGTCCTACTCATGTTGATTTGCCTAACACTTAGCGCCTGCCAATCTATAAGCGTAGTCAGCAGCTCTCCAGCAGCAATAGTAACAAGTCTGTCTACACCAGTGGTAGAGGCAAGCGCGATCAACAAACCTGAGGGCATTGGAAATCTAGCGGCCCAAATTTTAAATGCTGCCATGAAAAGTAATTACACGGAAATCGCCAGGTTAATGGACTCCGTAAATAGCACTTCAGCCATCAATTCGTTGTTCTTTCAAGTTATTTTGGAACGAATCAAGTATGAGTATAATGATTTGGATGTTGTGCCTGTATTTCAGATGTTTCTAGATCACCATCTTGATGTTAACGCAATAGAACCAAGTGATCCAAATGATACAAGAACCAAACAAACACTGATTATGACCTCGGCTTGTACGGTGGGCGATTTTGTGAAACCGCTTGTGTTGGCCGGTGCTGAAGTGAATCCAGATGACGCAAACGGTACTCCTTTGGGTTGTGTTTCAAGTAGAAGGAACCCTGAGTTGGTACGCTTCCTGCTAGAGCACGGGGCACGTCTGGATGTTCGGAATCCTTTGCTTTCGGCCATGAGACCTTTCGTTCATTCCAATTTTGAAAAAGAAAATGTTGAAATCGTCAAAATGTTAATTGAAGCAGGGTCTAATGTTAATGACAAAGATGATCAAGGTAACACCCCTCTTTCCACTGCAGCCATGTACAATCAAAAAGAGTTAGTACAGTATTTGATTGATCATGGTGCTCAGGTGAATGCAAAAAACAAAGTGGGAAGAACGCCGTTAATGGAAGCTGTTGCTGCAATCGAAGGGGCCAAATCAGAAGACGCTGTGTTGGAAGTTGTCAAGATAATGCTAAAAGCTGGTGCGAATCCTAATGATGCTCCTGACCGGGACGGAGATACGGTTATCTCCTTAGCCGATAAGTATAAGAGGCCAAAAGTTGCAGCAGAAATATGGAAATACTTAAATGCACAATCAAATAAGTCAGACTTTTGACCTAATATGATACTCTGTGTATAGTTGAAAATAAATTCTATAGACCAAATGAACTGCCTTTATAAGAGCACTTTTTGAAATTGGTAATTGCGCTAACGAATAAAGTTAGTTGAATGACAACAGCGGCAGTCTAAGACTTTATTTTCAACGGACCTATCTGAGAGGGGATGCCGCGGGACAGCTCAGCGACGGTGATCGCTTGCTGTGGTATGCTAGAACTAGTGGGGTTCCTTCCGGAGAGCACCCCGGAGCGGGAGTGATTCGCGCAAGCGGTGGTCCGCTGCATGAAATCGCTCACAGAGAATTACTTGACAAGCGATGATCTGGAGACGTCGATGACGCACCTAATAGTTGTCAGTTGACAATGGCGAGCGAGCGCCTTATTATTGTAAATGTTGCTTTGCTTTCGTTTGATGAATCAATTATTCATTCGTATAACCCCACGAAATACAGGGTGGGGGTCTCTACAGGAAGCCTTAACTTCCTTGCTACGAATATGGAAACGCGTTTCGACGATTCCATATTCGATAGCAAGGAAGTTTTTTTATTTCCAAATATATGGAAAAGATAACCGAAGGAAGGAATTATAATCATGAAATACAGAATTTTGGTTTTGTTGGGCGCAATCTGTTACGGCATTCTATCCACGATCGTTACGAAGGCATACGCGAAAGGTTATACACTCGGAGAGGTCGTCGGAAGTCAATTGTTGACGGGGTTCGTATTGGTTTGGGCTCTCGTTCTATTCATGAAATGGAAGGGAAGATGGAGCGGAAACGTTAAGCCGACGTCTTCATCCGCGACGGCTGCCAGGAAGTTTTCGTGGAGGCATCGAGTTATCCTGATGATCGCTGGTGTACCTACGGCTGTAACAGGCTTGTTGTATTACCAATCCCTGCGATATATTCCCAATTCGCTAGCCATTCTGTTGCTATTCCAATTCACATGGATGGGGGTACTGATCAATTCGGTCGAACAGAAGCGGCGTCCGAACGGCATCATGTTGATCACGCTGATCTCCCTGTTTGGAGGGACATTGCTAGCGGCCGGCATACTCGATCAAGGCTT
>NZ_WHNZ01000072.1 GCF_013141725.1 Paenibacillus planticolens | reverse complement strand
GTAAATGCCACGCAGGAACAAACGAATCAGGCTGTTATTGATTTGAACACAGAGCTGATTACATTTGCGGGAGCCGTGAATACGACTGCAAGCATAGGCGACTTGGCCATATTGGCAAGTAATTATGGAGCAACCAGCAGCCGTCCGGATTGGTCTTCACTTCAGATGTATGACTTTAATCAGGACAACAAGTTGGATATAATCGACCTGGCAGCCATGGCTAGAATAATTCTTGGACAGTAAACTTGTAATCGACCAGGGTTGGGGGCACTCGCTTCCATCAAGCTTCCCAGTGTGGCTGATCTACCTATATATCAGCCGCGCCATTCCATCGCCTACAGCCTAGAAAGCTGAGATGCATACAGGACCTAAATAAAAGCCAGATTTAGCCCAGACCTGAAACAAGCAGGCAGCGATAAAGTGATCGCTGAAATGCAGAAGCAGCTTGATGATTGGAAGAAAACGAAATAATGAAAGTTTAAAGAACATCATGCGTACAGCGATGAGTACTCTTATAAAACCGCTGTGCGCATGGTTTATTTTACTAGCAGATGGAGGTTGATCTCATTGTTGAATCAACTGAAATTTCGTCAGCTTAAGAATGCATTGGAAGAGAAAAACAACACAAACCCTATACTCTTTTTAAGGAAGCAAGATCTCCAGAGCGTTGGAAACAAATCAGGCGAGATGCCAGATATATCGTAGGGACCAGCCTCCTGGCAATATGGGTTCTCCCAATCAAATCTGCAGCTTTCACCCAGCGGTAGAGTTCAGGCTCAGGATCTTGAATGAGGCCGCGGTAGATGCTGCTAAGTGCTAGCGGAATCGTGCCAATCAGTCGTTCAATCGCGACATCTTGAAATTGTTGATCTAAAGCCATCTTACAGCCGCGTCTCCTGTGTATCTTTGCGGTAGTGGCCTGGCGTGGTGCCGGTGATTTTTTTGAAAATGCGGATAAAGCTATTGACGGATGTATATCTCAGTTTATCGGTTACCGCTTGAATGGAGTTCTTCGGATCGCTAAGCAATTCTTTGGCTATCCCTACCCGGAACTGAATCACATAATCGACGAAATTAATGCCCATGATTTTCTTGAAAGAGCGGCTGAGCTGTGAACTGCTGAGGCCAACAAGATCTGCACACAGTTGCAGCGAAATATCCTGATCATAGTGAGCTCGGATATAAGCGACGACTTCCTCAATTTGTTGACGCTCAAACGACGATTTCTCTGGTTGTGATACGATTAATTTATCAAAAAATTGAAGAGAGAAAAAACGTTCAATCTCTTGCAAATTCCGCTGACGCTCCAATTCCATCGTCAAATGTTTCATATTCACCGACTCTTTATCTCCATGATAATCCTTCCCTACGGTATGCATCATCGCCCCAAGAAGCTGTGAGCAATAGGTTTTGACTAACTCCGAAGTTAATGAACTGTCATCCTTTAGCAATTGAATGATTTGCGTGAAAAGCTCCTGCGCCTCACCATAATTCGATGCATGGAGCGATTGTAGAATGAGATTTTCCACCTCAACTAAAGCGTCTGCCTGATCGGAAATGGATGGATCCAACTCATCGCTGATAATAACTTGATTAGTACCCAGCGAGAAGCTGTATCGAAGGGCATGCTTGGCTTGGGTAAATACATCATGAATCCCAGGTAAGCCTGATTCCGAATAGCCGGCTGAGATGACGAAATTCAACTTCAAATAAGTACGAACCGCATGCAATAGTTCATTGGCATATACACGTGGCTGTTGGAAAACAGCTTGCTCGGGCTGATGGAGAATCGCGAATAAACCTGGCTGAATCATCATGATGCGGGTTGTGCCTTTGGTGCTCAGAATTTCATCGACAATGTTATCAATGGCATAGTACATGAGAAACTGATCGTTGCGCGAGTATTGCGATTTCATATAAATCGGGTCGGTTTCTAGAAGAAACAAGCAGATGGGCTTATTTTCGAACGTATCCTGCTGCAGGGTCGTATCGCTCGAATTCCCAATTAACAAGCTCATGAGGCTGTACTGCTCTGCGTGTGTCTGATATTGCTTCAGGTTTTTTTGCAAAAAGTCATTGTGCTCTTCCACATGCTGGATATGCTCTGTGATGTAATGAATTTCGTCCTTCGATGTCGATGCATCCTTATCATTAAATACACGTTGAGTTAGCTTATGTACGGGCTGATAAATTCTTTGAGATGTGCGAACCGCTATAAGAATGGCGAGTAAAATAAAGGCAAAGCTGACGCCGAACAATATATTACGCAGTTGATTCGTTTCCTTCGCAACCAAGGCCGTCGGCAGGATCGACACGTAATACCAATCGCGATTTGCTGAATAAACGGTATTAATGAGAGATGGTTTGCCGTCCAAATTTATCGTGAAGCGATAGTTGGGCATATTTTTACCTTTCGTAAGCTCATTCCTGAAGTCAGGGGAGTCAATAAAGCTGCCTACCTTGGTGGGATCCGAGTGCATGACCGCATTTCCATCCGAATTGAGTACGAGATAGGTTGCTGGATCACTCACATTCGCCTTCAATTTGCTGCTTAAGGTGGCGGCATCCAAATAAACGATAAAGAAACTATTCACCAAATTGGAGCCTGCGCTGTTCATCGGTCTGATGTAAGTAATGACAGGGCGATCCAAGCGCGTGTTCAAATGATTTCGTGTATCCAACCATCCGCCGTATTTGGTCAATGTACGTGATTTATCGATAGCTAGAGGATCCAGAAAGTCATCTGGCTGCAGCAGCAGTCCACTCGAAGTCACAATCTTATTATAGGAAGTGCTGAAAAAATCGATCTCTACGACATTTTCCATACCGCTTCGCAGATTCGTTAACACGGTGAATAAATCATTGACCAGTTGAAAGTTCTGATACGTAAGGTCATCTTTCGTAAAACGGCTGAGAGCTGAATTATCATACGTATATTGCAGCATGAGTTCATCAAACTTTTTAAACTGACTGTTCATTTCTTTCTCAACCTGATTCAGAAAAACCTGATGCATCTGATCCGTCTGGTCACTTAGAATGCGGTTACTAATGAAGGAAGAAGACAGCGCCATAATGGCAATTGGAATACTGGAAAGGAGGATAAGTGAAATGAGAAGGCGATTTTTTAGTTTCCAACCAGGTTTTTTCATCTCGAGGATTTGTTTAAGTCGACGCCAAGAGTGAGTATCCATAACCAAGCTCCTTGTCATTTACATGTCACTTTTTTGAAATTAGTATATCACAGATCGGTGGTTATCTTGGGTGGTCAGCGGTACACTTTTTTTACCGAAGCCTCATTTCCCTGCAAAAATAGTGTATGTAAAGGATCATTTGACCGATTTCACCTCTGTTTCATAAGCTTTTTTTGCGTAAAAATGGTTGATTGCCCGATAACGCCTCAATGCCTATGATTGGGTCCAAGGGGGTGACGAACTGATGATACAGTGGAGAGGAGCAACGCAAACAACATGGAGATTCAGAAAGAAAGGCGAAAGCATTTATGGGGGCACCGATTCTTAAAAGAAAGATATTTATGGCTAATGGCTTTACCAGGCATCATTTATTTCTTAATCTATAAGTATATCCCCATGCTAGGGATCGTCATTGCTTTTCAGAAATATATTCCGTCTAAAGGAATTCTCAAAAGTGATTGGGTGGGGTTAGACAACTTCCAACGCATATTTGATTCACCGGAAATTGGACGATATTTTATGAACACCGTTATTATTAGCTTTTACCAAATTGTATTCGCTTTCACAGTTCCGATCCTCATTGCCATATTATTGAATGAACTCAAGTTTGAGTTTTTTAAAAAGATCGTTCAAACGCTGCTCTATTTACCTCATTTCTTATCTTGGGTCGTAGTCGCAGGTATCTTCTATTTATTATTCCAGAGTGATGGGCAAGTGAATCATCTATTCATGAGTTGGGGATTAGATCCCATCAATATTTTATCCAATGAACATAATTTCCGAGGAATGCTTGTCCTGCAGGTTATTTGGAAAGAGTCCGGTTGGGGCACGATCATCTATTTGGCTGCATTGACAGGGATTGATCCGGAGCTATACGAGGCTTCAAAAATCGATGGTGCCGGCCGACTTCGTCAAATTTATCATGTGACTTTGCCAGGTATCCGCTCAACGATCATCTTGTTGTTTATCCTCCGTTTAGGAACGGTACTTGATGTAGGATTCGAGCAAGTGTATTTAATGCTCAATTCGACCGTTTCGGAGGTCGGGGAAGTACTGGACACCTATGTATATAGGATGGGCGTTGTGAACGGGAATTTCAGCTTTACAACCGCAGTGGGTCTACTCAAAGGGATCGTCGGTATGATACTAATCGTTACAGCGAACAAATTTGCGCGGGCATTCGGTGAAAAAGGCGTGTATTAGACAAACAAAATAAACGGCTGCCCCGTCCTCAAAAATATAAATTCTACTATTTTAAAAGCGAGAGGCTGGTTTCAATATGAAAAGCATTGGAAAAATACTAACCGTAGCAACAGCAGTAGTGATGGTAAGCTCATTGGTTGTAGCATGCAGTAAAGGAACGGATACCGCACAATCAACAAATACGGCTGGGACGACACAGCCATCCCAGCAAGCGCAGGCGACACCAAAAGCGGATAAAAAATATAAAATTCGTGCGATGAATATTTTGTACGGAGCGGCACCGCCGGACACAAGCACGGGCAAGAAAGCGATTGAAGACCGCTATAATATTGAATTTGAATATTTACCGGTTGCGTCCGGGGAGTACAACAACAAGATGGGGGTTACCTTGGCATCAGGTGATGTGCCAGATACTGTGTTATTTCCCTACTTAGACGCTGTTTATTTCAATGCAATCAGCAGTGATCAATTCATCCCGCTTGAAAGCTATCTATCCGACAGTGCGAAATACCCGAATTTAGCCAAATTGCCCAAAGACGTCATGGATACGCTCAAATACAAAGGTCATATCTACGGGATCCCTCGTCTTCGTGGCATTCCTGGTGCTACAATCGTCATGCGCAAGGATTGGTTAGATAAGTTAGGTCTGCAAGTTCCTACGACGTATGATGAGCTATACAATGTGATGAAGGCTTTTAAAGAGAAAGATCCAGATGGCAACGGCAAAGATGATACATATGGATTAGCTGCTGGTGTTAACAGTGGTGCGGGCGTGAATGGCGCTTATCCTTTCGTATCTCTCATGGCCAGTATGAAAGCGGGTCCGAGCGTTGGCTGGGTGGAAGATGGCAAAGGCGGCATCGTACCAGGCGAATTTGCGCCTAATAATAAGCAGGCAATTGGCTATTTAGCCAAGTTGTATAAGGATGGTCTGATCGCGAAGGATTTTGCTATTAAAAAGGATCAACAGGTGGAAGATGACTTCTTGCTGGGTAAAGCGGGTGTCGTTGCTAACTGGGGGTATACAGGCTTCACGCCAGAGCGTTTAGCGAAAGCGAGAGCAGCGGATCCTAAATTCCAACTGATCGCCATTCCACCACTGAAAGCACCGGATGGTTCTGAGGGCGGTTATGTGAAAAGTGCAGGTTTCTTCGGTGTATTCGCACTGAATAAAGATCTGCTGAAGGATACAGGCAAGCTGGAGAAAATGCTGAAAATTTTGGATGATCAAATTGGTGATGATGGGGCTAATTTCTTCAAATGGGGCGTCGATGGCGTTCATTTCAAAACGGAAAATGGCCAGAAGGTCGTAACTGATCTTGGTAAAACGGAAGGCCCGAATAAATATCAACTTACGAATCATGCCAATGAAGGCGAGTGGATTCTCAGCTCAGCAGATACACCAGAAACAACGAAACTAAAGCAAGATTCGTTCTCAAAAGCGATGCAAGGTAAAGCCTATTCCTCACAGGATGTAGGACTTTTCTCCAAAACGTATGCGGAAAAAGGTGCAGAACTCTACAAGAACACCGTGGATGGCGTAGTGAAAATCATTGTTGGTGAGAAACCAGTGGATTACTTAGACCAAATGTTTGAAGATTGGAAAGCAAGAGGCGGTAAGGATGCTTTAACCGAAATGAATGATGCTTGGAAAGCAAGAAAATGAGAACGTCAAACCTCTCCAATAGGCTGATGGATACGACTGTTATTGTGATCTTGACGCTATTAACACTCCTATGTTTGATGCCGATTGTAAATGTTGTCGCAATGTCATTTGCTTCATTGAATGAGATTGTATCCGGCAATTTCATTCTGTGGCCGAAGCAGCTGGATTGGAAGGCCTACCATTACATCTTCAACACGGGCGTGTTCTTCTCGTCCCTCCGAAATACAGTTTGGATTACGGTGGTAGGTACGATTGTGAATTTAGCAGTCACATCCTTGTTAGCCTATGTCTGTTCGAGAAAGCGCTTTAGCGGAAGGAGAATGCTCCTGTTCATGGTGTTATTCTCGATGCTGTTCAGCGGTGGGATGATCCCGACCTATCTGATCGTTAAAGCAACAGGATTAATGAACACATTATGGGCGCTTGTCATTCCAACAGCTGTTTCCGCTTTTAACTTATTGGTGATGCGAGAATTTTTCGAATCGATACATGAAAGTATCATCGAGTCAGCCACCATTGACGGTTGTAATGATCTCGGTATCTTTTTCAAAATTGTACTACCGCTTTCGATTCCATCACTTGCGACGTTTACGTTATTCTACGCGGTTAGCAACTGGAATCAATATTTCTCAGCGATTCTTTATTTGAACAAATCGTCGTTGTGGCCGTTGCAAATTCTATTGCGACAGGTCGTTCTTATAGGGCAGAGCGATATCTACTCCCAATTAAGTGCAGGCGAAGCTTTACCGATGCCCGTTTCAACGCAAATGGCAACCGTCGTATTGGCCTCTGCGCCGATCGTTGTGTTGTACCCCTTTTTGCAGCGCTATTTCGTAAAAGGGTTGTCGCTAGGGGCTGTAAAAGGATAAGAAAATAGATGACCCCGCTCGAATCTTATCGTCTTGAAAAATCAGGAGGAATGTAATGTGAGGATTAAGGCAATCCGTTTATGGTCCAGTATGATCTTATTTGTTTTCCTTGTTTCTACGTTTACGTTTGAGGCAGGTACGGCACATGCAGCGACAGCAAATACGCCATACAAGACGACCATGGGCGCCATCACGAATATGACCTGGGGCGGCGGTGACGCAAGACCGGGATTTGCCAAGGCAAATGGCTATTTATACTCGGTGTGGGGCCGAGGAAATGCTTTTAAAATGAGAAAAGCTACGACCTATGCAGGTTTGGAGACAGCGACAGAAAACACAGTAACTGGGATGGATGCAGCGGATTGGGTAGTTGGCCTCTACTATGATAACGCTACCAGTACCTTCTATGTGACGGCGCATGTAGAATATGATTATTTCTTGGGCAGTGTTGCTGCGCATCATTATCGGAAGATCAAGATGTACAAATCGACCGATGGTCTAGCAACGGTAACAAAAGTTGGTGACATCATTACCAGCGATAACTCTGATATTCATGGGTATGTGGATTACACAGGAAACTACTATGATTTTGGTGCAGGCGACCATAATTTCTATGTTGATGAAGCTGGGGGCTATGCCTACATTTTCTATGCACATGCGTGGGCGGATCTGCGATCGCAAGCTTTTGCGGATGGGATGTTTAAGAGTGAACGCGTAGCACGCGCTCCCATTAGTCAGCTCGGTGACCCGAATGCATGGAAGAACTTTTACCTAGGAACTTGGAATGAGCCAGGCAGAGGAGGAAATGCTTCAGATTTGGCTGATGGTACGAATGGATATGTGTTCTACAGCTCTGTCATTGGGAAATATCTGATGGTGTATAACAACACGATTGCTTCGGCGACAAGTTTGACGTTGCAAGACTGGACACCTTTGTATACGAATCCGGATTTGACTTGGTTCTACTATGCGTCGGCGCTTGATATGGACACCTTCAGTCCCTATATTATCGGTAGTAATGCGATTTATCTCGAATTGACTAGGAGGCGTTCAGCGCCGTTAACCGTCACTAATACGGTCACGAACCGGACTGTGATCGAACCTACCTATCCTGCGGAATCCGTACCGGACAACAATTATGGCTGGGATTGGAATTTCACGGGAACACCGGCACCGAAGCCTCTGACATATATCATTTCGTATCAATGGCCCTATCAGACGCACACGGCAGGCATTGGCTTCTATTCGGATTATACCGTACCGTATTCCATTAACTATGGGTTTGGTATGCGGATGACCTCAACAGCAGTTGGCGATTATGTGCAATTAACGGTGAACGTGCCAACGGCCGGGACTTATAAATTATATAGCTATAATGCAACGGGACCGGGTGCTGGTGATTTCCAACTCGCCATTGATGGAGTGAATCAGGGAAGCAACGTATCTTTGTTCGAAGCGTCACCCGCTCATCCTCAGAATGGCTTAGGCTACAAGAAAACAGACATGGGAACGGTTACCTTTACAACGGCAGGCAATCATACTTTCAAGTACACAGTCACGGGTAAAAATGCGGCAAGCACCGGTTACCAATTGTATTTTGATGTGATTAAACTGGTCAATACAACTACAACACCGCCTCCTACGCCGGCTTTCAGTGATATTTTTGAATCCGGCACGGCAAGTGGCTGGACGACGACAGGTGGAACATGGGCTGTGGTTACTGATGGGTCCAAAGTGTATCAACAAAGCAGCTCGGCGGCATCAGATACCCATGCGCTGAATGGCAATGCAGCTTGGACGAATTACACGTTGAATACCAAGGTGAAAGTAGATGCATTTGATGCCGGAGGCTATGCCGGTGTAGGGATTGACGCACGCTATCAAGATGCGAATAACAGCTATAACTTTCAATATTACAAGTTGACAGGTGAACTGAAAATCCAGAAAAAGGTCGCCGGCGTGTTCACAACGTTAGCCACCAAAAACTATGCGTTCTCGACTGGGACGTGGTACAACATGAAGGCTGTCCTGAATGGCGGGAACCTCGAGTTCTGGGTGAACGGTAATTTGGAATTGTCCGCAACAGATACTAGCTTCAGCTCAGGTAAAATAGGGCTGAATGCACATCGTGCGAATGCGAAATTCGATGATGTGACTGTGCAGTAGGGTATTACAGGATAGGAAATACAAGGCGAGAATGAATTGACTGCCATGTGTGCAGAGGAAATAAATGGAAGCTCTCCAACTTCCAATGCTGCGCGGCGGCAGCAGCGGCATCCACCCGCAGCGGGTCGTGCATTTTTGGGATGGGCGGTTGAGTGAGGTTGGATAAGATGGGGCAAGGACCGGGACTCTGATGAGGGTGCCGGTTTGTTGTTTATACACTTAGGCAGGGGACGTGGAGGTGATAGTGAGACTTGACAGAAAAGATACAGTCCAATAAACTTGTACCTTAATTCTTTGGATAAGCCTTTAATGTCGAGGTCAATGAAGCGTCGGACATCCTTTGCCCGTGAGAAACCTATATTTTATCATGGAGGTAGATGATTTGTGAATATTCAAGTCGCTAAAAGTACCCATCAGCAAGCTATTTCAGAGTGTGTGGATGCGGCTTATAGCATGTACATTGAGAGAATGGGAAAAAAACCTGCCCCTATGGTAACTGATTATTCTGAACCTATTTCGAAAGGTCTTGTCCATGTAGCCGTAGACAGGGAGGAAGTAAAAGGCCTTATTGTGCTAATACCGAAGACAAATTACTTGTTAATAGAAAATGTGGCTGTCCATCCTAGTTTCCAAGGGCAAGGAATTGGACATGAATTAATTGAATTCGGTATTGAGTCTGCTAGGAAGGTGAAATTTAAAGAAGTTTGTTTATATACGAACGAGTTAATGACTGAGAACATTAAGTATTACCTTAAGTTCGGGTTTATTGAAGTAGATCGCCGGATAGAAAATGGCTTCAACCGTGTATATATGTCGAAGCCTTTATAATTTAACAACTATTTTTATGCCCTTTTAGAGGGCTTTTTTGCGTTAACAGCAGGATCTGGACCTTCAGGAAAGAGTTTAGACAATATCCTTAATTTGTAAATCGATGAGGCTCCCACAGGTTCCGCCGCAGTTCGCATATGAGTGCCTAACTTACAAGCATTTCGATTTTCTATCGCATAAGGTGTAATCATGAAGGGGGTGTGTGGATTGACGAAAATCACAATCGCTGCAGTCGGGGATTTGTTGATGAAAAAGAAGATGATCGCTTCGGCCGCACGGGAAGGCGGATTCGCCTCTATTTTTGCCAAAGTGAAACCATATCTGCGAAAATCCGATTTAACGATAGGCAATCTGGAGACGACATTCTCCGGTAATACTTTTCGCGAGGAGCCCAGAAAACTGTTGTTCAACTCCCCGGACGAATTCGCTGCTGCGCTCCGGAACTTGGGTTTCGATGTATTAGGCACAGCCAATAACCATTGTATGGACGGTAAACGATCCGGTTTGAGGCGGACATTAAAAGTCCTCGATCGACACGGTCTGCGACATACGGGCACGTTTCGCTCCGCCCGGGAAGCCCGCCGGAAACTGATTGCTAACGTAAAGGGAATAAAAATCGGAATTTTGGCTTATACGAAAGGAACGAACGGGATCCCAGTGCCGGAGCCGTGGTCAGTCAACCGGCTAAACCAGAGTAAAATAATAGCGGACGTGCGCAGCTTGAAGAGTAAAACAGATTTTATCATCGCTTGCCTACATTTCGGGAAAGAATTTCGAACTTATCCCGACCGCAACCAAATCCGGCTCATGCAGCTGTTGTTTAATAATGGGGTGAATGTAGTGCTGGGAGCGCATCCTCATGTACTGCATCCGATAAAAATGTTTAAGGCGAAGGACATCGACGGAAAAATTAGAAATCGGGTAGCGGCGTCTTCTCTAGGAAATTTCATTTCTACCGAACTTCCCCAGCATACCGCTAGACTGCGAGGAACAATCTTGATGTTGACCATAACGAAAAATGCAAAAGGGGTAACGGATGTATTGAAAATGTCACGTGTGCCAACCCGCATTATGCAAAATATAGGGAAGAAAAATGTTTATCGGGTTGTGCCGGATTGATAGAACGGATATCGACAAAAGAGTTGCATTTGTTTACAAATTTCAAGATATTTCGGAAATGATGATTTTTATATAATACTGAATCTAGGTACATTCCCTAAGCATAATTCATAAGATGATTTAATAATTGTGTGGAGGGAATGAAAAAATGTACAATAATCCTTACATGAATCCATATCATTGCCCACATCCTTTTCCTTATCATGTAAATGTACCCATGTATAACTATGGAAGGCAGTCTGTTTACGGAGCTATTCCTAATGATATAAGGCCTGATATTCGATTGGGTATAGAGTTAAAAGATTATGGACCTGAACCTTTTGCTGCTAATATCAATCAGGCTGCGAAGCAAAACTGTACGTTTCGTACCGCTTTATGGACAGGAAATCATTTGCAAGTTACCTTAATGAGTATTAATGTTGGCGAAGATATCGGCTTGGAAATTCACCCTAACGTTGATCAATTCTTACGTATAGAACAAGGTCAAGGGATCGTTCAAATGGGCAAAAGAAAAGATAATCTAAACTTTGTAAGAAAAGTCTCTGATGACTCAGCCATTATAGTACCCGCTGGAACATGGCACAATGTAACGAATACAGGTAATATCCCTCTGAAACTTTACTCGATATATGCACCGCCGGAACATCCACACGGTACTGTTCATGTAACAAAAGCTGATGCCATGGCAGCCGAATAATAATTACTGTAGATAAAGATGAAGTCTTGCAGAAAGCATATACAGAGGCTAAAGAAGCAGCATCAAAACTTGCGGTAAAATGAAAAAAATAGTACGTTAGTTGATTAAGCTAAGGGAGAACTGATAGATATGTATAGAGCCTCCAAACCACGTTTAAGGTGAATTTGGAGGCTTGCCTTATTTGTGGATAAGTTTCCCATTCTCTAGGAAAAGCACTCGATCACAAAGTGCCAGCACTCGGTCATCATGCGTTACCATAACCGCGCTTTTTCGCTGATCCTTTACTTGCTTCGCGATCATGCTTACTACATCGTGGCCCCGAGATGCATCTAAGCTTGCTGTCGGTTCATCTGCGAACAGGACAGCCGGGTCATTCATTAAAGCTCTTGCGATAGCAACCCGCTGACGTTCCCCCCCTGAAAGCTTCTCAGGATATGCCGTTCGACGATGAAGCAATCCCATCTTATCGAGTAACTCTTTTGCTCGTTTGGCGGCCTTCTCCTTGTCCATTCCGGCAAGCTTGGCTACGATCATGA